>JAJXYD010000046.1 GCA_021780695.1 Deltaproteobacteria bacterium
GGACGAGATTGAATCCTGATGGTACTCAGACCGCCGCCGGTGTCAAAATGTTCGGGCCGGCGGCTCGATTAAAATACATTTTCAAACCGGCATTTTCCCTGCATTTTCACGCCGCCGCTAACAGCGTACGCCGCCTCCGCCGGAATTCGACGAAATGCGGGTCCTTCAGGCTATGTTGGATTCGCACTTTTCAATTTTCATGGTTGAAAAGGTATATGTTGGCAGAGGAGTTTCGCTTTCCAGTTTCGGGGAGGAGGAAGTGTTGTTGATGGACGTGGGACTTGGCGATAGCGCCGTTCCGGGGGTCTCTTTGGCTGGAAGGGTGTTGCCGTTTCCCAATTGACGGAGCTATCCATTTAGTTGGGCTTTCATCAATTGATTCCGGTTTTCTAAGATCATCAGGTTCGAAATCAGCCATAAACCCAGCGCGTGTAAACGGTCTGGAAAGCCTTGAAAGCCGGGCAATGCCGGCTAAACACCAGCTTCAGGCGGCGGCCGGTTTTGACCAGCCTAGCAGCCAGGTACATCAGTTCCTGCATTACGGTCTTTATCCGGCGGCGCTTGGCGGCATGACGCACGGGAGTTTCCCCGGAAACAAGCCCAAGCTGCCCTATGGCGCGCAAGATGTTATAAGCCAATCCTCCAAGGGCGAGGATCAATGCATTGGTGGCGAACTTGCCAGACGGGAGCCTTTCCATGTCCATGTCGGATTTGATCTCAGCATGGAACTGCTCACTCGTGCCTCGGTCGGCGTAGAGCCCGAGCACCTCTTTTTCTGGCAAGTCCAGTGTCGTCCACCATCCTTCGACTTCGATCTCGGGCGCCATAAGACATTGTCCGCGCCGATCAATGGTACGTTCCACCGCCCGCATGACCCTTTTGAACCTGTAGGTCTTGCCTTCGTGAACCTGTTGCAGATGAACAGTGAGCAAACCGATTCTTTTGCCTTTCCGGGGAAAAGTGACATTGCCTTCCCTGAAAATCCGAACCGCCCATTCACGCTGGTCTTCTCTGCGGGGGTTCCACTTGACGATGTAGCTGACATTTTTTCGCTCCGCCAGCGTGACACGGGTATCAATCGCGTCGTGGGCCGAGTCGAGACGCACAAGGATATTTTTGGAAGTAAGACTGCGGGCCTTCTCCAGAACCCGCACAATAAAAGGGATGAATCCCTCCTGGCCATGTTGGCTTCCCGGACGCAGTTCCAACTCAAGGCACCAACCTTCGGTTCCCAGATACCCTGCTATGGGTGCATACCCGTCATGCCCGGTATAGATGCCCGACACGCCTTCCTTTTTGGTCTTGGAGTTGTCCATGCCAAACACATCGCAGTCAACCGGGATGTGTCCTGTATCCAAAGCCGAGATGCTCACCCGGGCCTTTTTGAGAAACTCCACCGAGCAGGCATCTGCAATACGAAGCAGGCCGGGTGCAACTTCGTCGAGACGCTGCCTCGAGGTTTCCGCCGACGGAACGCGCCCAACTCTCAGGGACTGGCTGAAGTGATCGTCGTCGTGAAAATCAGTTATGGCCTCGAAATCACTTTCCCCGATCGTGAGAAGCCCGACATAGCTACGGATGATATCATCAAGGCCAATCCCCCCGGAACTGACTGGAAATGTATTCCGGGCCTTCGCCGGCAACGAGCAGAACTTATTCAGACACAGGCCCACGAGGGCAAGACCCGAGTGAGACGTGTAGAATTCTTTTTTCGATTGTTCGAGGACGAATTGCTTCACGATTCACCTCCCAAGTGAGTTCCTGTGAGGTTTATATAATGGCATGAATAACCAATAAATACAATTAGATAAAGGCGTAACGACTAGATAATTGATATTTATAAACTCACGGATTCAGGTGCGTAGGCCAAAGTCTTCCCAGTATGAGCAGATTGTATGCGACGATGGCGCTTCGCACACATCGAACAAATCCATGCCATCCGGACCAGGTGGACCGAAACAGGCCGAAAGCTCGTTTGAGCACGGAGATGTTGGCTTCGATACCAGCCCGGAAGTTCCTGAGCTTCTTGTAAACCCAGGTGCTTTTCACCATCTCCAAGATCGATATCCCCCTCCTTTTGGCAAAAGCTATATCACTGATTCCACAGGATTTACTGGCTTTAAGGTTGATATCGGAGGCAAATCCACCATCGGCGCTCACCTGCGGGGGGTAGCGTCCGTAGGTTTCTTTCTGCTGGTGCATGAGGGGTGCAAACATGGATGTGTCGGCGGGATTGCCTCGCTCGATAAGGCAACCCAGAATCAGGCCGGTTTGTCCACCGGTAAGGAAAATCTTGTGACCATAGGTCGTTTCCCTGCAAAAAAGGAAACGATCTTCTCGCTCGCCGGAACCTTTTCCCCATTGATTACCCTGCGCCGGGTTTGGTCTATGATTCGGGACAGAAGGCCGAGTGCTCGCTCCAGTTCCTCGACAAGCATACGGGAATGGATAATTTGCTCCCGATCAGGCGATTCAAACCCCGCCAGGACCGCAACCGCACTTTCTCCGTAGCCCCAAACCAACTCGGCAATGTCAAGCAGATCCTTGTAGCACGCCTTGCGAGCCGTTTCCTTCCGGCTGTCTTTGATCTTGAGCACTCTTTTTTTGACCACCCGCCTGTGGTCGCACAAGCTATAGGACGGGGTAGGGAAAAGGGCCTTGCCCTCGATAAGAAGCCGGGTGATGACACCGATAGCGTCCTGAAGCAGCGTGGAGTCAGTCGGATAGTGGACATCGCACCCAACCGCCGTGGAATCGATTCGCACGGTTCGTCCCTTCTCGACTCCAACTTTGGCAGCATGGGTAATGATCGCCTTGTTGACCGCTTCCCAGGTCTGTTCGCTCAAGGACTTGATGTTCTCCTGCAAAGTCGAGGCCGAGGGGCGCTGCCTCCGCTCAAGCCTGGTAAAGGTTCGTAATGGCACCGAATCAGAGAGATGGAATGCCATTTCCTCATACGTCAAGTTTCGGTACTGCTTCAGGATGGCGCAACGCAAAACCTGTTCGGCCGACATGCCCGTCCGTCCGTTATCGGTTTTTCGCTGTCCAACCAAGTCATGATAGATAGGGTCGAGCATTTCAGGAGTCTCATCGATGACAAGAGAAATAGCTGCCAGTTCCTGGCCGATTTCAGTAGAGGCCAAGGCATGAAAAACGGAGAGCTGAGGGCTTCTTTTTTGGCGCATTTTCGATGCTCACGATATGGTTTTTGCCTTACAAATCCGAATGTTAGCTAAAATAGAATGCCAGAAAGCCTGCAAAAATGCAACGTAAAACGCCCTATTTTACCAAATAATTCAGCAAAATAGGGGTTTCCGGATGGACACTACACTATTTCTCTACATTTTAGCTGATTTATTCTCCGTGGAAATCCACGGCTAGCCCAGGGGAGTTTCTGTGAGTTTATAAAGCGAAAGGATCTGTTGCCTACGGAAACAATCAAGGGTGTGATCGTTTACCATTCCCGTCGCCTGCATGTGGGCATAGATTATGGTAGGGCCTACGAAAACAAAGCCCCTGCGGGCCAAGTCCTTGCTTATTGAGCCGGAAAGGGGCGTTTGCGCCGGAAAATCATCCGGGGTGCGGAAAGCGTTCACTATCGGCCGGTTATCGGTAAAGCCCCAGATATAGGCATCGAAATTTCCGTACTCCTCCTGTACTTCGAGAAATCTGCGGGCATTGTTGACAGCGGCAAGCACTTTGGCCCGATTTCGGATAATTCCGGGATCGCCAAGAAGTTCGAGCACCTTCGGTTCGTCATAGCGAGCGACCTTGAGCGGATCGAAGTTATCGAAGGCCTCGCGAAAAGTCTTGCGCCTTTTGAGGATGGTGTACCATCTTAGGCCGGCCTGAAAGGCTTCGAGGATAAGAAATTCGAACAAGATACGGTCGTCATGAACGGGGACGCCCCATTCGGTATCGTGGTATTTCACGTAATCAGGCTTACTCACGTCCACCCAGGGACATCTTTTCTCGGACATACACATGGGGCTATCGGCTCCTATTTGCGGGCAAGGCCCGATTCGATATCCGCGCCGCCCCATGAATCACGGTTTACTTCACCTTTTTACCACAGTGGGCCGCCCATGTCCCAGGCCCAGAAGGCACGAAAAGTTGACCGAGAAAAAGAAGGAATATAAGGGAGCGAGGAATACATGCCGCCTTAGCTCGTGTGAGATCCCTTAGATTCAATGCTATATAATCAGGCCACACAGTGCTTTCCCGTGTAGGTCCATTTGAAAGAGGGCGCCCCTTCGGGACTTAACGGCACCGGTAATGGTGCCGGCAATCTAACCTGCATGGACGGGATAGTATCGGGTTTTGCCTCTAAAACCTCAAGTGGCTGCACCTCCTTTAGATACGGTGGCCAAAGGAGTAGACATCAAATCCACTTCAAAACTCCTATAAAAACAACCAGGCAGGCGGCATCAAAAGAGAGTAAAGAGCCAACGGTCACGGCTTTTGCCTTGATCGTCTTCATATCGTAGACCCAATAGGCCACAACGAAAAAATAGGCATAGCCAAAAATCCATATAAGCCAGGGCTCTCGTGCGTTCCACCAGGAATAATCCCATGTAAGAGCCCCAAAGCGGTTTAATACGGTTTCCACCAGAACGGACAGGGTACTAAAGAAGATTATAAAAAACCAGCGGTTGGGCAGGCCGAGGATTTTGATCTTCTTATCTTCGGGCAGTATAATCGCGCAGGCAATCCCCATGAGCAAAAACATCATACATATTTCTATATTGAGCCCGATAAGGATGATATAGGCCGACCTGCCGGGTGTGCCCCATATAGGAGCGTAGCGGCTGAAATGGAAAACGAGTCCATTTACGATTTCACTAAACCAGTCGCATCCCCATAGGGCCAGTCCGGCAAAAACAGTATTCCAGTTTTTTTGCCTCGCTTCGTTATGATAAACATATATGACGATGAGAAGGAATGGAATCACATACCATTGAAAGTGTGACATATTCCTCAGATTTGCTAATGCTTCAGCAGCCGATTCCGTCATTGGCATAATCCTTTCCTGCCTAAGAATAGTTGTATTTACCTATTAGAAACGATATTTTTCAATGGACAGGATATCAAATATTCGATCCCAATGGAAACGTTCATCGAAGAAAATACGATTTTTTCGACCCTCCATGATTAAGGAAAGTCGCAAATCCAAAGCAGAGGTGGCTGATGGAGCAAAGATTACTGAGGAACCAGAAAGCGAGCAGGCGATACGGGTCGAAGCTATTCCGTTTTAAAAATTATCATTTACCTCAACGGAAAGCCTGGAGTCTGGTATAAGAGGTCCCTATTCGGGCCACTTTTTTGTTAAAACAGAAGAGACGAGGGGGAGTAGATGAGAACAGCCCAGCCGGACGAGAAAAAAACCACCGGTTCACATTATACGCCAAATCTGCTCGCCGGATTCATGGCTGAGCTGATCACCCAAGGGCTGGAAATTCAATCCAAAGGCGACTATCTGCGTGTCCTGGACCCGGGCGCCGGCGATGGTGAACTTCTGTTATGCCTGGCCGAAGAACTTACCCACCAGGGATTTTCGAATTTGGAGATCTTCGGGTTTGATATCAACCCCAGCGCCGTCAATTTGGCCCGATCCCGGCTCAAGGAACGCTTCCAGACCCTCAAAACGGCCATTGAATGCAAAGATTTTCTGTCAGTGGTTCTGCAGCACCATTCGGCGGGTGGAAACCGCACCCTGTTCAATCCCGTGCCTCCAGCACACTATGATGTGGTGATCGCCAATCCTCCCTATGTCCGCACGCAGGTCATGGGCGCCCAAAAAGCGCAACTACTGGCCAGGCAATTCGGACTCACCGGGAGAGTAGACCTTTATTATGCTTTCTTGCTCGGGATCGCCAAGGTGCTGAAACCCGGCGGCATTCTCGGAATCATCGTCTCTAACCGGTTCATGACCACAAAATCCGGCTCATCGGTCAGGGAGAACATCCTGAAACTCTACGATGTGCTGCACGTCTATGACATGGGCGACACCAAGATGTTCGAAGCGGCGGTACTGCCGGCAGTTCTACTGCTCAGGCGAAAGAGCGGGAAAAAATCCGTAGTTCCTCAATTTTCCTCGATCTACACGACCAACAGTCAGCAGCAGGCCCATCCCTGCCGAAACGCCATTGAGGCGCTCAAACAATCGGGCGTAGTGCAAACCGAGCGGGGTCAACGCTTGATGGTCCAGCATGGAAGCCTGGAGCATGGGGGAAGTGCGGACGGAGTGTGGCGTATCGCCAACGACAACAATGAGGATTGGCTGGCCACGGTAAAGCAGCATACCGCCCTGATCTTTTCCGGCATCGGCAAAGTGCGAGTGGGGATCAAGACCACCGCCGACAAGGTTTTTATCGGCTCAGACTGGGGACCTCGGGACCAGCAGCCTGAGTTGCTCCGACAGCTCACTACTCACCATATCGGTCAGCGATTCAAAGCCAATCCGCCCAAGAGCTGGGTGCTCTACCCTCATGAGACCGTAAATGGGCGGAAGGTGGCCGTTGATCTAGAAGGCTACCCCAAAAGCAAACAGTACCTGGAACGGCACCGGTCCACTTTGGAGAAACGAGAATATGTGATCCAGTCAGGCCGTAATTGGTTCGAGGTATGGGTTCCCCAGCAGCCCGATCTCTGGCGGAAGCCCAAGCTGGTCTGGCGTGACATCACCGAGCAACCCACGTTCTGGATCGATCTGGACGGAACCATCGTAAACGGTGATTGCTACTGGTTGACGCTGGACTCTTCGCTGAATGCGGACCTGCTCTGGTTGGCCCTTGCGGTGGGCAACTCCACATTCATCGAGCAGTTCTACGATCACAAGTTCCACAACAAGCTCTACGCGGGAAGACGCCGGTTCCTTACCCAATACGTAGAGCAGTTCCCCCTTCCGAATCCGGACAGTGAGCCGGCCAAGCGCATCGTGATCACGGCCAAACAGATCTACCGGCTCATTCCCAATCCGCAATACGAGCAGTATCAGAGTGAACTGAACATGCTCATTTGGGAAGTGTTCGGGCTGAAGAATCCCTGCGGCAAACAGAAGTTGGCGCTTCACATCGGGGAATTTGCCATCAAAAGGTGAACCACAACATCTTGCCGGAAGGTATCGCAATGCGTGAGGGGAAAAGCAATTTTCGGTTATTTATGCATTTCTTAGCAAGGGCAAATTAGATCAGGCCCCCTTGGCAAGCGCAAGTGAGATGCAATGGAGCGGGCTACAGGAAAGATGAAAATCTTTCCTTTATTAAAAAAATGCGCTATTTGTGTTTCGAATTCAACATCACGCGCAGGATATGTTTTACGAATGAAAAGCGTAGAAGAATTCGGTTTCCCATATTCTCTCAAGACCAGCCCACGCAGAAAGACGCTTTCCATAACCGTTCATCCCGATAACCGCGTCATAGTGCATGCCCCGGCAACTTGCGCCAGGGTAAAGATCAACCGATTTATCGAGCAAAAGGCGGAGTGGATTCGCAAGGCTCTCCTGACCAATCTGCAAAGACAGAGGGAAAAGCCGGTAAAGAGGTTTGAAACCGGGGAAATGCTCCTTTACCTGGGAAAAGAATACAGGCTGCGGGTCGAAGGGGCCAATACGACGGAAGTGGTTCTGGATAAAGGCAGTATTTGCGTGCGAATAGCGGTACGGGACTTCCCGGCGGAGCCCTGGAAGATAAAAGAACTTCTTATGGGGTGGTACGGCGCGCGCGCCATGGACAAAATCGGGGAGAAGACCGCGCTCTATGCGGCACGCATCGGCGCACCCCCCAGACAGGTCAGCCTCAAAACACTTAAATCGCGCTGGGGCAGTTGTTCCACAACCGGGCGAATCAGTCTTGCGTGGAATATCATAATGGCTCCAGAAGAGGTGCTCGACTACCTCATCGTGCACGAACTCTGCCACCTCGTCTATCACGACCATTCGGCCGCATACTGGGACCTGGTCGGTTCCATCCTTTCGGACCACCGGCAGAGAAGAAAATGGCTGCGTGAAAACGGCCATCGTCTGAGTCTGTAGCAGGGCGCTATGGATAGGAGCTTCCGGCCCCAGGATCTAGTGTGTATCCCGCCTCGCCAAGAGCTGATTCTATTTCCCGAATATGGGCAAAATTACGCGTCTCGATTTCGAGTTCCACCCGGCTTATTCGAACAGGAAGATCCGGACCGCCCCGGTTGTGATAGATTTGGAGTATGTTCGCCCTTTTTGCGGTGATAATTACCAGGAGCCTTGCAAGGGCGCCCGGCTCGTCATCGAGTTTGACGCCAAAACGCATTATGCGCCCATTCCAGGCAAGGCCTTTACGAATAACCCTGTCGAGAAGCGAAAAATCGATATTTCCTCCGCTAACGACCAATACGACCTTCGAGCCGGGGGGAGCCTCGATGAGCCCGCCCAAAAGGGCGGCAGCCCCCACCGCTCCAGCGCCCTCCGCAAGCACCTTTTTTCTTTCCAACAGCATGATAACGGCTTCGGCGATACGGTCTTCGCCCACCAGCACAATCCGTTCGACTTGCCTTCGGATAATATCGAGAGGAATAGAGCCGATCTGCCTGACGGCTATGCCGTCGGCAATGGAGCTTTGTGGCTCGACCCTGGCGTCCGGGCCTGCCTCAAGGGCAGCAAGGGCTGAAGGACAGGCCTGGGCCTGGACTCCGATAATGCGAACCCCCGGCCTTTTAGCGCGCGCAGCCAGGCATATCCCCGAAATTAGCCCCCCGCCGCCAACCGCAACTACTATTACATCGACATCGGGCAACTCTTCCATGATTTCGAGGCCAAGGGTTCCCTGACCGGCTATAATGGCCGGATCGTCGAAGGGATGGATGAAGGCCCTGCCCTCTTTTTCCAGCTCCAAGGCCTTTGCGATCGCTTCGGAGAGATTCCGGCCTTCCAGGATGACTTGTCCGCCGTAGCCCCGCGTGGCCTCCTGTTTGGAGATCGAAGCCCACTCGGGCATAACGATTGTCGCGGCCAGGCCAGCCCAGCCTGAGGCAAGGGCCACCCCCTGGGCGTGATTGCCCGCCGAGGCCGCGACAACCCCCTTAGGCCCGATAGAATTAGCTCCGGCCAGGATTTTAAAGCCTGCGCCGCGTATTTTAAACGATCCGGTTACCTGGAGATTTTCCAGCTTGAGATAGACTTTAAAGCCTGAGAGCTTGCTGAAGGTAGGCGAATATACAAGAGGGGTGCGGATGATACGCCCCTTTAAAACGGAGGCGGCCCTTTTAATCTCGGCGACCGAAACCATGATGTCACAATCCTAACAGACGGGACGTTTTCAAACAGCCCCCAGGACCCGACGCTTTGGCAGGACAAAAATAAAGTCCGACCCGTCCGGCCTGGGCTCATACCACATATCTCCTTCGTATTTTCTTATAAGTTCCCTTATAAGGTACAAACCCATGCCCAAGCCTTCATGTTTTTCAGCCCCCTCGTCCATATGAGAATACTTGGTAAAAAGCTTTTCCCTGTTTTCAACCGAAATCGAAGGACCGCTATTATAGACGTTTAAACGATAGAAATCTCCATGATCTTCGAAACCAAAAGCGATCGTGCACCCCTTGCCGCCATATTTCATCCCGTTTTTGAAAAGATTTCTAAAAACCGCCTTAAGCCAGGTCATATTGGAACTGATGGGGACGGTCCCCACCGGGATAGCCCCCAGCCGGTTATCGATAACAATCCGGCGTTGTTCGATTTCACAGGACATCTCATCGAGAATCGGGTCTATGATGTCCTGGCGCAGGTCGATCTTTTCTCTCTCCGCGATAACGGTCCCATCGACGGCATGAGCATTTCCAAGGCACTCCTCGGCGATGGAAATAAGATTTTTAACCCTGGCCATGAGATCCGAGACGGTATTCCATACCGATTCGTCCATACGTCCGAAAGAGCCGCGAAGGAGCAACTTCAATGTGGCGGCGATGGAAACAAGAGGCCCCCGGATGTCGTGAGACATTATCATCAGCATGTCGAGCACATGTTTATTGAGCTCACCGATGCGCCGACCGGACTCGGAGAGTTCCTTATTGCGTTTTTGGACCTCCGCAAAGGCGCACTGGAGTTTTTTAAACCCGCTCTGATCCCTTAGAACGCCTTCCCAGGATACCGAACCGTCTTCGGCGAAGCAAAGAGCGGCCGTAACCGCAGCGCAAAAGACCGTTCCGTCCTTTTTTTTCAAAAAGAGTTCAAAATCTTTAAGGCAGCCGTCGGTTTCCAGAAGGCTTTGAAAACCGCGTCCCTGTCGAAAGTCCTGAAAAAGAACGGACACATTTTCAAGGTCGAGCACTTCCTGCTTGGAGCAATACCCCAAAAGCTCCACGCCGGCACGGTTTACGTCCAGGATCTTTCCGGCTCGACTGGAGATCAGCCGAGGATCGGCGGCCTTTTCGAAAAAGCGCCTATACATGTTTCCCGCCACTTTTTAGTGGAAGCCAAGGAAGATATTCAGCGACTCTTTTTTCACTCAAACACACCCACTCCAATTTTTTCATCGTATTTCAAATCCACTACAGCCGATCCAAAACCATATTCATCTTCAACCCGGTTGCCAAACCGCAGCGACTGCAAAATGCTGTTGGTCTTGCCTTCGACTTCCTGAATCGTTTGAACGATAGCCCTCAGGGATTTTAGCACCCTCAGCATCTGCTCCTTATGAGAAACCGGCATAGCGGGCTCTTCGACCAGGAGGATCACTTCGTCCAACCGGACCAGGTTTGCCGAAGTGATCTGCACGTAGGCAAGTTTTGACCACCTCGCAAGAAATTCCACGGGAAGGCCGTCAATATCGGATGAAGGAACAAAGCTCAACCCGGTGGAAAAGGTTTTTTCCAAAAGCGCCAGCAGAGCAGTGATTTGTCCGCTCTCCCAAAGGTCGGTGGCGGTCAGGAGCATATTCCAGCGAGGCGCGATCTTCTTTTTAAGCCACTCTCGTTCCTGAAAAGGAGACAAGTGCAATATCTCAAGTTCTTTCTGCTCATTTAGAAGCTTTTGAGCAATCTCGCGCAACCCATTGGAAGAATCAAGTTCGGGGAGCTTGCGGTCCAGTTCGCCGCACAATTTTTCAAGAAGGGGCTCCTTCCACTCAAGCTCGGGCAGGTGGTCTTTAAGAAGCTTTTCCCAGGTTTCCCGGAGGATGCCTATCTGCGCGTTTATTGCGGGGAAAACAAACCCCAGCTTTATCAGGGTGTTTCGAAGTTCATGGGCAAGGATTTCGCAGCTTTGGAGCCTCTGGCGCGCAAACTCCTTGCCGGCATAATAGAGCTTTTCCCTAAACCACAAGGAAAGCAGTTCCGAACCAAGGCTCCGGGCGAGGTTTCGTACCGCAATGGTCGAACGATCGCCCGCTTTGAGGGTACCGGGCCGAAAATGGATTTTCACAACAGCGCTCACCACGTACTCGGAGTCGGCCCAGATGGGGTTACCCTGCCAATCGAAAGGATACCGGAGCTTTTGGTAATGCCCGTAGAGGCTCAATTTACGAACCAGTACCGGCTCCATGTGGAATTCATCCTCGGGGATGCCCGAGATCTGCTTTCTAACGCTGCGAGGGTCTTCCAGGGGATTATCGGCAGTCCAACTCTTCTGCTTTTCCACACACCAACCCATCGCCTCCAGGGGGCGTCCGGGCTGGTCCCTGTACATCTCCCATTTTTTCCCGGGGAAATTGTATTCCGAGTCGGCGGGCAGACCCCATTCGAGCTCGTCGGAGCCGGTTTTTCTAATGCCCGATAAAACCCGAACAGCCGTAAGATCAGGCATGAGGCCGATCTTGTAGATCGTCCCCTTTGTGGCGTTATCCAGGCATGAAAGGATCGTCCTTATCATGGTCCTGCACGTTGCAACCAAAAGGTCGTCTGTACTAGTCATGTTCTACCCGAAGCCAAATCGGAACGAAAGCCCAACAGGCCCGATCCGTCCAAACGTAAAAATCCGTTTTTCGGCATGTTGTGCAACGCGAAGAGGCGCAGGCACAACGAAACGTTCTTTAAGCATTCCGTAAAAGGGGCATGACCAACTCCGGTTGATAGTAAGCCAGAACACACCCCTTATCAACTCATATCGTGAAAGTTAGAGGTTTCCTTAAAGGGTTTTAAAAGATCAGGGAAATGAAAAGTATCGTTACAGGGATGCGTGGGGAAAACCCCGGGGCCACGCTTTCCCGGCCCCGGGGTTTTGTGCCGCTTTCCAAGGGCCTTGGGAGCGCGGCTTTTATCAGAGGGAAAATCGCACTATCGCCGAATCAATATTGGTAATAGTCCTCACGATAGCGGCCCCCGTCCCAGTACTCGGAGCGTGTCTCCACCCGGTGCGAATAATAGGGCCGGTAGGAAGGGTAATAGTACATGACCTTGGACCTTTGCTCGACAACGACCGGAGCACCGTAAGGCATGGCCTGATAGGGCCGATCGACTATCACAGGAGGAGGCCCCTGAGGCTCGACGGCCACAGGGGGCGCAGGGGCCTCCTCCTCAACGGGCGGAGGCCCGTAGGCCACCGGAGGCGGCGAGGCATACCCCGAACCGACGTCAAAGCCAAAGCCCACGCTTACTCCCGCGGCATGGGCCATAGCAGGCGCAAGAAACAGAACCAAACCGACAATAATAACAAGGGCCCAATAATAACTTTTTATCTTCAACACGATAATCCTCCTCAATTTATGAAACCCCGCGGACCGCTTCCGCCTCAGGTCGGTCCCTTTTCAGGGGCCGTTTCAAACCAACCCGATGAGCAAGGTGCATGCCACGGGAGCCGCCCCTTGATGCCCCAAGGGCCGCAGCACGTTTGGAGGATTACTTTACTAAAAGAGCGCTATCCCGGGGGTAGGGGAAGCTTCGTGGATTTTATCGTTCCAGATGAGATTTTACGATATTTCGAACCAGGCTTTCGCCGCAAGGGCCGACCGCTTCCACGTTTTTAGCCTGCTTTACGCTTTTCGCACTCAAACCCGCGGTCATTACTGATACATTCAAGCTCGCTTTGGACTCTTTCGGAGAGCTTTCTCATGAACCGATCGGCCTCGGGGCCTTTTTTGTCTTTTTGATAGAGAAACACCTTATCGAACCAGAAATTGAGATCTTCTATGAAACGCTCAATTTCCATTTCGATTCGTTTTCCACCGAGACGATCAACTCTTGCTCTCCTCAAAAACTGCGGCAGACGCGGCATGGCCTACTCCCCTTGTGCAAGAGGTTCTGAAGCAGATGATAAGCTTTTAAAATCAGCTCGTTAACTGTTTGGCAGATTACCCGAAGGACACTTAAAAAGCAAAAACGGTATGGACGGGTTTTGGATGATTGCGGGGCAAAAAGGCGGGGGTGACACGGCCCGTTTGCCTATTTTCCAGTTAAAACCACACGCGAGGGGAAAAGGGTTAGAGCCACCGCGGTTACCGGTTCTTTCTATGCAAAAAGTCTTTCCCGCCAATAGGCGGCTTCCAGGGCGCAAGGTTTTGGGACCGGCTTTCCATCTATTTGGACAACGGGCACTATTCCAATCATGGAATTTAGCACCCATACCGTTTGGGCCGCGTATAAATCTTTAGGGCAGGCCGCGCGGGCGCAGACCGTTATACCGGTCTTTTCCATCATGGAGCATAGAGTTCGAAGGGCGGTGCCCGGCAGCAGGAACCGGCTGTCGGGCATCCACCAGCGGTTATCGGTCAGGGCAAGAAGAGAGCCGGTGCAAGTCTCGGTTACACGCCCCCGGGGGTCCAGAAGGACGGCCATGTCGCATCCCGCATCGAGGGCGGCCTGCCTTGCGCTCAAATTATAGAGGTAATTTAAGGATTTAAAGCCTGCCAGAGGGGATGTGAACCCCTCTTTTACGACGTGGAGCTTACAGCCCTCCGCATACAACCGCTCAGGAGGCTCATAGGAGACGGCCGTAACGAGAACCGTTGGTTCGGCCGCCTCAGGCAATCCGAGGCGAGTCGAAATTCCACGCGTTACGATTACCTTAATCGCGGCAATTCGATCGGAAAGCCCGTTTTCACCCAGAAGACGCCCGGCTATGACTTCCCAATCCGGGGCAGGATCAAGGGGAATGTGAAACGCGCAAAGGGCGGCCTCCAACCGCTCCAAGTGCAGAGGCAGCCAAAGGATTTTCCCTCTCCGGGCCTGAATCGTCTCAAAAAAACCATCGCCGTAGATAAACCCTCGGTCCATGGGGGATATGCGGGCCTCATCGATCGGCATAAACCGGCCGTTAAGCCAAACCGTGGAAGCCGAACTCATGACGAGCCCCTTATCTTTTCAATCAGGTTTAACAAAGTACGCCCCTTGTGAAAGGTCTCCCGGTATTCCTCTTCTTCGACAGAATCATAAATTACACCCCCGCCCACCGAGAAATAACAGCTGCCTTCCTTTACTATGGCCGTGCGGATGGCAATGTTCAAGTCGAGATTGTCGTGCCAGCCGATATATCCTATAGACCCCGTGTAGACGTGACGCGCATGGGATTCAAGCTTGTCTATTATCTCCATTGCCCGTATCTTTGGACACCCGGTAATAGAGCCTCCCGGAAAAGTCGCGCGGAGGATCTGCCCCGGAGTGATACCGTCTTTAAGCTCACCCGTTACAATCGAGATCAGATGATGGACGTTTTCATAGGTCTCAAGCCTTTTATGTTCCGCGACTCTTACCGTTCCCGCCCGACAGATTCTGCCGAGATCGTTTCGAAGAAGATCCACTATCATCGAGAGTTCGGCATCGTCTTTGGGGGAGCCAAGAAGCTCCGCCTTGAGCTCCCGGTCCTCCTCCGGCGTTGCCCCCCGTTTACGGGTGCCCTTTATGGGCCGGGTTTCTATAAATTGGCCCCTGCGCCACAGGAAACGTTCCATGGAGGTTGAAAGTATCTGATGGTCGCCTCCGTTTACGTAAGCATAAAAAGGGGCCGGATTGACATCGAAAAGGGATTTCCAAAGCTCGAAGGGGTCTCCTTTAAACGGGAAGCTGAAACGCTGGGACAGGTTTACCTGGTAGACATCCCCGTTGCCAATGTAGTCTTTTACCTTTTTCAGGGCCAAAAGGTAGTCCCCATGACTGAAGCTGCTCTCAAGCGGACCGACTTCAAAGCGCAAGGCTCCGCAGACGGAAGCGCAACTGCTGTTTCCAACCGGTTTTAAATCAGCGCTCGAAAAACCGGACGGAACACAAACGGCCACGTCATCCCCTTCGGGCCGAAAAGAGCCAAGGCATCTTAGGACAATTCGGGACAGCTTTCGCAATTTCCTGTCATAGACTTCTATTCGTCGGGGCCAAAAAAGAAACAGGTCGGGCAGGCAAATATCGTCCTCAACGGTTACCGGCAGCTTTTCGATGCAATTTTTTAAATCATAGGAAAAATAACCGACCGCGCCCCCCAGAAAGGGGTAGCCCTCAAGGCCGAAGTTTGGGCGTAAACTCCGGCAAACCATTTCAAAAGCGGCCAGGGGATCGCGGGAAAGCTCATAGACTCCCAAAGCTGTAACAACCCTTGAAGCGTCATTTTTACCCGAAAGGACAATAAAGGGGTCCCAGGCAAGAATCGAGTACCGGTTTTCATCGGAGGCCCGCAGCAACCCACCGCTCAGGAGAAGAGCCGAAGGGGTTTGGCATGAGCGTTTCTGAGCGCGGCGCAAAAATTGGGCTTCCTCAAAGTCCTCGAAGGTTTGCAGATCCTCAATTTCCATGGAGCATGAACCGGGAAAGAGCGTCGTCATTTTGGATATACCTCCCGAGACATCACCGGCTGCAGATCGCAACCGTAACCGCGCTCACTACTCTTCCGGGCTGAAGAGCGAAAATCGCAGCCAAGGGAGAGAAAATTTTTCACCAGTTCCGTCCCACACTCTGTCATAAAAGATTCCGGATGAAACTGGACGCCGAAAATCGGCCGATCCCGATGTCTTATAGCCATGCAGACGCCGTCGGGCGAGAAAGCCAGAGGCGAAAGCATCCCGGATTTTATTTCTATGCAAAGGGAGTGGTACCGGGCGGCCAGAAAGGGAGAAGGCAGGCCCGAAAAGATAGACTCACCATTATGGCGGACCGGGGAGGTTTTCCCATGCACCGGCCTTGGCGCCTTACGGGTTTTTCCGCCAAAAACCTCGTTTATCGCCTGCATTCCAAGGCATACGCCCAGAATCGGGACAGTTGCACCAAGGCGGTTTATGACGTCCTTACTCACGCCGGCGTGAGCGGGGTCCCTTGGGCCCGGAGATATGCATATCCACGCCGGATCGCAGTCTCGAACGGCCTCGACGCCCACCTCGTCGTTTCTAAACACGATGACTTCAACGTCTAACTTTTGGAAAACCTGAACCAGATTGTAAGTGAAAGAATCGTAATTATCGATCATTACCAGCCGCATGAACGCCCCCCAAAAATAAAGCCACCCCCACACACGGTGAGTCGGGATGGCCTGCGCCTGGCATAACTCACATACGGATCACGCTAAAGACGGGCCGGAGTTTATCAGAAGTAAGGGAGAAAAGTCTAAAAGAATCAGGCGCGCAAAGAAAACCTGATACCCGAGAGGTTCCAAACAGCCTGCGCATCAAAGGGGAGGGAAGCCATCATGGGACCGAACGACTTTGTCCTCGCGCAAATCCCGGCCGCGCGCCCCAGGAGCAACCGCACAGGTCGCAACTGTAGACATCGGCGCAGTGCCTTTTGACCTCACAGCTTAGGGCGTTGCAAAAGTATCCGGCCCCGCAGCGGTTGCAGGCGGAGACTTTAGCCCGCGAACCGTAAAGAGCGCAGGAGCCGCAAAAGAGCAAATCGCCCCTGTAAGCACATTTACCGTATTTGCTGACCGACGGACCGCAGTCGGCCCGCACAATCGGGGCAAAAACGAATGAAAGCGCGATTAACGAGCTCAAAAGGGCCATGAAGACGGCTACGTTCACTCCGGCTCTATGCATGGAAGACTCCTTCAATTATATTTTTTCAAATATAATCAGTGTGTGGGCCGAAGTCTTCGCCCAGAGCGGAGATGGCAGCGGCAAGCCGGAAGCGGCAAAAAGGAAGGAACCCGCAAGCCGGAGTTTTTTAAAGCGATTTAATATAGCCCAAAATCAACATGAGGCTTACCAGCAGGGGGAGCACGAAAGCACCCAGATGAAAAAGCCAGAGGGGAAAATGCGGATCATGGGGTCCTGCGATGGGATAGAAATTAGCGACCATTAAATAGATGAGGCTTGAAAAGAGAAGCAGCCAGCCGCCAAACCTGTTCGCCTTATACCAGATCCGATCCTCCGAGAGGGTTTTTTGGGTGCGAACTCCGTACCAGCCGTTTCTTGGGATAGCCCCTAACACCAGAGGAATTGCGGCGAGAGCGATAATCACGGAGGGAATAGAGAACGGCTGAGCGGTCAATCGGGTCTCCCTGCACGAAGAAAGGTTTCACAAAGTCAAGCAGTTGCGCCGCGGCGCAGGGAGGGGGCACAACCCGCCCCGCCCCCCCGTTTTTGCGCCCGGCTCTTTGGCATGCCTTACATCCTGTAGACCATTTCTCCATCCACAATACGAACGCCGCTTTCCTTCAAGTGCTTCAGGGCCGCGTCTATATTATCGAAGCGGAAGATAATTATTGCATTCCGGCCGCTGTGCTCGACAAAAGCGTACATGTACTCGATATTTACATTGACGTTTTTTAGAAGTTTTACGATGTAGTGAAGACCTCCGGGATTATCGCTCACTTCCACGGCAACAACATCGGTTGTCCCAACGGTAAACCCGTTTGCCTTGAGTTCCTTGCGGGCCTTCTCGTTATCACTTACGATGAGGCGAAGGATCCCGAAATCGGTCGTATCGGCAAGCGAAAGCGCCCTGATATTGATATTGGCCTCGACCAGAATCCTGGTGACCTCGCAGAGTCTACCGGGCTGGTTTTCGAGAAAGACGGAAATCTGTTCGAGCTTTCCCATGATATCCTCCTGATGAATGGACCGGGGTTTAAATCTTACGCCTGTCAATGATTCTTTGCGCCTTTCCCTCACTTCTGGCAATGCTTCTAGGCTCGGCAAGCTTCACGGCAGCCGAAACTCCAAGAAACTCTTTAATATTTTTGGCGATTTTTCTCTCTATGTCCTGGAGTTTTCGCACCTCGTCGGAGAAGGTGGCTTCCCCCACCTCCACCATGATGGTCAAGGTATCGAGATTGTCGACCCTGTCGACCACCAACTGATAATGGGGCTCGACTCCCTTTATGTCCATAAGCAAACTTTCGATTTGCGAGGGGAAGACATTGACACCCCGGATAATGAGCATATCGTCGGATCGTCCGCTCACCTTGTTCATTCTCACATGGGTGCGCCCGCAGATGCACGGTTCGCGGTTAAGCGAGGTAATATCCCGGGTGCGATACCTTATGACCGGAAAGGCTTCCTTGACAATGGAGGTAAAAACCAGTTCGCCCACCTCTCCGTCGGGAAGCACCTCCCCTGTTTTCGGGTCGATGATCTCGGGGATGAAATGATCTTCGGCTATATGCAGGCCCTTTTTGGCCTCGACGCATTCGATAGATACGCCGGGACCCAGCACTTCGCTAAGGCCGTAAATATCTATGGCGTGCATGTGGAGCTTTCGCTCAATTTCCTTTCTCATCTCCTCGGACCAGGGCTCGGCGCCAAATATACCCGACCTGAATTTGAGACCGCTAAAATCAATACCGTTTTGTTCGGCCACTTCCGCGAGATGGAGCGCATAGGAGGGGGTGCAGGTAAGAATCGTCGGCCCAAAGTCTCTCATAATCTGGACCTGGCGCTTGGTGTTGCCCCCGGAAATCGGTATCACCGAGGCCCCAAGACGCTCGGCGCCATAATGGACGCCCAGGCCGCCCGTAAAAAGCCCGTAGCCGTAGGCGTTGTGGATTATATCGCCCCGCGTGGCGCCTCCAGCCGCAAGCGCCCGAGCCATGAGTTCGGACCACATTTTGATATCCCTTGCCGTGTATCCTACCACGGTCGCCTGCCCGGTAGTGCCCGAAGAGGCGTGAATGCGAACGACGTTATCCATGGGAACGGCGAACATGCCGAAGGGGTAATTGTCCCGCAAGTCCTGCTTGACGGTAAAGGGAAACCTTCTAAGGTCAGCAAGGGTCTTTATGTTGCTTGGACGCACCCCGACCTCGTCGAATTTTTTACGATAAAAGGGCACGGTTGCGTATACCCGCTCCAGAGTATCCTTGAGGCGTCGCAGTTGAATGGCCTCTATGGCCTCGCGCGGCAGGGTTTCGAATTCGATATTATAGATCATTATAGCCCTCTCCTGTGGTTCTGCACCTACTTCGAATTTAAGCGGCCGGTAAAACTTCAAGATTTCCGGATAACTCAATCGGCAAGGAATAGTCAATGCAAAACTTGGCAGCCCGCAGGGTTCATTTGTTCTAATTGCCAAAGGCACGAAGCGGGAAAAAGTAAAAAAAGAGAAAAGGCAGAGCAAAAGCACTCCGCAGAAACACCGAGGCACAAGGGGGATATATTTTATCGCGGCCGGCAGACGGGGGCTACTATAAAGGCAAACTCACGAGGGCCGGTTCTTAGAGGCAAGATTATTGTATCTATCCAGTTTTCGATAAAGCGTACTGAGATTAATGCCCATTCTTTTGGCTATTTCTTTTTTGGATACATTCATTTCCATGAGCCTTGCGATTGATTGCCTCTCAAAATCTTTGGGCGAGAGAAAATCGGGATTCGACTGCCCCTCAAGGCACTGATGGCTCAAATCGCGCGGAATGAGGTGGGCGCCAAGGCAATTTGACTGAGCGCAATTCATCATCCGTTCGACCAGATTTTGCAATTCGCGAACGTTTCCGGGCCACTCGTATCCACGGAAAAAATCGAGCACCCCGGGCTCTATCCGGTCGATCTTTTTACCCAGGGCCTTGGAATACTTCTCGACAAAGTAGTCGAGCAGAAGCGCAATGTCGTCTCGCCTTTGGCTTAAAGGCAGCAAATGAATCGTAAAGACGTTCAGGCGATAGTAGAGGTCTTTTCTGAAATTGCCCCTGTAGACCTCTTCGAGCAGATCCTTGTTGGTTGCCGCAATGATTCGCACATCGACCTGGTGGGCACTGGCGCCTCCGATGCGGATAACGCACTTATCCTCGATCACCCGAAGAAGGATCGACTGCATCGCAACGGGCATCTCGCCGATTTCGTCCAAAAAGATAGTCCCGCCCTCGGCCAGTTCGAATTTTCCCCGGCAACCGCCGCGTTTGGAACCCGTAAAGGCGCCCTCTTCGTGGCCGAAGAGCTCGCTTGCCATGAGTTCCCTTGGAATGGCGCAACAGTTAATGGCCACATAAGGCGAGTTTTTGCGCTCGCTTGCGTTGTGGATAGCCTGGGCATAGACATCCTTTCCGACCCCGCTTTGCCCGAGCAAAAGAACGTTGGAGCGGCTCCGGGAGGCAAGCTTTGCCTGCTCGACGGTATCTAAAAAATTGGGATTTCGCCCGCAGATCGAGTCGAATGTAAAATTTGCCTTGGCCCCGATGATATTGGCCACAAGTTTCTTTACCTGTTTAATTTCGGTAAGGATGAGGATCTTTCCGATTATGCTTCCAGCCGAAGATATAATCGGGTTGCAGGTAAGAGTGTAGTCGTTCCACGCCCTGCCCGAGGATATCCTCACCTCCTCGTGGATCAGATGATCGTTTTTATCGACTAAAGACATCAACCGGCGATTCTGCTGGCCCAGAACGGCGCGAAGGTCCTGTCCGACGACATCTTTACCCGCAAAGGCCGTAATCGCCCTTGCCCGATCGTTAAGGAGGGTAATGGTATGTTTGTTATCAACGGCAATGAGCGCCTCGGGAATCGAGGCCATGACGGTTTGCCGGTAGCTGCACGCGATTTCGCTTCTTGCGAAAGCCGCCTTGGCTTCACTCAGAGACTGGTTTATTTTGAGCTGATTTTCAATGAGGTGGGCCGCGGCAATCGTCATGCCGTAGGCGTGATTGTTTGCTCGATCAAAGCGGCACCAAAGGACTATACCACCAAGAAAAGTCCCGTCGGGATCAAAAATCGGGGCCGCATAGCCCGTGGCCATATGAGAGCGTTTGAGATAGTGCTGAGAGCCAAATACGCAGGCCGGTTTTTTAGACTTCAGCACCAAGCCGATCGCAGTGGTTCCAACGGCTTCTTCGCTCCACAAAGCTCCAAGCACCCAGTCCGAAGGCCTTCTTTTGGCCATTTCCTGAAACCTTTCGGCTATCCTGATTTCGATCAAATATCCCTGGGGGTCGAAAAAGCTTACTACAAAGGAGGTAAGCGAGATCAGGTGGTGGTAGTGATTGAGGAAAAATTTGCTCAACCTGACAAGCCTGCCGTTGGTTTTGGTCAAGAGAGCGAATTCGTCGCGGGAAAGAATTTTTAGCGGCGGTCTTTGGTAGGGATCAAGCCCATTGGCTCGACAACGCTTCCAGGAATCCCGAATGTCTCGTGGAATCAACCTTTTGTCCACGCGCTCATCGCCTTGCATGAACTTTTCCCATTCCCGCAAGATCAGCGAAAATTTTTCCTGCCGCCTGCTTTTCTGCGAGTTTTTCTTCTCGGGCGCGAAAAGATCCATCTCCAGGCTATCGTAGACCGGCATATT
This sequence comes from Deltaproteobacteria bacterium, assembly GCA_021780695.1. Taxonomy (GTDB): domain Bacteria; phylum Desulfobacterota; class Syntrophobacteria; order Syntrophobacterales; family Syntrophobacteraceae; genus SbD1. The sequence continues at coordinate 21,598 of JAJXYD010000046.1, forward strand.
CTCCCCCTTTTGCACTATGCAAAAATATTTTCTCATTATGGGAATGAGTTCTGCAAAATAGCAGAATTATAAATTTTACACAACAGCCATAATAGCATTTATTATCAACAGGTTGGAGCGTACTTACCTTTAGTGGCATGCTACCTGCTAAGGCATTTTCGCTGCATTTGAAGTTTTCCGGCTAAAGGCCCCCAGGATTTGGGGTTTAAAACGGATCGAATTCTCAAACTGTTTGGAGAGCACATTATGAGTGCAAGAGAAGTTGTGTTTGTCGACGGAGTGCGAACGGCTTTCGGGACACTGGGACGGACTCTGCGAAATTTCACGGCCGAACAACTTGGCGGATTGGCCCTAAAGGGGCTGGTCGAAAAAACCGGGATAGCGCAAAAGGCCCCTGTCGATACGGTATTTGCCGGATCGGCCATCGGAGCGACCTCGGCTCTAAATCCGGCCCGCTGGATCGTTTTGGCCTCCGGGCTTCCGATCAGCACGGCGGCCTCCTATGTGGAGATGCAGTGCGGATCGGCAATCGACAGCATAAACCATGCGGCGTGGCGCATTCTTGCCGACCAAGCCGACATCGTCATTGCGGGCGGAATGGAATCTTACAGCCAGGCGACCTGCAAGTTCTCCATGGCGACCGAACCCTTCCGGCTGCTCCCTCCCATGCCGATTCAAAACAGCCTTTCGCCCACAAACGATCCGGAGACCCGCCAGATGGGGCTAACGGCCGAAGCCCTTCAGAAGATGTATAACATCAGCCGAAGGGAGCAGGACGAATTTGGTTTGCGAAGCCAGGAGCTTGCAAGAAAAGCAATCGATGCGGGCTACTTTGTAGACGAGATCCTACCGGTTACGGTCCCCACGGGCAAAAAGACGCCTCCGATCGAATTCAAGGTCGACGAGCATCCAAGGGCCACTTCGATGGAAGCCCTATCAGCCCTGCCGCCCGCGTTCCTTCCAAACGGCACGGTAACGGCGGGAAACGCATCGGGGCGAAACGATGGAGCGGCTTTCGTACTCATGATGACAAAAGAAAAAGCGTTCGAATTAGGGTATACCCCGATGGCCAAATGGCTTAGCGGAGGCGATTACGGAGTTGATCCAAAGATCATGGGGATCGGCCCGGCCTATGCTGTCCCTCAGGCCTTGAGGCGGGCGGGGCTAAAAATCAGCGACATGGAAGTAATGGAGTGCAACGAGGCTTTCGCGGTTCAAAATCTGGCTGTTATCCGGGAACTTGAAACGCAGCTGGGGGAAAAGATCAACATGGACAAAAACTGGAACCCCAACGGAGGCGCGATAGCCTTCGGGCATCCCAACGGAGCTTCCGGGGCCCGGATTTGTCTTTTCACCATGAAGGAGCTTATCCGCAGGGGAGGCAAATACGGTTTCTTTTCCTCCTGCTGCGGAGGCGGGCTTGGTGTGGCGACGGTTATCGAAAACCTTCAGCGCTAGAGCGTTTTTTTAGAAGAACAAAAAATCAAAGCAAACGGGGAGAAGGCGGATGAAAATAGAGGAAATAAAGACCGTGGCCGTTGTGGGGGCTGGAAACATGGGGCACCAGATCGCCCTTCAGTGCGCCCTTTCGGGTTTTACCACCGTTGCAATCGATGTAAACCCGGAGGTGCTTGCAAAGGCACAACAATTTTGCGATTCCTATCTGCCCCAGCGGGTAGCGAAGGGAAAACTTAGCGAGGAAGCCGCCCAAAAAGCGCGAAGCCTTATCTCTTTTTCCTCCGACATGAAAGAAGCCGTTAAGGATGCCGACCTGGTAATCGAGGCAGTGCTGGAAAGGCTTGATCTAAAGCGCAAGATTTTTGCCGATCTCGATAAATTCGCCCCGCCAAGAGCGATCCTTGCCACCAACAGCTCCTATATCGTAAGCTCGCGCATTGCCGATGTAACGGGCCGCATGTCGCAGGTCTGCAACGTCCACTTCTTCAACCCGGCCCTGGTAATGAAGCTCGTAGAGGTTGTCCAGGGACCGCACGTATCCGATGAAACGGCGCAGTGCATGCTCGATTTCTGCCACAAGATCGGAAAGATGCCGGTACATGTCAGAAAAGAGGTGGACGGCTTCCTTTTAAACCGCATTTTTGCCGCCATTTCCAAAGAGGCTCAGTGGCTTTTGGAAATGGGGGTCGCTACCGTCGAGGACATCGACAGAGCCTGTGTTTACGGCGCGGGACATCCCATGGGACCTTTCCGCCTGATGGATCTCACCGGGATCGATCTAACCTATGATATCGGGATGAGTCACTTTTACGCTTCCGGCGACAGGGAGGACCTTCCGACCCCAAGCGTTGTAAAAAAGGTTACCGAGGGAAAGCTTGGCCAAAAGACGGGCGAAGGCTGGTACAGCTACAAAGACTAAGGGGTCGCGGCAATATCGCGACCTGCTCCCAGGGAGGCAAATTTTATGAGCTATGAATTCATTAGCGTAGAAATAAAGGATCATGTCACAACGGTTACGATAAACCGTCCCGAGGTGATGAACTGCATCAGTCCGCTGGTTAGCGTGGAGATGGACCAGGCGTTCAATGCCTTCGACCAAGACCCGCAGCAGTGGGTCTGCATAGTGACAGGCAAGGGAAACAAGGCCTTTTCGGCGGGAAACGACTTGAAATTCCAGGCCGTAAACGGTCCTGCCCGGATGCTGGAGATCATGGAGGGGTCAAAGGGCGGGTTTGCGGGAATAACCTCTCGTTTTGATTGCTATAAGCCTTTCATTGCCGCCGTTAACGGACTGGCTCTCGGGGGCGGGTTCGAAATTGCCCTTGCCTGCGACATCATCGTGGCATCGGAAACCGCCTCTTTCGGACTTCCCGAGCCCAGGGTCGGCCTGATACCGGGAGCGGGCGGCGTTCACCGGCTTCCCCGGCACATCCCCTACCACCTTGCCCAGTATATGATTATGACCTCCAAAAGAATCAGCGCGCAACAGGCGATGCAATACGGACTCGTTCAGGAGGTGGTTTCGCCCGAAGACCTCATGGAGACGGCCCAAAGGATCGCTTCGGAAATCCTTCTGGGGGCGCCTTTAAGTTTGCGCGCCGCCAAGGAGGCAACGCTTCGGGGAATGGAAATGAGCCTTCAAGAAGCCATAGCCACGAGGTTTCCCGGAGAGCAGGCAATGTATGGGTCCCAGGATTTTATCGAAGGCCCCAAGGCCTTTGTGGAAAAAAGAAAGCCTAACTGGCAGGGAAAATGACAAGACGGGAATCTTATGAAGATAAGAGATAAGGTCGTAGTGGTGACCGGCGGCGGTTCGGGGATCGGTCGCGCTTTATGCCGGAGTTTTTTCGCCGGGGGGGCCAAAGCCATAGTTGTAGCCGACCGCAACGGGGATGCGGCAAAAAAGACGGCGGAGGAAATCGGGGGCCTGGCCGCGACCGTTGACGCCGTAAAAGAGGCCGACATCAAAGGACTGGTCGAGACCGCGATCAATAACTTCGGCCCGATCGATCTGTTTTGCTCCAATGCCGGAATTATCAAGACGGGGGGCTGCGAGGCAGCGGATGTGGACTGGCAGCTCAGCTGGGATCTCCATGTCATGGCCCATGTCTATGCGGCCCGCGCCGTTTTACCCTCCATGCTCGAACGCGGAGCCGGCTACCTTCTGCAAACGGTTTCGGCTGCGGGGCTTCTAACCACCCCGGGAGCCGCGCCCTACTCGGTGACAAAACATGCAAGCCTTGCCTTCGGCGAATATCTTTCGATGGCCCATGGTTCCCAGGGCATAAAGGTGAGCTGCCTCTGCCCGCAGGGAGTGCGCACGGGGATGCTCACCCGGGAAACCGGGGGGATAGGAAGGTTTCTCATGCCCAACTCTCTTTCGGCCGAGCAGGTGGCGCAATGCGCGCTCGAAGGGATCGAAAGGGAGGAGTTTTTGATTTTACCCCACAGCGAGGTCAAAGATTATTTCCAAAAGAAGGCAAAGGACTATGAAGGCTGGCTGCGCGGTATGCGGCGTCTGCACAAACAGTATGTGGACAGTTGAGAGGCAAACCTTTTAGGAACGGGCGGGTAAAATTTTAACCCGCCACGGTCAGAACAGGATTAACTTTGGATTTAACGAGATTTTCGTGTGAAGGAAAAGTTGCGCTCATTACGGGAGGCAGCCGCGGGATCGGACGCGCGAGCGCTCTTGCCCTGGCCGAGGCCGGGGCCGATGTCGTGGTTAGCAGCCGAAAGATCGCCGATCTGGAACCCGTAGCGCAAGAGATACGGTCCAAAGGGGTGAGAGGCCTTGCCGTGGCTGCCCACAACGGCAAAAGCCAAGACTGCGAAATGCTGGTCCAACGAGTGGTAAGGGAGATGGGCCGAATCGATATTTTGTTAAACAACGCGGGGACAAACCCCTACTACGGCCCCCTCATGGACCAGGACGAAACGACTTACGACATAACGATGAATGTGAATTTGAAGGGAGTTTTCCTACTTAGCCAGCTGGCCGCGAGGCAGATGAAAAAGCAAGGCGGGGGATGCATCATAAATGTCTCCTCAATCGGAGGGCTGAGGGCCGAAGCCCTGGGGATTTACTGCGTGAGCAAGGCGGCGGTGATCATGCTCACCCAGGTCATGGCCAAGGAATTCGGGCAATACAATATACGGATAAACGCCATTGCACCGGGGGTTATAAAGACGCGTCTAAGCGAAGCGCTTTGGAAGGAGCCCTCGGTCAGCCAAAAGGCGATCGGGGATACCCCTCTCATGCGTCTGGGAGAACCCGAGGAAATAGCGGGCGCGGTGGTTTTCCTGGCCTCGCAGGCCGGAAGCTACATCACGGGCGAGACTATGGTAATAGACGGGGGCCGGGTCCACGGGGAACCATCCTACAACAAAAACGCTAAAAGTTAAAATTTTTTTGAGGAGTTATCCATGTCTCACTACAAGCTGAACGAAAAAGATATTTTCTTCATTCTAAAAGAGCAACTCAAATACGGGGAGCTCTCGAAGATCGAAAAATACAGTGACTTCGACGAAGAGCTTTTGGACATGACAGTCACGCAGGCGATAAAGTTTGCAAAGTCCGAAATCGCCCCTCTCCAGGAGATCGGTGAAAAATGGGGGGCAAAATGTGAAGACGGCCAGGTAAAATGCGCTCCGGAGTTCAAAAAGGCCTTCCGCACCCATGCCGAAAACGGTTGGCTTTGCCCGACCGCCGAGCCCGAATGGGGGGGCCAGGGGTTGCCCGAGATGATGCACACCGTTATAGAGGATCTCATGTGCGGGGCCTGCCAGTCTTTCAATATGTGCCCCAGCCTTACCTTCGGGGCCGCTCATCTCATCGTCAGCTTCGCAACCGAAGAGCTAAAGAAGCTCTACGTTCCAAACATGTTGAGCGGGCAATGGGCCGGAACGATGGTGCTGACAGAACCCGGGGCCGGGACAAACCTTGCGGCCCTGCGGACCACGGCGACCAGGGAAGGCGACCATTTCAAGATAAAGGGGTCCAAGATCTTCATATCCTGGGGAGAACACGATCTGGCTGAAAACATCATCCATCTTGTCCTGGCCAGAATAGAGGGGGCTCCCGAGGGGGTAAAAGGCATTTCGCTTTTCGTGGTTCCAAAGATTCGGATCAATTCCGACGGGTCTTTAGCTCAGCCAAACGACGTGAAGTGCGGAGGGGTGGAGAAAAAACTGGGTTTGCACGCCTCCCCCACCTGCCAGTTAAACTTCGGCGAAAACGACGATTGCATCGGCTGGCTCTGCGGGCAGGAAAATAGCGGCCTTGCCCACATGTTCCAGATGATGAACGGCGCCCGGATAAATACGGGGGTAAGCGGCATGGCGATAGCCGGCACCGCCTATCAAAACGCTCTGGCCTACGCAAAGGAGCGCGTGCAGGGCCCCGACGTTTCCGGCAAAAAGAGCGGCTGGGTTCCCATCATAGAACATCCCGACGTGCGGCGAATGCTTCTTTGGATGAAAGCGATGGTTGACGGCATGCGTTCGATGATCTACGCGGGCGCTTACTGGCTCGATCTTTCCCAGACTCTGACCGAAGGGGCCGACAGGGACCATTGCAGAAATCTGATCGATTTTATGACTCCCATTATCAAGGCATACTGCTCGGACATGGGCTTCCGGGTATGCGAAACGGCCATACAGTGTCTTGGCGGATACGGTTACTGCGCCGATTACCCCCTGGAACAGTACCTGAGGGACGCAAAGATAATGTCTCTCTACGAAGGCACAAACGGCGTTCAGTCCCTGGATCTCATGGGACGCAAGATGACGATCGGGCGCGGAGCGCCTTTTTTGGCCTTCAAAGCCGAAATCGAAAAGTTTTGTTCGACAAACCGCGCCCATCCGGAGCTGGGCGAAAAGGTTGCATCCCTTGCCGCGGCAGCCGGTCGCCTGTTTGAGGCTTCCGCGGAAATGACCAAGCGGCTGCGAGACGACCCGCTCCAGTGGGCATCCTATACCTACCCGGCGCTTCAGGCCTACGGAGAGATAACCATGGCGTGGAGGCTCCTCGATCTGGCGCGGATTTCCTGTGAAGCCGTAAGCAACGGGCAGGGAAACGATTTCCACAGGGCAAAAATCCTTCAGGCGCTCTGGTTTGTCGATGTGACACTACCTCACACGCTTGCAACCATAGATACCTGCCTGCGGAAAGGGCGGGAGATCCTCGATATGCCGGAAAACGGTTTCTGATTTTCTGTTTAGCGCCGGTTTGCACCCGCGAATCCCACCGTGAAGAGGGCGGGCGTGTAAAAATCCACGCACCCGCCCTCTTCATTGCTTAAAGTTGATTTAGGCTCACGCAACGACGCGAAGGCGCGAAAAAGGAGATCAAAGAAACACAATAGGAAACGTGGCCGGATTGACCTGAGCGATCCAGGCTTGAATTAGCCATCGAAGACCAGGAGCTATTATCAAATGTTGTGTACAGCGTCGGGCAGCGGCGCATCCTCCTGCTGAATTCCGTCGACGAATTTGATCGCCAGAACCACCTCGGCCAAGAGCTTCGCTCCACCGAGAATCCTCCACTTTTTCGCTGCATTTCTCAGGAGCTGGAAGACCATTGCGAGTACCGTCTTTCCTGTGTAGCAGTAGCGGGTTTTGTCCGTGCGCAGCCTCACCGTGGCAAAAGTCGACTCGATGGGATTGGCTCAGCGCAAATGACTGCCCGGTTGCGGCAATCGAGAGCACCAGCGTTTACTGGAGGCCGGTGCACAACGTTGCGGAGGGTCATGTCGAAGTTGTCCTCGTCAACGCCCGGCATGCCAAGAACGTCCCCGGCCGAAAGACCGACATCCATGATGCCAAATGGCTGGCCGGCCTCCTGCGTCA
>JAJXYD010000030.1 GCA_021780695.1 Deltaproteobacteria bacterium
AAAGTGGAGGATTCTCGGCGGAGCCAAGCTCTTGGCCGAGGTGGTTCGGGGAATCAAATTCGTCGACGGAATTCAGCAGGAAGATGCGCCGCCGCTCGGCGCCGTACACAACATTTGACAATAGCTCGCAGGAAGAGCATGCTGACCACATAGGCCGTCCGCTTGTTTCCATCCACAAAGGGATGGTTCTGAGCGATCCCGTAGGCGTAAGCGGCAGCCAGGTCGAAAACATCCGGATCGCCATATGTCTCGAGTTGAACAGGACGGGCCAGACCGCTTTGCAGAAGCCCCATATCTCTTATGCCGCTCATGCCGCCATGTTCGGCAAGCTGCTCGTCATGAACGGCCAGGACCACAGCGGGATCAATCCAGATCCAACTCATCTATCAGCCAACTCGCGCAACACGTCCCGATCTTCATGCATAATGGCCTCGGCTGCCGCCATCTGTTCCGCGAAGCCGGGGTCCAGGGGCGTAATGCGGTACCCGTCCCGCGCATCGGTCAAATACACTGAATCACCTTCCCCGACTTTTAGCCTCGACACCACTTCTTTTGGGAGCACCACCCCGAGGGAGTTTCCGATTTTGCGAATTTTCAGTGTTTGCATCGAAATCGCCTCCATGTTGACACATAAGTTATAACTATGTCCGGCATGGAATGTCAAGTTTGAGTCGCAGGCCAACAGGCGTCTGCCAACGGCGATCCGAAAGTCACTTGAAACCGGCGGTCTGAAAATGCGGAATGAAGCAACCCCGGGTCTACTCGGAAATTACGGCCGGACTTACCCCCTCATTAGGATATTTCGCCCTGCGCCGAGGCTGAATGTGCCGGTCATAACCGGAGGGGAGCGCACGATCGAAATGGCCGATCAGTTCCTTTAATATTTTTTCCGTCCCGCTGTAATACCTTGGACACACCCGGCGATGGCCCTGCCGTGCGAGTCTTTATCCTCCAAATCATCAGTTGTCCGAAGACGGATCGGCCCTGGACGCCATATTCCAGAGTACGGATGGGTAGTGAAAAGTAAATGCAGGTAGAAAAAATTTCGGCAAAAAAAGCCCCAGAAAAGCAAAAAGGCCAGCCGGATTTTGGCTAACCTCTTGATTTCGTGAGAGCCGGCGATGGGATTTGAACCCGCGGCCTGCTGATTACGAATCAGCTGCTCTACCCCTGAGCTACGCCGGCACCGTTTATCTTGGCCTTCTCTATCACAAAAGATCCCGGAAATCAACAGTGCAGCCACCGGCCCACTTCCGGTGCGAAGGCGCGCGCTTCTTTTTTGAATAGAACATTTTGGTCATATTTTTTTTAATAGTAACATTTTTGTCTGATAATTTAGTCTATTTTTTTACAAATCACCCCCCATCGAATCCACGGAACCAGCATTCAAGGCGCTTTGAGATTGTTTGGCAAACAAATTGCTCTACTGTTCAGCGTGCTTGCGCAGGCGACAGAGGATTTCCTACTCATTGGCGGGGAAAGTTCCCGCGACACACAGTACAGGCAGTTTTCCAATTCAGTAGACGACGGGAAGGTGACTTATGGCAAACGAGGGAGAGTTCAAAAAGACTTTGGGGCTTACCGGGGTTACGGTAAACGCGATGGCGTTGATCGCACCGGGAGCGTTCTTGTGGCTGACATTCCAGGTGCAGGCCGCGCAGGTGGATCTAGCCGGAAAAACCACCGCCATGGACATGTGGACGGGCCTGGTCTTCGCATTGATTTTGTCCTTTCTAACCGCAATCTCCTATGCAAAGCTTGCCGAACTCTATCCCGATGCCGGGACCGGCAGTTCCTATTACTTCACCGAGCAGGCAATGCTAAACGAGAGCAAGTTGTCGGGATTGGCCAGACTTTCCAAGTTTATCGTGGGATGGACCTCGCACCTCTACTACTGGGTTTACCCGGGGGTTATGGTGGCCATGATGGCCACGCTGATAGACTATATTTTCCAGCAGTTCGGGATAAATCTTTCGGTGTTTTCGCAGATAGCCATTGCGGTAATATTTTCATTTTCCGTAGCCTACATAGCCTATCGCGGGATCACCGGGTCGACGATGATAAGCATAGTCATAAACGTCATCCAGATTATAACTTTATTCGTCGTAAGCGGACTTGCGATCATCTACCGGATAAAGAACCCGGAGCATGTAACTTTTGTTCATAAATCGATAAGTTCCATAGTCATACCGCACAGCTTCGCAAACATGATGTTTCAGGCAACCGTTGCCATACTGGTGCTGGTCGGCTTTGAGACGGCGACCGCGTTAACCGCGGAAGCCAAATCCCCAAAGCATGTGAGCCGCGGAGTGATACTCTCGCTTATCATCCAGGGAGTTCTTTGCTACCTTTTCGAGTATATGGGCTCGTGCGCCTGGCTAAACACCTCCTACGCGGTAAAGGGCCCCAAGGGGCATCTGCATCACGGCATAGGGGCCGCCGCGGTCTCCAGCGCCCCGATAGGAGATATGGTGCAGAATCTTGGCAACACACTTTTTAACCACATGGGCTTTGTGCTGATGATCCTGGTTGCCATTTCCGTTGCGATAGCGGTAGTGGGAACCACCCTTGCCTGCATGAACACGGGGGTTCGCGTCACCTATGCAATGTCCAAGGATAGAGAGGTACCAAGCTTTCTGGGCTTTTTAAACTCCAAATACGCCACACCCCATGGCGGCGTGGTGGCTATGGCAATTGCCTCGGCGGCGATCGGCGCCTTCGGGGTTGTATCTGTTGTAAACCTTACCGCCGTTACCCTGTGGTCAAATATAGGCACCTTCATTCTCTACGGGATGACAAACCTTATAGCCTTCGTTGCTTTTTTGAGGCACCCGCAGAGAAATGCGATCACCCACATAGTGGTGCCGATCCTTGGGGCCGCGGCAAACATTGCCATGCTGGTGGCGGTAATGTACCTTGGAATCCTTGGAGGCGGCGACACCAAGACCGCGGCGCTCTGGTCGCTCATAGCCACCGCGGTATGGTTTCTTATCGGCATTGTGTATCTTTTCGTACAGAGTGCAAAAACGAACCGAAAGATCGTCGGCCTTCAGGAAAATAGGGCTGCTTAGGCTCGCAAGCAACAGGGAAATCTTATAGATCTAACAGGAGGAGGCGGGGAGTGAAACGCTCCAGGGTTTGGGGGCAAAAGTTTCACTCTCCGTTACTTAAGGGCAACAGTTGAAAGCAAATGTGGCAATTTGTTTTCCTTTTGCCTTTAGCACTTTATCCTCCGGGGGATTAAGGTAATGGAAGCCTTGAAGGTACACGGTCTTTCAGACAAAGGGATGGTTCGCCACAACAACGAGGATTATTTTGGGTGGTACGTTCCCAAGGATTCGGGCCTTAGCAGATTTGGGAGCCTCTTTGCGATCTCAGACGGCGTGGGGGGAAGCAGTGCGGGGGAGGCGGCAAGCGCTGAAGCGGTAAATGTTTTGCTGCAGGAATATTATTTCGGAGATCTTACGGAAAAGATTCCCGATCGGCTAAAGAACGCCTTCCAAAAAACCGCCCTGCACGTCTTCGATTTATCGATCAGTCATGCTTCGGCGCGCAACATGAAATGTACCCTGTCGACTCTTCTATTGAAACAGAACCGGTTTTTTATTACACATGTGGGCGATTCCAAGATCCTGCTGCTTCGGGGTAACGAGTTGATCCAGCTAACCAAGGACCACAGCCTGGTGGGCAAGCTGATGCGCCTTGGACTCCTTAGCGCCGAAGAGGCAAGAGTTCACCCAAACAAGAATATTTTACTCAAAGCAGTCGGGGACGGCCCCTTGCTGGTTCCGGACTTTTATTCGGGCATGATCGAGTCCGGGGATCTTTTCTGCATGATTACAGACGGGATCCTGGAACATGCGACCCATGAGGAGCTAAAATCCTTTCTACTGGAGCAGGGGTGCTCGCAAGAGGCACTGGTGGAACTTCTAGGCGAGCTAAACAGGCGAGGCGGCCAGGACAACATGACTATTCTAACGGTCAAGGCCGACAAGACATAGCCGATCGAAGTATCCGGAAAAATCCGGAGGGACAAACACTTTTAGCCAAACATTTTCTGTTCTCTACAGGCGGTGAAAAATGACAAAGATAGAATGCATCCTGCGCCCGGATAAAATCCTGGAAGTTCGAAACGTTCTTGGCAATCTCGGGGTAAAGGGGATGACCGTTACCGAGGTGATCGGCTGCGGCTTGCAGAAGGGACACACCCGCGATGATTGGAACACGGAGTTTAACATCAATTTGCTTCCGAAGACAAAAATCGAGATGGTTGTGCCCGATGCCATGGTAGATGAGGTAACAGAGGCCATAATAAAGATTTCGAGAACCGGAGAAATAGGCGACGGCAAGATATTTACTTACCCGATCGGAAACGCGATACGGATAAGAACGGGCGAAACGGGTGAAAACGCCATATAGAGGGTTAATAAAGGCATGGAAAGAAGCCGGCTGAAAGCCTTTTTTAAAGGCTTTCAGCCGGCTTCTTTCTTGTGGCGAAAGGTTTTTTTATAAGGGGGGGGGCGAATCCGGGGACCCGGTTAAACGTCGCGTGGGAAAATATTTACGGTCACCTTTTTAAAAGCAGAAGCAGGGCAAGGATTACAACCGCTGCCAGGAAGGCCCCTCCGTATATGAGGAGGTTGTTTTTGGGGGTGGGAAGGACGGCGGCAAGCGGAGGATCGGGTTTATCCAGCCAGGAAAGGTCGGCTTTTTCAGGGAAGCGAAGGTCATTTGCCATCTGTTCGGCCGAATCGTAGCGTTCCTCCTTTCGGCGCCGCAGGGCTTTGCAGATCGCGGCCCGAATTCCGGGATGCAAGCCTTTTATGGATTTTAGAGATTGGGGGTCTGCGGTCATGTGCTGATACATGACGGTAAGGGGGTTATCGCCGGTAAAGGGCGGAGAACCGCTAAGGATGTGGTAGAGAAGGCAGCCCACGGCATAGACATCGCTTTTTGCGCATCCGCGCTCGCCCTTTATCTGTTCGGGGGCCATGTATTCGGGGGTCCCCATGAGGCCCGAGAAGCCGCGCCAGGTAACACGCGGGGAGCCTTCCATGAGGGCAATGCCAAAATCGAGGATCTTCAAATGGCCGTCGGGGGCCAAAACGAGGTTTTCGGGTTTTATATCCCGATGGTAGACTCCCCTTTCGTGGCAGTAGTGAAGGGCGTCCAGGAGATTTGCAACCATCCCGGCCACCTGGTCGGGGGGAAGTTTACCCTTATCGGCAAGCACTTTGGCAAGGGAGTCGCCCTCGGCGTATTTCAAGACAAGATAGGGCGGGTTGTCTTCGCAAATCGCCACGGCCACGGGAACATCCGAGTGATTCAAAAGCTTGCCGATAGCCACTTCCCTTCTGAAGCGTTCGTAGACGGCGGGGTCTCCCAACTGGGAAATATGGGGGACCTTCATTACGACCTTGGCACCGGACTGGAGGTCTTCGGCCAGAAAAGTGGCGCCGAATCCTCCCTGGCCAAGAGTTGCCAGGATCTTGTAGCGGTTTTGAAAAACCGTTCCTATCTCGAGCATTTTTCACGCCTTTTGGGGTGCGCCGGATTCACACACCTTCGAATCGAAGGACAATTTTGTCTACACCTAATTTAACAGATGCCCGCCGAACTGAATGACCAAACCGCCCGCAACGATAATGAGCAGCCCCAGCCAGGTGGAAACCGCAACGGTTTCGGCGAAGACAAATTTTGCGACCATTACGCTAACCACGGCAAAGACGGCGACATAGACGCCCAGGAGCCTGGAAAAATCCCAGTGGACGGTGTTGACAAGAAGGCCGTAGCAGGCAAGCATAAGGCCCCCCACAAGAACTATAGCCACACTTGAGCCTCTAAGGCCCTTTCGCACCACAGCGTCTCCTCCCACCTCGAGGAGAGCCGATCCCACAAATACGAGCCATGCGAGCATGGGCAAGTCCGTTTTTAGCATTTTTAACCCTTCCTTATACATTAGCGTCAACAATTAATCTGTTCCATCCGGACAGTCGGTCCATCAAACTATAACAAAATTTATACCAAAGGGGGTTCGAAGCCGGCGCAGTGAAGAGGAAGACACCCTGCAAAGGCGCACCCACAGGCGATATAGAGATTTTACGAATTTAGCGACTTCTTTGCGATTTGCAGACACTACAAAAAAATCCAGGCAGAAAAGGCACAAAAATGTTCTATCTTGACGGAAAGGAAATCAGGCAGATCGAAATGAGGGCCAGGACGACCCCGACACATTGCACACGGTTTAATTTTTCACCCAGAAAAACGAGGGCCATGGCGATTGTAATGACGGGGTAGAGGGCGGTAAGAGGAGCTATGACGCTGATTTTTTCACCCGTTTGCACGGCATACATAAAAAAGATCAGGCCCAGGTACCCGAGCACACCGGTCAGGAAGGCGGGAATAATGCCCATGATCGGGGCACCGGCAAGCCTGGGCCTGAAGATGAGCATAAAGAGAAGGCCCGCCGAGGCGCCCCCCAAGGCTTCAAAGACAAAAGCGGTTGGGGGATCGATAAAGCCCAGGGCGAGTTTGGGCAAAAAGGCCCAAATCCCCCAGGCAAAGAGAGCCAGGACCGAATAGATAAGCCATGCGGGCAAGCTAATAGAGCTCCGATTTGAAATAGGAATCATCCGTTTGAGACTGCACGGGCCTTGGCTGCAACGCCGCGGAGTTATCGTCTTGAGCGCCCATGGCCTGATCCTGCTGACCGGGGAGGCTTGCACCGGGTCCGGGGACTTTATCGGCAAAAGCCGCATAGACAGAACTCGAGTCGTCGGCTCCCGCAACGGCACCCGGCCCGCTAATTTTGGCAAAAACGACGCCCTCGGGAATCGTAAAAGTTTCCACGGGCTTATCCTGCAGGTACTGTTTCATGAAATCGACCCAGATGGGACAGGCCGCGCGGGCGCCCTCCTCTCCCTTTCCAAGGGAGGAATGATCGTCGTAGCCTACCCAGACGCCGGTCAGCACCGAAGGGGTATAGCCGATAAACCAGGCGTCATTGAAATCGTTTGTAGTGCCCGTTTTCCCGGCGCATGGCCGGTCAAGCGCCCTTGCGGCCATTCCGGTTCCGTGCTGGACGACCCCTTCGAGAATATCGGTCATGACATAGGCGGTCTTGGGCGATATGACATCTTCTTTTTTTACCTGGTGTTGCTCAATGAGGTTTCCAAACCGGTCGTAGACCTTATCGATGAGGTAGGGGGCAACCCTTTGGCCAAGGCCCGGGAAGGTCGAATAGGCGGCAAGGAGTTCTTCCAGGGTCACTTCCGAGGCCCCCAGCCCAAGGGCGAGGGAATGCGTAAGAGCAGTCGTTATGCCAAAACGCCTGGCATAGTCTATGGCATAGTCGATTCCGATAGACCTTAGCAGCCTCACGGTGGGAACGTTTCTGGAATGAATGAGGGCGGTTCTAAGAAGTATGGGGCCAAGGAAACGCCGGTCATAGTTTTCCGGTGTCCAGGACCCCTTGGCGCTGTGATCATAGAAGGTGATCGGAGAGTCCATAAGGATCGAGGCTTCGGTATAGCCCTTATCGAGGGCGGCCGCATAGATTATGGGCTTAAAGGCCGAGCCGGGCTGGCGCGCGGCCTGTGTGCAGCGGTTAAACTGACTTGATTTGAAACTGCGCCCCCCCACCATGCAGATGACTCTGCCGGTAAGAGGCGACATGGACATGATGGCCCCCTGCATGCCGGGGTCCTGCTCGACGGAGGCGCTCCACGTATCTGCCTGCAGCCCGTTTAGTCTTAGCCGCAGGACGTCGCCGGGGCGAAAGACCTGCCGGGCGCGGGAGGTTGGAATGCGCACCCATCGCCAGCCGGCTTCGGGGACCACGGCCTTTGCGACCCCGAGATCGGCCGAGATGATTCCGGCTCTGGGGTCGAACTCGGTTATGAGCCCTTCGACGACCTTGCCCTTTTGGAGTTTACCGTTTGACTGGGTAAGGATCTTCAGGGTACTGGGCCAGTCTCCGGTGGGGACATAGACATGCAGACCGCGGTATTTCCTGTGGCGTCTATCGATTGCGGCAAGCCCGGAGTCCAGAGCGTTTTGGGCAATCCGCTGGGCATTGTAGTCCAGGGTCGTATCGATAGTAAGGCCTTCCCTGTAGAGCATCTCGCGGCCGAAGCGGGCCTCGGCCCTGCGGCGGACTTCCTCGGTAAAATAGTCCATCTTTGCCGGGGCAAAGCGCACCGGCTTTTGGACAACAGTGATCGGTTCGGCCAGGGCCTTCTGCGCCTGGGCATCGGTAATGAAATCGGCATCGACCATTCTTTGCAAAACATAGCGTTGCCTCTCACGGGCCTGAGCCAGGTGGGTAGCAGGACAAAATTTGTTTGGCGCCCGCGGAAGACCGGCCAGAAGGGAAGCCTGTGCAAGATCGAGTTCGCTTGCATGTTCGTCGAAATAGGTCCTGGCGGCGGCCTCCACGCCGTAGGAGCCCGAGCCCAGGTAAATCTGGTTTAGGTAGATGTAGAGGATTTGGTTTTTGCTAAGGCAGGAATCGATCCGGTGGGCGAGAATCGCCTCCTTAATTTTGCGCGAAAAGGTCTTTTGGGGGGTAAGAAGAAGGGATTTTACCACCTGCTGGGTTATCGTGCTGCCGCCCTGAACGATTTGCCCCGCGGCCAAATCCTTAATCGCGGCGCGAAAAATTCCCACCATATCCACGCCGCCGTGTTCAAAGAAGCGCGCATCCTCGGCGGCGATAAAGGCCTTCACCACATAAGGGGGAAGCTCGCTTAGGGAAACCAGGTACCTGCGCTGGACAAAGAACTCGGCCATGAGCTTGCCGTCGGCCGAATAAACGTCGGTTACAAGGGGTGGGTGGTAGTTTCTCAAGGCCTCCACACTTGGCAGCGACTGGTCGATTTGCACATAGAAGGCAAAAACCACTATGGCCCCGATCAGGGAAAAGCACACAAAGACGGAAAACAGGGCGAACACAAACCAGCGAAGCGTACCGCTTCCACGCTCGCGGCCCTGGGGAACCGGTTTTTTCATCTCCTACCTCACTTTCGCGAGTAATAATAGGCTTCCCACCGCGCCTTTTCAATAGATAAGCTTTTTCCCGCAAGCGTATCCCTATTAAAACAGGAAGAAAAAAAGAGGATGCATTAATCTGCGATACGTCCTACCCAAACCGGTTTGGCTGTTTTTGGCTGCTAAAAGAGGAATCTTTTCGTCTATACCGGTTGTCATGCTGATTTTATTAGGTTTTAAGGCTTTAGAACCGGAAAACAACAGCGAACGGCAGCAGGAAAACAGCGGCGCAAAACAGGGTTTGGAACCTATCCGGGAAGCCGGTTGATATATTATTTATTTTTGAAAGAGGTTGTAAGCGACCAGGTCCTGTTCCAGGGCGATTACAAGGCGTACAATCGGTCACAACGGGTGAGTTGTAGCATGAGGTTTTTAGAGGAGCTAAGCGGCAAGCGGAAACGGCAAGCGGAGGCGGCAATTAAAGGGGCAACAGAAGGGGAAAACCCAGGGCGATAAAATCGCGTGAATAGACCCCGGGGACACTATTGCGTCAATTTAGCGACAACAAACGGCAGGTTCCGGAGCCCGTGCGGCTTGCAAATATCGGAAACGGCTTTAGCTAATAAGAATTCGAAAAACTTTCTCCCAACACACGGGGCGGCCTTGGTCCGCCTGGAAAGGAGCGACAATGAAGGCCCTTTGTTTCCACGAGCACGGCGATTTGGAAGTCTTGCGCTATGAGGAGGTAGCCGAGCCTGTTGCGGGCATGGGCGAGGTGATAGTGGAAGTCAAGGCCTGCGCTCTAAATCATCTCGATATTTGGGTCCGTAGGGGTTGGCCCGGACTTAGCCTGGAGATGCCTCACTGGGGGGGGTCCGACATCGCGGGGGTCGTAGCGGGTGTGGGAGAAAACGTGGGCGGAATCGAGGCGGGGGAGCGCGTGGTGATCGACCAGGGGATAAATCCGGTCGAAGACGAGTTCACCCAAAGGGGCGAACACTCCATGAGTCCCCGGTACATGATTATAGGAGAGCACATTCGGGGAGGGTTTGCGCGCTATGTGAAGGCGCCGGCGAAAAACCTGGTAAAAATTCCGAAAGACATCGATTTTGCAACGGCCTGCGCACCGCTTCTTACAACCCTTACGGCCTGGAGGATGCTTTTGGGAAGAGGAAAGCTTCGGGCGGGGGAGACGGTATTGATCGTGGGGGCGGGGGGAGGGGTAAATTCGGCCTCGATACAGATAGCAAAGCTTGCGGGGGCAGTCGTCTACGTGGTGGCGAGCAGCGCAACAAAGGCGCAAAAGGCCCTGGAGCTGGGCGCGGATTTTGCTATTGATAGATCTCTTGTCAACTGGGGAAAAGAGCTCCATAGACTTACAGAGCGGCGCGGGGTCGATCTTGTGGTCGACAACGTCGGGGCGGCGACCCTGCAAACCAGCATGGCCGCGGCGGCAAGGGGGGGCAGAATCGTCATCGTGGGAAACACCAGCGGAGCGGTGAGCGAAATCGACATACGGATGATTTTTGGCAAGCAGATAAGTTTGATCGGGAGTACAATGGGCACTCCCAAGGATTTTCGCGACGTCACCCGCATGCTCTGGAGCGGAAAGATCAAAACGGTTATAGAGGAGATCATGCCGTTATCTGAAGGCAGGCGCGGCTTTGAGATGATGGAGCGAGGCGAGCTTTTCGGAAAAGTCGTATTTGTGCCGTAGGAGCCAACAGACAGGAGGGCGAGATGGACAAAAACCAGGCGCTGTGGAATCAAAGGGTGGCGCAGACAATAATGGAAAACCTCGAAAAGCGCCACATGACGGCAAGCTATGCGGAAAGCGGGACACAGGCGCTCGAGGAGGTGCTGGCGATGATTCCGAAAGGGTCCACGGTCTACCGCTGCGGCTCGCTTACCACCACGACGATCGGGGTGTGGAAAAGGCTTTCGGAAATGGCGGGGATACAGGTTATCGATCCCTACCGGCACGGTCTAAGCCACGAGGAAAGCCTTGAGTTAAGGCACAAGGGGCTTGGCGCCGACATCATGATATCGAGCTGCAACGCCGTTACGCTCGACGGAAGGCTGGTGAGCCTGGACGGGCTTGGAAACCGGGCGGCCGCCATGATGTTTGGCCCCCGGAAGGTGATACTGGTTGTGGGGATGAACAAGGTAAGCGATGACCTTGACTCGGCTCTATCCCGGGTTAAAAATTACGCGGCGCCGGTAAACGCCATCCGGCTGGGGGTTGAAACCCCTTGCGGGCGCGACGGCATTTGCCATGACTGCCGATCCTCCCAGCGCATCTGCAACATGTGGAGCATTATCGAGGGCAATAAGATTCCGGGACGCATTCATGTCAAGCTTGTCGGGGAGACTTTGGGCTATTGAAGGGCTTAGCCGACCAGCTTTGAGACGCCCAGAGACGGCGCAGGCAATGGGAGAGCGGGGGGCATCCGGAGGGAGCCGCCCCCTTCCGGCGCTTTTCATCCGCGGGCGTCGCGGCCGGCGTTCGTATTGCGAGAAAAAGGATTTAGGGCGAAGTCCTTTGTGGTTGTCCTTATTTATTTGCAGAACCAGCATGAGAATCCCAGATGCGAAAAATTCTTCCATCGGCAGTATTTCCAGCGTGCGCTTTCTTCATATATCTCTACATCAAGGGTCACTTAAGCGAATTTTCGGTAATTTCCTCGCTCTCCCCCCTTTTCGTTTTTCTGGTTGCCTGCACGGCCGTAGCGTTTCTGATTGTAAACGGTCTTTTCGTCAAAGTCATAACCGAGGTCTTCGGAATAGAACTAGGCTTTTGGGAGTACTTTTCCATATCGGTAATAACCAGTTTCGGTAATTTATTCCTTCCGATGAGGGGAGGAGCAGGAATAAAGGCGGTTTACCTCAAGAAGCGCCACGGTTTCAATTATTCCTATTTTATGTCCGGTCTTGGCGCGAACTACCTCGTAGCCTTCAATCTTTCTTCCCTGACCGCTCTTGGATGCCTGGGGCTCTTATACGCGGGCACGGGGGCGTTTAGTTTTCCAGTTACGCTGGCTTTTCTGGTCATTGCCGCAATGACCTTGTGGGCCATTTTTGTCAATCCCCCCCAGTTTAGGAGGATTCCAATCGCCTCGGTTCGGGATCGTTTGGAGCGGGTCATGTCGGGATGGCGTATAATGCGCAAAAACAGGAAGACAGTACCCAGGCTCTACGGGCTGAGCGCATTAAATCTGATCGTTATGTTTGTCATCACCTGGCTGGAATTTGGCGCATTTCACATAAAGGATGCGAATGGAAACGGCATCGGGTTGTTGCAGGCGGCCATATTTTCCTCTATCGCCGGTTTATCCCTGTTTATAAGCATAACGCCCGCATCTTTGGGAATCCGGGAAACACTATTGATGTTTTGCTCCCATTTTCTGGGAATAAGCCCGGCTCAAGCCCTTATGGTTGCACTTCTGGACCGTGCCGTAAACGCCGCACTTGTCTGCCTGCTCTTCGGCTTTGCCTGGATGCGTCTCAATCGAGGGGTTGGAACCCAGGATATCGAAGGTTTTTCGAGGCAGCGGCAGTAATGGGTTTAGACGCCGACAGGCCGCTAAACGGGCGCCGCGAGGGGGTAAACGTTTAGCTGTGGCCGCGCATGAGGGCGCCGAGGAGTTTTTTTGCCCAAAAAGCGGCAATACCTGCCCCAAATATCGACACTATGGGAGGAAGTCCGAAGAAGACCCGTTTGAAATCCTTGCGTTCCTCGGAGAGGTAGAGCGCGATTACCGCGTCGGCGGCCATTGCAAGGGCAGAGAGCAAGAACAGCCCCCAAGGCATGAAGATCAATGACAGAAGCGCTGCAAAGACCAATGCCAGCAGGAGGAAATGGATATGGAAGTAGCCGCCCGGACGAAGGTAAAAGTCGCAAAATCTAACGCCTCTGTAAAATAGCCAACTTGAAAACTGCCCGGGATCGGTCCTTTGGGAATAGCGGAAAAACAGCCTCGCCGACCTGAGAAGGCTTATTTTTTGGTCATAGACAAGATTATGGAAAAGAAGGGTGTCGTCGTTAACATCTTTTCCCGTGCGCTCCGGAGTAAGCTTTACAAAGAGGTCCCTGTCGATTAGCAGGACCGCGGTGCCTTTTGGCGCGCGTTTAAAGTTTTGTTCGTTAATCAACATGTCGCCGGTTATCGGGAAAAAATCTTTTCCGTAATACCTTCTGCGAATCAGGTAGAGCACCGTATGGATCAACGATTCGTACTTTGTCCCATAAGGGTTTGTTTCCCCTATCACGGCGGGCAGGCCGTCGAATTGGTCTAATTTTGCCAATGTATCTTCCGGAAGGGTCACTCTGGAGTCAACGAAAAGCAACCTTTGGGCCTCAGCGTTTGTAGCGCCGTAGAGCCTTGCCATAATGCGGCCCCGGTTTTTATCAAGCGTGACGACTTTGACCGGGAAGGACTTAGCAATCTCGGGAGTGCTATCGGTGGATCCATCGTCAACAACAAGGATCGAATAGTCTAACCCGTTGGTAGCGCCTTTTTGCCCTATGAGGGATTTTAGGCACTCCCCGATCGTCTCTTCACTGTTGTAGACCGGAATTACGACGGTATACTTCATCCACTTTTCCTGTTGAAAGGTCCTTGCTTGCGACGACCAGGAGGGCCGAACTCAGGTCTTTTTCCAGAAAACACCTCTGGAGGACTAAAAAGGGGGCCAGAAAGAAATCGTCTGAAACCAAGCGGTTAAAAAGACTTTTTTTTCTTTTTATTCCGCTCAGTTTAGATCGATCTTCCCTGGTGAGTTTATAATTGTCGACCCTATAGGTCTTGTGAAGGAATACATCGAGAAGAATCGAGATGGGGTAAGCATAATTCCAGATAAGTCCCACCGAAAAGCCGGCTTCCCGGAGCAGGTTTACTATTCCGGTTCTTTCATAACGTCTGTAATGCCCCGCGGCGACATCACTATTTCCCCAGCTATTGCGGTGGGCGGGAACGGATATCAGGAGCTTTCCATTGTCTTTAAGAAGCTCAAACCATCCCAACAGGCAGGATAAATCGTCTTGGATATGTTCGAGGACTTCG
Organism: Deltaproteobacteria bacterium; assembly: GCA_021780695.1. Lineage (GTDB taxonomy): Bacteria > Desulfobacterota > Syntrophobacteria > Syntrophobacterales > Syntrophobacteraceae > SbD1. Next base: position 14,052 of record JAJXYD010000030.1, read on the forward strand.
AAGGCCAGGAGGTAGTCGTAGCGTCCGACCTTCATTTCCTCCCGGTCCCTTAGAAGATGGATCCTGTCCTTTAGCGCCGGATATTTAAGTATTCTTGAGCCCGCATTTTGGAAGGCCAATTCGGAAATGTCCCAACCGAAGGCCTCCAGGCCGAGGGAGGCGTAGAGCAGCAGCATGTCCCCCGCGCCGTATCCCAGCTCCAGACACGTTTTACCCGACAGGGCCTCTTTGCTCAATACCCTCTTTACCAGGTCTTTTCGCAGCTTATACCTTGGCATCGGCAGCCAATTGTCGTCCATGGCTTAAAGCCCTCCCCCCTCCAACTCCAGGATTTTATCAGCAAGCGCTGCGGGATCTCCCATTTTGACAAAATGGACCTGCTTGGCTTCGGGGTGGAAAAGTTCCCGATTGGCGGGATTGTCACCGAAGATCACCGGCTTATCCATGGCCCTATATGCGAAAGCCTTTCCGGGAATAACCCTTGAGGCCTTCTCGACAGTTTCATTGAAGTGTCCCGCCAGGCAAAGGTCGGAGGCGGCGATCAAATCGGCAATTTCAGACTGAGGGAGCCACCTGGCGGCAAACCTCACGTTGGTCAGACCTAAGTAGCGGTCAATTCCCTTTATTTTTTCAAAGGGTCCGACAATGATAAAGACTATGTTTCCGTGCTTTTCCAGAATCCGTGCCGACTCCAAGATAATTTCGGTTCCCTGGAGCGGGTTCATCGCACCGAAAAAGAAGACCAGGAATTTGGACCCCAATTCGGGCGGCCTTTGCACTTTTTTAGGATAATAAATTTTTTTATCGGCCTCAAGGTATAAGACCGTCACTTTGGCGGGATCACTTTTAAAGGTTTCGCAAAAATAGCGGCCGTGCCGGCGGGTATCAACGATTACATGGTCAGCGGCAAAGAGCGCATACGCATCGAACCATCTAAGCACACGGCTCATAGGATTGGAGGAAGATAGAAGCATTCGGTCATAGACGAGAGTATCATAAACGGAAATAAAAAAATCAATTATCAGAGTCTTCCTTCCGGCCCTCATTCTGACAATGGGAACTATAAACTGCGGAAGTCCGCCGATAAAAATGAGATCATACTTTTTGAAGTCGGCCAAAATCACTTTGAGGCCTATTGAGAATAGGCGCAATACTCCGGTAGGAGTCACACTGTTCCCGTTTTGGGGCGCCATGACGTCCAAATGGCTCGCAAAATTGTCCAACATGGCTATCTCCTGGCTATTTCTTATATAACCGGGATCTGAAGTCGTAATGAAAAGCACCTTTTTACCGGCAATGGTTTTGAAAAAGTCAGGGGAAGCCATTTATTCACCCGCGAGTCAATTTGAATTTCCAAGGTCATCGAACAGGCAAGCCGTAGTGGTCCCTATTTGCCCGGCGCAACAACGCAATCGTCATCCCTGCTCAGCAACTCTAGAGGGTGACAAAAACCGTCAGTTACTAAGAAATGCATAAATAACCGAACATTACGAGTAGGGTGGTAAAAGGCGCGAGCGTTGCCCACCAACGATTTGTAGGCACGGTATATGTTCGGTAATCAATGACGGTCTTAGTAACGGACCACCAACAGCACGGACAAAGCCACGCAGTATAACGATGGAGTTAGAGCCAAGGGGACCGTGTCCGTGGCCGACTGTTTTTCCCATCGCCCGGCAACAATAATCGAGACCCGGGCATGACTCTTACCAAAGCACCGGCAAGGCGTCAAAAAGACTTGAGAGTAACAGACGATTTTAGATCAATCCTGTTGGAGAAAATTTTTCAAACCCGATATCCCGCCAGTTTCAAGGACCATATCATGATTTCGATGTTAAAAGAAGCAAAGGCTCTACACTGGCGCAATTGAACATCGTTTTTACCAAAACCGGCAATCCGGCAGTGAATGACGCGCTTAAAGATTCCTTCCCGTCAATTTCAAACCTTAACTACGAGGGCCGAGAACGCGGAGGCTCGGTAGGATTTAGCGCTTTTTGTAGCTTTAGTTGCCGGAGCGGACTCAGTCCCGTCTCAGCGTTAATACCACAAGCCTCCGCCCTCGGGCAGCGCCACGGCGCAGCACTTCCACCACGGGCCTAGAAGATATGTATGCATTTTAGTCCTAACCAGACCCAATTTTCAGAGTTTTACTAAGAAATGCATAAATAACCGAACATTGCGAGTAGGGTGGTAAAAGGCGCGAGCGTTGCCCACCAACGATTTGTAGGCACGGTATATGTTCGGTAATCAATGACGGTCTTAGTAAGTACGCTACGCCACCTTATTTTTTAAGTTTGCTCTGGACATTTCGGACAACCGTAGATTAAAAGCAAATATAAAAAAGATCATAATATTGATGTAGGAAATACCGGGAGGAGGAAAGGAAGGGAGCGGCCCTAAAAAAGATCCTTGAATCAATAGCCTTGACCGTTACCCCTTTGGGCCGGCTTCAGAATATACTTGCTGCCGCTTTTCGTCATAGGCAATGACACACTTTGTCACTTCCTCCGGCGATCGGCAGGTTCCCCAATAATTGATTCTACCGGTAGCGACCTGTTGGAATCCTTCCAAAAGCCGATTCATGCCGGTAGCCAAAAGTCTCAAGTTATCGGGTGCGCAGGCATCAATTTTGCTTTGCGATATAATCGTGCAGCGCAAAAGGGATTAAAGGAGAGGGGGAAGGATGACGATAGTACTTGTGTAAGCGATGGGAAATGCTGTTTTGAAGTAAGACATGTAATGAATCAGCAACCGAACAAGGAGAAAAGATGCTTATCAAAATGAGGGAAAATAAAGGTTTTACCCTGGTTGAATTGATGATCGTCGTTGCGATCATCGGTATCCTGGCCGCGGTAGCGGTGCCCTTTTACGAGAAATACATCGAGAAAGCACGCATAACCTCCCTGGTTTATCCGGCCATACACACCGCCAACGTCGATATAGCGTCCTATTATGCCACATCCAACAGCCCATCAAATACAGCGGCAAACCAAAAGGCTTTTCCAGCAAGCGGCTCGACTTTCATGCTTAATGACGCATCGACCGACTGTGCAACAGGTGCCTACACATCTTCAGGTAAAACGAATGCAGTCGTAACCTGGACAATAAAACCCGCTGCAGCTTGCCCTCAGCTGCGTGAATTCGCCAACCAGACGATTACGGTACGCGCGGTAGTCAGCACAACAAACCCCGCCATCATTATCGGCTGGTACATTTCAGGGCAAATTGCCTCGCAACTGGGACTTACCGGTTTACAATAAAAATTTTTTCAAACCAGCTTGGAGGAGAATGCCGCAACCACGGAGGCATTCTCCCCAAGATTTCATTTAACTTCGATACACATCGGCGAGTCCACAATGACATTCAGGACAGGAAACCGCAGCAGGAAGCCCCTTCGCATCATTCTTTTTTTTTCAGTACTGCTAATGATAGTTTCCTCCTATTCGAACACATTGGAGTCGCCTCCTTTTCTTGATGATTTCGGGATGTTCATATATCCCCGATCCCTCCATCTGCAAAAGATAACCCTTGCAAGCCTTTTGGGACTCTCCGGGCTCCCGGGAGGATTAGCCCGTTTTTTACCTACAGTAACCTTTGCAATCAATAACTATTTTTTTGGATATGGCGGCCTGACTTATTTTCACGTAGTGAATATTCTGATCCATCTTCTGACCTTTCTCGCCGTTTTCTGGTTGGTGCGGGAGATACTTTCGGCGGCAAAGGGGCCCCGGGGCGATGAAATTCCAGAGGATTTGGCGGGACTTTTCCCGCTTTGCATTGGGGCGCTTTGGGCGCTAAGCCCCGTCCAAACCAGCGCTGTAACCTATCTTGTACAGCGCATCGCCTCCATGGAGACGCTTTTCTTCACGCTTAGCGCGGCTTGTTTTCTAAGGGCCAGGCTCGAATCGAAAACGCAAGCCCGCTCCGCGCCCCTTTTCTATATTCTATGCGTTCTAGCCGGTCTTTGCGCCGGAGTTTCAAAACAAAACGCGGCAATGCTGCCGGTTATCCTGGCAGTAATCGACATATGGTTTTTCGACTCGGCATGGATAAAGAGGACTTGGAGCTTTTTCCGGAAGACCGGTTGGAAGATCCGGGCAGCCACGGTCGCAGCGATCCTTTGGTGCCTGCAATACTCTTTTTTCACTATTTTGCCCAAGTTACTTATCGGTTATAACGCCCGAAATTTCACCATGGGCCAAAGGTTGCTTACGGAAGCGCGGGTAGTCGTATGGTACATGTCTCTTATGCTCTGGCCCGTTCCATCCCGACTTTCAATGGAACATCACATAACAATCTCGACTTCTCTATTCAGCCCGTTCACAACGATTGCCTCCATTCTGTTTATCGGCTTTTTGATTTTATCGGCCATCAGATTTCGCAAACGCTATCCCGTTATCACCTTCGGGATTGTATGGTATTTTTTGAATTTGATCATCGAATCGACAATACTTCCCCTGGAGCTGGTCTTCGAACATAGGCTCTATGCGCCATCGATAGGCTTTTACCTTGCATTTGGGACTTTTTTTACGATTTGTTGGAGGAAAACGGCAAAAAGGCTGCCGGAAGCCGAATTCTCCAAGGCTGTGTGCTGCCTTTTTTTGGTGAGCGCCTCCGTTTTTACCCTGCTTACGTTCACCAGGAACTGCGCATGGAAAGACCGGCTCACCATACATGAAGATGCGGTTGAGAAGTCTCCGGACAGTCCCAGGGCAAACGCCGATCTTGCCGCCACGCTTGGAGAGCTGAAACACTATAAAGAAGCCATAAAATATGCCGAAAAGGCGATTGCGCTCGGCAAGCCCGGTGACGAACAAGATGTCATAGCCCAAAACGACATCAGTATTGCGCTCATGGAAATGGGGAAAAACGACGAGGCAATCAAACGGGACGAAAAATTCATAAAACGTAATTTCAACGGGATGACCGTCGACACTCTGCCCAATCTTTGCCTGGACGCTTCCAGCGCCTGTATTGGAGCAAACAGGCCAAAAGATGCGTACAAATGGATCTTGAGGGCTCTCATGTACATGCAGACGGCCAACCTGAAATTGGACTCGCAATACGCAAAGGGACTTGTGGAGCAGGCTCTGGTGCAACTATTTTCCCGCTACACGCCACAGGAGGCAGCGCCCGGCATTGCCGCGCGGTTGCACGGGGGCAAACCCTCTGCTGAATTCCTAGCCGCAATGGTGTTCAAAGCGCACAACGAGCAACAATACGCCCGAGAAATTTTTGAACAGGAGCATGCAAAGAACCCGGACGATCTTCTGGTGGAACAGCAACTTCTCAAGTTTCAAAAAGAGGATGCGCAAAACCTGGCTCAGAAGAAGAGATGGAATGTGTTCCAAAAATATGTGCGCAGCCCCTTTTCCAGGTTCGATTTCGATATGGCGGTAGCCTACCTGGTGCAAAAAGATCAATTGCCCGGTTTCTTTGAAAAAATAGGGGAACGGCGAGTGGATGCGGCCCTTAAGATTTGTCCGGACTCACGCGAAGCCTTATTGCTAAAGGCCTGGTATCTCTATAGCGATAACGATGCGGGGGGGGCCGTCAAGGCGGCGAGGCAGGTTCTCGCCAAAGATCCCGACAATGCGAATACCTGGCTTGCGCTGGGTTTTTTCCTGGGAAAGACAACCGATATCAAGGGAGCGGTGAGTGCGTTCCACAAGGTACTTGAACTCTACCCGGGTTATCCGGAACGGCTCATTGTGGAACAACTGTGCAAACAGTTGCAGTTAAAAGCCGTCACTATCAAGTCGGCGTCGATCACTAAATAATTTGCCATGAATAACGATCCTAACGTATATATAGGAAAAAAGAAGAAATGGACCTGTGAGAGGGGATGAGCATATGAAAAGATCCGGCAAACTTGCGCGTGCCTGCCGATTGACCGCAGTTTTGCTCGTACCGTTTGCAACGGCGGCATTGCTGTTTTCCTTTTCCACGGCCGATGAGCCGGCGGCTCAAAAATCGGGGCAGGCAGTGGTAAAACCCGTACCCGCGGCTCCGGCGCAAATTAAGGCAACACCTCTTAACACCAAGGGGCGCAAGACGGCCGCACCGGGGGCGCCAAATCCGGCCACGAAGGCTCAAGCCGGGAAGGCCTCCCAGTCGGTTACCGCCGAGGATAGAGACATTGCGGCCAACAGGCCTCCCAACGCAACACAGGATTCGCCCGAGGAAATCTCGGCCATAGTTAAGAAAACAGAGGCCCTTCTGGCCGCCCCCAAGTTTACCTTCCTTCCCGATAAGGGGCTCGATCCCTTCGTGCCCTTCGTGTCCCTGCAGCCCCAAGGGACCGACCAACAGGGCAACGCAGGCCCTCTTACCCCTCTTCAAAGAATGTCTCTAGCCGAAATGCAGGCGGGGCTAAAGGCCATAGTATGGGGGGAAATGGGACGCATGGCGGTAATAGAAGATGCTACGGGAAAGGGCTACATCGTAAGCGTGGGAACGCCGGCAGGCCCCAACGCGGGAGTCATCACGCAAATAAACGACAACGATGTTGTCGTTGAGCAGCAGATATGGAACCCCAAGGAAAAAAAGAGATTCCCACAGAACTTTACCATTAAATTGATCAAAAAAGCCGATAATGGGGTGCTTTAACCGGGCTCGATCTACTTGGTTCGCATAAGGGAGACGAGCAGCATTACGGCGCCGGTGGAAACGGCAATGTCGGCGACGTTAAAGGCCGGCCAGTGCAGGGTTCCCACATGGAAGTCCAAAAAATCGGTTACTTCCCCAAACCTTATACGGTCGATCAGGTTTCCGAGCGCACCGCCCGCAACGCAGATGTAGGCCACCCTGGCCCAGGTATCGGCCTTGCGGGTCTTTGCGAAGGCGTAGGCTATGGCGACCACGACCACAAAGCTCAGCGCGGCCAAAGCATAGACCACCAGGCGGTTGCCCGCGCCCGCAAAGAGGCTGAAAGCCCCCCCGGTATTTCGGACATAGACCAGGTTAAAGAAACCCGGAACCACGGAAAGCGCGGTATTTACGCGCATGTAGTGAGCAACGGCGTATTTTGTAAGCTGGTCCAAAGCCACCAGCAGGCCAACCGGAATTACAAACAGCAGTGTTTTTCGCATTCTTTACCCGGCCATTCCGATTTATAGGTGATCGGGTCCTCCCAAAACAACCGGGAGGACCGATTAGGGGATAGAGTAAAAAAGGACCTGTTCTCCGGGTGGGATTATCAGCAACTGCAGGAAGAACCGCATCCGCCCCCGCCGCCTCCGACCGGGATCTCCGAGGCCACACGGAAGCCCGAACCCATCCCGTAGGAGACATAATCCACCGTTATGTCCTTGGTTTGTTCGTGAAGGTCCTTATCGACCAGCATGGTAAAGCCGTTAACCTTATAGACGTCATCGCTTGCTTTAGGTTCATCCAGAACCATTGCCAGGCTCGGCCCTGCTCAGCCACCGGTCTGAAGAAAAATCCGAATCGGGGTAATCTCCTTTTCCTTGAAATAGTCTTTCAAGACATCCTCGGCTTTTTCGGATAAATGAATCATTTGAACAAATCTCCTTTCGTTTGGACCACTCAATCAAAACTCGTTATATGAGGAGCCAACCTGTTTATCGAATTCGCCCTGCCCTATTTCGCAAACCGTTTGTCTTAATTAACATAATTATTTTAGCCCGAAAAGATAGATATGGGCCAAGGCGTTAAAAAGCGGGGTCAATAGGAAGTTGGAAAGCCGAAAGCCCTTTTTTCGCTCCATGGGTTCGATGGCCCCCCCCCAAACCGTGCCCCGAGGATTTGAATTTCGATGAAAACTGCTTACATTGGACACTAGAGAGTTTTATGCTGCGCCAGAACCTCAAAGGTTGGCCCAAGGGAGGTCCACAATGATTAAATTGGCTGTAATCCGGGATAATCTCATGGATGTGCTGGGGATCGAGCAGACCGTTTTCCAGCGCATCGATCGTCACAGCAAGGAAGAGCGGATTAAAAAATACGATCAGGCTTTCGCAATAGTCGAAAAGATCAAAAATGTGCTCTCACTTCATATCGGAGAACTGGAGCGCCATCTTTCAGGCATAGACGGCGGCCTCGAATCAAAACTGAAAAAAACCGCAACATCCTTTGTGGGATCGGTTACAAGCATCTATGAGAAATTGAGGACAAACGAACCGGTTTCAAGGAGCCTCAGAGACGACTACACGCTGCTAAACCACGCCGTCATAAGCTGCGGAATGCTCCACACGGCCATGCTGGCCATAAATGAAAACGACATTGCGGATATGGCCAGGATCCACATGGCCGATTTTGCCCATCTGGTCGTGGAGCTTAGCGAAGCGATTCCCTTCGTGCTTGCCGCAGAGCTTGCCGAGGAACTCAACCTCGAGGGCGAACATTCGGTTGCCCAACAAGCGGTGGTGCAGTACAGGGAGGCGTGGGCCCACAGGCCCGAGGCCGGACACTGAGAGGGGGGAAGCGCCGGGTCTTGCGACTGGCCCCGGCGCTCCTTGGCCGCTTTCAGCTAGGTCTGCAGTTCGTGGGGAGTGGTTTCAATGTAGCCTTCATGGGAGAGGGCCGTAGCAGAGGGCTCTATAATGATGCTCGCCTTGTATGCGGCTTCAAGGTTTGCGATCTCGGCCCTCTTGCGGTTCAAAAGGTAGTCGGCGGCATCGGCGGGCAGAACGGCTTTTAGAACCGCGGGCTTTTTATTGACCAGGGTGGTCCAGATCTTTCGGAAATAGTCCAGAGCCGTGGCTTCGGTGGAACGCACAAGGCCGCTTGCCTGGCAGACCTGGCACTCTTTGTAGGAGCCGCGCAAAATATTTAGCCCAAGATGCTGGCGAGACAATTCGAGCAAGCCGAACTTGGAGATCCGGCCCACGGTTATTTTGGCCTTATCGATTTTGATCTCCTCCTTGAAACGGCGTTCGACCTCGCGGGCATGCCGCTGTTCCCGCATGTCGATAAAATCGATTACCACAAGGCCGCCAAGATCGCGAAGCCTCAGTTGCCTGGGTATTTCAACGGCGGCTTCCAGGTTAACCTTGAGGGCCATTTCCTCGACGGCCCCCTCGGCGCTGGTGCGCCCGGAGTTGACATCTATGGACACCAGGGCTTCGGTTGGATCAAAGAGCAGGTATCCGCCCGATTTGAGCGGTACTTTTCTGCGGAAAATCTGCGAGACCTGATCTTCGAGGTTGAATTTGGCAAAAATCGGCCCCTCGTCCTTATTGAGCCTGACCGTCTTCTGGTTTCTAGGGCTGATAATGCCGAGAAATTCCTTTACCCTTCGGTAGACATCCTTGTCATCGACCAGGATGGTCTTTATGCCGGCCGGGAAATAGTCGCGAATAATCCTTATGGCAAGATCCTGCTCCTTATAGATAAGAGCGGGAGCAGGGGTCTCCTGGACCTTCTTTTTAATTTCCTCCCAGATTTTGACCAGGTGGTCAAGATCCTGGTTAATCTCGCGCTTGGTGCGGTCTTCGGCGGCGGTCCTAAGGATCACGCCGAAATCTTCGGGCACCTTAAGGCTTCTTGCCATCTCCTTAAGCCTCTCGCGCTTGTCGCCGTTTTCGATCTTTCTTGAGACCCCGCGCTGGTCCTGCCCGGGCATGAGCACGATGTCCCGGCCCGCAAGGGAGACATAGGTGGTAAGAAGGGCGCCCTTGGACCCCACCTCCTCCTTTACGACCTGAACGAGCACCTCCTGGCCGGGATGAATTACATCCTGGATCCTGGCGCTGTCGGCGCTGTCCGAGTCATAGTATTCGGGGTGGATTTCCGAGGAAGGCAAAAACCCGTTTCGATCGACCCCGTAATTTACAAAGGCCGCCTGAAGACTGGACTGAATGTGGGTAATAATGCCTTTGTAGATGTTTCCCGCAATTTTGCCCCGCGTCGCGGTTTCAATGAAAAAATGTTCCAGGTTGTGGCCCTCTACTACCGCGATCCGAAATTCCTCGGGGTGGATCGCGTTTATGATCATGGTTTGATATGACATTTTGCTGCCTTGTCGTTTCTGTTGCCCGAGTTGCGGGATTGGAGATGCTGTTTTGCCTGATGGACAAAAGTACGCAGAGCTATTTCCCGGTTGGGCTGAATGGCCCCATCATAAGGCGCGTCTATGTAGGGCATGCGCATTTTGTTTAAGAGCGGCTTGAGAACGGCAGTAGAGACTGCGCTTGGCATACAGGTAAAAGGGTATACGTTCACAACGCCGCTGCAACCTTCGTGTAAGTGTTCGAGTGCGGCCCCGATACTGAGAGCCGATTCGGTCCCGATATCGAAGCTGTAGAGCCGGTCTTTGTCCATTTGATGTTCTAATGTCGCTATGGGGTGATCTTTTTCAATGTCCAAATACTTTAGCGCTCGATCGTAAATCTGTTTTTGGCGGCCCAACTGGTAGTATTTTTCGATCTGCGTAGGGATAAGGTCCTTTAGACCGCTCATTAACGATGCGAAATCACGCCTCAAAAGGGCCAGCTTCACAAAGCGTTTTTGATTCCTGGCCATGTCATAGGTTATATAGTTTATCCACTCTCCGATGGAAGCCACCACGACTTCAGCCCCAAAACGCTCAAGCATGCGAACGATGTTCTGGTTGGAATCCGGATGGGTGCGCACATAAATCTCACCGACTATGCCTATCAAGGGTCGCCGGGGCTGCCGGGTGTCGATAAAAGTTTTAGCCGTAGAGGCCGTATCCCCGACAATATCGAAAAGCCCTTTAAACTCAAGAGAGGTCCCCCTGCTTTGGACTTGCTCAACCAAGACCTCCAGAGCCTTTTGGATAAAGGAATCCGTCAAACCCGCACGAAGTTCATAGGGGCGCACACGCCAAGTTATCCGGTCCAGTATATCAGCTATTATTATAGTCACATAGCAAAGTTTTCTAAATATCGAAGCCGCGGCCGCGGGCATGATGTCAACCGTCGAATAGGAATTCCTGGTGGAAACGTAAGTTATGGGGATATCGCGAAATTCTTCGAATCTGTCCAAAACCAGCCGCTGCATCTTGTTATACATCCCGAAGCGGCAGGGGCCGTCGGCTTCGGGCAAAAAGTAGACGTACTTCTCGGGCGAGAAAGCCGCCCCGAGTCTTTTTTTCTCCTGCCGGAGAAAATAGAGGACATCGCCAAGAGTCACCTGGCAGGGAAAACACTCCTTGCCCGAGGTAAATTCCTTTCCGATGGAAAGGCCCTTGAAGGTATCGAGCACGAGGGCGTCTACGCCCACCGCGTGGAAACAGGCAGCCAGAAGCCGGGAGGCAAACGGAGCCATGGAAGGGATAAGAAGGGTCTTACCCGTTACATCGAACTGTTTTACCTTATCGTAGAAGCGCCCGAAATCCTGCTTTGCTGTAAGCGTCATATCCTGTCCATGTAATAAGAAGTTCCGGGTTCACGCGAAGACGCGAAGACGCGAAAAAATAAGAAAGCAAAAAAATAAGAAAGCGAAAAAAACCTTAAGATAGGTTGATCGGCTATCATTTCCCGTCCATGCCGGATGCAAAGTTGCGGGTTCACGCGAAGACGCGAAGACGCGAAAAAATAAGAAAACGAAGAAAACCTTAAGATAGGTTGATCGGCTATCATTTCCCGTCCATGCCAGATGCAAAGTTGCGGGTTCACGCGAAGACGCGAAGACGCGAAAAAATAAGAAAGCAAAAAAATAAGAAAGCGAAAAAAACCTTAAGATAGGTTGATCGCCTATCATTTCCCGTCCATGCCGGATGCAAAGTTGCGGGTTCACGCGAAGACGCGAAGACGCGAAAAAATAAGAAAACGAAGAAAACCTTAAGATAGGTTGATCGGCTATCATTTCTCATCCATGTCGGAAGCAAACTTTTGGTGCAGGCGAAGACGCGAAGCGGCGAATTCGGAATGATTGTTTACAATACGTTTGACGCCTGTTTTGAAGGTTGCCTCGCCGAAATTCATTAGCAGCCCAAGAGGCAAATCCATAAGCCTCAGATAGGTCAGCACCTGCTTGGAGTGGACCGGTGCAAGCTCTTCAAGTGTCCTGAACGAAACTTGACTTGACAGTGGGTCAGGTCCCCCCGAAAATTGTCAATGACAGTTACGATGCAAAATTCCCGTTCAGGTTCTTTTCCTGATAGAGCCTTTTGCCTTCAACAAATGTTG
>JAJXYD010000026.1 GCA_021780695.1 Deltaproteobacteria bacterium
TTAAGGGATTTAGCCTGAAGAATATGCCGGAGGTCGAACCCCTTTCGCCCGGCCATCGTGCGTGCCAGGGCTGCGGCGAGGTGCTCGCTTTGCGCCAGGCGATGAAGGCGATCGGCACCAACGTGGTGGTGTGTAGCGCCACGGGGTGCATGGAAATCATCACTTCTCCTTACCCCCAGACAGCCTGGCGCGTGCCCTGGATTCACGTCGCTTTCGAAAACGCGGCGGCTGTGGTAAGCGGAGTCGAGGCGGCCTACAAGGCGATGAACCGCAAAAAGATCATCGCGCAGCCCGATGTGACCTTCCTTGCCTACGGAGGCGACGGCGCAACCGCCGATATCGGCTTGCAGGCACTTTCGGGCGCCCTCGAGCGCGGGCACAACTTCGTCTATTTGTGCCTCGATAACGAAGCCTACATGAATACGGGCATCCAGCGTTCGTCCTCGACTCCCTTTGGCGCTTCCACCACCACATCTCCTCCGGGTAAGAAAAGCTTCGGCCAGGCGACCTGGAAGAAAAATCTGCCGGCGATCGTCGCGGCCCACGGAATTCCTTACGTGGCCACGGCTACCCCCGCCTATCCGGTCGATCTGATGAACAAGGTCAAAAAGGCCTCCCTTGTTCCCGGGCCCGCCTACGTTCATATCTATTCGCCCTGTCCCACGGGATGGCGCTGCGGGCTCGACGAAAGCCTCGAAGTCGCAAGGCTTGCCGTTTCAACCAAAGTCTTTCCCCTCTACGAGGTGATCGACGGAGACTATTACCTGTCGCGCAAAATCGCCAACCCCAGGCCGGTTACCGATTATTTCAAGCCCCAGCGCCGTTTCCGTCACTTGACCGATAGCGAGATAGAGCTTATCCAGAAAAGACTCGATGTGGAGTACGACAGGCTTCTTAAAAAGTGCGGAATTGAGGCCGGCTGACACCGGCTGCCGCTTGTAAAAACTTAAAGGGGCGTGGCAAAAACACTATTTGCCACGCCCCTTTAATGTATACTCCAAGCCGACTTTGGGCTTATACCCCGACTTGTTCCTTGAAACGGACGCCTGTAAGGGATTGAAAACACGCTTTGGTTCCTCCACACACGGGACACCTCCACGAGTCCGGAAGATCTTCAAATTTTACCCCTTTGGGAATCTTGGCCTTCCTGTCGCCCCTGTCCGGGTCGTAGGTATAGCCGCAATTGGTCGTCTGACACTGCCACATGTCCTCGGGTCTGGCCATAAAGTCTCTCTCCACGTCTTGTCAAACCAGGCAAAAAAACCGCTATCTGCCTGTTGAGATGCCGCTTTTTTGATAAACTACTTTTTGTCCTTCCCGTAGCTTTCCTGGTAAACTGCGGGATTTATATTTCCTGAACCGGCTCCGCCGCATTCGGGAATGTAGCAGGAAACATCGACGAATTCGCATTTCTTGTTGCACGCTGGGCAAATTTCGGGGGGAGATAAAATATCCACTGTGTTACCGCAGTTGTTGCATTTCCATATGGCCATAATCTTCCTTTCCTTTATGCCGCTGCAACCCGGCAGGCAAGAGTCCTCAAAACCGAAGACGGGATAATTAATTTGTTCGAACAGGCTAACTATTTCTTGCTCAAAAGTTAGAATGATTCTAAACTAAAGTCAAGTTGTAAAAGGTCCTTTTCAATGCTGGAACAGGGAGAAGATTTAATAGAGATGCAAAAAGCTCTAAAGGCTGCCGGTTTCCGGATGTCTTCACAAAGAAAGGCTATAATCGAGCATCTGGACTCCAATAAAACGCATCCAAGCGCAAGACGGATTCTCGAGGAGGTCAGGCAGAAGCATCCCGACCTCAGTTTGGCTACGGTTTATAATACTCTCGGTGTGCTCACGCGTTTGGGGCAGATAAAGGTGATGCAATTTGATGGGGCCGATAATCGCTACGAGCCCAATGTCGAGCCGCATATTAACCTGATCTGCACCTTGTGCGGCAGTATCGATGATCTTGGCGAAAGCATATCGGTTGGAGCTGAGAAGATCATGTCGGAAGCCGGGTTTGAAGTCTTTGACAGCCGTCTTGAGTTCTATGGACTTTGCGCAAAGTGCAGGGCAGGGAAGCGGCCGCAATCGGAGTAAGGGTCCACGGTGGGGAGAATAGCGTGAAAAATATCCTGGCAATCTACGGAAGTCCTCGAAGACGGGGTAATACCTCGGTTTTGCTCGAACAGGCCGTTAAAGGCGCACGGGATGGCGGAGCGGAGGTCGAAGAGATTTGTCTTCGCGACCTGTCGATCACTCCCTGTCTCGAGATCTACGCGTGCAGGAAAACCGGTCGATGCGCCATGCGTGACGATTTCGATCTGCTGCGGGATAAGTTGATTTCCTGCGATGCCCTTATGCTTTCCTCGCCGATCTTTTTTTACACCGTGAGCGCTCACACCAAGATTTTTATGGATCGTTGCCAGGAGTTCTGGTCAAAAAAATATTTGATCGATAAGGCTCGGTTTGGTCTTCGGGAACCGATCAGGAAGGCTCTTTTCGTTTCCGTGGGCGCAACCCGCGGCGGTAAGCTCTTCGACGGAGTCCTTCTGACCATGAAATATTTTTTGGACACTCTGGATATGGAGCTTTGGAAAAGTATTCTGTTCAGGGGGCTCGATGAGCCCTCCGATGTCCTGGAACATCCCCCCTGGCTGGAGGAAGCCTACGGAAGCGGAAAGGAACTGGCCGGCGTCCTTTCCCAATCCTGAATGCCGTCTTCTAGTCCGTGCCGTTTGCCGCTTCGTCGTCAATGACCATGATTGTTTTCATTGCACCGGTTCCGCATTTCCAAGGATAGACGATTTTGTCTTTTGGAACTCCAACTCGACGTCAAACATTATCTTTTCCAGTTCTCTATGTGAAATTTTAAAGTAGTGCGAAAAGGCCGGATCAAGAGAGTACTTCATATCATCGATGCCAGTCCCCGCTCCGGCCATCATGGCCATGATATCTCCCAGATGGACCGCATAAACCAGCCCTTTTACCTTTTCTCCGGCACTTCCCGGAAAATGGTGAAATCGGATAATTTCAGGAAGAGGCGAGGCCAGGTTCCAGAAACGGGCAATTTCATAACCTACCGCGCAATGATCGATACCGGTTATTTCGCGCTCTACCGATAAATAATCGCGAGTCGTTTGAGTTTCGATTCTCGCGAGGATATCGGGGGCGCTGCCGTGGAGAAATTCGGACAAAACCGCCTTTCCAATATCGTGAAGGATCCCTCCTGTGAAAGCGATATCGGCGTTTATCTCGTCCCTTGCAAGCCGTACGACTTCCCTGGCCCCTAAAGCGGTTCTGAGGTTATGCTCCCAAAGGCCGTTGTCTCTGCCCTCGTAGCCTTCCAGGGGTTGCCGCAAAACAGAGCCCATGCAGACATCGAGGGCAATGGCTAAAATGACTTTTTCCCCCAGGAAGGAAACCGCCCTGGAAACCGAAGTCACCGGCTCGGCCGTTCCAAAAACCGTCGAGTTTGCAACTCTTAGTACTTTGGCTGTAAGGGCCGCATCGCACTCGACGATGCGTATGATGTTTCGCAAGTCGCGATCGGGTTTTCCCATTAGCGTTACCAGCTCCGATGCACTGGCGGAAAGCGGTTGCAACTCCTTTACTTTCGCTGCTATTTCGGGTTGTATCGTCATCTTTTCTCCCATCGATCGGTTTCCTTATATGCTCCAGCCTTGCCTACCTCCGCTTCACCGGGTTCTTATTGATTTCCCGCCTTTTCCAAAAAAACGATAAATTCCTCACGCAATGACTTTAAAATGTTTTCGGACTGCTGCCCGGGTGTCTAACACTCTCGCGGGACCGGCCCGTTTCCTGCTATCTAGGCGCGAGAACTTTTCGCCTCGATTTCGATTAGCTCATAGTCCCTGGTCCCAAGGCCCGCCTGCTCGGCATGGATCAACTGGCGCTCCCAGTCCAACTTGGGGTAGACGGCCCTGATCTTGTCGGGATAATGGCTCTCGCCCTTAAGGCAGGAGGATTGCAAATGAGGACTTTTGTTCAAAAGATCGATGCACGCCTGGTCGAGTGCCACGGGATCCCGCGATGCGGCTATGCCGATATCTCCCACGATCGGAGCATCCGAAAAGGGGTAACAGTCGCATGCGGGCGATATCTGAGTCATAAAATTTATGAAAAGCGAGCGTTTTCCCTTTCCTTTTAAGGCTCCGGCCGCATACTCGGCTATCTTTTCCATGAGCTTGGAAAAATCCGAGTCCCATTGAATCGTTAGCGCTCCCTGAGCGCAGGCATGAATACACTGCGCGCATCCCACGCAAAGTTTCCGGTCGATCTGGACTGCTTTGCCGGCTGCCGCGCTTGGAGCAGAAACCCCGGCGGGTCTTTCCACGATGCTTATGGCCCCGTGCGCGCATTGCTCGACGCATAATCCGCAGCCGATGCACTTTTTGTAGATGATTTTGGGAGCCACCTCCGAATGCTGGGCCATTTTGCCCTTTCTTGACGCACTCCCCATCCCGATGTTTTTAATTGCCCCGCCAAAGCCCGCGCCGTCGTGGAGCTTAAAGTGGGCAAGGGAGACAAGGCTGTCCGCATGAGCGATCGCCGAAGCGATCAACACTTCTTTGAAGTGCTTTAGATTGACCTCGACAGCCACTTCGTCGCTTCCATCCAAGCCGTCGGCAATAATTAAGGGAGCCCCCGCAACGGGGTAGGCGAAGCCGTTTAGAAGGGCCGTGTTCAAATGATCGACACTGTTGCCCCGCGACCCGACGTAAAGCGTGCCGGTATCGGTTAAAAAAGGCTTGGCGCCCGCTCTGATTAAAGCATCCACGACCGGTCTGACCAGCACCGGACGAATGAACGCCGTGCCCCCTCTTTCCCCGAAGTGAAGCTTAACCGCGCTAAGACCCCCTTTTTTTACTATGTCCTCCAACCCGGCAGCCATGGCCAACCGGTCGATCTTGGTTAAAAGGCTGTTGTGATAGCCCGTGCGCATGCTTGTAAAATAGACTTGAGCGCCCAAATTATAACTCCATTCTTCAGAAGTGGATAATCGTTACTCTGCGGCAAAAGGGGGAAAACTGTTTCGCTTGCTCTTCCTTGTCCGGGCTAGCGCCCGATGGGCGAGAGCAAAACCGCGATGATCCCCGCGAGAAAAATACCGTCGAAAGTCCCGGCCCCGCCAATCGAGGCCACGGGAGCCCGCAAGTGCTTTAGCTTGTCCAAATGCAAAATATCGGCGCCTATAAGGGTCCCGAGCGTTCCCGCGAAATAGGCCGTTGGAGCCGCGCAGCTGTAGTCGAAAATCATTGCCGCAACCGCCGCGGCCACCGGAGGAATAAGCCATGGTACGGCAATTCCTATTCCCGGCACGGGCTTGGCGTTTTTATAGACCACATAGACCACCCCGGCAAGGGCGAAGAGCATGCGTATGGGGTGAGGCGAATTGAGCCAAAGATAGAGCGAAAGAATCGAAGGGATGAGAGCGCCTCCGATATTTACCGCAAGCACCATTTCATTGGGGCTTTCCAGGTGCGGAGGCCGGAAGCGCATGCCAAAAAAAGAAACCGTGTCCCAATCCTCAGGCTCCTCGGGTTCCAGGGGGATTTTGCGGATCGGAATATTTACGAGGCTCCCCACGATGCAGAGAAACAAAATAGTGAAAAGATAGTGGGGCGGGATGCCCATTTTTGCAAACGCCCAGGAAAACAGGCCAAACTGGATCAATCCAAAGGCAATGAAAAGTATAAAGAGAAAAACGAACGCAAAAAAAATCAGGAAGGGCGGGAAAAACATGTGCTCTCCTCAAGGGAATCGACCAGTTGCCTTTTAAAGGTTCGGGAGACTATGTTTCGGTGTACCGCCCCGGCTCGATGTGCCTGCCGTAGCGTTGTTTTAGTTCCGTTAGTTTGTGCGCGGCCGATTTCCAGATATCGAAATATTCCTTCGGACAATCGGGCGCGGTGTGCGTGTAGAAACGAATGGCGCGAGAAATCTTGGCTATCCAGGCATCGATGCGAAATTTAAACAATTCCTCGTAGAGCTGCTCGGAAAAATCCTCTGCGAAAAACTCCGCGAAAAGAACCTTTAAGTCCTCGTATTTCGGGATAAAGCCCAGAGGTGTCCGATATGCCTCCACCTCCTTGTGGATCCTCTGTTCGGCCCAGTGCAGCCACACCTTTTTTGCGAGCTTGTGCGTAAGAAAATGTCCCTTTTCGTCTCGTAAAAAATAATTTACCGCATAAATTCGCGGCGCCCTCTTTATGCCTTCCACGAATCGAATATTGTTGGTTATGTAAGCGCCGATCGGATAGCTTATAAAGTCCAGGTTGGCCATCGGTTGGGGCGCCAGAACCCCTTCTTGCCCGATTACCGCCGAAGTCGTCTCCGACTCCAGCGTGCACGCCTTGAGGATAATCCCGCTCTTCCAGTCCGGGGATTCTTCTATGGGCACGGATGTATCCGAATCCCTTCCGCCGTAAATTATGCCCTCCACAAGGACCCCGTCCTTGTCGTTGTAGGCCGGGTCGATGTTTTCGAGGTACCCGAGCCTTAAGGTATAGCGGGCGTTGCTGTGGGCAAGAGGGATCGGCCTGTCCTGCTCATCGGTTTTTCCCGCAAACCATTTACCCGAAAAGCTGCGCCCCGATTCCGGATACTCGACGCCCATCCCAAGCCAGTAGGGCTCGTTATCGGGACCGGCTAAAACGTTTGAAAAAATGATCTCGTGGCCCGGGGTCTGGAGGGTCTTGAAAATCAGCGGGTCATCCGCGGCATTTACATCCTTTATAATCCCGAATATCCCGTTTTCGACGTTAACCGCCCTAAACTCCCCCTCTATATTTCGAAAATACGCTATATCGTCCCCGATGATCTTTTCGCCCGGAAGCATCGCCGTGGCAGTTTTTCCGCAAGCCGAGGGGAAGGCCCCGCAAAAGTACGTGGCCCGGCCTTTTTTTTCGTTTTGAACCGACATTACGAACATGTGTTCGCAAAGCCAGCCTTCAGTCCCGCCAAGCTTAATGGCAAGGCGCATCGAGTGTTTTTTTAGGCCTACCGAGTTGCCCGCATACTGGTTGTTGGTCGAAAGCACGATGTAGTCGCTAAGATCCTGGTAGATTCGCCTTTTATCCAGATCGATGCTGTTGCCGTTTTCATCGAGGCGGCCCGCGCTGTGTACGAAGCGGAAAAATCTCTCTCCGGCGCCCATGAGCCGGAAATGCTCATACCCGCGTCGATAGAGCAGATCTTCGGAATGGGCCACGTAGAAGGAATCCGTTATTTGCGCGCAGGCTATGGAAAAGGGGCTTTGCGTCGGCCCTTCGCAGCTTAGCTTGACGATCGCCTCTTTACCCTTCATTATCCCCTTGAGGATTTCTCGAACCTCCGCAAGACCCTCCTGCCTCTCTTTGGCCAAAAGCGCACCCATAAGAGGCACCAGTTCCTGCGGCACAAGATTCTTTGTCGCCCCGGGGGATCGCCCCTGGTCGTTATAGCCGTCGAAATGGATCGTGTGGCCGCTTTTGGCCAGCTCAGCCTCTTCACCCGCCTCAAGAGAGTTTCTTCTTATGTACTCCGCGTCTTCGTTGCTGTCATCGCACATATAGATCGAATCGGGTTCGCAAAGCTCTGTGTACTCGCCAACGAATTCAAAAAGCTTTTCGTTTTCGAGCTCGATTAATTTGCGGTAGCTCTCCGGCGACATTTTGCTCTTTAGAAGCGCTGCAAAACGATTGGTGTCAAGCTTTGGCATTTTCTCTATCCCTTCGGTATGTGCCCTGCATTTTAAATTATAATAAGCACACGCGACCTCAGATGTCTTTACCGTAAATGGATAAAACCGCGCCCAGAAGCGTTTGAAAAACAAACTCAGGGCTCGAACCCGTATCCGTCCCTTCCC
Organism: Deltaproteobacteria bacterium; assembly: GCA_021780695.1. Taxonomy (GTDB): domain Bacteria; phylum Desulfobacterota; class Syntrophobacteria; order Syntrophobacterales; family Syntrophobacteraceae; genus SbD1. The sequence goes on from JAJXYD010000026.1 coordinate 7,867, forward strand.
CTTGTGTGCGAACGATACGCACTCCGGGGCATCCCGCGTTTTGGGCTGCAAGCATATCCGATGGGCTGTCGCCTACAAAGAAGGTCTGCCAGGGTTTTATTCCCGCAAATCGGCATGCCGCAAACAGCATCCCCGGAGCCGGCTTTCGGCATTCGCAATTTTCGTCCGGACGGTGGGGACAGTAAAAGGCGGCATGAATCCGCCCCCCGCATTCCCCGACCCTGCGAATTACCTCCTCATGGATCTGCCGGAAGTCCTCCCAGTTGATCAGCCCGCGATTGATCCCGGACTGATTGCTGACAAGTATTACTCCCACGCCCTTTTGCTCGAGAACCCTCATGGCTTCCAGGCAATCTTCGTAAATGCTTATCTCCGCCGGAGTCTTTATGTAATCCGGGCGATTTACGTTTACCACCCCGTCTCGGTCAAGAAGGATGACCCTGTCGCATTCCGGCTTTGGCGATCCAAGCCACGCTAGCATTTTTGCCCCTCACCCGCGTCGACTATAAGAATAAACACCGATTTTGCTCTAAAAAGTGTATAGTATAACTTTATGGCTAAAGTTGGAAGCAAGTTGAATTTCTGGAGACAAACGCTGTAATCGGTATGTTGCAGACAACTGATTTAGAAAAATTGCAGGATAGTCTCGGTCACAGGTTCCAGAACCTGGACCTGCTTTTGCGGGCTCTGGTGCACCGCTCTTTTGCCTACGAAAATCAGGGCCAGCCATCGGATAATGAAACGCTTGAATTCCTTGGCGATTCCGTCCTGGGGCTGGCTATAAGCCATTTGCTCCTCGATTTTTTCCCAAACTACGACGAGGGGGAATTGTCCAGGCTGCGCTCTTCGATAGTAAACGAGCGAGAACTGGCCCAAATTGCCTCGACCCTTAACCTGGGCGATTTTCTGCTCCTGGGGAAAGGCGAGGAACTCTCGGGCGGACGCCAAAAGCCCTCCCTTCTAGCCGACGCACTCGAAGCCGTGCTCGCCGCCGTCTATCTCGACGGGGGCCTCGATTGCGCCTTGCGCCTGGTTCGAACGATTTTTGGCGATTACCTCGAACATAAAGAGGAAGAGTACCTGCTCAAAATTCTCGATAAGGACTACAAAACCCAACTCCAGGAAATCACCCAGGCAAAGCTGAAACTGACCCCCATCTACTGTCTGGAAGAGGAACGGGGCCCCGACCACGATAAGACTTTCTTTATGAGAGTCGAGATCGGCGATAAGGTCCTGGCCTGCGGTTGGGGCAAAAGCAAGAAGGAAGCCCAGCAGGAAGCCGCCAGGCAAGCTATAGCCAGGATAGAAGAGGACTGCGGAATGCTTGAAAGCGATGAACCCTGAAAAAATCATCTATCCGGTCTTTCTTCCCCACGCGGGCTGTCCATTCCAGTGCGTTTACTGCAATCAGGGGGTGACCGTATCTTTTGGCGATTCTGAAGGTCATATTGCCCGTTTCGTTAAATCGCATCTGGCAGACTATGCAAACAGGATCAGAAACTCGGGCCGCTGCGGCGAAATCGCCTTCTACGGAGGCACCTTTACCGCGCTGCCCCCTGGCCTCGTCGAAGAAATCCTCGCCGCTGCCTCCGTTTTTGTAAAAGAGGGCGTTTTTACCGGAGTAAGGTTTTCAACCCGGCCGGATTGCCTCGATACCGGCGTTATCGATATACTTTCGAGGTATCCGGTCCGCACTGTCGAACTGGGCGTACAGAGCCTTTCGGACCACGTGCTGGACAAAAGCTCCAGGGGATATGACAGCCGAACCGTTTTCGAGGCGGCAAAAAGGGTTAAACGAAAGGGCTGGCAACTTGGTGTCCAGCTAATGGCCGGACTGCCCGGCGATAGCTGTGAGCTTTTCCTGGAGTCGGTGCGAAAGGCAATGGAAATCGGAGCCGACTTCCTTCGGTTCTATCCTGTGCTCGTTCTTGAAGGAACCGTTCTTGCCGGGCGCTTTCGAGAAGGCCTGTACGCTCCCTTGAGCCTGGAGGAGGCCGTGGCCATGCTGGCTCTTGGCTACGATTTGGCCCTTCAGACCGGCGTACCCATCATTCGAATGGGCCTTCAGGCGGACCCTGGGCTGGAAAAGCCTGGGGCTGTGCTGGCCGGCCCCTATCATCCGGCCTTCGGCAGCCTTGTTAAAAGCCGCTGGTGGCGAAATAGAATCGATGCTCGCCTGGCTCCCATGGGTGAGCTTTCAGGCAGGGAAATCCTTATAAGTGTGGCGCCAAACCAGGTGAGCGACGCTATAGGAAACCGCAGGGATAACCTGCGGCACTGGCAAAACAAATGGGGCGTAAACGCCAGGGTGGTCGCTGACCCCAATTCCACAGAGGTTGAGATATCATGGAACAAAAAGAGTTTAAATCGGGATACATTGCTATAGTGGGAGCCCCAAACGCGGGTAAATCGACCCTGCTAAACCAGATCCTCGGACAAAAGATTTCCATTACCGCGCCTAAACCCCAAACGACCAGAAATCGCATTACCGGTATACTCACAAGAGCCGACCGCCAGATCATCTTTGTAGATACCCCGGGGATTTTGAAGGCAAGGGACGAGTTTAACCGGGGCCTGGTTGAAACCGCGCTTTCATCGCTTAGCGAAAGCGATGCGGTCCTTTTCATGATTGAGCCCAATGAAGACCGCTCCATAAACGAATTCATCCTGGAAAACCTGAAACGGATTTCCACCCCCGTAATATTGCTCATTAACAAAATCGATACGCTTACAAACAAGGGGCTGCTTTTGCCCTTGATCCAAAGATGGCAAAACCGGCTCGATTTCCGGGCAATTATCCCGGTTTCGGCCCTTCAGGGCGACGGCGCCGCCCTGGTCCTGGCCGAAGTAGACAAGCTTTTACAACCGGGCCCGCAGTTTTATCCCGAAGACTACGTTACCGACCAGCCCGAACGTTTTTTTGTCGCCGAACTCATAAGGGAGAAGATTTTTCACCTCGTTCGCGAAGAGATCCCTTACGCGGTTGCGGTGCTTGTCGAAAAATTTACTGAATTGCCCGAAAAAAACCTCATCGAAATAGAGGCCGCTATAAATGTCGAGCGCGACTCCCAGAAGGGCATTATAATAGGCAAGGCCGGGGCGATGCTAAAGGAGATAGGCAAACAGGCCCGCCTGGAAATTGAGACCTTGCTCGGTTGTCACATATATCTTGGGCTTTTCGTTCGCGTTCAGAAAAATTGGAGAAAAGACCCTCGGGCGCTTGAGGAATTTGGATACCCCGTCAACCGGTAAGAACTTTGTCGAGGATGAATGCAAGGGGGGCGTGCCCATGTGGGGAATAGAAGAACTCAAAACGCACAGGGAAATAATCGACCGGCTGGACTGGGAAATGACGCCGGAGCGTGCCGTTGAAACCTTCCTGGAATGGGGAACGGGCTGGGCCAGAAAAGATCAGTTCGTAAGGTTTGCCGATCAGGAGTCCTTATATTTTGTAATCTATGACTGGGAAAAACCGCCCCAGGTCACACTTATCCGCAGGACCGTGAAGGAGGCCGACGAAATAGCCAAGATCCCGGCCCCTGCCGCTATGGTCCAAAGAGCCATAGAGGCAGGCGGACACAAACCGGGCGTCGGCGTACACGCTATTACCGAAGAACTCGAGCAGTGGCTGAAGGGAAAACTTGGCGCATGAGAAAATATCGCTCGACTCGCGACTTCGCATGCGTTCGAGTTTCCCGATATTCCAGCGGTTGAAACCCCGTCTTCTCACCGACCGGGTATTTTCTATCCCCTTCCTCACGTTACTTGGGAATACAGAAATTAGCGAGCATAATCCCCCACGGGGGTGCGATTTATCCCCATCCCCGCTGCGTCAACTCATTGCCGGTTGATTTGTTTTCCTAAATTCTTCATAATTGCCCACCACTAAAAAAATACAAGAGGAGCCAAATTGTCCAAAGAAAACGACGCCACCAATACGTGGTCACGAACTGTCCTGTTTCCTGTGAGAATGGTTGGGTGGATGTCTGTGATTCTGCTTTGTGTGGCTTTGCCCATACTCCTCGCACTCCATTCGTCTTCGCTCAAGCGTAGAATCATAATGGAAGAGATTGCCCGCCTACAGAGGGCCACCCACCTCAAAGTTAGTGTCTCTTCCTACCGCTGGAACCTGCTTTCGAGCATATATCTCACCGGGGTAAAGATCGAATCCGGGGACAAACCTGTTCTCGACTGCCAAAATGTTCGCCTCGACTACAGCTTCTCCCTGCAGCGGCCCTATCTGATCGTAAAAAATATTGAACTGCAAAAGCCCTTTCTTCAGCTTGAAAGCGGCACCGGCGGCGCGTGGCTGCTTCCCTTCTCCATGTCTTCCGCAAGCTCTCACGCCATTGGCTCGCACCCTTTGCCCTCCTGTACCGGCTTTAAATTCCCTCGCATTACGATTTTAGCCGGCAGAATCAAGGCCATGCAGCACGGAAACACCGTTTTGAGCATTAGAGATTTTTCGGGGGCCATAAATCTGCGCATGATCGCCCAGGCCGGAGAGCATAAAATAGAGATGGAGCTTAGAAAAATTCATGCCGCAGCCCCTACGCGCAGGTGTGGCTTGTGGGACTTAGGCCAAACCTCGGAGCTTGCCGAAACTAAATTGCTTGCTCAGAAAATCGAACTTCCCCATGGCTATCGATGCCGGGGACTCTTACGAGCCGTCCAGGAGTAAACGACCCAACGCAAGAAAGGAGTTTCCCCATGAAAATGAACGAAGTGCGCGCTATGGCCAAAAGCATGAACATAAATTCCTTCGGGAAGAGCAAACCGGCCCTTATAAGAGAGATTCAGCGCAAGGAGGGAAACTTCGACTGCTACGGAAGTGCTGCCGGTTTTTGTGACCGGGAAGATTGCATCTTCCGCTCGTCCTGCCTCGCGGAAAAACATTAAGCATTTAAAATAGTTTTTGTTCATCGGGCTGTTTACGGTGGAGTTGGGGCAAATCGCCGGCTACACTTGCTGTCCGGGGTATATGCCTTATACTAGTTACGCTGAGGTTACGAGCGGGCGGAACATGGGGCTGGACGCGCGAGGCCGAACCGCGTGCGTGGAGCAGGTCCCGACTCCGCCCGCGCAGCGTGCGTTACCACCTGGTTAAAGGCCAACGTATGCGATCATTTCATAGAACCGCTGCAGTCAAACATTTCATCTTGTTTCTTATCCTTGCGGCCTTGATTTCCTCAGCCGGCTGTATGAGCATGCCCCATGTGGGACCGGCGTTCCAATATTATCGCTCCAGGCAGGCGAGCCTCGCAACGGAGTGCCCCCACCAAAAACCCTTTTCCTCGCCCGCAGTCGAGGCTGCCGTAGCGAGCCTCAAACAGGATCCTCGGGGCGCCGACAATCTCGAGCACCGCATGGCGATGCAAGAAGCGATAAGCGGCCACCCCTTCGTTGCAGGCAACCGGGTGACCCTGCTGGTTAATAGACCCGCGGCTTACAATGCGATGTTCAAAGTGATCCGGGATGCAAAAAAAAGTGTCAATATCGAAACGTATACTCTTTCCAACGACAGGGCCGGTTATGCATTTGCAAACCTTTTAATCGAAAAGGCCGCCGAAGGCGTCCATGTGAACCTTATCTATGACAGCATCGGCTCCATTTGTAGCTCGCCTGCCTTTTTCCAGCGCTTGACCGATGCCGGCGTAAAAGTGCTGCCTTTCAACCCCATCACCCCACTCAGCGGGTTGCCCCTGCGCGGCGGATGTTCCGGAGATCACAGGGATCATCGCAAGCTTATTGTAGTAGACGATTCAGTGGCTTTCGTCGGGAGCGCCAATATTTCCGACGTTTGCGGCACAACAGGCGGGGTATTCCCGGGCACCACGGGCGATCGGCTGCCATGGCGCGATACGGATGTCGAAATCGAAGGGCCTGTTGTCCCCATATTCGATGCCGGGATAAGAGAACATCGACCCGACATTGCCGATAACAGCCACCTCCAGCCCCCCAAACCCCATGGCAATGACCTGGTCATGGCGGTCGCCAGCACGTGGGGAAAAACAAAACGGGACAACTATTTTCTATACCTTAACGCCATAAACTCGGCGCGACGTTCAATAGCTCTTACCTGCAGCTATTTCATTCCCGACAAGCATACTCTGGATGCGTTGATCGCCGCGGCGCGGCGCGGCGTGGACGTAAAAATCATTCTTCCTCATAAAAGCGATTCCACACTGGCCTTATACGGGGGCCGCAATTATTACGGGCGGCTATTGAAAGCGGGGGTCAAGCTCTACGAGCGCAGGGGCGTGATATTGCATGCCAAGACCGGGGTAATCGACGGAGTTTGGTCAACAGTAGGCTCGGATAATATGGATTACTGGAGCATCCTCCGCAATAACGAGCTAAACGCAGTGATCTTGAGCCGTAGCTTCGCAAAAAAGATGGAGACGCTGTTTGAATACGATCGTAAACACTCCGATCGGATCACCCTGGAGAAGTGGGAGCACAGATCTGCGCTCGAACGGCTCCTTGAGCTGTTTACCTACCCGATGACCTATTGGCTCTGAGCAGCCGGTTCGCATCCTGGGCATATTCAGGCCGGCCGAGGAAACGGAGTGTCCCAAGTTAGACGGCCAACACGACAGAGTATTGAAGCGAACGGCAGCCGCGGTGCATCTAATCGGATTGATCTTCCGTGAGCGAGAAATAAACGAGGAGCTCTTTTTTCGAGATGTCTTGGGGCAAAGCCTCAAGACATCTCGGCAGGCCGCCGGCTTACCGCATGCGGACTGCGTTGGAGCAAGCATAATGAGCCCTCCAACTGCGACGGAATGAGGACGGGCCGAGCAAAACAGATCGTGTCTCAACCGTAGGTTGGACCTCGGATTTCCAGCATGGGGCAATTGAGCATTGGAACTAGTGGGAAATCAAAAGCTTGCCCATTTTTGGAGAAAACCCTTCCATGCCCTTCGGAAAAACACCAATTCTCCCCCCGTCCCAGCTTGCCGGTTACTCCCGATCTTTTTTCAGGCGATCGGAAAGTGATATGACCTTACCCTGTTTGCCTGGTTTTCTTTCTTTCTGTTTTTTTTGAACAACCAACTCGGGTCTGGCCGAGGTCAAGTCTTCGTTTTCAGACCCGGGTTCGGCGATTTGTTCGACCGGGGCCACGACTTTTTCCACTCGCATGGGCCTGCCGCCCATGGTGAATTCATCGCCGTTGTAGTAGGCTTCGCGCAAGATCCAGGTCACAGAGAGCAAGGGGACCTGCAGCACAAGAAATTTCACCTGAAACCAGCCGGGTTTAACGTCGGCCGATATATCCTCAATCCTGGCAAAAAAGGCCGGATTGTTATCCATATACACAAGAACTACGTCTCCAATATTTGTCATTGGCCCCTGCCGGCTATTTCAAACCAAATAGTTTCAAAAGGATTTTTGCATTGGGAACCCTAAACGATAAAAATATTCGGAACCCGGGTTTTTAACGTCTGAACTCTTATTAAAGGAGCCAGTATACACCTAATCCGAGAAGGAATATATACCGGTGCTTCCACATCGGGAAGTTAAGGCCCCGGGGGGCGGTTATTTTTGCGGCCGTTATTGTCGGCCGCTCCGGTCATATAATGTTCGTCCAACCGTCCAAGGATTAAAGGCAAGCGGGAGATTTCGGGGACCTTGAAGCCGAAAATCATCTCCAGAAACTGTGTGACGATCCTGAAGGTGGCTCCCCACAGCAGTTCTTTCCTGCCCTCAACCGGGTATACAAAACAGGGAAAATCGGCGCTCTCCCTTTCGAGCTTTCCTTTGATTCTTGAAGGGATATCTATCCGATAGCAACCGTAGTTGGACGCATCCAAAAGAGCTCGCAGGGGGAACCGCACAATCCTTTCGACTTCGGAGCTCAGGCGAAATCTCTTCTGGCCCGATATCCAGACGGCCATGGGATGAATGGAGCTTTTGTACATCACCAGGCGCTGAGTGGGCAGAAAGCCCAGGAAAGTCAGCCCGAAGGGGTTTATGCGCATCTCCTCCCAGCCCTCCCGGAGCGCCGCCGCATAGAGCAGGGAAAGATAGGCCGCGTCGCTCGGGCGAGAGTCTTTTAGTTGGCAATAACCCGGCCACTTGTAAAGAGTCGATCCCCGAACAGCTAAAAGGCGGGCAAGAAAATTGTCCAATTTCTCAAGGCCCCCTCCCGGGCAGCACAAGTCTCCGGGTTGCCGAACGCTTTGCGAACGCTTGTTAAGAATTATGCCGGGCTCGGAAAGCGCGCCTTTTCGAGGTGAAAATTCCCCGAGTAAGAGCAGCACGCTCGAGGTGCGCTCGCCTTCGCGCTCCACGCTGCCGGATAAATGACCGTTTTCTCCGAGTTTTGAGAGAACCTCAATCACACGCTTACGAAAAGCGGGGCCATCTCTCAACAGGTCCATCTGCAGCGCGTCGCATTTCATGACACAAATCCGTCTAACTTTTTTTCTATTCGCTTTTCCGAGACCGCAAAAAGAGTCTTCATCCGGGGGGCAAACAGGTTGATCTTGAACTCCTCGATCAGTTGGGCAGCCTCTTCGACAAAGGTAAGCCCTTCGGGAGAGGGCCGGGAGAGAACCCTCTTTTTGATCTCCTCCAAACGTTTGTCATAGACCAGGACCCTGGTCTCCTTTAAACGGTCTTTTTCCGGGTAGACGTAGGCTCGCTCAGCCCTTATCGACAGCCCAGCCAGATAGCGTGAAACAAGATTTACCCGCTCTTGGCAAAAACGGTCCAAAAAGTCCGGTGGAATAACGGCGTCGACCTCCGCACGCACGGCGGCAAGCCGTTCGGTTACAGCCCGGTTTGCCGCGGCCATGCGCGTAAACTTCTCGATTACCCCAAGCGTGTCGTATCTCTTTTCCACGGCGCAAAAAACCGGCGTTCGGAACTCGTTTCCCAAAATTCCCAGCCTTCCTTTGAGTCTTTCAAGATTACTCAGAAAAAACTTCCGGTCCGGGTGCTGTTGACCATCCAGTCCGAAGAGATTTCGCAGAATATAATCATAGAGAGCCTGGGAAGCTTTCTTTACGCCACCCATGAAAAAAACGCGAGAGGCAAAAGAGTCGGGAAAGGCCCAGGTTTTGGAAAACTTGTTGAGTTCGACGGCAAATGCGCTTTTGTACAAGCGCATGAGTCCTGTGCGAGACGACTTAGCCGCGCTTTGCGGGTCAGTGAAAAGCCTTACGGCAACTTTAGCGGCTTCTTCGGCAAGTCCGGGCCAGGCGAAACAGCTAATACCCATCGCGTCCTTTCCGATCTCAAGGCGCTCGGGAAGATCTCCAAAATCGAGGCCGGTCACCTCGTCTTTTTCGAAGGCCGCTCGGGCTTTGCTCCACAGGTGATCCTCGTGCTTTTCAACAGATGAAGCCCGAAGGTCTTCGATATTTCGTCCCGCGGCCAGAATATTTCCCGTTGGGTCAACGACTTCAAAACGCATCCTGAGATGTTCGGGCAGTTGGGCTTGATCCCATTGCCGCGGGTCTATGCGGATTCCGGTCACAGTAAAGAGCGCCTCTGCAAGCCGAGTGTAAAAATCTCCCGTGCCAAAAGCCAGATGGGGCAATATGCGCCGGGCTGTGTCTGCCAAGGGCATAAGACGTTTTCGGGTCTCTTTGGGAAGATTCTTTAGAAGCACCGATACTTTTTCGGCCACCATGCCCGGCACGAGCCATTCAAAAGCCTCGCCGCAAAGGGAAGGCAGGGTGTGAACCGGTACCGTCAGGGTCAGCCCGTCGTTTGTCTGGCCCGGGCTAAATACGTATTTTAGAGGCAGTTGGGCTCCGGTCGGATTCAGAGTATCGGGAAATTGCCGTGCGGCTTCCGAATCGAATTCGTTTTGCACAATGTCTTCCCGGCGCATCTTAAGGAAGTCGTCGGTGCCCTTGTCCTTTAGGAGCTTGTCAAAGGATCTGATATCCGAGATTTGCGGGATGCGTTCGTCATAGAATTTATAGAGCGCCTGTTCGTCCGCCAGAAGGTCCCTTCGCCGGGTTTTGTTTTCCAATTGCTCAATTTCGCAAAGAAGGGCGGCATTGTGTTTTAGAAAATCGTAGCGTGGGGGAAGCAGGTTTTCGATAAGAGCCGAGCGTATAAAAATCTCGCGAGCCTGCGCGGAATTTATTGGCTCGAAATTGACCCTGCGGCGCTCAAACACGGTCAGGCCGTAAATGGTTGCCTTTTCAAAGGCTACGACCTGCCCGCGATTTTTCTCCCAGTGGGGCTCCGACCAACTGTATTTCAATACGTGGCGCCCGACCGCCTCGATCCACTCCGGGTCGATATTGGCCGCCGTTCGCGCGAAAAGCCGGGTGGTTTGAACCAGTTCGGAGGCCACTATCCAGGCCGCGCCCTTGCCGAAAATGGAAGAGCCTGGAAAGAGCATCGCCTGGGTACCCCTTGCGGCCGTATAGAGGTTTTTGTCCTTGCGCAGGCCGACCTGGCTAAGATAGCCGCTCAAAATCGAACGGTGCACACTGTCGTAGCCGGCGGGTTGGGCGTTTTCCACAAAACCGCCGATATCTTTTAGGATCGAGCGGATTTCAATAAATATATCCCGCCATTCGCGCATCCGCCGAAATGACATAAAATGATCGCGGCAAAAGGTTTTAAGATGCCGCGCGGTTCCAGACTCGGGCTGTTCCCAGCATGCCTGCCACATTTTAAGGATCGATACGAAATCGGATCGGGGGTCTTGAAAGAGCGCCTGTGCCTGGCGGGCCTGAGCTTCATGGTCAAGGGGGCGCTCTCGCGGGTCCTGGATGCTAAGGGCCGAGCCGATGATCATGAGTTCTTTGAGCGCATTTTCCTTTCTCGCCTCGATCAGCATCCTTGCGATGCGGGGATCGAGCGGCAACCGGGCCATCATATGCCCAATGCGTGTAAGTCTTTGATGTTCGTCAACCGCGCCCAGTTCGCGCAGAATCGAGAAGCCGTCCTTTATCGCGGCCGAGGAGGGAGTATCGAGAAAAGGGAAATCCTGGATTCTTCCAAGCTTAAGGTAGAGCATTCTAAGAATTACTTCGGCCAGGTTCGACCGGAGGATTTCAGGCGGAGTATAAAGAGGTCTTTCCAGATAGTCCTGTTCGGAGTAGAGCCTTATGCAAACGCCTGCCTCAACGCGGCCGCATCTGCCTTTCCTCTGGTCCGCACTTGCCCTGGATATGGGTAAAACCGGAAGGCTGCGGGTCTTGGAGCGCGGGTTGTAGCGGGAGGTTCTCGCCAGCCCCGTATCGATTACATATCTAATACCGGGAATGGTTATCGAGGTTTCGGCGATATTGGTTGCGACGATGATCTTTTGCTTACTCATCGAGGTGAAAATTTTCTGCTGATCAGAAGCGGCCATTCTGCCAAAAAGGGCCATGACGGACGTGTTGGGGTAGGATTTTGCCTCGATTCGCTGGACCGTTTCCAATATGTCGCTTTCCGTGGGCAGGAAAAGGAGGATGTCTCCCTGGTTTCGCGAGCCGGGTCGCAGAAGTCCAACGGCTTCGACCGCCTGGTCGATGTAGCTTGCATCGGTTTGCTCTTGCTCATTCATAGGTTCCGAGGGCAGGTGTAGCACCTCGACGGGAAACATTCTCCCGGACACCTCGATAATGGGAGCGGAGTCGAAAGAGCGCGAAAATTTTTCGGGATCAATTGTAGCCGAGGTTATTATCACCTTTAGATCGGGTCTGCGGGCAAGGCTCTGTTTAACAAGCCCGATTAGAAAGTCGATGTTAAGGCTTCTTTCGTGGGCTTCATCGACAATAATGGTGTCGTAGGTCTTAAAAAGTCTGTCCCTTTGGGCTTCGGCAAGCAGAATGCCGTCGGTCATGAATTTTATTCTGGTCGTTGGGGCTGTGCGGTCCTGGAAGCGGATTTTATAACCGACAAGGGCCTGTCCGCCGGGCCCCAACTCCTCGGCAACACGCGCGGCAAGGGTAATGGCGGCAATGCGCCGCGGCTGCGTGCAGCCTATACTAACCCTTCCGGCTTCCATGCAGAACTTGGGGATCTGGGTGCTCTTGCCCGATCCGGTCTCACCCGTGATCACGAGCACCTGGTGTTGTTTCATGGCGGCAAGGATCTCTTCGCGCCTCTCCATGATCGGAAGATCGGCAGGGTAGGGGGGCGTAAACGATTCCACTATAGCGGGCCTTGATTGGGGAGAAATCTCACTCATCATTTAATATAACTTGTCCACGGTTGCAGTCTGAAATGAAATCCTTCGGGATCGTGAAGAATATTTACAAAAGCCCCTGGTTGTGTCAATGGTCGTTTGCGTGTAAACGCTTGTCGGCGCCCCCCTTTTTCGAGGGCGGCTTTGGGTATAGGCAAGATAAGATTTATCAAAAAGGAATCGAGATTTCCATGACCGAAATGAAGGCAAAAGTCGAGGAAGCCGCCGAATCGTTAAGGCCTTATATAAGGGATGAGCAACCGGTCGGATTGGTGCTGGGCACGGGCCTTGGAACCTTGGTGGAAGCAATGGAACACTATGTGGCGGTCCCCTATGGCGACATCCCTCACCATCCGGTCTGTACTGCTCCCGGGCATCAGGGACGAATGCTATTGGGTGAGTGGGCCGGAAGGTTTGTCATAGCCCTGGACGGGCGTTTTCACCTCTATGAAGGCTATACGCCTAAAACCATTTCATTTCCAATCAGGGTGCTGAGGACACTGGGAACTAAAATGGTTGTGATTTCCAACGCCGCCGGCGGGCTAAATCCGGATTTCAAAGCCGGAGACCTGATGGTGATAGCCGACCATATCAACTTAACGGGCCAGAATCCTTTGGTTGGAGCAAATCAGGACGATTGGGGAGTGCGTTTTCCCGATATGACTGAGCCATACAGCAAAAATCTCCTGGAGCTTGCAGAAAAAACGGCCCTAAGCGAAGCGATAAAACTGCATAAAGGCGTCTATGCAGGGGTGCTGGGCCCCAGTCTTGAAACTGCGGCGGAGACCCGGTTTTTAAAGATGGCTGGCGCCGATGCCGTCGGAATGTCTACAATCATGGAAGTGATAACCGCAGTTCACGCGGGGATGGATGTGCTGGCGATTTCGGCGATAACCAACGTTAATCTTCCCGATTGCTACAGGCCTGCCGAGATCGAGGATATCATCAGGACGGCCGCGCTTTCGGGGCCAACTCTGAGCAGACTTTTAGAAAAAGTTATCAAACAGTGTCCGCTCACCGGGTAGAAGACAGAGCCGCTATTCGCTGGAGACTAATTTAGCGTTGGTTTTAGCAGAAGAGGCTTCCGATCTGAACACAATGAACTGATTTATCATAAAATTTACGCAGACTCCGGCCGCAATGCCGGCAAGAGCGGCCACCTGTGGATAGAGAAAGGGGAATTCCCCGGCAAGTTCATTTGTAACGAAATAGTTAAGAAGCGCTCCAAGCGAACAGGCGCCGATAAAGCCGCAGAATTGCGTGGCAATCGAGTCTTTCCGGGCAGAAGCGAATGTAAAACGGCGGTTTAGAGCAAAATTAAAAACCATTGAAATCGCAATGGCCGTCGCGATGGATACCTTAAGGGGGAAGCCAAGGGCGATCAAAAGGGTAAGAAGCCCAAGATTTACGATCGCGCCAAGAGAGCCTACCGCCAAAAAGTGTGCAAGATTAGACCATGCGCCGTATTTGTGGATCAACAAACGCCTGATGTGTCTTATATAGTTGGCCTGCTCGGAAAGTGTCATTTTGCTTTCGCCCGCCCTACGGTCGCAAAAATGGATCGGGACTTCTTTAACTCGCTCGCAGTCGCACTTTACCATAAGTTCGAGACCGATTTTATAGCCTATCGGGTCCAGGCACTCCGCTACGCTTTCGTAGGAGCAGCGCTTTAAGGCAAAAAACCCGCTCATTGGGTCTTTAACTTTTGTAAAGGGCATTGCCAGAAGAGTCGCGATCCTGCTGTTTAGCTGCCGGAAGGTTCCCCAGTCGTCGGAGGTCGATCCGCCCTCCACGTAGCGAGAGCCAATAGCAAAATCATGGCCTGCGCCAAGGGCCTGAACAAGTTCGGGAATGGATTCGGGCGGGTGGCTGAGGTCGGCATCCATAACGACGATCACATTGCCCCTGGCATGTTTTAGCCCCTCGCAGACCGCTCTGCTAAGCCCCCTGTCGGATGTCCTCGTATATAACCGTATCCAATCATGGGAAAGGCTTTCGATGAGCTCCCGGGTCCCGTCCCTGCTGTCATCGTCCATGATAAGGAGTTCGAGGTCCATAGAGTTTTTGCAACGCAGCCCGCTGAGTCGTTCTATCAGCAAGGGCAGGTTTTCCGCTTCCCTGTAGGTGGGCACGATGACGGAAATCTCAGGGCGCAGCGAAGATTGTAAAACGGAACGGTTTTTCTGTTCCGGCTCGGCTGTACTTTCTTCATGTTCCTTGCGCATTATGGTTTGCTCCCACACTTCAAAAAAACGGTGCTCTTTTCCCAAATTATCTCTACCCGAGATTTTTTCAACATACATCCTGTCACTTCAATAGGCAAGAAAAACGGAAAAAGGAGAAAGGCCCAGGAAATAAGGAGATTTCTAATTATTTTTGCTGGAGTCGCAGAAAAGTTACAAGAACTGTAGAAAAGGAGCAAGAGTGCTTTAACAAAGAGAATTTCGTAGGTTTTTCGGTAAAATCGACCTGATTTACCACCCGGGTTTTTTTGTCGCCTCCAAAACAGGATGAAGCAAGGCCGTGAGCATTGACTATTCCCTTGACATGGAAGCTCGAAGGTATTACCAAATCGACTACTTGAATGAAAAATGTTAATTGTTGTAGAAATAAAATGCGGAAATCATTAAGTCTGTTTTGCATTAGACCATTGAAATGATGTAGAGTAGGATGTGTTTCTCTGGTGAGCGGAACCAGCCAAAGGGGCGATCGCGCCTCAGGAGGTTCGGCTGTTGATGGTAGTGGGTTATTTTATAAAATCAACTTAAAAGGGGTGCATTATGAAGAAAAAATCTCTACTTCGTCTGTTGTTGATTGCCGGCATGGGTATTTCTCTGGCCGGCTGTTGCTGCCACCACGCCGCTGTGGCTCCGGCGCCCGCGCCTGTAGTCCAACCGGCTCCTGAAACACCTCCACCACCACCCGCGCCCGCTCCCGAGCAGCCGCGCAACTAATTACCAGTTCGCCTCTGCCTTGCTTTGTATCGTGAGGCAGGGGCGCAATGTAAACCTTTGTAAGGCAAACAATCAGTCGATAGTTGCAGAGAATGAATAGATTGAGTGATACGTACTGGTTTTGTGTCCCATCGAAGTCGCGGTTTACAAAGAGTTTAGGCCCCACAGGTTCTAACGCTGCGATACTTGTTAAATTATTCTGTGTTATGCTGCTCGCCGCCGGTTGTGCTAACACCTCGGGTACAGTAAAAAACCAACCCGCGGCGATTTCAGCTCCGGCCCCCCCGCCAGCGCCCAAACTGCCTAAAACGGCTGACTTTGGACAGGAGCCGAGTTCCCGTGACGTGGAAGTCGTTGCGGACTGGGTCGTCAATTCCGACGATAATCATGCAATGCCTTTCATAATAGTAGACAAGACTTTCGCCAAGGTCTACGTATTCGAACCCGGCGGTCATCTTATCGGTGAGGCGCCTTGCCTGGTCGGCCTGACGAAGGGCGATGTTTGCGACCCTGGCATAGGCCACAAAAAATTGTGGCAGATCACGCCATCCGAGCGTATCACGCCTGCCGGGCGCTTCGTCGCATTTCTTGGCAAGGATTTGAAGGGAAAGACCGTCTTATGGGTCGACTATAAGGGAGGCGTGGCTATGCATTGGGTGGTCACAAACAATCCCAAGGAGCGCCGCCCGGAGCGAATCGCAAGTCCCGATCCCGCGGAGCATCGTATATCCTACGGCTGTATCAATGTGCCCGATAGTTTCTACGATGACCTTGTAAAACCGACGTTTAAGGACAAGGAGGGCATCGTGTACGTCTTGCCCGAAGTCGAGTCCAATAGCGAAGTCTTCAAATCCTTTTACCGCGTAAAAGGGATAGACGATAAAGAGGTCGAGTAGTATTTAGTGTCCATTTCGAACTCCTTTGCCGATCGGGCTACTCTTTTTTGCCCCCTCTTCCGGATCATTAAGTCCAAACAACGGCGCTGCGGCCTGGGTGCGGGGATTGCGCGATATTTTGAGCCAGGGCCAATTGATGGGAGGCAAAGGGGTCTTTAAAGACCCCTTTGCCTCCTTTTGTGAGGTGTGGAAGGCGCTAACCAAGAAGCCAATCGTAGAAACGGCGCCAGTTTTCTCCCATTATTGCTCGAATGCTTCGTTCCGGATATCCCTTCTTTCGCATCATGTCCTCGAGATCGGTAAGCCTGGTTATATCTTCAAAGCCCGCATTCGTGTTCTCAAAGCCGCAAAAATCGGTTCCTATGCCGATAGAGTCGGCATCGAATGATTGAGCTATCCAGTCGATGTGATGGAAAATGTCCTCGATAGCCGCCTCACCCGAAACAGTGAGCATTTTCGGATCGGCGGCTATCGCGATAATGCCTTTTCGTTCGATAATGGCGGCAATCTGATCTTTGGCAAGATTTCTTGGAAGGTCTGCGAGTGCTCGCACGCCGGTGTGGGAGGATATAAGAGGGCCGTCATAAATTCGGAGCAGATCGCGAAAGCCGGGTTCGGCCAGGTGGGCGACATCGAAGACAAAACCTTCCTGTGCGAGTTCCTTTACCAGATGTTTGCCCTCCCGGGTCAAACCCTCCGGAAAGGGTACGGCATTGCCGTCGCCCAACCTGTTTTTGCCCATGTGAGTCAGACCCGCCACTTTGATTGCCGACTGGGAAAGTTTTGCCCGGTCAAATTCGATAAGGCAGTCACTGTTTTCGACAAGCAGTATCATCGAGGGTCTTTTTAAGCTTATGGACTCATTCAGGTCTTTCGCCGATTTTATATGAAAAAGCCCGCCCAGATATTTTTGCGCATAATCCAAAAGTCTTGCCAGAAAATGATGGGACCCCTTCGAGTTATACTCATCGGGACAATAAAGAGCGCAAACCGCAACGGAGAGTTCCACGCTTTTCATCTTGTCTATGGTTACGGCCAGGTCGGGCAAATCTTCCAGTGGAATATCGCGGTGTAACTCGATCATTTCATAGAGAAGATCGACATGTCCGTCGATCTTTGCAATCTGTTGGGGTTGTGCGGTCCGGGAGGTGGAATCGATGGTCATTTTCGTAAAATTTGCCTCGCTTAAGACAGGTTTTTAAGGGTAGCCCGAAAACAAGGAGACGATCTTTTCTTGCCGCTGCGCGGAGAACCTTCGGGCCACATAAGGGCGGGGGAGCGCCTAAATAGCGCTCCCCCCGTTTTCCTGGTAAGTTTTAAGGTTCACTATCTCCGAACTGGAGATTCCGACGGGGCGTGTCAGTTCGGCACGTAGGGAGTGTGTGCCTCATCGACCGCGGCCACAAGA
This sequence comes from Deltaproteobacteria bacterium, assembly GCA_021780695.1. Lineage (GTDB taxonomy): Bacteria > Desulfobacterota > Syntrophobacteria > Syntrophobacterales > Syntrophobacteraceae > SbD1. The sequence continues at coordinate 25,273 of JAJXYD010000026.1, forward strand.
ATCTTTTTCTCGATATCCTTAATCTGGAGCATCCGTTTCACCTCCTCTCTTTTGCGGGTATGGGCATTAGCCCTGCGCGAGAAGTTCCAGGCCGGCAAGGGTTGCCGCGGCTTTCGCGCATTCGGCGGCGAATTCGCCGCGCTCTTTATCTGCTCCGTATTTGGGGTAAAGCCGCTCCGCGATATCGGCCAGGGGGATTTGTCCGTTACACAGTCCCAGAAAATCCACCCCAAATTCGTTAATTTCACGAACCTTCATACCATCGGTGCTCCTGGAGAAAACCAGAAATACCGGACCTTGTGCGCAACTATCCGGGAAATGACCGTATTTTAACTCCAAAATAAGACTGGGGATGTCGTATGTGAACCGCTCGATCGAAACCTTTGGATTGCAAAGCGGTTTAAGGCTATCAAGTCGCGCGATATCAATTGCAAAGGGAGAATCCGCCTGGGACTTTTCAGAGCCGCTGGAAAGCCGGGTTTCATATTTAATGAGTTCGGGGATGAATTTACGCAGAACCTTTTCGCGCCCGGCCAGGCTTTGGGCGGCAAAGTCTTCAAAATGAGTAAGGCAGGCAACTGGTGACAGTGTGGGGCCGTCTTCCCCCAAGCCTTGGAAGCCGATCGAGGTTTGGGGTAAACCTGTCTTCTTTTGGGCCACAGTTAGTAAAAAACTGAAAAATAGATCAATTACAGGCATTTTCAATTCGATGCCTAGCATAAGAAAACTTCTGGGATAAAGGGCCGCGATTACCGTAAAATAGCTTGCCGTTTCATTTAGTTGCCTTAGCGTTGCGGCAGGGCAGGGGATGTTGTAGAAACTGCTAAAAATTGCGGGCGCGGAATCAATGAGAAAGTCATCGGATGCCAAGCGCTTGCCGGCTTCGAACTCGATGCCCAGGGAAAAATAGGTGTCGACTTCTCGAATGAGCAGGTGGTTGTATTTGTCGTAGAGTTCGGTACCCGGCAAAATAGTGGCCATCTGCACCAATACGTTCGTGTTTCCCGTAGCCGCGGCTCTCAGGGCGAGTTCCAGAGTCTGATCGAGGTCCTCTTTGGTTTCCTCCGGAAATCCGATCACAAAGCTCAAGGTGGGAACGATTGCGGCCTCTGTGGTCAGCCTTACTTTCTCAAAGAGTATTTCGCGGTCAATGTCCTTGTGAATGAATGCCAGTGTCTTTTTAGAGCCCGAGTCGATCCCGTAGCACATCGTCTCGCATCCGGCCCTTCGCATCAAATTAAGCAGGTCCTTATCCACGGTATCAAGCCTTGAGATGCAGTACCAGGGGAAAGCGTCAAGACCGGCATCTATTACCCCCCGGCAAAAATTTTCAGCAAAGCTTCTTTTTGCGGTAAACTGGTCAAAAGCGAGCAGGAAACACTCGGCGCCCAAATTTTGGGCCAGATTCTTCATTTCCGCGATGATTTTTGGAATCGAAAAGGTCCTGGTCCGTCGTTTCCACATACCCGATTGAGAACAATAGACGCACTTGTGCGGACATCCCCTGCCGACTTCGAGTATCGCGATCGAGCGGGAGATTTGGCAGATGTCCCTGTATTGACTAAAAGAGGGAACAAAGCCGTAGTCGCTTTCGGGCAGGCTGTCGAGGCTCTCGATAAGTTCCCGATCGGCATTTCGAACTATCGTCTCGGGACTACGAAATGTTAGTCCGGCTACCGATTGGGGTTCCAGACGGCTATCGTAGGAAGAGATCAGCTCGGCAAAGGTAATTTCTCCTTCGCCGCGCACCACCGCGTCTATAAACGAAAACCGCTTCAGAGTAAGCTCGTCTATCGACCAGGTGTTTGGGCCTCCGAAGACGATCTTTAAGAACGGCGCCTGTTTTTTTAACTCTCGAGCGATATTTACCGCCGGAGGGTAGGTTGTGCATTGAACCGAAAAACCGGCCACATCGGGTGAAAAATCCAGGATATCCCGCGCACAGCGTTCATAGATATTTTTATCCATCACCAGTGATTTGCGGCGGATATCGAGTGGAAAGTCGAATATTTTGACACTATGAGCCGTGGGTTTAAGGTAAGTGGCAAGATTTATAAGACCAAGCGGAGGCAGGTTGTACATGGGTTCGAAGTAGAATGGAGGAAACACAAGAGCTATATTCATACACTCTCCATGCTAGAGGCAAGATGCGTTTGAAAATTGCACCTGGATGATATAACTTAACAGATGATCGAGTGGATTGGCAATCAAGGATTGGGGCACTTGGCGCGCGCGCAGTTTTTTAGTCATTATCTTATCTTGCGTGTGCGCCCCCTAAAAATAGTGAAAGCCAGGAGGAGGGAGGGGGCCTGGCTTTCGGGGGTCAGAACTGAAACCAACTCTTCTTTATGAGCTAATTTTATACTTTCGACTAGAAATCACAATAAGGTGGACAGAGTAATATTTACTACCTTAAGACAGTATTTTTCAATGTATCCATTTTAATCCGGTTTCCACGGAGTCCTAATGCCACAAAATATTTTAGACAGTGTCAAACAGCGCGGTCTAATCGTTGCTCACAGGGGAGCGCGATCGCTTGCGCCCGAAAACACCCTGGCCGCGGCCCGTCTGGGACTTGCCGCGGGTGCGCGCATGTGGGAAATCGACACTAGATTAACGAGCGACGGTGTGCCGGTGCTTATTCACGACTCGGATCTTTTAAGAATCAGCAACGCCAGGGATAGATTCCCGGGAAGAAGCCCCTGGCAGGTTGACCAATTTAGCCTCAAGGAGCTAAAAGAGCTCGATTTTGGTTCCTGGTTTCAAAAAAGTGACCCTTTCGGACAAATAACAGCAGGCCGGATATCGGAGTGCCAAGTTGAAAAATATAGAGGAGAACCGGTTGTGACCCTTGAGGAAGCCATCCGGTTTACAGTTGAAAACGATTGGCTCATAAACATAGAAATAAAGGATTTGGCCCGAAGACCCGCAGACGTTTGCGTTGTGGAAAGGGTCGTTTCCCTCATTCGGTCCGCGGACGCGGTCGAAAGGGTGCTTATTTCCTCGTTTAATTATTCCTACCTTGCACAGGTGCGAAAATTGGACAGGCAGATAAAAACAGGAGTTCTTACCAGCACCGTTCATCCCGATCCGGTTGCGCTCTTGAGCGAGCTTGACGCTTTTACCTATAACCCCTCGTTTCGAGCCTTTAGTCCTATCCAGGCAAGGAGGCTAAGACGCAAGGGCTTCGGTGTCCTTGTCTGGGTTATAAACAATGCTTTTGTTGGACGGGGTTGCCTTGCCATGGGGGCCAATGGGATTTTCACCGATTTCCCACGGAGATTTTCATGAAAATCCTGGTCGTTTCGGCCCTTCCTCAGGAATGGGCGCCCCTTAAAAAGCATTTTCCCGGCTTGCGCCCAGTCCATAAAAAGCCCTACGCGAGATTTGCCCTCGATTTGCCGGGAAAAGAGATAACCCTGATAGAAAGCGGCATGGGTGAAAATAGTCTCCGACAAGCGGTGGAGGCTACGTTGGAGACTTTTTGCCCCGAACTTATAATTTTTTCGGGATTTGCCGGAGGACTCCATCCCGATCTTTGCGTGGGAACGGTCTGTGTTGCGAGTGGGGCGCGCCCGATAGATGCCGATAGTGTCTATAGCTTTGGGTTTTGCGAAGAGCTGGATCGCTTTTTGGCCCAAAAAAGGGTTGAACCTGTTCTTGCCCTCACCGCCAAATCGCCTGGAGATAAGCGGCTGCTGGCGGCCCTTGCCTGCGGAAAGCCCGCGGTTTTGGACATGGAAACCGCATCGCTAGCCGAGGCGGCGTGCAGGCGCAAAATACCCTTCCTCTGTTTTAGGGCTATAAGCGATGGAATCGACCAGGAGCTTGGGTTTAACCTCGAAGACATATGCGATGAACAATACAGGGTGAGGCTTTTTCGCGTAATCGGACTGATTTTTAAAAAGCCCTCCACCCTGTCGGGCTTTTTGCTTTTGTGGCGAAATTCAAGCTTTGCCGCCAAAAGGCTGTGTAGCGTTCTGGCGGATTTTTTAAACCTTCCGGCCGACCTGCTTGCCCGGATGGCCGAGGGGATCACTTGGGAGCGGCAATGATGGATCGGTGATCTTATAGACTGTAAAGAAAAACATCGGCACGATAAGGGTTGCCAGAAGAAGCAGATCCACAAGGCCCAGAAGCATTGCCCCCACATGAAAGGTGATCGTCATATTGAAGACGAGTACAGAGAAGTAGAGTAGGGGGCCAAGAAGTCTCAGCCAGGAACCTTTTGCCCCGGAAACAAAGTAGTGAGCCTCTTTGGAGTCGATGCGGTCCAGCGCCTGCAAGGCGGCGGTTAAGACCAGCCCCACCAAAAGCCAGCCCCCGAAATTGCTCATGGGAATGCCGAAGTAGAACCCGTTGTGCCGGTAGCCGTAAATCAGCCCTAAAAACCACTTACGTCCCTGAAGAGCAACCGGATCTATAATGATATCAAGCAATACGAAAAGAAAGGCCCCAAGAAAAAGCACCGATTTTGAGCGCCTGATGTTTGGGCTTTCTCCGGTGAGAAGAGTCTTGGATTTGATCCGAACCGGGCTCATCAAAAAAACAGCCAGGGAGTAGCTGCAATAGGAAAGGAAAACGTAGGAGAGCGAGTCCATGAACGGGACCCCTAAAACCCACAGTTCCCTGTGAATGGTTGTATGTATGTAGAAATAGTCCCCATAGGGAAAGCCCCAGTGAATGGAGGCATATTCTGAAAACCACGCCAGGGCGTACCCTAGGGGGATGTAGAGAAGAGTCTTCTTCCAGCCCATATGCAGCCGGCCCGCGATAAGGTAGACGGCCAGGAAGGAAAAGACGTAGGGGCGTAAAACAACGGTTGCGCCAAGCAGCCTCAAAAACTCATACATCGATGTTCCACTTCAACATGCGCAAAGTGTCCTTTAGTCCCATCTGACGCACGATGGTGGGCTCATAGCCGCAATGGACCATGCACTGTGCGCATCTCGGATCGGCCCCCGAGGCGTAGTGTTCCCAGTCGGTTTTTTCCATGAGCTCGGCAAAGGTTGGATAGTGCGTGTCGGTAATAAGATAACAGGGCGATTTCCATCCCATGGGGTTGCGAGTCGGGTTGCCCCAGGGCGTACATTTTAGAGACCTCTTGCCGGCCACGAATTCGAGGTAGAGCGGGTTGCTAATGATTGGGAATTTTTTTCCCCAGGTGCTTATTGCCTGAAATTTTTTCACTATTTCTTTTTTATCGAGGAAAACGTCTCCGGAAACCTCTTCGTAGCTAAACCCCGGGGCGACAAGAATGCCGTCTACTCCCGCCTCCTTTAGTTGGCCAAAGAGTGTGTGCAGGTCTTCAACCGAGGATTCCTTAAAAACGGTTGTATTTGTGCTGACGCGAAAGCCCATCTTTTTGGCCGCTTTTACGCCCGCCAGGGCTTTTTGGAATCCTCCGGGCCGCCCTATGATGGCGTCATGGACCTTTTCGCTGCCATCGAAATGGACGTTCCAGGTAAAATGCGAAGAGGGTGTAAATTTGGACAAGGACTCTTCGAGAAGCATACCGTTCGTGCAAAAATAAATATGCTTACCCCGTGCGAGCGTTTCACGGACAAGTTCGGGGACCTTGGAGTAAAGAAGGGGTTCTCCGCCCGTAATGGTCACGACCGGGGTTTTGGCTTCCTCGATGGACGTAATGCATTCCTCGAGGCTCATCTCTTTTGAAAGGGTGTCGTGATATTCTCGAATTCTTCCGCAGCCGGCACAGGTCAGATTGCACCTGTGAGTTGGCTCAAGCATCAAAACGAGTGGAAACCGGTCGTTTCCGCGCAGTTTATTTCCTGCCAGATAGCCGACCATTGAGACGTAAAGACTGATTGGAAAACGCATGCTGACCTCGATCCTACGGCGTGGGGAGCCTAAAGCGAAAAAACCCGGTTTGGTCGCTCTTGTTGCCCTTCCTAGCGCCTTTTTACATATCCATTTTGTGTAAACCAATCCACGGCATCGGACAGAGCCTTCTCAACCGGGGTCTGAGGAAGCCCTAATTGCATTACCGCCTTGGAGCTGTCGAAAAACATACGCTTTGCCGCCATCTTTACCCCTTCGTAGGGGATCAGGGGTTGGGTGCCCGTAACGAGCGAAACGAGCATGAAAAAACGAGCCAGCCATAAGGTTGGTCCATAGGGCAGCTTAACGGTAGGCGCCCGCACACCGGAAATCTCTTCAAGCTGGGAAAAGATTTGCGCAAGGGTCATGTTGCGGTTGCCCAGGATGTATTTATCCCCGACCTTTCCTTTCTCATAGGCGAGCCTGTGGCCTTGGGCAACATCTCGAACATCCACGATATTGAGGCCGGTTTCCAGATAAGCGGGCATTTTCCTGTTCAGGAAATCGACGATGATCTTACCGGTCGGCGTTGGCTTATGGTCTCCGGGACCCACAGGCGTGCTTGGGTGAACAAACACAACGGGCAGGCCCTTGTGAAGGAATTTTTCCACCTCGCGTTCGGCAAGAAATTTCGATCTCTTGTAATGTCCGGCCATGTCGCTAAGCCGTACCGGAGTGTTTTCATCGGCCGGAGTTCCATCCTTAGTCAGGCCAAGGGCTCCGACGCTGCTCGTGTAAACGACCCTTTCGACCTTAGCGGCCAAAGCCGCCTGCATAACGTTTACCGTTCCCGTGACGTTGCTTTCGTAGATCTCGCGCGGGTCTTTAGCCCATAGGCGGTAATCGGCCGCCACATGGAAAACCGCCTGCGCTCCGGCCATGGCACGGGATATCTGCCCGGCGTCGCGAACGTCTCCCTCGACCCATTCCAAGGCGTCCGAGCGGATGCATTGCGGCGATTTCGAGCGGCAAAGGGCTTTTAGATTCCACCCATTTTCAAGCAGAACCCTTGCGACATGACCTCCAACAAACCCTGTTGCCCCCGTAATAAAAGCTAACGGCATATCTTCCCCCAGAGGCCGCGGTGAAAAGTAAATGGAAAAACGTTTATTCCTTTGAGTCACTACGAATCGCGTTTTTTCTATAGCAGAACGGAGCACAATTGAAAACTGTTCATTATTTGGGTCTAAGAGAGGGGGGATTTAATTTTTGAACAGAATAACCGACTAGGAACGCAAGGGGCCTGAGTGCGGTCCGGGCAGGCGCAATTGAAGGTTGTTTACAATGGAGTCGCGAAGAGAACTTGTCTCCACGGTTTCGATGCGCTCTATAATGGCTTTCCACTTGTCGCGGATTCCACCTTGACCTGCCGGGCGGTCATCGAACAAAGAGCGGATTTCCGAAGTCGGCTCGCCTAAGGCTCGCTTGATTTCATCGATCTTGCTGCACAGACCATTGGCAAAGGCGGCCGCCGACCTCTCAAGCACCTGGAGACTCACGCCGCTGTCGGCGGCCTTTTCCAGATGAACCCTGAAGCGGTCGAGACATTGGGGCAGAAGCACCTGCATAGGTGTTGTCCAGTCGGTAAAAGAGCCTGTGGTCTCGATTATAACCAGGCGGCAGGGAATCGAGTCTGAGCCAAGTTGTATCAATTCGTCGCCGTCGTCATAGAAAACTTTACCGGTGCGAAAACTTACCTTACCAAGCACCAGGGTGAAAGCGGCCGCAAGGCCCATAAGGCAGGCGAAGCTCTCTATGAATTCAGGGGACTTGTAGCAGGAGACGGGGAGTTTGTCGGAAACTACACCTGTGACGTATTGACGTTCGAAGAAGAAGGCCGGAACCGACCCAATCCCGGGGACCTGCTGTTCGAGACGGATTTCGCCGTAGGCAAGGATTGGAAAGCCAAGCTTTACAGCGGCATGAAGCCTGTCGAAGATGTAGTCCCGATACTTGAATGTCTCCTCTATGGCCTGTTCGAGAGGGATACCCATCTTTATGCGGTGAATTACATCCCATTTCATGAGACGGATAATCCTGAGGGAATCTATTCCTTCCAGGCTGGTCATCGCCACCAGATAGACTTCCCTTTCTTCTCCGGAGATGTCCCTAACGCTTTGGGATTCCTGTATCCGACCGATATTGATAGAATTCACCCCCCCTAAATGCCGCCAATAGTGCGCTATGAGCCCCTGGGTCCTGGGATCGACGCCCGAGTCAAATCTAAGTTGCCCGGAGACAACCGAGGCGCCGGGGAGCCATTTGACATTGAGATGGAATTCCGGGCTAAGTTCCAGCGCCAGTTCTTCCATTTCTTCTTCATCAATACCCAGAAGGCGGCAAAACATCGTCGTTCGCCACACCGGATCGCTGTAATCGTCTCTTAGAAGTTCGGTGCCCGCGGCCTCGGCAAACAGAGCAGCAAAGCTGTCGAAGGCTTTGAGCGCGGCGCCTGCGTCGGCAGCCTCGGGAAGCTCTTCCAGCATTGAGGCCGTTTTTTCCAGTTCGCACAACTCCAGGTGCTTACCGGCGGACAAAAGCAGGCTCAATTCACGGTTTCCCAACATATTGGTGCACTGGAAAAGGTTAAGGATTTCCTTTATGCGGGCTAGGGCTTCGGGGCGGTCCAGGCTGATAAGGGGCCTAATTTGCATGAATTCTTCATAGGTTAGAAAGCGGTCCCCGGTGGGTTCGTTGTAGTAGACGGTCAAACCCGTTCCTACCTTTACCTTGCTGGCTCGAAGGTAGCGGCAGATCTCCACAACCGAGCGGGGAGTAGGAGACATACGCCAGCATTCGCCCCTGCGCCGCAACTGCATTCTGATTTCGGCGATATTTAAGCCCGTGAACTGAATTCGTTCCTTGGGGAAAAAACTCTGAAGAATCTGGTCGGCGGCAAAAACATTTTCCATTCCGGAAGGGTCGGACCTAACGATAATCAAGTTGTCGCGAAAAATAAGGGGCACGGCGTCCACGCATATCGTCTCTTCGAGTACCTCGGGTTCGGGACGCTCCTCTTTGGGCATTTTGAGCCTTAGAAACTCGGCCAGGATCGAAACATGGTAGGCGTGAATGCCTTTTACCGTTACTATGGTGCGGTAGCGCGGAAACACGGTGCCGATGCGGCTTAGAAGTTCGCCCTTTTCATCCGTGGCGAAAAAATCGGGCCCAATGAACGTAATGTCCTTCTTTTGGCGGGGCTCAAAAGGCCCCGGCAGGGAAAAATTATCGCATAAAGAACTCATGTTCACCATCTGAATGAAAATTTGCAGCTTTCTTCATTGCCCAGCGTGCAAAGTATCATGAAATCCATATATTTTGTATAGCACAAAGTTGGCAAAGAAGGTATTTGTCTGAGGTGGGCCGATTTTGAATCAGGAAGCGACAGAAATCTTCGCGGATGCCGATGTTTCGAGTCGCCGGAAGGTTTGAGGCAAATGACCCGGGTTAAAGATTTGATGACCGCATTTTCCGAAATGCCGGTTGTGGATGAAAACGCCAATCTTTTTGAGGCCCTGCTCCAAATTGGCGTTGCCTGGACCGATCGCAGCTCAGGTGCGCGATCTCCCGTGGCCCTGGTTGTTAACGAAGAAAGTAGAGTCATTGGCTTTTTGGAGTGTAAAAATTTGCTCCTGGCCTTCCAGCCAGGCTATCTCGAATTGGTCGAAGCCGCCGGTCCAAGGAGATTCTCGCCTTCTAAAATCGGGTTTGAGATTGAAAAATCGGGCCTTTTGGAAGAAGCCCTGGAAGATCTTTGCAAAAAGGCCGCGGAAATACCCATAAGGTCCGCCTTGACCATGCCGGGGCAGGATCGGATCACCGGCAGCGAGGTCTCGATCAGCCAGGCCGCCTTCAGAATGGCTGTTTCGGGACTGGATTACCTGTTTGTCGCCGCTGGGGATGGACTTGAAGGGATAATAACACTTACCGATCTGATGCGGCACATTTGCGAAACAGTTAGGGCTTGCAGGCTCTAGTGGCCTGCCCTTAAGAATTTTCGACATCACAATCAATCATAAATTGGGAACTGCCGCGAAAGGAGTACAATGAAAAAGAAAGTGTTCGCCCTTATTCTTTCGGTCCTTATGTTTCCAGGTCTTCTTTTGGCCGATAACGGTCTTACGAAGGTGCAAAACCTTCCGGTGGTAAAGGGGGTTTTTTCCAAAGAAGTCAAGATCGTCAAGGTAAAGGATATGGGAGATATTTACGAAATTGTGGCCCAGCGCGGAAACGGGCGCAAGCGTATATTATATGCGACCAAGGATGGGAAATACCTGCTTTTGGGCGGCAACCTCCTCAATAAAGACAAGGTAAATCTTACCCGGCTGAGCCAGGAGCAGGTGGACCTGGTAGAACTTTCCTCGATCCCCCTGAAGGATGCCCTTAAAATCAAAAAAGGCAACGGGGCTAAAGTGCTTATCATGTTTGCCGACGTCGATTGTCCGTTTTGCCGTAGGGCTTACGAATGGCTAATGACCCAGACCAATTACACCCTCTATGTTTTCTTCTACCCCTTGAGCATTCATCCCCAGTCGCGTGCGCATACAATTGGAATCCTGTGTTCGCAAAACCCGGTGGCGGCCCTCGATCAGGTGATGTCGGGCCAAAATTTTACGTCCTTAAGCTGTCGCGCGGGCGAAGAGATGCTTGCAAAGCAAAAGGCGGTTGCCGACCGGATAGGAATTGACGGCACACCGCTTTTCCTGACGGAAGCGGGAACAAGGATTGTGGGTTTTCAGATTCCAAAACTGCAAAATTATTTAAAAACCACCCCCATTGGATATGGGGTCGGATCGAAGCGCGTTAAGCCTCAAGGGACCCCTTAAGTGTGCAGGAGGGCTTTGAGCACTGCGAGGTTTTCCACATCTTCCCGGAGCTCTTTGCCCTTAGGGGTTTCGAGGACCATCGGGTGTTTTTTGAACCTTGGATCGTTTAGGAGCAGTTCAAAGCCTTTGAGGCCGATTTTGCCTTTGCCGATGTGCTCATGCCTGTCGATACGGGAACCCGCTTCGCGCTTGGAATCGTTTATGTGGAAAAATTTCAGCCTCTCGAGGCCTATTGTGTCGGCAAGGGAATCGAAAGTGAGGCCGTAGGTTTTCTCGTCTCGCATATCGTAGCCGGCGGCAAAGCCGTGAGCCGTGTCGTAGCATATTCCCAAGGTGTTGGAGCAGGCGGAGTTTTCCAAGATATAGGCGATTTCCTCAAAGCGCGATCCAAGAGAGGTCCCCTGACCGGCGGTGTTTTCAATCAGCACGCAGACCTGGCTAACACCGGAGGTCTCGATGGCAAGGTCGAGATTTTTTACATACCTGCGCAGTCCGGGCTCGATTCCCTGGCCGCCGTGAGAACCCGGATGCGTTACCAGAAACTCTATCCCAAGGTCTTTGCACCGCTTTAGTTCCTCGGCAAAGGCCTCCACGGAACGATGCAGGATTGTTTCGTCGGCCGAGGCCAGATTGACCAGATAATTGCCGTGAGCCGCAACGGGTGGGCGACCGCATTGGAGCCACCTGGACTTAAACAGAGCGATCTGTTCGCCCTCAGGGCCGACATGGCGCCACTGCCTCTGGTTGGCCGTAAATATCTGCATGGCCGCGCCATGGACTTTTTCCAAACGGTCGAAGGCCAGGTGGAGTCCTCCCGCTATTGACATGTGCGCTCCCAGATAAGGCACGACAAATTGTTCCCTTCGATCTCGCGGATTTGCCTTTCAATAGATTTTAAATTATCCTGAAGGGCTTAATAGATCAATTCTTGCAACACCGGTTAAAAATAGCAAGCCCCTTGTCCGGCTAATGGAGCAGGGCAGGGCGAGGATGGAAACTTGGGAGGAGATAATGATAGATCGTTACAGCAATCCGGCGATGGCGAGCATCTGGACAACCGAAAACAAATACCGTAAATGGCTCGACGTCGAGCTTGCAGTTTGCGAAACGCTTTGCCAAAGAGGTGTGATTGCACCCGAAGACTTAAAGACAATAAAGGAGAAGGCAGGCTTCGACGTTGCCAGAATCGATGAGATCGAACGTGAGACACAGCACGATGTGATCGCCTTTCTTACCTGCGTGGCGGAATACGTCGGTGCGCCCTCCCGGTTTATCCACGAGGGGCTTACCTCCTCGGATGTCTTGGATACCGCTTTCGGACTGCTCCTTACCCAAGCCTCAAACCTTCTTATCGAGGATATCGACAAGCTGCTCGCAGTGCTTAAAAAAAGAGCCTTCGAGTTTAAGGACGTCGTGGAAATGGGGCGTTCTCATAATATCCATGCCGAGCCGGTGACTTTCGGGTTAAAAGTAGCGGTCTGGTATTCGGAAATGCAGAGAAATCGCGAACGTATGGTGCAGGCGCGCGAAACTATAAGGGTTGGTAAAATTTCGGGTGCCGTCGGCACCTTCGCAAATACGCCCCCGGAAATCGAGCAAGCCGTCTGCGAGAGGTTGGGGCTAAAAAACGCCGCGGTCAGTACCCAGATCATCCAGAGGGACCGTCACGCGCACTTTTTTTCCACCCTTGCGATAATCGGCTGCTCCATCGAAAAGATAGCAACCCAGATCCGGCTGCTCCAGCACACGGAAATAAGGGAAGTGGAGGAATATTTTTCCCCCGGCCAAAAGGGGTCCTCTGCCATGCCTCACAAACGAAACCCCATTTCCTCGGAAAACCTCTCGGGGCTGGCCCGGGTGCTTAGAGGAAACGCCATGGCGGCAATGGAAAACGTCGCCCTCTGGCACGAAAGAGATATCAGCCATTCGTCGGTTGAGCGTGTGATCGCACCGGACTCGACCATTCTTCTCGACTATATGCTGGCCCGTCTTACGCGCGTTTTGGAAAGACTTACCGTATTTCCCGAAAATATGAAACGCAACATGGCGGCTTCCGGAAACCTTTTCTTTTCCCAGCAGGTATTGCTGTCGCTTATTCAAAAGGGACTAAGCAGGGAAGGGGCCTACCGCATCGTTCAGCGAAACGCCATGGAAGTCTGGAATAACCGAGGAGATCTAAGAGAACAGCTTAAAACCGACAAAGACGTAACAAGTGTGCTTTCGGAAAAGGAAATCGACTCGCTCTTCGAGCTCGACTATCACCTTAAGCATGTGGACGTGATCTTTAAACGTGTTTTCGGGGAGAAATAGGTGCGTTCCAAACCCGAATTGCTCGCTCCGGCGGGGAATATCGAATCTTTTTACGCGGCCGTAAAAAATGGAGCCGACGCGGTCTACCTGGGGCTTAAAAAATTCAGCGCCCGCGCCACCGCGGAAAACTTTACCCTGGGCGAGCTTGCTACCCTTATCCCTTTTGCCCGAAAGCGGAGCGTAAAAGTCTACGTGGCCTTGAACAACCAGATCGTTTCGGGCGAACTCGGCGAACTGATCGAAACCCTGGACGCTCTGGCTTCTGTAAACCCGGATGCCCTGATCGTCCAGGATGCGGGGATTTTTCAACTGGCGCGCAAGAGATTTCCAGCTCTAAGACTTCACGCCTCCACGCTTGCCTTTGCTCACAATTGCTCGGGCGTAAGGGTCTTACAGCAGATGGGGGCGAGCCGGGTCGTGCTTGCGCGCGAATTGAGCCTTGAAGAGATCGAAAAAATATACGAAAGCACGAAGGCTGAGCTTGAAATCTTTATCCACGGCGCTTTGTGTTACTCCTATTCCGGGCTGTGCCTGGCCAGCAGTTTTCGGGGCGGGCGAAGCGGTCTTCGTGGTGAGTGCGTCCAGCCGTGCCGTCTAAAGTTCCACCAAGGGGGCAAGGAGGGGTTCTTTCTCTCCTGCGGCGATCTGTGCGCTCTGCCGCTCGTCTCCAGACTAAAGCGGACTAAGATCGCGGGGCTAAAAATCGAGGGCCGCATGAAGCCCGCGTCCTGGGTGGCGGCAGTGGTCAAAGCCTACCGGCTTGTCCTTGACGCCAAATCGCCGGAGGCAGAAAAAAAAGCCCTGGTGGAAGCAAAAGAGTTGCTTTCGCAGAATCCATCGAGGAGGCTTAGTTCGGGCAGGCTGGGAAATGGGGGCGCATCCGAGATCTTAAGCCCCTCACGCTCCGGGTCGAACGGCCTCTGGTTGGCTACGGTAAAATCGGTTTCCCAAAATCGCGTGCTGCTCGATGTTCGCCGTGGGCTGGAAAAAGGCGACCGGCTTCGCCCGGAATCCTGTTCGGGCAAAGAGGAGGAGGCCTTCACGGTTTCGCAGCTCTTCGACGGTTCGGGCGGTTCCATCCAGTCGGCCCAGCCCGGGGCGCCAGTCTACCTTGTCTGTCCCAAACCTCTTAAGCCCGGGGAAAAGCTCTTTAAGCTGGGGACAAAATCCGAGCCTGCCGCAGTCATATGGAAAAGAATCAAAGACGAAGTCCAACCCGGAGCGCGCCTGAAACCGGCCCCGTTGCTTCGGCGTCAAATCCTTGAAGAATTTGAAAAAACAACCGGTTCGCCCTCGAGGAAAGAAGAAAACCTTATAGTCAAAATCGATTCGGTCTCCGACCTCGTCGAGGCTCTTCAATCTTCGGCCTCGATCGTATTTCTTACCGCAACGAGGAACAACCTCGAAAGGATTGTTAAACAGAGGTTTTCGCCTTACCAGATGAAAAAACTGGGCTTTTGCCTTCCCCCAATTATTTTGGAAAAGGATATCGAATATTTCCGGGCTGCGGCCGCTTGGTTTGTAAAGAAGGGTTTTTTGCTCTGGGAGGTCAATAACTGGGGGCATTTCGACCTTCTGGGCAAGGGGGCACCCCTTCGCCTTGTGGCCGGGGCAAGGTTAAACCTTAGAAACTGCGCGGCTTTCGAGCAAGTTTTTGAAATGGGATGCGAGTCGGCCGTGCTTTCGCTTGAAATAACGAAGGTGGAATTAGAAGAGCTGGCAGGCAAAAAGTTTTCCTCCCGCCTTGCGGTAACCGTTTACTGCCGGCCGCCTCTTTTTACTTCCTGCCTCGTCCCACCCATTTATATGGAGCGTCCGCTGCTCAGCCCGCGAAAGGAAGTCTACTATCCCACAACGAAGGCAGGCCGGACAGAAATTTTTGCCGATCGTCCCGTCAGCTGGTTCGAACAACTCCCGGCTCTAAGGTCTTTTGGCTACCGCCGTTTCGTAATCGATGCAAGCGAGAACCCCGAAAAGCGCTCCGAGTTAGCTCAACTCCTGAAGGGTTTCAGCTCTTTGCGGACTCGCGGCGCCTATTCGCTCTTTAACTACGATAGAAGACCTTTTTAGAAGAGGTCCCACGCCCGAACCTTATTTGAAAATTGGAAGAGCGAAAGAGTTCCAACACTGCCGAGCGCTCTGTGTGGGGTGTAGGGGGGGTGCGGGAGCGGCTTGGTCGACCTAACGTCTGATAATATATATTATGTAAACTAATGAAATTTTACAGTGAGGGCCAACCCCCCTTACTGCAAACGAACCCTGCAGATGGGGAATAAGATGATTGAGCTGCAAAAGGCCCTTATCAAACTTGGGCAGATTATCAAAACAATCTATATGTTGAACTTTACAGGATGGCGGTTTGAGACCATTTCGCGCATTCGAATATCTATTCGGCGGAATCAGAAGACGAATCTGGGAACAGGATAGTACGCCACAGACGGACAAAACGCTAAATGGCTATGCTATGAAAATTACGACCTTATACCGTATGACGTAATCTTGCCCCGTTGCTACTCGCGGGCCTAATTCTATTCCGAAAAAAATCTCCTCCCTCCCATTTTCTCTCCCCCTTACATGCTATGCTGCTCTCCGGCATTCTATCGGCAGCGGTTGTTTTTTCCAGTCAGCTCACTTTATTTTTCCTTTCCCTATCTTAGAGTATTGCTAGCGGATTATGGAGGTGCAGCATGGACGAATCGAGAAAACATGCTAAATTAGACCGTGCCCTCGAAGCGAGGGATGAATTTTTAAAAGAGCATTCCGAGCTTTTGACCTTTCAAGAGGAGATAGACCAAATCCTTGGACAAGTTGGGGGACCTGATGAGAGGATGAGGATACTGGCCCTTGAAATGGAAAAAAAACTCATTGAACTCAATAGGCTGGCTAAACAACTGCACGCTATTTTAGAGCTGACGTTTAAAGCCCTCTTGCAAGAGGCTCGACCAACACTGCATTAGGAGGAGCGGACCATCTGCCTCCCCTGCCCTTTGCCTGCCTGGTGCTGATAGCCAATTGGTGATTGAACTATCGGCGGGAAGTCTTATAATCAAAAATCCCTTCATTTCCGATCTGAGTGAATATGCTGAAACATAAGCCGGCAACACTGGCCAAAACACTTGATTTTATAGGAAGGCATTCTCCTGCGGAGTTCGGGCTTTTCTGGGACCCGGACGGTACGATGCCTTGGAAAGAGTTTTACTGGGCGCTCCATGAGGATAGTTCGCTAAGGTTTGTGCGGGAAGCTACCATACGGGAGCTAACGCTGGTTGGAGTGGAACTTCCCTTTATTTTGGACGCAAATCTTCTTCGGCTTCGCCCCGAGGTCGGGTGGGGTGGTTATCCGGCTGCAACCAAGGTGCCAAGGCGGCTATATTTCGGCCTGAGGCCAAAACAACTGGCCGCGGCCAGGGAACACGGCCTTAAAGCGACCCGACGCCCTTTTGTGGCTCTTTGCGAGGATAGGGAACTTGCCGTAAGAATTGCCAAGAGGACTGAACAAAGCCCCCTGGTGGTTGAAATATTAGCCGAGGAGGCACTTCGAAGCGGAGTAAGGCTTTTTTGCGCCGGCCCTCAACTTTATCTTGTCGAGTCGGTTGCCGCAAAGTTTATAAACTTTCCAACACTTCGGCGGGAGACGGCCGAAAAACTTGCAGCGGTTGTCAAGAAGTCCAAACCTGCTCCACCGCCCTGCCCTGCGGGTTCCTTTATCGTTGAGGCGCATCATCTTGGGATTGGGGCAAGTTCCAAAGCCGGGTCAAAAGGCTCGGACAGGGGGACCAAGGGAGGATGGAAAAGATCGGGCCGCACGGAAAGACACAAAAGAGATGTCTGATATTGAAAGCAGGATTGTCCGGAGGGGTTCCCAACTCTACGATTTAATGGAGGGGGAAGAGCATTCGATTTTTGGCCCGGATTACTGGGCCGGTAAACTTTTCGACTGGTGCATGAGCAATGAAGCCTTTAAGATCCAGATGTTTCGTTTTATCGACGTCTTCCCCAGCCTTAAGGATTCCCGCGAGGTAACCGGTCACCTGCAGCAGTATTTTAGCGGCCCGGAACTCGATTTCCCCTCGGCTCTAAACTGGGGCATTAAATATATCGCTCCCTCGTGGATGACTTCCAAAATTATTGCCGCCGCCATTGGACGCAATATCAAAAAGGTTGCCTCGCAGTTTATCGCGGGAAGTTCGCCCAAGGGTGTGCTCGATGCTCTGGTGAAACTTCGTCTATCGGGTTTTGCCTTTTCGATAGATCTGCTCGGTGAGGCGGTGGTTTCCGAGAGGGAAGCCGAGGATTACAAGGGGCGCTATCTTGAGTTATTCGAGTTCCTGGACGGAGTTAAGCAAAAGCTTCCGGCGCTAAAAGACCGGGAAGAATCCGCATCGATCCCTTTGGACTGGGGGCGTTCTCCCCGGCTAAACGTTTCCATAAAATCTTCGGCCATGTACTCGCAGATGAGCAGTTGCGGTTTCCAAAACTCCATTGAGAAGGCGAAGGAGCGCCTTCGCCCTGTTGTGCGCCGGGCGATGGCAGCGGGGGCTTTCATTCATTTCGATATGGAACATCACGACATAAAGGATCTTACGCTCTGTCTTTATAAAAGTCTCATGGAAGAAGAAGAATTCCGAGGTTATCCGCACACGGGAATCGTTATCCAGGCCTACCTTCGCGAGAGTCAAAGCGATGTGCGGCAGATGATCGATTGGGCGAACAGACGTGAGGCAGGGTTTACCGTAAGACTTGTGAAGGGGGCTTACTGGGACCAGGAAGTCATCTGGGCCAGGCAAAAGAGCCGGCCCATACCGGTTTTTTGCAGAAAGGCCGAAACGGATGCAAATTTTGAAAGGCTTGCGGCAATAATCCTTCAAAACAGCGGCCGGGTAAAGCTTGCCTGCGGATCGCACAACATACGGTCAATAGCGGCCGTGGCGGAAAAAGCCCTGGAGTTTGGGGTAAATCCGGAGGATACCGAGTTTCAGGTACTCTACGGCATGGGGCGCCCGGTTAGAAACGCTCTTCGAGCGGCGGGGCTTCCCGTTCGGGTCTATTGTCCGGTTGGCGAGATGCTCCAGGGCATGTCGTATCTTGTCAGAAGGCTTTTGGAAAACACGGCCAATGAGTCGTTTTTGAGGCTTGCGGGCTCTAAGGGGCATTCGAAAGGCGAGCTTCTAAAAAACCCGGCGGACGTGGCTGCCTTGGAAACCGCAGACGCTGACGGTGATCTTGGCGCCCCGGCGGCTCTGGGTGAGGGTGCTCGATCGAGAGGGGGTTTTAGAAATGAACCGATTTTGGACTGGTCACGGCGCGAGAGCCGCGAAGGGTTTTCGCTGGCTTTAAAGAAGGTGCGCGAGAGCTTTCCGCTAAAGATCGGGCTTCAAATCGGAGGCAAAAAAATTGAGACTAAGACATGCTTTGAGTCTTTAAATCCTAACCGAAACGATGAAGTTGTGGGGATAATATCTTCGGCGGGTATTAAGGAGGCCGAATTGGGGGTTTTCGCGGCCAAGGCGGCATTTCCGGCCTGGCGGGATATGCCGGCGGGGAAAAGAGCCGACTACCTTTTTAAAGCCGCGCAGTGCGCAAGGCTTAGACGTTTGGAGCTTTCGGCCCTTCAGGTCCTTGAGGTCGGCAAGTCGTGGAGTGAAGCCGATGGGGATGTGTGCGAGGCAATCGACTATCTGGAATATTACGGCCGGGAAATTTTTCGCTACGCCAACGAACGGCCAATCGGTAAAACCGCTGGTGAGACGAGCTTTCTCAAGTATGAACCGCGGGGTGTTACGGTCGTTATAGCTCCATGGAACTTCCCGTTGGCCATATCCGCAGGCATGAGTTCGGCCGCGATTGTGGCGGGAAACACCGTGGTGTATAAACCTGCGTCCCTTTCGGCCGCTACCGGCTACATGCTGAACAGTATCTTCGAGGAGGCGGGGCTCCCGGCCGGAGTTTTTAATTTTGTTCCCGGACCCGGAGGGGAGATTGGAGATGCTCTTGTCAGCCACCCGGACGTAGCGATGATCGCCTTTACCGGCAGCTGGGAAGTGGGTACGGATATTATTTCCAAGGCCCATAGGATGGAGCCGCAATCGAGCTGCGTTAAAAACCTCGTTTTGGAAATGGGAGGCAAGAACGCAATAATTATTGACTCGGACGCAGATCTGGATGAAGCCGTGGTCTACGCAATAGAGTCCGCGTTCGGCTACCAGGGGCAAAAGTGTTCGGCCTGTTCGCGGCTGATAGTTATCGAGAAGATATACGACAGATTCGTTGAAAGGCTTGAGGAGGCGACGGCAAGCCTTAATGTGGGACCGGTGGAACTACCGCACAATTTTATGGGCGCAGTAATAGATGAAGCGGCCCAAAAGAAAGTATTGCGCTATATTGAAATGGGTAAAAGGGCCGGCTATGGGTTCTTCGAGCGTAAAGCAGAATCCGATAATGGCTATTTTGTGCCCCTGTGTATTTTTAAAGGCGTCGATCCAGGGGATGCGCTTGCACAGGAGGAGATCTTCGGCCCTGTTTTAGCGGTCATAAAGGTGAGGGATTTCGATGAAGCAATAGATGTTGCAAACGGAACCCGCTACGCATTGACCGGAGGGGTATTTTCTCGAAGTCCGGCAAATACGGCCAAGGCTCGTGAAAAGTTCAGAACGGGAAATCTTTACATAAACAGGGGTTGCACCGGGGCGATAGTGGGCCGTCATCCATTCGGAGGCTTTAAGATGTCCGGACTTGGCGCCAAGGCAGGCGGGCCCGATTATCTTTCGCACTTCATGGTTTTGCGAAACATCGTTGAGAATACGGTCAGAAGAGGTTTTGCGCCTGTTGACTAAAACACAGCACACGGCCAGGATGGACCCACACCATACACAATGGCTGAGGAGAAAAGTTATGAGGGCGATTGGGGCAATAGCGATCATGTGTATGGCGGTGTGGTTTGGTGCGGGCACAAGTGTGTTTGCCGCACAGCTAACCGGGGCGGGGGCATCCTTTCCCTACCCGGTCTTGGCCCGATGGGCCCTGGCCTACAGAGACGAGACGGGCATAAAAGTCAACTACCGCTCCATCGGGTCCGGGGGCGGTATAAGCCAACTGGAGGCCAACACCATAGATTTTGGAGCCTCTGAGATGCCTCTTGACCCCGTGACGCTAAAAAAGACGGGTCTTGTGCAGTTTCCGGTCGTTGTCGGCGGGGTAATACCCGTTGTTAATCTCAAAGGCATAAAACCCGGTGAAATCAAACTGAGCGGCAGTGTTTTGGCCAAAATCTACCTGGGCAAAATTACGAAATGGAACAGTTCCGAAATCGCAAGGCTAAATAAAGGGGTAAAACTTCCCGACCAATATATCAGTGTAGTGCACCGATCGGATGCTTCGGGCACAACTTTTACCTTCACCAACTATCTGTCGAAAATCAGCCCCGACTGGAAGCGCGCGGTTGGCACCGGCGTATCGGTTTCCTGGCCAAAAGGCGAGGGCGGCAAGGGCAACGAGGGGGTTGCCTCCTACGTCCAAAACATTTCGGGTTCTATCGGTTATGTGGAATATGCATACGCCCTCCAAAACAATATGACCTATACCTTAATGGAAAACAGAAACGGTTTTTTCGTAAAACCTGAGGCGAAAAGCTTTCAGGCTGCGACAGCCGGGTACAATTGGGCCGGTTCGAAGGACTTTTACGTTGTCTTTACCGATCAACCGGGCAAGAAGGCATGGCCGATAATTGGCGTTACATTTATCCTGATGCACAAGGTTTCCACAGATCTGCCGGCAGCAAAACGGACGCTAAACTTCTTTGCCTGGGTCTATCGCAGCGGCGGAAAATCCGCCTGCGAGCTGAGCTATATTCCAATGCCCGAAAGCGCTGTAAAACTCATTAAACAGGAGTGGGCATCGCAGATCAAGGGACCTGACGGTAAACCCATTTAGCAAGGAGGCTACCACCTTCGCGGCTTACAAAATTCACTGACATAAAAGTAAACTCTTCATTACCTCCCTGTCCCAAAATGTGGTAAAAGCCATACTGTGAAAAATCGGCGGCCTGCAAAGGGCTGCTGAGAGGCAGAATTTTATTAAATATATTGCCGCTTTACCTGGATTTTAAGGATGGGAGCGCTTGAGGTTTAATTGTAGCCCGGCGATTCCTTTGGAAGGCGGATACCCCCAGGCTTTCGACATGGCCTTGAGGGATGACTCAATAAGGGTGGCCCATGGCTTTTAGTTTTTTCCCAAAATCACCAAAATTTTTCGATTTCTTTCGCGAACAAAACCGCATTATCGTCAATGCGGCCACTGTGCTCGATAAACTTGCCCGGGAATTTGTCAATTGCGAATCGCAGTGCCAGGTGATCAACATGCTGGAAGCCGAAGGGGACGTGATAAACCGCATTATCCGCCGGGAGCTGTCCACGACTTTCATCACCCCGATCGATCGCGAGGACATCCATGAGATCAACTCCTCGCAGGAAACGATACTTAACCATATTCAGGCTGTTTCCAACCGGATTGGCGTCTATGAAATAAAAGAAGTACGCTTTCAGGCCAAAAGAATTATATCGAATATAAGGGAAATGGTTACCGGCATCGGGGTGATGCTGGGCCACCTGGGAAACGGAAAAGAGGTTGCAGGCACAGTGGCCCAGCTTCAACATTTGAAGAAGGAATGTGAGATGCTTTTGGTCAGCGGTTTGGGGGAGCTCTATGATCACCCCGTAACGGAGCCGGGCAATATAGTGGAAATCATCAAGTGGACACAAATCTACGACCGTATCGACAAGCTCTTTAACAGGACATGGCAGTTGACCAAATCCATTGAAGGGATCGTGCTCAAGAATGCTTGAGATACCCTTCTTCCTTATCGTCGTCATAGTTGTCGCCATGGTCTTTGATTTTACCAACGGGGCACACGATTCGGCCAACGCGATCGCAACGGTTGTTTCCACCCGGGTGCTTTCGCCCGCGGCAGCGGTGGTGATGGCCGCAGTATTAAACCTGGTCGGTGCGTTTATCGGCACCCATGTCGCGCAGACCGTGGGCGGCGGAATCGTTCACCCCGACATGATCAGGGGCTGCCAGGCTTTAACCCTTGCAGCCCTTTTTGGTGCGATCGCGTGGAACATATTGACCTGGTATCTGGGACTGCCCTCCTCGTCTTCTCACGCCCTGATCGGTGGGCTGGTAGGCGCGACCTTTGTCTATGCGGGAGCCAAGGCCGTAAATTTTTACTCTATTTTAGCCAAGGTCATACTGCCGCTTGCCCTGTCGCCTTTGGCCGGATTTGTAGCGGGTTACCTGCTTATGTTGTCGCTTTCATGGATTTTTCATAAATCCTCGCCCCGCAAGGTAAATAAGTCTTTTAGAAAACTTCAGCTGGTATCGGCGGCCCTTATGGCTACCAGCCACGGCACCAATGACGCACAAAAGACCATGGGGCTAATCACCCTTGCGCTTTTTATCGACCACATGATCACGAAAATGGTGGTCCCCTTCTGGGTGAAACTGGCGTGCGCTCTGTGCATGGGATTAGGTACGGCCATTGGCGGCTGGCGAATAATAAAGACAATGGGCCATAAGATCTTCAATCTGGACGCCATCCACGGTTTTTCGGCCGAGACATCGGCTTCGGCAGTTATTTTTGCATCTTCATTTTTTGGGGCCCCTATCAGCACGACCCACGTCATTTCGGCTTCCATCCTGGGGGTCGGGTCATCCAAGCGCTTATCGGCTGTTCGCTGGGGAGTTGCCGGACAGATGGCCACGGCCTGGATTCTTACTCTACCCGCCTCCGGTCTTATCGCCGCACTTTGTTTTGAGTGCATGCGCATGTTGGGCCTTGCGGGTCGATGAGCGAATTTCCGGGGGGGACCTGCCCCACTGTCAAGTCAAGTTTCGTTCAGGACAGCTCAGCCACCTACTTCGATGCCGGGCTGTTCTCTGAGCCTGTAATGCCTGCCGCGCTACCTGCGGGCGATCACCCCTTCGCATTTGCCGAAGCTTTTTCGAACATAGACGAATTGCTCGTGCTTTCAGCTCCGGAGGCTGATCGGTTCAACCTCTCCCCCAAGCTATTTTTTACCGTGTTTTTTCCCCCACCATTCGTCGTGTCCCTTAAACCACCAGTCTGTTGAATCGGCGGCGAGGATCTGCTCGGAGATCTCTTGCGCCCTCGAAGTGAGAAGACGCTGTCTGGCGAAATGAATCCACTTGGACGCGTAGCTGTTTCCCAGATCTTTTTGTTGCTTGAGTTCGACAATGAGTTCGAGTTGGTCGGCGTCGTGGACCAGTATGGCCTCGGGGCTTTGGCACTGCCTATATTCCTTTAAAAGGCTCTTGAGCTCTTCTCCAAAGGGGAGCGAGGCCGCCAGGTCGGCCATGGCGCTCTCCTCGTCGACTGCAACGTATCTCTTGTTCACATAGTTTTGGTCCCCGGTTCGCGCCTCCGGCAGATCGTGGACAAGGCTCATGCAAATGACCTTGCACGTATCGATGTCCGAATCCATTCGCGAAAGAGCAAAACCGATCATGGCCACCCGGAAGGAATGCTCGGCCACCGATTCCCCTCCGGAGCCCAGGAACTGAAAGCCCGAACGGGGCGTTTTCTTTAACATTCCTAATTCAAAAAAGAAGTCGATTACTTTGCTGTATTCCAATCAAGTCTCCCTTGTGATATCAATCTAAAGTTAAGGATCGTGCGAAATGCCTTGCGTTGCTTTTCTCCGGTTAATTCCTTAACCCGGACCGGGTTAAGATAAGCCGCTCGCGGGCTATGAGTTTATTGCGCTTTAAAATACCGGTCAATATTGATATATTGGTCATTCGACATGTTTTTTAAAATACAGCCGGAGGTTCAAAATAAATGGAGAAGCATACCCTGGCGGTACTGGTTGAAAATTCTCCCGGCGTTCTGACCCGCGTAGCTGGCCTTTTCGCTCGTCGGGGTTTTAATATCGACAGCCTTGCAGTGGGCCGAACGGATAGAGACGATGTCTCCCGCATGACCATCGTGGTGGAAGGAGACAAACCCCTTATCGAGCAGGTCACAAAGCAGCTCCACAAGCTCATAGACGTCATCAAAATCAGCAATATAACCGATGATGAGTATGTGGATCGGGAACTCGTGATGCTCAAGGTAACGGCGGACCCCGGCCAGAGAGTTGAAATCATGCACATTGCCGGCATATTCCGGGCCCGCGTCGTTGACCTTGGCAGCAAGACAATAACTTTCGAGTGCACGGGGACCGAGGGCAAGATCAACGCCTTCGAGGAATCTCTTCGCCCATACGGAATTAAGGAACTGGTTCGAACGGGCAAGATAGCCATGCTTCGCGGAAGCAAATATGTGGCCCTGAGCCTGGCTCAGACACGTGAAGCCGAAAACGGTTGAAAATTTTTCCAGAGGGGGATGAAGTGGAAATGACAGTAGGCGAGGCCCTTCTCGAGTGCCTCGAAAGGGAAAATGTCGAAATCGTTTTCGGTTATCCGGGCGGAGCAGTCCTTCCGCTCTATGACGCACTGTATCACTCCACCAGGATAAAGCACGTACTGGTGCGCCATGAACAGGGAGGCGCCCATGCCGCCGACGGCTACGCGCGCGTTTCGGGCAAGGTCGGAGTGTGCATTGGCACTTCGGGCCCCGGGGCCACCAACCTGGTCACGGGCATCGCAAACGCTTACATGGATTCGGTGCCCCTTGTGGTGATCACCGGCCAGGTACCCACCATTCAGATCGGCACCGATGCCTTTCAGGAGGTGGATATCACAGGCATTACTCTGCCTATAACCAAGCATAACTGGCTTTTGAAGGATCCCGCAAAACTGCCGCAGGTGGTAAAGAGCGCTTTTCATATCGCGTCCACCGGCCGCCCCGGACCGGTGCTGATTGATATTCCAAAGGACGTGGCCCAGGCCAGGATCAATTTCAAGTACCCTTCCTCGGTTAAGCTTAGAGGCTATAAACCTACCTACAAAGGCCACCCGTCCAAAATCAGCGAAATCGCAAAGCTTACCGCGAAGGCTAAAAGGCCCATTATCTGCGCGGGCGGAGGCATTCTGGCCTCCAACGCCTCCGAAGAGCTCTTAAAATTTGCCGAAGCCATCTCGGCCCCTGTAACCAATACGTTCATGGGTCTTGCGGGCTTTCCCGGTGACCATCCGCTTTTCCTTGGAATGCTTGGCCTCCACGGAACCCGCTACGCCAACCTGGCCATAACCGAATGTGACCTGCTGATCGCGCTTGGCGCCAGATTTGACGATCGCGTCGTAATGAACATCAACAGTTTTGCCCCTGGGGCCACTGTCGTTCACGTAGACATCGATCCGGCTGAAATCGGAAAAGTTATCGCCACCAATGTCCCGCTTGTGGGCGACGTTAAAATGATCTTAAAAGAGCTGCTGCCTCTGCTCGAAAAAGTGGACCGCTCCGAATGGCTCGAAAGGATAAAATCCCTTAAAGCCCAATATCCTCTTACCTACGAGGGCGATTCGAGCCTCAAACCCCAGTTTATTATCCAACAGCTTTCCGACTGCACCAGGGGGGATGCCATCATCGTTACCGATGTCGGTCAGCACCAGATGTGGGTAGCCCAGTACTACCGCTTTAAAAAGCCGCGCACCCTGGTATCCTCGGGCGGGCTGGGATGCATGGGATTTGGACTTCCGGCCGCCATCGGTGCGGCCATGGCCGCACCGATGGGGGAAAAAGTCATCCTCGTAAGCGGTGACGGCAGTATCCAGATGACCATCCAGGAACTTGCCACCATGATGGAACAGTGCCTTGACGTTAAAATAATTCTTTTTAACAATTCCGCGCTCGGCATGGTGCGTCAGCTCCAGGAATACTATTGTCAGGGCCGCCACATGGCAACCCATTTCCAGTTTCACCCGGATTTCGAAATCCTGGCTAGGGCCTACGGCATCCCTGCTTATACCTTCAGAACCCAGGAAGATGTAGTCAAGGGACTTCCCGAGGTCATAAACAGTTCCGGTCCGGCGTTTGTCAACTGCATCGTTCCCCCTGAAGAAAACGTTTTGCCGATGGTGCCCGCGGGCAAGGGTATCAGTGAAACGGTCGAATGCGGTTAAAAATCCAGCGTAAGGCCGCGGGGGGACAAGTAGAATCAAATTTCCTGGCCTCCCCCCCCGGCCATATTCTTCCTTTATAGCTTCTTCGCGTATGAAACCCAAGGAGACGACCCCGATATGATGAAGACCTTGCTCCTCAATCCCCCGTCTTTTGAAAAATTTGACGGGGGTGCCGGCGCGCGTTGGCCCGCCCGCCGTGAGATTGCCTCTTACTGGTACCCTGTTTGGCTCGGATATGCTGCCGGGCTGATAGAAAATAGCAGGCTCCTCGATGCTTCCCCACACGGTGTTAGTCCTGAGCAAACCGTCGAAATTGCTAAAGACTATGAATTCCTGGTGTTATTTACGAGCAAACCCGGCTTCTACAACGACGTGAGCCTTATCGAAAAGATTAAGGCCGTCAACCCCGGCATAAAAATAGCCTTTGTGGGCCCGCCCGTTTCCGTTCAACCCGAACTCGCGCTCAATGCCTCACCGGCTATCGACTTCATTGCACGAAAGGAGTTCGACTACACGGTTGCCGAGTTCGCCGCCGGAAAAGAGCTAAGTAAGATCGACGGAGTAAGCTACAGGGAAAACGGCAAAATCATCCACACTCCCGACCGGCCTCTGATCGAAGACCTGGACGCCCTGCCCTCCATAGTCGATATCTACAGGCGCGATCTCGATCCGACCAAATACAATATCCCTTTCCTGAAACATCCCTATCTTGCCTTTTACACTTCCCGCGGCTGCCCGGCCAGGTGCATATACTGCCTGTGGCCCCAGACTTTCACCGGGCATCCCTGGCGGGTCCGAAGCAATCAATCGGTTGTTGCCGAAGTAAAACACGCTCTCGAGATATTTCCCGAAGTTAAGGAAATCTTCTTTGACGACGACACCTGGGCGTGGGGCAAAAGCCGTGTCATCGAACTGTGCAAGCAGCTAAAACCGCTAAATTTTACCTGGTCGTGCAATAGCCGCGTCCATGCCGACTACGATATGCTAAAAGCCATGAAGGAAGCCGGCTGCCGGCTCCTCGTCGTGGGATTCGAATCCGGAGTCCAGCAAGTTCTGGATAACATGAAAAAAGGCATCACGGTCCAACAGTCCCTCACCTTTATGAAAAACTGCCGGGAACTTGGAATTACCGTCCATGGTGACTTCATGATCGGCCTTCCGGGAGAAACCAAAGAGACGATAAAACAAACCATAGAGTTCGCCAAAAAGCTGGACCCGGAAACGATCCAGGTCTCCCTGGCCCACCCCTATCCGGGTACGGAGTTCTACCAGTATCTGCAAGCCAACGGTTTTCTTACCGAAGACGATATGTCCGACGAACTCGGCCACCAGATGGCAAACTACGAATACCCCTGGCTGAGCAGGCAGGAGATCGTCGATGCGGTCGAATATTTTTACGGTGCCTACTATTTCAGGCCCAAAGTGATATACAGAATCGTTCGACGGGCTATTTTCGATAACCAGGAGCGAAAGCGCCTCTACCAGGAAGCCCGTGATTACCTCAGCCTTCGGGCGCGGCGGAAAAAATTTTCCGGAAACGCCTTTGAAAAGACGATGTAATGACACTTCGCCGCCTTATAGTAAATGGCGATGATTTCGGCATATCACAGGAAGTTAACGATGCCGTTATCCTTGCCTACCGGCACGGGATTCTTACCAGCACCAGCCTTATGGTTTCGGGCGAGGCTTTTGAGCAGGCGGTCCAATTGGCCGGGGAAAACCCCGGTCTCGCGGTGGGACTGCATGTAACCTGTGCATGCGGCCGCCCGGTTCTCCCTCCCGTTCGGCTCCCGCATGTTGTGGGAAAAGAGGGGCGTTTCCCGGTCGATCCGGGCGTGGCGGGTTTAAACTATTTTTTCTCCCCGGGCGCAAGAAAAGAGATTGTAAAAGAAATAGCCGCTCAATTTGAAAAATTTGCCCGCACTGGACTCGATTTTTCTCATGTCGACAGCCACTGCCACATGCACGTCCATCCCGTAGTGCTCGATGCAATAGTTGAAATTGCAAAAGCCTACGGAATAAAGAGGATTCGGGTGCCGGCGGACAATTTTTTCTCTGCCCTTCCCTTTTTGCCTTCGCCCGTTAAGAGTGGCGCCTATGCCGTTGTTTTTAAGCTCTTAACCCGGAGAATGAAAAGGATTTTGAGCTCTAGGGGCTTTATCTTTCCCAGGACCGTTTAC
Source organism: Deltaproteobacteria bacterium (assembly GCA_021780695.1). Lineage (GTDB taxonomy): Bacteria > Desulfobacterota > Syntrophobacteria > Syntrophobacterales > Syntrophobacteraceae > SbD1. The sequence continues at coordinate 53,510 of JAJXYD010000026.1, forward strand.
GGCAATCTTATGACCGGCCACATGAGCCTTCAATATGTGCTGCGGCTTCTCGACAACCTCCGGGAGGGAACCTCCGAACTCTATCTTCACCCCGCCCTGCCCCGCGAGGCGGACGGTAAAGCCGATGCCCGGCGCGTGCAGTGCTCTAGGGAGTTGTCCATTTTGATTCACCCCGAAGTGCGACACAAAATCGCTCGGTCGCAGGTAAGACTTTCCACCTACCGCGACTTGGATAAACAGATATGAAAACAGCCATAGTAGTCTCCCTTGCCGTCATTGCCCAGGCAGTGGCAAATACCCTGCTAAGCCAGGGGATGAAAATCATAGCCGCCATGCCGGCCTTTCAAAACGGGTTTTCGCTTGTAATGCTTGCCTACGCCCTGAAAAATCCCTTCATCTGGGCAGGCATCGTTTTATTGATCGTCTATTTCGTCTGCTTTCTTTCCGCCGTTTCCTGGTCGGATCTCAGCTACGTTGTCCCCATAACCGCCGCGGTTTATATCCTCGATGTTTTCACCGGAAAACACTTTTTGCACGAATCGGTTTCCTCCACCAGGTGGCTGGGCTCCATCCTGATTGTCTTCGGCGTGGGACTTGTGTCCCTGTCCGGAGCTCAAAAGAGCGTTTCGACCGAAATGGCCGTCGAAAAGGCCGGGTTGCCGCAAGGGGAAACCGCATGCTGACCGCGCTTATGATCCTGGTGGTGGTCTTTTCCAATGCCGCCGGGGACGTATTTCTGACAAAGGGAATGAAGCAGGTTGGAGACGTATCCGCCCTTGCTAAGGGACAGATTTGGGCCTCGATTAAACAAACCGCCTTCAATGTTAACTTTATCCTTGGAGTAGCTTGCCTGGCGGTAAGTTTCTTTTCTTTTCTGGCCGTACTGTCCTGGGCAAATTTAAGCTTTGTGGTGCCCGCAACTGCAATTGTCTATGTCGTGACCGTTCTTGGAGCTAAAATTTTTTTAGCCGAAAAAGTCGACCGCCTTCGTTGGGGGGGAACCCTTCTTATTTGCTGCGGCGTTGGGCTTGTCTGCCTCCCCGAGGGCATTTCACTGTCTTTGGCTATGGCCCGCAAAAGCCTTGAGGTCGTTTTCGGCGCACTCACCATGGCATCGGTCTGCTATTACTTTGTCGCCATTATCGCCGCGGAGAGGTTTTTCGGCAAAACGGGCAAGCAAAAGCAGTTCCTGGATACCTCCATTCCACCAACGGGATCGACGCCGGCAGCTCTTAAGCCCCCGGTTTCACTCCTGGTGCCTCTTTGCGGTGCCGATTTTAGAGCCTGCCAAAACTACGCATCCCTTTGCCGACAGGATTATCCGCAATTTGAAATCATCTTTGGAGTGGCCGATCCCGCCGATTCCTCCATTCTCGTGGTAAATAAGCTCAAAGCCGACTTCCCCGATGTGGCCGTAAAGCTGGTTGTAAGCAGTGAAAAGATTGGCCCCAACCCCAAGGTCAACAGCCTCAACAATATGCTTTCCCAGGCTTCCTATGAGACCCTTCTGATGCTGGATAGCGACATCCGGGTCGGCCCCGGCTTCATCTCCCAAATTTCACAGGAGCTTCTAGGTCTTGGACAGGGCCTTCTTACCTGTTTGTACCGGGCCGGAGAAGCCCCCGGATTAGCCTCCACATTCGAGGCCCTGGGCATTTCCTCCGACTTTGCCCCCGGGGTTTTCGTCGCTCAAATGGGAGGCGGGATTTCCTTTGCCTTCGGAGCCTGTATCGCTCTCACTAAAAAAACTCTCCAGGCCATAGGCGGATTTCCTGCCATTGCCCCCTACCTCGCCGACGACTACATGCTCGGAAACCTGGTCTACAAAGCCGGTTTCCCCGTGAAGCTCTCCAAATGCGTGGTCGAAACGGTCCTTTCCAGACTCACCACCGCCGGCTTTTTAAAACATCAGCTGAGGTGGCAAAGGGGTATTCGGGCTTGCGCTCCCTTGGGACATACCGGTTCGGTCATTACCAATGGAACCGCGCTTTCCTTTTTCTTTTTCGCCTCCTGCGGCTTTTCGCGCTTCGGCCTGATCGTTTTTGCCGTCGCTGTCGCACTACGGCTTTTCATGGCCTGGATGGTCGGGGTAAGACGTATGCAAGACGATATTCTCAAACATTTTTTGCCTTTGGTTCCGTTTAGAGACTTCTTGGGCCTTTTGATCTGGGCGGCCGCACTCTTTGGCAACCGGGTGGAATGGAGAGGCCGGGTGTTTCGCCTCGAAAAGGATGGTAAAATAACCCCGCGGCATGCCTTCTCCTAACAGGCTGTTTAAATCTTTGAAAACGCCCCTGACTTTTGCGGCCTTATTTTCCGCTCTCATTGAGTCCTCAAACGAGAATCGGCACTGCGGGTATACTTTGTCCACGCCAAACAAAACAATTGCTGCCGCAAACACTCTCACGAGGTTCGGTTGGAAAAAACGGTCCCTGTCGTAACGATAGGAACCCCGAAATGGAGTCCGATTTACCCATGAAGCCTTGGAGCTGGAAAATAGGCCGCACCCTTACATCGAGGGTCACTATACATCTTCTGCTCACTATCCTCGTTTTGGGAATATGTCTCTATTATTTTAATCTTCGTCTTTTATCCGATTTTGCCGCCAGGCAAATCGATCAGTCTCTATCGGCATCCTCCCATGAAATCCGTGATATCTGTGAAACGAATTTCGAGAGATTATCCAAAAGAGGCCTTAACGGCGACAACGAGGCGGTTACCACCCAAAAGGCCGAAACGATCGCGGATATCCAAAAGTTTATGTGTGAAAACGGCCTCTGGGGCCAAATCGTTTCCAGTAAAGGCAAAAAGATCTTTTTGCCCAAATGCCCTCACAAACCCTACGGACATCGCTTATGGACAAAGGTTGACGCCGCTGGCAGCCTAAAGCGTAGCGGCAACTCCGACTATTATGAGACCTCCGTGCGCTTTAAACCCTGGTCATGGAAAATCATAATAGATGAGAACGCCTCCCAGTTTACTTATCTTAAATCCACCGTCCGCACCGCTTACCTTTTTACCGAACTGTTTTTGTTTTTTTCGGCCGCCCTTCTCCTCTTTTTTTTTGATAGGGCCGTCAAAATGCCTGTTCGAAAAATCATCGACGACATTCGCGCAGGCAAAAAACCGAGCTATGAAGGTATCGAGGAATTCGCCTTCCTGAGCGTCAATATTGCCCAAATGATGACGAAACTCCAGGAAAGCGAGCAGACCATACGCGATATCGCCACCGGCATGGGGGAAGGCGTCTACGTGGTTGACAAGGCGGGCGAGGTTGTCTTCCTGAATCAGGAGGCGGAACGGCTGCTTGGATGGAACCAGGCGGAATTGCTTTGCCGCTCGGCCCATGACGTTTTCCATCGCCACAAGCCCGCACAGGGGGATGGCGCCGACTTTTGCCCTGTTTTAAACGTTGTCGATACGGGGGAAACCTGCAGGATTGAAGAGGATATTTTCCTGCGAAAGGACGGCTCTCTCTTTCCCGTCGCTTATGTAGCCGCACCTCTCAATAAGGACGGCTCCGCCGGTGGTGCCATAATCGTCTTTAGGGATATCACGGAACGTAAGCGCATCGAAAACCGGCTAAAAGAACAACTCGATTTTTTTCAGCAACTCCTCGATTCCATTCCCGTGCCCGTTTCCTACAAGGACGGCAAGGGATTGTATCTGGGATGCAATACGGCCTTCGAATCATTTCTTGGAGTAAAAAGAGATGAGATCGTTGGTAAGGCCCTGCCGGCCCTGGCCCCGGAAGATATAGCCGATGTGCATCGCCGGGCCGATTTGGAGCTGATCACCCGGCCGGGCATAAAGACGACGTATGAATTCGGCAACATTTTTCCCGACGGCCGCCACCATGACGTGGTTATTAACAAGGCCGCGTTTTTTGATGCCCAAGGAAACCTTGCCGGCATTGTAAGCGCCCTTGTCGACATCACTGATCGCAAACAGGCCGAGCAGGAAAGGCTCTGCAATCTTAAGTTCTTTGAAAGCATGGACATAGTTAACCGCGCGATCCAGGGTGCCGATAGTCCTGAGAAGATGATGAAAGATCTGCTCGACGTCGTTTTGGCCATATTTGAGTGCGACCGGGCATTTCTAAAGTACCCCTGCGACCCCGAGGCCAAGACCTGGACCATCCCCATGGAGAGCCGGAAGCCGCAATATCAGGGCCTATGGGTTCCACATTGCCCTATCGCCATGGACAGCGCGGTGTCACAAAACGACCGCATTTTACTGACCTCCGATGGTCCGGTAATCTTCGGTCCGGGTTCGCCCTATAAACCGCGCGCCGATCTTTTGGAACGCTTCCTCGTAAAAAGCTATATGTCCATGGCTATCTATCCCCAAACGGGAAGTCCCTGGGAATTCGGCGTCCAACAATGCGATTACGCCCGCCCGTGGACAAGAGAAGAGAAAAGATTGCTCGAAGCGATCGGCAGGCGTTTGGCCGACGCCCTCAGTATACTGCTAAGCTATCGCGATCTGCGTGAAAACGAGCAATTCCTGGATAAGATTTTCGAACATATTCCCAACATGATTTACGTAAAGGATGCCAAAACGCTTAAGTACGTTCGGTTTAACAGCGCGGGAGAACATTTCCTGGGATATACGCGTCAACAGCTTCTGGGCAAAACCGCTTCCGAGTTCTTCCCCGAAGGGATTGCCCGCGTCTTTGAGGCCCAGGATCTCCGGGTGATCGAGAGCGGAAAAACCCTGGACGTTCCCGAAGAGTTCATTCTTAATAGAAACAATCAAAAAAGATTCATGCACACCCAAAAAATGGCGCTCCTTGACGAAACGGGTACCCCCCAATACGTCCTGGGCATTTCCGAGGATATAACCGAGCGAAGGCAGGCCGAAGAATCCATTCGCAAGCTCTCCCAGGCCATCGAACAAAGCCCTGTATCCATTGTTATCACCGACGTTGCGGGAAAAATAGAGTTTGTAAACGCCAAATTTACACAAGCGACCGGATACTCTTATACTGAAGTCATGGGCCGCGCCACACGCATTCTTAAATCGGGCCAAACCCCGTCCGAAACTTATAAAGAGCTGTGGCATACAATCGGGTCCGGCGGCGTATGGCAGGGAGAGTTCCTCAACCGCAAAAAAAGCGGCGAGTTGTTCTGGGAAAAAGCCACGATTGCCCCGGTAAGAAACGGCCAAGACATCATTACTCATTATGTAGCGGTCAAAGAAGACATAACCGAGCGGAAAAAACTTGAAGAACAGCTCCGCCAGGCCCAAAAGCTGGAAGCCGTGGGACGGCTGGCCGGCGGTGTGGCCCACGACTTTAACAACATGCTAAGCGTTATCTTGGGCTACTCGGAATTGATCCTCTCGAAGTTAAAACCTCTCGACCCCATGGTTAAACCCCTTACGGCCGTGCAGGCGGCGGCCAGACGTTCGGCCGATCTCACGCGGCAACTGCTCGCATTTTCCCGCAAACAGACGATAGCCCCCCGTATCATAGACCTGAACGAGCAGACAAAAAACATGGAGCGTTTGCTCACCCGCATTATTGGCGAAGATATCGAGCTCGTTTTGAAACTCTGCGAAGGATTGTGGCCCGTATACATGGACCCTGCCCAGATAGACCAGGTTCTTGCAAATCTGGCGGTTAACTCCAGGGACGCCATGCCTCTGGGCGGTAAGCTCTTAGTGGAAACTTTCAACGTAACCCTGGACAGCGATTTTGGTCAAAGACACCTCGATTTTAAACCCGGCGATTTCGTTTTGATCGCGGTAAGCGATACGGGCTACGGAATCGATGAGAAGACCCTCCAACACGTCTTCGAACCTTTTTTTACTACAAAACCGGAGGGCAAGGGAACAGGCCTTGGACTGGCCACGGTCTATGGCATCGTCAAGCAAAATGGCGGCTTCGTAAACATCTACAGTGAACCGGGCCTGGGAACGACAGCAAAACTCTACCTTCCCCGCCATACCGGTATGGCGGAAGCTTCAGCAGAGCCGGTTCCGCAGCCCCGCAGCCAGGGCGGAAAAGAAACCGTGCTTCTTGTCGAAGACGAAGGCCGCATTCGAGAAATGGCTAAAACCATGCTCGAAGAGCTTGGCTATATTGTCATCGAGGCCGGTGAACCCCGGCAGGCTATTGCCCTTTTTGAAAAACACGCCTCCCGTATCGATCTGCTCTTTACCGACGTTGTAATGCCCAATATGAACGGAAAAGAACTGGCTAAAAAGATAAGAGAAATAAAGCCGGGTATAAGAACCCTTTTTATGTCCGGCTATACCGCCGATACCATCGCCCATCTCGAGCAACTAGATGATAGAGCCGTATTCCTGCAAAAGCCGTTTTCTCTAAATGATTTGGCCGCAAAGATCCGTGAAGCCCTAAGCGCGTGAGCGCAATTCCCGGGGTATGCCCGCTATTTTTGCCTCTTAGCTTCACATTTTACCGGCAAAAATATTCAGGCGCCTATTCCCGGCCCTTTCACCCATTTTCTTTATTTTGCGCTTTTTTTCATCTCCTCTATCATTTGGGCTCGCCTTTTTTCCAACTCATGGGACATTCTATAGACGATATAGTATTTCTTAATGTTTGCTACATAATTTAGAACACCCCCGCCCATGGCGTTTAAAGCGGCAAACTCTACGTTTCCAAACCAGATATTGGGATTAAGACCCATTTTGGAGGCGATCTTGCGCAACCGGTTCACCCTGTTGGGTCCGGCATTGTAAGAGGCCAACAGGAAATACGCCCTCTGGTCCGGGGCAATCGCGGGATCTATAAAATAGGTGTGCTCCACCTGGTCCAGGTAGCAAACCCCGGCGGAAATATTTTCCCTGGGCTGCTTTAGCTTCCGAAATCCCATTTCAGCCGCCGTCCCGGGAAGCACTTGCATAAGTCCCACCGCTCCGTTTTTGCTGACCAGCCTCTCATTGAAACGGGACTCCTGAAACGCCAGCGCTACGGCCATCAGCCAGTCATAACCATAGGTTTTGCAGCATGAGCGGAAGTAAATGGCAAATTGACGCAGTTTTTTAGAATAGGCATTGCCCTCGGGATTTTGAACCCACCGGGTATTTTTGTAATAAGCTTGAACAAGCTTTCCGGCCTGTACCAGGGCCCCCTTTCGGTCCAGGTGCATATAGCTGTTTATGCTCGCAAGCAGTTGTGGGTTTTCCTTCCTGACCGCCCAACCGATTTCCCCCTCGCTTGCGACCCGCATGTCTTTGTGGACGACTATTTTTGGCAAAACTTTCGCCCAGATATTGGCGGTACGGGAATCGACAACAATATTGCTGTAAATACCCGCATTGGCCATCTCCAACAGATCTTCTTCCGTGAACTCCTTGGGCGCTTCCACGACCTCTATGGGTTTTAGCCCTCTTTGAACAAACTCCGCGCTCAAAGCCCGAAGATGCTCCCCATGACTGCTGCCTCGAACGATCCAAACCCTATGGCCGCTAAGCTGCTCCAGCTTCTCGATCCTGGCGGCCTTGCTGCTTGATACCACAACCTCCGAGACCCCCTCGATATAGGGGACCGAAAAGGCCGCCTCCTTTTGCCGCTCAGGCGTAATGGTAAGCCCGGCTGCCGCAATGTCTCCCTTCCCGGCTATAAGAGCCGGTATTATTTGACTTAAGGGCATGGGAACAAAAACCATTCGAATGCCCAACTTCCCCGGGCGGTGCCTGTTGAGGAAGGACTCATACTGTTTTAGAAGCTCGTATTCGAAGCCGTAAAGCTCGCCGTGAACGATAAAAAAATCCGTCCTGTTGTATTCAACCAGCACTCGGATCACCCGCCGCTTTTCCAATCCGTCCAGATCGTCCCTCCATGTCTGCAACGATTGGAAGGACAGTTCCGGATTGTCAACCATCTTGACCGTAGCCGGGTTGTCCTGCTCCGCCGGGATCATCGCTCCTGAAACACCGCATGCGGCAAACAAAACAACTATCTGTACCATCACAAATACGGCCCGGCACCGACTATAGGCTCGCCTTCCGCACGCGTCCCACGCCTTGCAAAACCTACTGTTCTCAGCCATCGCTGCCACACTCCGTCCCTTCTCGCAAAACGGCTTCATCCCGAATTTTAAAGTCTTGGCCAAATTCTTCTTTCAATGCTATATCCCAAACACCCCTTATTAGTTAAACTCAATAAAGTATTTGCAAAATTTATGCAAAGGCCGGGCGAATATGGCAATCGCAAAAAAAACTCCACGCTGCCTCCAAACCCCTATTCCCCCTGCGGCAATTACCATTATTGATGACTTCCCTTGTTTTGGCCAATCTATTTTTCAGGATAAACCAATATGAAATATAATTTCGACACGCCGATAGATAGACTTGATTCAACATCCTTTAAATGGAACGGTGCGCATCTTTTTCTAGGTGAAAAAGCCCGGAACGCTCTTCCCTTGTGGGTGGCGGATATGGATTTTAGAGTTCCCCGGGAAGTTATCGATGCATTGAAAAATACTGCGGATCATGGAATCTTTGGTTATTCGATAACTCCTGATTCCTATTATGATTCTGTAATTTCGTGGATGGGCTCACATTATAAATGGTCGGTGAAAAGAGAATGGATCTATCATTCTCCAGGCATCGTTCCAGGCTTGAACTGCATAATAAATGCCTTTACTAATGAAGGTGATGCCATTGCGATTCAGCCGCCTGTATACTATCCATTCGCTAATTCCATAGCAAATAATTCTCGACGTGTTGTTAATAATTGCCTTAAACTGTCTAATAGCCGATATACAATTGATTATGATGATTTAGAAAAAAAATTTTCTACATATAATGTTAAAATGTTTATTTTATGTAATCCACATAATCCTGTTGGACGAGTATGGACCAAAGACGAACTTACTAAACTAGGTAATATATGTCTTAAAAATAATATTATCGTTGTTTCAGATGAAATACATGCAGACATTACCTTCAATGGATTTTCAACAACAGTATTCGCTAATATTTCAGATTATTTTGCACAAAAAACAATTGTATGCACATCGGCAAGTAAAACGTTTAACCTCGCCGGACTGCAAACGGCAAATATAATCATCCCAAATAAAAAATTAGGAAACATCTTCAATAACTATATGACACGCCTTAACCTGCTAAGGCCTAATATATTCGGTCAGGTTGCAACGCAAGCCGCATATAATTTCGGTGATGAATGGCTTCTGCAAGTCAAAAACTACTTGCAGGATAATCTTGATTTCCTTCTTCACTTTGTAAATCAAAATATAAAGGGAATAAATGTAATAAAACCGGAAGGAACCTATCTTGTGTGGTTGGATTGTAGAGATTTGGGGCTGAGCGGGGAAGAACTGAAAATGTTCATGCTTGATAGAGCCGGAGTCGCTTTCGACGATGGGTATCTCTTTGGTCCTGGCGGCGAGGGTTTCACCAGGATCAACATTGCCTGCACCAGGCAAACTTTGCGCGAGGCCCTCCGGCGAATCGCAGTACTGACTTAAGCTCTGTTTGTCCCACGCGAAGCCGCGAAAATGGAACCCGGAAAAAGTGCGATTTCGCACTGGTCTTGGGTGGCTAATTCAAGCCTGGATCGCTCAGATGAACCCGGACACCTTTCCTATTGTGTTTCCTTGATCTCTTTTTTCGCGCCTTCGCGTCTTCGCGTGAGCCTAAATCAACAATATTGCCGGCGAATCGAGCGGGTTCTACAATGGAAAGCGGCTATTTACGAAATATCCTGAGCAAAAGGGAAATTACCAGGCTCACGATGATCATCGTGGTGATGGGTATATAAACCTTTAGGTTAGGCCGATCGATAACGATGTCTCCGGGAAGCCGGCCCAAAGGCAATCTCGCAAGCCAGGGCCAAATAAGGCCCGCGACCAGCAAAATCGCCCCCGAAACTATGAGGATATTCCGCATTGGACCGACTCCCCTTTGAACTACTAAGCTTCCTGGCTGTGAGCCGTTTTCCGGTCATTTCCCGATAGAGTCCAGGTAGGCGGAAAGCGATTTAAAGCTTTGTCCCGGGGCCAGTTCGTCTCCGGATTTTAAATCATAGACCGCCACCGTCACCGGATCGTCGAGCGAAGTGGGAAAACCGTCTCCGCCACTATTTGTAACGTTTACGTAAGCCCGCTTGCCGTGGCTCTGGACAAATTTCGTATAGGAGGCTTCGCCCGAGCAACCCGCGGAGAGTCTGAAACCGTGCGCCTCCATAGTCTCATCGATGCTCATGTCTTTTATCCTCGCTGTTGTTATTAGCGGCCCTGCCATTCGGGGGCCTTTTTTTCCAAAAACGCCCTCACCCCCGCTTCGGCGTCTTCTGTGCAGCAAAGGGAGGCAAAGAGCATGCTAAGCATATCCAACCCCTTTTCGTAGGGCATATCGGCCATCTGGTAGATTCCCTTTTTGCCCGCCTGCAAGGCTAGAGGGCTTTTGGCGGCCAGCTTATGGGCCAGCTCCATGGTGGCTTCCTCCAATTGCTCTTTCGGGACCACCTTGTTAACGAGACCCAACCCCATGGCTTCCTGGGCCGAAATCATATCTCCGGTCAACACCATCTCGAGGACTTTTTTACGCCCCACCAACCGGGCCAGTGGCGCCGCCGGGCCAAGACAAATGAGCCCCACGTTTATGGCGGTTGTTCCAAACTTGGAATCTTCCGCGGCCACCGTGAGATCGCAGGCAAAGGCAAGCCCGGCGCCGTTTGCCAGGCAATAACCCTTCACCGAGGCGATGACGGGCTTTTTCAAATGGGCAATGGTGTGGTTGTGTTCGTCCATTTTGAGGATAAACTCCCCATACTCCTTGGGGGTCTTATCCTTAAATTCGGTGAGGGCAATGCCCGTGGAAAAATGCTTCCCGTTTGCACGGATCACGATTACCCTGACATCAGGGTCCTCATCCAGCTTTACGAGCCCGTCATTGAGTTCCCGGGCAAAAGCGGCATTAAAGGTATTGGCATCCTGAGGCCGATTAAGAGTAAGAAAGCCGATGTTACCTTCTTTTTCCACGATCACATTGGGTTCGGACATGATTTCACTCCTGATGCACGTTAATAGATGCTCTGGACAAAACGGTCCTTTTCTAAACAGAGGCTGGAATTGGCCCTCCAATCTTCCTTCCACATTGGCGCAGATTCCCGGCCGGCCTGATCTCCCTACAGTTCCTATAGCACGAGTACCCCCCCTTTGGCAAAGGGGTAGAGGCACATTCCAGTATAGCCGATTTTTCGATCAAAAGCCTCTTCCGCCTGCGCGGCAGCTAAACGAGTCGAAACTAAACGCCCCCTCCTCCTTCGTATTCCACCCCACCCTCGAATACATCTGCCCCCCTTTAAGCCGCTTCAACACGGCATGGGATAAAGCGATGCATCGGTGTTCCGAGCGTGTCGCGGTGTGTGCTTTGGGTTAGGTAATTGACATTGACGCCATAACAACCCTCCCCGCACATCAGGCCAAACCCATGTGGAATAAGCACCATCCCCTGCCTCACTTCATCGCTTACCTCCAATTCCCCGACCACGCTTCCCCCCTTGGTTGTTACTCTTACGTTTTGACCGTCCTGCAGACCCAAGGACTGCGCGTCCTCTGGATGCACCGCGATCGTGCAGGCCCGCTTTCCCTTGTTCCACTCCGGATTTCTCATCATCGTGTTGGCGTTATATCTCGTATGCCTGCCCGCATTAAGGACAAACGGCAACTCCCGAGGCATCCGCAAATCTCTATCTTCGCTGGAACCATTTAGAGTTCTGGCAAAATCCTCCAACTCCGGGATGTAGATTTCTATCTTCTTTGAAGCTGTCTGAAGACTGGCGAGGTTGTTATCCGGATCGGCTTCTCCGATCCAAAGCCCTTGAGGATTATCGAGAATGGCTTGAAAAAGCCGCTCCCCCTGGTCCAGCCCCTGCCTAAAGCCCGCTCTTTCGGCATTGGCGCGAAACGCGGCGGGCGCCGTCATAAGCATTCCCCAAAACGCCGCCTTGGAAGCACTGTCCCACACTTTGCCAAGGGTTTTGGAAAGAACCATGGGCATGATCTTGGAAACCGCCGGATTCGCCTTTGCCCACGCTAGCAGTTTGCCTGCAAACGCAAGCCGGTTTCCCCGCGCCGCCTGCTCCAGTTCCTCGGGAATTGCGGGAATCAACCCCAGCTCGTCCGCAAGCAAAGTATAAATCTGGGAGGCCTCCAGGCAGGACTGCGGCGGGTCCACGACGGGTCCTCGCAATTGCACGTAGACCTTGGGAAAAGTTAAAGGAACAAACGTGGTATCCCAGGATTCGTAAAAAGTCCGGCAGGGCAGCACGTAATGGGCCAGCCGAGCGGTTTCGGTCATAGCGATATCGCTAACGACCAGAAGCTCCAGTGCGCTGAAAGCCTTTTCATAGGCGGCCGTATCGGGGTAGGCGCGAAGAGGATTGCTTCCGCTGACCAGAACCGCGCGCAACCTCTTGGGATGATCGCTTAGAATTTCTTCGGGCATGACCGAGGGGGGAAACGATCCGGCAGCCGCCGGCGGCATGCCCGTTGAAACCGTACGCCAGGTCTTTTCGTCTCGTTCCTCCGCATGAAAACCAAGCGGCAGCACCAGGCCGGGGAATACATTTCCGCCCCTCTTGCCGTATATGCCGCACACGGTCCCCAGGATGTGGAGCAGGTACATGTTAAGAGTACTGTGGCGGCCCATGAAGAGACCGAGATCGGGATGGACGCACCACCGCCTGCTCGTTAACAGCCGGCACAGGTCCCGAGTCTTTTCGTAGTCGAGCCGGCAAACATCGAGAGCCCCTTTTGCATCGAATCCTTCAAACCAGGGTTTGATCTTATCCCAGCCCAAAACATGCTCTTCTAAAAAGTCCTTGGCTTCCCAGCCCTTTTCCAAGATGATGGAAATCATCGCCTTCATGAGCAGCGAATCGGCTCCCGGCCGCACCGCAAGGTGAATGTTGGCTGCTTTGGCCGTCTCGCTTAGCCGGGGATCGATCACCACAAGCAGTCGATCCGGGTCTTTGGAAAATTCCATGAGCACCTTCGGCGCCCGGGGCATCTGATGGCTCTGCATGCCGTTCCATCCCCACGCAACCAGGATCTCGCTCGCCTCCTCATCGGGCATGCTAACAAGGTACTGCTTTCCGAACAGCCGGCCGCACACCCAGAAAAGACCGCTGAACTCCTGGCCGGCCGAAGAATAATAGTACTGAGAGCCCATCGCCCGTAAAAGATTCACGCCAAAGGCCGCTTCAAGCCACCCCCCCTGCGCTCCTCCCCCCATGTAGGCAAGACTCCTCGGACCATTTCGATCGACAATTTCTCGGATTTTTCGGGCGATCTCCTCGATGGCCTGCTCCCGGGAAATGGGTTCGAACCCGTTGCTCGTCCGCTTTAACGGAACCCTCAACCGATCTTCGGGGTACTGGTGATTGATGACGTTTAGACCCTTGCGACAAACGTATCCCCGGCTTCTGGGATTCTCCCTGTCAGGGCGCACTTTTACCATGCGCCCGTCTTCTACCAGTACCTCCAGGCCGCAGTTCTGAGTGCACAACACGCATCCGGTTTTATGCCATACAGCCATTTTTGCATCCTTTGCTCTTAGTGGGTATACTTCTGCTCACCCGACCATTTTTTCAACCCTCGCGTGCATCCCTTAAAACAGGCTTTCTCACACCCTTTTGCCGTCGCTGTACCACCAGGTTGGCGATGTATTCCTGAACTGCCCTTTCCGCCTGGTTGAGCGTGGTTACCTTGACCTTTATAAAGCCAATTTCCGGCTTGGACTTAGACGCCTTTATCTCGAGGATTTCCGTCTCGACGCGCAACTCGTCTCCGGGTCGAACAGGCTGAGGCCAGCGCAACTCGTCAAAGCTTGCGCCGATGCGACCGCCCGCAGGCTGGAAATCGCTCTCGACCAGAAGCCGCATGGTGAGCGCCGCCGTATGCCAGCCACTGGCCGCCAGCCCCCCGAATAGTGAGCCCCTTGCAGCTTCTTCGTCGAGGTGAAAAGGCTGGGGATCGAATTCGGCAGCAAACCGTTTGATATCCTCAGCCTCTATCTTGCGGCGGCCGGAGCCGAAGGTCTGGCCCACCGCGAAGTCTTCAAAAAAAAGTTCAACCATTTTTTTCTCCAAAGAATCCGGCTCTCACTTCCACGCAACAGGTTAAGCTTCGTCATTAAGAGACGGCGAGACACCCCGGCGCCTCCTCTATTTCTCCTACGACAGGACTCGACAGTTTCTCTTCTCCTGCTTAATTCCAAAATATTTTTGGCCTTCCCGCCGCCAATTCCTCCGGATACTTTGCTTTCAGCTTCTTCGAATTCCGTGGGCATGCTCCCTGACACGCATCGCACCCATGAATATAGGTTCCCGTCTTTTCCCTTGTTTCCGGTGGAATATGGCTTGTTATAAGTGGGCGGCCGTCCTGAGTTTAAAAAGGTATTGAAAACGATACCGCACCGGGGATTAAGCTTGAAAGGCTCATAGATTGCCGCCGACGTGATGGCGACTTCGGCGTAACCAATGTCGAACGCGAAATCCTTGATATCCGAGGTAACCGGCATCGGTTTTCTCCCAGCGGGAAATTAGCATGTATATACATGCTGATTTGTAAAAAATTATCCCCTCCTGCTCAATGTCCTCAGGATCTTCAGCATCTCATCAATATTGTCTCTACCTAGAATACCTTCCATTTCCTGCTGGGCTTTCTCCCACAACGGTAAGGCCTCGTTTATCTTGGATACCCCGGCCTCGGCAATCTGGATTCTTTTGATCCTTCGATCCGTCGCCTCTTCCTCAAGCCGGACATAGCCCGACTTTTCAAGAACCAGCAAATTCCTGCTGACTGTGGTCTGGTCCATGCGCAGGGATTGCGCCAACTCGGACGCGGTGATGGAGGGATTTCTCGAGATCTTTGCCAGCATGCTCAACTGAGTTACCTTGAGCCCGCAGGATTTTAAGTGCTTCTCATAATTTCGTGTGACGATGCGGTCGGCTTTCCGGATCATTGCACACAAGCAGGGATATGTCGAAGATGTCACAATACAGTCCTTTGCCTCAGGAGTAGATGTATGTATATACATATTCCCACCCTCTGTCAAGGTCCTTTGCCCGGGTGTGCCCTTAGTCTTCCCGCCGAAAAACCTTCTTCCCGGCCTTTTCTCATATCGTCGAAGTGGCGCAGGATAACACCATTGATCTTACGGGGTGTTGTAAACAAACAGAAATGTCTGATTTTACCAAGAATTGTTTAAATCCTGACGAGTCCTTCTCGTTATTGAACTAGAGGAGGGTCAATTCGATGGGTTTGACATCTCCCAAAAATCCAGTCCGGGGTTTTAAGCCCAAAACCGCGAAATCTTTAACTGATTGAAGTTAATAATTTTTTATCGTCCGATTAACTTCAACCCGTCGCTACGCAGTGAACCGTCTGGCCCAACATGCCGATAAAGTGTCTGGCGGGAGACACCTAATTCCTTGCAAAGATCGCTCACAACCGTCTCCGGTTGACCCATGGCAGCCATTGCCAAACGTAATTTGGCCGGCGTCATCTTGTACTGGCCACCACCATTTCGTCCGCGCGCACGGGCCGACGCCAAACCAACCTTGGTACGCTCCGAAACCAGTTCCCGTTCAAATTCGGCCAGTGCTGCGAAGATGCCAAACACCAGTTTGCCTTCCGGCGTCGAGGTGTTGATCGACGCTCCCTGTCCGGTTAGTACCTTGAAGCCGACGCCTCTGCCGGACAGCTCGTGCACCGTATTGATCAGGTGGCGCAAATTACGACCGAGACGATCAAGTTTCCATACCACAAGCGTATCTCCGTCCCTCAGCGCTTTCAGGCAAGCGGCAAGGCCTGGCCGTGCTTCCAGGCTCCCCGATGCCATGTCTTCATAAACGTGGTCGGGATTTATGCCTGCGGCCAGCAACGCATCACGTTGCATGTCGAGAACTTGGGAACCGTCAGCTTTGGAAACGCGCATATAGCCGATCAACATTGTGTCACCTGAACGTTCGTTTATGTGACAGTGGACAACGGTGCTGTAAACAAGCGAAAATCTGTCACTTTGGCAGTCGCTTGTTCAGTGTATCATAAACCTGTGGATTTTAGCTTCATGACACTTGTCTCTTCGGATAGTATACGGTAAAATACCGTATACTGAAATTTACCGTATCGTAGGGAGGGTATAATGCCTGCTGTTGCTCGCTTTGATTTGAAGATGGATGCGGAAGAAAAGGATATTGTTTCTCGCGCTGCCGCCTTGATGGGCACCACGATGGCCGCGTTCGTGCGCATGGCGGCCAAAGAGAAAGCGCGCGAACTGTTGGACCGAGAATCTCGCATCACGATGACGGCACAGGATTTCGATGAACTCACGACGGCGCTCAAAGGGGCCTTCATGCCCAATACGGCTCTACAAAACGCGATGAACGCCGCGCGTGAGGTGAAGCGTGCTTGAAGAGCAATTTCTCGATCCAGACCGCCATGACCGTCAGACTTTCATCTCTGGTGTCGGCGAACTTGACGAGTACCTTCGGCGTTTTGCTTTTCAGCAGAGCAGGAAAGGAATTACCGTCGTACGGGTATTGGTTGACACGGACACCCCCGGCGCCATACTGGGCTACTACTGTTTGAGCGCCGCTCAAATCGATGCCATCTCTCTCGATGAGCGTACACGGCAAAAACTACCGCGCTATCCGGTGCCTTGCTTTCGCATGGGACGTTTGGCTGTGCATGCGGCTTATCACGGTCGCGGACTGGGGCGCCTCCTGATTGGCTGCGCGGTTGAACGGTGTCTTGAGGCCCGGAAGCATGTGGCCGCTTACGCGCTTGTGGTCGATGCAAAGGGAGAGAAGGCCAAGGCATTCTACGAGCATTACGGATTTAAGCCATGCCGCGATAACCCTATGACCCTGTATCTGCCGCTTGGTGTATGAGTTAAGCGGCGCTTTCCGAGCGACATGCACAGAAACCATTTGGGTTCTCCAACTGTAACTTCTTTAGTCTCATGGGAAAGCCTGCATGCGTGGTGACCCTAGCAAGCGACTGACCATCCTCTCTGAAGCTGAGAAGCTCACACTCTACGGCCTGCCCGATTTTGACGACTTTCTCGGCTGGTCTTGCTGTATGTGGACGATACCCTCGAAGACCCCACCCCCTTCGGTCTGGTGCGGCGCCAGGCTTTCGGGATAATGCCAAGGGAAAAGCTACTCATTATTGGCAGGCGCCTGTGCGAAAAACCCTTCAGTCAGTTGGATTTGCGCTGGCAGGCGGTGGATAAACAGGTCGGCCGCTGTACGAAAAATGTGCGTCCGCTCGCCATGGCTCTCGATTACGACAGCAGTTCCGCCAACAGCCCCTGGCTCGCGGCACTGCGTTGGATGGAAAGCATATTCGCAAGCCGACAGCAGCTCTCACGAAGACCGCTCGACGAAATTCCGGAGAACACGATTCCAAAGCGCCTGCGCGCTTATCTGCTGAACTTCGACCAGGACGGCAATCCGGTAAGCCTTCGGGGGGAGCGTTACGAATTCTGGGTCTACCGGCAATTGCGCAAGCGTCTCGATGTCGGAGACATATATGTCGACGACAGTGTGCAACATCGGCTCTTTGCCGATGAACTGGTTGCCCCGGAACGGAAAGCTGAAGCGCTAAAGGAACTGGATATTCCCTGGCTGCGCCAGCTAATCGACGCCACCCTCGACGCATTGTTCGCCGAACTCGATACGCTATGGCGATCTTTCGGTCGGGAACTGCGTCTGGGAAAACTCAAGCATCTGGAATACGATCCGGTCAAGAAAACCCTTACATGGCATCGTCCCAAAGCCAATCGGGACGATGCGCTGCAAAAGGGCTTCTATTCCAAGGTCGCGGCATGCGATATTGCCGATGTCTTCCGCTTCGTTGACGAACAATGCTGCTTCCTGGAAGCAATGACGCCCTTGCAGCCACGCTATGCAAAGAAAATCGCCGATAAAGACAGCCTGATGGCGGTGATTATTGCTCAAGCCATGAATTACGGCAATCTCAAGATGGCGGAGACCAGCGACATCCCCTATTACGTCCTCGAGGCCACACACCAGCAACACTTGCGTCTGGCCACGCTGAAAGCGGCGAACGACCGGATCAGCAATTTTATCGCTCGGTTGCCCATTTTCCCGTACTACTCGTTCGATCTGTAAGTACTCTACGGCAGCGTCGACGGGCAAAAGTTCGGCGCAAGCGACCCGACGCTCAAGGCGCGCTATTCGCGCAAATACTTCGGCAAGGATCGTGGCATTGCCGCCTTTTCGCTACTGTCCAATCATGTACCGCTGCAAACCGAACTGCTGGGCGCGAACCAACACGAAAGCTATTGGGTCTTCGACATCTGTTACAACAATACCTCGGACATCGTGCCAACGACAATCACCGGCGACATGCACAGCATGAACAAAGCGAACTTCGCCATCCTGCATTGGTTCGGCATGAAACTCGCACCGCGCTTCACGGATCTGCAGGCGCAGTTGAAACATCTCTATTGCGGCGGCGATCAAGAGAAATACGAAAACTTCCTGATTTCCCCGGCAGGGCGGATTGACCGCGAGTTGATCGTTACCAGGCCGAGGGTAACCAGAAGGCTCTGGATCTGCTAAAACGGATCTCGCCCGTCGCATGGCAGCACATCCATTTTCTGGGACATTATGCGTTTCGCGACAGGAAGAACCCGATTGATCTGGAGGCCATACTGGCCAGTGTTAACTTTTTTGCAACATTTTAATTTTACAGCGTTTAAAGATTTCGCGGTTTTGGGCTTAAAACCCCAGTCCTGAAACCGGGTTAAAACCGGGAGGTCAAAAATTGAATGAAAGCTTTGCCGGCTAGCGGTTCATGCAAAAAACCCGGAACTTTAGAGCCGTTTGTTTAAACGTAGCCCAAGTAGGCGAAAACCATCTGTGTCCTGATGAACGCCGCCAAGCTATGCAAAAAGAGAATAGCAACTATGAAATTAATTCGTTTTACTCATATAAAAGTCGGTATTACTATCCGCTTGCAGTTGAGGGAGTAAGGGCCGTTGGGATTGGTTTTGCGGGCGACCCCGTTTCCCTTGGTTGTACGTGGTGTGGACGCTTTGTCTGCATTTGAAAACTTTACAGTGGGCAATTAAAAATTGAAAGGATCGAAAATGTCGTCAGTAGGAGCACAAGTGAAAGAGACTCAGTTGATGGGTGACCTTCGGGGCTATGACCGGAGGGAGCTGGAAATCGAACATGCACGGCTTGGAAGATTGGGAGATCTTATCGCAAAGCAGCAGGGTTATTCGGGTTTGGATGGAATGGACGCCGTTCACAGATACCTGATCGACAAATACCATTGGCAACCTTCGCAGGTTCGCGGAATGAGCGATAGCGATCTTTCTATGTTATTGGCTGGGTATATGGAGAAGCCATCCACTATGTGGGACTGATGCAGTCCATGTGACGGTCCGGACAGCTTGTCCGGGCCGCAACGGCGCAAAGGGGGAGGCGTTTGGCTCTAATAGCCGTTTCAGGCGCGAACAGCAAAATTGTTCGAGTCGATATCCCGTGAAAGCGAGAGCCCCCTGCCTCGGCTCGCAGGCCAAGAGACCTCTGCTGTTATTGGTTTAGTCCGCGTTTCCCTTGACTACTGGAAACTCTCGGTAATAGGATATGATTCAGACTGGTAAAAGGCTGCTTCTGAGCAGTCGATGGTTGCAGATAGGCGCTGTGATCGGCATTTGGCGGCTTTGCGTACTGATCGTTCATGTTCTGGACCTTCCGCTGCCGGCGGGCGTTTTGGGAATGCTGCTTGTCCTTGTCCTCCTCTTGAGCGGGCTTCTGGATAGCAAATGGTTGAACCGCGGGATGAACTGCCTGCTTGATCACATGGTGCTTTTCTTTGTCCCGGCGATGATGGGAGTACTAAACCACCGTGAACTTTTCAGCGCGACCGGGTTGAAAATTTTCGCCGTGATTGTCATCAACGTACTTGTTGTAATGACGGCGACTTTTGCGGTTGTCGAGTTCCTGTTTTTTTGGAGGAATAGAAATGAGCGCTGAAGTAAAACCACTGTTCTGGGGAGCGGTAACGATCGGCGCCTACGTTCTTTCGGCCGCGATCCATCGTCGCCTTCGCAGTTCGTGGACATCGCCGTTACTGTTGACCTGGGCACTGTGCCTTGCGCTTGCGCTGATTGTGCACGCGCGTTACAGGGACTACCTGCGGGGAACGCACTGGCTGCTGGTCATGCTCGGCCCGGCGATTACCGCCTTTGCAATGCCGATCTACGAACAGCGCTTGTTAATCCGGCAATTTTGGCCGGTTCTTATTATCGGTGCGGGCATCGGGTCGGCAACGGCCTTTGGAACTTCGTGGCTGCTGACCTCGGCGTTCGGTCTGCCGGTCAGCTTCCGGCTAAGCATGTTGCCCCTCTCCGTGACCACGCCGTTTGCACTCGAATTCGCGCGCAATATAGGCGGCGCCAAACCCGAATTGACGGCCATCTGCGTTGCGCTCACCGGCTTGGTCGGTTCGGTTGTCGGAGAATTGCTGCTCAACTGGTTGCCGCCCGGTTCGGCGTTTACCCGAGGTAGTGTATTGGGTATGGGCGCCCATGCGGTGGGGACCGCCAAGGCGCACCAATGGGGCGTTATTGAAGGATCGGTTGCCTCGATGACGATGACCGTGACTGGAATATTGAGCGTTGTAATTGGTCTGATTATCGCTCAATGCGTGAGATAGAAATGGATTTGCGTTCTCTGCGAGTTTTTGTCGAAGTTGTAAGGCATGGCGGGTTCACGGCCGCGACTGCGACTCTGTTTGTGTCGCAGTCTACCGTTAGCAAAACGATCAAGCAACTCGAAGAAGAGGTTGGCTCGGCTTTGCTGGAGAGGTGCGATCATGAGTTCGTTCTCACCGCAACCGGCGAACTGGTCTACCGTCATGCCCTCAGCATGCTTGCCGAACGGGAAAATCTCCAGGCGGCCCTTGCCGAGTTGCAGGGATTAAAGCGGGGGCGTTTACGCCTCGGGCTCTCGCGTTTGGGCAGCGGCCTCATGTTCGCCCGGCTCGTCGCCGAGTTTCACCGGCGCTATCCTGACATAGCGCTGGAATTGGTCGAGCATGGGAGTCTCCATCTCGCGGACCTCTTGCGCGACGGAGAGTTGGAGTTGGCGATGTGCATGTTGCCCATACCCGATGAACTCGAGTGGGAACTGGTGCATGACGAGCCGTTAATGGCGCTCTTGCCGGCGGGGCGTCCTCTTGGCGGGGCCGGGACCTCTACGCTGGCCGATTTTGCCGACAGCCCGTTCATTTTGTTTGAAAGCGGTTTTGCTCTCAATCCGCAAATATTGGCCGCTTGCCGGCGTCACGGTTTTACTCCCAGGATAGTCGCCTATAGCGGCCAGGCTGAATTCATTCAGGCGCTGGTCGCAGCTGGGATAGGGGTGGCTTTTCTTCCCCGCCTGATCGTTGCGGCCGGGGTCCGAGCGCCGATAACCTGCGCATTGATCGAGGATGAAGGCCTTCGTTGGCAAATGACGCTTGCCTGGCGCCGCGACGCTAATCTGTCGCCTGCTGCGTGTGCCTTTAGAAATCTTGTTCGCGAGGCGCTGAGCGACGATCCGGTAGAGGTTGCGGCCTCTATCCGCAAGGGGCCTCAAAGAGGCCGCTCACACCGCTGAAATAGCGTTCATGAGGCGGCAGGCCCGCCAAAACAAACGCCCAACAGGACCTAACCCCCTTGTCCATGCGACTGGGAAAAAACCTCAAAAAATCCCTTTCGAAATCGTGTGCAAAGAGGCTCGGAAACGTTGTGCGAAAACAGGCGTCCATCGGAATTTACCCCGAGGATAACCCCGTCTCGCAAAAAATTCCCAAGAAGCATTTTCCCTATAACCCGCCTTTTTTCCCCAACCGTGTGAACATCTCCCGAGGTGTCGCCCATTTCGATTTTTTGTGCCGGGGACTCCCCGGATGCGCAATGAGCCAGCACTTCCCTTCTTTCAGCCGGATCGAGCGCTTTAAAGAAGTTGAGGATTCTACCAAGCCTTAGAAGAGTAACCGAATCGAGCCTGCTTGTGGTATCCGATATCGGCAGGGCGGTGGAGCGCAAAAGAGACAGGTTTCCGGGTAGAAGGCCCAGGGCTGAGCACTTTTCAAAATCGAGGCTTCCCGGAGAAGGATAAAAAACCGAAACACCGGCGATTGCGCTTTTACCGGCCAGATAGACAAGATCGGCGACCGACTCCAGAGGATCCTGGCCGGGAGCTCCCGCGATAATATAGGCAACGGCATCGAGGCCGTATTTTTGCGCATAAAAAAGAGCGGTCTCAAACGATTGGCGCACATACGGCCTTCCAAAGCGCCGCGACTGTTCCCGCGAGGTCGTGCAAAGCGAAAGATTAAGAGTTTTAAAGCCCGCCCTTTTCATAGCGTGGATAACCTCTTCATCCAGGCTTGGCGGGAAAAGGCCGTTCATTGCCCTGAGTTCGACCCCAAGGCCGCTAAACTGCGACTCGATTTCATTTAAAACCTCTAGGAACCACGCTTTTTTAAAGGAAATATTCTCATCTTCAAAATCTATGAAACGAGCCCCCGCGCCCAATACCGCCCCCCTGACTTCTTCGAGAACCCTCGAGGGGCTCTTCATACGAAAACCGCACCACGACGCACATCCGATCGAACAATAACTGCATCCTACCGGGCACCCCCTGCCTGCGGCGATAACGGCTGAACCGGTTTTACCGCGCCGGTAGAACTTTTGATCTATGAGGTCCTGGGCCGGCAAGGGGATTTGGTCGAGGTCGTCCAAAACGGCCGGCGGCCTTACGAACAATTTCCCTCCGGCTTTTTTAAAGCCTATACCGGGTACCGATTCAAGATTTCCTTTCCCCCCGATGGCTTGGGCCAAAAGCAGCATTGCCGCCTCGCCTTCTCCGCGTATTATAAAATCCACACAGTTCCGGGAAAGCACCTCTTCGGGCATCTGCGTCGGGTGATGACCTCCAAGGACTATCAGCGCTCCGGGACATCGCGCCTTTATGAGCGCCGCGGTCTCGAGCGCCTCACCCGCGTAGGCGCTAAATAGAGAGGATATCCCCACAAGACGGGGGCCTGAGGCTCGAACCCTTTCCGCAAGGCTTTCAGGCTCCAGCCCGAATCTCTTAAAATCGTAAAACAGGCAAAACGGCGAAATATCTGGCCCCCGGTAGAACTCATCGAGGTAGGACATCGAGACGGGAAGCTCAATTTTTTTTGTTTTCCTTGTGGCGAGGGCGTCAACTATTTCAACCGACCAACCGGCGGCCAACAGAGGGGAAGCAATGCAGGCCAGTCCGTAGGGAACAGTCCTTTTGGCGGTCAGGTAAAAATCGCGGATGGGTGGTTGAACCAAAACGATATCGGCCATATCGACAATCTTCGTTTTATACTTCGCTGGATGGATCGCGGTCCACGGTAATTTGGACGGCGCGAAAAGAAGGATCGTCTTTAACCGCGCACAGAACCTTGCAGACGAATTCCTGCATATCCCGGCTCGTCCAGGTCTTTATGAAAAGTTGCCACCTGAACCGGTTTTTAAGTTTTACAAATGTGGCCGGTGACGGACCAAGGATTGCTACGTTGCCGCCGCGGATTCTGAATTCTTCGGCCTGATTGCGGCAAATGAGGGCAAGCAGGCGCGAGCCGGCCACGGCGTCCTCCTCGCGCCCGGCAGTGACCAACAGCTTTAGAAGACGGCTAAAGGGAGGATACTGGAGGTTTTCCCTTGATTTTAACTCTTGCCTGCAAAATCCATCGTAGTCGAGCCTTAAGGCCGATTCGATCGTAAAATGATCCGGGTTGTAGGTCTGAACGATGACCCGTCCCGGCTCTTCGCCGCGTCCCGCCCGTCCTGCCACCTGTATGAGGAGTTGCACCAATGTTTCCCCGGCCCGAAAATCGGCTGCCTGCAAACCCGCATCCGCATTGATCACGCCGACCAGGGTCATATTGGGAAAATCATGTCCCTTGGACACCATCTGAGTGCCAAGAAGAATATCGGCTTTGCCCGTACGCACCTCGCAGAGTGCCTTTACAAGGCTGCGGCGGCTGTTCATGGTATCGCGATCGACCCTTACGATGTGGGCTGCGGGGAAGAGCTTTTTTAGCTCCTTTTCTACCTTCTCGGTACCGAAGCCTCGGGGGAAAAGCGCCGCGTGGCCGCAAGCCGGGCACCGGTCGGGCAGGACCGTCTCCCATCCGCAGAAATGACATCGCAGCCGGTCCGCATCCTTATGGTAGGTAAGTGTCACACTGCACGACTTGCATTGGAGTGGCTCACCGCAGGTGTTGCAAAGATAATATTTCGAATAACCCCGTCTATTGAGAAACAAAAGAGCCTGATGCCCGCTTCCTAGCGTCTCTGAGACCGCCTCGCGCAACCGGTAGGAAAAGATCCCTTTCTTCCCCCCCTCCCGCCTCATATCGACAACCTCCAGCTCGGGCAGAGGTCTATTGAGGATGCGCGCGGGCAAAACGACCTGACGATACATCTTCTCCGAGCACCTTTGGACGGTCTGGATCGACGGGGTTGCAGAACCCATTATTACCGGTCCCCCGACTATCTTTGCTCTCATCAGGGCCACGTCCCGGGCGCTGTAGCGCAGGTGATCCTCCTGCTTGTAGGATGTGTCGTGCTCCTCGTCAACTATTACCAGGCCAAGATCGCGCACGGGCGTAAGAACCGCGGATCTGGCCCCGAGCACGATCTTTTTTTCCCCCGACAGAATGTGCGCCCACGAACGCTTCCGCTCCCCCTCGGAAATTGCGCTGTGCCAAACGCCCAGCAACTCCCCGAAGCGCTCCTTGAAAATCGTCTCCATCTGGGCGCTTATGCCGATCTCGGGGACCAGAAGGATAGAGCCTTTTCCCAGCTGCGCGGCCCGTTCCATCAAGCGGATATAGACTTCGGTCTTTCCGCTTCCCGTAACGCCATACAACACGAAGGGCTGAAAGGAAGCCTTTTCGATAAAGGGAAGCGTTTCTGCAAGGGCCGATTTCTGCAGGTCGGTAAGTTCGAAAATCCCCGGAGAAGTGCGGTTTTGACTTTGCTCAGCCTCTATCTTCGCACCCGTTTTTCGCCTCCCTTGCTTCGATCGCGCAGTGATCGAAGCAGAGCCCCTAAAGGGGACGACAAGGTCGAATACCTCGCCGATCGGATAAAAATAATAGCGCGACATCCAGACGCATAGCTCTAGCAAATCAGGAGGAATAACGGGCTGTTCATCGAGGACATCCCGGATCGGCCGGATTGTGATTTTCCCCGGCAGTTGAGGGACGGCGCTGTCTACGGATAAAACTATCCCCTGCGCCGCCCTTTTGCCCAATTCGACCATTACCCTGCTCCCCGCCTCCAACCGGTCGGCCAGGTGAGCGGGTACCCGATAATGAAGACTCCTGTCCAGGGCCGTTCCCATTATGGCGATTTCAGCGAAAAGCTCTTCTGTCATTATTTCTTGCCGGAGGGTGATTTAGACGTTTCCGCGCTGTTTTGACCGCCAAGGGCGCAAGAAGCCGCTTGACTGGTTTTTGCGAATTCGTCCGCCATCTTTTCGGGAATCGCCCTTACAGGTGCAAACTCGGAAGTATCGATATTTAGGGGCTTTCCGTTTTTCAGGAATTGAAATTCAAAGTAGGCTTTTCCGGTCTCATCGCTTGCAGCCGAACCCAGGTACATCGCTTTTCGCACCGAAGTTCCCCGCCTTAGTCCCGGTCTGCACGCCGAAAGGTTCCCATACCAGCTCGCATATCCCCCTCTATGCCGGATCTGCAGGGAAAACCTTCGATCGGAAGACTTGTGAACTGCCGTAACCACTCCGTCTCCGATCGCGCACACCCGAGCCCCAGCTGGGACTATATACATGACTTCAAAACGCGGTCGGGAAATCTTCAAAATGGAACTGCTCTTTGCATTGGAAAAAATTCCGGGATCCAGTGGGGTTTTCAAAAACTGCCGCTCCACCGAGTCCCCTTTGGGAGTAAAATAATCCCACGCGCCGTCGGCATCGAATCCAACAGCCCAATTGGTTTTCCCCGCTGCGTTAATTTGGGCGCCAAGCAAAAGATAGAGATTCTGCCTGCTCGATTGGACAAGAAATTTCTGGTAAAAAACGGAAAAAGAATCCTCGGGCTTTAAATCGCAGCCGACATCGACGGTATAGGAAAAAATCCGGGCAACTTTTGGAATAAGTTTTTCAGGAAGCCCGCAGGCCATGCAGGAATTATAAAAACTCTTGGACCAGCTACAGTGGGCGACAACACCGTTTGAGCTGGTCGCCCACCCCCAGCCCGAGGAACTTTTCAGAAGAGAGTACGCTCCCCCGGCCGAGCGAAGATAAAAAAGCTTTATCGGCCGGCCGGCCGGGCGCTGAAAAAACACGACCAGTTCATCGTTATCGGCCATTAGTCCGAAGGGAGCGGCCAGGAAGGCTTTGCGCAGACCTTGGTTTGGTCCGGTGATTTTAAGCCGGTTAAAAATAGTATCGAGACTATCCGAACAATGAAGGGTTACATGGCGCACTATAATGGGATCGGCCACAACCGGGCAGGAAACCACCGCCCGCTGCCCGGGGCCTTTATGGTCAAGAACGGCAAGTTTGTTTTCTAAAAAGCTCTTAAGCCGGGGCGAATAAGACTCAGGCCCTCGAAACCGTTGATACGTCGCAAAGCCTGCCGCCGCGATAAGCAACACAATCAAAACATGGCGTCCGCGCAAACGCCTTTTGACGGGCGCTGCATAATAGGAGCCAAGGGGATGGCTTTCCCTATCCGAATTTTTCTTCGGTTCCAACGGCATGGAAAAACTCTCGGATTGTGAGGTTTAGCGATTAGTTGCCCGGATACTATTCTTAATTGGCCACTATTTCAATTTTTTTTGTCATAATCGCACAAGTTGCTTAAATAGGCTCCAGGGAGGCGAAGTGATTCCTTTAAAAATTTTTTCCACTCAATATCCGTCCGGTCAATCTTTAGCACACCTTCGTGTATCAAACAGGCTGGAAATTACATCAAAAGGGCAGTAAAATAAAAACTTGTCCGATTTTTGTATAATTTTCCACGGAAAGCACGGTCTTCCCTATGGCTGCCGACAATTGCCCATGCGTTATAGAACCGCGAAAGGGTAGACTCGAAAAATGCTTGCCCGATAACGCCCTCCTGGTATTTAGTCCGGAGGATCTGGCATCGTTGTCGGCCTGTTTGCCCCAACCGCCCGTTCGCACGCGCAAACTCTATCTGACCGACATCTATACCGCTCTTGCGGGCTCGGCCCCTTTGGCAATTGCAGGCCCGATGCTTGGCGCCCCCCAAACTATTCTCGTCCTGGAAAAGATGATAGCCCTTGGCGCCGGAAGGTTCATCGCCGTCGGTTGGTGCGGCTCTCTTTGCGGCCATGTAAAAATCGGCGATATAGTTTTGCCTGTGGGCGCCCTATCCGAGGAGGGAACTTCCAGCCATTATCCGGGAGTCGAATGCTCCCCTTCCAACCAACTGCTTGAACGGCTAAGACCTATACTCCAAGCGACCGGCAAGACCATTCACGAGGGCATGGTCTGGACCACCGACGCTCCCTTCCGGGAAACCTGCGCCAAGGTTAAATCCTTCCAGGCTCAAAATATTTTATCTGTGGATATGGAAACCTCCGCTCTATTTTCCGTTGCCCGTTTTCGAGGAGTGGAACTTGGGGTTGTGCTCGTTGTCTCCGACGATCTTTCAAGCCTTAAATGGGTCCATGGATTTAGAGACCCGGACTTTAAGCTATCTCGGCAGGAAGTTTTACAATCCGTATTGACACTATTTTCCGGAAAATGACCTATGACCGACCGCCTCATGCTTGATGATGAAGATGTTTTGTCCAGACTCTCCGAGCTTAGACGGCTCATCGACTATCACAATCAGCGCTACTACGCATTGGATGATCCGCAAATAAGCGACGCTCAATACGATAACCTCTTTCGCCAACTGGTCGATCTGGAAAAAGAACACCCCGAGCTCATAACGGCCGATTCTCCCACGCAAAGGGTTGGATTTGCCCCCGTGGAAAAGTTCTTGGCCTTCCACCACGACACACCCCTTCTTAGCCTCGAAAATGCGATGAATATCGAAGAGGCCGTCGAATTTGACCGCAGGGTGCGAAAAATACTTTCAACCCAAGCCCAGATTGATTATGTCGCGGAACTGAAAATGGACGGACTGGCCATTGAACTCGTATACGAAAACGGAAGCCTCGTTGGAGCGGGCACAAGAGGCGACGGATTTACCGGCGAAGACGTCTCAACAAACGTCAGGACTATCCGTGCGGCGCCTTGGAGACTTTTATCCAACCCCGGCGCAAATCCTTTGCCCGCAAAACTTGCAGTTCGCGGCGAGGTGTTTATCGAAAAACGCGATTTCGAAAAACTTAACGAACAAAGGTCTTCGCGCGGAGAAGCTCCCTTCGCCAATCCCCGAAACGCTGCCGCCGGGTCCTTGCGCCAGATCGATCCGGCCGTCACGGCAAGCAGGCCCCTGCGGGTCTTCTTTTATGGTATGGGCACTTTTGAAGGTCAGGAAGTGTTTACGACCCATTACGCCATACTCGAACAATTTAAACTCTGGGGCCTGCCCGTAAACCCGCAATCTCGACTTTGCAAAGGCATAGGCGAAGCGATAAGCTTCTTTGAACAACTGGTTGAAAGGCGCGAGTATCTTCCCTATGAAATCGACGGAGTGGTGATAAAAGTAAACGACCTTTCTGCTCAAAGGTTGCTTGGAGAAAAATCGCGCAGTCCCCGATGGGCGATCGCTTTGAAATTTAGCCCCTACCAGGTCCAAACCCACGTCGAAGACATCCGTTTTAACGTCGGCAGAACCGGAATCATCACCCCGGTGGCGATTCTTAATCCGGTGCTCGTTGGCGGCGTTACGGTAAAACGCGCCACGCTGCACAACGAAGATGAAATCGCAAGAAAAGACATACGCATTGGTGACGCGGTTCTGGTTCACAGAGCCGGCGACGTTATCCCGGAGGTTGCAGAGGTAATCACCTCCAAGCGAACCGGAAAGGAAATCGCTTTCCGGATGGTTTCCCTGTGCCCGGCCTGCGGCGCAACCGTGGTGAGACTTGCCGAGGAGGCCTTCCACAGGTGCGTAAACCGCAACTGCCCCGCTCAGATAAAGGGGGCGATCGTCCATTTTGCAAGCCGCGACGCGATGGACATAACCGGGCTGGGCGATAAGACGGTCTCCCGTTTTATCGACCAAAACATTATCCGAAACGTTTCCGATCTCTACCGACTTCGCATGGATAACCTTGAAAATCTCGCGGGATTTGGAAAAAAATCGGCCCAAAATTTGCTCGAATCAATCGAGGCGAGCAAACACGTGGTTCTTTCCAGGTTCTTATACTCTCTGGGCATAAGCCATGTTGGAACTTTCGTTGCCGACCTTCTCGCCAACAGCTTCGGCTCTCTTCAAAACATTCGCTCGGCCTCCATCGAAGAACTCCAAAAGACCCGGGGGATAGGAGAAAAGGTTGCAACAGCAATAGCGGCCTACTTTTCAAACCCCGAGAACACCCATCTCGTAGACGAACTGACCGGCGAACTTGGCCTGAATATCCAAAACCCTCAAAGCGCCCAACCTCTAGCCTCCGGATTCTGGTCCGGAAAAACCGTTGTATTTACCGGTAGTCTTTCGGCCATGAGCCGCCAGGAGGCCGCGCGGGCGGTTTCGGCTAAGGGGGCGAGGGTTACCGAAAGCGTAAGCGCAAAAACCGATCTGGTTGTCGCGGGCGTTGCCCCCGGCTCTAAACTGGACAAAGCCAGAACACTTGGGGTAAAAGTATTGGATGAGGATCAATTCGTTACATTGGTGACCGCTGACTCCTAACGGCTACTCACCGCACAAACGGAGCCTCGATGGAAAAAAGAAGAGTTCATGTCTATATTAGCGGAAGAGTCCAGGGCGTCTATTACCGGGCTTATGCCCGGGACGCGGGCCGTTTGATAGGGGTGCGCGGCTGGGTTCGAAACGTGCCCGACGGCAGGGTTGAAGCTGTTTTTGAAGGAGATGCCCGCAAGGTCGAACAAATGATCGAGTGGTGCCGCAACGGAAGTCCCCTAAGCAGGGTGGAAGCCCTCGATATAGAGCATGAAATCTACACGGGCGAATTTATATCATTTTCGATAGCACATTGAGAGGAGAATAAGCGGTGAACCAGCTCCACGAGTTCCTGACGCGGATTTTACAATTCATGGCCTCACACGACACCGAAACCATCGCCAGGCAACTCGCCAACCTCGACATGTCCATGATTGCAACGAATATCTATACTTGGGTTATTGGAGTTCCGCTGGTAATTTACCTTCTCTGGACAAAAAAATTCAAAATTATAATAGCTTTTGTTTCCTTTTGCCTCTTTTTAGTCCTTCTCCAACACACCATTATCAATGCGGGCAATAAAGTGGATTTAAAAAATGTGTTGTCCTTTATTGCAGGGACAACGGCCCTGATCGGATTGAACCTCTATTTATTTTTGATCAGGCAGTGACCTTAAAACCGGACACCGCCTGGGCAAAAAACCCTTTGGAACTATTTGGACCTCATCCTTACTTCGGCGGCCTCTACGCCGTTTACTCTTTCCTTTAGTTCCTTGCCGACTTTAAAAAAAGGCAGCTTTTTTGACTCCACTTCGATCAAATGGCCTGTTTTTGGATTTCTGCCTTTATAGCCGTCGTAGTCTTTCACCTTAAAACTGCCAAATCCTCGGATTTCCAGGCGATCCGAACGTACAAGGGCCTCTTCCATGCTCTGAAATGTTACATTCACTGCGATTTCAGCAGCTTTCAGAGTGATTCCTTCAGCCTTGGCCAATGCCTCGATCAACTCACTTTTGGTCATGACGCTACTCCTCGTTGGATCACCTTCAGGTTTCCCATATAGGGACGCAAAACTTCCGGAATTACCACGCTGCCGTCTTTTTGCTGAAAATTCTCAAGTATCGCTACCAAGGTTCTTCCCACCGCAAGCCCGGAACCATTGAGCGTGTGGACTAGCTGAGTGCGGTTTCGCCCCTTTGGACGGTATCTGATATTTGCCCGCCTGGCCTGAAAATCTTCAAAATTACTGCAAGACGATATTTCCCGGTAAGTGTTCTGTCCCGGAAGCCACACTTCGATATCGTATGTCTTGGCCGATGAGAACCCCATGTCCCCGGTACACAGTAAAACGACCCGGTAATGGATTCCCAGTTCCTGCAAGATAGCCTCGGCGTTGCCCAGAAGCCCTTCCAACTGCTCGTAGGAATCTTCGGGCCTGGTAAACTTCACCAATTCCACCTTCTGGAACTGGTGCTGGCGAATCAGGCCGCGAGTGTCTTTGCCGTGAGACCCCGCTTCGGAGCGAAAACAAGGAGTGTAGGCCGTATAATTTAGCGGCAGTACGGATTCATCGAGTATCTCGTCGCTGTGAATATTGGTAACAGGAACCTCTGCGGTTGGTATGAGCCAATAATCCCATCCTTCGAGCTTAAATAAATCCTCTTTAAACTTGGGAAGCTGACCGGTGCCTCGCATACTCGCACTGTTGACCATAAAGGGCGGCAGCACCTCGGTATACCCATGGCGCCTCGTATGCGTATCGAGCATAAAGCAATACAAGGCGCGTTCCAACGCCGAACCTGCGCCCCAATAGAGGGTGAACCTTGCCCCCGCGATTTTTGCGCCCCGTTCGAAATCCAGAATTCCAAGCTCTTCACCAATTTCCCAATGAGGCTTGGGTTGAAAATCATAAACAGGCTTTTCCCCCCATGTCCGGATTTGCGGATTGTCCTTTTCGCTGCTCCCAACGGGCACCGACTCGTGAGGGACATTGGGGATCGCCAGAAGAAAATCCATGAATTCTTGCTCGACCTGGCCAAGACGCAAATCAATGGACTTGATCTCTTGGCCCAGAACCTTCATTTCCTCAACCAGACCGGCTGCGTCCTTTTTTTCCTTCTTTAGACGCGAAATCTCCTCGGAAGCCACATTGCGGCGGTGCTTTTTTTCTTCCACATCCACTAGCAGAAGCCGCCTGGTTTCATCGAGCTTTAAAAGAGGTTCGAGATCCAGGCTGGATTGACGGTTTTTAAGCATCCGACGCACCAGTTCCATATTGTCTCGAACAAATTTGACATCCAGCATAATTTTGGCCTCAGCGTAACGATTTGCCCAATTTCCCAGCTCTAAAAACACTCGCCCTTTTATCTTTGAAACGGTTTTTTGTCAATTCTTTTCGTTACTTCAGTAAGTTGGATCAGGATCGCGAAGCGGTGCTAGTTAAATTGAGAACTGACAACCTTTACGCTGTAGTTGGTGAGCGTGCTTATCTCCGGAAGGCCGTGAAAGACCAGTACAAAAGGCACGACACCCGATGGGGGAATCCGCACGTCCTTGAGATTCTGGCCTTCCCGGTGCAACATTTTATCCTGAATCTCGGAGAACTTGAGATGAATGATATCGTTGCGGGTTAGAGGATTGCCGGCATAACAGCTCTGAGTAAGTACCGCGGTGTCCTTTCTGTTGAACAATTGCCCCTGAATCATGACAAAACTGACCGGCTTGGTCGATTTATTACTTACTTCCCCCTCGATAACGAGCACCTCTCCCGCACTCATGCTTTCGAGATAATAGGCTTTCATTTTATCTGAAATAGCAACAATGGGCTTTTGCGCCTCAACCGAAACCGTTTTAACCGACAGGACCTTCGAGCGACCACCGAATTCAAAAATAAGGGCTGCTACCAAAATGAGCGCAACAGTAATAATTGAAGGAACGACAAACTTCTTCATCCAAGAGCGCTCTTGGATGCTCCCAATCGACGGCTGAGCCTCACTGCTGTCTCTATGGTCAGGAGCATCGGCATCGGGCATATAGCTATTTTCTTCATCCGATATTTCAATATGAATAAGGTCGTCTTCGTCAGGCTGATCGACTGTGAATATCTCATGGCATTTAGAACATCTCACTTTATTACGGGTCTTGTTGAGTCTGTCCGAATCCAGCCTGAATTTTGTTCCGCAAGATCTGCACGTAATAACTATTGTCGCCATTTATCATCCTTCGGCAAAGGGTATTTAGTCGGAGGCAGGAACCGGGTCGTTAAAACACACCTCATTTATTCCTGGCAGGTTTCTATAGTTTTCCGAAAAATCCAGCCCGTAGCCGACAAGAAAACCTCTTTCCACCGTCAGCCCAACGTAATCGGCACTAATTTCTACTTCTCGGCGCTCGCGCTTGTCCACCAGGGCGCAAATTTTAACCGACTCCGCGCCAAGGTTTGATATATGATTGAGCAACCACTTAAGAGTCAAGCCTGAATCAATTATGTCCTCGACTACCAACACGTCACAACCCTGCAAAGCAAGCTCGACGTCTTTGGTTATCCTTACCTTTCCACTCGTCTCTGTTTTGTCTCCGTAGCTGGAAAGACGCACAAAATCCACCTTCACCGGAAACTCTATACGCCTCACAAGATCGGCCATGAAGATAAATGCGCCGTTTAAAACCCCTACCAATACAAGATTTTTGCCTTCATAATCACGGTTTATCCGCCCGGCCAGCGCATCGACGCACCGCTTGAGCTCCTCGGGTGAAACTCGTTCTAAAAGCCGATACCCAGCCATAACAAACCGCTCCTTGATCAATCAGGCTTCCCATAGTTACCCATGGTTTTGCATTCTACTGAAAACAATAACAAATTTCAATTCCAATTGATATTGATAAAAGAGTGGTGACCCAAGACCGCCATGGATGCGGAAAACTGTTTTCCCTTGCCTGGTTATTATGTTATTAAAAATTACAAATTTTTTTTGAAATGGAGGAAAGTGATGCGTGAAAAAGTCGAACAGGCGCTTGCCAAAATAAGGCCTATGCTGGAAAGAGATGGCGGGAGCGTTGAATTGATAGATATCAACGGCACCGTTGTCAAGGTACGGCTTACCGGCGCCTGTCATGGGTGTCCTATGAGCCAGATGACTTTGAAATCGGGAGTCGAACGCATTATCAAACAGGAAGTCCCGGAAGTAACCGAGGTTGTAGCCGGCTAATCGGCGCCGGGGGGCCTTTTTCGTCCGGCCTACCTGTTGTAAGGTTCGCCCTTGAGGATGGTAAATGCCCGGTAAAGTTGCTCTACGAGCATCAACCGGGCAAGATCGTGAGGAAAGGTCATCTTCGATAAGGATAAAACGTCTCTACCGCTTTCGATCACTTTGGCCGATAGGCCCACCGGTCCGCCCACAACGATCCACACATCGGAAACGGCTGAAAAAATAAGGCCTTCCACAAACTTTGAAAGACCTCCCGAGTCCAGTTGCCTTCCCCTCTGGTCCAGAATTATCAGATGCGAATCGGGTCCGGTAACTTTTAGGATGCGCTCGCCTTCACGGTCGCGAACGACCTGCACACCTACGCCCGTAGAGATCTTTTCGGCCTTCACATAATGAATTTGCAACTTGCAGTAGTGCACAAGCCTTTTAGCGTAGCGCTCGATTGCCGATTCGATGTCGCTAAAGGCCGTTTTCCCAACAAACACCAGATGGATGTGCATGAACTTTCCGCTTAACTTTCAGGGGGCGATCGCAGCCATGAGGAATTCACGATTTCCCTTGGGCCCCAGGATGGGGGAACCAATCGTGCCGAGGATTCTAAAGCCCAAGGCTGCGGCAAATTCGGCCACACCTTCGCACACCTTCCCGTGCACCTCCGGGTCCCGGATGACTCCGGCTCCTTTGGAAACCTCCGCCCTGCCGGCTTCAAACTGGGGCTTTATGAGCGAAATCAAAACGGCTCCGCTCTCCAAAAAATTCATTACCGCGGGCAAAACGAGCTTAAGGGAGATAAACGAAGCGTCAATAGTGGCAAGAGCTATGGACTCGGGTACTAGGTCGGCGGCAAGATAGCGTATGTTTTTTCTCTCAAGGACCACAACCCTTGGATCGTTTCTAAGTTTTAAGGCCAGCTGCCCGTATCCGACATCGACTGCATAGACTTTTCGCGCCCCGAAAGAGAGCAAGCAATCGGTGAACCCGCCCGTGGAAGCCCCGACGTCCATTGCCGTTTTGCCCGCAACCTCGATCGGAAAGGACCGTATGGCATGTTCGAGTTTGAGCCCTCCCCTGCTGACGTAAGGAATCGCCTCTTCGATAACCTGGATGTGCGAATCGCAAGGGACTCTGTGCCCGGCTTTGGCCGCAACCTTGCCCTCTACCAGGACCTTTGCCGCCATGATCAAAGACTGAGCCCTTTCGCGTGAAGGGGCCAAACCTTTGTCAAAAAGCAGCTTATCTAATCGCTCTAAGTACCTGGCCATGGTTGTAATTTAGCAATCTGAGGGCTGCCCTTTCGATGGCGTCGCTATCGATCCCGCACAGGTTTCTGAGTATGTCCTGGTTTCCATGAGGAACAAAGAAATCACAGATCCCCAAACGCTTAAAAGCCTTCGGGAAAAAGGACTCTTCTTCAAACATCTCAAGTATTGCGCTCCCAAAACCTCCCTGGAGCATATTTTCTTCAACCGTTATAACGGCATCGGTCTTTTGGGCCCACGATAAAATAAGCTCCCGATCAAGAGGCTTTACAAACCGGGCGTTTATAACCGCCGCTTCAATCCCTTGGCCTTCCAGGCGCCGGGCGGCCTCCATGGCATTTTGCACCGTAGAGCCAATGCCAACCAGCAACAGGTCTTTACCGGGCCGCAAAAGCTCGCCCCGGCCAACCTCAAGGGCTCTCATTTCCGCCTCGAGCTCAACGCCCTGCCCTTCCCCCCGGGGATAGCGAACGGCTGCCGGACCCTCCAACTCCACGGCCGTCTTCAACATATGCTGAAGCTCATTTTCATCTTTTGGCGCCATCAGCACCATATTGGGCATGGAGCGAAGAAACGAGAAATCGAAGACCCCGTGGTGCGTGGGTCCATCTTCACCGACTATCCCCCCTCGGTCCATGGCAAAAACAACGGGCAGGTTTTGCAGACACACATCATGGAGCACCTGGTCATAGGCGCGCTGAAGAAAGGTCGAATAAACCGCTACAATCGGCTTAAATCCTTCCGTGGCCAGACCGGCGGCAAATGTAACCGCGTGCTGTTCGGCTATGCCCACATCGAAAAACCGGTCGGGGTGGGCTTCGGCAAACGAGTCGAGTCCCGTCCCCTGGGGCATCGCCGCCGTAATGCCTATCACTTTGGAGTCAAGGTCTCCCAGCTTTTTCATCGCGGCCCCGAAGACCTTGGTGTAGGACACATGGGTCGCCTGTTCGACGCTCCGCCCCGAAGTAACGTCAAAAGCCCCTACGCCGTGAAATCTCGTGGGATCTTTTTCAGCCAGTTCGTAGCCCTTCCCCTTCTTTGTCAGTACGTGCACCAGGACAGGGCCCTCGATATTTCCGGCTATCTCGAATGTCTCTATCAACTTATCGATGCGGTGACCGTTTATGGGTCCGATATATTTAAATTCCAGAGCCTGAAAAAGCATTCCGGGAGTAAAAAAGCTTATCAGGGAATCGACGCTTCGCCTTAGCACCTGGAGAATATTGGGTCCCACCCCGGGGATGGAGTTAAGAAAGTCCTCCATTTCCCGTTTGAGGTAAGTAAGGGTTTTACCGGAAAGCTTGCGGCTCAA
Organism: Deltaproteobacteria bacterium; assembly: GCA_021780695.1. Lineage (GTDB taxonomy): Bacteria > Desulfobacterota > Syntrophobacteria > Syntrophobacterales > Syntrophobacteraceae > SbD1. The sequence goes on from JAJXYD010000026.1 coordinate 90,146, forward strand.
AAAAGAGGAAAGGGAACCGACATTGGGGGAAATCGACATTTCGTTGTCGTTAAGCACTACTATGAGGTTTCTGGCAAGATCGCCCGCATTGTTTAACCCCTCGAAGGCCATTCCGGCCGTCATGCTCCCATCGCCTATCACGGCGATCGTTCGTGCCTGACTCCCCTTCAGATGATTGGCCACCGAAATTCCCAGACCCGCCGAAATGCTCGTGCTCGAATGGCCGACCCCAAAGGCGTCATATTTGCTCTCCGAACGTTTGGGAAAGCCGCTCAATCCCCCGTACTGGCGAATCGTGTGAAAATCTTTCTGACGGCCTGTCAAAAGCTTGTGCGCATAGGCCTGATGACCCACATCCCAAATGATGCGGTCATGGGCGGCATCGAATACGTAGTGCAGAGCCATCGTCAGTTCGACTACGCCCAGGCTTGGGGCCAGGTGCCCGCCGGTTTCGGCCACCGTACCTATAATGCGCGCTCGGATTTCTTCGGCTAATTCTATGAGTTGCTGACTGGTAAGGTTCCTTAGCTGATCTGGTGTTTCAATACCGGAAAGGTGCCCGCTTGCGACAACCTTGTTTTTCAATTTAGCCCCTTTCATTCTTGCCCGTCCAGGAGGTTTTCATGCAATTCAATGAGAAAATCCGAGATAAGTCAAGAAAATTTATCCTCTTCGAACCAGGAGATAACGAGCAATGGCCCGTAGAGGTTCCGCAGCTTCACCAAAGCCCGATAGGGCTTCAAGCGAACTGTCCACATGCTCTTTAGCCGCGGCCCTGGACTCGATCACGCCAAGAAGTGCGGGGTAGGTCATCTTATTTTTAGCCGCATCCGATCCGGGGGTCTTTCCCATAAGCGTCGAATCCCCCTCGACATCGAGCAGGTCGTCGGTTATCTGGAAGGCCAGTCCCATATGATGGCCGTAAGCCCTTAAGGCTTTGATCCGTTCCCGGTCCGCTCCCCCAAGGATGGCCCCTATCTCCAGGGAAGCCGAAAGCAAGGCCCCCGTCTTATGAATATGCATATACTCCACGGTAGCAAGGCTAACCTTCTGGTTTTCGCATTCGAGGTCGATTACCTGGCCTCCGATCATGCCCCTGTAGCCCGAAGCCTTGACTGCTACCCGGATCACCTCAAGCACCCTGTCGGGATTTATCCCCGCCCCCACACAAGAGGCAAAGGACTCGAAAGCCTCCGTTAAAAGAGCGTCCCCCGCAAGAATGGCAACCGATTCCCCGAAGACCTTGTGATTGGTGAGAACCCCGCGCCTGTAGTCGTCATTATCCATGGCCGGCAAATCATCGTGGATAAGCGAATAGGTATGAATCATCTCCAGAGCGCAGGCCGCGGGCATGACAGGCCATAGATCGCCCCCCACTACTTCGGCCGCTGCAAGGCACAGTATGGGCCGTAGCCTTTTGCCACCCGCGAAAAGACTGTACCGGGCCGCTTCGACAACCCTTTTTTCAAGTCCGGATGCAGTCGGGAAAACCTTCTCCAGCGCTTCTTCCACTATTTGCTTTCGCCGGCTCAAATAGCCTTTCAGATCGAATTCATCCATAAACGCTCGCAAGGTAAGAATTATCCATAAAATTTAGACAGGCTCGCTTTGCCTGCCCCGGCCCGACTTGAAATTCTAACAGGCAAAGTTAGAACTTCCAACCACAAAAGAGAAGACAACCCGGGCAGCCCCGGTTTCAATTCTCTTTGTCCGCATCGTTTCGACCAGACTCGAAGCTAACCGGTTTCCACTCTCCCTGCTGATCTTTTAAAAGCATCCGCACCTTGTTTTCCGCCTCTTCGAGCTTTCCATGGCAAAACTGGGCCGTCTTTATTCCTTCGGAAAAACACTCCATGGCTTCTTCAAGAGGCAGTTCGCCTTTTTCCAGCTTCTCGACTAGGCTTTGAAGTTTTTTCAGCGCATCTTCAAAAAGGTCGCTTTTCTTTCTGGTCAAGGTTCTCACCCTTCCTTTTCCGTCCGATCGTTATGAGGCCTCTCAACCACGCACTCGAGCCTCCCTTCGGCAAGGCGCACCATCACCCGCTCTCCGGGGTTCGCCTGTTTGAAGCTCCTTATAACTTTTCCGTCCGCCAGTCTATATGTAATCGAATAGCCGCGCAAAAGAACCGAAAGGGGATTGAGGGTCTCAAGGCGCGACAGGCTGTTTTGCAGGTTCAGCCGACAGCCGTCCACAATGCGACGGTAATAAAGGGAAAGCTCCTTTGCCAGGCTCCCGATGTGTTCGCGGCTTTTTCTAATGCGCTCATCGGGATTTTGATAGATGAGACGGCTCAGAAGATGTTCGTATGTCGACCGCTCCTTTTCAAGACGCCTTCCAAGGGATAAATTAAGGCGCTGGAGGCGGTCATCAAGGGTGAGTCGCAAGTTTGCAAGACGATTGAGAGGGTGGGTGATTCGCCCCTCGAGCAATTTTAGCCTCACCCCCAGGGAATCCAATCGTGTGCGCAAAACTTTTATCAACCGGTCCCTGCTTGCGCTAAGTTCGCGGTCAAACTCTTCAAGCCTTCTTACAACCCACTCGGCCGCCGCCGTGGGCGTTGGCGCACGCATGTCCGCGACCATATCGGCTATCGTAAAATCGATCTCGTGGCCTACGGCGCAAATCGTTGGGATCGAACAGGCCCCAATCGCCCGGGCTACGATTTCCTCGTTAAAAGCCCAAAGGTCTTCGATGCTTCCCCCTCCGCGCCCAACGATCAAAACATCCCACGCATAGCGGTCGTAAAGCATACCCGCAACCCTAAGAGCTTCGGTGATCTCGAATTTGGCCTCGCCCCCCTGAACCGCCACCGGTAAAATCGTTACCCCCACCGGATAGGGACTTGCTTCCAACACCTTTAAAATGTCCCTTAGCGCCGCGCCGCTGCTGGAGGTAACCACGCAAACGTTAAGAGGACAAAGCGGCAGCGCCTTTTTTCGGGCCGGTTCGAAAAGCCCTTCCTGATCGAGCTTTTTTTTAAGATTTTCAAAAGCCAGCTGCAACTGCCCGGCCCCAAGGGGTTCCAGAACCTCCACGATCAGCTGGTAATCGCCTCTTGGCTCATAGACGCTAAGGCGCGCCTGGCAGAGGACCTGCATACCCGATTCGGGAACAAAACGCAGATAACGGTTCTGAGCACGGAAAAAAACAGCGTTTATCTGGCTGCCCGAATCCTTTAACGTAAAATAGTAGTGCCCGGAAGCCGGAACCCTGAAATTGGAAATCTCCCCCTTAACCCAGACAAAAGGAAACTTGTTTTCCAAAAGCGCTTTGATCTGGGAGTTAAGACCGCTTACCGTCAGAATCCCGCTCTCGTCATCTCTTTGCAACCGCAGCATATACGCGTTTCTTCCGTTATCGGAACAGTTTTGGATCCATCGCATCGCGGAGCCCTTCGCCAACGAGATTGTAGGCGGTAATGCTCGCAAAGATCGCAATGCCGGGAAATATGGTCAGCCACCATGCAAAATCGATGTAATCGCGGCTCTGGGAAAGTATATCACCCCAGCTCGGAGTCGGAGGCTGAACGCCGAATCCCAGAAAGCTCAAACTCGACTCGGTAAGGATTGCCCCGGCAATCCCGAAGACCGCCGATACCAGCACGGGCGCCATGGCGTTAGGCAGCATGTGGAAGAAAATAATCCGCTTATGGGAAGCCCCAAGGGCCCGCAGCGCCGTTATGAAATCGAGCTGCTTGAGTTTTAAAAATTCGGCGCGCACAAAACGCGCTATACCCATCCACCCCGTAAGTCCAATTACCGCCATTATGTTGTAGATGCCCCCGCCCTTTACCGCGATGATCGCTATTATCAAAAAGAAGGTGGGGATTGTCAGCATTATTTCGATAAGCCGGCTTACAACCGCATCGATCCATCCTCCGAAATATCCCGCAACGGCCCCAAGAAGAATGCCCACTATCACGGCTATACCGACCGCGACAAAGCCAACGGATAGAGATATCCGCGCTCCGTAGATCATTCTGGCCAAAACATCGCGGCCGCTGTCGTCGGTGCCCAGCCAGTGCCTGAGGCTCGGCCCCGAAAGGTAATCGAGCAGGTTGAACTCATCGGGTGAGTACTTATCTATCGGCCAGATGGCTATTGCCCCGCCGTCTCGGCTGACATGCTGAAAAATAAAGGGATTGTCCTTTCTTAGTTGCTTCCATGCAAAAACGCCCACCCTGTCTCTTTCACGCCCGGAAAAGATGGGAAAAAATATTTTGCCCCCATGATAGAAGACTATGGGCTTGTTGTTTGCCAAAAGAGGCGCAAAGACAGCCGTAAAAATCATAAAAATGATTACCCATAGCCCCAAAACGGCCAGTTTCTTTTTCCTGAAATGGTGGCCGACCATTTTCCAGTACGTATTGGGCATCCGGCTGCCGCTTGCCTCTAAATCCGCTGTAACGATTTCACTATTTGACATTGGAAACCAACGCCTCTTTCCTACTCGAGCTTAATGCGGGGATCGAGAACCGCATAGAGAATGTCGGAAACAAGAAGACCGATCAGGGTTAGAAACCCCGAGATCGTCGTGGTTGCCATAATGACCGGATAGTCGCGGCTAAGTACGGCCTGAAAGCCCAACTGCCCCATGCCCGGGATCGAAAAAATAGACTCGATGATCACGCTTCCGCCAAACATCGCCGGCAACAAGAGCCCCATGATCGTAACAAGCGGAAGTAAAGCGTTTCTTAAGGCATGTTTAAAGATAACCACGCGTTCGGATAGCCCCTTGGCCCGCGCCGTCCTCACATAGTCTTCCCGAATAACTTCGAGCATGCTCGCCCGCGTGAGCCTTGAGAGATAGGCCAGGCCGCCGTAGGTAAGGCAGGCCACCGGAAGCACCATGTGCCAGAGCCTGTCCCAAAGCCAGGGCAGCAGCGCCATGGAATGGCTTGCAAGCGAGGATATCCCGTAGACGGGAAAGATGTCGAGAAAACTCCCCCCTCCCAGAAACATTATGAGCAGCATGGCGACCCAAAAATTTGGAAGCGAATAGAGAAAAAAGAAACCAAGAGTCAAAAGCTTATCCCAAAAGGCCCCCTCGTGGGTCGCCGAATAGATGCCGAAGGGAATCGAGATCAGATAGATCAAAAAAATCGAAGTGATATTTAGTTCCAGCGTAATCGGAAGCCGCTCGGCGATCTTATCGAGCACCTTGCGGTGATCGGTGAAGGAACGGCCGAAATTGAGGGTAAAAACCCGCTTTACCCACAGGTAGTATTGGACATAGAGGGGTTTATCCAATCCGTAGAGCTTTTCGGTCTCTTTTATGATCTGAGCGGAGGTCGCCGTCCGGCCTCCAAGCGCCCCCTGCCCTTTTAGCATCTCGAGCTTCATTGCCGCCGGATTTCCCGGCGCAAGCTGAATGATGACAAAGGTAATGAGGGTGATTCCCAAAAGGGTGGGAACGATCTGAAAGAGTCTTTTTATTATGTAGGCTTGCATAGGCTTTTTCTAATGACCCGTTCTAAGGCTGCGATCGCGTTTATCCCAAAATTACTCTTAACAAACCTCCATGCTCTATTCACTGCCGTCTTTTAGCCATTCCTCGATCAACCGATAGGAAATAGAAACGGGTGTTGGCAGCTTTACCGCGCGCGCTTCCACGGCCTGCCTTAGTTCGCTTCGCGAAAACCACCGGGCGTCCTCTAATTCTTCGTCGCCAAGCGTTATCGAATCGTTTTCGGCATCGGCCGTAAAGCCCAGCATGAGCGAGCACGGGAACGGCCAGGGCTGCGAGGAATGATACCGGATGTTTTTTACCCCCACCCCGGCCTCCTCGAAAATCTCTCTGGCAACCGCGGCCTCTATGCTCTCGCCGGGTTCGACAAAGCCCGCCAGAACCGAGTACATCCCCGGAGGCCAGATTTGCTGCCTTCCAAGCAAACACTTTTCCCCGTGCCTTATAAGCACGATTATCGCCGGATCGGTTCTTGGAAAACGCAGCGCCCCGCACTGCGCGTTACTGCACGTGAGGCAATGACCCCCTTCCCCGATCTGATTTGGCGCCCCGCAAAGCCCGCAGAAACGATTTCTGGTGTGCCAGTAGCTAAGCGCCTGGGCGTAGGCCAGAATGGCCCCCTCCTCCTGGGATAGCAGGGGCGCTATGGCCCGCAGATCCTTAAACCCTCCGAATCCCTTGAAGGATTCGAACTCCTTTTCTTCCAGGACCACGGCAAAATAGGCGCGCCCTTCCGCCTCGCCCAAAAAAAGGGCCGAGTCGGTTTTTTTGTGAACCAAAAACTGCGCCGGGCTAAAAAACACGGGCGCGGGGACTTCCCCTTCGCCAACGAGCACCTTCGACTGGCGCACGGGAATGAAAAAAGAGGTCTCATCCTTCATTTTGTCCGCAAGCCAGCCCGCATCCTTGCGCCGATTGTGTTCGCGTTCGAGTCCCCTGCCCACGAAAGTATTGTGTGCCGATTTTTCCAAATTTTGTATCATCTATAGACCTAGTATTTTTGTTCCGCCTTCGGAACCCACCAGTAGAGTGAATCAAGCCCCATGGGATAAACCACTACATTTTGGAATCTTCTCGAAACGGCTTCAAGCGCCATGGGGGTAAAAAGAAAGGTGTAGGGCTGCTCGTCGTGGATGATTTCCTGGAGCCGGTAATACATCTTTCGCCTCTTTACCGGGTCGAATTCCTTGCGGGCGGCCACGATCAGTTTGTCGGCCTCCGCATTTTTAAACCCCACGAAGTTGGACCCTCCCTTTATGGCCTGGGAGGAATCCCAGACCTGGTAGGGATCGTTTTCCCAGCCAAGTGACCAGCCAAGCGCGCAGGCATCGAAATCGTCATCGTTTATTTTTTGAAGAAAAACGGCCCATTCGAGCCTTTGGATAGACATATCTATGCCTATCTCGTGTAAATTCTCTTTGAGAATCGTAGCGATCTGCAATGCAAATTTTGGCCCCGAGGGGATCAAAAACTCGAATTTGAAGGGTTTCCCATCTTTTTCCAGATGGTATTTACCCGGAGGGTAATTCCAGCCCGCGGATTTTAGAAGCGCCAGGGCCGCCTTGGGATCATAGGCAAAGGGCTTGATATCCTTATCGTAATCGGGGCTGTTTATATAAAAGGGACCCGTAACGATAGCCCCGAGACCAAAGAGGATTTTCTTTAGAATAAGTTCGCGAGGCACGAGCATCGTCATCGCCTGCCGCACTCTTTTATCCGAAAAAATCGCACGCCTGCAGTTCCAGCCGATAAATCTGTAGAGAGGCTGATAATAGGAAATTTTTCGAAACTTTTCGGTAAAACGCTTGTTTTCGGTCTCCCGCGCCCATTGAATAGGGTCAAGACTCATCGTATCGAGCCCCCCCTGCTTTAAAACCTGCAAGGCAACCGTCGAATCGGTAATGATTTTAAAAACCCTCCGATCTATTGCGGGCTTTTGCCCCCAGTAGTGCTCATTTCGTACCAGCACAATCCGGTTTCCGGTCTTCCATTCGAGCATCTTGTAAGGACCCGTTCCGATCGGATGCCTGCCGATAGGGCTCGTATTGAAATCCTCCCCTTTTTTAAAAAGATGGGCGGCCACGATCGGTATACCGCCGCACATCTCCAGAGCAAGAAAATAGGGGACCCTGTAATGAAAGCGAATCGTGTAGTCGTCTGGGGCCTCGACCTTGGTGATATCCTGGTAGTAAACGCGAAGAGGCGCCGCGTCGACCTTCGGGTCCATTATGCGCTCATAGGAAAAAACGATGTCTTTGGACGTAAACGGCTCCCCGTCGCTCCATTTTATGTTTTTTTTCAGATAAAAAGTGTAGGTAAGGTGGTCGGGGGAAATTTCCCACCTCTTTGCAAGCACCGGGACCAGCTTGAGACTCTTTGCGTCTCTTTTGAGAAGAGATTCGTAGATGTAGCCGTTGACCGCTCCCGCATAAGCGTCCACGGCCGTAATAGGGTTAAGGGTCGCGGGTTCGGCGGCAAGGTTGGTTACCAGCCAGTCGCCAAAGACCCTGTTTGGGGGCTGCCTCAGCTCTCCGGAAGCCATGGCCGGTTTTCCGGAACACCCCAAAACCAACAGCAGGCAAAGCAGCTGCGCCGCAAAAAATTCCAAGGTCTTAATTTTCATCCCCGAACTTCCCTTAACTCTTCTCAATGTGAGATCGGCCTCAAAAGTTATTCTTTATATAATAACGGCAACCCTGTTATCAATTAGACAAAAATTTATTGTGCCCCTGCCTGGAATCCCGAACGGCATCCCCGGCAAAAGCCCAAGGGGCCTTACCCCGCACGCTTCCCATGATTTACCCCAAAGCTTAAAAGCCCTTTCCGCGCCCTGGACCCGCCCCCCCTTATGGTTTCCTTGGGTTTAACTTTGGAAAAATTACCCGAACCTGCTTCCAGGTTGCCCTGTTTTGATAAAATGGGCTCCGGGAGTAAAGAGCAAATGGGAAGCTTCCAAAAAACAGAACCATGGTAGCCATAAAAAGCGTCGAACTCGGAATTGACACTACCCGGGGAAGCGGATAAGCTTTGTAAAATCTGTTTTCCCGGGCTAAAAACGGCGCGGCGCCTTATGGCCCTTTTAAAGCCTTTATCCATCTGTAACGGAGCGCAAACTCTATGTTTTTTTTCATGAACGTCAACCATCGCAAGGAAGAGCGGATTTGCTCCAACAAGGGCTTCACCCTGATCGAACTCTTGGTAGTCATGGCAATTCTCGGCCTTCTCGTGGGCCTGATAGGCATTAATGTCTTCAAGCATCTGGGTGAGTCAAAGCAGAAGACCGCCGCTATCCAGATCTCGATGCTAGGCGACGCGCTCGACGCTTTCAACCTCAGCGTGGGCAGATACCCCACCACCGACGAAGGCCTTGAGGCACTCTACAAAGACCCCGGCATCAAGGGCTGGGACGGCCCCTATCTTCGTAAAGACGTCCCCTTGGACCCCTGGGGAAGACCCTATGTCTACCGCTGCCCTCCCGAACACGGCGAATACTACGACCTGGAATCCTACGGCGCCGACGGCCAGGAAGGCGGAACCGGCGAAAACGCCGATATAACCAGCTGGAAATAACCTCTTTGCGGTCCGGCCCCCTAACCCATCCGGGCGGCTAAGGAGCCGTTTTGGAGCATCTGGAGATGGTGGTAGACGCCTTCCATCTCCATTAGGTCTTCATGGGTCCCCTGTTCGACGATGCGCCCATGCTCCATTATGACTATCCGGTGCGCCCTTCTTATCGTGGAAAGCCTGTGGGCTATCACGATGCAGGTCCGGTTTTCCGTTACGGCCTTCATTGCCTGCTCTATCAGCATTTCGGTCTCGGAGTCTATATTTGAGGTCGCCTCGTCCAGGATGAGAATTTTCGGATCCCTTGCAAGCACTCGCGCAAAAGCCAGAAGTTGTTTCTGGCCCGCCGACAGCTCCATTGCCCCCTCGCCTATTACCGTCTCGAGCCCCAGGGGAAGCTTTCTTACAAAAACGTCCAGCTGTGCGAGCCTTGTGATCGTTTCGATGCGCGATTTATCCAGTTGGCGGTCGAGCGCGATGTTTTCACGAATCGTTCCGGGCACGATGAAAATATCCTGCATGATAAGCCCAAGGTGCTCGCGCAGTTGATGCTTATCGAAGGCTCGAATGTCTACTCCGTCAAGCAATATTTCCCCCTCCCCAACATCGTGGAACCTTTCCAAAAGGTTTGTAATCGTGGTCTTCCCCGAGCCCGTAGCCCCGATAATGGCCAGGGTGCGGCCGGCTTCGATCCGGAAGGATACCTTCTTTAAGACCGGACGCCCGGGTTCGTAGCAAAAGCCGACTTCGCGAAATTCTATATGCCCTTTGACGGTATCGAGCTTTGCCCCACCAAGTGCGTGCGCGGCATCCCCCTTTTCATCGAAGAGTTGAAATATCCTCTCGGCCGAGGCCATCGCCGATTGGACTATATTGTATTTTTGCGCAAACTCTCTTATCGGCTGAAAGAAAAGCCTCATATACGAAATAAAGGCGGCGAGGATCCCTATCGTCATATATTTTTTAAGCACCAGGCCGCCCCCGTACCAAATTATGAGCGCAACCGAAAACGACCCCATTATGTCGATCAGGGGCACGAAAATGCTAAATACCCGAATCTGGTACATTGCCGCCCCTAAGTATTTGTCATTCATTCCCGCAAAGCGGCCGCGCATATCTTTTTCCCTTGAAAACATCTGGATGACGGGCATGCCCAGGACGGTTTCCTGCAAAAATGCGTTTATTCCGGCAAGGTGGGAGCGAATCCTGCGGAAAGCCAGCCGGCTCAACCGGCCGAAAAGAAGCGATACGACAAAGATTATCGGAAAAGTCGCGGCAAGGAGAACCGACAGCCTCCAGTCCATCCACAAAAGAACGGCGAGAATGCCCACCATCCTTACCCCCTCGTTAAAAAGAGTAACGATCACGGAGGTAAACATTTCGTACATATTCTGAATATCGTTGGTGTGCCTTGTAACCAGCCTTCCTACACGGTTGGCGCTAAAGAAGGAAAGGTTTAGGCCCATCACGTGCTTAAAGAGGCTTTGGCGCAAACCATCCATCGTTTTTTGCCCGGCCCATTCCAAAACGACGACCTGGCAGAAGTTGGCAATAAAAGAGATCACTATGACGGCCAGAAAAATACAGGCAATGTGGGTGATGCCGGCGATTCTGGCCGAAAACGGCAGATGGGCGTCCAAAATGTAATGATCCATGGCGAGTTGGAGCAGCTTGGGCCATGTAAGGCTTGCCCCGGTTATGACAAGGGCAAGACCGATCGCTGCGGCAACCGGCTTCCACTGCGGTAAAACAAACCGGAGCAGGCGCGCTATGATTTTAAAGTCGCCGTGAAAGCGGTTTTGCTCGTCTTCCAATGTTTCCTGGTCGTAATTCATTAATTTCCGCCGTTTAAAACGTCACCGGTCGTGCCGAAACCGGGTACCGCCGTCTGATGATTGAAGATGCTCGCATAGAAAGCATTCTGCTCTATTAATTCCCTGTGGGAACCCTCGCCCGCGATCCGGCCCTCTTCCAAAACGATGATCCTATCGGCATCGGCCACGGGGGCAATGCGGTGAGAGACGATGATACAGGTTCGCCCTTGCAGATAAGAGGCAATGGAGCCGATTATCGCGTGTTCGGTCTCCATGTCCACCGCCGAAAGGCCATCGTCTATAATGATTATGGGCCTATCCAGAAGAAGCGCCCGCGCAATGGCTATCCTCTGCCTTTGCCCGCCGGAAAGCTTTATTCCCTTCTCCCCTATTCGCGTAGCATAGCCCTGCGGCATGGCCGCAATTTCGTCATGAATTGCCGCGGCCCGGGCGGCCTTTTCGATCTTGTCCCCGCCCGCATCCGGAGAGCCCAGGGAAATGTTAAAACCAATCGTATCGGAAAAAAGCATCACATCCTGGGAAACATAGGCTATGGCGTTTCTTACCGAATCGATCGAAACCGCATTGACATCGTGGCCGTCGTAGAAAAGACGGCCCGAATCCACTGGAAGAAGGCGTGCCAGGAGGTTGCAAAGGGTGGTTTTCCCCGATCCCGTGCGCCCGACAATCCCAAGAACAGTTCCCGGAACGATTTCGAAGTCCACTCCGTCCAGAATCCGTCTCGCCTGCCCGGGGTAGCTGAAGGAGAGGTTTTCTAACCGGATTTGCCCCCGACCGATCGGAACGGATACCGCATTTTCACCGTCTGCAAGGGAAGGTTTAACCTTCATAAGGGCCTCTATACGGGATAGGGAGGTAACTCCCCGCTGGAAAAGATCGGCTACCCAGCCAATAGCCATCATGGGCCAGGTCATAAGGAAAAGATAGCTTATAAAGGCCACGAAATCCCCCGCCGTGATGGTTCCCCTTATCACCAGACGACCGCCGAAGATCAGCACCAGGAGCATGCTACCGTTGGCTATAAAGCCCGAGACGGGTAACAGCGCGCCGTAAATGAGCGCCACGCCAATATTGTTTCTAACATAGGTTTCACCCATTTGGGCAAACCTGCGCCCCTGGTGCTCCTCCTGGTTGTAGGCCTTAACGAGGCGAATCGAGGAGATCGTCGAGCGAACGAATTCGGTTAAAACCGAAAACTGCTCCTGCACTTTTTTAAATCTTCCATGGAGGCGGGAGGAAAGGGTGCTCGTTAGAAAAGCCAGTAGCGGCATCGGTAAAACAGCTATCAGCGTTAGGCGCGGGTCTATATAGAGCATGAAACCAAAGGCCGCCAGTCCCATGAAAACCGCATCGAACAACGCCACTATCCCCATTCCGGTTGCAAGCTGAACGGCGGCAAGATCGTTGGTGGCAAGGGCCATGACCGCGCCGGGAGTGTTTTTTTGAAAAAATTCCTTATCGAGCCCGAGAAGATGGGAAAACATACGGTTTCTTAGAAGCGTTTCGACCCGGCGGGAAAACCCCAGGATAAGTTGGCGCCAAAAAAACCGCGAGCACGCCATGCCCAGGGCCATGAGGATTATGTATACTCCGCATCGCGACAAAAGATGCGGTGTGGCATGCCCGTTTTGAAGGGCGTCAACAGCGTATTTTATGATACGAGGAATCAAGAGCTGAAGCAGATCGACCAGCACCAGGGCCGCGAAACCGCCCGCCAGGCTCCAACCATAGCGTTTGAAATAAGGCCTTAGAAGCCCGATCGAACCCCACGAGTTCCCGGCAAAAGAACCGGTTGAAGACACACCCAAACCCTTTTCCAAAAGACTCCACCTCGTTTCCTTTTTATAAACATCCAGCCCCGCGCCGTCATAGCGGCCGAAAACCATCCCTTAAATCTTTAACGGCTCCCCGGGAAAAGCCGGCAGCTTCTGCCTGCCACAGGCTGGAAAATCCGCACTGAAGAGAAAAAACGCGCCCCGCCGAAATGATTTTCGGCGCTGATTATAATGCCCTTTGCCAATTTGGTGAATAGCCCGTCAGTGCCCCACAAAGATTGCTGCCGGCGCGAGCTGAAAAAGAGAACTTGCATAGACTGGAGATGTACCCTATAACATACTATTAGTTGTATATTAACGGATAAACGTACTTTTTGGACATGATAACATGAGCCTGCACCAAAACCATTACTTCGCAACCAAAGATCTGGTCACCATTGCCGGTGTGGCCTCCATGGGCGGCGTCGCCTCGACCTATCTGGGATACATGGGACATTTGCTGGGCGCCGCCACCGGTATCCCCCTGCTCTCCCAGCTAACGGTGGGGCTTCACGTCCTCTGGCTGGTTCTTATACTGGCGCTTCTAAACAAGGTGGGCAGCGGACTGCTTTGCGCCCTTGTCGATAACCTCATTCAATTTCTTATGGGCAGTCACATCGGGCTTCTCGTTTTGCCGATCGGGATCTTGCAGGGAATCCTTGCCGAGATCGGCTTTTGGACGGCAAGAAGACTCGGACTCATGCCGGCGATGCTTCTGGCCGGGGGGCTTAGTTCGATTGCGCATATACTATTTTTTCAAACCGCATTTCATCAGTTCGGCCCCCTGGGGATTGCCCTGGGGATGGGAGCCGTAGCTTTTGTGGCCGGAGCTTTCCTGGGCGGTTTGTTTCCTTACAGCGTGGCCATGGTTTTACAACGCGCCGCTGTGGCAAAGGTAAACGGCATGGCCCCCGAGATTGGAAAACGTTCGGCGCGCAAATGAGATTTGGCCTCTTTCGCAAAAAAAACGAGCAGAACCCAGTCCTTACAAAGTCTTCCACGGAAGATTTTCCCAACGTTTTTCCGGCGCTCTCCATCCGGGATTTGACCTTTTCTTTTCCCGGTCGAAATCGACCGGCACTGCAAAACATCTCTCTTGAAATAGAGCCGGGACAATTCACTCTCGTCACCGGCCCGTCGGGTTCGGGTAAGTCGGCCCTGGCTCTTGCCATGGCGGGCTACATCCCCCACGTTGTTGAAGGGACGATGTCGGGCGGCGTTCTGATTGGCAATACGTCCACCTCGCAATGTCCCTTGAGCGCTCTTGCCGTGACCGTATCGCTTTGCCGCCAGGACCCGGAGGCGCAAATATGCACTCTTACGGTTGAAGACGAGGTCCGGTTCGGGCCGGAAAACCTCGCGCTTGCCGTTAAGGAGATAGTGCGGCGTGAAAAGGACTGCCTGGAGGCCGTGGATTGCCTGCGCCTCAAAGGGAGGCAAACGCCAAACCTCTCGGGTGGTGAAAAACAGCGTGTGGCGATAGCTTCGATGCTGGCGATGGCCCCACGGGTCCTTATCCTGGATGAACCTACCTCCAACCTGGACCCCGAAGCCGCGCGGCAGGTATTGACGGCCATTGAAAAACTTCGCTGCGACGAAAAGTTGACCCTGATCGTGATCGAGCATAGACTTTCTCCCCTGCTGTCCGTGGCCGATCGCATGGTCGTATTGGACCGGGGGGAAATCAGGCTTGACGGAAAACCAAAAGACGTCTATCCGGCCTATCGCGCTCTTTTGGACAGCAGATGCGCTTTCGGTGGGAAAGAAGCTCTCCCGGCCCTAAAAACAACCGATAATGCCCCGATCGTTTTGCAGGTTCGCAACCTTTTCTTTAGACGCGAAAACACCGAAGTGCTGCGCTCCATTTCCGCCGACGTTCGCCAGGGCGAGTTCATAGGGATCATCGGGGCCAACGGTTCGGGCAAAACTACCTTTCTCGAATGCCTTGCGGGGCTTAACCGGCCCGATTGCGGAGACGTCACAGTTTGCGGGCTAAACACCAGGCGGACCAGGGTCTCGACTATCGCCCGCCATATCGGCTTCGTTTTTCAAAACCCAAACCACCAGATATTCGAAAACACGGTCGCCGATGAAGTCGGCTTCGCATCGAAAAATTTTGGCCTCGACCCGGAAAGGACCGCCAAGGTCTCTAAAAAAGTTCTGGCCGAAATGGGCCTTGAGCCCTATGAGAAGTTCCACCCGCTAAGGCTTAGCCACGGAGAAAAACGCAGATTAAACCTCTGTTCGGTACTTGCTCACGGACCCGAAATACTCATGCTCGATGAACCCTTCATAGGCCAGGACGCTTATAACTCCGCCCAAATCATGGCCGCCGCCCTTCGTTTCAATCGAGAGGGGCATACTGTCCTTATGATATCCCACGATATCGGGATGGTATTTGACTATTGCACGCGCATCATGCTCTTCGATGCCGGAAGTCTCCTGGTTGACGCCGATCCCCGGACGGCGCGCGCTAAAATTCAAGAACTCGGAAAATCAAGCTTTTTACCGGAAGACAAATGATCGTAAAATTTGAAAAGACCGATTCGTTTCTCCATCGCCTGAACCCGGTGGCTAAATTTTCCGTTCTCCTCTCCTACGGCTTGATTGTCTTCCTTGCGGGCAGCCTGCCGCTGGAACTGGCCTGTATCGGGTGTGTCTTTCTCCTCGAGCGTATCGCCGGCAGTCGGCAAATCTCCGCATTCGTGCTCTCGCGATTCATGGTGACGTTTGTTGCCGTAATCCTGGTCATGCAAATTCTCATGACGCGGTCGGGTACGGTTGTGGGCTCCATACCCTTTTACTTCACACGCCTGGATATTACCTCCGAAGGCATTGATAACGGCCTGCTCATCTCGATGAGGTTTCTGTCCGTCGTCATTTTGGGAGCTCTTTTCATAGCCGTAACAAACCCGGCCGATTTCGTCTATTCGCTCATGCGGATTGGGGTTCCCTACCGATTCGGCTTCATGATTATCCTGGCGATGCGGTTGGCGGCCGTTTTCGAACAGGAGCTAAAAACCCTTACAAACGCCCAGAAAATGCGCGGACTGCACATTGACCAATCGGGGGCAAGGACCCTTTTGCTATGCCTTCGCTCTACCGTGGTTCCTCTTATTGTCTGCGCTCTTTCCCGCGTGGACGACCTTGTCGTCTCGATGGAAGGAAGGGCTTTTGGCTGCAGGAAGACCAGGACTTTCGTGGCGCCAAAGACCTGGACCCTGGTCGATAAGACCTTATTGGTTGCAAGTTCGGCCATGGCCCTGCTGGTGTTGCTGAACCTTGTCCTATGCCCGCATTTTCCGCCCCACCTGTTGCCCCGCATGTAGGGTCAAAACAGCCCGGAGGCGCAATCCATTGATCGTGCCACACAGCGATAGCCCCAACCGTTTCGCCGATCCTGTCCGGGTGGTCAAGAGGAGGTATTTTATCCGGGAACAAATCCATCCGTGCATGGTTGACCTCAGCCTCCACTGAGCTTAAAGTTTGAAAAAAGGAGAAACAATCATGGAAGGCAAACACGAACACAAGCATCTCCACGCTCATGAGCACGCTCACGTCCATTCCCATGAACACTCCCATGGGGAAACGAAACATTCTCACGAACACACGCACAAGCACGCCCATGAACACCTTCACGAGCACAGCCATGAACACTCGCATGGAGCGGGTACGCAGGCCCATGACCATGACCACTCCGGCGAGCACGGACCCCATGAGCATGACCATCCGCTGCATCAGTCGGAAGCCCATGACCACGCGCATTAATGGCAACGGGGGCAGCCCTTGAAAAAGGAAAATCCGCCCTCCACCGTTTATGGAAGTCACGGTCCTCCGGGTTCGAACCTGGCTATACCGCTGATTGGCGTGGGTTTAGATCAAGGGTGAAAACCATTTTGCAGCCTTAAAACTAAGTTTTAAGGGGGCACGAAAGAGCCGTTTCAGAAGGCTTTCTAACGACATTTAAGGAGGCTTCAGGGCCTGCGAGCGTGGGGATAGGGGACGGTGGGGATAGGGGACGGTGGGGATAGGGGACGTGGGGATAGGGGACGTGGATAGGGTAGAGTAGAGAGCAGGTTTTGACCCTGCCCTCCCTCATCAAACCGTGCATGCGGTTTTCCCGCACACGGCTTTCCGATGTTCTTCACCGCGAGGCATGCGCCTTCGTCCAGCCTGCTGT
>JAJXYD010000023.1 GCA_021780695.1 Deltaproteobacteria bacterium
CTTATCGCGCGGTTGGCAACAGCCATTACGATCGGGAGCCGAAGAGTCGAGGCTATATAGCAAATCTCCGACATCAGGGCGTAGCCCTGGGAACTCGTTGAGGTAAAGGTGCGCGCGCCCGCGGCCGAAGAGCCCACGCAGGCGCTCATGGCGCTGTGCTCGGACTCGACGGGAATGAACTCGGCGTCCAAATGCCCCTCGGCCACAAGCTCCGAGAGGTGCTCCACTATATGGGTCTGGGGCGTGATCGGATAAGCCGCAATGACGTCCACATCGCACAGCCCTACCGCTTCCGCCACGGCCAGCGATACTTCGATACCTACTCGTCTGGACATCTCTAGTCGCCCTCCTCAATCATCATTATGGCCCCCACGGGGCATTCCCTGGCGCAAATGCCACACCCCTTGCACCAGTAGTAGTTCTGTTCGAAGTAGCCTTCGGCGTCCTTGGCATAAACCATATCGGGACACATGATATAGCACTGCCCGCACTTGATGCACCTGTCGCGGTCGGTGACGGGATGCATCGAACGCCAGTCGCCGGTTTTGAGTTCGGCCGCGCTTCCGGGCTCGAGTATAGCGGTTCCAGGACTTAGTTCCTTCCAGCTTTTGATTCCGGTTTCCTTGGCCATGGCTATCCCTCCACCAGCTGCGTCTCATCAAAAGCCCGCGAACACGCCTTGAGGTTTTTGTCCGCAATGGGTCCGAAACGATGTTTTATCGGTCCCTGCAAACAGCTCATACGGATGAGGCCGGTGGCTTTTACCAAAGCCCCGAGCATCGTGGTGTTGGCGATTGGAACCCGCATGGTCTCAACGGCTATCTTCGTACCGTCAACGGTTGCAAGCCTTGCCTTTATTCCGTTTTCCTCCCGGACCTGGGCAGCGCTTTTGGGAGTATTTAAGATCACTACCCCCCCTTCTTTTAAGCCCTCTTCGACATTGACGATTTTAAGCAACGTCGGATCGAGCACGATCACGATGTCTGGTTGATAAACTTTTTCCCTCGTAACGATCGGCGAATCGCTGACTCTTACGAAGGCCATAACGGGAGCACCGCGGCGCTCCGGACCGAAACTCGGAAACGCCTGGCCGAATTTACCCTCTTCAATCGCGGCAAGAGCGGTAAGTTCGGCTGACGTAACGGCCCCCTGGCCGCCACGCCCATGAAAACGAATCTCTACCATATTAATTTTCTCCTCATACACTTTCTAGATTTACATCTTTTCGGCGTACAGAAGAGATCTTAGGTGCGGCTATGGGGGCTGAATTCAAATGGGAAACCGCACGCCGAAAAGCTGCTAGCACGCAGCAAGAAGCACGTATTACGTGCATAAATATATAATTATTCTACTTTATAATAAAGACGTCAACGATTTAAATTTTGCAATTTAGATGTCGTTTCCCTTGCGGAAATGAGAAAAAGCACACCACGGAGAAAGAAAAGAACCTTTTAAAAAGAGTTTATGAGCCCCGGAGGCCTCTAAAAGACCTGTCTTCCTTTGAGTGCCCTTTCCAAGGTGATGCGATCGGTATACTTCAGATCGCCTCCCATCGGGATTCCATAAGCTATTCGGGTAACACGAGCGTCGTGGTCTTTAAGGATTTGGAGGAGGTAGTGGGCCGTAGCCTCCCCCTCGCTGCTCGGATTGGTCGCTAGGATGATTTCGGTTATTTTTTCAGACTTAAACCGGGCAAAAAGCTCCTTAATGCGGATCTGTTCGGGACCGATGCCGTCAAGAGGGGCCAACACGCCCTGCAGGACATGGTAGCGGCCCTTATGGGCTCCGGATTGCTCGATAGCCAAAAGGTCCGCAGTACCCTCCACGACACAGATCTGCCCGGTATTGCGGGCCGGATCCCCGCAAATGGCGCACACAGGATCCTCGGTAAAATTAAAGCAGATCGAACAGGTTCGGATATTGGCGCGAAGTTGGCGGATGTTTTCCGCAAGGGATTCCACATCCTTGTCGGGCGACTTGAGAAGATGCATGGCGATGCGGGTCGCGCTCTTCTCCCCAAGGCCCGGAAGGCGGCTAAGTTTGCGGATAAGATCGCTCAATACGGGTGGATAGGGATTCATACAGGGTTAAAAAAGCCCCGGCAAATTGAGGCCGGGAATGTTTAGACCTCCGGCAAGTTTGCCCATTTCGGAAGCAGCCATTTCCTGCGCGCGCCGGAGGCCGTCATTTACGGCGGCCACAATCAAATCCTGCAACATCTCTATATCTTCAGGGTCGACAACCTGACGGTCTATCTTTACGCTCAAAACTTCCTGTTTGCCGCTGACCTCAACGGTCACCATGCCCCCACCGGCGCTTGCCTCAACCTTTTTTAACGCCAGGTCTTCCTGAATTTTACTCATTTTTTCCTGCAGCGCCTTTACCTGCTGCATTGGGTTAAATCCTTTAGGCATCATGTATTCCTCCACTAAAAATAAATTGGCGGGTCGGGATGTGTTCACCTCCCTTCCTGCCCGGTCCAAAGATCAAGAATAACACACTATGGGGACGAAAACATACGCATTCGCACCCGATAGCGGATAAAAGCAAAGTGCGTAGAGCACTCTATTTTCCGCGACCTTCCCGGGGGGAGCCCGATGAGATTTTAACCTCTTTTAGTTCGGCTCCCAGAATTTCTATGGCCTGCTGAACGGCCTGATGGCCCGCAATATTTTTTGCACCCGACGGTTTAGCGGCCTTTTGCTCCCTGGCCGAGGAGCGCCCGGAAGTTACCGTCCGCTTTTTGGTAATGATCCATTGGAACTTTTCGCCCCAAAAAGCCAGGGCGGTTTCTTGGAGTTTAGTGATAAACTTGGGGCCGTTAGTGCTGTTTTCAAAGATCTCGGGGACTTCGAGCTCAATAGATTGCTCCGAAACCCTGGCGGTGCAATGAGAGACGATTCCCCAAACGGCATCGCGGTTTTCAAGGAAATTTACAAAGCTTTGCCAGTCGGCCACGGCCTCGGATATCGTTGGAGGCGAAACGGCGGGACGAGAAAAGGCGGGCGGGGCGCTCGAAGAAGATTCCGCAACTAAAACCCTATCCTCTTCATAGGCTGAATCGGGTTCGCCGGTTTTTGCCTCGTTTTTGTTTTCGGCCTTGCCACCGGCAGGATTTTTTTTGAATGCCGGCCTGCTTTCGGAGATCATGCAATCGGAAGGCGACTGCCCGGTTTTAAGACCTTGCTCGATTGCCGAGAGCCTTTCGAGCATCAGATCGATAGACTCAAGGCCGGGCAGGCGGGACATACGCAAAAGGAGCATCTCGAGCACGATTTTGGGCATGCTCGACCTGCGAATTTCCTCTTCTCCCTGCAGAAGCATCTGAAAAAAGACATGCAGGGATTCAAGACTTGTCCTGGCGGCCATTTGGCGAAGGCCCTCCTCTTCTTCCCGGGGGAGATCGACCCGGCCCTCGGCCCCGGCAGAGAGGGAAACGAAAATAAGATTTCGGAAGTGGTCGCACAGGTGCTGGCAAAAACGTCGAGTGTCAAGTCCCCTGCGGTAGACATCTCCGGCGATTTCCAGGCATGCGCGGGCATCGCCGGCAAGTATGGCTTCCGCGGTTCGCATAACCGACTGCCTGTCGATAACTCCAAGAATATCGAGAATTTCGAATTCATTCAGATCATCGCCGCTAAAGGCCATGAGCTGTTCTAGCAAACTTTGGGCATCGCGCATGCTTCCGTCGGCTTCACGGCCAATAGCGTAAAGAACGGAGTCGGGGAAATTGGCCCCATCCCGGGAGACAATCTTCTTTAGGTGCTCGACTATCAACTCAAGGCTAAGGCGTCGAAACTCAAACCTTTGGCACCTGCTAAGAACCGTGGCGGGAATCTTGTGAGGTTCGGTGGTAGCGAAGATAAAAATCACATGCGCGGGCGGTTCTTCCAGGATTTTTAGCAGCCCGTTGAAGGCAGCCGTCGAGAGCTGGTGAACTTCATCTATTATGTAGACTTTATAGCGTCCCTTGGCAGGCCTGTAGCGCGCGGTTTCCTTCAGCTCCCGGATATTGTCGATTCCGGTATTCGAGGCGCCGTCGATTTCTAGAACGTCAACGCAGTTGCTATGGGAAATTTCCCGACAGTTCGAGCATTGATTGCAGGGTGAAGGAGACGGGCCTTTTTCGCAATTAAGAGCTTTGGCAAGAATGCGGGCAACCGAGGTTTTACCAACTCCGCGCGCGCCTGAAAACAGATAGGCATGGGCAATACGGTCCAAGCGAATCGCATTTTTGAGCGTTCGGGACACATGAGGCTGGCCGATGACTTCCTCGAAGGTTTCGGGCCGGTATCTGCGGGCTATAACTTGATAGGACATATTTGGCTACGCCGGCCTGAGGACATGGGGCCAACAGGCGGATGGCGGAGAGAGAGGGATTCGAACCCTCGGTACACCTTTTGGGCGTACACACGATTTCCAGTCGTGCTCCTTCAGCCTCTCGGACATCTCTCCACAAGGTGCTTTAACAGATTTCACGCAAACCCCCGCAATGCATGGAGTTGCAAAAGTGGCGGAGAGGGTGGGATTCGAACCCACGTGCCCTGCTATTCACAGGACAACTCGATTTCGAGTCGAGCCCGGTACGGCCACTTCGGTACCTCTCCACAACGGCAACCCTTCTTTACCTCAATGCGGGGTCAAAAATCAAAGGAGAATTTTAACTGAGGCAAAAAAGAATTCAAAGCGGCAAGGTCTAAAAAACACTCTTCGCCAATTTTGCGCCTCTGCGGGCCTTGAAGAACCTGTGCAAAATATCGGCACACTCTTGCTCCATAAGGCCCGCGTTAACCTCTATCCGATGATTGAAACGATCGACACCGGTTAAATCCAAAACAGTGCCCGCAGAACCGCTTCGTGGATCGCGGGCGCCAAAGACCAACCGGTTCACCCTGGCGTGGAGCATTGCTCCAACACACATGGCGCAGGGCTCAAGAGTCACATACATGACGGTCCCGACGAGTCTATAGTTGTCAAGCCTTCGACAAGCCCGTCTTATAGCAACGATCTCGGCATGGGCAGTCGGATCATTGGAAGAGATCGGCATATTGTGCGCTCCAGCCAGCAGCAAACCATCGGCGCCGACCACCACGGCTCCCACAGGAACCTCCTGGAGTCCGTAGGCCTTCTCTGCCTCTTCCAGGGCTAGACGCATGAAAAATAGATCAGTATGCAAGGCGGCTCTTTGTCAATTTTTCAACATTACCAGCAAGCCGATTGCCAATAGCATAAATTTGTTATATAGGAAAGGCTTTTCCTAGCCGTGCGGTTTTTGGGCGCCAGCTAGCCGCAAGTTTAGCAGGATCGAATCCATTTTTAATCATCTTTCGAGCTATCTTTACGGGAACAGAGTCCGATGAGCTTTACACAAACCATGGCAAGGATAAGAAATCTTTTTTTTCTCGGGGCATTAGCCACGGCACTGCTCGTACTATCGCCATCCGCGGGATCGACGCAGCAGCCATTAAGCAGCCCCCCTTCGAGCGCGCCTTCAGAGGTTAGCGCCCAAAGTCAGACCGCAGGCGGTTCACAGCTGTGGCCCGACTATATCTGGCATTCTATCCCCAATTCGGAGCTTGGCAGCCTTACGCCGAGTCCTGTCAGCAGAGCCTACCAGGCCAGCGGCTGGCAGCCTCTTTTCATTAACTCCACATTCGGTTTGGATGAAAAAGCCAAGAGATTGCTTGCCCGCCTGCATTCGCTGGGCTATGACGCTATCGACCCGGGCCCCTTTGAGCTTGCGAGGTTATCTCAAATAATCCAAAAACTCAGGGCCTCACGCTCGTCGCTTGGGGCAGCCGATCCGCAATTTGACACCGCGAGGGGCCAAGCCTTTCTAGCCGGCCAGGACCCGGATGCAACGGCGGCCGGTCCACAGGGTTCAACGGTCAGCCAGCCTGATATCCAAACCGTCGCGGCAGCCTACCGGGCAGTTTTAATCGCAGCCAGCCAAGCCGATATCCGCCTTACCACCGATTTTTTCCTGTACTCAAAGGAGATGGATCCTTTTTCATCCGTAGAAGACGGCATAAAGGCCCTTTTAGGAGAGGCGCCCAATTCGAGCTACTTTTCAGAACTCGAACCCAAAGGTTTTGGCTACCAAAGTCTTCGCGAGGCCTATCGGAAGTATTGCAAACTGGCCGACCGTCACACCCAGATCTATGTCAATTTTCCTTATACGGCCCGTCCGGGCGATCGTGGGACAGAGGTCCGGCGGCTACAGCAAAGACTTCGCCAGGAAGGGTACTATTCGGGTGAGACGACCGGCGTCTATGACAGGGCCACACGGCGGGCGGTCAGCCGTTTTCAGGCCGCCAATTTGCTCAGCCCGGACGGCTCAACCGGCAGGTCCACCCTGGCTCGTTTGAACATATCTTTCAGGCAGAAGGCGGCTATGATCGCTTACTCGCTCAAGGCCATCCGCAACAGCCCTTGCCGGCACTACGATCGCTTTATCCGGGTAAATATTCCCCAGTTCATGCTCGCCTATTACAACAACGGGCAGATCGAAAAAACTGAAAAGGTCATAGTGGGAAAGGCCAGCGGGAAAAAGGTCAACCGCCAGGGGAAAATAGTTGGCGAAAACCAGACGCCTACGATGTTTAGCCAAATTTATCAAATTATCTACAACCCCCGATGGTATGTCGACGGGCGCATCCGGCTCGAATTGAACCAGAAGGCCGGGTCCAACCCGGAATGGTTCGAAGAACACGGCTATGTAAAAATGGAATCACGATATCGTTTTGGCGAGCACAGGCTCTTTCAAAAATCCGGGCCCAAGAACGCCCTGGGACGAGTTAAATTCGATTTTAACAACCCTTACGCCGTTTACCTGCACGATACCGATCAAAGATACCTCTTTGCCAGGTCCCGCAGGGATCTCTCCCATGGGTGCATCCGGGTCAACAATGCTCTAAACCTGGCCGAAACCATACTTACGGACGAGGAAAACCCGTATGTGTCCAGGATTCAAACGATTCTAAACAGCACCCGCGAGGCCTTCATTAAACTCTCACAGCCCATTCCCATCTCGGTCGAATACGTTCCCGTGATTGCCTCGGACGACGGTCAGATCGTGTTTGCGGGAGATCCCTACGGCTATCTGAGCGATCCGAGCCAACTCGCCCGTAAATGGTGAATCAAACGCACGGCAGGCAAGGCCAGCTCTTTGGAGATCCCGCTCCTGGCGCAAAACGCCAGGGGCATGGGGAAACAGGACTCAAAAGGGTCCTGCAACAGGCAAAAAATGTATAAGGCACTTAAAGATTTGTATTAACAATTCCGCGCACGCAATTGATTTTAAAAAATTGGCCATTCCTGCTGATGAGCCAATCCTTTACGGTCATCATTAAAGGGATTTTCACATAGATCTGAAAAACTGGTAATTGTGGAGAATGCGGAACTTTCTCGATTTATCCGAGCAATTCCCTTGCGCACACGATTTTACATAATTTTCATTATGTAACTTTTTGTCATCAACTTTCAATGTGTTATGCATTATCCACGAATTTAATTCCCCGAATCATTCAAAAAAAGCGTTTGACATAAACAACAAGATTTTGGTAGGGATTTGCATCTTTTAAAATCCTGTGGCCAATTAACGCTTCGGCCGACTTTTGGGGGATGTCTTTTAAGCTGAAACATGGGGGGGGTTATGAAGGGACTAAAGTCTCGAGGGTCGTCGTATTATACCTTGATTCTAGCGGTTGCATGTGCGATCTCTTCCGTATTTTTTTCCAATACATGTCAAGCGATTACGGCATCTTATGGGGAACCTTACAATGGCTATCTTGTAAATGGCATTGTTTTCCCCAATATGTTTCCCGGCTATCATGTCAGGGACTATGACAGGGCCTATACCACCCCTGAACTTGCCGGGGCACTGCTCGATGCGATAGAAGCGGTTAAAGCGAAATTTCCCGGGACCTGCGATGTATTTATCGGGGATTTTACCAAAAAAGGCGGCGGCCGATTTGGCAGTCATGCCTCTCACCAGAACGGCAGGGACGTCGATGTCGGGCTTTATGCCAAAAACAACTGCCAGCTCCAAAATCTGGTTCCGATGAATGAAGACAATCTGGATCCCGCCAAAACTCTTTTTCTCATTTCCAGCCTTGTTGCTTCTCAGCGCGTACAGTATATCTTTCTGGACAGAAGAATTCAGAAAGTCCTCTATGATTACGGAATCTGCCACGGCTACAGCGCGGCCTACCTCAACCGCCTTTTCGGAAATGTTCCCGGTGCGCTTGTTCAGGATATTCCGGGCCATTTCACTCATATGCACATTCGCTTTTTCACCCCCTGGTCGACCCTGGCCTCGCATATAGGAACAAGCGAAGCGAACATGGCGTCGATCATCGCGGTCGCCCAGGAATCTTATCTACCCAAAAAAGTCGACTACTATGTAACGGGCAATGAGAAGGGCATCCCACAGCTGGCCAGGAGCTTCGGGGTAAGCCAAAGCGAGCTTTGCGCCTGGAACCATATGAATAATTACAGCGTGCTTGTTCCCGGCAGCTGCCTTGTGTTCTATAAGAGGAATTTCGAGAGCGGACCGGTTCAGCTGGCCAGTTCTCTTCAGCCCGGCTACATCGCACAGGCGGCCGCTCTTCCTGTAAGGGTAGCCTCGGCGCAGCCCCAACCCGCGCAGACGGAAGCCGCACAGCCTGTAATGTCGGATTCCATCGACCTTAACGAAGCGCGTTCAGAGAGTGCGCCCCCCGCCCTCCATCACTTGCAAGCCGGGGGCAACCGGCAGCAGCATCAAATCCGAAAGAGTTCCGCGAAAGTCTCTTATTATACCGTCAAGCGCGGCGGAACGTTAAAAGACATAGCCAAGCAGACGGGAACCGCCGTTTCCTCTCTTAGCAAACTGAACCGACTCTCCTCTCAAGCCCGCTTGCGGCCCGGAACAAAGATCAAGATAGCCGACGCCATAGAGACTCCGGCAGGCCGGGAAGTATCCCACGACAGGCGTTCCTCCCCCTCTCGCATTTGTTTTGCATCCGAATCGGAAAAGAGCGGTCTGACCGCAGCCTATTATCGCGTGGCCCACAAGGGGACATTAAAAGACGTTGCCGCAAAGACTGGCATTCCTCTTTCATCGCTTTGCCGTCTTAACCGGCTAAAGAGAAGTGCGCCGCTAAAACGCGGCCAGATGATAAAACTGGCCCAGGCCGATCTTCCCGTAAGGCCCTCTCTTGGAAGATCTTCCTGTGCTGTAAAGTTTAATCATCACGTCAAAAAGGCTTCTTTTTCAAAGAAGGTCAAAGGACGCGCAAAATCGTCGCTCAAATCGTCAAAGGCTCAATTGAAAAGCGGCAAGAAGAGTCTTAAAACTTCACGGACCACGCAAAGTCACGCCGGAGTCGGGGGAAAAGCTAAAGTTTGCAATACCAAGAAGAGCCCTTCCCATAAAGCCTTGACAAAGGCGGAGCCAACAGGCCATAAGGGCCACGGGAAAAAGGTTCATAAAGCGGCTTCGCATTCCAAGACCAAAACGAAATCCGCGAAACGTTCACGCCCTTGCAAACTTGCAAGGAAGTAGCTTGCCGGTTTTTTTTAGGTAATGCGACAAAAACATCCGTGAATGTCTTTTCTTTTTGTGAATCATGAGTTATATAGAGAGGCTGAGGCGGGCACTTAATTGGGTGCCCGCTCCTTTTTTATGTCGCAGATATGCAAGATCAGGGACTAACCACAATTGGCAGGCAACAAAGAAGCAGGCCCGGGCAAATCTTGACTTCCATTTTGCCATTGCGCCGCAGAGTATAAATTTCCCATGTTTGGAGTGTGAGTTTAAATGGCCAGCAAATCCACCGAGAAGATCGCAGGGCTGAGGAACATCGGTATCAGCGCACACATAGATTCGGGCAAGACCACTCTTACCGAAAGAATCCTATTTTACACCAGGCGCATTCATGCGATTCACGATGTAAAGGGCAAGGACGGCGTGGGAGCCACCATGGACTTCATGGAGCTCGAAAAGGAACGGGGCATCACTATTCAGTCCGCGGCGACCCACTGTTCCTGGGACGACCATCCGATCAACATCATCGATACGCCCGGCCACGTGGATTTCACAATCGAGGTGGAGCGCGCCCTCCGGGTTCTGGACGGAGCCGTGCTTGTACTTTGCGCGGTCGGGGGCGTACAGTCCCAGTCAGTTACGGTAGACCGGCAAATGGTGCGCTACCGTGTACCGCGAATCGCTTTCATCAATAAATGCGATCGAACGGGTGCAGATCCCTTTCGAGTGGTTCGCCAGCTAAGGGAAAAACTAAATCACAATGCGGTCATGCTTCAGATACCCATGGGCCTTGAAAAGGACCACCAGGGTGTAATCGATTTGGTGACGATGAAGGCGCTCAGCTTCGATGGCGAGCATGGCGAGAACATAATCGAAACGGATATTCCAGCCGAATTTGCCGACCTGGCCAAGGAAAAACGAGAAGAAATGCTCGACGCCATTTCTTTGTTTTCCGACGATTTGACCGAGGCGATACTCTCCGAGGAGGCCATTGCGCCTGAACTGGTGCAGGAGGCGATACGCAAGGGTACGCTTGCCCTGGAGCTTACGCCGGTCCTCATGGGTTCGGCTTACAAGAATAAGGGCGTGCAGCCTCTTCTGGACTCAATAATCAAGTACCTGCCCACTCCGCTCGATATTACAAACGAGGCTCTTGACCTGGACAAAGATGAACAATCCGTGGTTTTAGCCGCCGATTCCGACCAGCCCCTGGTTATGCTTGCTTTCAAGTTAGAAGTAAGCCGCTACGGGCAGCTGACTTATGTCAGAGTTTATCAGGGGCAGTTGAATAAGGGCGATACGATAGTCAACACCAGAACCGGCAAAGAGGTAAAAGCGGGCCGCCTGGTGCGTATGCACGCAGACGAAATGGAGGAAATCGACTCGGCCATAGCCGGCGATATCGTAGCCCTTTTCGGCATTGACTGCGCCTCGGGAGATACCTTTACGGACGGACGCGTACGATTTGCCATGACCTCGATGCACGTTCCGGCTCCCGTTATATCGCTTGCCGTAAAACCCAAGGACAAAAAGGCGGAGATGAACCTCAGCAAGGCCCTTACCCGTTTTACCAAAGAGGATCCGACCTTCAAGGTTTATCTTGATCCGGAGACCTCCGAGACTATTATCTGCGGCATGGGCGAGCTTCACCTCGACGTCTACGTCGAGCGGATGAAACGCGAGTATAACGCGGAAATAGAAACGGGAATGCCCAAGGTCGCTTACCGCGAGTCTCCCACAGCGCGGGCTGATTTTAACTACACGCACAAGAAGCAGACGGGCGGTTCCGGACAGTTTGGACGGGTTGCAGGTTTTATGGAGCCGCTTGAGGAAGGTGAATTCGAATTTGTCAACAAAATCGTTGGAGGAGCAATTCCAACCGAATTTATCTCTTCCTGCGAAAAGGGCTTCAAGGCATGCCTGGGGAAAGGTGGATTCGCCGGCTTTCCCGTGGTTGGGGTGAAGATGACGATAAACGACGGTTCGTCGCATTCGGTGGATTCATCCGACATTGCCTTTCAGCAGGCCGCTATCGGCGGTTTCCGGGAAGCCTACGAACGGGCCAAGCCCGTACTGCTCGAACCCATCATGCACGTCGTAGTCGAGACTCCCTCGGAATTTCAGGGGGCGGTTCTAGGAAGCCTCAATCAGAGGCGCGGCCTGATCCTGTCGACCTCTGAAGACGGTGCATTTTCTGCCGTTGAGGCAGAGGTGCCGCTTTCGGAGATGTTTGGCTATTCGACGATTTTGCGCTCCTCGACCCAGGGGAAGGCTGAATTTACGATGGAATTTTCCCGCTACAGCACCGTACCCAAGGCAATTGCCGAGGAAATCATCAAAAAAGAGAAAGAAAACAAAAAGTAGGCTAGCGGCCAGGATTTTGTGTCGATAAGAGTTGCGAGCGGCCCGACGAGGCTATGAGATGATCGAACTAAACTGGTTTTTGCTGTGCTTTCTTCTTCTCTATTTTGCGCAGGCAAGCTTTAACATTTGGATCGAGCGGCTTAACCTTGGATATTCCAGGCAGCGGGCCAACAGGGCACCGGCGGGCTTTGAAGAGTTCCTGGACCAAGCCCGGCTTGCCAAAACGGCCGACTACGAAAGGGCAAAATCCCTGGCCGGCATCGCCGATGAGATCTTCTCCGAGGCGGTGCTGCTCGCCATCCTGCTCTCAGGACTTCTTCCGCTCCTGGTGCGATGGTCCGGTTCCATGGGGTTGGGGGTGGTGTCCTCAGGACTTTTATTCTTTTTTATTCCAGGGCTTATCCAGTACCTGAGCGCCCTTCCCTTCGATTATTACCATACCTTTGTGGTAGAGGAAAAATTCGGCTTCAACAAGTCCAGCCTAAAGCTTTGGATAATGGACCAGGTAAAGGGCGGGGTGGTAGGCGGCGTTCTTTTTGCCGTTCTATTTTCCCTGCTTCTTTTATTTATCCGGTGGTCTCCCAAGTTTTGGTGGCTGTGGGGTTTTTTGCTTTTATCCGCTTTTCAGCTCGTTATGGCGCTTGTCTATCCCGTGCTTCTAGCCCCTCTTTTTAACAAGTTCGAGCCTGTTTGCGATGAAGAACTGGCGGCCAAGATCCAGGATCAAATGCAAAACAGCGGCATTCGGGTGAAAAAAATTCTACAGATGAATGCAGGGATAAGGAGCAAACACACGAACGCCTATTTTACCGGCGTTGGCAAGACAAAACGGATAGTTCTCTACGATACGCTTATCCAATCCCACTCCCACGAGGAAATCCTTGCCGTGCTCGCCCACGAGGTGGGTCATTACAAAAAAAAGCACGTCGTGAAGCAGCTTGTGTTGTTTACCTGTTTTTCCTTTGCCGCATTTTATGCAACATGGCTTTTTATTCAATGGCCCGTTGTTTTTTCCACCTTCGGCTTTAGCTCGATGCCTGTTTATGTGGGGATTTTTCTTGCATGGATCGTTTGGAGCAAGGCCGGTTTTTTCATTAAGCCGCTTTTCATGGCGATATCGAGGCGCTTTGAAACAGAAGCGGATATGTTCGCCGCAGAAACGATCGGAAACGGCGAGGCCTTGGCGAATGCGCTAAAAAGGGTCGCAGCCGATAATCTCTCCAATCTAAATCCTCATCCTCTCTACGTGAGGTTCCATTATTCCCATCCGCCGGTTGTGCAAAGGGTCGCCACACTGGAGAAAAGTGTCGTGGGGGAGAGCAAGTAGCCGCCTCGGACCAATTTTCCCCACGATCCGGCGCCTTTTAGGCAATTTGCGGACCTGTCGACTGCGAGTAGAATATTTTATCGGTGCAGGCAGGTTGAGAATGTGCTTGGGACAACCTCTTGGAGCTTCTAAGGATTAGCTGTAAGCAAAGGCGGGGACATACGACAGTGTGTCGATAGCCGGGTGAAACCGGTTTAGGAGGGATGACCTTCTTTTTGCTGTAAAATCAGTACGCTCTCATAGGCCACCTACGGGCTGGGCTTCTTCATTCTCATCGCAGAGTTTTTCTGAAAGCTCCTCCTGTCTTTTTTCCTGGGCAAGAATCGCCTCCTCTATATCGGGAGTTACAAAAGCCGAAGCGCAGCCCCAGGTAAAAAAAGCGATTGCACCGATCGCCACGACTAAAATGTCTTCGGGATAGCGGATAATATCGCGACCTCCGAAGTTTTTAGAGCCGGCATAGGAAATAGTTAGCAGGAACATCATGTAAGCCACCAGCCAGATTCCGGCCTTTATATTCTTTCCCAGGTCCTTTCGCAAATCCTCGTTTGTCAGCATGAAGTAAGCGTAGAGCGCCAAGCTGCAAAGATCGACCGCGCCAACCACCCGGTTGTTATTCCAACCGTTCCAGTAAATGAGCAGGGTGCCCACGATGAAGGCAAACAACGCAATGGCAGGCAGGCCTTTTAAGGGAAGCGGGCGGTGCATATCGGGAGCGATTCTGCGAAACGCCAGGGCTGAGACCGGCCCAATCATATAGGTAAAAACGACGGCTCCGGAGACGACGCCCACGAGCTTATTCCAGGTCGGAAACGGTGCGGTCCAGACCATGGACATGGCAAAAGCCAGCCAGAGGGCGGGCCTGGGCACACCCGATTTTTCGTCTACCCTTTTAAAGATATTCCACCAAAGGCCGTTATTTGCCTGGGCGTAAATAATTCTGGAAGTCGAAGCGGTGTAGATATTGCCTGTACCGGCGGGCGAGATCAAGGCATCGGTAAAAAGGACAGGGGCTAGCCAGGCAAAGCCCAGGAGCACAGCCAAGTCGGCAAAAGGGGCTTTAAAACCAAAATGGCCCCAGCCATCCCGTAAAGCGGCCGGAGTGAGCGAGCCCACAAAACAGGCTTCCAGGAGGGCGTAGAGGGCCACTCCAATCAGGACGGCAATGATAATGGCCAAGGGAACGTCCCGCCCGGGTCTTTTTGCTTCCCCGGCCATGGCAACCGCCATGCGAAAGCCGAGAAAGGCAAACATCACGCCGCCCGAAGAGACCGCGGAGAAGATACCCGGAAGACCAAAGGGGGCAAAACTGCCTCCAAAATGCAAATTGGCGACGTTAAATTTAGTAAAGAATACGGATAAAACCAGCAGAGGCGTAATGAACTTAAGGATGGTAATTATGGTGTTTACCCTGGCGAAAATTTTAACGCTGAAATAATTAAGCAAAAAGAAGAGGAAAATAAAAAAGAGGGTAACGAGCCATCCGGCAAAAGTCATACAGTGATGCACGTACAAAGGGGGGATATAGGCGCTCATGTACTGGACAACGGCCTCGGCCTCGATAGCGATAACGGCCGAATAGGCCGTTATGCATGAGAACCCCATAATGTAGCCGACAAAATTTCCGTGAGAATACTGGGGATAGCGCACCAAACCGCCGGCGACCGGGAGCATGGCGCCCATTTCGGCATAAACAAGAGCAATAAATGTTATTGCCCCACCGCCGATAATCCACGAAACGATCGCCGCCGGTCCGGCCAGGTTTGCAGCTTTCTGAGAAGCGAAAAGCCAGCCGGAGCCGATTATGGCTCCAAGCCCAACCATTGTCATATCGAGCAGATTCAGCTCGCGTTTAAGTCCCTTCGACGTAGCACCAGCCTCCTTTTGGACGCGTATTTGGTCCAGCATACATTATGTTGGAAAAATATACACTCGAGATCTACGCTTTTGCGGTGAGCCGCTCGGTTATCTGTTCACAGGCAAAAAGGAGGGATTCGAGATCAAGGACCTGTAAGACCCTGCTATCGAAGAGAAATTTCATTCGGCACTCATAGCCTTCCTCTTTCAATTCATCCCAGAAAAGCAATCGAATAGGGAGCTTAGGGAATACGGCAAATTCGGCGGCAAAGTCCACACCCTGATCCACGAGGTTAATCTCGCGCCCCCACGGAGCGAGCGCTTTTGAAAAAGAGTCGATTCTACCGCTAAAAAGCCTCGCCAGGACATCTTCGCAATGGGCCTTAAGGCTCTTAATCTTGGAAATCGAATTGGGCAAGCTCTCCATTCCCACCCACACACCGGAGGGCTCAGTCCCACCCGAGATAACATAGATGTAAATCAGGATTTTTTCCCAGGCCGACAGCTCAGCGCCCGAGAGACAGACTATATCGGATTTAGCAACCCGCACGGACTCGTTGAAATAGGAAAAGACGAGCCCCTGGCCATCCGAAACATCCTCGTATGTTGCCCCAAGGCTTTCGGCCCTGATGCGGAAATCACACTTTTGGATTTCGGCGGATAAAAATTGCATTGTCTTTTCGAAACCCTCACGGCTAACTCCCACACCGGCATTTAGTTGTTGTTGCAACCTTTCGCGCAGAGGGCCAACCTGGCCTTCGTCCAGATAGGGACAGGCGCTGATTTTTTCGCGCCCGGTTGCCACGAGCGTAGCAAATGCAAGGCAGGTGCGGCCACTGCACTTCCCGCAGTTAGTCTTTGGCGTACACTTGTAGAGTTGCAGCGGGGCAACCCTTGTTTTGGACCGCTCACTCTCCACGTCTTGTTACCTCCACGAAAACGGGTCAGCCATTTGAATTTGCCGGCAAACGGCCGTTTTGCTCACAGATTTTTCAGTTTTTTTTAAGGACAGAGTAAAACATTTTGTAAAAAGGGTCAAAATAAGAAGAAAGCCAGGGCGGGGGGACCTGGCTTTCCGGGGCAGGTAGGTGAGAGCTTGAAACGAAGAAATAGAAAGGAGGGTTAATCTGTCAGAAAGATTACACAAATCCCACCTCTTTTGATATTAGGTGAGGACAGTATTTTAAGAGATCCGTTCATTTATGGGAGCATCGACCTCATTAAAAGGGCATCCCTCCCGTCTTCCCTTTAACGGTCGATATCGGGAGCACAAAAAATCGAGAGATCCTAATAGTCCAGCATTACAAGAAATTCGGGTTTTATAGTAGATGCGACGGCGAACCGAGAGTGGCCGGTCCGGTGAGCGGGCTTATCGCTTTGGTTAAACCGCATTCATCTCCCGGGCGACTTCATCCAATTAAGCGGCCACATCAAGGGCGGGAAGAGATTTTTGAAATGTGGGAGGGCCACGGCGGTCATAACTTTTTCTGTCAACTCCAACGAACTTCTTGACTCCAACAACTGCTCTTATTAGAAAAAAATCGGCAGGAGGTGGAAAATATGAATTTGCCCAAATCTGTTACGATAGTGGAGGTTGGGCCGCGAGACGGCTTTCAGAGCGAGCCGGGCTTTGTTGCGACCGACGAAAAGATAGAATTGATAGAGCGTCTTTCGGATGTCGGACTCAAGCGCATAGAAATTACGTCTTTTGTAAGTCCCGGGACAGTTCCGCAGCTAAGAGATTCCGAGGAGGTGGCGGCCGGCTTGAGCAGAAGGCCCGGTGTCAGGTATTGCGCCCTTACGCCCAATTTTAAGGGGCTTGAGCGCGCGATTCTAGCCGGGATGGACGAAATAGCCCTCTTTGTCTCCGCCTCCGAAACACACAATAAAAAGAACGTCAGGATGTCGGTTGAGAGGTCTTTGAGAGCTTTTCGCCAAATGGCCCAAAGCGCGTTGCGTCGCGGGATGCGTATCAGAGGATACGTTGCAACCGCCTTCGGGTGCGAATACGAAGGGAGGGTATCCATCGAGCAGGTCAAAAGAATCGTTTTGGAATATATCGCCATGGGCATCCAGGAGATATCTCTTGGCGATACAACCGGGATGGCCAACCCTGTGGCAGTTCGGACCATGATTAGAGAGCTGAGGCCTATTTTAGGCAACACCGCTTTCGCGCTTCACTTTCACGACACACGGGGAACCGGCATTGCAAACGTGGTGGCTGCCATCGAGGAAGGCGCGGCGATCTTTGACAGCTCTATCGGAGGTCTTGGGGGTTGCCCGGCTTCGCGGACATCTTCGGGAAATGTTGCAACCGAAGACCTTGTGGGAATACTCCACGAGATGGGAATCGATACGGGCATAGACCTCGATTCGCTAATCGAGGTTGCGCGCTATGCGAGGAAAATCATAGGAAAAGAACTCCCCGGACATCTTTTGAGCGCCGGGAAGGTTAACTGGCAGGGGCAGGAGATCGCGGCGCGCAGTCGATAGAGATACCGAGTTGAATTATTTCGCGGTTTGAGAGGCGAGCGGCGTGTTGTCAATTCGGATCGTTTGTCTGGCAAGTGATTTTACGCAAGGCCAGCGCCAGATCCCGCATTGGAGCCGGTTTCATTAAAAAGGCCTTTATACCCAAAGCCCTGGCATTTTCCGCATCGAAATTATCGCTAAATCCGGTGCAAAGAATTATCGGAATATCGCCGCGGATAGCAAGAATTTCTCTGGCAAGATCGGCTCCGGTCATTTTGGGCATTGTCATGTCGGTAATGACCGCATCAAAGCCGTTAGGGTTGGACTTGAAAGTTTGGAGGCCGTCAGCGCCGTTTTGGGCCGTCACCACGTGATAGCCCATCCTTTGGAGCATTTCCCCATGCATATCCAGTATGGCTTTTTCGTCATCTACCAAAAGGACAAGACCCGATCCGACATCCAAAGGGAGCGAAAGATCGTCTAAAACCGTCTCGGCAGTTCCTACTATGGGAAAGAAGACGTCAAAGGTCGTGCCTTGCCCGGGCAGACTTGAAACCGTGATTGCTCCCGAGAGGTTTTTTACGATACCGTAGACAACGGCCAAACCGAGGCCGGTTCCGACATCGGGGCCCTTAGTAGTAAAATAGGGATCAAAAATGCGCTCCTTTACCGCCTCATCCATGCCGTGGCCCGTATCGGCAACCGAGAGCCTGAGGTAAGGTCCGGGTTCGAGATCGGGGGCCGAAAATTCGGGAAACTGCCCATTTTGGATACAGGCAAGGCTGACGGTGAGAGTACCGCTTTTAGAGCGCATCGCATGGGCGGCATTGGTGCAAAGGTTCATGAGCACCTGATGGACCTGGGTGGGTTCGGCCAAAATGGTTCCCTCGACCGCAGCCGGTTGCACATTCCGGCGGATTTCGATAGTGGAGGGCAGGGACGAGCGCATCAGATCAAGGACTTCCCCTAGGATGAGGCTTACCCGCACAACCGTCGGCTTATGCTCGGTCTTGCGGCCGAAGGTGAGGATACGCTTAATGAGCTCTTTTGCGCGATTTGCGGAAAGAAGCACCTGGCGCATATTTCGGGCCAGTTTACCGTCTTCGGGAATCGAGAGAAGAGAGAGTTCGGCATAGCCGATTATAGGTGTAAGGATATTGTTTAAATCGTGAGCGATGCCTCCGGCAAGGGTGCCGATCGCCTCCATTCTCTGCGCCTGATCGAGTTGAGCCTGCAACAGCTTTCTGTCGGTAATGTCCTGCATCGTACCGTAGAAAAAGGAGATCTTTTCATCCGCGCCTCGAAAGGCGTTAATATTGAGGCTACCCCACATAACGCTACGGTTTTGCCTGAAAAACTCGACCTCGAATTGCTCGACCAGTCCGTGTTTTTTTATCAGCTCCAGTAGAACCGCCCGGCGTTGCGTGTCCACAAACAGGGTCTCAACCTTGCCCAGAGCCTCAAGAGCCTCCTCGGGGGATCCAAAGCCAAGATTTCGGGCCATAGCCTGGTTGAGGCTCAGGAAATATCCCTCCCGGCTAATATGGAAAATACCGACTATGGAATTTTCAAAAATATGTTTATATTTTTCCTCGGCACTGACCACGGCCTCTTCCATGAGTTTTTGCCCGGTAACATCGCGCAGCGTGCCCTCCAGGTACCTGATCTCGCCGTCCGAGCCTCGCACGGCCCTAACATCGATACTGGCCCACACGATATTTTTTCCTTTACCGAACAACTCGACCACAAATTCGCGGGCACTCCCCTGCTCTTCTATCACCTTGAGCAGATTGCGCCGTTGCTCGGGTTTTACATAAAGGCGATGGACTTCATTTTCCGTAAGGGCCAGCATCTCCGCGGGGGAATCGTAGCCAAGCATGTGGGCAATGGTATTATTAACGGTGAGGTAATGCCCGTCGATGGTTATCTGATAGATGCCGGTAACGGAATTTTCAAATATGTCCCTATATTTAGCCTCGGTCTCCGCGGCACTCCGCTCTATTACCTTGCGGGCGGTAATATCTCGAAAATGCAGGGTATGGCCGTAGAATGTTCCATCAGGGGCAACCATCGGCGCGGTGTAGGTTTCAAAGACCCGACCGTCCGTGAGTTCAATTTCAGCAAGACCGGTGTTAGCGCCGTCTGAAGGATCGCAGACCATACGTTGGAAAAACTCCTGAGACGCCACAACCTTTTCGGCCATAGCCCTAAGCGTGGACTGACTGTCGAGCCCCTCGGAGGCAACTTCTTCGCAAAGCCCCCACATTGTTGTAAACAACCGGTTAGACGAAATGACTTTACCGTTTTCATCGCTGGAGAGAATACCGTCGATGGAAGCCTCCTTCTGCGAGTGCAGCAGAAGGTTTGCCCGCTTTAATTGGGCTTCGCTGTTTCGCAGCGCCTCCTGGGCTTCCAGGAGCCTTGCCATATCCCGATGAATCACCAGATAGAGGAGGATTGCAGAGCACAGCACAAACCCCCATCCCTTTATCGTAGAAATGCGCCAGAACAACTCGGTATTAGAAGTGAGCGATGCCGACAACCTATCGGAGAGGAATATCCAACTAAAACCTAAAATGCCATAGACCAGGCTGACTTTGATCGAAAGGTTTTCCTTCCGCTTGGGGAGGATATTTCGAAAATCTCCTTTCATGTGCACCTTTCTCACACTGAGAGGGGCAAAAATTTAATGCCCCGCAAACCGAAATACTTTTTTTATCGGTAAAAAGTTTTTATATGATATTAAATATAAAAACAATTTGTAACGTCTTAAGAAAGGAACTTTTGTGAGCTGCCAGGTCCTTTTCCATCTTGACTGGAATGAAGTCGAACGCCTCAACATGGCGCTAAACAACATCTCCAACCTGCTAAAAGACCCCTTCGGGCAAACCGCCGAGGTCTGCGTGCTGGCAAACGGACAGGCCGTAAAACTTTTTCAAAAGAGTTTGGCAATGACTACAGCGGCCAGAATATCGGAATTGCACGCCAAGGGTGTGCGGTTTGCGCTATGCGCCAACTCGCTTGCCGGGTTAAATATCGGCAGGGATGAACTGGTTGAAGGCTGCGAAGTGGTTCCAGCGGGAATCGTTGAACTAATCCGGTTGCAGCAGGCCGGCTTTTCCTACGTAAAGCCTTGAGTGCAAGGCGCAAGCAAGGGAGCCCTCGGCTCCGCAGCGGATGGAGCCACTGCGGAGCCGAGGTTTAAGATGTGTCGAGGTGAAAGATGCATCAGCCCTGTGTTTGGTTTTCTTTTTCCAATTTGACCAGGGTAGAGAGGTTTTCACCAATCTGTTTCTGAGCGGTTTTCATGTTGATCTTATTCGAGGTGCGCTTTCTGTATCTAATTTTTTCTGTCTTTTGAGTTTTGGAACCCATTTCCATCTCCATGGCGAAAAAATAAAAGATCCGGATCAATTCCGGATCGTAAAAATAGCAGCGGATGACGCCATATAGCAGATAAGGCAGAGCGTGTCACCTGATTTTCTCAAAGGAAGTCAAAGCCGCGCCTGTAAGCGGCGTCGACCAGCCCTGTCAACCGAGGAAAGCGTTGCCTTCCCACCCGCGCTAAATGGAGCGACAATTGTCGGAGGGCGAAGGGAATATATTGCAGGAACTGTTTTTTGCCCTTCGCTACGCCCAAAAAACCATACGCTCCCAGTATCTGCAGGTTTCTAGCAAGCCTTACGGCAGCGAACTTTTGTAAAAAAACGGTTTTCGATACCCCCAGGACATGCCCGGCTGCCGACCAGTATAAATAGAGGAGCCTTTCCTGGAGCCGGTCAGGAAGTTTAACATAAGGATCGATAAGAAGCGAGGCAAGGTCGTAAGCCGGAGGGCCGAACCTCATGCCCTGGAAATCGATCAGGCGCAACCCGGCGCGCCAAACCATTATGTTTCGGCTCTGGAAGTCGCGGTG
The DNA here is from genome assembly GCA_021780695.1 of Deltaproteobacteria bacterium. Taxonomy (GTDB): domain Bacteria; phylum Desulfobacterota; class Syntrophobacteria; order Syntrophobacterales; family Syntrophobacteraceae; genus SbD1. The sequence goes on from JAJXYD010000023.1 coordinate 21,466, forward strand.
GAAAACAAGAGAGCTTTCCGTTACTCCCGCTTCCCGGGCGATAGCCTCAAAATCGGCGCTCAGTTCCTCCGGGGCCGTATCAAGGCCCAGGCAGCCGTTTAGAAACGCTTTTCTGAAATACTCGAGTTCGCGCTCATAGACGAAAGCCGGATCGTATAAAGGCGAATCAAAACAAAGTCGTTGTTCGAAACCTTGCGCAGCCTTTCTGTGAAAGGATGCAAGCATTCTTATCACGTGTGCGTAGATCGATTCCATGCGAGGAGCATGGGAGAGTGCAAACCTTTGAAGGTGTAAATCTCCGAGGTCTTCGAGAAGAAAAATACCCGCATCGGTGTCGGCATAAAGGATGCGGGGTACCGGCAACCCTTTGGAATACAAGTGGTTTCCAATATTAAGATAGGAGTCGTTTTCATCTGCCAAGGGCGCGGCAACGCGCCGTGGAGAAATCAGGCCGACAAGGGAGCGGCTGCCATTGGAAATGCGAAAAAATTTCCTATCCGATCCGTCTCCACACAAGGGGAAAAGTTTGGCATTTTCAAAAGAACTCGATAAGGCTGCGGCTGCGGCCAGCAAGTCGCGCGCGCCCGAATGCCTGGAGATAGTCGATGTCACAACGGCTCCGGCGCAAAGATTTTTTCCGTATGGTTTCCGGAAATCTTCATTCCATCGGTCACAATGCAATTTTTAAGGCAGCTGTCCTTCTCGATGCCGACATTATCCCAGATGATAACATTTTCCAAGCTAACCCCCTTGCCCACCAAGACTCCACGGCCGATAACAACCGAGCCTTCCAGGCGGCAGCCGGGCTCTATCCGGGCTGCCGGGTCGATCGTAACAGTCTGTCCGGTTTTAATCGGCTCTAAAATGGAAGGAGGCAACTCCGCCAACTCCAGGGTCAGTTTCTTATAACTTTCAATCGAGCCCATTTCCCGCCAGAAAAGGTCGTGTTGAAAAAGGGCTGCGGGCGGGTCGTTTTTAGCTATCAGTTCCCGGTAGACCTGGATAATATCGCACGCCCCCCCCGGTGGGATACCGGCCAAAACGGAACCATTTATAAAGTGAATTCCGGTAAAGGCGAGCAAGCGGATACCGGGATTTTTTTTACAAATCTGTTTAGCTTCTTTTCCGAATCCGAGTACGAATCCGTCGATACTTACCGCAACATTGTTAAATTGAGGGCAGTCGTGGAGCAGCAGGCTTACCCCAGCCCCGGAGAGGTTGTGGCGCTGGTATAGAAGGCCCAAATCGGCGTTACTCAATACATCGGCGTTTACCACCGCCAAGGGGTTATCTCCATCATTTTCGACCCCCAGCCGTATCCCGCCACCGGTTCCAAGAAGTACGGGCTCGTAGAGCACTTTAACCGGCAGGGGCCATTTTTCCAGACCAACCGCGGCACCGATGGATTGTTTCATGTGGAAGGCGTTGAGACAAACGTTTTCAAAGCCGCACTGGGAGAGCCTTTCGATCCAGAATTGGAGCATAGTGACGGTTCGAAGCGGCACAAGCGCTTTGGGACGACAGGTTGTAAGGGGCGAAAGCCTTGTGCCAAGGCCCGCGGCAAGAATCATCGCACGCATCAAATCTTTAAGCTCCCAAAGTCTTCTAGCAAGAAGATTATATCTTTACAACGCCACTATACGATCTATTAAGAGAGTTTCCCACTTCTTTTACAAAACCTGACTATTCGTTTGGCATCCGACAACCGGAATCTCCGGTGAGTCAGTTGCTTATTGACGCATTCGATTGTATACTCTTTAGACTATGATCCGGGGAAAAATGTTATTTCGGTGTTGTGGTGTTCGGCACTGAAGTTAGGCACGCAGGTTTAGCGTGAGAATTTTCGGCAGCTCCCGACGGCCGCTTTTGCCCCCGAATTGGTTTGTCCGCGTTTTGTTAAAGGCTTATAACCAATCCAGGAGAAAACTAATGAGAAAGTATCTATCCTTCCAGGTTTTTATCGGGCTCGTCATGGCAGCTGTTTTCCTGCCCGTTGTCAGCGCTTTGGCGGGACCCGTTGATGAGGGAACTCAATTTAATTACACCCTGCCCTCTCCCGATTCCTCCAAGACCCAGGCATACCTCGGTCTAAAGACCATGGGTCCTTTCAAGGTTTCAGACGTCAAGGCAAAGGTCGTTGTCATCGAATTGATGAGTTCAACTTGTCCTCACTGCCAAGCGTCGGCTCCCAATATGAACAGGCTCTACAAGCTGATGCAGTCCGATCCGGCGATGGCCCACGTCAGGTTTTTCGCCCTGTCACTACGGGATAACCAGGCGGGCGTGGATACTTTCAAGAAGGCTTTCAGTACTACCTATCCGATTTTGCTCGATAAGGACCATAGCATTACGCACACTTTGAAGGGTCTGGAGACCCCAACCACAATAATCGTTTCCACAGCGACCGGCAAAATACTATCGTCCCACCCCGGCGGGATCGAGTCTCCAGACGGTTTCATAAAACAGATAAACTTCGTTAAAGCCTTGACTGCCATGGGTCAGTAGAAATTAAAACCAAGCCACGACGGGGTGAGTTGCATGGAATTCCAAGACCGAAGGGATTTGCTCAAGAATTCCATTCTTGGGGACTTGCCGGCTGAAGAAATTGACACGCTTGCCCGAACCGTTTCAATCAAGGATTTTGGGCCAAGAGAAGTCATCTTCGAAGCGGGAGATCCGCCTGATGGTTTCTATATAGTTTGCTCTGGCCGGGTAAGACTCTTTGTCAGGCTGGAAAACGGCCGAAAGAGGGAGTTGCTGACCTACGGCCCGGGTGAATATTTCGGAGAGATATCCCTCATGACCGGGGGAACACGTCCCGCCGGCGCCCAGAGCATGGAGAAGAGCACACTTATACTACTGGAGAAGCAAGAATTTGACCGGATTAGAACCAATTACCCGCAGTTTGCCCAGCGTTTCACCGACGAGGTGCTAAGATTGCTCGTAGGCGAGTTGGACCTGATTAAAAAAGACGCCGATGCCGCGGTAAACTATTCCAAGGTCAGGTGGCTTGACTTCGTTGTTTTGCTTGGAATAAGCATTCTAATGGCCATAACCTTTAACAACACCAACCCCAACGGCATTTCTTTTTTCCCCGACCGCCCTGCCCCGGTGCCTTCCGTAAACGCGCAGGTAGTCATGAAAGAGCTCGATCATGCCCACCCGTTGATAATTGACGCCAGGCCGAGCAATTTTTACGACCAAAAACATATCAAGGGTGCGGTCAACATGCCGTTGGCGATTTTTGATTTCGTCTACCTGATGCAATTTTCCAACAGGCCCAAGAATACGCCGATAGTAGTATATGGAAATACGATCAGCATGCCTTACGCAGTTGAAGTTGCCGATAAGCTTATCACTTTGGGATATACGGATGTAAAGGTTTTAAAAGGCGATATGAGAGCCTGGAAGGCCTTTAACTATCCGTTTGAAAAAGGGACAACCTAATGAAAAAGTCCTTAATTAAGCGATTAATTACCCACGACTATCTTTCCTTTTTTCTAAGGCTTGGAATCGGCTATTTTTTTATATACGCCAGTCTCAGCAAGATCCCCTATCCCGCTCAATTTGCCGAGGCAGTGGCTAATTATCGGATTATTCCGTATACGTTTTTAAACGCAGGCGCTCTGGTACTGCCATGGATAGAACTGGTCGCAGGCTTTTTTTTGGTCGTAAGGTTCAGAGCCAAGGCAGCGGTAATCGTAATAGCCCTGCTGCTGATAATGTTTGAGATAATGGTGCTCATAAACATGTACCGCGGCGCACCTATCACTTGTGGATGCTACGATACGGTGGGCGAGCCTATCGGATGGCACAAGATTTTCCAAAATGCGTTGATGCTTGTTGGTTGCGTACAGATCTACTTATACGGCAGGCCTGAGCTATTTAGCAAATTCAGACCCCTTATGCGCCCGGAGACCGACACGGCAACCGCAAAATTCTGAGGAACTTGAGATGTTTAAAAAACCATTGGCCCTGGTTTCAGTGTTTTCCCTATGCGTTTTTCTTATAACCGTCTTTGCAGGGTGCGGCCCCAACACTAAAGGCCTTGTGGGCTCCTACAAAGCCGAAACCAGGGACCCATCGCTTCGCGGCAGGCTTTCAATGGTTTTAAAAGAATCAGGCGTAGGGATCTGGAAGATCGGAGACGACGAGCTTTCTTTTTCCTGGCATGTAAAAGACCATCAATTGAGGCTTTATACCAGAAGCGGCGGAGTAATCGTTGGGTTGCTTAAAGGCTCCGTTATTGAGATAGCGCTCCCCGGGCTCCCTAAACTCACCTTCGAAAGAACCACCCAATCCTAGCCCTGTTGGGTAGAAGAGCGCCCCAGGACCGAGCCCAGTGTTGTTGATTTAGGCTCACGCGAAGGCGCGAAAAAGAGAGCAAAGAAACACAATAGGAAAGGTGTCCGGATTGACCTGAGCGATCCAGGCTTTAATTAGCCATCGAAGAGCAGTGCGAAATCGCACTTTTTCCGGGTTCGATTTTCGCGGCTTCGCGTGGGACAAACAGTATTGGCCTCCGCGGTACGGACGACTTTAAGTATCCAGGGCGATTTTTTTCGTCTCTAGAGGAAACAACAGCTTGTCGGCCTCAAGCTTGAGGAAAGTCCTGCACGAAGGATAGTCCGAGCATCTGAACCTGACCTCCATGAGGCCTTTTCTGTATATATGCATCTTTTTACCGCATACGGGGCAAAAAGGCCTCGCCTTAATTTCCTCTCCGGAATCATCGCCAAACTGACGACCGCACATAAGACAAAGGAAACGCTGCTTTCCGTGCCTTGTCTTTCCATACCTGTAGAGTGCTTCACAAGCGCAGCGAGGACATTTAAGGGCATTTTTGAGCATAGGCACATGACTCGTTAGCGTCTAAACGGTTAAGAGTGATTTCGTCTGCGGCTTAAAAAACAAACATGACCGCCTCCGAGAATAGAGATGCGCCGTTACGCTCCCGAATCGGAACCGTGACAATCTTGTTACAAAAGCGTTGAAGCAAATATTAAAATTGAGGGACGGCTTCCACTGCAGGGACTGAATAATGGCGTATGGCCTCCTCGCCTATCATGCGGACGGCTGCAGCAGCCGTAATTGCGCCAACAGGCAGAGGCAGAAGCGCAATGTCGAGAGCACCGGAAAGAAACGATACACCGGCGGCAAGGCCCGTGGCAGCGACAACAGAAAGCATCTCGGAAACCCGCGCCTCGTCGTCAATGTTCTTGCCATGGAGGAGAGCAATTTCGAGAATGAGATAGAGGTGCATGCGACTGAGCGCGGAAGCCCCCCCCACCAGGCCGAGGAACTCGAAGGCGTAACCCAGACCTGGAACAAGTCTTGGCAGGTGCATGAGGCTGCCTCCCAGAAAAGAGAGGGGAATTTGGGCATCGATTAGCCTTCGGGCCTTCTGTTCCGTGCTTTCCTGCGGATAGCGTTCATTGACCGCGTCGACAACTTTTCGGATGCGATCCTTTCGAAGCCGGAGGAAAAAGTAAAAGAACTGGTCCGCGAGAACGGACTGCCGCGAGACTTCGTCCCTGGCGGGCATATTATTGCGCCTCTCCGGGTTGAGGTTCAACGTTGGCCGCGGGTTGACGTTCGGCTATAAGCTCGGCTTTAACCTCGGCGGTAATGTCTTCAAGAGATTCCATTGCTTCGGAAATAAGTTCTCTACCCTTTTGGGCCATAAGCAAGCCGCTTTTTACCGTGGCTTTGATCAAGGGTTTTGCAATCTTCCCCGCGGCGGGAAGAACCAGTGGGGCAAGCAGCAGAGCTCCGAGGCCAACCAGAATTGGAGTCCCTATTTTGAGTCCGTTGTCAAATAGCGCCATATACTCTTCCTCCATTTATCGAAATAGTTACAGAGTTCTTACAAATAAAATGCGATAACACCCATGTCAATGGGAGTTTACGCATTTTTCATGGCCTGCCTACCGATAAAAAGTTTTTGCGCTTCAGGCGCGGTGGCCCTCCAGGAGCTGCCTCACGCAATGCTCAACGCCTTGACGCCAATCGGGGGGCGAAACGCCCAAGGCAGTCTCGATTTTCGAACAATCGAGTACCGAATAAACCGGCCTTGCAGCGGCCGTGGGATATTGGCTGGTCGCAACGGGCAACACCCCGGCAACCCCCCCCCGGCAGGATTGGTAGCGCTGCGCCTCGGCTAGAACAGCCGAGGCGAATTCAAACCATGTCGCGGTCCCTTTGCCGCAGAAATGATAGGTACCCCAAAGGGCATCCGCAGACCCTTCCAGAATACGTTCAGACAAGCGAACAATGCAGGCGGCCAAATCGTAAGTCCACGTAGGGCATCCGTACTGGTCGCAAACCACGGATAACTCATCGCGCTCCAATCCGAGTTTTAAGATGGTTTTAACAAAGTTTCGGCCTCTTGTTCCATAAAGCCACGAGGTCCTCACAATAATATGCTCAGCCAGCCGGGAGCGAATCGCTTCTTCTCCCTGCAGCTTACTCTTTCCATAGATGTTTATGGGATTTACCGGGTCCTGCTCCCCGTAAGGGCGTGTGGATTTACCGTTAAATACATAGTCGGTGGAGATATGTATCAGGCTAAGCCCTACCCTTCGGCACTCATCGGCAAGATTTGCCGGCCCTTCACGGTTTACCGCAAAGGCGGACTCGGGGTCCGTTTCGGCCTTATCAACGGCGGTGTATGCCGCACAGTTAATGACAAGCCCGGGGGAAGCGAGTTCGGCCAATGGGCCTCTAAGCGTTTCAGGCCTGGTAATGTCCATTTGGGGCCTTGCCAGAGCGATAGCTTTAAGGCCGGCACGGTTTAACGCATCGAAGAGTTCGGCGCCAAGCATTCCCCTGCTACCGATAACGGCAATATTGCTGTTCATGGGCGATAGACCTTTTAAAAATAATAAATTCCACACACCGGTAAGGGCGCTTTTACGACCCCGCGTTTTTAACGCCCGAAATTTTAAGCTAAATCCGCCTCACGCAGCAGGCTGCCGGCGGCGTCCTTGGCTGAAATAATCACCTCGCCCCGGCAGGGCCATTCAATACCGAGGCCGGGATCATTCCACAAAATACATCTTTCATTTTCGGGCGAATAAAAGTCACCTGCCTTATAGACCACCTCGGCTGTTTCGGAAAGAGCAAGGAAACCATGGCCAAAACCAGCCGGAATGAAGAGTTGAAGCTTATTTGCCGCCGAAAGAACCAGCCCGAACCACTGCCCGAAAGTCGGCGAAGACCTTCTGAGGTCGACTGCAACATCAAAGACTTCTCCGTTAATAATTCGGATCAGCTTGGCCTGGGGTTTTTTTACCTGGTAATGAATCCCTCTCAAAGTCCCTCCTCGGGACATGGAGTGATTGTCCTGTACAAAGACGGTATCGATGCCCAGCGAACTCAGGGTTTTGGAATTATAGCTTTCAAAAAAAAACCCCCGTTCATCGGCAAAGACGCGGGGCTCTAAAATAACGACCCCTTCAAGTTTTGTAGTTGTTAGCTTCATCAGGAACCCCTACTGACTTTTAATTATAAAGAATACCCCGGAACAGATCAGCAGCACGCCAAGGATTCTGGAAAAATTAATACTTTCATCGAAAAGATAGCGTCCGATAAAAAGGGCCAGAACGTAGGATACGCTTACGAGAGGAAAAGCGACGCTAAAATCGAGTTCCGAGAGAACTTCGAGCCAAAGGACCGCGCTCACCCCATAGGCGCCAAAGCCAACCAAAATATAGGGGACCTGGAGGCATTTGCTCACAAGTCCCCCTAAGCCGATCTCGAGGACAGGCATCCCCCCTGAGCGAACAATGGCGAGTTTCATAAGAGTCTGGCCGACGACGGCCAGAAGAATACAAAATAAAGCCAGGCCAAGGGCCTGGATATTCATCTTATGCATAAAAACAGACCTCCACAATCTTTTTAAAATAACCGGGCTAAGCGAGGGGGAAAAATCGTCATAAACGGCCAACCCTTACCACTTTATAATCCCGATTGCAAGTAAAGGCGATGAGTTACCCTGGATTGATTTGTTCTTCTTACCTGAGATAGAAGGGGACAATCTTTGAGAGGTAAAAGACCTCGACCAGCCAAAAGCGGCCAACAGAACACGTCCAGGTAAAGAGATGTAATTTTAGATTTTATCCAATTTTTACGAATTGCGACTATAATAAGAAAAACAAGCGAGCCCAAATCTCGTTTTAGTTGTCAGGAGTGTGGGAAGATCTAAGGCAAACAATTTCGACCCCTATTTTTTTAGCCCACTACTTTGTTAGGATTAGATTTTTTTGGAGGTCCCCAAGGGATGCAGATTGAAAAGGGGGCCAAATTACCCACGTATCTTTATAAAATGGCAAGTTCATGCGCGATAAACAAAAGATTCTGATAGTTGACGACGAAGACCACTTTCGATCCGCAATGCGCCGTTTTCTGGAAAAGGACCATTTAGTCCTCGAAGCAGACAACGGAACAACCGGATTAAAACTTGCCGAAAGTGAACAGCCCGACCTTGTGCTGCTCGATATCGGACTGCCCGATGCAAGCGGCCTCGATTTACTGCCCCGTTTTAAGGAATTTCGGCCCTCCCCCGCCGTAGTAATGATAACAGCATTCGACCGGGTAAGAGACGTGGTAAAGGCTATAAAGCAGGGCGCCTTCGACTACCTTGTAAAGCCCGTGGACCTGGATGAATTCGAGGTGACCATCCAAAACGCCCTCGAACACGCAGGTCTTAAAAACGAGGTCCACCGATTGCGCCAGGAAGTGGAAAGACTCCAGGGGGGCGGTCAGATGATTGGGAAAGACCAAACGTTTTTAGAAGCCCAGATGCTGGCCATAAAAAGCGCCCAGAGCCGAGACGCGGGCGTTTTGATCCAGGGCGAAACCGGGGCCGGCAAGGAACTCTTTGCACGGCTCATTCACCGTAAAAGCCCCAGGGCCCAATATCCCTTTGTAGCCCTAAATTGCGCGGCTTTTTCCACCGAGATCATCGAAAGCGAACTCTTCGGCTATGAAAAGGGCGCCTTTACGGGCGCCAAGCAGGAAGGAAAACAAGGTCTTCTCGAGGTCGCCGACGGCGGCACCCTTTTTTTGGACGAAGTCGTGGATCTTAACCCCGAAATCCAGGCCAAACTGCTTCGGGTCCTGGAGGAAAAGCAGTTTTTCCCGATAGGAGGGACACGGGTTAAAAAGGTGGATATTCGGATAGTCTCGGCCTGCAACAAGGACCTGTGGCAGATTGCCGAGCAGGGCGGCTTCCGTAAAGACCTCTATTTCAGACTCTCCACCATCAAGATAAACCTTCCGGCCCTTCGCGAACGCAAAGAGGACATTTTACCTCTGGCCAGGGTTTTCATGGAGGAATTTAACGACAAGTACGGCAAAAAATTCAGAGGATTTAACCCTAAGGCCGAAGAGCTACTGCTTAGCAGGTCGTGGCCGGGAAACGTGCGGGAACTTCGCAACAGCATCGAGCGCGTCATTCTTTTAGAAAACGAGGACATGATCCTTGGCCGTCATTTTCATTTCCTCGATCAAGGCCCGGTCGAGCAAAGCTCGGGCCGGGCGGGCAAGTTGAGCATAGTGTTGCCCGATGGGGGAATAGGATTAGAGGAAATAGAAAAAGAGGTCATCTTGCAGGCGAGAGAAAAATGCGGCGCCAACAAATCCAAGATGGCTCGCTACCTTAGCCTTCCTCGCCATGTGCTTTTATATCGGCTGAAGAAATACGGGATTGATCTGGACGGAAAATAAATCCGGGATTTTAAACTCAGCAACAAGGCAGGGCTGCCACGCCGTGAGAGTGGCGAAAAAGTAAAAGGCCATAGGGATATACCCTATGGCCATGTAAACTGCGGAGACTCGCGATGGAAAGTGGAACCAAGAGGATCAGCTTTTGAGAACGAATCGAAATCGAAACTGTTTTTGAGCACCAGAGCAATTGAAGTCGAAGTAACTTTCCAGAGTGAACATGAGCTGAGAGGTTAGCGAGCTTTTCTTTTGAGCATCTGCTTTGAGCATGAAGTTGGAAGTCAGCAGGAAACGAGTCCCCTATCAATTTTGCCGGATTCTAAACAAGCGGAACGAAGAGCGGATTCAAAGTCAATGAGGTCAAAGGGCTTCTGAAGAAACGTTTGAATTTTAACTCGATTTAGTTTGCAAGCTACAGCATGAAAGTCGAATTCAGAAAGAACTATCGCTGTTAACTCAGGCACAATCAAGTTGAGTTGCTTTAGAAGAGAACATCCGTTCGCATCGGGAAGATGATATTCAAGAACGACAACACGAGGAGCATGAGCTTGAACGAGATTAAGAGCTTGAGCGGCGGTTGAGCAGCTTTGAAAGGGATATCCGGCCGTATTAAAAAATTTTTCCAAAGAGCGTCTTAACGGAGCGTCATCTTCAACGAGAAGCACCAAATTTTCTGTATGCACCATCGCCTCCGTTGGCTCTTCCTAGATACAAGTTGCGTGCCAGAGAGACAAAACTTTAAAAATGCGCTCAGGCGGCGGGTTTGGGCAAAGGGCCCACTTCCCTCCAGGGTCGCAGAAGTGAATAATATTATTCAACCAAGGAGATCGGTCCAGGAACCCAGTGACAGTAAATATTGTAGATTCAATAGCCTAGCATTATATGGAGGATATTATCCACCATTGGAGAGTATTGCAGGATATTGTTCAATGCGGCTAATTTTCAAATTCCCGTGCCCCGTTAAGACTTTCATTTTTAGCGCTTTCACGATTTACCGGCGTCATTTCAAGATGGACGACTAAATTTGCAAGCTGTTTGTATTTTCTCAAAATCCAGGCTCCCCCAAGGCGTGTGGCTTTCAACTCATTGACCGGGGGTAATTTTGAAGCTATATGGTGAGAGGTTAAGGGGAAGGTAATGTTGGACCTACCCGGGGAAGACCGACAGGCTTCCAGGACTTATTCCATAGAGAGAAGCATTACACTTTGCAAATCAGAAAACTTGGCGAATCCGGTCTGCTCGTCCCTTCTGTGGGCATGGGCACATGGCGAACCTTCGACATTCGTGGAACCGGCACAATGGGCAATGTTTCCAAGGTGGTAAAGAGCGCTATCGACGCCGGAATCACTTTTTTCGACACATCGCCTATGTACGGGGAAGCTGAACGTGTTCTTGGCCTTACACTCAAAGGGCAGCGAAACTCCGTTCAGATCGCCACGAAAGTTTGGGCTGATTCCGCTTTGCAGGGACTAGCCCAGTCAAAACGCTCTCTTTTTTATTTCGAGGGCCGCATCGAACTCTATCAAATCCATAATTTACTCAACTGGAGAGAGCACCTCGAAATGATCGAGCGCCTTAGGGATAAAGGTAAGGTCATTGCGATCGGCGCGACCCATTACAGCTGCCATTCTTTTCTGGAACTTCGGCAAGTGATGGAAAGCGGCAGGATAAGCGTGATACAGATTCCGTATAATATCGAACAGAGGGAAGTGGAAAAACACATTCTGCCACTGGCGACCGACATGGGTCTTGGGGTGGTTATAATGCGGCCATTTGGTGGAGGCAACCACCTGCGCAACTGTCCATCGGAAAGCCTACTGACCCCACTGGCTCCTTTCGGGGTAAAAACCTGGCCGCAGGCTCTTCTGAAATGGATTTTGAGCGATGGACGCTGCCACACGGCAATCCCGGCGACCTCAAAGAGCCAACATGTGTTTGAAAACGCCGCGGCGGGCAATCCCCCCTGGTTTGGTGAACAGGAGAGAAACTACGTGTTGCGGCTTGCGGGAAAAATGTAATCGTTCCTGAACCGTAATCGAGCAACAGTTGGACTGTCTATCTTTCAAATAGTCCCATGGGAATCCCGGGCCTGTCTTGTTGGATGAAGCGCAGCACGTGCGCCTTAAGAGTCGTCGTTTACTTAAATCTTTGCTTTTTCTCTCAAATTTCACATTTACCTTGCCTGATGCAGGCCTGGACAACTTTGTCCCCATCAGCTTTACTGGAATGTTGGTTGCATTATCTTTTGTCGCAGGGAAATTAAATTATTTAGAGAGTGTAGACTAATTTTACTTCTCATTCGTTATCAAGACAGGTTAAACACGTTTTTTAACCGTTTTAAAAAAGGTTAGAGGGTCTAATCGGAATGCAAAGGAATCAACCCATGACCAAAAATGCGCTCCCTATTCGTATTTTGATGGCGATACTTTTAGTAGTGATGCTCCCAAACGGGAGTTTTGCGCAAAATGGTGTCTCGGGGCCCCAAACGGCGCCAACAACATTTACAAACAAACAGATGGACCAGATGCTGGCGCCCATTGCTCTGTATCCGGATTCTCTTCTGGCGCAGATCCTCATTGCGGCCACTTATCCGGACCAGGTGTCACAGGCATCCAGCTGGTTGAACGCACATCCCGGTCTCAAGGGGCATGCGCTCAATATCGCCCTTGACAAAATGAACTGGGATCTCAGCGTGAAGGCCCTCGCGCCTTTTCCACAGGTTCTCCAGATGATGAACCAGCAGCCTCAGTGGACGCAAAACCTGGGGGAAGCCTTTCTTTCCCAGGAGGCCGCTGTGATGGCCTCGGTACAGAGGCTTCGCCGGCAGGCAAAGGCTGCTGGAAATCTCAAGACCAACGCACAACAAAGAGTAATCGTACACAACAGGAACGTGGAGATCGAACCGACTAATCCTCAAGTTGTCTACGTACCCGACTATAATTCCGATCAGGTATACGGCAGCAGCTACTGGACATCGCTGGATTGCGTTCCCGACGACTATTCTCCCGGCTATTCTGGGGACTGGGGTTATGATTATAGCGGCTACGACGATTACGACTTGGGTCTCGGGTACGGCTACGACTACGGCTTAGGCGGTCTTGGCTTTGGGTACGGCTACGGCGGCTTGGGTTTTGGTCTAGGCTTTGGTTTGGGATATGCCGCTTACACCCCCGGCTACTGGGGAGGTTTCGGTGTCGCGCCCCTGTGGGGCTGGGGTTGCAGCCCCTGGGGCTGGGGCTACGGGGGCTGGGGCTACGGGGGCTGGGGCTACGGCGGTTTGGGATACTGCGGACTCGGATATGCATCCTATGGTTTCGGCTACAGCCCCTTCTGGGGCGGTTTCGGACTGCCTTACGCCGGTTTCGGATGGGGCGTGGGTCCTTGGGGGTTTGGTTACGGCGGCGGTTGGGGTTATGGCGGTTGGGGTTACGGATTCGGAGGAATAGGTCTTGCGTTCGGCGGATTCGGCCTTGGATTAATGGGAGGCTGGCCCGGATTCTGGGGTGGTGGAGGCTACTACGGGGGCTACGGGGGCTACGGTGCGGGTCGCATGGGTTACTACGGAGGCGTTGGAGTCGGCCGCAATTGGAACCGTGGTTGGGGGCGCTGGAACTGGAGCAACCGTCAGATGATGGTTAACACCAACCGAAATCTGAACATAAACACGAACAACCGCTATGCGATAAACAGCCTGCGCAATGGCGGCATGCGCACCACAACCGTTAGCAATCTGGTAGCACGTGGACAACTCGGTTCGGGGCGGGCTCTTAGCGCCGGCCGCGCAGCGTTAGGACAGAATAGTCTTAGAGGCGCGGGGCGTACCGGCTTAGGTCGAAACGGCATTGGCGCCGGGGGACGTCCGGGAATAGGTGGAACTAAGCCGGGTTTTGCCGCCGGCAAGCAAAACTTTGGCGCCGGTCGTACGGGTTTGCAGGCAGGGCGAAACGGTTTTTCGACCTCCAGAGGCAAAGCCACTTTGGGCGGTGCGAGGGGAACAGCCTCGGGTAATCGCGCAGCTTTCGGCGCAGGACGGACTGGATACGGGGCGCATGGCATCGGGGGCAGGCCCTCGGCGTCTTCGGTAACGCAAGGTCTAAGAGGCGGACGTACAACAGCAGGACGCAATGCTTTTGGCGCCGGCCGAACCGGGTTTGCCGGCTCAAGAGGCCAAGCCGGCTTCGGCGCCAATCGTTCGGGTTATGCATCAAGGGGTTATGGCGGACGGCCTTCGGCAGCGTCGGTTACCCAGGCTCTTCGTGGCGGCGGGCCAATTGGCGGAGCCGCACGCACTGGGTATGGCGCAGGAAGAACCGGCTTTGCGGGAGCGAGAGGACAAGGGGCCTTTGGGGGCGCACGAGGGGCTATCTCGGGTAACCGCGCAGCTTTTGGCGCAGGACGCGCAGGATACGGTTCCCGCAGCTTTGGGGCAAGGCCTTCGGCGGCATCGGTGATGCAGGCCCTTCGTGGAGGCGGTGGTCGAAGCTACGGTGGAGCCTCGGGCCGAGCAGGCTTCGCGGCAACCAGGGGATATGCCGGCTCCAGTGCCGCTCGCAGTGGGTTTTCCGGGGCTCGTGGCGGATATACCGGAGCTCGCAGCGCGTTTTCCGGGGGAAGAGCAGCCTTTGGGGGCGGGCGCTCCGGATTTGGCTCCAGCGGTTTTGCGGGCAGATCTGCGGCTCCGGCAGCACGCGGATTTAGCGGGGCCGCAAGAGGGGGTTCCTTCGGCGGTTCGGGGGGCTTTGGTCGCGGAGGCTTTGGAGGCGGATTCGCTCGTTCCTCCGGCGGCGGCTTTGGAGGCTTCCGTGGCGGCGGTGCAGCCTTCCATGGAGGAGGTGGTGGATTTGGCGGCTTCCATGGAGGAGGAGGCGGTTTCCACGGCGGTGGCGGCGGATTTGGCGGCTTCCACGGCGGTGGCGGCGGTGGCAGGAGATGATAGGAAGATACGCAGTGAAACCGGGTTTTTAAGAGGGCTTTAGAGCCCGGTTTCACTACCAACATGGCCCCCGGCAAAATCCGGGGGGCCATGTTGGCCGGCTTAAATTTCGGTCTATTTGAAAAAGGTGTTGTTTTGAAGGCGCTTTTTCCCTTTTGGGCAACAGAGGCTACTATTAATATAGCGGTTTTTAACGGCATCCAAAGTTAGCCCGACCCCACTGTTTGATTTTTCCCCATCTCGCGATCGGTTCCCGTTTCCGGGCTTTTCCACACCGAGCTGACAAAACTCTTAAGAGATTGACATCAGACAAATTCTTTTCTATTCTGAAACGTCTTTGCGGCACGGTCCCTTTTGAACGAAAAACTTCGGCAAGTTTTATGAGTTTTTATTGACCAAATTGCACAAATATATATAATTACGCGATTTCATTATTCCCATTGACTTGCGGTAGCATCCATGGGCTAAGGCTTGGTAAGACTCGAGATACATTTTATCATCCTTAATCCCGGTTTTTTTAACGGGTGGAAAAGGGGAAATGCGATGAGTCCGGTTGATTATCTTACGCCTTATGTAGAGGTTGGCCGTGCGATCCTGGACGGGACCGGCAATGACCGCGTGATGGGCCTTATAGCCGAAGCAGTAACGAAGACACTCGATCTTAAAGGCTGCGTTATAAAAATGCGGGCCTACAAGGGCGAGCATGTTGAAGTGTTGGCAAGCACCGGCCTTAGCGAACGTTTTTTGTTCGGCAAGTCCGACTATGCAAACGACTGGGTATGCGCCTCTCTGCCTCAATCAACCGTGTGTTTCCAAAATCTGAGCGATTTTGACATCCAGGCCGAAAAGGTCCTGATGGCAGCCGAAGGGATCCAATCCTTCGCGGTGGTGCCCATGGAAATAAGGCATGAAATCGTGGCAATGACGGCGATTTTTTCCGCCGTGCCTCGCCAATTTACCGAGGAAGAGCTAAGCTTTGTAGAGACACTGACCGGAGAGGGCATTCAGTCGATTTTGTGGCAGCGGCGCGTGCATTCGATGGTTGAGAAGGAACGGGCCTATCTGCACAGCTTCCAGGAAATCAGCAGCGCCATCAATGCAAGCCTAAACATCAGCAAAGTTCTAGAGCTTGTGGTTACCAAGATAACCGATCTTTTGGACGCAAAAGGCTGTGTAGTGCGCCTGCTTGATCCAAAGACTCAAAACCTCTACGTTGCCCGCAGTTACGGTCTTAGCCAGGAATTTCTTCAGAAGGGTCCTGTTGAGGCACAAAGAAGCATCGCGGAAAACATGGCCGGCAAGGTGGTGGTAATTGAGGATGTTTTCACCGACCCTCGCCTTCAGTACCCTGCGGAAACCGCTGACGAGGGCGTACGAAGGCTTTTATCCATTCCATTAATGGTCCGGGGCAAGGTAATAGGTGTCCTCAGGATTTATACCGGCGATGAGCCAAGATTTACCAAACGCGAAATCGATTTTGCAAATGCCATAGCTCAACAATGTGCTTTTGCCATCGAAAACGCCCGTATCTATCAGAGGCTGCATTACGAATACCAGCAACTCCTGGTTGATTTCGGTTATGAAGGAAGCAGCGAGTAGGTTCTCATTCAATTCATTCAGCGGCCAATGTGCGAGCGAGATAACAAACCATGGAGCGTAACAATATCCTTTCTGTTCAGCAGTCCCGTGACAGTGATTTTATCAGGGAGGTCGAAGAGGCAAGCGGTCAGAATGTGAGCAAGTGCTATCAGTGCGGCAACTGCATGGCCAGCTGCGTCTACACCTTCGCTTACGACTATCCGGTTACCCAGATCATGCGTTTAATCCAGTTGGGGCAAAGAGACACTGTCCTTTCCTCGCGCTCGATCTGGTTGTGTGCTAACTGCCAGGCCTGCACCACGCGCTGTCCTAACAATATTGACGTGGCGCAGGTCATGGAGGCGCTGCGCATCATGACGCGCCAGGCGGATACGGTATCTCAGCCCGATATCCAGGCCTTCTACGATGAATTCCTGAGATCGGTAAAAACCTTCGGGCGTGTATTCGAGACCGGATTGTTGCCGGTTTATAATATGAGGGTAAAAAAACCTTTTACCGACTTCGACCTGGCCCCGCGCCTTTTGAAGAAGGGAAAGATCACGTTTTTCCCCGCCCTGGTCAAAAACAGGAAGAAGATAGCGGAGATTTTCGAGGTTACCAAAAGAGAATGTTTTTCCAAAGCTGGAAAAGCCCGCCCCGAACCTCTTAGTTCAAAAACTGACACCTAATAAAGAGAAACCTGTGAAACGCGTAGCCTATTATAAAGGATGTTCTCTCGAAGGGCTGGCCACTGAATACGACCGCTCGACCCGCCTGGTCTGTGAGGCTTTCGGCATCGAGCTAGTCGAGATACACGATTGGAACTGTTGCGGTTCCTCGCCCGCCCACTCCTACGACCCGCTTCTTTCCTCCGCTCTTGCAGGCCGCAATCTAGCCATCGCAGCCGATCAGGGGTGCGATGTGGTCATGACTCCATGCCCCGGGTGCTTGAAATCATTAAAAGGCGCCCAGGAGACCTGCGAAGATCCGTCCAAGCGAAAGGCTTTCGTTGATCTGGTGGGCCGAGACGTCGACGGCATGAAGACCATTTCTCTGCTCCAACTGCTCTATGAAGAGGTTGGACCCGAGGCGATCAAAAAGGCGGTAAAGCGCCCTCTTAGCGGCCACGTTCTCATCCCCTACTACGGATGTCTTTTGACCAGGCCCGCGGACAGGGCCAAATTTGACGATCCGGAAAATCCGATCTCGCTCGACCGGCTTATTGAGGCGACCGGAGCCACTGCGCCCGACTTTCCTTTTAAGACCGAGTGTTGCGGCGCGACCTACGGGGTTACTCGAAACGAGTTTGTCGGAAGGTTAAGCGGTCGTATCCTCGATATGGCCTCGCAACTTGGGGGGGAGGCCATAGTGGTAGCCTGTCCGCTTTGCCAGCAGAACCTGGATATGCGCCAGGATCAAATAAACAAGTTTGCCAAAAGAGACTTTCATCTTCCTGTACCCTATATCTCCCAGGTGATCGGGCTGTCTTTGGGAATCTCGCCCAAGAAGCTTGGACTGGATAAATTGTGCGTATCCCCCGATGTTTTGCTGGAGGATCGCGCGGGAGATGAGAAAAGAGTACAGGAGCAGGCAGGATAGCCAAAGGGTGTTCCAGGCAGCCTTCTTGAAAACCTTTATACATATTGGCAAATATTTTAGCCAATGACGGGAAAACAGGGACGGCCCGGCAATCCGACGCCTGTCTTTACTGTGGCTCACACAGGCGGGGGCTGTTTCCGAGTAAGGATAGGAGATATATGCGTATCGGCGTGTTCGTTTGTAGTTGCGGGACCAACATTGCGGGGACTGTAGACACGAAAAGAGTGGCCAGTGAGGCGCTTTCCTTCGCGGACGTCGTCTATGCCACCAATTATATGTACACCTGCTCGGAACCGGGTCAGCAGGAGATTCAGAAGGCGATCACAGAGCACGGTCTTCAGGGCGTGGTGGTCGCGGCATGTTCGCCCAGAATGCACGAACCCACTTTCAGACGTGCAGTCGAGAAAGCCGGCCTCAACAGGTATATGTTCGAGATGGCCAACATCCGAGAGCATGTCTCCTGGATTGGAACCGATAAGGAGGCCAACACCCGCAAGGCTTTAGACCTGGTGCGCATGGCCGTGGCGAAGCTGCGTTTTAATGCTCCCCTGTTTTCATCCAAGGCGCCGGTAAACAAGAGGCTTCTTGTAATAGGCGGCGGGGTGGCCGGGATACAGGCCGCGTTGGACTGCGCCGAGGGGGGAATGGACGTGGTGATGGTCGAGCGCAAGCAATACATTGGCGGCAAGATGGCCAAGCTCGACAAGACCTTTCCCACCATCGACTGTTCTTCCTGCATACTTGGCCCCAAGATGGTCGATGTTTCTCAAAACGAAAAAATTACGCTCTATGCGGCCTCGCAGATCGAGTCCATAAACGGATATATCGGCAACTTCACAGTCGATATACGCAAGAAGGCAACCTATGTAAACTGGGATGCCTGCACCGGTTGTGGGGCATGCGTTGAGAAGTGCCCATCCAAAAAGGCCGAGGACTACTTTAACGAGGGTCTTGGCCAGGCGCGGGCGATCAATATCCCATTTCCGCAGGCCATACCCAAGAAGGCTGCAATCGATGCCCAGTTTTGCAGGCAGCTAAACGGGAAAAAGTGCGGAGTGTGCGCCAAGATTTGCCCGGTTAAGGCAATCGATTTTGAAATGAAAGACACGATCGTAACCGAGAAGGTAGGCGCGATAATCGTAGCTACAGGCTATGATCTTTTCGACTACTCCGTTTACGGCGAATACGGCGGCGGGCGCTATCCCGACGTTATCTCCGGCATTCAGTACGAACGTATTTTAAGCGCTTCGGGCCCGTTTGGCGGCCACATTCGCCGTCCCTCCGACGGCAGGGAGCCAAAAGACATCGTCTTTATCTCCTGTGTGGGCTCAAGGGATGCATCCGTGGGACGCCCCTACTGTTCGGGCATCTGCTGCATGTACATCGCAAAGCAGGCCATTCTTACCAAAGACCATATGCCCGAATCCAATTCTTACGTCTTCTACATGGATATTCGGTCGCCGGGGAAAAACTACGACGAATTCGTGCGCAGGGCACAGGAAGAATACGGCGTACAATATATTCGCGGCAGGGTGGGCAAAATTTATCAGCGCGGCGATCGCATGGTGGTTCAGGGCGCAGACACCTTGCTTGGGGTTCAGGTTGAAGTCGAAGCCGATCTGGTGGTGCTGGCAACCGGGGTCGAGTCATCCTCGGGAGCCGGAGAGCTTGCCGAAAAGCTTCGCATATCCTACGACCAGTACGGCTTCTACATGGAAAGTCACCCGAAGCTTCGTCCTGTTGAAACCAACACGGCCGGGGTATACCTTGCGGGAGCCTGCCAGGGTCCCAAAGACATCCCAAGCTCGGTAGCACAAGGGAGCGCGGCGGCTTCGAAGGTGCAGTCGCTTTTTGCCCATGATACCATAGAGACCAATCCGCAGGTTGCCTTGGTTAACGAAAGAAACTGCATCGCCTGCGGCAAATGCATTCAGGTGTGTCCTTTTGGCGCGATCCAGTGGAAGGAGCTAAGGGGCGGCATAAAGAAGGCAGAAGTATTACAGACAGTCTGCCAGGGCTGCGGCGTTTGCAATGCAACCTGTCCGCCCAAGGCGATCCAACTCCAGCACGCTACCGACAACCAGATACTTGCTGAAGTTAATGAACTGTGCGCCTGAGAGCCGTTTTAACACAGCGGCGAGGCAACGCATTTAAAAAGGAAACAGAAGATGACAGACGAAGGTCCCCGCTCCATTGCTCCTGCTGATGGGACAGCGGCCGATACGCAGGGGATAAAAATAGTAGGTTTTTTGTGTAACTGGTGTTCTTACGGCGGCGCCGATACGGCGGGTGTGTGCCGCTTCAAGCAGCCGACCGACCTGCGAGTTGTGCGGATTCCCTGCACCGGGCGCATGGATCCCCTGTTTATCGCCAAATCTCTAATCTACGGCGTCGACGGGGTGCTGGTTTCGGGTTGCCATCCCAGAGACTGCCATTATGCGGTTGGCAACTTCTATGCCCGCCGGCGCATGGAGGCTTTCAAAGCCTTCCTGCCTTTCATGGGCATCGATACGCGCAGGTTTAAGTATACCTGGGTATCGGCCTCCGAAGGTCAGCAATGGCAAAAGGTTGTGACCGAATTCTCCGAGCAGATTCATGAGTTGGGTCCCAATCCCGGGGTCAGGCGGCAGACAGGTGAAAATTCGAAAGTATCCACTGGGCTGAGATAGAGAGACTGGAAAAAGCAGTGTTAGAAACCGACAGGAATCAACTACATAAACTCGTGGAAGAGGCGCTGCCCGAACTGGATATGGTGATCGGATGGGGGCAATCAACCGATTCGTTCCAGACTACCCCCGTGTTCGTTCGTGACGCCAAACAGATATCCCAACTTACTCTGGGGCCGTTTTGTTCGCAAAACCTGACAGGCTATCTTGTCAAACCTCCGGCGCTGGACGCTGCGCCCAAAGAAGGCGCAAAACCCATAGGGATCTGCGTCAAGGGGTGTGACAGCAGGTCGCTTGTGGCTTTGATCCAGGAAAAGTTCCTAACCCGCGAAAGGGTGCGCATTTTCGGTATTCCCTGCCGTGGGACCGTGGACTGGAACAAGGTTGGAAAGCTTGTAGACCTTTCCAACGTCAAATCGGCAACCGTCGAGGAAGACGTTTTGGTTGTGGACGATTCGCAGACCACCCACAGGATCAAACTCGAAGAGGTGCTCGCGCGCAAATGTTACGGATGTCGCTACCCCAACCCGTTGATCCAGGACGTTACGATCGGCGAACCGGCGACGCCAAGGTCGACCAGCATCGAGAGCAGCTACCGCGACGTGGATCGACTGGACGCCAAACCGCTCGAAGAGCGGCTTGATTTCTGGCAATCGGAGCTTGACCGGTGCATACGGTGCTACGCATGTCGAAATGCCTGTCCTTTGTGCGTTTGCCAGGACAAGTGCATCATTGAGAGCCGCGAACCCAGGTGGCTTACCCAAAGAGTGGGAATCCCGGAAAAATTTCTATTCCACTTCATTCATGCCATGCACTTAGCCGGCCGATGCACCGGGTGCGGCGAGTGCGAACGCGCGTGCCCGATGGATATTCCGGTGACCCTGATAAAAGAAAAGCTAAACAAGATCATGGAGGAGAGGCTGGGTTATTCGGCCGGACTCGATGTAGAGGCCGTCCCCCCGCTTCTCACTTTCAACCCGGGCGACACCGAGATCTAGCGCAGGGGTTTTAAGGAAATTTGCCGGGTTTTCGAATAGCCCGTTTAGAAGAGGTAACCTGATGGCAGTGAAAATATTCATTGCGACCGATCAGCTGGATTCGGTCCTCGAAAAACTTGCAACAAAAATCGATCTATGGATACCTGCCCTGCTAAAAGAGGACAAGTCAGGACCAACGGGTTTCATACCCTACGAGCCCGGCAAGTCGCCTGTATTTGAGCGGCAGACCACCTTACCGACAAAGAAGCTCCTTCTGCCGCAAGTCGAGACCCTGCTGCGGTTCGAGTACAAGAAGGACCCCGAGGGCGGTTCAACCTCCAGTATCGTTGTCGACGATGCGAGGCAAGTTCGTCCGACCCTCGTATTCGGCGCGAGATCCTGCGATGTGCGGGCGCTTATCACGATGGACCGCGTATTTTCACAGGGTCCTTATGTCGATCCTTACTATGTCGAGCGACGTAAAAACACGTTTTTCGCCACCCTGGTGTGTGAGCAAAACGACTCGAAGTGTTTTTGCTCATCGGTTGGCGGCGGTCCCGCGGATATGGAAGGCAGCCACCTAAAGATCGTTAAGCTCGATGAGGGCTATGTTGTCGAGGCCTTGACCAAGGAGGCCGGTTCTCTTCTGGAAGGACTGGGGGAAGCGGTCGATAAGGCCAAGGACACAAAAGCGGGCAAGATCGTAAAGGAAGCCTCCAAGCGGATCGTTGGAGACCTTGATACGAAGGGTTGCGCCGAGGCTTTTAGAAACCGGTTCGCTCAAAATGATTTCTGGGTTCAGATGGTTTCCCAGTGCCTCAGTTGCGGCGTGTGCACCTATGTATGCCCGACCTGCTACTGTTTTACGATCACCGATGAAACTCAAAACCTCAAAGGCGAGCGGATGCGTTCCTGGGATTCCTGCATGTTTTCTCAGTATACGCTTGAGGCAAGCGGTCACAATCCGCGTCCGACCAAACTCGAGCGCTACAGAAACCGCGTGGGCCATAAATTCAGCTACATTCCCGAAAAGTACGAAGGCATCCTCGGGTGCTGCGGCTGCGGCCGCTGCATCAGGAGCTGCCCGGTCACCATTGACATTCGCCAGGTCGTGGGAAATCTGAAGGAGAACAGCAATGAACAATAACCCATACCTGCCCGAAATGGCCACCGTCCAGGAAGTTATCACGGAGACGGGCAATATACGGACCTTGAGGGTCACCCTGGACAATAAGGAAAGAATGGATCAGTTCAGCTTTCGTCCCGGTCAGGTCGGGCAGCTTTCGGTATTTGGAACAGGGGAGTCCACCTTCGTAATAAATTCTCCCCCTACGAGGAAGGACTACCTGCAGTTCAGCGTAATGAAGACCGGCGAGGTGACCTCGCGCATCCACCAGTTGAACGCCGGGGACAAGGTTGGGGTTCGTGCTCCGCTTGGAAACGGTTTCGACTTCGAAGCGATGAAGGGTCACGACATACTCTTTATCGGTGGCGGCATCGGCATGGCTCCGCTTCGCACTCTGCTTCTCTACATGATAGACAACCGCGCCGACTACGGGGACATTACCGTCATCTACGGGGCGCGTTCTCCCAAAGACCTTTGTTTCACTTATGAATTCGCGGACTGGCGTGCCGGAAACGTCAACCTTGTTCTTACGGTCGATGCTGAGTTTCCCGGCTGGAAAGAGCGTGTCGGGTTTGTGCCAACGGTTCTAAACGAAGAGGCTCCATCGCCCAATAACCGTCTCGCCGTGGTGTGCGGACCTCCTATTATGATCAAGTTCGTTTTGTTCAACTTAAAGGAACTCGGCTACGAAGACCCTCAGATTATAACCACCTTGGAAAAGCGCATGAAGTGCGGCATAGGGATATGCGGGCGCTGCAATGCAGGGTCGAAGTATGTATGCCTGGACGGACCGGTTTTTAGCTACGATCAGATACGGGCCATGGGCGGAGAGCTGTAGAAAAAAAAACTGACCGCCGCGAAAGACGCAAGATTTAGAGGAAGGCCAGCGTCTTTTGCGGCGGATTTGCCTTCCTTTAGCGCCCCACAGTTTAAAAAAAGTGTCAATCGCTTTCGTAGATTCCGATATTTTTCAGATATTCCACGTCAAGTCCTTTATCTGCCCCCTGCCCTGTTGCGCTATGTTCCAGGGCATCGGCGAGGTGCACGGCCGTAAGAGGCCCGAAGCTCCGGTTGCTGCTCTTGCCAGGACAATGGTGGTAGGCGATCGCCTCGACGGTTGCTTGGGAAAGCCCCCAGATTGTCATAAGATAGGCGCCAAGCTGGGCGTGGTCAGCACCCAGTATTTCGTTTTCAGCGACGTAGAGCTTGCAGCCGCTCGCGCCAACGAGCTCTGAAATTTTTAAGCATTCGCCAGGCAGCTTATTGATCAGAACGATTTTTCCCACATCATGGAGCATGCCCGCCATGAAGGCCTCATCGATACTGCTTTGCGGAAGGCCCTGCTGGGTGACCATAGTGCGGGCCGCCATGGCCACGGCGAGGCTGTGTCCCCAAAGACCCGATAGAGAATAGCCGGGGATATTCTTCGGGTGACAGCAGGTAAAAATTTTAAGGGAAAGAATCAGTGCCTTGATGTTTTCAATACCAAGAAGACTTACAGCGCGCAGTATGCTCGAAACCTGCCCGGGAAAGCCAAAAAGGGCGGAATTTACAACCTGTAGAAGTTTTGCCGACATTGAGACATCTTTGGAGATTATGTCCGCGACTTTTGCAAGCGACCCGTTAGGCAATTGAGCTTCGAACACCACCTCATGATAAAGAGAGGGTACGCTTGGAAGCGTATCGATTCGCGAAATCAACTCTATCAGGGATCGATCGGCTAAAAGAGAACGCATGAAAAATGCGCGTTCAAGGGTAAGTTTAAACTTTTCGGCCTCAAAGGGTTTGGATAAAAAAAAGTGAGCGGCGCCAAGCGATTCCAAGACCCTGCCGCTATCGAAACGGCCTGTTAGAAAGATACGAACAACGCTCGGATAGAGCTTTCCAACACGATCGAGGAGCCTGTAGCCCTGGGTTTCAACCGGTTGCATATCGGTTGCGACAGCATCGTAGGAAGAGTCAGCCAAAATGGTCAAAGCGTCGGAATCGGTTTGGGCAAAATCCATTTGCCATTGGGAACGCAAGGGAGCGAGAACTTTTCGCAGGCCCCTGAGCGCTTTGGGTTGATCGGTAACAAAAAGGATTTTTTTCTTCATCTTGCTGTCACAATTTAGAGAGGTTCGCCGTATTTGAGGCGCATTTTCCGTGTTCACACAATTCTCGATTCCCCAAATTATTGAGTATAGGGTCTATCAAGCCGATTTGCCAGAGCTTTCCGGACAACCAAGGAGAGCTTAACAAATGCGTTCGACTTTTTATTCCAATTTAGCTCCGGCGGCCTCCGGTTCAAAAATCTTTCCGGCTGTCCAAAAGCAGGGTGACCGGCCCGTCGTTTACCAAAAAGACCTCCATCATTTCCCTAAATTTTCCAGTAGAGACCTTTGGGGTATATCGGGCAAGCATTTTCACAAAATGTTCGTAGAGCGCCGCAGCGGGCTCGGGCGCGGCGGCCGCGACATAGGAAGGCCTTCTGCCCTTACGGCAGTCGCCGTAGAGGGTAAACTGAGACACGACCAGAATTTCTCCTCCGATATCGAGGACCGAAAGGTTCATTTTGTCGCAGTTATCGGAAAAGATTCTAAGATTGGCAGTTTTTTCCGCAAGGCGGCAGGAGTCCTGTTCGCAGTCCGAGGTTGAAACGCCCAAAAGGACGAGCAGGCCCTTGCCTATCCGCGAGACTTCGACCCCTTGGACTGTAACCCCGGCATGGAGCACACGTTGGATCACGGCTCTCATTTGCAATCCCGCGACAGGCAAGTAGAGTTGCCGGGCAGCCGGTAGTAATTAAAAAGGGCTCCAAAATCTATCCCACCGGCCCTGTGATCGCTATGTTCCCGGTAGATCGTTTCAACGCCTTCGCTAAGTTGCTGCGAGCAGATGCCATGGCGAATGGAAATCGAGGCTTCGATGAATGCGGCAAGCTTATCGCAAGCGCGAATTACTTCTCCATCGAGCGCAGAGAAGTCGTCCCGGTTAAACCGCTCCATATCGCTACCCGCAATGTCTTTTCTAACGATACCCCCGTCAATGATTTTGTTTGAGAATTCATCCTGTATAAAATAGACCAGTTCCTCCTGGATCGAAGGAGGGAGCAAAGGCAGCATGCGTTCTTCAAACTGAATCTTCTCATAGTCCTTTATGATTTCTTCGAGCCCCTCCACCGAGGTCTTGACGGGCGAGACGATATCCCGGGTCAGCACCTCGGGCAGATCGTGAAACAGGCCGCCAAAAAAATTATTACTCGCCCGCTTAGGGCATGCCCCCATCTCCATGGAGCAAAAATAGGACATCATGGCCACTATGAGCATGTGGCCAAGAACCGAAGTTTTGGGAACCCGAGGCGAGTGGGCCCACCTTTGCTGGAAGCGCAGCTGCGCGCAAAGGTCCATGAAACCGAAAGACTTCTTTTTAAGAGCAAGTTTTTGGACCCCGATAAGATCGTAGTGGTCTTCGATCTGGTTTTCGATCTCTTCTTTGGTCTTTTCGATCCCGTAGATAAAGGGGGCCGTATTGTAGATGATCTGGAATTCCCAGTTGGTGGCATGATAATGGGCGGCCTTGAGTATCCTTTTTTCAAATTTGGAGTAGTTGGGATCGAAGAGATATTTTTTTAAATTATCGCCAAAATCTCCGCCCAGCCCCTTTAGGTCATCTTCCATGATGCGCAGGACCAGGGAGTTGATCTCCTTGCCTTTAATGCTCATCAACTTATGAAAAACCGGGGCTTTGATATCGGTTAGGATAACGCGGGGGAAAAACTCAAAAATCCCTCCCTCGATCAGCTTGATCCAATCGATTTTCGCGTGGCCTTCGGTTTCTTCAAGCTTTGCGAACAAATAGGCAAGGATCATTTTGTGGGCTTGTTTGTCCAGTTCGGTCAATTCGACCGGCCGCACGTGATCGTTCCAGCGCTGGATGCTGGCAGCCCCATAGATCTTATCGAGCAGACCTTTAGTAATCACAAGACGTACTCCCGTTAAACTTTAAAAAGGGAAGCCCAAGGGCAATGGGGCTCAAAGAGGCGCACTTTGGGCCTTGCACCGAGCTTTTATATCATTAGAAGAAAAGCATGTCCAAAATACAATCGGTTTATAAATTAATATGGCAAATGGGTTCGCCGGATTACCGGTCGCTATTTTTCGCGACAGCAGTGTTGCCAAACCTTAGATTTCCGATACACTGTGAACAACACAAACGGGAAGCCGGCTGCGCGGGACAACCCGCGCTCCGCGCCCCCCTTTATTGCTTTGGGTGCAGCGAGGTCAGAATGAAAGATTGCAATGCAGATGCGAGCCGGTCCCATGCCCCTGGGGAAAAGAATCGTTTAAGGCTTCGGCAAAGCGGTATTTTGCTCCACATGACGTCTCTGCCCTCAGATTTTGGAATCGGAGACCTTGGGCGGGGAGCCTACCAGTTTGTCGATTTTCTGGCCGAGTCGAACCAGACTCTGTGGCAGGTGCTACCCTTTAATCCTACCTCCGGGGCGTGCGGCAACTCCCCCTACTGCTGTTTTTCAGCCTTTGCCGGAAATTGTCTTCTGATCTCTCCCGAGCAACTGGCAGAGGATGGTTATCTATGCCAAAGCGATCTTGAAGACAAGTTATCCTTTAACCCCGGCAGAGTCGACTACGACCGGGCGGCAACGCTAAAGAACAGGCTCCTTGGCAAGGCCTATGAGAAATTCCGACAGAGGGCCGAGCGGGCGGATGGATTCGAAGCTTTTGTAGACAAGAATGCTTACTGGCTAAACGATTACGCTCTTTTCACCTGCTTAAAGGAGCACTTTTCGGGTCTCCCCTGGACCGGCTGGCCCCCTGAAATCCGGGACAGGACCCAACCTGCCCTTAGCGACTGGACCGCCAGGCTTGCAGAGGGAATCGAGAGGGAAAAATTTTTTCAATTTTTATTCTTCCGGCAATGGTCGCAGCTTAAAAGCTACTGCAACCAAAGACATATCCAGATCATCGGAGACATTCCGATCTATGTCAGCCACGACAGTTCGGATGTGTGGACGAATCGGGAGTATTTTAAACTCGACGGGAACGGACGCACCGAAATGGCCGCCGGAGTTCCTCCGGATTATTTCAGCCAGACCGGACAGTTGTGGGGAAACCCGGTGTATTGTTGGGACAAAATGGGGCAAGACTCCTATCAATGGTGGGTAAGCCGCATTACACACAACCTGTGTCATTTCGATATAATCCGGCTCGATCATTTCCGGGGGTTTGTCGCATACTGGGAAGTAGCGGCCTCGGAGCAGACAGCGGTAAACGGCAAGTGGGCGGAGGCTCCGGCAGTGGAGTTTTTTACCGCATTGCACAACCGTTTTCCCTCTATTTCCATAATTGCCGAAGACCTTGGCATCATTACACCCGATGTGAAGAACATCATGGACCGGTTTGAATTTCCGGGAATGAAGCCGCTTCTATTCGCCTTCGGAGGAGATCTTGGAGCCAACCCCTACCTTCCTCACAACCATGTGGAAAATTGCGTCATTTACACGGGGACACACGACAACAACACGGTTAAGGGCTGGTTTGAGCAAGACGCCGGAGAAGGGGAGAAGGAAAACTTTTTAGCCTACTTTGGGCGACTCCCGGACGCCTATACCGTGTCCTGGGAATTCATAAGAATAGCGATGATGTCGGTAGCCTCAAAGGCGGTTATCCCCATGCAGGATTTTCTCGAACTTGGGGGCGAAGCTCGCATGAATACTCCGTCGGTAAGTTTTGGCAACTGGGAGTGGAGGGTCGAGGGCCAAAGGCTTACCAAGGAGCTTTCGCAAAGGATAGCCGATTTGACCCGAATCTATGGCAGAAAAGTAGAAGATTTTACAGACCAGGGATCGGGACAACCCGCAGGTTAGCTGGCTGACTTTAAAGGAAGGCCGGCTTCCATGCGTTGGCCAAGCCCCGCGGAAGATGTGGCGCCCTTTGGGGCCATTGCAATACAAAGCCAAGACATCGCGGGCCGGGAGCGCTTGGACCAAGGGGATGGGAAGGATTTTGGGCAAGATCAATAGCTCTCCCATTGTTGGTTGCTAAGGTTATAAAACCAGCACGGATTTGAAGTTCCTCTCCGGTAGTCCAGCCATGCGTTCTCGCCTGCGCTCCAGACACAGGGAAAAACCGTGGCGCTGGTCCACCAGAAGGAATTCATGAGAGGGTCCCAAAACCAGATATTGTCGGTTGAAGCCGCTAAGGGGTAGAGCCATCCGAGCGTAGCGTGGTATATCCAGGGGGCGCTGTCGGTATTAAAGCAGCCAAACCAGTCAAGCCATTTCCATCCGCCTCCAAGCTCCAAAGCGCCTTGCCAAAGGTAGCCGTTTACCGTCTGGGTTAGAAGGGCCGAGGTTGCCGGGCCATGGTTCGAATCCCCCGAGTAGAGGGCGGTTATGGAGTGAGTGCCCGCACTCAAGGCCGAAGTGGTAAAAGAAGCCGTGCCGTTTGAGAGTTGGGCGGTTCCAAGCTTTGTCGAACCATCCATGAAAGCGAGAGAACCGGTCGCCGCGCCGGGGCTAAGCGTAGCCGCAAAGGTTACCGGCTGACCGAGTGAAGAGGGATTTGGACTGGAGACAAGGTTTATGGAAAGGGTTGCAGCGTAGGCGGCGCTTTCCATGGCAACGCCGGGTGGGAGATTGGACAAGTCCATGGGGGCAGGCGTCACATAACCGGGAACATCGCTAAAGGTAATGGTGTGGGCACCGCCCGACATCGTGGTCATGTCCGCGCTGTTAAATGAGTTTTGGCCATCCAGGGTCCAATGGGCTCCGTTTGCGACCGCATCCGAAGGAGTGATCGTAACTTCGACACAATTGGCCGGTGTGATCGCGCCAGTATCATAGAGGCAGTAGGAGCCAAAAAGGGATTTGCCGCTCAGTTCGCCGTAGGAGATCTCGAAATAGCCATTCATCCCCCAGCTTGTTCCCCAGCTGTTCTTAACGATGAAGGCGCCCGCAGAATCATCCCAGCCCACAATGACCACGAAATGATTGCCTTGATAGGAAGCCAGGGCAGTAACCGAATAGACTCCGCTCGAATAGGAGAAAAAATCCGAATAGACCCGAAACCATGCCAAAACGGGTCCGTAGCTATATACCGCGGTTTTTATATCATTTATGTCGGTAACACTACCTCCGTCCAAAGCTTGCCAAGCCTCCAGTTTTACGGCTTGAGTTTGCCAACCCTGCAAAGCGTTTCCGCATGCCCCGTCGGTTTGGCTATAAGGGTAGTAAAATTCCATGGCCGAACCGTAGCTTTTAAGAAAATTTAGTGCATCGCCCGCATATCCGCCGTCTTCACAGTCGTCGGTTCCCTTTTCATAAGCGCCGGTACAGGACAAGACGATCTGTTCGGAAAGGTGAAAGTCCACATTGGGGGTTTGGAGCTTAATAAGGGCCTGGGATTCCAGGGCTTCGACGGCGGAAAAGGCCCAGCAACTGCCGCAATTGCCCTGGTCTCTTACTGCCGTCACATAATTTCCGGCCGGCCTGCCGCCCATTTGCGGAGCATTTCTCCAGTCAAATTGAGCCGGCAGGGCAATTTGAGCAAGGGGGAGTTTCTTCAGGTTCTCATGGGAGGTTTTTGAACGGCGGCCCCCAAGCCTAAGGAGTCTAAGCCGAGGGCTGAGCCGTGTTATGGGGTTATCGGATGCGATCCACTTGCCTCCCCCCGCCCTGATGATTTGATTTAGAGCCGCGGCCGGTATTGTTTGGCCCGAGGGGATCGACACCTGCCCGAATACGGCCGTACACATCATCATAAGCCACAAGAGTATCGGGAGGCAAAACCACGATGCTTTACGCGGGCTAAAAATTAAGTTTGAGGATTGCAAGGAAGGGGTCGGGACTATATTTGCCCGAAAATTTTCAGGTGCGCTCATAGCCCTCTCCATTTTTTAAGGAGACGTTTGGAATTTAGACAGGTCCGAAGTTGCTAAATCCATAGCGGCGCGAAGACCAGCTTTAACGATTGGCACATCTACGGTCAAAACCTCTAAGGACTCGGGCAGGAGAGCTCCCTTTCAGTACCTGTCCGCGCACAAGCGTGGAGCAGGCAAGTATTTAGAAAAGATAAGACAAGGCCAAGGTTTGTAGCAAAAAAAAACGCACAGCACTTAAATATGGTGTAAATACAGCAGACCATACATTCCGGCAGAGCGGCCTGCAGCGTTACACCGAAACCAGACAGAACAGAGGAAGAGACAGGGAATGAAACACATACTTGCCATTACATGTTTATTAGCAGGGTTATTGGGCATGACCGGAGCTGTTCGAGCCGAGAGCTTAAAAGCAGGCGGATACAGCAAGGCATCGGCAACGGCAAAGGACGTGGAAGAGGCGGCCGCTTTCGCGGTAACAGCACAAGCGGCAAAGATGAACCCCAAGGCTAAAAGCAGGCTCGAGCTTGTAAGGGTTCTGGCAGCGCAAAGGCAGGTCGTAGCCGGAACCAATTACCGGTTAAAGCTCCAGGTGAAGGTGAACGGAGCGGTCGAACAGGCCGATGCGGTTGTATGGGGGCAACCATGGAAAAAGACAGCCCCCTGGAAACTCACGTCCTGGGAGTGGGAGCCGGCGCGCTAAAGGGAAAACATTTCGAGCGGTTAAAAGGAGTGCGCCGCCGGGTTATCCGCGTTGAAGTTATCCAATGATGCCCCGGTTGCATTATTCTTTGATACATCCAGGGGCAAACTCTGTGGCTGTTTTGGCTGTAAATACAGGGAAATTCCGCTTCGCATGTTTTAACACACCGATATGATTTATTTTATTGGTTTTCAAAGCCACAAAAAACAGCGATCGAACAGCGGTAGAACAGCGGCCCGGAATAGCCGGACGCTATATCATTCATTTTTGAAAGAGCAGCCCAGCAAGTCCCCGGCCGGTAAAACAGGCTCGATTTTGCCCCCAGTTCAACCGGGTTTATAATACAAGGTTTTTTAGAGCGGCCAAGGGGCAATAAGATGCGGTAAGGACAAGCGGCGAGCAGAAGCGGCAACCAGAAGAAGAAAATATCGGGCAAGCATCCCTTGTTTGCCCTCATGAAAAATTTAGAAAACCCATCTCCTCACCAATTCCACAGCGTCTCCATAATTTTTCCATTATTTCTTTCTAGAGTGGCTGCGAGTGTAAAAATAGATCAATGCAAAGGAGAATGAAATGAGAGTATGGAGGATTGTCGTTATTCTAATTTCGGTTCTTTTTGTGCCGGCAGTAAATGGTTTGTGCCAACCGGCGACTTCAGCCCCATCAATGCCCCCGATGTTTTTACGAGGACACGGATCAGCGGCCCTATTCGGTGAGGGTCAATACCTCTATGTTTTGGTGGGAGGCAACCTTCTGGAGTACAAGAGCGACACAATGGCCCTGGTCCATTCGGTGCGGCTAAATGGTTGCATGGCGGGCGGCGTTCCAGGCGCAGCAACCGGTCCGATGTCTTCTGGGCGTATGCCCCCTCCCCCACTGCCTGCGCAAAGCCTATGGGCCGGAGGGGGGAAAGTGTTCGTTCTGGCCGGTCCGGTTATTTGCGTCTATAAAAGCCCTGACCTCACGCTGGAGAAAACCGTGATGCTGCCCGGCCCCCCCAAGCCGCCTCAAGCTGTGAAGCAAAAGTAGCGGTCCCCGGAGGTGTTGCGGTGAGTCCTTGGATTTAAGGGCCTGCGGTTTTTGAGGCGAGGAAACCGGACTCCCGGGACTTAGAGCATTTGCAGAAAAAGATCGAAAGAAAGAGAGCCATGTACCGTCTTTTAGTAATAGATAATGAGGCTGAAATTGCCGAAATGCTCTCCGGTTCTCAAGGGACAGAAGGCTTCGAGGTGTTTTGCATGGGCGATGAAAAAACGGCCCTGGATAAGGTCTTGACATCGGCTCACAGTCAATACGATTTAATCCTGTTAAACATCGATCTTCCGATTGTGGGGGGGGTAAGGCAACTGCGCGCGATTCGATCCAGGCAGGGTACTCCACTGATAATCTATACAGAGTCTTCCCGGAAAACCGACGGCATCCGCGCACTCGAAAACGGCGCGGATCACTTTATGCTAAAGCCTTTGGAGCCCCGTGAACTGCATGCCAGGATCCGCAACGTTTTGCGGCGATCCGGCCGTAGCGGCTCGGAGCAATTGCCGGTTCCGGAGATGGTCCTTGGAGGAGACATCACTGTGGATGTGGGCGCACGTATCGCGCGCCGCAACGGCATGGAACTGCGCCTCACATCTGCAGAGTTTGGCTTACTGCATGCCCTTGTGGGCGCAGCCGGCCAAATACTCTCCCGTGAACATCTGGCCAAAATCGCTTTGGGGCGACCTCTTGGCTCCAAAGACCGCAGCATCGACATGCTCATGAGCAGACTCAGGAAAAAACTGGGTAAAAAGGACGGAGACGAGCTGATCAAAACGGTTCGCGGGGAAGGCTTTGTCTACACTGCCGGGGCGGGCTAACGGGTCTTTGGTGGGGCGGAAGGCCAGAAAGCTTAGAGCACACACCAGAGGCAAACGGTTTTGGGCCCCTTGGGATGTGGTTTCGCGTTTCCTAAATTGGCTGATAGGAAACGATAGGACTTTTTATTTTCCGGGAAGGTTAAGCCTTTGCGGGGCAATATCAGGGGGAACTTAAGGGCCATCACACACGCAGGAGAAAGGGGGGGATTGCCGCCACGATTTTGAGAATAACCAAATTAGAAGAGGACAACACCGCCATAGGAGAAACCGGCGCCAACAATGGATATGTGCCCCGCAAAGATGTAAAAAATCATGATAACCGTATCGGGATGCTCTCATTTGTCCCACCTCAAGCAGAACCGTGTGAAATTTCCCTCTATTTTTAAAATCCTAAAATAGTGCCACAAAAAAACCATCTACCCTGATTGCCATTTAGCGCCATGGTATAGGGGAGGCATCTTGAAACGCCTCCAAGAAGGGTATGACCATGCATGCAAAAAAAAGAATCGTCATAGCTCAAAACCATACAATTCTAAGGGAGGGGCTTAAGATGCTCCTTTCATCCAATCCCGAGGTTTCAGTCGTAGGAGAAGCGCAGGACGGACTTGACGCGGTCCGCTCGGTTAAGTCACAGACGCCCGATCTTATTTTAATCGACATTTCCATGCCAAAGCTTGAAGGCACGAGGGCAATCCGAGAGATAAAGAAGCTGAGTCCATCGACAAAGGTGCTGGTACTGACCGTTCACAAAACCGAGGACCACATCCTTGGAGCTCTACGAAGCGGAGCAGACGGCTATATTCTAAAGGAAGCAAACTACGGGGAATTAACGGTTGCCATCGATGAGATTTTTGCGGGTAAAAGCTATATCAGTCCGGCCATATCCGGCAAGGTTATCGAAGGCTTCCTGGAGGGCAGGCGAAGCCTGAAGACCTCGACCTCCTGGGAGAGCCTTACTGCGCGCGAGAGGCAGGTTTTAAGGCTTGTCGCAAACGGGGAAAGAAACAAAGATATTGCCTGCACACTGTCCATAAGCGTAAAGACGGTTGAAAAACATCGCGCCAACCTCATGAAAAAACTCGACTTGCACAGCGCTTCGTCTCTTACCGCCTTTGCGATTGAAAAAAGGCTTACAGCCAAATAATCCAGCCAAGGCCAAAGACAGTTAGACGGCAACCTTAGAGGCGGCCGCCGGACTTATCCTCTCTTTTTATCCCAAGTTTGGCGAGCAGTTCGTAGAGATTGGGGCGGCTTATCCCCAAGTCTGCCGCAGACCTTGCCAGGTTAAAATTATTTAGCTTAAGGACCCGGAGGACAATCTCCCGTTCGGCAAGCTCGCGGGCCTGTTTGAGAGTCATCGCGCCGGGGTGCTGGACCGCTTCCAGTTCGAGGTCTTCTTCGGTAACGTATTTCCCCTGGGCCATAATTACGGCCCTGCGGATCCTGTTTTCGAGTTCGCGCACGTTTCCGGGCCATTTATGTTCATT
Organism: Deltaproteobacteria bacterium; assembly: GCA_021780695.1. Lineage (GTDB taxonomy): Bacteria > Desulfobacterota > Syntrophobacteria > Syntrophobacterales > Syntrophobacteraceae > SbD1. The sequence goes on from JAJXYD010000023.1 coordinate 55,992, forward strand.
AAGGGCGATCAAAGCGTTATGAGTGATTCCAGAGAGCTTTTTTTTCTGTTCGAGCGCGTATTTTTCAAGAAAACGCATAGCGAGCAACTCTACATCGCCCTGCCTCACACGCAGGGGCGGGACCTGGATCTTGACCACTCCCAGCCGATAATAGAGGTCTTCTCTGAATCGCCCCTCGAGTATGGCCTTATCCAGATCGACATTGGTTGCGGCAATCACCCTGGTGTCGATAGTTAATTCTTTTCTACCGCCCAGGCGTTCAATTTTGTGTTCCTGGAGAAATCTCAGGAGCTTGACCTGAAGGCCCTGGGAGATATCCCCGATTTCATCCAAAAAAAGGGTTCCTTTGTCGGCGAGTTCTGTTCGCCCCTTCTTTTGGGTATGAGCACCGGTGAAAGCCCCCTTTTCATAGCCGAACAGTTCGCTTTCGAGCAGGTTTTCGGGAATAGCGGCACAGTTGATTGCAACAAAAGGCCCGTTTTGCATGGGACTTCTTCTATGAAGCGCTTTTGCCACAAGTTCCTTACCAGTCCCATTTTCGCCACATAGCAGAATCGAGGCGTGTGTCGAAGCGACCTTTTCAATCGTTTCAAAGACCATCTGCATCTGGGAACTGTTGCCGATCAGGTCGTCCAGGCCTCCATGGGGAGTTTCAGGCTGCCGGTTTTCCATTTCCAACTGGCGCAGCCGCAGGGCGCGCCGCAAGATAATAGTTACTTCCCCGACCTCGACGGGCTTGCAGAAAAAGTCATAGGCGCCACGCGAAACCGCCCGGAGCGCGTTTTGCTTTTCACTGCGCCCGGAGATAATGACAACTTTAACGTAGGGGTCTTGCTCAAGCAATTGGGTAAGGGTGAGAAAACCTTCTTCGACGCCTCTTTCATCGGGGGGTAATCCCAAATCCAGAGTAACCAGGGGGGGGCGTTCGCGCTTAAAGACTTCGAGGGCATCGGCCCTTGTGCCTGCGGAGAAGACGTCATATTCGGCAGCAAATGCCCATTTCATAGACAACAAATTGGATTCATCGTCATCGACAATAAGCAAAGATGGTTTGTCCATCAATGACTCCTGCAGGCTAGACACCTGGCAAAGGCCCCCCGGAACAGGTCCCCGAAAAGCCATTGCCCAAGGCATCCCAGCACAATCCAACTGTTGGATCCTTAGTGAGTAGCCCCCCCGGAAGAGGCTTTTTTGGCAATTTCCCGCAAGGCCTGCCGGGCACGGGCGGCTTTTTTGAAATCAGGGCCCCCTTTTTTCAAGGCTAAATCGAGACTCTGCTTTGCCGCATTCATGTCTCCCAGGCGGTATTGGACCATTCCGAGATGGAACTGGATTTCCGGACTACCGGGAAGCTTGGCGCCGCTTTCCTTTAAATAGGTAAGCGCCATGGGATAATTTTTTTGTTTATAGAGCACCCATCCCAGAGTATCGGCAATGTTGGGATCGGTTGGTTCCTGCTGGCGTGCGATTTGCGCAAGGCCAAGGGCCTTTGAGTAGTCGTGGTCGTACTCGCAGTACAGGTAGGCCAGGTTATTGGCTGCCGGAGCAAAATTGGGATTGACCGCGAGCGCTGCCTGATAAGCCTTCCTGGCCTCCGGGATATCACCTTTTTCCTGGTAGACAACTCCTGAGAACATCAGAGCGCCAACATTTTTAGGATCTATTTTGAGAACGTCCTTTAGCTGGTCAACAACCTTACCGAATTGCTTGTTTGCTCCGTAGAGCTGGGCAAGGCTAAGACGGGCGTCAATAAACTCAGGGTCAATACTGACTGCTTTTAGCCAGGCAGCCTGGGCCTGGGCCGTCTCCTTGCGAAAGTATCTGATCTGGCCCAGGAGCAGGTAGGCATCGACATTTTTGGGATCAGCCCCGATTTGATCGGTAACATATTTCAAAGCTGCATCGGATTTCTTTTCGGCCAGACAAACCGATACGATTTGAGCCAGGGCTGCATTAACAGGCGGTGCGGCGTGCAGGGCCTGCTCGAAATACCCAAGGGCCTGATCCTGTTTGCCCTGCTCCCTTAGGACAAGGCCATAGAGATAATTTGCACGCCCGTCCTTGGGATTAGCCTGCAAGACCTTATCGAGGGCGGCCTGGGCGTCGGCGGGGTCCTTATTCCCAAGGTAGGCCGTACCCAGAAGCAAATAAATTTGCGGTCCTTTGGTCCCCTGGTTTATCAGGATCTGCAAATTATCGATAGCCGATTGAAAATCGTTTGAACGGATATCGAGCGCAGCCAGTTGAGCCCTTGGCCCGTAGAGTTTGGGATCAAGAACGAGGAGCTGGCGGAAGGCAGCTCTGGCCTTATTGATATCGGAGGCCCTCAGATAGACAAGCCCCATGAGTTCCAAAGCGCCCCGGGAAGCCGGATCGATCTTTAAGGCCTGTTGAAAATCGGCAAGGGCTTCCGCCGTTTTCTTTTGGACAAGTTTTAGCTGGCCACGCAGCAAAACGGCATCGACGAAGTCGGGATTTTTGGCAAGAATCTGGTCAAGAAGTTTTTCCGCCCCGGCATAGTCTTTTTGGACCAGGGCGATTTTGGCGAGCAAAAATTTTGCCGGCAAAAAATCAGGCGACGCTGCAACGGTATTGGAAAGTAATTCTTTGGCCAGATCTATTTTATCATCGTTTAAATAAAACTCGGCAAGCTTAATTTGGGCCAGCGAGGCTTTAGGAGAGAGGGCCACCGCCTTCTTATATTCCTGTTCGGCCTGATCGTGTTTCTTTTCCTTGAAGTAGCAGTCACCCATTTCCATGTGAGCTTCCATGGAATCGGGCTTTTGGGCCAAAACGTCATTTAGGATGGATTGGGCTTTGCCCGTATCATTATTATCCAGATAGAGGCCCGCCAGAGTCAGTTCGTATTTGTGATTGTCCTTAAAGTATTGGAGTCCTTTTTCCAGAAGAGAAATCGCTTTTGGAAGGTTCGCGGGAGTCCCGGCAGCCTGGGCCAAGAGCATGTAGGCCTGCAGATTGTGTGGGTCTTTGGCAAGCAGCGCGCTCATGCTGTCAAAGGCCGCGGGGAAATTGCCGGTACGCACGTTGGCATCGGCCAGGAGCAACCGCGCGAGAGTAAAATCCGGCGAAAGCTCTATGGCTTTTTGAAGGACGGGTTTTGCCTTTAGAGGCTTTTGTTCCTTCATATAGGCAAGGGCTAAAAAATACCTGGGGATAGCAATGCCGGGAGCGGCATTAACAATTTTTTCCAATTCAGCCGCGGCCTGGGCGGTATTATTTTGTGCAAGGAGCATCCTGGCATGGAGTGTTTTTGCATTGAGATCCTCAGGGTTATTTTTGAGTTCGATTTTCAGGTATTTTTCACACTCATCGAACTTGCGGTCATCAAGAGCCATTGTGGCAAGGCGCTGGAGAGCTGGGGAGAAGTTTGGAAATTTCTTTAAAATTGACTGGAGCAGCACCTTGGCTTTGGCCGTATTATTTCTAAAAAGGTAAAAATCGGCCAGATTCATCTGAACCGGGGAATCCAGGGGAGTTAGCCCGGCAGCGGTCTGAAAATCTTTTTCCGCCGCTGCAAAATCCTTTTTGATTACCGCCAAGGCACCAAGGGCCAGGTAGGCCTTGGGATAATCAGGTTTAATTTTTATTGCACGCTGGAAATGATCCTGGGCTTTGGCCATGTCCCCTTTTTTCGCATAGAGCGCTCCCAGGGCAAGTTCGACCCGAGGGGCATCGGAAGTCGAGGGCTTTAGCGCCTTTAGCTGGGCGAGGGATTCAGCGATTTCTTCCGGGGTTTTTGCAAAATCGGACAAAAGGATGGCCGCGCCGGCGTTTTTGGGATCATTGTGTAAAACGAAATCCAACTCCTTGCGACTGTTGTCCTTCTTTTGAAGCTGAGCATATTGCCTGGCCATTTTTAAACGTATAGCGATGTCTCCGGGGTCTATCCCGTTGGCCTTCTTCAGATAGGCAAGAGATTGGCTCGCATCCCCCACCGCGGCATAAACCGCGGCAATCTTAACGAAAGTCTTTTTGTCGTTGGCGTCTAACTTAAGAGCCTTGCCGTATTCTATGAGGGCGTTTTTAAATTCCTTTTGGGCAAAGAATTTGTCTCCGGCTGCAAGATACCTGGTTTTTTTAACTTGGGGCGAGGCGCCACAAGCCGCCATAGAGATCACTAACAGTAGAATTACTACATAGGACCGAAAACGGGCTCTCATCTGCACCTCTTTTCCCAGGTTGTTTCCATGCCTCGGCCGGCAACCCCGTGTAGCCATCTTCCACTCTATCGGCCGCAAGCGCAGAATTATTTAAGTTTTTTGCAGCGTGAAATATTTTCCACCATCCCAAGGGAATTATAACGTTTTTAGAAAAGAAGGGGAGGCTTACTTTCCGTTTTTGTCCTCCTGGTCAACAAGATCTACCAGGTATTGCCCATATCCGTTTTTCATCAAAGGCTCGGCCAATATTTTAAGGCGTTCGCGGTCGATGTAGCCCAGACGGTAAGCTATTTCCTCAAGGCAGGCAATCTTCAGGCCCTGGCGTTTTTCGATGGTTTCCACAAAAGTCGAGGCTTCCAGCAAGGACTCATGGGTACCGGTATCGAGCCAGGCAAAGCCCCTTCCCAACAACTCCACCCTGAGTTCGCCCAATTTCAGATAGTGAGTCATCACATCGACTATTTCGAGCTCCCCGCGAGGGGAAGGTTTAAGCGAAGAAGCTATTTGCACCACTCTGTTATCGAAAAAATAGAGCCCCGGAACAGCATAGTTCGACTTTGGCAAGGCCGGTTTTTCTTCTATTCCCAAAACAGAGCCTGCTTCATCGAATTCGACCACCCCATAGCGTTGAGGGTCCCGGACATAATAGCCGAACACGAGCCCTCCGCAACTAAATGAGGCAGCTTTTTGGATGATGTTCTGGAAGCCGTGGCCGTAGAAGATATTGTCGCCAAGAATGAGGCAAACCCTTTGGGAGCCGATAAAATCCTGTCCCAGCACAAAAGCCTGGGCCAGGCCGGCTGGATGCTCCTGCACCCTATAGGACAAGCGCACCCCCCACTGGGAGCCATCTTCCAAAAGAGATTCGAACCTGGGAAGATCGCAAGGAGTCGAAATAATCAGAATATCCCGGATCCCGGCAAGCATAAGGGCCGAAAGCGGATAGTATATCATCGGTTTATCGTAGACAGGAAGAAGCTGTTTGCTCACTGCCTTCGTTATGGGATAGAGGCGGGTTCCCGATCCCCCTGCCAGAATGATCCCCTTGAGATCGCGATTGTTGCTCATTTTTATTCTCCGTACTGCCTGGCTATCCAGTTTCTGTAGGCCCCCGATTTTACCGACTGGACCCATTGGGTGTTTTCCATGTACCAGCGAATGGTTTTCCCAAGGCCCGTCTCGAAGGTTTCTTTTGCCCGCCAGCCTAACTCCCGCTCAAGGCGGGAACAATCCACCGCATAGCGCCGGTCGTGCCCGGGACGGTCCTTTACGAATGTGATCAGGCTGGAATGGGGTACATGGGGCGACTGCGGGGCTATTTCATCTAAGAGGGCGCAAAGTGTCTTTACGATTTCGATATTGGTCTTTTCACAGCTTCCGCCGATATTGTAGGTCTGGCCCGGTTTTCCCTTTTCCAAAACCAGGCTCAAGGCTCTACAATGGTCTTCGACATAGAGCCAGTCGCGAATATTAAGACCATCGCCATATACGGGCAAAGGCCTTCCCTCCAGGGCGTTTAGAAGCGTCAGCGGTATGAGCTTTTCGGGAAACTGCCTGGGTCCATAGTTATTGGAACAATTGGTGATTAAGGCGGGCAGCCCGAAGGTATGGTGATAAGCGCGAACCAAATGATCGCTTCCGGCCTTGCTCGCCGAATAGGGGCTATTGGGGGCGTAAGGGGTGTTTTCGGTAAATGCGGGGTCCGAGGGACCCAGGGAGCCGTAGACTTCATCGGTTGAGACGTGAAGGAAGCGAAACCTCTCGGCGCGCCCCGCGGGAAGTCTTCTAAAATAGCCAAGCGTTTCTTCCAACAGCTTATAGGTACCGACGATATTTGTTTGGACAAAGCTTTCCGGACTCTCAATAGATCTATCCACGTGGGATTCGGCCGCGAAGTTAACTACAGCCTCGGGCTGATAGTCATCCAAAAGCTTCCCGACAAGGGAGGGATCTCCTATATCTCCTTTTACGAAAATATAGTCCGGATCGTCGTTGAGTTCGTGCAGATTTAAAAGATTTCCGGCATAGGTAAGGAGATCAAGATTTACTATGCGTTTTTTCTCCAACCTTTCCCGCAGCACGAAGTTGCTTCCGATGAAACCCGCTCCGCCAGTAACAAGGATCGTTCCACTCATCTAAGACATGCTCCATGGGGTGAGTTTATAAAAACAAAGGAAGCGCGCCCGCCCGCAGCGACCCTTGAAAACATCTAAGCGTTTATTCCGGGGGGGTAGAGCCCGACAAGACTATCGGAGGGCAGCGTTTCGAGGCCGGTCCAGGAAAAAGCCCTCTTCGGCCATGAACTCGATGATCGCCGACACGATCTGCCGTGGCGAGAATTCGGCGGTACGGCAGACAAGCTCAGGGCTAAGAGGTGGTTCGTAAGGGTCGTCTATGCCCGTAAAACCTTTGAGCCTACCGGATCTGGCCCTGGCGTAAAATCCTTTGGGATCGCGCTCCTCGCAAATTTCGAGGGGCGTATCGATAAAAATTTCCGCAAAACCGAGGCCGGAATCCAAATGAATGCGCCTGGCAAAATCTCTTTCGCCCCTGTAAGGCGATATGAAGCTTGTAACAACGATCAAGCCCGCATCAGCGAAAAGCTTAGCGGTTTCGGCAACCCGGCGAATATTTTCAGCCCTTTCCGCGGCTGAAAACCCGAGGTCCTTGTTTAGTCCGTGCCGTACGTTGTCACCGTCAAGAACGTATGCCGCAAAGCCTTTTCTAAACAACTCCGCCTCGAGAGCATAGGCCGTAGTACTCTTGCCCGAAGAGGGCAAGCCGGTTAGCCAGATCGTGCCCCCGCGCTGATGCAGCAGAGTCTCGCGTTGGGTTCTCGTTACCTGTGCCTTGTGCCAGACTAAGTTGGTGGCTTTTGTTTTGACGTCTATCAAAATCAATACCCCTCGTAAAGTCAAATCCGCAGCCGCCCAAACGCTGAGCAGCCCGCTCCCTTGTCTCTTTTACCATGAGAGGGACTAAAAGGGCCAAAAAATTTTGGCCACATTATCTCGATTTTGGCAGGTACAGGTGTGGGGCCGGAGGCAGGGGGCAATGTTTTTGATTCAGGCTCACGCGAAGGCGCGAAGGCGCGAAAAAAGAGATCAAAGAAATACAATAGGAAAGGTGTCCGGATTGACCTGAGCGATCCAGGCTTTAATTAGCCATAGAGGACCAGTGGGAAATCGCACTTTTCCCGGGTTCCATTTTCGCGGTTTCGCGTGGGACAAACAGAGCTTAAGACAAACAGTAAGGAAACTTGCCGGTAGTATTGGGTCCCGGGAATTGGCTGATTTTAAACGATAGACTTTTTAGGCTCCCGGAAGGCTAGGGTTATCTGGGGAAATGATAAGGGCCGGTTCGCAGTTACGGTGCGATTATGTTGGATAATTTATGTATTCTTTAGCGATAAAGGTATAACTCGTAGTAGATGAGCTTTATGTATTGGAGCAGCACCTCCTGCCTGCCGTGCCAGGTCGCGGCCCAGTTTCCCGCCCGGTCGGAGTTCCAAACGGGATAGGTAGAAACCTTTGCTCCGAGCTTTCCCAGGACTTTACCGTAAACCAGCTGGGTTCGCCTGCTTCGGCAGGCTTGCGTTACAACCAGAACCGAATGAATATCGGGATGGGATTTTAGAAATTCGCCAACCTGGCGGGCAAGGTTTAGGGTAAAGGGCTCAACTTCGCGAAAGGGCAAAATCCGGCACGGCTGGAGCCGGGCTTGCCGGATCATCACCCGGGCGATTTGGAATCCCATAGGGTCCGGCTTATCGGGGTCCCTATCCGAGGCCCGGACGGGAACCAACACCGTTGTAGCGGTTTCGAGTTTTCTAAGGTTCCGGGCTTTTTCAAAGAGTTTATAATCCGTAACAAGGTTATCGACCAGGATCATATCGGGTTTGAAGGCAGCCGGTTTAGCAACAAGGCCCCAGGCGACTTCGGGAATCCACCAACCACGGGAGGCCATGATAAGGGGCAAAAACAGAGCCGTAAGAGCCAGGTGAAATTTCCATTTTCGAATGTGCACGGACCAGCCCTCCTTGAGCAAATCAGACGGTGGGACGGTAGGGTTTAAGGGCAAGCGCATTTACCACTTCACGAGCGTCTTTAAAGATTTTCCATCGGGTAGAACAGCCAAAAATTGACAGATACAATCCCGAGCCCAAAAAGAGCTTAGCCGCCAAAGTCCACCAGGACACAGAGGCAAACCGGCTAAAGGCAAGACCAAAGGCAGCAAGCACGGCCCCGGCCAGCAAAGCCGACCGCAGGCAGCCAAAGACGGCCCGGTAGGATAAACCAAGCTCCCGGCGAAGGAGCGGAAAATAGATAAACAATTGGAGCCCATAGGACAAAGCCACCACAATCGCAACACCCTCCACCCCGAGATATCTGAGGGCCGGATAGAGGCCCGCAACCTGAAAACAGGTTACGACCGTATTGGATTTAAATATCAGTCCAGGTCTACCAATGGCGATAACCATGCTTCTTACGGGTTCAACGATTGCCCTGAGGGCTCCGTACACACACAAAATTCTTAAGGCGGACAAGGCGGGGAGCCACTTGCCCGTGCCCCCTCCCAGTACCAGCGTCAGCAGTTCTCTCGAAAGAATCAAAAGGAGCACGTTGGCCAAAATTGCCGCCAGGCTCACATATTCGAGGACCCTAAGATATCCGCGCTTGAGCGTTTCGGTTTGGTCCTGGAGCCTAGAGAATGTGGCCAGAAGCACTCCCTGGGTCGCGGCCTCAATGAAGTTGCAGGCCTTGCTGCTCCAGTTAAAGGCTATAGAGTAGAACCCAAGCATCGCCGCGCCCCCAACAGCCCCTATTACGAAGTTATCGGAGTTAAACAGCACGAAGGCCATGATCCAGGCCATAAACAGATGACTTCCAAAGCTCAGGTGCTCTTTTGCGGCGCCCAGATCCCACCTGAATCTGTAGGGTACGGGGCACAGGGCGAACACGATCGCAGCCGAGGCAATACAGGACGAAAGGCCCGCAAACACAAGACTCCAATACCTGGCCCCCATGTAAACCGAAATTATTGCCACGACAGTCGCCACAATCTGGCCGCCGATCTGAGGAACCGCAAGCCGTTTGAATTTCAAGTCGCGAGATAAAAGCGCGATCGGGATAAACCCCAGGGAGTTGATAAACGAACAGGTTGCAAGGACTATTATAACAGGCTTGACGGCAGGATTATCGAAGACTTTCCGGCTAAGGGCCGCCCATCCGAATGAGAGCAAAATAATGAGAAGGCCGAGGATAACCTTTAGCGTAAAAACAGTATAAAGCTCGCTTTCCTCAATTTTTTCCTTTTGCACTATGCTCTGTGTAACGCCCAGATCATCAAACATACCGAGAAAGATCACAAATATGCTAGCAAACCCGACAATGCCGTAATCGCTTGTGGTAAGGCGTCTGGCAAGAATTATGCTTGTAAGAGAGGAAAGAACAAATATAAAGAGCCTGGACAATACAGTATAGGCAAGATTTTCCGCTGTTTTAGATTTAAGAGTCCGGTTCATTTACGCTACCTTAGGAATCGGCATAGTGTCGTTTGCGGCCGCTGTTTTGAGGGGGCGCAGTAGAAGCGCCGGAGCGATAGAAGGCAGAGGCAGCCCTTCTTCTCAATCCGCTCGGGATTTCTTTTGAATACCCTGCCACATGTTTTACCGTCTCTTCGGAAATCCGGCCCGGAGCCCGGGTAACAGCCAACACCATAAGGAGCCAGATGTTGGAGATGGCGTAAAAGGAAGCTTCCGTATAATTGTAGAGCGTTGCGATAACTAAAAAACAAAGCATTAAGACACCGGCAGCATAATCGCGAAGGCACAGCCGCCTGATTTTTGCAAGCCCTGTTAGCATCAGAGCAAGGATAAAACCAACGCCTATGTATCCCAATTCCAGGTATTGTTCCAAATAACCATCGTGTGCCTGAAGGATTTCAGAGCCCGATTTTTCCCAGATCAGCCTCAGCCTGTCGCCCACCCAGAAGCTTTGGTAGCCCGTGCCTATCCAGGGATCGACCGCCATCGTCTTTAACAGAAGCCATATCTTGGTTCTGCCCGTTAAATTTTCCTTTCGTCCCAGCATATGGATTACGATCGCATTGAGAGCGAAAAGTTGGTTCAGCCCGAGGTAGAGCAAAACAGCCAGAACACTCCAGGCCAGGATTCGATCGGGTTGGGCGGATGAAAAACGGCCGGCCGCCAACATGCTCAGAGCTATTACCGCGCACCCCAGGGAAGTCGAACTCTGAGACAGGCGCAAAAGCCACAGAGCCATGAAAAGGAGGACCAGGTCAACCAGGTTATTTATCGACCAGAACTTAAAATCGGTTTTGCGGCGAAAGAGGAAATACCAGGCGTAATATATAAGGGAGATCAGGCACATGGAACCCAACTCGTTTTTCTGCATTCCTATGCCCGTATACATCTGGGCGCCCTGGTCGGTGTAGTTCCTTCCCAGGGCGGGGTAATATTTGATGAAGATAACCGACAAGGGAAGCCACAGGTAGCCCAGACGCCGAAGCACCGCCCCGATCGCCTCGTAGGGGCGAGCATCGGTAAGCACGACCAGAACCATTACAAGGTTTCCAAACTCTTTTAGCCATCTTTTAAAGGATGTAAACGGCAAGTCGGCCCACAGGACGCTAAGGAGGCAAAAAGAGAGGTAGAGCCATAGAATCTTGTTTTTAGATAGAAAACGTCCCCAGTCGATATCCCTTTTGGATAAGACGTGGAGACCAGCGATTATGAGCGCCAAAAAAGCCGCCGCGTTTACCGAATTTCCCTGATCGTAGGCCTTGACGCTGGCCACGCTTTTTGCGCCTAAATGCAGCCAATCGTCAAGATATCTTCCCGAGCCAAAAAACATCCATAGAAAAGGTACCCACAGACCACGCGAAAAGGGCTCTTTTCTTTTCGTATCGGTCCAGAAGAGAAAGAGGATAAAAACCATGCAGATTAAGGCGGCAATTTTAGCTATCATAGCAAGGCATTCAGTAGGAGATGAGTCGGCGAAAGGCCATTGAGCCAAACCGCGTCCGGCTGCTTATTTTTCTATAGCCGGAGAGCAAACGCTCACCACCGATTACGACAAGAGAGCTGATTGGGGAATCGACGACCTGGAATTTTCCAAGCATCTCGACTTCGGTTCCCGCTTTTCCCGCCAGTTGTCGTTTGAACTGATAAGTCCCGGGATTTATCTGCGGATTTATTCCGTTAAGGTCGTAATACAAATAGCCGTTTTGTTTTAGCCATTTGATAAAAGACCAGTGAACCAGGCAGGAACCGTGGGTCTTCATGCCGCGATCGGCGGTTCCCCCGGTCACATAGAGGCCGGTAGAGCCCATGGCCGAGAAAATACCCCCGGCGCATGCAAGGCCCTCCTGGCGGCAAACGATCATTTTAAGCTTTAGGGAAGCGGGCAAATCTTTTTGGACTTTTTTTAAGTGCTCGATGTCATTTAAAAATGCCAGGCCCTTACGATTAGCCATTTCCATATAAATCGGCGCTATTTCGTCAAGCATCGACTCCTTATCGCCGAATTCAAGTTCGAGCTTTTTTCTCTGCGCCCGGTTCAGATGGTTTCGCCACATCGGATGCTGGGCGGCGCTTAGTTCCTCGAGAGAGCCCCTGAGATCCATTATGAGAGTGCGCCGGTTGGCCCTCCCATGATAGGGATGGTAGCCTTCCTCGGCGAGGATCGGGCACAAATCGGCGTTGCTGCCCATAAAGGCCAGGGGATTTAGTCTCAGGACAAGGCCCCTTTTTATGGAGAGCTCGCTTCGAAGCGCCCTAACGACCTGGCGAAACACTTCGCTATCCTCGCTTTGGCCCTTTCGCCGCCACATGGGTCCCCACAACACATAAGCGATACCTGCTCTTATCCAGGGCAGGCGCAGGAGCCTGGCCTGGGCGGCGGCCACCGGCTCCCTGCCCTTCCTAAGCACCACAGGAAAGACATTGCGGGCTCCAAAGCGCACGCGATCGTATGCCCACGCCTGGTAGAGGTTGGCATCCTCAAAAAGGCTCAAGATCTCATACCAGCCGTTTCTGTCCGAGCAGGTCAAATCCAGGGTGTAAGAGTTTGTCATTTTATTGGGAGCTCCTTTTATTGACGGGCTTTATGCGGCAGTAGGCAAGGAGTTTTCCGAGGTGATCGCAGTCCTTTATGAGGTACTTCATGAAAAGATGGTCCCCGGCCAAAAACATGAGTGGAAGAGACAGGGAATATAAAATGAGGGCAACAAAGGATTTGAAAGTTCCAAAATTTACGACCGGGAGGCGGTCTGCGGTAGTAAGCCCGCGAATCATCGCCCGTTTGAGATGGTAGGAGCGGGTTTGCCTTCCGCATGGGACAGCCTCGTAGACGACGGCCTCGTTGCACCAGACAAACCGGCGTCCTTTCAGCAACATGCGGTCGAAAAAGTCGCAGTCCTCTCCGCCTGTAAGTCCAAAGCGGGGATCGTAGAGGTTTGGCTCCCCGTCTGAAATATCGCGGCGAAACAAAAGATTTCCGCCCCTCATGTATCTAAGATTGGTTAAAAAGGCTCCGGTTTGAAAAGACTTTCGAACGCACAGACCGCTTCTTACGAGCCAGCCGGGAGGGGTCCCCTCGAAAAAGGGCTTTACCGGCCCAAGGACTCCGTCGGCGCAAAATTTCAAAGCTGCCTCGAAAAGCTCCCGGAGCCAGACCGGTTGGGCAAATTCATCGTCATCTATAAATGCAACGAACTCTCCCTTAGCGTTTGCAACCGCACGGTTTCTGGCCAAGGAAATATTTTTCTCGGGCTCGACGCAGTAGCGAAGCTCAATGGATGCACGGTTGCTCCACCCGGTCACAACCGGTCTTGCAGACTCGCCGGCATCGTTATCCACAATCACCACCGAATAGGAAAACCCTTCGGCTTCCTGTTTCCCAATTGCCTCCAGACACCTTGCGAGCAGCAAGGGCCTTTTAAAAGTCGGAATACACACGCTAATATGGGGGAGACTGGAATTTGGCATGCGGCCTCGGGTAAAATTTTCGCCACACCGGTTCCGGTTCGATTGTTTAGCAGGCTATGCAGGCAAAAAACTTCAGGGCGTAGTTTAATGCATACACATTTTAATGAGGTTAAGAGGCAAAGGCGGTTAATTTGGGAAGGCAAATCTTTAGGATAAGGAGGGGTGGGCACGACGGCGACCGTGCCCACCGGAAAGTTTTTGGAAGTCGAGCCGGAAAAGCTCTTCTACTGCCCGATCAGATGGACCCCGGTGGGGGCGACCAGCTGGGTCTGAGAAGCGACCGTTTGCAGGCAATTGGGCATGAGGCCTTCGGTATAGCAAACCTGGGCCGGAATGTAGTGCACATGCCCGGAGGTATCATTTCCGCCCGTAACATCGGGTCCGATAGCCGGAAAGGCGGTCGAGCCGAAGAAGGCGGGTTTGGCGCCGAGATACATGGAACTGGGAAGCGTGTGATCAGAGGAGTTCGGATCCGTGTAGCCTCCGTAGCCCCAGTTGGTCGAGCCGTCGGCATAGGAATAGTCTCCCTGGATAATTCCCAAGGTATAAGACTCGGAGTTATCGGAACACCAGGGAGCGGCGGGGTAGCCGCTGGTGCCGCATTTGGAAGCCGTACCGGTGTCTCCTGCCCCACCGCCGCCAAAACCAAGCGAATAGCCGTAGGCCATTCCTTCGTAGGCGCGGTCGGCACTTTTGGACCAGACAATCATCTTGGTCATTTTCATCTGACTGAGGAGCTGGGAGCTTCCAATGACGTTGCCGGCGATGTTGGCGGCGGTACTCAGGTAATTTAGTTCAAGCGGCCTGTCAGCCTGATAGGCCCACCAGGCATTCACTCCTGAGGCACCCTCAGTGCCAACGGGAGAACATTGGATGGTTGCCCTGGTGTTATTGACGGGAGTACACACAAGGATCGACCCTGTAAACCAATTTCTGAAGTATGTGTTATCGGAACTGCTTCCCCAGATGCTGTCCTCATCGGTCATGGCGGCCACATTGCCTTCCAGGAGATTGTACTCCGGGTGGGCCCCGTGGAAGGATATGGGAGTCATGATTACATTCAGCGAATTTTGGTCAAAGTTGCCGTCCATATAGTTATAGGCCACCACATTGCCCGAGGCGCCCCATTCGAACATCACCGATACGTGCAGACGCCTGAAGACGTTATTCTGGACAAGACAGGCCGAGGAAAAGTTTCTCAATGCCAGCTCCGAGTCGGTCGATCCCGAGGTATGGACGAAACTGTCATGGAAATAGCTGTCGGAAACCGTGTCGTGGGTTGAGTAGTCAAGATCGACGTGATCGGCGTCCGAGTAGTTGCTTTCCACATTATTAATCCAACAATTGTAAGTTGCCTCCAAACCGAAGTTGGCGGTAAGGCCGGTGTGGTTGTCATACATCTGCAGGCTCTCGACCCCCGCGTCATGAGTCGGGGAGTTGGTAACCAGTATGACCAGGGGCTTGAGGCTGCTCGAATAGGTGGTATTCATGGCAGGATCGATGCCGATCGTATTGCCCGACACCGAGGTCACGCGGGCGATCTGTCCAAGAGAGCGGATGCCGCCCATGCCGCCGTCGCACCATGTACATACGCCTGCCCCGCCGTACTGGGTTACGGGAACCGAGGAGTCGTTTAACTCGCTTAACCAGATGAGGCTGCCGGGGGCCAACCCCGAAAGAGACCCGGTGACGGTAAGGGAGGAAGAGCCCTTGGAGTCTCCTGCGGAAATAGCGACAGAATTGGTTGAACTTATCGCATTTGTACCATAGGGAGGGACATTGCCGCCAAATTCGACACCGATTCCCGTTCCGGTCATATTAAGGATCGTGCTTTGCGGCCCGGAACCGCGCAACGTCACATTGGAGGGGACATGGATCGTACTTGCGACTTTGAATGTGCCCGATCCCAGCAGAACCACCTGCCCCGAGGGACAACTCGACAGGGCGCTGTTTATAGCGCTCGATGCGTCGTTTGAACCATTGCCATAGGAAGAGGCCTGCAGGGTTTTATAAATCGTGGTCCTCGAGGGGATTCCACCGATTACCCCCGCGCCCGACCAACTGATGACTCTCGAGGCCGGAAACGAATACTCCGCACGCCCCTTTGGGGGGCACACAACCGATAATGCCGTTAAGGCAAGCACAATCACAGTGAACCTGATTATCTTGCCGCCGGCAGCAAACTTCTCTAACTTCATTCAGTCTCCTTCTTGTAGATTTGCCAAACGTAGTCCAACTTCCTATACGAAAATCATGCTTTGAGGAAAGCACGGTCGGATGGACGGAGAGCATGAAACATGCCAATATTAAAATCCACACTCTCCACACGCCGGGCGAAACGGTAAGGAAGGAGACGCGATTTCGCGTGTTCCGCAAGGAGCCCATGGCAAGGGCCATGGGCTTGGATTTTTTATCCTTTCTTTTTTATCATTTCATCGATCCTTCGGACTTTTTCGGGATCGTTGTCGGAAAACTTGCGAGCAAAGAGCACTTCGCCGGGGCCGAAAGCATCGTTCATAACGACCTTATCGACGGCTTCGAACAAAGCCAGATGTTTAGGTCCAATCATTGCGGGGTGGGGCCCACCGGCGGACCAGTCCATAAAGATCAAGTTTCTGTGAATACGCTCCCTGAAGGGAGAATTTCCCAAAATGGTCTGAAAGAGCATTTCTTCGGCACAGGAGATATGTTTAAAGTAATTAACAATTGAATCGTTATCTTTTACAAAGGAAAGGATGTATCGACAGGCATCTTTTGTAAGCGCCCACCACGTGCTTCCCCCCCAGGGGACTAACCCATTGAGATACTTTTTATGATCCCGGCCGGCCAGGTTCATTTTACCAAGGACTCTTACGATGAATTTGCCAAGAGGCCTGGTCGAGGGAAGACACATTTTGTTTATTCGCGCCAGTGGAAATCCGGCCTCCAGATTGGGCATTCTTACCATACTAATGAATTCAGTACCTTTTTTTCTGAGAAGAAAGTCGTGGATATATTCGGTACTTCTAATGGGATAGTCGCTTCCGCTAAAAAGAACCAGGTAATCATAATTTAATGAATTATTTAAGGCCTCTCGGATAAGAAGCAAAATAGCTTCCACCATCGAGTATTCTCCCCAATAAACAGGAAGTCTATATTTAGTAAAAAAAACATTTTCGCCGATAATGTTACTAAAATCATCAATATTACTTTTTAGATCGACATGAATAAAAAATGAGGAATCAGCGCAGGTTATTTTAGAAATCATTTTTTTTAGATGGTTTGGATTGTTATAGGCTGTAATAAGATAGGCTATTTTCATATTTTTATCCATATATATATTTATAATCATATTATACTATTTAATATTGTGTTGTTTCCAGTAAACTTCTATGAATAAGCTCAGCGGTTATAAGCTGATGTATTTGCGTAGTATAATTGGCAACGCCTCTTATATGATCCGTTACGATTTTACGGACCCGATTGCCGTTGAGGTAGGGTCTTCCAAGACTTACAGGGTCCAGCAAGATATCTTTAACATAGGTGGAGAGTTCCTTTCGGTACCAGAGGCGGAAATGGTAGAATTTCTGCCTGCCGAGGAAGAGGTTTTCCAGATGTAAATGTGAGAATAAATTATCAATTTTTGCCAGCCACTGGGGCATGCCATAATCGTATGCATACTCGGCCTTGTATGTAAATTCACGGTAGAAGCGCAAAAGGTCCGAGACAAGCGGCAGGGGAGCAGAGCAAAGTCCCCGGTCGGTGGGGATTTTTCCAAGCCGCTTGGAGGCCTCCCCAATGAGGCGAAGGGGAACATCGGGGCCATCGAGCAAGCGTAAGGGGGCACGGTATGCCAGGGCTACCAGATCGTTATCCAGGTAGGGAGAACGCATCGTGAGGCAAGACTGTTCGACCGAGAGGCGGCCGTAATGGTGCCAGGGGGTTTGTTTAAAGGCGATGAATGTCAGGTTGTGGCCCCCGCGCTCGGCTTGATAGGTTCCAAAGGATTTGGAGACGAGGGCGGCGAATTGAGGCTCAAAAAGCTCGGGGCAGGTACTGCCGGGCTTAAAGGCCACGTGTCTCCTAAGGATCTCCGAGCCGTAGTTTCCGGTAAGACGCACGGGGGCAAGGCGGGCGGCGAGACTGTTGACATAGAGTTCCACGGCCCCTGAGACATCCATGGTTCCATCGGAGATGAAGACGCATTTTCCGGCCAACTCGGGAAACCTGGCGAAAAAGGAGGGGCCGACCGAAATGGTCTCATGGGACTGCCCGCACACTCTTGCAACCCGCCTTGCGATTTTTAGGTCCAGGCAGTCGCGGTATGGGCCGCAAAACGTGTAGCAGGGCAGCTTTACGGAAGGCGCCTCCACCCGTGTCATAATCATGCGGCCGTCCAGGCCTCCGGTAAGAGACATTGCAACGGGGCTTTTTGCCCGCAGATACCGTGGAAGTATGCGGGAAAAGGCATCACGAAAGGTTGTGTAGTACTCCTCAGGGCTTAGGATTTCCTGGTCTTCCCATGTGGAGGCGGTAAAGTAGGCAAGTTTTCGGGGACCTTCCAGGCAATCGAAAATCCAGCAGGAGCCGGGCGGAAGCAAAGCGATGGAGGAAAACAAAGTCCGGTTTCCCAATACGCAACCGCAGGAGAAGGTTTGCGCGAGGCAAGCGTAGTCGAGCCGGCGCAATTCCGGCAGGATAGCCAAGAGCCACTTGGCCTCGGAGGAAAAATAGAAACCGTCTTTATTTTGATGATAATAAATCCGGCCAAGGCCGTAGCGGTCATTAAAGAGGAGGATTCGCCCGTTTCGAAAGTCGGCGAGAATGCCTGAAAACCATCCATTTAGTTTTTCCAGAAACCGCGTCCCTTTTTCTTCGTAGAGGTGGACCAGGTAGCGGGCATCGCCGGATTTGCACTCATGCCCCTTAGCCCGAAGAAGATCGATCTCGCAAGGTTCCGTAAACTCTTCGCCTGAAAATATCAGGCAGACGTCCCGGGTTTCGTTCCAGACGGGCATACAGGCGGAAAAGGAGCTTTTGTGCGATGTCCACCCCACCTTTAGCCGCGGATTTTCAAATAGGGCAACACCCGTTAGGTAATCGGGGCCATGCTTCATGCAGGAGGCCTTAAGCTCCGCCGGATCGCAACTTTTCTCATGGCGTCCGCCGCCGATTATTCCAAAGATACCGGGCATGGCAATGGCCTTTCGCCTCTTTTACTTTAGGATCTTTGCGCACCGTTTGGTGCGAATCCGTCGCAATCCGGCCAGAATGGGTTCAGGGATACGCTGGGCAAACCTTTTGTGGAGGCCAAAACGAAAGGAAAGGGAGCCCAGGGCCGTTAGAGGAACGTAATAGCGGGGCACATTGAAGGGCTCAAAGGCGTTGCGCTCCTTAAAGTCGATTATGCCGTCCCTGTGCTTATTTCCGTAGGTATATCTGGAGTATACGAGATAGGAAATCGAACGGTTCGCACACGACTTGACAGCCTGCGCCAAAAGGGCGTTGGTAGGGGCCTTGTCTCTATGCCCGATCATGGAAATTATGTTCATCATCCCGGCCTGGATTCGCCTCTCATCGTGGACCAGCTTTATAAATCCAATAAGGCGGCCTTCCCAAAAGGCCCCGATGAAGATAGAGCTCTCAAGGAAGGTAGCCTCATCGCGATAGACGGTCTCCAGACCTTTACCGTAGTGTGCAAAGGGTCGTCCCTGACGAACCGGGCTTTCGTTATAGACCTCCCATATTCCCCTTACGAGTTTTTCGTCGAAGGGGACCTCGCATACGATAACCCCTTTTTTCTGCGCCTGTTTGGCCTTATTGCGGGCCTTGAACCCGATCTGTTCCTTCCACCAGTGCTCGAAGGTGGTAACCCGCAGCACGGCCAGGTTGTCCCACTCCATGGGGAAATCATACAGAGGAGAGGCCTGAGGCAATCTTTGCAGGAAGGTAAACAGATCGACCCTGGCGCCGCACCCGCGCAGTTTTTCGAGCATCCTGCGCGGTTCATCGAGAAATTGAAACGAGTCGGCCTCAAGGCGGGCTATCCGCAATAGCCGGCCTTCAATCCTTACCTGGACGCCACACAGGGTTTTTAGGAAACCCATAACGATAGAACCACCCTTTGGGGTAAGACCTTCAAGGAGTAAAAGCAGACCACGGAGGCACAGAGGACTCTTTGCGCCACTGGTTCAAACCCAAAAGATAGAGGAGAAGATTTAATATTCGAGCGGCCGCTGGAGGTGAATGTTGTTGATTTAGGCTCACGCGAAGACGCGAAGACGCGAAGACGCGAAAAAAGAGATCAAAGAGACACAACAGGAAAGGTGTCCGGATAGACCTGAGCGATCCAGGCTTTAATCAGCCACCCAAGACCGGTCCGAAATCGCGCTTTTTGCGGGTTCCATTTTCACGGCTTCGCGTGGGACAAACAGAGCTTACTAAGACCGTCATTGATTACCGAACATATACCGTGCCTACAAATCGTTGGTGGGCAACGCTCGCGCCTTTTACCACCCTACTCGCAATGTTCGGTTACTTATGCATTTCTTAGTAAGTCAACAGTATTGCCGCTAGAGGTTTACCGGCGGCTTAACCTATTCTTAAAAAAATAGTTTTGCCTTGAGTCTTCTCAATTGCTCGGCGCGGATAAAGCGCATGAGATCAACAGGGATCGGTCTTTTATCAATACGAATCGAAGACCACACATATCCCGAGATAATAAGGAGACCTCGCAAAACATAGGGCTTTCCCAAGGACTGGTAGAAGGCTCTAAAGAGCTCCCAAAGCGGATGGTTGCCGCAACGGTAATCTTTTTGGCCCTGTTTGAAATGCAGGCGCAAACCGCTCCAGTTTCCCGCGCCCATCGTGCGGTGATGACGGAAAGTTTTTCCGGTAAAGGTACGGGTCTGCCAGCCAAACATCCTGGCGGTCGTAACGGCCACCCAGTCTATCCCGCCTTCTTTTATCGGCTTATAGCCGCCGATTTGTTCAAAACAGCGCCGTCTGAAAAGCTGGCACTGTCCCGAGACGTGCTCGATGTTGGTAAAGCGGTAATCGTAGCGTCCGCCCTCTTCGATAAAAGCGGTACCGGCAACTCCCAGGCGCGGGTTTTGCTCAAATCTTGCCAGCAGATATTCGAAGTAATCGGGCGGGAAAGTGATATCCGCATCGAGGTTTCCTATTATATCGTAGTCTATCCCGGCAAGAAGCCGGAGCCCGGCGTCAAAGGCCTCGACCTTGGCCGCGAAATTGCGCTCCCGGTTTTCATCGAGTCGTATAAATTGGATAAAGTCGCGGCCTTTAGCGTGAGCGCGCACGATTTTGTCCGTGCGGTCGGTGGAACCGTCGCTCACGATGATCCATTTACGGGGCGCAAGGCTTTGGGAGACAACCGATCCGATCACAGCCTCGATGTAGTCTTGCTCATTTTTGGCTGGAGTGATCAAAACGTAGGAATATCGCATTGGATATGCCCTCACGGATAGTTTTAAAGGCTTTCGGCAAATATTTTTTATAATTGGGGCTCACAGTTTGGAGAGCAGGCAGGCGAGAGCCCTGTACATAGTGGCTTGCCCCCAATGGATGAGGGGGACTTTGGCCTTGAGACCAAAGGGGTAGAGCCGGTAATAGAAATGGCCGTCTTCGTCCTGCATGTTCTCGATGGTCCAGTCGGCGACTTTGCGCGCAAGGATCAAACAGTCGGGAAGTTCCCCGCAAAAAAAGGTAAGGGTTTCGATCGACTGGGAAGCGCATTGGATATCCAGCGGATAGGATCTTTTACAGTAATATCTTGGGAAGCCGTCATCGCGTATGAATGTATTCCGGTAGTACTCGATGCCCTTTGCGAGGTTTTGCTGAAAAGAGAGGTCACCGGAGTAGCGGGCATATCTTTTGAGGCTGTCCAAATTGTAGCCTGTATGAAAGTTATCGACCCAACGGCAGTTGTTTTTTTCCGCATAGTACCAGGCTCCATCGCCCAGTTGCCTGGAGCAGGAATATTGCATGGCCTCGCGGGCTACCTCAAGGGCCCGGTCGTCGCGGGTGTATTGGGCCGCGCCCGCCAGAAAGGCCGCGCCGATCATATTGGCATTGTGAATGGAGCCCTGTCCCGTTGCCGTGTAGCTGATACAGGCTCCAGTCAATGTCTTTTCTCTTGGAATCATTTTCATCCAGCGGCTGGCGCTTTTAATAACTTCCAGGTGGCGCTCGATGCCGAAAAGCTCGTAGGCCTCCAAAAATACCTGGCCTGTCAAGCCGGTCCAAACGGCCGTAGACTCATAGCCCGCTCTTCTGCCGCCCCGGCTTGCGTAATCGAAAAGATATCCCCAGCTGTGGTCCTGGTAGTTTGGAGACTTGTTGCGGTCCATCCATTCGAGACAGTCGAGGGCTTTAGCCTTGTAGAGGGGCTCCCGGGTGCGCCTATACCTTTCCAGGTAGCCCCAGGCCGCATAGCTTCTGCCCTGGGCGGATTCAAGGGGCTTTATACCCATAAGGGGCCTCAGGTTAACCGGACTTTGCCTTCCAATCTGCTGAAGGATTCTTTCCAGAAGGGTATTTTTAAAGGTTAAAGGCCTCAAAAAGGATGTCAACCCATCGGAGGGATCATAGCCTTTGTAGTTGTGTTGTTCGATCCACCGCTCCACCTTGTTAAGGCTCGCCTCTACTTTTAGCTTGAACATGTCTTTTTTCCTTGCCCGGTGACCGGAGGTCGACGCGGCGGATGGGGCTAAAACAGGGTTTGAGAAATTACAAGGTTTTCAAGCCCAAGGAGCACACCTTTTTTTTACAGGCGCAGGCCTGAGCGCAAAACGGTCATCCACCTGTAAAGGGTGAAGGTTACCGAGCGAAGATAGGGATTTGGAAGGTACAAAAGGACCTGGGCCAAAAATCGGGGTTTGCCGCCAAAATGTGCAATAAAGCCGTGGCGGCTGCACGCCTGCCCGGCAGTAAGCGGCTCGCCTTCTTCAACCGCCAGGGCCATCTGTTCGTCGAATTCGGAGTAGTCGCAAAAATCGTAGCCCTCCCGGGCCGCGATTTTTAGTACCTCGGAGGTAATGAGATCATTGGGGTGGCGTTTAGCTTCGGTGCCGTCCCAACCTCTTTTCCACAAGGTGAAGGTCTTGCCAAAGGGGATACAGGTGATACCGCAAACGGGTTTTCCCTGGTACTCGGCCAAAAAGAGTCTTATGCACTCGAGGGGGCGGGCCGCATCCCACAGGGCAAAAAGATGGCGAACATCGGGCGGATTGGGCTCAACTCTTTGCCTCCGGCAGGTGGAGAGCATGAGATCGAAAAATACTTCGAGATCTTGCCTGCCCCCTTCCCTAATCCTAATGCCCCGGCTTACGGCCTGCCTTATTTTCCTGCGCGTTTGCCTGGCCATCCGCAAGTAGACGGGGGCAAATCCGGCCCTCAGGTCAAAAATCAGGGTGGCCCTGTACACACCAAGGGACATGCCGGGTATAAATCCCCTGCGCGCAAGACTTGCGGCCATTAAAGGACAGCAATCCGGAGGCTGCACCACCAGGGCCAGCAGCCTTTCGTTTTCGCAAATCTTTCGCACAAGCTCGGCGGTAAAATTTACCAACTCCGGATATTGGACCGGCGCCACAGGCCCCCTGCTAATGTAGCCGATACCTCCCCACCACCTGAAACGGTGCAGGATCTGGAAACCTCCAACGATTTGGTCGGAAAGCGTAAGGACCACACGCACAAGTTTCCAGCCGTCAAGTTCTTTTAGCCGTGCCCAGATCGTGGACTGTTGGAATTGTCCCAGGGGGTGCTGAAGCAAAAAGTTGTCCCAGCACGAGTCCTTCCCACCTCTTGTGACCCAGGCCGATGCGGTTTGGCCTTCAAACACCCAATCGTGGAGCCTCTCATAGCCGCAAGAGGGCTCAAACTTAAACCCCATGAGATGATCCTTGCCTAAGGCGCACGATTTCGGAGGCAAAAACGTCTTCAGTGCTTTCCGCATCCAACCCTGGGAGTATACTCAGAGGCTCCCTCACGGCTTAGCTCGCTTACTTCCACCCTTCGCCGGCCTTTGACGGCCACCAGGGATTTTCGCAAAACCGCGGCCATCACCATCGGCCATCCGCACGCGGCAAGTCTTAGCGCCCCGGCGTAGAGACCGGCCTCAAGCCCCTTTCGAGTCCAAAAGAAAACCATTCCGCCATGGAAAGCGTATCTTTCCAGCTTCTTTTTCCGCCCCCCCGGATAGAGGCCTGCCCGCTCCCGGCCGATTATAAGGCGGGCCGAACGCAAAAAGGGCGGTACGAAATTGACCGTATTTTCCGCATGCATCCTATAAAGGGCGGTATAGGGCGAATAGACAAGAATGCACTTGCCGCAGTAGCCCAGTTTTGAAACCATATCCACGTCATCGAGATGGAAAATCCCGGGCGTCCAGCCGCCTACATCGAGGAAAGCCTTTCGAGAAATCACTATAGCGTTTGTATACCAGCCGTGGGACCTGTCCTTGGTCATAAGGGCTTCATATTCGACAAATTCGAGCCTTTCGGGCATGTCGGCGGGTCCAAAGACGGGCACTGGGCCCGTAAAGTGGCGCACGGCCGAAATTATCACAGACGGACGCCTCCGGGCCACGAGCTGATCGTAGACATCCAGGGTCCACGGCACGAAAAGATCGTCTCCATCCAGAAAGATGAGGTATTCTCCCCGGGCCAGGGCGGCACCCCGATTCCGGGCCTCGATGGCTCCGCGGTTTTTGGGAAGCCCCAGGAGTTGGATCGAGTTCTCATAGGGCTTTAGGATTTCGGTTGAGCCGTCCCCGGACCCATCGTCCACAACGATAACTTCTCTTATGGAGTTTTTCTGTGACAGGGCCGACCTGACGGCTCCGACGATAAACTTACGCTGATTATAGCAAGTGATAACAATACTATAGCGCATAGATAAAATCTCTTGCCCAGCAGCGCTTCTCGTCTTTGGCTGCGGCTGTTTTCTCAACGGTCTCTATGAGACAGAGCGCTCTTTGGATTGTTGCCAGCGTTCAGGACGGGAGGCTCCCGGCGCATATATTGCGAAAACCTGCGTTTACTGCGAATATCTCGGAAGACCCGCTCCGCGCCATCGACGGGAATGCCTAGAACTCGGGCCGCCTGTTCCACGGCAATACCGGAGGCTTCCGCGTAGAGCAACGGGTCGAGCAATTCGAAAGGAAGGCTAAAGAAAAACTCCTGCTCGGTTTGGGGCGCGGGGAAGGTTTCCGAAGACGGAGCCCGAAGGGTTATAGCCTCGGGAACGCCAAGGTAGGAAGCAAGCTGGTAGATCTGCACTTTAAAAAGGCCCGCCAGGGGATGGACATCCACGCCGATATCGCCATGGCGGACCATGAATCCGAGGTCGTATTCCGTGCGGTTATGCGTTCCCAAAACAGCATACCTCAGCCGTTCGGCATGGTAGTACTGCATTATCATGCGGCTTCGCTGCTTCATATTGGTAGCCGCAACTATGTCGAGGTATTCGGCAAGCGGCAGGCGCAGGCGCAACGTTTCTCCGTTGCGAGGCAAAAAGGCCTCAAGGAAAAAAACATTAAACCCCTGGCTTTCCAGGGGGTTGTGTCCCAAAACGATCCTGAAGCTCCAGCCCGGCCCGTAATCGGGAATCACCCGCCGTATTGCCTCATCTCTTTGCTTATAGCACCCAAGGCCTTCCAGAGCGGCGGTAAGGTCTTCCTTTATCCATCCTACGTCCAGAGCGCGCAGGAGATTTTCCGCAAGGACCTCGGATGCGGGTCCCACCTCGCGTTCGGGCAGCACCACCCCCAAGACTCTGCGCGGCCCAAAGGCCCTGGCCGCCAAAGTAACAGCCACAGCAGAATCCACACCTCCGCTAACGGCTACCACAACGCCCCTTCGCCGAAGATTTATAAGGACCTCGGTTCTTAGAGCCTCCTCGATATTGGCCGCCCATAAGGCCGGGTCTATGCGCAACGAATCCTTTGAAAATACCATTTCCGTTTACCCATTGACCGGTCCGTCGGCCTCTAAAGTTCTCAAAAGGCTCCTGTCAATTTTACCGTGAGCGTTCCAGGGCATCTTTTCAAGAAATTCAACATACCGTGGAACCATGAAAGGCTCCATGTTCTTCGAGCAGTGATTGATTATTTCCCTGTGGCCGACTTTGGAGCCGGGCCGGCAGACAACGAAACACTTTATCGCCTGGCCCAGAATTTCGTCAGGGACTCCAATGACCGCTGCCTCCGATACTGCCTCCAGTTCGCAAACTATATTTTCAATTTCCTTCGGGCTTACGCGCTCCCCCTTGGTCTTTATCTGTTCGTCTTTTCTGGCAAGGAAATAGAGGAAGCCATCCCTGTCTTTTCTGAAAAGGTCTCCCGAATAGAGAAGGACCTCCCCGGGAACTCGGCCCGGCCGGAAGGTCTTTTGGGTCAACTCGGGCGAGTTCCAGTAGCCCTGCATCACATTGGCCCCCTTTATTACCAGTTCGCCAATCTGGTCGGGTCCAACCTCTTTTCCCTTTTCGTCGACAATAAATGCTCGACAATTGGGCATGGGCTTTCCAACCGAGTCGGGTCTCAAGTCGAGTTGTTCGGGGGGAAGGTAGGAAACGCGCTTGCACTCGGTAAGACCGTACATGGAATAAACCTTCGCGCAAGGGAAAATCTTTTGCAGCCCACGGATATGTGCCGGGGGCAAAACTCCGCCGGTATTTGTGACATACCGAACGGAGCTCAGATCGTATTTAGACGGATTTGCCATCTTTAGGAGCAGCGAGGCGATAGTGGGCACAATCGGAAAGCCCGTTATTCTTTCCTGCTTAATGCATTCGAGTATCTTTACGGGAAAGGCGAAGGATTTTTGAACAAAGACCGTCCCCGAGAACATGAAAGCCATAAGGACCTGGTAGAGACCGTAATCGAAGGAAAGGGGCAAAACATTCAATATTTTATCCCCCGCGGTATTTTGAAGATATTCGATGATACTGCGGGCGGCCGAAACAATGTTAAAGTGAGAGGACATTACGCCTTTGGGTTCCCCGGTAGACCCCGAAGTGTAGATAAGGGCCGCGAGATCGAAGTCGATTGCCCTTTCCCCCTGCGCGTTTACGTGCGAAGCGACCGGAGCCCAGTCGGATTTTTGAAAGATCTCGGCCCACAAAAAGGACCTGCCCCCAAAAGAGGCAGGAACCTCGGAGGTGTCTCCAACCCAGATGGTTTTTAATTTTTCGATCCCTTTTGCGGCCTCGGCGACAACGGCGGCCCTGGCGGCATCGGCAACAAGAATCGAGGCTGCGCTGTCTCGGAGTATAACCTCAAGTTTTCTAGGCTTTACCGAGCTGTTAACGACTATAAAAGCGCCTCCCGCGCGCATGGCCGAAAAGAGCGAAATAACCGACTCAGCCGAATTATCTAAAAATATCGCCACCCTTTCCCCAGGTCCAAGCCCGATAAGCCTAAGTGCCCGGGCAAGCCGGCGGCATGCCTTATCAATCGCCTGATAGGTCCAACGCTGCTCAGCGCAAATGAGAGCTTCCTTTTCAGGATAGAGCTTTGCGGATAATTTCAAAAAGTCGTCGACCAGAACGGGAGCAAACATGATAGAGAGAGCCTTTTTTAGCGATTACTGCTTTTTTTGGTCACAAGGCTTCCAAGATATTTGTTTTTGAAGATAACCCGGTCGCGCAGTTGGCATAAATTGCGCCTTACTGCTGTTTTAAACCAGCAATTGAACGTGTAGCCAAGCTCTCCCCGGTAATGGGGCGAAAGATCGGGCTCACCGGACTGGTGGTCGGATTCCGGACAATAGCGCTCGACAATTTTACCAAGCCTCATCCAGTTGAGCGCCGGCTCGATTGAGCGCAGCCGTCCGATAAAATCTGTAATTTTCTCCCAGCCATCGGCAAAATCCCGGGTATGCTGCACTATCAAAACCGGGCGGCCGAAGAAAAGGTCGCAGGCAAAATCTTCGAGCCTGTTTGGATATCGTCTCAGAAAGAGGGGCAGGCCATAATGGTTTATTGCGGGGGCGATCGCATCCCGGACTTTGAGGCCCCCGGAATAGTCGCGGGCAAAAAGGGTGCTGTTGACCGCTCCGGCAAACCGGTATCGACTAAGAACACGCATGGATTGTTCGGAAAAGGCTCCATGGGGGAAAACTATCGTATTGTCATAGGAGAGGCCAAAAATGCGTTTATGCTTTTCCATGCGGTTTCTGGCAAGGCAGACTTTCCAATCGAGAACTGTTTCTTTGGTCTCGGCGAATTCCCCGGCCGTATGATCGCAACCATGAACGCAAATGCTCATTCTTTCGCGATTTTTATTGAAAAGCCCGATTGTTTTGGTGCTCGATTTTCTGTAATTCCAGGGGATGAAGGCTATTGTGACTGAAAAATCATAATCATTAACAACCTGGGCCATCCTATCGTAATCGATAAATCCATAACTGCGCTGCAGGGTGGGATCGTCGATTATAAGATTTGCGCTTGGAAAACATCCAGCATGTTGGATATATTTAAAAAACATGGCAAAGGGCATGAGTTTTCCAAAAACCGCATCGAGATTGAACTTCGCATCAACCGGATCATCCAGGTCGATTATCTCGTTTTGAGCCAGGGAGAACCAATCGCAGCCATCCTTTCCAAGCAATGTTAAGAAGGGTTGATGGTTTAAAGAGATGATCGTTTGGGCCTCTTCGGATTTAGGAAGGACATTTAACACTCCAGGGTTTTTAGCGGAAATGGAAAGTCCGGCCAACTGCCTGGTTATTTCCCGTTGTGGACCTATGCGGTAGACACTTCCGGGGCAAGGGCTAAAAGCTTTTTCTCCGTCTTTTCGATCAGGGCCGTAGACCAGAACCGATTGGGCCGGAGGCACATCGGCCAGCAGGCGAAGGTGTTCCCGGCGAACAATTATAGAATAGCCCCACGCCGGGCCGGGGCGATTTAACGACTCACAGCCGAAAAATCGAGCCATTTTAATGAGATTTCCCGCATCTGGATCAAAGGCGTTGTTAGAAACGATAAATACATTCATGGGCGGCTTCGACAATCGGGTTACCCAAAGGGATGGTTAAAGACATTATTTGCGCCTGATCGGGAAAAGATTCGAGACGAAGTCCTCGTAGCTTTTTACCTGATTTGCGGGTTTTCCAACTCTGGCCAGGGGCTCGGCGGCAATTGCTCCAACCAGGGTAAAGGGAGGGACATCGGCATTTACAACGCTTCCCGCGGATAGCACAGCGCCTTCGCCGATTGTAACGACCTTGCCGCCCGGAGCCGAGATTACGCAGCATGGCCCGATATAGACGTTTTTTTCGATAATGAGCTTACCCGGACCACGAAAGTGGGCCAGAATAAGGGTTCGGGGCGCTATTTGAACTCCATCGCCTATTTCGACCTGTGTTGGGTATTCATTTTCCAGGTAGACATCGTCGCCTATAAATACATTTTCACCAATCCTAACGCCCCTGCATCTGTGCAGAAAAACACGGACCCCGGACCCGGGGGTAAATCGGGCCAACATATGCAAGGCTCTATTGATTATTCTACCGGGCAAGGGTCCTCTCATGGGGGCTCCTGGTTGGCTGGAGGAGGTGTTTTGCCACTTTATCCCTGATATCCGACAAGCTTTTAAGTTCCACCATTTCCTCCTCGGTGAATTGGAAATCGAATTTTTGCTCAAGGGCCAGTATCAGTTCGACGTGTTTAAGGGAGGTCCAGGCGGCCTCCCGGAAGCGCAGGACCTCCTCGCCGAGCCCCAAGGAGCGTTTCATTACCAAAGAGAAGGTCTCAACGACCATGCGTTCCAACTCATTTTGCGTCATAGCCACCCTCTAAGAGTGAGACGGTGACCCCGGGCGGCCGCACGGGAGGTCCCAGGAACTTAAGCGCACAGAGCCCTTCAGAGGATTCAAGGGGCTGTCCCGAGGCCTTTTCCAGCCACTCGAGCGCGGGTTGATTGCGCGGGCCCTTCCGCCATCGGCAATAAACCCTTCGGCCCTTCAGCTTACGTTGTGCGAGGGCTAGAGCCTGCCCTATCATAACGGCTTCGAGCTGCCGTCCCAAAGCGCGGCAGCTAATACATAGTTCTTCGATAGCAAGATCTTTACCGAGGCGTTTAACAACCATCATGAAGATAAGACCGCTATCCGAGAGCCTGTCCTTTAGGTAAGCGCCTACAACCGCTGAATCGCACGAACTCATATAGCGGGCCATTTGGGCTTCCGGAATGCGTCCCAGAGCCACATTGAACTGGTTGGTCTTCCGGGAAAGCTCGCTCAATCGCGCAAGGCGGCTCATGGGGTCGAGGGCCAATTGAAGGTGTACGTTTAAGAGCGAAAAATAGTCCTCTTCGCTTACGGTCTCAGCCAGAAGGGCCGAGCGAGCCTGCGAGGCCTTGAGATCGTGGGTGCGCAGACGGTCGTCTTTGCCATATCGCCACCGCCATAAGCCCGGATAGTACTCAAGGCCCCGCAGGGTCTCGAAAGGATCGGGGCGGGCGTGAAGCGTTTGAAGGCCGGGCAGCCTCATAGCCACACTTGCAAGCTCTCCGGGATTGTCATCGACATAGAGAATAGCATCAAAGGAAATACGCAACTGCCGGGAGATCTCCAGAAGGGAGTCGGCTTTATCCGTCCACCCGATCCGGGTTGCTGAAAAGTCGGTCCAGGATATTGGGAAGTCTTCGCGAACCGTGAACAACTCTTCAACATCCCGGCGTTGGTTTCGAGAAACAAGAGCGAGAAAAACACCGCGCTTTGGCAGCCCATGGAGGTAGCCCTGAAGCTCCTTGTGCCCGGGGGTAAGGTCGATCCCCTCTCTTCCATCCTCGCCCAGGACCCCGCTATAGAGCGTATTATCAAGGTCTAGCGCCACCGCCTTTATCGGGGGGAAAACCGCACCCGGAACCCACTTGCAGGCAATTTCACGGGCAACATCGGTAAGAGCGCTGCGGCTAAGTTTTGTACCGCCAAGAGATTCCAAACGGGTGTCGAAAAAATCGTCCCCGAGTTTTTGGGCAGTTTCAGACATCCCGGCTATGTAGCAGGCGGCAATTCCGTCCACAGCCCTTTGAAGGTCCAACTCCATCGAGGAGGAGGCGAAGCTTAGCATTACGATAATGGGCGCAGTGGAAACCCCTCGCAACTGACTCAGCCGAAGTGAGAGCCACCGTACCATCTCGAGGTCGTCCAGACCTTCGTAGCGCAGCCTGTCGAGCCAGATTAGCTCGGCATCCGCAGCCCGGCTCATTTTGGAAAAATCCAGCGCATCGCTATAGTCGCTGTAGATAAACTGCGCGGCCCAGCCCCCGAAAGCGGCATAGGAGGCCATCATGGTGGCCACGAGTTCGAAGGCATGATTGCGATGGACCCTCAAGATGATCGTTTTTAGAGGCCAACCGGCCTGCAATTTCAAAAGCTCCCAAAGCCTTGGACACTCGGAGAACAATTCCGTCTGCCACTCGGCTCTTGTGAGGTCCGCTCCCGCGCCTCTCTCACTCATAGAGGTCCCCTTTTGCCCAGCGGTCCACGGCCCCGGACCGGCGATCGAACAGGAGAGAGGGGACGACCCTTTTTGCGCAGTGAGAAGGCGGGCGCGAAACGAACAGGTCGTGTACGAGCAGGGAGGATAATATACCGATCAAGGCCATACTGTCGATTTCGCTAAGTTTTTTTGAAGACCGCAATTTGGAGGCAAGGCTTTTGACCCTAATCTTGTTAAACAGCCCCGCGCGGTCCAAGGAGGAATCCGAAAGGAGGTCTTCCCACATAACCCCGCTTAGCACCATCGGTGCAATGGGCGCCCTGTAGGGCTGTTTTGGCCGTTTAAGAATCTGCTCGGGCAAGATCTTTTTAAAGACCTGTTTTAGAATATATTTTTCGTTCAGGCCAAGCATCCTCAGGCCCGGAGGAATGCGGCAGGCGAACTCAACCAGGCGGTGGTCCAGAAAGGGCGGGCGGACTTCGAGGGAATGCGCCATGGCAACCCGGTCCCCCTGGGAGGAGAGCAGATAGTTGCTCATAAACACGGACATCTCAATATATTGGGCTTTACTGACGACATCGAGCCTCTCGAAACCGGGCGTAAGCCCTTCCCTCATCTCCTCGTAGCCGTTATAGGAGCCGATTAAATCCTTAAGAGGCTCGGAGAAGAAAAACTTTATCCTTGCGGTATTTTGCCACCTTACAAGATGGGAGTAGAGGGGATCGGAGGTCCGGTCCATGGATTTGGAAAAAAAGGCGGGCAGCATTCCTTTCAAGCGCTCGTCCTGGAAGACATAGGGATAGAGTCTTGCAAGCAGAAGGGGACGCGATTTGGACTCGGGTCTTTTAGCCCAAAACGCACGAATCTTTGCTTCCTTGAAGATATTATAGCCGCAAAAAATCTCGTCGGCCCCCTCCCCTGTAAGCACCACCTTGTAGCCTTCCCGATGGACAAGATCGGAGAGCAGGAAAAGGGGAACGGGACTTGTTCTCAGCAGGGGCTTTTCGCAATGCAGGATAACGGAGGAAAAGCTATCGAGGAGGTCTCGGTTTTGAGCGACAAAAGAGGCATGGTCGGTTTGCAGGTGGGCTGCGATTATATCCTGGAAGGGGCTTTCATCGAATCGATCCTCTTCGAACCTGATTGCGAAGGTCTTTAGTTCGTTATTAAAGCCTCTTTTTACAAGGGCTGTTACAGCCGAGGAGTCGAGTCCTCCGCTGACATAGCAGCCCACTTTCACATCCGCTCTCAAACGGATCCTGACCGAATCGACAAGCAACTCCTCGAGCTTTTCACACAACTGGCGTTCGGGCCATTTGAGCCATCCTTCCCGAGGAATGCACGGGATTTGCCAGTATCTCTTTATCGAAATGGCTTTGGAGTCGGCCGTGAGAAAATTGCCCGGCGGAATTTCAAAGATATCTTTAAAGGAGGTTCTCTCCTTTAGCGTTGTCCAGAAAGTAAAAATCTGGTCCATGGCTACGGGGTCGATTTGACGGGGTATTTCAGCCAGCGCCATCAGGGCCTTTATTTCCGAGGCAAAAAACAACCGTCCCTTGTGCAGGCAGTAGTGCAGAGGAATAATGCCCAACCTGTCTCTTGCCAGGAAAAGTTTATTTTTTCTGTTATTCCATATACCCAGAGCAAATTGCCCGTTCAAATCGGCCAGGAAGTTTTCCCCTTTTTCCTCGAAAAGGTGCAGGATAACCTCGGTATCGGTCGCGGTATAAAAGCGGTGTCCCCTTTTTAAGAGATCCCTTTTTAGCTCGAGATAATTGAAGATTTCTCCGTTGAAGACGATCCACAAGGTCTTGTCTTCATTATGGATGGGTTGGGCTCCATCGGAGAGGTCGATAATGGATAACCGGTTGTGGCCAAGTCCCAGGCTATCGTCCATGTATATGCCGGAGACGTCGGGACCGCGATGCAGCTGGGCCCCGAGCATGGCGCACACCTCGTCGGGCCGAGGGGGATTAGCTCCGCTCATTGCAAGAATACCGGCTATTGCGCACATAGGCTCGCCCCGTTACCGGCCTGTTTGGATTCGAGGTACCTGGAAATGTTTTTCAGGCTGTCGAGATTTTCCGGAATCACTTCTTCATCTTCGACCCTGATAGTGAAGGTTTTTTCCAGGTACTCGATCAGTTCCAAAACACCCGTCGAGTCGATTATGCCGTTTTCCAGAAATGAGGCATCATTGGAAATTCGGCTGTCGTCACCGAACAAAAAGTTTTCCACCACAAATCCACGCACCAGTTCAGTGAAGTTCATTCCGGCGATCTCCTTTTGACCGGGCAACCGCTTGGGGGAACCTGTCCGTAGCCGGAGGCGCCGGATAGTGGAGCCGTCCGCCCGAAGCTTGATATACGGCGTTCCTTAGGGGGCTCAGCCAGGACCCTTCGAGTAAATCCGAGCAATCTATATTCGGGAACGACTCTTTTTATGTTGAAACCAAGGCGAATCAATTCATTTAAAGAGACGAACTTTTCGCAGCGCACATAGGAGCTCGCCTTTTTGTAGGCGAGCTTACCGCCCAGGTTCAACAGATGGATGGTTGCATACCCCAGCAAGCCAAGGCCTCTAAATTCAGGCATTGTAAAGGCGTTTTCGACCATTATTTCATAGGGCGCGAGGGGTTTAAAAAAACGACTGTAAAAGGTTTTAAGCAAATCGTTTTCCTCGGGAAATACGATCCATTGGATATGGGCTATAGAGCCGGATTTATTTTTTACCGCGTAACAATTCTTAAAACCGTTTCTAAAAAACAGGACTCGGGCAAAAATTTCACGCAGGGACTCTTTATTCATTAAGTGTGCGCGCTCCAGAATGTAATCCCAGTCTTTTTGCTCTATTGCGGAGATCGATAATTTCAGCCTGTGGGGGTTGGGAAGCGGAGCGGGCGAAAGAGTTTTTTCGAGCAGGAAGACATTGTTAAAGCTAAAGAGCCTGTCTCGCAAAAGGTCCGAGGTTCCCCTTAAACCCAGGCTTCGTACTATCCGAGCGTACAAAGAGAAATCAACCATTGAGGCCCCGTATCGCGGCCGGAAGCCGCTGCCAGAAAGGGGAACCGCAAAATCCAGCCGTAAGGTATCGCGATGCGTGAGGTGAAAAGCGATGTTTGGTTATTTATGCCTTTTTTAGCAATTCATCCCTGCCCTTTTAGACTTCCGCCATGCCGGCCTTTATGCTGGTTCTTCGCCTTTACCGGATTGGGAGCCGAAAGTGCGTCGATCAGGTCCAGATACATTCCTTTATTGAGGTCCCAGGAAAAATTTTTCGCCATGACCAAGGCTTTGGCTGAAAGGGAGCGGCAAAAGGATTGGTCTTTTAGCATAAAAAGGAGCTTTTCGGCCAGGTCGCCCGGTTCCTGGGCTTTAAAGAATTGGACGACCTCGTCGTTAAAGTAGAAGCGATCGATGCACGTATCGGAAACCAGAACAGGGACCCCAAGGCTCATGAATTCGAGGATCTTGGTGCTGAACGCCTCGCCGCCGAAAGCGTCATTTCGTTTGGGCACGATTCCCAGGTCGGAATCGGCCATAGCCCTTGCGATATCATTTATGGGCACTCCGCTAAAAAATTTAACGCCTCCATCCAGGCAAAGAATGTCGGCAAGGCGAAGAAGGTTACTTTTTTCGGCTCCCTCTCCATAGATGTGCAATTCAGCCTCGGGAATTTGCAGCGCTATTCGTGAAAAGGCGCGAATGGCTATATCCAATCCCTGGTGATAGTTAAGCGAGCCCGGGTACATGATGATTTTTTTGCCGTCGTTTCTTGTTTTTTCGCGCCGATAAAAGATAGAAGGATCAGGATAGTTCAAAATAACGCTGCACTTATTTGCGCTAACGGAGCGGCGGATAAGTTTTTTTTCCCAAAGATGGTTGGAGACGACAACGTGATCGGAAAAGCGGGCAGAAAGCCTCTCGATTGCCACAAGCACCTTAAAGAGCATACCCTTAGGGCTAGCCCCAAACTTGCTCGCGTAAAATTCGGGAACAATGTCGTGAATATCCAAAATTATCTTTGAACCGGTAAGTTTTGGCACCAAGGTCACAAAGACTTCAAAATCAGGGATCGAGTGTACGTGAACCACATCGTAGGGGGCTCTTAGATGGTTCTTCGTTATGAGTCTTGCCGAACGGAAGAAAAACTTGATAAGGCGCAGGAGGTAATCGATTTTACCTCTTTCATTCAAGATTCTTTCCTGGATCCTAAAAACCCGCACGCCGTTGATTACCTGATAGTCCGACTGCCCTGCCTGCCGAAGGGCTATAACGTCGACTTCGTCGCCTCTTTTTGCAAGCGTTTCGGCGTATCGTATGACCCGGTTGTCGGTTTCATAAAAGGAATAGGCGGGCATGCAAATTCTGAGGTTTGGGCGCGGATGGGACCCAGAGGGGAATTTGCCCCCCTTGTGTTTTTGCACCCAAAACCGGGCAATTTCTCTTGGCAAGGCATTCCAGAACTTCCCATGATACCTGGAGTTTACATAGTCGAGAAATTGGGCGTAATAGTGGGAAGGGTATTTTCCAAAGCCCGGCTTATTGCCGTTAAAGCTCATATAATCGGGATGAGTGATGATCAGCGCCATTCCCCCATGGTCGGCTATCCAGTCGAGCTTGTTTTTCCACGTACTAATGTCTTTTTCTTTCAAGAGGACAAAAAGGGTAAAGTCCTGCGCCAGGGTGTAGGGAAGCTCCACATAGCCCGCGCCGTTGTCGCCTCCATTTACGCAGAAGGGGAAAATCGTTCTAACGGAAGTGGCCTCGAGTTCGAAAGGATCCGTGTCAAAGGTGGAGGAGTCGTATTCGATGCCCAGCTCCTTTAGCCAGTCATGCCTGCAATACATGGCCGGGGCGCGAAACCCAACCGATTGCCACTCTTTCAAACGACGATTGATCAGAATGGCCCTTTTTTCGAAAATGCGCCGGGTTTTAAAGTCCTTGCCGTCATGGTAGACCCCGTGAATTCCGACCTCGTGGCCCTTATCGGCCAAATATCTCCTAAGATCTATCGACACATTGTAGCCTTCGAGCACGAAATTAAAGCAAGAGCGAAATCCTCTGGCCATCTCGATGGAGACCACTTCGTGGCATTTAGCGTGGCCCACCGCCGATTCGACGTCATGGGTGAGGACCAGGGCGAATTGTTTATTTCCGGGCCATCCTTCCCACGAGAGGGGCGGGCGGGCCGCCCCATCGTCTATAGGCCATTTGTTGCGCTCCAGCTTGCGCCTGGCGACAGCCACCCGCCGGCGCAACATTACCTGGATCGGCCTTGGGAGGAAGGGACGCACATCGTAGTAGAGGTCTCTTAGATACATGGCAAGGCCACCCGAAATGAGCTCAGAGCAATTTAAGGGCACTTAGCGGAAAGATCCGCAGGCAGTTAATGGGCTTCCGGCAGAAAGGATAGAGCAAAGCAGTTGGCGCCGGATTCTTTGTGGAGACAAATTTCTAAGTTGACATGAATCGAAAAATGATGTCCGAAATATATTCGATCTGGTCTTTTGTAAGGGTCGGCCCCATCGGGAGGGAAAGTATGCGCGCGGCGGCAGTTTCGGCCACGGGAAAGGAGCCGGGTCTAAAATTCATTCCCCGGTAGCTTTTCTGCAGATGGAGCGGGAGCGGATAGTGCAGACCGGTGGTAACGCCATGGCGTTGCAGGTGGTTTTTAAGAGCATCTCTTCTCCGGGTGCGTATGACATAGAGATGAAAGACCGGCCGCAACCGGGGGCCTACATAGGGAAGCACAACACCGGGGGCCTTACCCAGAAGTCGGTCGTAGAGGGCGGCACACTCCCGCCGCTTTTGGTTCCATTGGTGCAGGTGCTTTAGTTTCACGCTTAGAATGCCTGCCTGAATCGCGTCAAGCCGGGAGTTGGAGCCTTCCACGTCATGATAATATTTTCTGCTCTGGCCGTGATTGGCAAGCATGCCGACCCTTTCGGCGAGGGCTTTATCATTGGTAGTTACCGCTCCAGCCTCCCCGCAGGCGCCCAGGTTTTTCCCGGGATAGAAGCTGAAGGCGGCCGCATCACCAAAGGAACCCGCCGTTTTCCACGCCTTCTCACGCGTTGAAAAATATTGAGCTCCATGGGCCTGGCAGGCGTCTTCGATTACCAGCAGGCGGTATTTTCGAGCCAATTCCAAGAGGGGATCCATATCGGCTGGCTGTCCGTAGAGGTGTACCGGGATCAGCGCTCTCACCGGCCGTCCCTTCCCCCGGTGAATCAATCTTCCGGATTTATCAAAGGAGCAGCGCGTTTCGAGGTATTCGTTCAATTTTTGCGCATCCATAGTAAGCGTTGTTTCAAGGACATCGACAAAATCGGTTATCGCGCCCACCTGGGAGATTGCCTCGGTTGTGGCGATAAAGGTGTTGGGAACGGTAACCACAATATCTCCGGCGGATATACCCGCGGCCTTAAGGGCCAAACGAAGCCCATCGGTTCCGCTTCCAACGCCCGTGCAATAGAGGGTTCCGCAGAAGGCGGCAAATTCGTGCTGGAAAACTTCAACCATCTTGCCGCCGATAAAATCGGCGTTCCTTAGACTTCGGCGAAATACCGAAACCAGCTCCTCTTCGAGTTCCAGATGGGGGCGGACAAGATCAAGAAAGGGAATATCGGTACGTAGGGATTTAAAACCAAACTCCAGGTCGCAAGATCGAAGATCGATAGACACGAAATTACCCTCCCCTGTTTTTTGCCCAAGATTTAAGTCCATGGCAAGGGGCAAAAATTTTACATCCAAACGAGACCGCCTTTTTTTTTCAGCGATTTATCGGCGGCTTCGAGCATGCACACCACCATGTAGCCGTCCCAGCCATCGCTTATGGGTTTTACGCCGTTTTTTACGCACTCGACAAACTGCTGGGTTTCAAGCCTCAGAGCTTCGGTTTGATCCAGCCTGGGCGACCACATGTCACCGCTGCGGTAGCTTACGAGCAAGTCGTAGAGACCCTCGGAATTGCCAATCTCGACGCCCTTGTCGTAGACCTTGACCTTCTCGTCGGCATCGAGGTCGTTCCAAACCACCATCTTCTTTTCACCGCCAAGGAGGGTGGTCCTCACTTTAACGGGAGAAAGCCAGTTGACGTTAACATGGGCTATCACATCGTTTGGGAAATAGACGGTAACGTAGGCGACGTATTCCTGCTCGCAAAAGTGGTTGCCGCCGGTCGCCACGACAGCCTCGGGCTTTTTCCCGATCACGTAGTTCATTATTGAAATGTCGTGTGGGGCCAGATCCCATATAACGTTGACATCGTGTTGGAAAAGACCAAGATTTACACGGGTCGAATCGTAATAATAGAGCTGGCCCAATGTGCCGTCCTCGACCAGTTGTTTTATCTTCCGAACGGCCCCGGTGAAAAGGAAGGTGTGATCGACCATTATCTTGAGTTTTTTTCGTTCGGCAATTTCGATCAACCTCAACGCCTGGTCGGAATTTGCGGTGAAAGGCTTTTCCACAAACACGTGTTTGCCGTTTTCGAGCGCCCTTCTGGCGAGGTCGAAATGGGTTGATACAGGCGTTATTACCGCAACCGCATCTATATCGCGGGCCTCGACAAGCTCCTGTAACTCGGCGGTCGTATCCACTCCGGGCAGAGAGCTTCGCGCGCGCTCACGAGCGGCCGGGTTTGCATCACAGATCCTTACGACACGGCATCCTTCGACCCTGTCGAAGTTTCTGGCGATGTTTGGTCCCCAATATCCATAGCCGACTATGCCAACCCGGACCACGGTCTTCTCCTTTGCAGCGAAATTCTTCCTTTAGAAGTCAATGCCGGCACTATTGGTTGGAGACCTTCCGATCAGTATGCGCCCCTGGCGCTCAAGACAGCCAGAGGCGTCATGCAGATAAGCTTAAGATCGAGCCGGAGGCTCCAGTTCGTTATGTAGTCGATATCAAGGCGCACCATGTCGTCAAAGGTGTTTCTGCTCCTGCCCCGGACCTGCCATATACCTGTAATGCCCGGTTTCATTTCGAGCACTCTTCTCCAGTGCCACAGGTCATAATTTTCAACTTCATAGGGGATCGGCGGGCGAGGACCGACAAGGGACATATTGCCGGCAAGCACGTTTAAAAACTGCGGGATTTCGTCCAGGCTCGATCTCCTAAGAAATCTTCCAAGGGGGGTAACGCGAAGATCCCCTCGAAGCTTAAAAACTCCCCTTTCGCGGCTCTGTCCGCCGCTACCGCGAGATCCCGCACGGATGAGGTTCCGGGTATACTCCACGTGAGGCGAGGGGTCGCTATCCACATACATCGAGCGGAATTTAAGGAAGGTAAAAATCTCGCCGTATTGCCCCACCCGCCTCTGACGAAATATCACCGGCCCTCTGGAGCTCAATTTGATCGCTGCGGCAATGAGGACAAAAAGCGGAAGAAAGAGCACAAGGGCTGCAAGGGAGCCGCAAATATCGATCGCTCTTTTTACAAGCATCCGGTTCATAAAAGACTTTTGCCTACCTCTTATATCCGGATAGACCCTAAGGTCTCGGGCTGAAACTATCCGGCCTGGCTTTTCCGGGAAAAAGCAAAAACTGATATGGACCCTTTCAATTTCCTCCGAGTCCAGCTTCCAGGAAAGTTTTTTCCTGATTCTTCCGCCAATGGCTTCGCAGAGGGCATAGTCGTTACCACCCGATATTTCGGTAAATATTATACCGGCAACTTCATTTTGGGCGTACCATCCCAAAACGTCTATATCCCTTTTAACGGCCGAAAGGCATGAGAAGAGCTTTTCCCCGATATTGGAGCAAGGCTGGTTTTGGCCCCCATCGAGCGAAAGGAGCACCAGCAGAAAACGGTTCTTCGAGCGTTCCGATCTTTTACGCTCCAACTCCAGGATTCTACCGAAAGCCTGCTCACAGTATCCCAGCCCATATGCCGAGCAGGACTTATCGCATGCGAGCGGAAATTTTGCGGCCGCCGCCGCAGATACATCCTTCATGATTGCTTTCCGATTATTGAGTTCAATAACCCGGCGTCTTCCCTCATCCCGGAAGATACCGGCGCGGAAGTGTCGCCAGGGCAACAGCGAGGGCGGCATCGCCAGCTTGCCGTGACCCCGCCGGAGGGCAGCTTGGGGAACGGCGCTCTTAAAACTTACAAACGGTTGTATATGGACTGAGGAATGTAGAAGCGTCTTTTGTTGAGAATAACTCCCAAGATATTACCCCCTACCCTCGAGATGCTGTCTCTTAGCCTTTTGGTCGTTTGCCATCGTGACTTCTCGGCCTCGACCACCAGCAATACGCCATCGACTTTGGAGGCCAGGGCAAGACCATCGGGTGAAACAGCCAAGGGAGCGGAATCGATTAATACCAGATCAAAGCTCACCCTGAGCTTTTCGCACATCTTCTCGAAGGCCGAGTTAAAGATTTCAGGGGTGGAAACGGAGGAATTGGAACATCCGCTTACAAACAGCCTGGACTGCCCTGCGCGTTGGAAGGACTCCTCGATATTTTTACCGCTTTTTAGCGCCTCCACCCAATCCAAACCGCCGGGCAGACCAAAAAAGCGGTCCTGGCTATGATTGAGCCTGTCCGCGTCAACCAAAAGCACCGAATGGCCGATCAGATCGGCAACGACTTTTGCAAATTCGCGGGAAATGGTCGAAGTTCCCTCCCCTTCCCTGGCTCCTATGAATTGAACGATTCTGGAGCGAGGGTGAGGCAAAAGGGTCTCGACGACCTTGTAGAGGCTTAGCATTTCGTCTTCGAAGCCGAAGCCCTCAGGTTGCAGGGAAGCGAAGGGAATGGGAGACTCACCCACGGATTCCCCCCTCTGTTTTTTTTCACGGTAAACATTTTGCAGCGCCTCGTAAATCCGGCTCATTTGCGCGCTCCCTTCCTAGACCCGATCAGCTCCCCCCCTTCTTTAAAGATTTTTTACCCTGGCGATAGAAAGAGCCGCAAAAGTCTTTTTTTTGGTGTGTGGTGGGGGTAAAGAGCTGATATTTCGCCAGCTTAGGTTCACCCTCCCAGGGAAATCAAGGGGTGCGGGGGCGATTAATCGAGCTATTATATTCAACCCCTTCAGAGGATGCGCATGCGGGGGTAAAACGAATCGAGACTAATCCTGAATGTTTTCAATGTCAGGTTAAAAATCGGCGAGGGGCCGCATCGGGGCTCCTACAAAGGTGAACCGCAAAATCTTGCCCCAAGGTATCCCGATGCGTGAGGTGAAAGGCAATATTGGGTTATTTAGGCATTTCCCGGTATGTCCCTGACCTAGTGGAGGTACATTTCTGTCTTAGTACTTTACGGAAATGGCAATCAGAACGGGAAGAGCCAATTTTTTTTCCGCTTCCATGGCCGTACTCATCACCTGTTTGTTTATTTCCAGCATCCAGGCGATGCCAAGACTTGCAAAAAGAGCAAAAATAATGGCCACAAGAAACAAAAGGGGAAGGGGCTGGGGCGGATTTAGCGGGCCAAGCGGCGCGGAGGCCGCTTCAATGACGCTTACACTGGTCATTTTATCGCGGCCAAGTTCGTTATAAACCTTGGCCTCTTCGAGCTTTTGCAGGTAGTCCTGAAAAATACGCTGATTGGAAGTTAGCGAGGCTTTGAGCATTCTGTACCGGTTTTCATTGGACTCAAAAGAGTGAAGTTCTTTGTTTATTTGGTCAAGCTGTCTCTTAGTGCCGGTATACCTGACGCTCAACGCGCCAAGTTTTGCCCTGTAGTTAAGGATCTGCTTCTGAATTTCCTGATATACCGGATCGGCTGGGGCGACAGAGGGGTTATCGGCCGAAACGGATTTAATGTAATTTTCCACTATAGCGATCTTTGCCCGCACACCGGAGATCAGAGGGTTGGTTCCCTTGTATTTAGCGGTAAGCCCCTGTTCCTGAAGCTTCAGGGAGAGCAATTTGGACTTTGCATCTCCTGTCCGCTCGGAGGCCGCGGCTGTCAACTCGGACCGGGGGATGGATTTTAATTCCTTTTGAAGCTCGCCGATCATTTGCCCCGCTTC
Organism: Deltaproteobacteria bacterium; assembly: GCA_021780695.1. GTDB lineage: Bacteria > Desulfobacterota > Syntrophobacteria > Syntrophobacterales > Syntrophobacteraceae > SbD1. The sequence goes on from JAJXYD010000023.1 coordinate 97,622, forward strand.
CTTCATTTCATTGCTCGTCCTGTCTAGAGCGATACCGATTTTGAGACGCTGATCGAGGAGCATTTTTCTCTGCCGGTCAAAGTCGATTATCCTGGTGCGCTCGGCAAATGCCTTTAGTTTCTCAAGGGATTGCGAAAGTTTTTGGCGATAGCGCTCGACCTTTTTAGTCAAAAAGAGCGCCGAGCGGGGGTCTTTATAGATCTCGGCTCTTTTGTCTATGTAGGCTTCAACGAGCCGGTTGACCACAGCAGCCGCGCTTTGGGGATCTGTCCCATTGAAGGCTACCTCTATTATATCGCCTGTTTTGGCAGGCTCGACCCGGACAAACTTATTTAGCAGCAAAAGCGCCTCACGGCGCATATCGACCCCCGAGGACCTCGCGTTCCAAAGCCCCGGAAAGATCTTTTGCGGAGTCAGCTCTTTTATCACCATTTCCTTTAGCTCACAGCTTTTAAGAATGCTTATTTCAGCTCCGATCATCTGGGCCTGATCGAGCGCAGGCACCTCCCGCTTTCCAAGGGAAGGATCGGGGTAATAATTTTCCCAGCCAAACTTTACCAGAATCGAAGACATGGCCTCAAACCTTGGCGTGTAGATCATTTCCCTGTAGACAAGCGCCAATGCACAGCCCAGAAGACTCAACAGGGCAAAACAGGCCGTTATGGTCCTCTTATGTTTAAAGAATATGGCGAGATAATCGCGAAGGTTATTGGCCTGACGCACCTGGCGCACCATAAGCATAGGATCCGACAGCGCAGAGGAAGCACCGGCCGCATTCGAATTTTCGGAAACATTCAGATCCGAATATTGCGAATCGCTCATTTTTTATCCAATTCCAGGGAAGCAATGTCAGCAAATTGGAAACAATGTCTGTAAATTCTTTAAAGAGTGGCGGGACAGGCGGGCGATACCTAAATCCTGCCGGGCCGAAACGGCCCCGGAGGATGTTTTAGAAAGAAGGTTTTGAGAAGCATGAAACACCAGAGACCGTAACATCCTGAATAGGCTATTAACGTTTGCAAACAGCCCTTTACTTCTGTTTGGACCCCGAATTCATACGGTCCAAAATCATCTTTCTTTGAGCCGTTTGCCAGTCCCAGGGGGCGATAGCAGGCGGCTGAGCCCAAAGGCCGACGAAATTCATCTGAGCAAACCCCTCCATTTTTTTCCACTCCTTACAGAGGGGGGATTTATCGTCACAGGGCTTTACCCAGGCAAATCCGAATCCGATAAGTTTGGCGTTGAGGTAGCCCGAGGAACCGACAACTCTTACAAGGGCATTTTCAATCCCATAGTTATCTTTAAAAACCGGCGTAATCTCCACTTCTCTTTGCATTGACAGGTATTTTGTCATAAAGAGGGCCTTTTCATGAAAGGGCTGCCCGAAAAGAGGGCAGGCAATGCCATAGAGACGCAGTTTCTGAGTGGAACCATTGGTGGAAACGGTCACCAGATCCCCGGCGGCCACATTGACAACCTTGCCCGTATAGGCCCGGCAGATACGAGGATATGCCAGAGAAAACGCAAGCAATGCCGCAACGGTTACAAATGTTTTTGAGTTTATGTCCAGGTTCATGCCAGTTGCTCCCAACTTCAAGGCTTACCTGCAGCTCCGCCAACTCGGTTACGACAGTGAATAAACTAAAAAATATCGTATCTTGAGTAGAGCGGACCGCCGGTTGAACCTTGAGCATCAAAATAGAGTGTTATCATGGAAGGTAAAGGGTGAACGGAAGTGGTAGAAAAAGGGTATGTTTTGTACCGTATCATGGGCGAAATCCACTCTTATCCAATAATTGCAGTATTGCGGCAGCGACGGGAATTTTTCTAAAAACCTTGGGCAAAGGGATTTTTTGAAAAAAAGAAGCCCCGGCGCGCAAAATTTGGCGTTTATTTCCAGCGTCCGATATTATCAGTTTTTGCCACTGTTTAACAAAAGGAATATGCGCTAAGGGTGAGGACTTTGCGGGGGGAGCCGGGGCATATTTAACGGGTGGCCCGACAACAAGGGGCCGCTCCGTGGTCGTAACAGGACGTGCCTTGGCCGGTAGAGGGGGTTACCCCGGATTGGCGAGGCGCTCGGGGATGCGCAACTTTTTCATGACAGAGGCGGCCGCGGGCGTCACCATGTGTTCCCACTCAAGACCTTTTGCAAGGCACTCTCTTACCTTCCCCGCGCATATACCCTTTTTATCAAACGGCCTGCTCCAGAGCACTTCGACGCGAAGCCCCAAAGACTCGAGCAGTTGCAGCTTTCTCTTTCCCCAATCGTCGTAGATAGTCAGGTAGAAGACCGCATCCGCAGGCATGTAGAAGCGATAGAGTTCGGGGATATTTATGGGAAAGGGCACTATGGAAAATGCGGCCGGATCAACCCCCTGCTCGAACATAACCTCACGAATAATGGTGTAGCGTTCGAAATAGCTGAGGGGATTTGCCTGGGGCAAGCTGCGGGCGGGATCGGCGGGATCGGTTCTAGTAAGGGTCGGATCGGGATTGGTAATGCCGATCACAAGGTGGGAGCACCTTTGCCTGGCAGCCTGGATATACTTGAGGTGATCCAGGTGAAAAATCTGGAACCGTCCATGAACGACACCGGTTTCCGTCATAGATATCCACCGATATTCGGTAAAAGGATTCGCACTATTTACCGTGCGCCAGAAGCAGGCGTCTTATGACCACCAGGTTCGGGTGCACGGCCAGGTAAACCAGGGCGACCAGAGGCGCAGCGGGCCATATCAGGCTTGCCCATGCACAGAGAACGATCGTGGTCGTTCTTGTTCCCTTGCTCGCCAGGGTCGGTTTTCCCATGGCAAGGCCCAGGCTTTCGGCCCGAGCGGTAGTGTAGCTAATCAGGCTGCTTCCGCAAAGGGCAAGAAAACCAACGGTCAAAAGCATACTGAGGGAGAGGCCAGGGGAAAGCCTTGCAAGGTAGACGACCATACCCATGATCAGAGCCACATCCACATAGCGGTCGAGCACGGAATCAAGAAATGCCCCACCCTTTGTCTGCAGGAAGGCAAGTCTTGAAAACTGCCCGTCAACACCATCGAGCACCTGGGAGAAAGCCGCAAGGATTCCCGCTACCCATCCCCACCCCAGGGCAAAGACCACACCGGCAAAAACTCCAACGGTGGTCGAACAGAGCGTGATCATCCACGGCCGCAGCCATTTGAGGCCGAGGAGTCCGGGGGTAATTCGAGCGGAAAGATTCATTTTTATCCACCGCAGGACAAACCTGTCGGTAGGTTTTGTTTTCCAGGCATCGCTTCGGGTCGACTCAGCAGGATCGGTCATGATTTTCAAGGCCTTCCATGTATTGGCGAACTATTTTCAGGGTTTTCATAAGAGGAGCCTGTTCGCGAAGCTCGAGGACCCACCAGTTGCAGGAGAGCCGGCGGAGAAGGTCCAGGCGGCTCTGGAGATTTTCCACACATTCGGGCGGCACATGCCGGTCGTCAACCTCCTCGTGGTAGATGTGGGCGTTTAGGACACGCTCGGGATTGGGCAAAACGAAATCCTCGAGTTCAAAGAACCGGCACTGCACAGCCTGACAGACCCTGGCATGGCCGATATCAAGGGTGATGGCGGCCCCGGTTTTGCGCACAAGTTTTTCAAAAAGATGGGGCCTGGAGGACCAGCCCGAGGCGAGGTTTTCAAGACACAGCGTCACGCCAAGGCCCTTGGCATACTCCACCAGCCGGGCCAAACCGCTCAGGGTATTTTCCCAGCATAGACCCTCGGGGGATTTTCTTCCCAGCCCGAGGTGTACGGTCATATAGGAGCCTTCCAGCCGCGAGACGATCCGGCAGGTCTTTTGGAATATCTCGCGCGCGGCCTCGGCTTTAGCTTCCTCTTCATCGCCCACATCCACACCATTGAAGGCGCAATGATAGCGGATTTCAAGGCCCTTTAAAATCGCGATGTTCTTTCGAAGCCTTGCTTCCCCGGCCTCGTTTTGCGGAAGGTCTTCGGTTTTAAAGGTCCAATCGATACCGGTAAAGCCGTTTTGGAGGGCCATTTCCCTGAGTTTTCCAGTATCCGGGATAAAATTGCACATCGCGATCGTTGGCAAATTCGTTGGCCGACCACCGGGCTCATGGGGAGCCCGGACATGGATTTTTGAACCGGGAGGCACAAAGGGCACAGGAGACGGCGGTCTTTCGATAAACAATGGGGTCCTCGTCCGAAGCTTTAGGATACCGTAATCAGCCTAACCGGTCCCAAGGCGCAGAAGCGCCAAAGCCTCCATCCTTATAAGACCCGTTCGCCACGTTTCTACACTATAAGTATGACAGCTCTACCGTGTGAAGTCCACAACGGCATGTAAGAGGCATTATAATCCGATTCAGCCTTTTTCCAAACCCGGATATCGTTATTTTTTTTCGATCGGGGTCTCCTAATTGTTTTGGGCTGCACCACCCGCATTGGAAAATGACCAGCCAGGCCTTAAGGTTTGGAAACCGGGGCCGGCATGCAGGATTGTCACCGTGCACTGCGCAGTGGCACTGAGCTGATCGACTCCGTCTGTAACCGTCAGCATAAACACCAGCGGCGACTGGTTGGGGTCGGGAGGGACCGTAAAAGTCGGCGTGGGAGAGGTGGGATCCGAAAGGCTCACCGGTTCCCCGCTAAGCTGTGTCCAGAGATAAGTATCGGAGGAGCCTGCCGGGTCGCTCGATTGCGCGCCGTTAAGCTCCGCACTGCTCATCGGATTGGCGGTCAGGTTTTGGCCCGCATCGGCTACCGGAGGCAGACTGTCGCCTGCCACATTCACCGTCCACTGGCCTCTTGCTTCCAAACCGTACTGGTCCTGAACGGTCAATTCGAAGGCAAGCGTTACGCTCTGCGCCCCGATAGCGGGAGCCACAAAGGAGGCGGCGGCCGTGTTTGCATTATTTAGCGTCACGGTGGGTCCGGCTGTCTGTATCCAGGTGTAGTTAGTTATCGTACCGTAGGAATCGGAGGCCGAAGAGCCGTCGAGGGTGACGTTGGAAGAAGCCGACACGGTCTGGTCAGGACCTCCGGTGAGCGTGGGTCCTTCACCGTTAGAACTCACGTTTACCAGACAGGAGGAACTGCCGGTAATTCCCGCCGAGTTTGTAACCGTAAGTTCGAAGGCAAGCGGCTCCGCCGTGGTAACATCAACGGGAGTGAAGGTGCAAACGGCGGAAGAGGGGTTTGATAATGTCACTGCGGGCCCGGAGATCTGAGTCCACTTGTAGGATAGGATCGGACTGCCCGAAGATGTCGAATTTTGGCCGTTCAGGGTGACGGTTTTACCGGCTTTAATGTTTTGATCCGGTCCGGGGTCGGCGACCACAGGGTAACTTGGCGCGTAGACCGCACAAATTGTGTGGTTACTCTCCACGTCTGAAAAAGTGTAGGTTGCGCCCGAAGCGCTCGTACTGGTTGCAGTAGCCTCCAGAGCGCCCGAGACGGCATTGCCATCGACCAGGACCTCTTTTAGAGCGTAGCCGCTGGCGGGAACCATGGTAAAGGGTACGTTGGTTCCTGCGGAATAGGAATTAGTTCCCGTGGGGGAAATCGCTCCGTTTCCCTGGACCGATGAGACTATCGAAATCTGCTTTGCTTCAAATACCGCTTGAATGCTGTGATTGCCGGTAACATTTTGAAAACTGTAACCGGAGACCGCGCCAACGGACACACCGTCGACCATAACGTTTGCAATCTGATAGTTTGCCCCGGGGCTTATCGTGAAGGTCTGGGCGGCACCCGCTGCTACATTGACGGTTGCGGAAGGAGAAATCGATCCGCCGTTTCCCGCAGAGGCGGAAATTGTGTAACCCGTAGACACCGGAGTGGTTACCGGAGTGGTTACGGGAGTGGTTACCGGAGTGGTTACGGGGGTGGTACCAGACGTGGTTACGGGGGCAAAAACAGCCGAAATCGTATGGCAACCGCTCACATTTGCAAATGTGTAGCTGGCAGCGGGGCTCGTTTGCAGACCGTCTATCACCAAGGCACTTATCTGGTAGCCTGAGTTTGGCACTATCGTGTAGGTCTGAGAGGTTCCGGCGGATAAAGCGGTGGTTCCAGACGGTGTGATCTGACCGTTTGAAGCCGTTGCGGCAGTTATAAAGTCACAGGCCAGTTCCTGGGAATATGGGCTTTCCTGGGTGCTCGAATATGCGGTTACGGCAAGGTAGTATGTCTCGGAAGCCGAAAGACCCGTTAGCGTATAAGTCGTATTGTTTCCAACATCGATCGAAGCCTGGTAGTTCCCGCTTTGCGTACCGTAATAGACCTTGTAGCCGGTTACGGAAGAATCGGTCGATGGGTTCCACGCCAGCACAGCCTGTGCGGCTAAGGCCCCAGACGACGAACCGATAAGCAATCCAAGCGCAACGGTCAGAATAAGAGCCCGGTAACCGTTGTATCTTTTCATGAGAGCCTCCTCGAAAGCTCGCCGGCAAATCCAGCTTCCCGAGGGGGCTGCATCCGCCCAGCAATCCTGCTACCCTATCCCGGCATTGCGGAACTTAGGCCAGTGACTTTGCGTCCTGCGCTTTCACGCAGTTTGCCTTTTATGGTGTGCGCCAAATCTACTTGCACGTTATAGAAGCAAAACCGGTGCCAGGGCAGATATTTTGGCTTGAGATCCGCGGTGACTAAAGGTCTAAAGCGATAGCTCAGTTTACGCCCTTTGCAATAAGCCTCTGGAATCTCAATTTTCGACCGGTTCGTTTACCTTTAATTACAATTTGGGAATATGAAGTCATGAACGGCATCGATCGGGGCAACTGGTTTAAGGCTCTAACCATTTGGGATAACAATCAATAACGATGCCACGGCAAAGAAGGGGCAGGACCAGAATACCCGCAGGGCGGTAGGAGCTTTATAATGCCCCAGGTTATGAAGGCGTGGGAGATAAAAGAAGGTTCTTCAGGCAACCCCGGGAGATGCCGGGAGGGTAAGATTCCCCCGGCCCGCTCACCTCTCCAATTACCCTTACCGTTGTCGTGAACAGGGATCGGAATTTGGTGGAGAGCATAAAAAAGGATGCTAAAACAGGAGTTTAGCCGATAGGCCCGAAAAATACCAATTTTATCCGTAAAATCAGCCCCTTGAACGCTATTTAGGTGTAAGACCCTGTGGAATGTCGCTATTTCAACCACTATAATACATCAATAAATCATATAATTAGTTCACTTTTGAATTGACATGAGTAAGACCCTGTTATATCTCCAAGGATATGGCGCACCTTCACAAGAAGATGAAAAATGGCAAGCCCTATTATTACGTCCGGGAAATTGCCAGGGTTGACGGCAAGCCCAAGGTGATCAAGCAGGTCTATCTGGGTCCGCCGGAACGTCTCATTGCGCTGATCAAGGGGGACAAGGACAAGTGTTCTCGTATTTCAGTCCAGGAATTCGGGGCGCTTTGGCTCGCTCACCAGATCGAAGCGAGAATCGATCTGATCTCCATCATTAACTCCGTAGCGCCCAAAAAAGCTCGTGAGATCGGGCCATCCACAGGCGAGTATTTCATTTATGCTGTTTTCAACCACATGATCGATGCCTGCTCCAAGCAAAGTCTGTCCGATTGGTATAAAGGAACCGCCGTCCAGTACATCCGCCCGGTCGACATCGACTCACTCACTTCAGAGCGTTACTGGAAAAAATGGGATCGGGTGTCATGCGAGGCAATCGAGGAGATCGCAAGCAAGTTCTTTAAAAAAGTCTCCGAGGTCGAGAGTCCCAAGTCCGATTGCTTCCTTTTTGACACGACCAACTACTACACTTACATGGCAGGCCAGACTCCCTCGGAACTCGCCAAACGAGGCAAAAACAAGGAGGGCAAGTTCTGGTTGCGACAAATAGGGGTCGCTCTTCTGGTCGCCCGCGACACTCAACTCCCTTTTTTTTACAGGGAATATGAGGGAAATCGCCATGACTCCAAGGAATTCCAAGAGATCATCGAGCCGATAGTATCCGCCATGAGACAGCCGTCGGGCGGTGCGGAAAGGGAACTCACCATCGTGTTCGACAAGGGCATGAACTCGGAGGACAATATCGCCATCATTGACACCGTGCCCCGCGTTCACTTCATCACCTGTTAGCGGCGGCGTGAAAATGCAGGGAAAATGCCGGTTTGAAAATGTATTTTAATCGAGCCGCCGGCCCGAACATTTTGACACCGGCGGCGGTCTGAGTACCATCAGGATTCAATCTCGTCCTTC
>JAJXYD010000001.1 GCA_021780695.1 Deltaproteobacteria bacterium
AAAAAAAGATATCAAAGAAACACAATAGGAAAGGTGTCCGGATTGACCTGAGCGATCCAGGCTTGAATTAGCCACCCAAGACCAGTGCGAAATCGCACTTTCCCCGGGTTCAATTTTCGCGTCTTCGCGTGGGACAAAAAGAGATTAAGTCAACAGTATTGGCCTCCCCTGGAGCCGGAAATGTTTAGGGAGGCGCGGTGTCTTTGACCTCACTCTTTTTTTCAGCCCCGAAAAACAGATCGAAAAACGACCCCCAGCGCGCCTGTACCGGAAGGGATTTGCCCGCTGCGGACGAAAGCTCCCGGCCAATATCGAGCCATTTTCTGAAATTTTCATCAAAGGCGCTCTTATAGAGCAGGTAGTTCTTTATGGTGAGCTCGAGGTAGTTTTCGAAAAACTCCGCCAGTACGTCCTCGCGGTACTTTATAACCAGGTGTAAAAAATCCGCGGGCAAAAGAACATGCTTGTTTTTGGCCTCCTCGACGATTATCTGAGAAAGTATGAAGGCCGTAACATCCTCTGAGGTCTTCGCGTCGATTACCGCGACCTGCCTGCCCTCCCTTATCAGTTGCCCAACCTCGTCGAGGGTAATAAAACCGCTCCTTTCCGGGTCGTAGATGCGTCTGTTGGCGTATTTTTTCAGGACTATCTTTTCGTTCATGGGGTAGCTCCGGTAAATTTTTTTCGGCAATGCACAATTAGAAAATATAATCATATAGTGGGATAAAGATGTATATGAGGAAAATTTTTTATGCAATGCACAATCACTTCCTTGACTCCGGCTCCCCAGTAATTATAGTTCAGTTCAACCGGTAACAACGCAAATTAGTCGTTTTGGCCGATCGCTTTTTGGCGAAAAGCCCTTATTTGCAAACCCGCAGCCGCGCACGTGAAGCGGGAAATTTTAATTTCCCGGGCCCGCCCTCGTCGCCAGTTCAAAAGGAGATCGCAAATGGACCAGTTTAACCTGCTAAAGCAGATGATCGATTTTAACCGGACCACTTTTGACAACACCTTCGGCGCCGCATGCATGCTCCAGGAGCAATCGGAGAAGATGATGAACTCTTTTGTCGAACAGGCAGTGTGGATTCCAAGTGAAGGTAAAAAGGCCATGAATGACATGACCGCCATGTTTAGAAAGGGTTGTTCCGAATTTAAACGCGCCGTGGATGAAAACTTCAGCAAAGCCGAAAGCTATTTCGAACAAAGCGGCCGCTCTCAGGCCCAAGGGGTTTAAAGAGGCTCTCTATCCCATAGCGGATAAAAATCAGGCCGCAACCATTTTTCTCGGTCACCCCCAAGAGCAAAAAAAAACCTCTAACAGGTTAAAACCACATGCCTGCCGATGTCCATCCGGTTTAGATGGACATCGGCTCTTTTTTTTAATAGCCCACAGAACCCATAGCGGGCGGAGTAACAAGGGGTGCCGAAGTTTTAACGTTTGCAACAGTGTGGCCGGCCAGTCCACAGGCAAAAGACCAGCAGGCAGGTACGGCAAAATGAGGTCCGGCCAGGCTTTCAGCATGTGCGTTTACAAAGGCGCCGCCAAAGAGCACCATCGCCATGGCCAAAACAACGATAATTTTTTTGCTCATTTCTAACTCCTTTTGTCAAACCAACCTCTAAGAGGTGGTTTTGGCTCCCTAATATTTATTGGTTCAAACTTTGTTAGTCGAAACATAAAATCGGCCCTCCTCTTTGTCAAGAGCCCGTTTGTCGAATTTGCCAAGGCCCAATTAGCTTCCGATCGCTCTTTGGAGTAATCCGGCCTTAGGTTTGGAAAACCTTGATCGATAACTTAAAGAAAAAAACCAGTTTGTAATCTAAGCCATTCTGGTGCTATTATTTTTTAGCTGTACGCATTGAGAACTCATCTTGGCTGGAGGCGGCTAACCAATTATTTAGGGGTTGTCTTGGGGGTAGAGTCTGGGATTTGCCTGACACCCCTTTAAAGAGACCCGAAAGTCGCTGTCTGGCTTTTTGTCCGGGTTTTTGATTTGCGCCCACAGTGGCTCATTGGGCTTTGGGTGGCAGAGACCCCTTCTGAAGGCCTGTCCAGCCAATCGGGTAGGCTCCGTTTAGCTAATGCTTTCCGTGAATAGTTTCGCAAGTGTAAAAGATGGTTACACTTTGGGGGAACGGTGACAATGGCGCTTATCGTTGAAACTTTGCTGGGGTCTTTAAAAAGTTGAAAGATAAATCAAGTTTAAACCCCTTTAAGCCGGTACGTTCCCACATGACCGATCCGGTTTGGAAGATCAAGGCGCTGTTTTCAAAAAAAACTCCACGACCAGATAGGTCTCCGGAAATTCCCGAAGGTCCTTCGGATTGTTTCTCCATGCGATGCGACAATGTATTTCCCCGCAGGTTGATTGGACCCAAAACCGCTCTCTTAGCCCCAGAAGCCATGATAGCTCAGGGAACTGCTGACAGTCCTTCGACCCTCTCCCGGAAGAGCCGGCAGGAGGAAACGCAATGTATATCCTCGGTTAAGAGGTCGATCAAAACTGACGGGGATCCCTTTGTTGTGGTGGGGCGTGGGGCCATTACAGTACAAAACGGAGTCGATCTGTTTATTTGCGCCGCCGCCGCCGTTACACGGCTTTGTCCTTCACGCCGGTTTTGCTTCGTGTGGTTTGGTAAAAGCAGTGAGGATCTTTTTTGGGGTTATCTCCAAGAACAGATCAACCGGTGCGGGCTTAGGGAAACTGTAAGATTTGTGGAAGAATACGGGGAATTCGATTCAGACTGCGCTCCGGCGGATATGTTCTTTCTGAGCGCCCGGTTTGACCGGTCGTCAAAGGCCGCTATTGAGGCTTTGAGCGCCGGTTTGCCCGTTGTATGTTTTGAAGATGCCTCGGGCCTTGCGAGGTTGCTTTCAAGCTGCGACGAACTCAAAAATCTCGTAGTGTCATACATGGATATATATTCGGCTGCCGCGGTAATAGACTCCTTATCTAAAGACCGCGCCTACAACTCTTTTGTAGCGCGCGCTATCCGCGACTGCGGGCTCTCCTTTTCTAACGGCAGCTCTTCTAACCTTGCCCGGCTAAAAGAGGAGGGGAAAAGCCCTGTAGCCTCCAAGAAAAAGTGGGGTTTCAGCCAGGGGCTTGTTCTTGAGCGCCCAAGCCGCAGGTTTAATTGTGTTCCGTCCATGTGGGGGAACTCAGCATATCAATGCTATGAAAGCGCTTACCGGATATGGAAAAAGTACAGGAGCAAAGATATCCAAAGGGATGAAGCTCTGAGGTTAATTGAGAAACTGTGCGGCATCGGTCCGTTTTTTTCCTTCTATCCCCTCTATAAGCTTATAAAGCCCATCGTTAAGGCAAAAACTCTTCTGGCTAAACCTCGCAGAGCCCTAAGACCGGGTTGCCGGACTTTTGATCCCTCCAAGAAAACGATTTTGCTCTTTTCCCACGAGGCCTCTCTTACCGGGGCGCCTTTGATTGCATTCAATTTGCTCGAAAAACTTGTATCCAAGTATAATGTGGTTTCGGTGCTTTTGGGTCCCGGCATTCTTGAAAAAGCTTTTGAGAGCAACTCCGTTGCCCTGCTGGGGCCCTTTACCAATTCTCAGAGATACTCCACTTTTGTCCACGACCCCATCCTCAGGCTTTGCAGGCAATTTTCGCCATCCTTTGCGATCGTAAACAGCCTGGAGTGCGGCCAGGCTCTGGCCCCGCTGCGCCAGGCGGCTGTTCCATCCGTTTTGCTGGTACATGAGTTCGCTTCCCTTTGTCCGGTAGATTTGAGCAAGCTTGCCGCTAATGCCTCCCAGGTGGTCTTCCCCGCCCAACTTGTCTGGCGAAACGCAGTTGATGTATTACCTCAGATGGCTGCCCGGTCCGCAAATATCCTCAATCAGGGGCTGTGCCGAATCCCGATGGAATTGTTTGGGGGCAAAGAGCGCCATGATGGTGCCAAAGGTGTCTCTTCGGCTATGAGACCGCTTGGGGCCAAGGATGATGCCATTGTCGTTTTGGGGTGTGGAACAATCGAGATGCGCAAGGGGGTCGATCTGTTCATAGCCGCCGCGCTCGCTCTAAAGCGGCTTTTGCCGACTCGGCGGTTCCGTTTTGTTTGGGTTGGCAAAGTAATGGAGCATTACTTTGCGGGTTATCTTGCCGAACAGATCGAGCGTTGCGGGCTTGAACAAACGATTAAATTCTTAGGCCAGCTCGACTCTGTGGACCAGGCCTATGCCATGGCCGATATATTCTTTCTGAGTTCCCGTTTGGACCCCTTTCCAAACGTCGCCATTGAGGCCATGAGCGCCGGGTTGCCTGTTGTGTGTTTCGAAAATGCTTCCGGTATTGCACAGATGCTTTCAGGCCGTGAGGACCTCAAAAACCTGGTGGTCCCCTATATGGATGTCGATAGGGCAGCCCGGGTAATGGAACTCTTAAGCGCGGACCCTTCCTATCTTGCCCGCGTGAAGGGCCTGGTTCGCAACCTCGCCCTCTCTTTTGACATGGACCTCTACTGCGAGCGCATCGAGTCACTGGCCCAAGAGGCTGCTCTTCTCATGTCGGAACACCAACCGGAGGGGATTGAGTCCACGGTCGCCGGCTCTTAATGATTGGCATGGGGTGTTGCGGCGCCCACTTGCGTTCCTAACAGCCGCCCTGCCTGCTTTGGGGGGCGATCAACCGGGCAAAAACTCCCAGGCGTCTCCTTTGGAGGTTTGGCGCATCTGGAGGTGTCCTCGCCATAGGTGGTCGTTCTGCTCGGGATGATCGTCCCTAAAGTGCGAGCCCCTTGTCTCGGTTCTTTTTTGGGCTGCTTTTAAAATTATCCAGGCAACCCTTGCGGCCGAAAGAAGCTCGATTGCCCCAGCCTCGCCGGTTTCGCCCGGGAAATCCCGGATGCTTGCCGCAATTTCGAGCACTTGGGCCTGGCCATGGAGGAGGCCGTCCTTGTCTTTGAATATCCCACCGTATTTCCACATCACTTTCTGGAGTCTTTTGAAAAGCCCCGGTTCGGTGAGTCTAAGAGAGCCCCATTCCATACGCATTTCCTTAATCATGTCCCTGTTGGGTCTGCGTTTGCCGGCCCCTGAGGCCCAGTCCGCGGCCGATTTTCCTGCTCGCGCCCCGAAAACGACCGCCTCGCACAGCCCGTTGCCCCCGGCCCGGTTTGCCCCGTGGACCCCGCCCGCAACTTCTCCGGCTGCAAAAAGTCCGGGCGCACTGGTCACGCACTCGCCATCGATTGCGATTCCCCCCATAGTATGGTGAGCGGCCGGGGCAACGCGCAAAGGTTTTTTAAACCCCCCGCAACGTACTCCCAGAGTGTGCTTTAAAGAAGCCGAGAATGGGTCTTTGCGCCATGTATCATCGGGAACTGAACGCAGGTCGAGATAGACCTGCTGCCTATTTCTGTAGATTTCGATAAAAAGCGCCTGTGAGAGACGATCACGGGCTTTGGCCGCCGCGGGACGCTCTTCTATCCGGTATTTTTCTAAAATATTTTCGCCGCTTTCATTTATCAAAATCCCCTTGTCGGCTATATAGGGAGCAACGACCAGGGGGCCGTGGCCCGGTTCGGCAAGGCACAAGGGATAAAACTGGACGAACTCCATGTCTTCGAGGGCTGCGCCGGCATCCAGGGCCAGACGGCAGCCATCTCCGATCATGAGGCCCGGGTTGTCGTTTCGCAGATAAAGCGAAGATGCTCCCCCGGTTGCCAATACCAGCGCGGCGGCGCTAAAGGCTTGCCACTCGCCGGAGGAGTTAAGCCCCAGGAGCGTCCATGAGCTGTTTTCTGTCCCCAGCGCGACCCCTTTGATCTTGCCGATAAATCGTGTGCCAAGCTCCAGATTTTTTTCCATAAGGCAGCGAACTATCTCTTCTCCCATTGCCGGTGCACGGCCTTGGGCGAAAATATAATCCGGGTGTTGTTCACCCTTCATGCCCCAGCCAAGGAGTTCCGCGATCCTCGCGGGCGTGTTCTCGCAAAGAATTTGGGCGAGATCTCGGCGGTTTATCCCACGCCCTGCCAAAAGAGTTCTCTCCAGATGTGCCTGGACGCACGTGCCTGTCGAAATCACGCCTCCGCTCAACCCTGTGCAGGTGGCCTTGCCTGGAAACCCCCTGGACAGGACTATTACGTCAAGTCCCGCCTCCCTTGCCCCGATTGCCGCCCTCAGACCTGCTGCGCCGCTGCCCATAACCAGTACGTCGCAATCCATAATTTCCATCACACTTTCTCCTTCTTGCTGCTGCCCGGGCCCCACAGATTTTATTAAATAATAGTGTAGATGAGCGATCCCGAAAATAAAAAAACAGGTGGAAAATTCCACCTGCCCCTATTCGAATAGTATAGAAGTTTCCATGTTCCCCTGAGTAAAATCAATTCGGATTGCGATAGGAAAAAGTGAACCGGGTTATGGCGGCCTGCGAGGTGGCTGGCTCAAAGAGGCAACGAAAACGCCCCCAGGAGATCAGTGGCCGGGGAGCGCCCAAAGGCCGGTATTGCGGCCCTGATAGGTAACTGCGGCGGGTGTGGCATCCAGAACATGAGCCGTGGGCGCAACCGGGTTCTAAGGAAAATTTTTGACTTGCCGCTCTCAGGCGATTTTGCACGAGAAGCCGACATATAACTTGCAACTTCCCTGCGGAAATTGTACATTTTTTACCCTTGCGGGCATGTGGCTTCAAGTTTTGACGCTCAAAGCCGCCCCTTCCGAGCAGCGGTTTTTGTAGATGGCGGGAAACTCGCTCCATCGCCATGGGGCAGACTCGAAAAAGTGGAAAAGAAAACCGACACTCCCCAGGTGTCTCTCATCGTTTGTTGCCACTACGAAGCGCAAAACATATCCGTGTCCTATTTGCGTATTCGTGCCGCAGTCGATGGTGCAACCGATTTTTCGGAAATGATCTGCACAAATGAGGATGGCACCGATTCCACCCTTGACCGGTTTTTGGCCCCTACATCGCGAAGATCTTCGTCTGTTGGCGGTCGATCCTTGCTGCGAGGTTGCTCGGCCTTCGTCCACACCTGGGCAACGCTTCGCGTTTTCCCTAGCCGTTACGACCACCTGGCTCATCAATAGAAAAAGGACTTATTTTGGCAAAATGCAAGATTGAGTGGAAGCATGTCCTGTTCGCAGCCATAGTGCTGGTAGCATTGCTCGCGCGCTTTAAAGAATGTCATTACAATTTGAGTGGAGACGAGGTATTCTCCATGACAGTTGCAAATCAATCATTTGCCAAATTAATCTCGGCTGCTGTGCAGGATCGCACCCATCCGCCGCTCTACTACATTCTCCTTCATTCCTGGATCGGTATTTTTGGTCCCTCCGAGATGGCCGTTCGCTCACTGAGTATAATATTTTCAGGTGTGTTGATCCTGGTTTTGTATGGACTGCTTCGCCGGTTCATGGACAGGGGGATGGCCTACGGTTTACTGTTGCTCGTGGCGCTCAGTCCTTTTTTTGTTTATTTCGGGGAAGAGATCCGTCCATACTCGTTGATAGCGCTTGCGGCCACAGTCAATTTACTTTTCTTCGTTCGAATGTTGGAAAGGCCGCAAAGCCGGGAGACTATCGGGATATGGGCCTTATCGTGTACGTTGTTGCTATATTGTGAATACATGTCGATGTTGATTATCCTTTTTGAAATTGCACTTGGCTTTATCCTGCTAAGAGCTGAGCGCAGGGTTGTCCTTTATAGCGGTTCGGCCGGAATTGCTCTTTTTTTCCCCTGGTTGATCCCCGTATTAGTCTATCCGTTATTGAGAGGTTCTTATGCCTTCGCAAATATCTCCTGGATTGCTCGACCGACTTTTACGGATTTTTGCCGCTTCTATGTTTCCGTATTGGGCGATGGACCAGGCATAAGGTGGCAAAACGGGTTGTTGGCTTTGTTGGTTTTTCTCCTTGCAGCCTATATGGTATATCGTTTTTTATCCCAAAAACCCTTTGATGCCAGGCACGCCATAATATTGTTGGTTGCCTTTGGCGTACCGCTTATAGTCTATGAGGTTTCGATCCGGGGGCCCGTATCGATATTTTTGTCAAGACAGTTGATCGCAGCCGCTATCGCCTATATCGTCGTAATCGGTCTATGCCTTTCTGTTTTGCCCAGAACATTGGCCGCAGCCATTTTGTTGGTGCTCGTTTTCTGGGCGGCCCTTTCACTTCCGCAGGGTTTCCCGAAATATATGAACCCCCCGTGGCGAAACATCGCCAGCCTGATTGATACCCATTTTGGCTCACAAACCGTTGTCACGCAGGAATATTGGGTTCAGTTGCCCATTGAGTATTATAGAAAATCGGGTGGGAGAGTGCTGCCCTGGAACCAACTGGGGAAGCTAAAGGGCGATCGCGGTTTTTTGTTTGTGTGCAGGTCCGTTGATGCCAGGTGCTCCGAACTTACGGAAAACCATGCCCTCAAGTCGCACCTATCTCTTGTGCGTACATGGCGATGGGGTCTTCCATCCTCGCCGTGGAACAGGCTTCGTCTCTACCGGGTGAGCGATCTGAGCGGGGCCGTATTGGCGTCGGCTCTCCAGGATTCCGTTGTTGCCCCTGCCGATAAAACGACAATCGGTTACAAGGGCGTCGATCTTGGAGACGGTTGGAAATTGGTGAAATGGTTCGGTTACTTCAATACCTCGAAATCCCCCTGGATATACCACCAGACTCTTGGCTGGCTTTATACCTGCTCTAGGAGCAATGAAGGCGTCTGGTTTTGGCATGCCCGCATGAAAGCCTATTTGTGGACCGGTTCGAAAGTGTATCCCTATTTTGACAGGGCCGGCGACGGGGCTTGGCTCTACTATAAGAAGGGGCCATCCCATCCTCAGTGGTTTTATAATTTGAAGGCAGGGAAATGGGAACAATATTGAGCCTTTTAGCCCTAGGCAAGTGTCCTGCCCCGAGCCCATATTGGGACAGGGCTGTGCGGATGATTTAAGGACAAATTGAAGCGCAGGCAGCCTCTCTGCTGCTGTCAGGATGTCTCTTTTACGAGTCGAAAGCCGATAAAGTCGCTCTTTTGATTTGAGGGCCAATGGAATCGACCCGCTGACCTGCAATTTTTTGCGCTGCCAAACCATGAACCTCCGCGAACAACTTTGCCGGTACCTGCTCTTGGCCCCATCGGATCTTTGCCTGGAGTGTTGCTGTAATCGCCGTACCAGTCCTGGCACCATTCGGCGACATTGCCGTGCATATCGAAGAGCCCCCAATCATTAGGTCTTTTACGAGCAACAGGGTGGGTCTTCCTGCCCGAGTTTGCGCAGTACCACCCCGTTTGCGCCAAAACCGGGTCCAGACCGCAATAGAGTTCCGAGATTTCGCCGCCCGAAAAGGCCGTAGCGCTTTGGACGCGGCAACCGTATTCCCATTCGGCTTCCGTAGGAAGGCGGTAGACCCCCTTTGCCAGTGAATTCAATTTTTTCAAAAATTGTTGGCAATCCCTCCATGAAACGGATTCGATCGGCAAATCGTCCAGGCCGTTTTGAAAAAAGGCCGGGTTGACTCCCATAACAGCCTTCCACAACCCCTGGGTGACCGGTATTTTCTGCATGTAGAAAGGCTTGGTGATGTTTACCTCATGGATAGTCTCATCTGCGCTCCGGCCTGCTTCGCAGTCGGGGCTGCCCATCAGAAAGCTCCCGGGTTCGATAAGGACGAAAAAATGATCCAAAGAAGTAAAGATGTCGCTTTCCTCGGATGGGGAGTTGGAAACCGCCGCCTCCCCCGACATTTGGTTCGAAATGGCCGCGGCGCTCCCTGCACTCTCCTGTTGAAAACCGGTGGTTTCCACCCCTTTTGGAGGTTGGGCGCGCAAAGTCTCGATGTGTTCCTTAAAAGCTGAAGCAGCGTCAATGTTTTTCCCCGGGTGTTCGAATTTTGCCACGATTGCGTCCAGCTGGGAAAAGATGGGTTCCTGCTTTCGTCTAGTCATGTCAATGTCCTTAAATCGGGTCGGTTTCATGCAAGTGGCATGGATTTGCTAAGCCTTATCGTATGGATAATGTATTTTTTGATTATATGTTTGCGCATCGTGTTTTTTTATGGATTTTAACATTCCAGCGAAAGGTTCTATCTCTGGTATAACTACCATGGAAATACCTATATTTGTGCATATTTTATTTAATCGATATCGCTTGTACATATCAGGTTTAAAACTTAGCCATAGTTGGTCGAAGCTATGGACGTCGTGAATAGTTGGTATATCACTTTCATGGCCTATGACAGGGTAGCCTGATATCCGCCTTCCAAGTAACTCATGGTCATCGTCTATAAAACCAATCATTCCTGCATTGTGAATACAGGAGGAAAGGCTTCTTCCTACTCGTCCAGCTCCATAAATGATAATTTTTTGGGTAGCTAAAATATTTTTCGAGTGGCCATTTTCCCATTTTATACGTATTAAAATCCGTGGAAGAAATATCAAAGGGAGAAGCACAAACCAGGTAATGGGTAGATGGTATAAAAAATCCCATCTTTGCGCAGTCATGATGGTTATAGCACTGGCAAAACACGCGAGGCTTGTGCAGAGGGTCAGGCGAAAAGAATCCGATAGGGAAAAATAGCGCGCCGATTGCCGGTAGCAGCCGCCAACATAGAATATCACTACGCAAAAGCCAGACGATAGGAGCCCCTCTCTCAAAAACAAGGCTCTATCGGTCACATCGGGCCACCCTGAACGCCGCATTACATACCCAAGACTCCAGGCAATCAGGACGGCTGCGACATCGCAGACTACCAGGGGGGCGTCCGATTTGAGGAATCGACGCCAGTTGACCGCTCCAGCCACGCTCACCCAAACCCCCCGTATCATCCAGGAAATATCGGTAAAAAGGTTCGCCTTTTTAAAATAGACGAGATCGACCTGGGCTTTATGCTTGAAAAGCACCCTGCGGTAAAAGTTCTCAGGGGGTTCGTCCGGAGGGTACATACTGCTTTCATTGCGGAAAGCAATTTGGTTAGGTCCAAAGATGCCGGGAACGTATTGTAATAAATCTGCATATCGGCTCTCCAACATGTCGGCAAATTGGCAGCTCTCGGGCCTTGGGCCCACAAAAGACATCTCGCCCCTCAGAATGTTCCACAGCTGGGGTAATTCATCGAATTTGAGCCTTTCGAGAATCGAGCCCAGAAATGTCATTCTTGAATCCCCCGCGGCCGTAACTGCGGGGCCCTTATCACCCCAGTTGGCAGGGAACTTGCGAAATTTGTACATTTTGAAACGCTTTCCGTGCAAACCGATTCTAACCTGGGTGAAAATGACGTTTCCGGGAGACTCGAGCCACAAAAGAGCGGAGATAACGCCTATTACAGGAGCTGCAATAAAGAAGGCAAGTATGGCTAAAACAATATCGAGTCCTCTTTTGCAGAAGCCATTCCAGTTGCGGATACGTAAATTGGATTTTAACGAATTGTCATTTCCCTTTTCGTGGTAGTCGGCTTGAGCGTTTTTTGCCGTGTTCATTTGCCTAACTCCATGGATAACCCGACACACCCTTCAAACAATCCTTCGTATTGCGTCCATTGAGTTCGATGATATTTCAATCGGTCCCAAAATGCAGGGTATGCGCAACACGTTGTGTGGCCGCTGATTTAAATGACAATGTCATTGAATTTGAAGTACCAGGCACTGGCAAGGACTTTGCCTGCGGCACCCCGGGAAAGGGGATAATGTTGTTGATTTAGGCTCACGCGAAGGCGCGAAAAAAGATATCAAAGAAACACAATAGGAAAGGTGTCCGGATTGACCTGAGAGATCCAGGCTTGAATTAGCCACCCAAGACCAGTGTGAAATCGCACTTTTCCCGGGTTCAATTTTCGCGTCTTCGCGTGGGACAAGCAGAGCTTAAGTCGACAGTATTGGGGAAAGGGGAGGGCGTCTTTAAAGGATTTTTTTTAAAGTTTCCACGACAAAGGCGCAGTCATCTTCGCTTAGCAGCGGATGCAGAGGCAGTGTCAGTTCTTTGGAGAAAAACTCTTCCGTATTGGGGAGTCCAACTTCGGCAAATCTGCTCCTATAGTAAGAAAAGCAATGGATCGGAGGGTAGTGTATACTTGTCTGTATTCCTGATTCTTGCAATCCGTTCATTATCCGCGCCCTATCGGCTCCCCGCGGAAGCAGCACCACCTGCAGATGCGCCGCGGACGCCTTTTCGCCGCTAAATGGAACGCTTACAAGGGGCAAACTTTGGTAGATCAAGCGGCGATAGAAATTAGACAATTGCCGCCTGCGCTCGTTCCACTCCAAGAGTCTGGCCAGTTGCACCATTCCCATCGCCGCCCGCAGTTCGTCCAGCCTGTAATTATACCCAAGCATCGTCACATCATAGGAGCTGGCATGCCCCCTGTGGCGCTCCAGCGTGCTCGATGTCATGGCGTGCGAGCGCAACCTTCTCATTTTCTCCAATGTCTTGCTCTCAGCGGCCATCACCATTCCGCCTTCAGCTGTCGTCATGTTTTTGTTGGTAAAGAAGCTGAAGGCGGTTGCATCGGACAATTTGCCCACCTGCTCCAGCCCCGGAGCGTGTGCCGCATCTTCGATGAGCCTTAGGCCGTAAGCATCGCAAAAGGATCTCCAGGATGTCATATCCACCGGGTAGCCGCCGTAATGCATAACGATTACCCCCCTTGTTTGCCGCGTGAGCTTCTTTTGCGAATCCTTGAGCGAAATATGGGGCAGGTTTTCAGCTTCAATATCCACAAATACCGGTATGGCGCCCACGTAGCAAACGGCATTGGCCGTTGCAACAAAAGTCAGCGAGGGCACCAGCACCTCGTCGCCAGGGCCTATGCCAAGAGCCGCAAGACAAAGGTGCAGTCCTGCGGTGCAGGAATTAACGGCAACGGCATCCTCTGCGCCATGAAGTTTTGCGAATGCCCGCTCGAAAGCCACGACTCTTTCCCCCATCGTGAGCCAGCCGCTGTCGATAACCGAGCTCAACGCCTCTTTTTCTTCCTGGCAAAGAACGGGTTGGGCGATTGAGAGCATAAAAGAATCCTTTTCTACCGGCTCCTGGTGGTTTATTCATTTGCCAGTCGACATTTAACAGCCGGTAAAGACAACCTCATTTTTTAAAAAGGTTTCCTGGGCGCACTGGAAGTCTTCCTCTCGGCCGATATCCATCCAGAGCCCTGTGTGGTCGTAAGTGCATACAGGCAAATTTTTCTCCAGCATTCGGTACATTAAATCATCGAAGCCAAAGGGAACGCCATTGGGAATAAGTTCGAGAATTTTGGGTTCGAGGCAATAGATACCCATGCTGACGCGAAATTTTAGTTCGGGCTTCTCGCGAAAGGAGGTTACGCATCCGTTATCGCAGTCAAGGACTCCCAAATCCACTTTAACGTCTTTAAGAGTGGTGGCGATGGTAACAAGACAGTTTTGTTTTTTGTGATGCGCGATAAAATCGCGCAACTGCAGATCTGTTATAAGGTCGCCGTTTAGCACAAGAAATGTCTCGGCCAGTTGCTCTTTAATAAGAAGCAGGGGGCCTATTGTGCCAAGCGGCTTAGGTTCTTCGCTGTAAGAAATATCCATATCCCATTGTCTGCCGTCTCCGCAAAGGGAGCGGATAAGATGGCCAAGATAGCCGATAGTAATGGATACGTCCTGTATTCCGTTTCTACACAGCCATTTTAGAAGCATTTCGATTACGGGGTATTCGCCAACAGGCATGAGGGGTTTTGGAAGCACCAGGGTATAGGGTCTCAAACGCGATCCTTTGCCGCCCGCCTGAATCACCGCTCTCATATTCATCTCCTTGCGGTTGTGTTACCGGAGGTCGAAGCTATTTTTATCGAGGTTTGCTCCATACCAGGCCAGGGTCAGTTTGAGGCCATCTTCCAAGCAAACTTTTGGGTGGTAGTTAAGCAGGTTTTTCGCAGTGAGGGTGTCGGGGCAGCGGCGTTTGATCGGGTCGTTGCAAGCCGGTTTTACCTGGATGCGTGCGCCTGGCCTCAACGCTTTTAGAATGCGTTTAGCCAGCTCCAGGATCGATACCTCTTCACTGTTATTTCCAATATTTATCGTTTTATCATCGGCCTGTCGCGTGCGCATGGCCGAAATGGTTCCATCGACCGCATCCGAGACATAGCAGAAGGCTCTGCTGTGATCGGCCGAGTAGACTACGAGCGGATCCTGGCCCTCGACTACAGCTCTTTGGAAAAGTTCGGGAATTACATGCTCGCGTCCCATTCTGGGACCATATACGTTATGATAGCGAAGGATCACAAAAGGCCTGTTAAAAAAACGGCAGTACTGTATGACGGCTAATTCACCGAAAATCTTGCTCCCGGCATAGGAGCTGCGAGGATTTTCAAGGTCTGTAAGCGCTAGAGGGATCTTTTCCGGAGTTGGAAACGGAAGCTCTAAAATGTGTTGAGTCCATGCATATGTTTCGCTGGTTGAAGAAAACAGCAATTTCCCATTTTCGCATTTGCAAAACCAGTCGAGCATATGCAAGGTTGCCAGTGCGTTTACTCTCACTACCTCGGTTGGATTACCGAGGACGTTTTTTACGCCAATTACTGCCCCAAGGTGATAGATTTCGTCAAAATCCTTGTCAAGGCTCTGGTAGGTCGCTGGATTGGTGAGATCGGCGGATCGCAGTTTGATGTTTGATCTTTGCAATAGCAAGCGCAGGTCATTATCCAATCGGCCTCGTGAAAAATTATCGAGGAGCAAAATCTCGTTGGAGAGGGATTTGGAAAGTCGGTCTGCCAGGTGGAATCCGATAAATCCCGCTCCGCCGCTAATTAAGATCTTGCCCATGTTTGTATCCTTTTGTGATAGCCTCTGGCTCGCCAGTGCCCCTTGCCGACACCGATCAAAGCGCACCCCAAGCCGTGGAGTTGCGCTGCCCTGGAGTCGCAAATAACGTTTTGGGCATCCACTATGAGAGGGGGGCTTGGCCGGCTTTGCGAAAGCTTTTGGGCATCCAGGTCGAGGTATTCGCCGTGGGCAGTTGTGAAGATGATCAACTGGGCGGTGCCAAGGCAGTCTGTTAGATTGGCAAGAAGTTGCGCCTTGGGCCTTTGCGGCCATGCATGGGCTATGGGGTCATGGACGGTTACTTTCGCTCCGGCTTTTAAGAGTTCGTCATAGAGAAGCTCCCCTGGCGAGTTCCTGGTATCGGGTACGCCCGGAAGGTAGGAAAGACCGCAAATAAGGACCCGGATACCCTCCAGCGGTCCCCCCATTATTTCTTGAGCCAGTTCCAGGGTGTGCAGCGGCATGCGGTAATTGATCCCGATAGCCTCAAGAGTCATGCCCAATGTAATGTCCAAATCGAATAAATTGGTAAGAGACCATTGCGCAAGCAGGGAATCTTTTGTAAGGCAATAGCCGCCCACGCCAAAGCCGGGAAATCTCATGTTGCAGTGGGTGCCGCTTCTTACCCGGATGGAGTCGATTACGGAAAATAGGTCTACTCCTATGCGCTCTGCCAGCAAAGTCCACTCATAGATCAAGGCGATATTTGCGGATCTGTAGGAGTTTTCTAGAAGTTTTCCCAGTTCGCAGCCCTCCAGGGTCTCCAGTTCACAGAGCGGGAATTCTTTTGTCTCGATAACTGTAGAGAGGAACTCGCGGGCCTTGCATGCCGCTTCAGCGCTGTTGGCAGAAAAGGTGCGCCAGAACCTCGTGATGGAGTCCACATATTTAGGCCCCGGCATCACCCGCTCGTAGCAATAAGCCAGCTGAGGCTCCTTATAAAAACCCCGCTTTGCAAATTCCTCGCGCAAAGCCGGCAAAATCAGTTGCTGCGAGGCTCCAATGGGAACTGTTGTTTCTACCACAATGAGGGCTCCCGGATTGACCAGATGGCCGATTCGGGCTATGGCGGCCTTAAACGAGCCGGTATCCACCTCGATTTTTCCGGCCTCTGTTTGCGTTCTATCCTTTACATCGATGGGTATGTTTACTACGAGGATATCGGCAAGTGCATATACTTCATCGTAAAAAGTGCAGCAGAGGTTGTGATTTTCACTCGCCCCGCGTTTTATAAGTTCTGATAATTTCGGGTCCGGTGAATCCACAGGAGATAACCCGGCATTTATTGCATTTATCTTGGAAAGCCCCTGCTCTGTGTCCAAGTCAACGCCGATCACAAAATATAGTGGACGCTGATCGGTGCCCACCCCCCCTGCAATAGCGGCCGAAACCGCACAGCCTACAAACCCCAGGCCTTGGACCACTACGACTTTTCGGCCCGTTTTCTTAAAAATCTCAGCCCTGGAAAATATCTCGCCTAGTTGTGGCATGGATGAAAGGAACTTTTTTAGAGGCAAATGCATTTGCCGTTTGTGAATCCATTAGGATGGGCTCAAACTTATCGGAACTTACATCGGCCCAATCGTTAATGCGTTTTTAGAATCGCTACGATAGGTAATCGATAAATTTTGCGGCAAGGACTTTGTAATCATTTCCGGCTCTTAGATAGCGTTTGCCACGGAGCCCCATCTCGATTCTTTGCGGCTCATCCAAACACATCAATTCCCTTATCGCTTCGGCAACCGCTGATGGGCTTTCCGCGGGCACTGATATGCCGCAGTGAGCCAGGGACACCATGTCGTTTGATGCTTCGATAGCCCCTATTACGGGTTTTGCCGCCATCATGTAATCCATAAGTTTGTTGGGGCTTATGCCGAAACGAAATAGGGGCGATTTTTTAAGACCTATGTACAAGGCGTCCATCCTGGAGAGCAATTGCGGTATGCAGGATTTGGCAACAGGAGGCAAAAAGACCATATTGGTCAACCCCTTTTGTCTTGCCAAATATTGAATTTTTTCCTTTTCCGGCCCCTGGCCAACCAGCACCATGGTAACCTGACTCGATTCCAGCAGGCTGGCGGCCTCCACAAGGGTGTTCAGGCCGTTGGCAATACCATGAGCGCCCGCATAGCCCAGTACGAACTCGCCTTGTGCGTGGAGCCCGTTTAGCGCGCGCTCATGCATTTGCGGAAGCCGCTCTGAGGCCGACTCCCATTCATCGCAAGCGATGCCGTTGGGGATATGGCGAAACTTGGACGGGGCCATGCCTCGTTTGACCAGATGCCGGTCTGCGTTGGGCAGAAGAGAGACCACCAAGTCGGCGTTTTTGCAGGCGAAGTCTTCGGCCCATTGCATCAGCAGGATGAAGGGATGTGCCTGAGACATCCCTCCCAGTTCAATAAGCGAGAGGGGCCAGAGGTCATGGACTTCATAGATAAGCTTTGCGCGGCTTTTCTTTGCGATCAGAAACGCGGGCAGGTTGTCCAGAGGGTAGGTCGAAGAGGCTATTACGACGTCCGGCCGAAGCCCGGCAAGCCGTTGCGTATTGGTCATGAGCCGGAAGACGAAGGCGAACATGTTTGCGGCCCGCCGCCAGTCATTTTTTTGGTAGCGCGGTGTTTTCACCCACAGGTAAGAAATTCCGTCGATTTGCTCATATCTTGCCGTGCCCCGAACACGCGGAGAAACACGTCGCATATGCGAAACGGAGGCGGCCACTATGCAGGGCCAATGGTTGGAACGTTTCCACTCGCGTGCAAGATAAAAGGGCCTGTACTCCATGCCATGCCTGGGGGAGCCCGCGTAATGGTTGATGGTAAGAATATTCATGAGGGATGTCCACCAAGTAAAATTTCGATAATTTTTTCGGCCGCCTTTCCGTCTCCATAGGGAGAGCCATTTTGTCCGCTGTGTCCAAGACGCGATGTGATGGCCTCGCAAATCGCCTTGCCCTCCACAGGTTTTACCACCTTGTTCCAGCCAAGCTCGACCAGTTCCACCCATTCGGTTTCCTCGCGCAAGGTGATGCACGGCACACGATGGAAAAATGCTTCCTTCTGCACGCCGCCCGAATCCGTGGCGATAACCGATGCGTTTTTCTCTAACATTGTCATGTCCAGATAGCCCGCGGGCCCGGTAATCTGAAAGTTCCTGCCGATTTTGCCCGAAAAGCCTGCCCGTGCAAGAGCATTGCGGGTGCGGGGGTGTAGAGGTAAAATCACCGGCATGCTGGAAGCGGCGCGATTTAGTCCTTCAAATATTGCGCTGAGCCTGGAGACGTCATCGCAATTTTCTGCCCTGTGCACTGTGGCAAGAATATAGTTTTTGGGAGCTAAACCCAGCTGTGAAAGTATTTTACTCTCACATTGGGCCTTGGCTCCGTAGCGAATTGCCACATCAAACATCACGTCTCCCACCAGAAATATTCTATCCTCCGCAATGCCTTCCCTGATTAGATTGGCGGTGGCTTTGCGCGTGGGCGCAAAGAGCCTGTCGGCTGCGTGATCGGTTAAGATACGGTTGATCTCCTCGGGCATTTGGCGGTTAAATGAGCGCAGCCCGGCCTCGATATGCGCCAGCGGGATATTTAGTTTGGCAGCCGCAAGAGCTCCGGCCAGAGTCGAGTTGGTATCCCCGTATACGATGGTGCAGTCGGGGTTTTCCTGTCTTAGAACCCCCTCGATCCCCGCGAGCATCCTTGCGGTCTGTGCGCCGTGACATCCCGATCCAACCCCGAGGTGGTGCTTAAAGGCGGGCAGGTCGAGTTGCTCGAAAAATATCTCCGACATTTCCTTATCGTAATGCTGTCCGGTGTTGACCACAATTTCCTCTACGCCGTCCATGGCCTTAAGCTTTAAGGAAATGGAAGCCGCCTTGATAAATTGCGGACGGGTACCGACAATTGTCACAAATCTGGCCATAGCCCTGTGTCTCAATAGGAATGGGTTCTATGCGCAAGCTTCATGTCGTTGTAGACTGATAAAACCCTTCGGCAAATGTTTTCGTTATCCAGAAGGTATCTCATTTTCTCCCGGCCCTCGGAGCGGCGACCGGCGGCAAGAACTTTTATGAGAGTCCGGGAGATTGCCCCCGGCTCTCTTGGGGTCATGTAACAGTTGCTTAGCCCGGAAATGATAGCTCCAATATCTCCTGCCTCCACGGCCACAACGGGCACATTGCACGCTACGGCTTCCTTTACGATATTGGGCGAACCCTCTTTTTGGGAAGTTACAAGCAAGACATCCGCGGCATTTATGTAGAGGGGTACTTCGCTAAAAGCCACGCGGGTAAGAAGCAGCAGGGACGCTTTGGGAAAAAATCCCCGTACAAGCCCAAAGCTTCGTTCGGCCAGATCGCGTCTTTTCACAGGGTCTGCCCCGCTATCACAAAACAGGATGTATCGGGCATCCTCGCAAAGGCCCAGCTTTTTTCTTGCCTCCTGTTTATCCATGGGGAAAAAACGGTTGTAATCGACCCCGCTGGGAATAACCGAGGCCTTTTGTGCCCGGCTTCCCAAAAATGAAAGGAGATTTTTTGAAACAACTATGCATGCCCCACATTTTGCCGCCGCCAGTCTGGAGCATTGTACACCGGTCCAATAACGGATTTTTTCTCCATGGTTTTGGGCAAATCCCCCGTGAAGATCGGTCCCCCGATAGGTGATTACGCACCTTCTGCCTGCTGCCAATGAGCCCAGCAAACCTTGAACGCCTCCGTACTGAACGTGGAGGATGTCGAATTTTCCTTCCAGGAAAAGCCGCCGAATTTTTGGATAAGCTCCCAGGTAGACTCTTTGCCCCAGCGCCTGCCTTTTAAGGTGGAGCACATGGACATCCAGGCCGAGCTTTCTTAGTCCTTGGACCTGCACCCCGATAGCTGGTCCTTCCCAGGGCTTTTCGGCCGAAGGGTAGGCGTTACAGACCGTTAGTATCCTCACGGAGCACCTCCCCTCTGGCCTCGGAGGTTTGAGGCGAGTCCCAATCGGGTCCGCCCACAGGCTGAAATGTTGCCCTCGGGTGCGCCCGCGCCAGGCGATTGTCGCCGGTAAATTTAAAGACCGCCGAGCATTCCGGGCAGATCAGGTCTTCACTTAGCCGGCATCCGCATTCGCACATCCATCCGACCCTTCGAGCCGGATTGCCCATTACAAGCGCATGGTCCGAAACGTCTTTGGTTACAACCGCTCCCGCGCCTATAAAGGCATAGCGACCGATTACAACCCCGCAGACAATGGTGCAATTGGCCCCCAAAGTCGCGCCCTGTTTTACTAAAGTTGTGCGTATTTGTCCCATCCGCCTTATGTGGGCTCTGGGATTGTATACATTGGTAAAAACCATTGAAGGGCCGCAGAAAACACCCTCTTCGAGGCTAACCCCCTTGTAGATGCTTACGTTGTTCTGGATCTTGCATTTATTGCCTATTATTACATCGGGGCCTATAGCAACATTTTGACCTATTGTGCAATTTTCTCCAATCCTTGTTCCAGACATTATGTGGGAAAAGTGCCATATTTTAGAGCCTGTTCCAATTATAACATTTTCATCAATACTTGACGTAGGATGAATAAAATAAGTTATGTTTTTTAAGTTTTTATAAAATAGATTTTTATTTCCATTTGATCTAATATTTAAACCATTTTTTTTGTTTGTATTATTTATTTTTATTCTGTTTTTATCTAAAGATGTTTGAGCTTCATTTAAAACTCTAAGTACTCTAATTCCTTCTATTCCATTAGTAATAGGAATTTTTCTATTTGATATACACGACAGAAAGTGCTCACATTCAGCCTCTAGAGGTTCTTTTTGAGTTATATCTATACGCTCAGGATCTGCCTTTGTTGGTATTGGTAAATTATCGCGCCACTGTATTGTATGAGGATAGAGCAGCAGTTTGTCCGGCCATGGTTTGGTATCTTCGAATACCGCCATTTTGCGCTCTCCAACCACGATCAGCTTCTGCTCCTTTATCGGATGGAGCCACGATACAAAAATATGAGCCTTTAGCCCCGAGGGAAATTCCAGGTGCGTTGTAGTGACATCGGCTATCTTTTCATGCAGGTAGTAGCCCCCGATTGAGATCACTCGTTCGGGTTCTTCTGCGGCCAGGGAAAGTATCATCGAAATGTCGTGGGGAGCAAAGGACCACAGGGAATTTTCTTCCCGCCGGATTTTCCCAAGGTTCAACCGGTTGGAATAGATATAGTTGATGCGGCCAAGCTCGCCGTTTTGGGCCAATTGCTTGAGTCTTACAAAAGCTGGGTGATATTGGAGAAGGTGTCCGACCATAAGGACCAGATCACGCTTTGCGGCCAGTTCAATAAGTTCCGCGGCCTCATTTTCGTCCAATGCAAACGGCTTCTCTATATAGACATGCTTGTTTGCCAGCAGAACCTTTCGGGCGAGTTCATAGTGGGTCTCCGCAGGAGTGGAAATGCAGACCCCGTCAATTTCCCCTCTATCTAAAATGTCTCTAAGCTCTGTAGAGGCCTCAACGGTCGGATATTTTTCCGCCAGCTCCAGGAGCGTGCTTTGGCAGGAGTCGCAAATAAATTTCAATGCCCCCAGTTGCGAAAAGCTTCGCACAAGATTTTTGCCCCAGTAACCCGTACCCACCACGGCTATGGAACAGGTTGGCTTCTCTAGCATGTGGCTCTTTTCCTTTCGGCCGCAGATGATGAGGCGCTTTAATCGACCAGCCGCCCCCCTAGAACCGATACTGTTTGTCCCAGGCGAAGCCGCGAAAATTGAACCCGGAAAAAGCGCGATTTCGCACTGGTCTTAGAGGGCTAATTAAAGCCCGGATCGCTCAGGTCAATCCGGACACGTTTCCTATTGTGTTTCTTTGATCTCTTTTTTTGCACCTTTGCGGCTTCGCGTGAGCCTAAATCAACAATATTGCCCCTTAAATCCGGCTTAGAAGTTGCGCGATCCGTTCCTGATCCTGGGGGCGCAAGTACGGGTGCATTGGAAGGCTAAAAATCCTGGAGGAAATATCTTCACTGACCGGGAAGTCTCCGGGCTTGTAGCCCAGAGGTGCGAATGCCTGCTGCAGATGCAGGGGTTTTGGGTAATAGATGGCCGTTGGGATACCCTCGGCCCCCAGAGTTTCCAAAACGCGCAAACGGTTCTTTGCCTCTTTTACCAGAATACAATACTGGGCCCAGATGCTGCGGCAGTGCGGCGGAACTGTTTGAACTTCTATCGTGGGGTTATCGCCCAAAAGTTCCCCGTACCTTCGGGCCGCTTTCTCTCGAAGCTCTATTTCTTCGGAGAAAATTTCGAATTTGGCCAAAAGGATCGCTGCCTGCAAGGTATCCAGCCGGCTGTTAATCCCTATCCTTATATTTTCATATTTGTGCCTTCCCTGGCCATGGACCCGCAGGCAGCGCAGGATCGAGGCCAGGGCCTCCTCATCGGTAAAGCACATCCCCCCATCGCCATAGCAGCCCAGAGGCTTTGCGGGAAAAAATGACGTACAGCCTATCTGGCCAAAAGAACAGGCTCTTTTGCCCCTGTATTGCGCTCCGAAAGCCTGTGCCCCATCTTCGACTACAGACACAGAGTAACGCTTGGCTATGGCCTCGACCGACTCATAATCGGCGGGAAGGCCGAAAAGGTCTACCGTAATGACGCACTTGG
The DNA here is from genome assembly GCA_021780695.1 of Deltaproteobacteria bacterium. Classification (GTDB taxonomy): domain Bacteria; phylum Desulfobacterota; class Syntrophobacteria; order Syntrophobacterales; family Syntrophobacteraceae; genus SbD1. The sequence goes on from JAJXYD010000001.1 coordinate 22,391, forward strand.
GGATAAGAGGGGCTTTGAAACGGTAACGATACATGCAGGAATTGCGTGAGGGCAGGGCGATAATGGCTTTTTCGAGTTCACGCGGGTCCATACTGAAAGTTTTGGGATCGATGTCTACGAATATGGGAGTCGCCCCAAGCAAGCTGATAACCTCGGCGGTGGCCACGAAAGTAAAGGGTGTGGTAAAAACCGCATGGCCCGGACCCACACCCAGGGCCATAAGGGAAAGAAGAAGGGCATCGGCCCCCGAGGCGCAGCTGATTGCATGTGCTGAGCCCACAAAGTCGCCAAGTTTTTCTTCCAGTTCATTTATTTCAGGCCCCATGATGTAATGACCGTGATCGAGGACCCGGTTAATATTCCTGTCGAGAGTGTTTCTGATCTTTTCCTGCTGAACCCGTAGATCGATTAATTCCATCTTTGTCGCCCTCAATTTATGACAAGGCTTAAAACCGAAACTGAAAGCCCTGAGTCCTTACCGGCGATTCCTTAGCAGTTCCTCGTAGACCCGGGAAGTTGACTCACTCATTTTCTCAATGGAAAACCGGCTTTTGACGGTCATGCGGGCCCGCCTTCCAAGGCTATGACAGAGCTCCGGATTTAAAGCCGCAAACTCGATAGCGTTAATAAACCCCTCCAGGTCATTTTTCCCAATCAGCAACCCGTCTACGCCATCTGTCAACAGTTCCGGAATGCCCCCGACATTTGTGGCTATTATCGGTAGACCCGCGGACATAGCCTCCATTATCGCGTTTGGTAATCCCTCGGATAAGGAAGTCATCGCGAAGACATCCAGTGTCCTCAGTACGCGCGGGATATCGCTTCGCTTTCCGGTGAGAGTGACCACGCCGCCGAGGTCGCATCTTTTTATCCACTCTTCCATTTGCCCCCTTAGTTCGCCTTCTCCGACGATGACAAAGTGAAGCCTTGGAAGGTGATCTTTTAATCGCTCCGCGGCGCGTAGAAACATTTGGTGATTTTTGGGCGGCCTTAAATTCCCGACTGTCCCCACAACAAAACGGTTGGCGGGAATCAGCAGTTCCCGTTGGATTTCATCTCTTTTTGTCCTCACCTCCCATGCGGATGAAATCCCATTGTGGATAACCCTTACCTTTTTCTGCCCAATCCCCCTGGAGATGATTGTGCGCTTGGCCGCCAGGGAGTTGGCGATCACTGCATCACTTGCCCAGCGGGCCGCCTGCTCGGAGAGCCTTTCAGCCAGATCGGGCTTTTGCGGAAAGTTTCTAATCGAGGCTATCGTTGCAGCTCTGACCCCGGAGAGGACCTTTCCCAGACAGCCCCAAAAATTTGCCGAAGGTAGCCACGTCTGGATTATGTCAGGCGATATCTGTCGCACAAGGATAGTGAGTTTGAAAAGAAATCGGAGGCGTCCGGCAAGTCCTGCCTCCTTGTCGATTATCCTTACCTGGACACCCGCTCTTAGAAGACGATCGAGATGATCCAGGCTCTCGGGCCGATAGAAAATGACAAAAAACTCATAGCGACCCGCAAGGGATTCGAGAAGAAGGCACAACTGATTTTCGGCTCCTCCCTTTCCGAGTTGACCGATGATGTGAAGAATTCGAAATTTTTTCTTACCTGACATGTTTGTCTAAGACAGTGGAATTTTGTTTTAAAACTTCCTTGCAAGACCTATGCGGTAGCCGTCTACCAACGCCAGCCAACCCCCATCGGAGTCTCTAACAAGATCGATATGGTGCATTCCTGCTCGATTCCACCGGCAGGCGCCGGGTTTTAGGATCGGGCCCTCACCGAGCTGCTCCTCTTCGTAAGCCTCATTTGTCAGGGTGCGAACCCTAAAGGCCCTTAGCTGCCGCCCATAGCGCGTTGCGCAATCCTGGGTGAAGCGGATAATGGAGCCATCCTCGCTTAGAATCACTCTGCCTCCAGGTCGCGCAATCTTTCTGTTTCCTTGTATTACCGGACTCTTGGGGTGCTCTTTCCAGGGACCGTGCAAATGAGACGAATAAAAAAGCAGTAGAGTGTCCTGATGTAGGCAGGTATAGAGCCACCATTGATTATTAAAATAGAATAAGCTTGTGTCGCAATAGTGATGACCTTTCAAAATCTCAGTTTCAAAATACCACTCATACGGAAAGTTGAAAGCTTTGTATAATCTAATTGAATTTGCCTGTCCTGACTCAGGGACCATATAATATTTATTTTTATTTTTAAAAACATAAGGGTATGATAGGTGAAATGGCTCGGATAATATTATCTTACAATAACGAAATTTATGATTAGCATTACTGCATGCTAATCCTATTTCACCTTTTCCACTTTTACGATTTATTATTTCGAAAAATAAATAAGTAATGTCATTTTGAATTATAATAAAAGGATCGGCTACACCTAGTACATCATTTTCTTTTATTGATTTACATGATAAAATTGGTCGTGTTATTCCATTATGAGGCTCTAATGAATTTATTGTTTTTCCGGAGTATAGTGCTATTGACCATATATTTTTTAATGTTAAAAAACGTTTTGCAAATGATTTTATCATTATAAATATATCAATTTAATTGTTGATTTAACACGATGTGGAAATAATTTTAGACATATAAAGTGCACAAAAAGAATACAGCATGATCATGTTGGAAATGCATGAAATACAAAACAAGAAAAATATAAGCACTAACAGCTCACCCAAAATCTTCCTCTCTTTTGAAAAATAAAGAATGAGCGCCCTTTGCAAGGTGATAATCCAAAGCAGAGCCATCAGCAGCGCGGGCGCCAGGCCATAATGGACTCCGATTGCAAGGAAAAAATTATGCGGACTGTTCCTGCGTACGGTATTGGACTCCACATCGTTTATCCCGGTGCCGATCAGGGGATTTTCTTCAACAACCCGAAGACCGAGCTGGAGCAGTCCGCCTCTTGGGCCTTCGCGTTGAAATCGTTTTTCATACATGCTGATGTCGGAATTGATAAAGTACGAGAATGTAATGTAACTAACTGTAAACAAGCAGAATATAATAAGAAATGTCTCAACTGCCCGGATTTTTTTTGTGGCCAGTAGAAGATAAAGAAAAAGTGATACTGTCGTAATTATTAGTCCTCCTCGTGATACTGTACCCAAAAGGACAATGGCGCACGAAACGGCAGTCAGGCCGTAAAATACCTTCATCGCAAAGTGCGAGTAACTAAAAGCGCATATCGAAAAGAGTATTGCAAAGCCGCATGAGTCAGCCAGGTCGTTTGAATTTGTAAGGTTGCTAAGTCCATAAGATGAATCTATAAACAACCTTCCGTTGGCAGGATCCTTTCCTACAAACAGTAAGTCAATTAAAATAAATATAATAATCAAGAGACTGCATCGTGGTAAAAAACGAGGGTCACGATGCAAAATTGAAAATGAGGCAAACAGTACTGCCCAATAAAAGTATAGTTTTATTGTTTCAATATCGGGATAGTAAAAAACGAGGTCAATTATAGCCATTACTAAAACAATTGAAAACGGAATAGAGGCAAATCGCAATCGATACGGTGATACAAAAATTGATACAATAAAACCAATTATAAGAAGTAATGGACCAAGGAGAGGAACATAGCTTATAAAGCTTCCAAAAGAAGACCAGAATAAAGAAATGAAAATAATGGTCTGAGATATATTATAGGCCAATGTATTATCATGATGGTGCGAGTGATCGTTATCATAGATGAAGTTTGGCCATAATGTTAAAGGTATTGTAGGCATAGTGATGTATGTTCTTGAAGGAAGGATGTAAGAAGTCGATATATTGTATGATATATACAAAACTATTAATATTTAGTTAATAGAATTCCCAAATGCAGATGCTTTCGATCGTGAAATGAATATATATTGGATCTTGACTGATAGGATATTCTGGTAAGTAAAGTTGTAATATCATGTTCTGTCATGTATATATTTGAGTAATCATGAAGAGATACTATACGCCTAAGAATATTTGACGAAAATAAACGGGAAAAACTGGATGTTGCTATTGAAAAATTCTCAAAAAAGTCTCGTATTAAAAGCTTTAGGAAGCGATTTCGCATTGAAATATAAGGATATGAATTAAGTTTATAGTAATATCTATCTACAATAGTTAAGAAAGCAATGCCTCCTTTAGATAGCCACATAAGAATAGACTTAAGCATGTAATCGTCCAGTTTCACATATTCACCTAGTACGCCAGTGCTGTATATAAAGTCAAACCCTTCCGGGGCAAACGAAATACTGCGTATATCTGCCTCAATGAGCGCATATGGGAAACATTGGCCATTGGATTTCTGGTCCGCGCGCCTTAGCCTGTCCTTTGCAATTGCCAGCATGGGGCGCGATGCGTCTACCCCTACCAGAAACCTTATATTTTCCAGACAGTGGAACCACCGTCCTGTGCCGCATCCAAGATCCAAAACCCTTGCTCCGCCGGCTTTGTGTCGGCATCCGCTCCTAATGGCATCCGCATACACATCATAGCCTGGATCCGTTGGCGCGAGGTCTTCATAGGAGGTGGCGCCATAGGTGTCATAGATGATCTTGGCGCGTTCAAAGTCGTCCATGTCGAAATCTCTTTTTTGCCCTGGTGCTTTTATGTGGAGGTTCCAACCGTGGCAGCGCCAAAATCGGGGCACAAAACTCACAGGGCCACTGCGGGCGCCAATTGTTTGAATATGTCGATATATTGCTCGCAGATGGCGCTCCAGGAATAGCGGCTGCTGTAATCATGGGCCTGCCTGCCCATTCTTAGGCGCAGGGCCTTGTTGGAAGCCAAAAGTTCCAACGCCTGGGCCATGGAAGCCGCATCCGCTGCCTTTGCGGTGACAACGCCGGGATGTCCCGTTAGGTCCTCGTTTCCGGAACAATCGCTTACTACGCAAGGCAAGCCGCAACTGAGCGCCTGTATTATTACTTGAGCAAAACCCTCCGAAAGTGAGGAAAGGAAAAAAAGGTCGGCCGAGTGGAGTAGGCTTGGGATATCTGACATCGGCACACTTTCGAGCAGATGGACCCGCTCTTTTATAGCGAGCTCATCAACCAGTTTTTGAAGTCCGCTTGTTCCCGTGCCCGCTATAACGTAATGGAGATTGGGAATCCGTCTGGCCGCAAGGGCGAATGCGCGAAGTCCGGTGGGATAATCTTTGACCGGGTGGAGTCGCCCGACTGAAACTACAATGATTTTTTTCTCTCCAATGCCCAGTCGTTTTTGGAGCCAACAATTTGTTGCTGTCTGGAAATTTTCCCAGTCCACCCCGCTTGGTATGTCGACAATGCGAGCGGTTGTCCCAAGGGCTTCCAATTCCCGTCGAATTGCGGAGCTGATGCTTGCGACGACGTCAATTTTACTCAGATTCTCTTTTACCATGGCTTCATAGTAGGGGATAAGTCTAATGCCGTATTTGATCGTTGGGATTGTCATGATGTCGTCGCCACAGGTGGTTGCCGCCACCGGAATTCCAGTGTGGGCTTTTACCCTGGCACCTATTTGGGTTGGAACCCCCACATTGTGGCAGTGAAGCAAATCGAAAGGCTTTTGTAAGTGCTGTTTTAAAACCTGCCTGGTGAAGTTCCAGCACAGCAGGCCCGATCGTTGTGCCCCCCTGATCGGTTTTGGGCCGACCTTTACCAGGGTGTAGTCGGGTATTACCGGAAGCGGTCCGTCCTGGCTTTTGGGCAGCTTTTGGCAAAACACCACCACTTCGTGTCCCCTTTTGAAATACTCGGTTGCCAGGTAATGGACCATCCACTGCACACCGCCTAAGACGGGCAGAAAAGTCCCTGTGATAAGGCCAATCCGCATGGGTACGACCCCTGATGATTTTTAAGGCTTTATTGCAGGCCGGAGGCGGAACTGCCAGGCAGAGTGTTGGTATGTTCTAGCCATTGCTGAAACATCAGTACGTCCCATAGACAGCTTCCCCAATTGTGTTTGCCTGAAAGGTGCTCTTGCCAGGTTTTGCGTATGGGAGCCGGGCGGAAAAAGCCTTCCCGGGCAAGCCTGCCTTCGCCAAGCAGCTCCTCGGCCCACTCTCTTAGGGGACCTCGCAGCCAGCTGTCCAGTGGGATGCCAAAACCCTTCTTGGGCCTGTCGACCAAACTGCGGGGGATGTAGCGATAGAGTACTTGTCTGAGCAGGTATTTGCTCTGGCCATGCCTGCGCAGCTTCATGGAAACGGGCAGTCTCCAGGCAAACTCGACCACATTGTGATCGAGCAGAGGGATGCGCGTTTCCAGGCTTACCGCCATTGCCGCCCTGTCGATTTTTACAAGTATGCAATCGGGAAGATAGCTGCTTAAATCCACAAACATCATGTGATGCTCGAAAGAGTCGAGCCTTGCCCATCGCCTGGGATCGTTTGGTACAGTCTCCGGTTCCCGCCCCCCGATCGTTATCAACTCGGGAGACTTCCAGTGCGAAATCCGGTAATCGTAGAAGAGCTCCCGGGTTGGACTACCAACCAATCCGGCCAGGAAAGCTTTGTCTCTTGAGCCCAGGATTGCCTTCCAGATGGGCTGGGGGATCCCTGCAATCCACCGTGCCAGTTGAGATCTCATTGCGGCCGGCAGCCGGCCCACGACCTTCCAGTTTCGGTTTGCGCTTCTGTAGTTGCTATATCCCCCAAACAACTCGTCTCCCGCATCTCCGGATAGCGACACGCTAACTTGTTCGCGCGCCAATTTGGTCAGCAGAAGCGTTGGGAGCTGGGAATTGTCTGAAAAGGGCTCGTCAAAAACAAGAGGCAAGGCGGGGATTAAGTCCAGCGCGTCCTCGGCCGTGACGTACAAGTCGTTGTGATCGGTTCCCAGGTGGCCGGCCACCGCTCTTGCGTGCCTTGCCTCGTCGTGGCAAGGATCCCTAAAGCCAATGGTGAAGGTCTTTACGGGTCGGCAGGATTGGGCCTGCATGATGGCCACTATTGTGGAAGAATCTATGCCTCCGGAAAGAAAGGCTCCCAGAGCCACATCGGCAACCATCTGCCGGCGCACCGCCTTTCGTAAAAGTCCATCGAGCGCTTCTGCGGCCTCTTGCTTGCTGCACTCCAAAGGAGCTCTCTGCCCTTGTTCGGCAATGTCCTTGAGCGACCAGTAGAGCTTGGGTTTGGGCCATTCGTTTGCCTTGCACGTCTTAACATGCAGTGCAACCAGGGAGCCTGGCGGAAGCTTTTTAATTCCCCGGTAGATCGAGTGGGGCGCGGGAATATAGTTGTAGCGAAAAAGAAGCGGTAAAACGTTCCGGTCGATCTCCTCGGCGAATAAAGGATAGCTTCTCAGGGCCTTTAGCTGTGAGCCGAAAAGAAAATCCTTGCCGCTCCAGCCGTAGTAGAGAGGTTTTTCCCCAATACGGTCCCGGGCCAATGTCAATATGTGATTGGAGCAGTCCCATAGCGCCAGGGCGAACATCCCAACAGTGCTCCTAAGGGCCTTTTCCACTCCCCAGGCCGCGCACGCTTCCAGTAAAGTTTCGGTATCCGAATGCCCGCGCCAATTTATTTGAGAATCGAGTTCTTTTCGCAAATCGAGATGGTTGTATATCTCGCCATTAAAAACCATAACATAACGTCTATTAAGCGACATCATGGGCTGATGGCCCGCTTTGGATAAGTCCAGAATCGAGAGGCGGCGGTGCGAAAGCCCCACACCGGCTGCCTCATCGGCCCAAACCCCCGAGTCATCGGGGCCGCGAAAACGGATGGCGTTGCCCATTTGCTTGAGAACAGCCGGCCACTTTTCAAAAGAAATAATATCGGATTTTATGATAAATCCGGCGATGCCGCACATAAAACCGTTTCTCCTTAAAAAGGCCCCGTCGGGAAGCGTTTCCAAAAGAGCTCAAGGGCGCATGCGCCTCACTGACCCGTTTGCGAACCAATATTCCAATGGATCCTATAAATGGCCCGAGGCTGAAATAAACCGTTTTAGTCTAAGGGCCGGGGCCATTAAAAAAGCAGGTGCAATCCGTTGGGCCATCGCCCAATCGCGATCTTCCATCATGATCAAATGGAGCGTAAGGAAAACCAAAGCTCCCAAAAAGAGGCAGACTGCGATTACCGGTATGGACGAAGAGAAAGTCTGCGCCACTACGACGATTATTGCCGCGGGAAGGAAACTGTAGAAAATGATTTGGAAATCACCTAAAGATATTCTCGTTTGTATAATTTCTTTTAGCAAAAAGCGGGCAACCATGGTTGCGCAAATAAATGTAATGAGCTGAGACCAGGCTGTGCCGGATTGTCCGAAAAGAGAGATAAGAAGTATGCTCGCCACGGGGTTTATGATTCCTGGAATCGCATCTATTAAGAGTGTCTTAAGGGGGGAGCCGAGCACAAAAACCATCAGACCTCCTAACAGAGTGGACAAAAAGTATGCGGCCCGCGAGATTGCGAGTATAGCCAGGATCGGCCAATACCTGGAGTAGCGGCTGCCCCCGAAAAGAGTCATCAAAAAGGGGCTGGCGCACGCGATGGCAAGACATGGCGGCGTTATGACCATTACCCCGTAGCGGGCGACTTTGGAATAGGCGCTTATAAGGGCTTGCTCGTGCTTCCCTGCGGTTTCGGCAAGTTTTATGAGCATCGGGGTCTCAATGGACTCGCCGTACAAATTGATGTAGTCGGTAAATTTTCTTGCAATTCCGTATCCGGCAAAGACCGCCGGTGGCAGCAGGATGCCTGTAATCAACCTGTCGGATTCCTGAAGGGCAAAGAGCATCACGGCGCGTAAATAGAAGGGAAAGGAGTATTTCAGGGTCTTTGACCAATGCGGCATTCTACCCTTTGCAAACAGAACATCCCGAAGCCCGGCGAAATTAACGCAGCCTTGCAGAAAGGGTCCAAGTCCCAGCCCGATTAAATATCCCTTTACTCCAAAAAACAGGTAGAGTGTGGTCGAGCAGACTATGAGCGCTATTCCGCCCGCGAGTTTGGCCAGGCTCGTCAGTCCAAAACGCCTGAGGGCCTGGGAGTTTAGCGCCAAACCATCGGATACGGAGGCAAAAAATGACCCCGGGAGCATCAATAGAATCGCCAACGCATACGCATCGGTCTTAAGAAACAGCCTGGAAATCAGCCCCGCGCTGATGGCCACTGCTAATGAGGCCGCTCCTGCGAATGCAAGGCGATTTACGAGGACAAATCTCATGAGCCCCACGGCTGTTTCCTTTTCCCCTCTGCTTATTAAAGCTGGAACTTTTTGCACCAGGGTGGCGTATATGCCAAAATCGCTAAGCACCCTCACTACTGAATTTACAACCCCATAGACCATTATCAGGGCAAACAGGGTAGTGGAAAGGGTTCTGGCCAGGTACATGTTGAAGCCAAGCGAAAAGGCCGTAAGCAGAGCTTGGGAAGATAAAACCTTGAGGCTAGACGAGGCGATAAATAGGGCGTCGTCTCTTCCTGTTTGAGTTTTCCCAAAAGCCAAACCCCATCTCCTAAGATCTCTTATGCGGGCATAGAGTAAGCCCCGTTAGGGTGTTTATCGGGCAGAGCGGGGGATGGAGACAAAAGAGGCCGATTTAATGGGCCATGATTGCATGACATGGATCGGGGAAAAATAGCCTTTTTATCGGGCGGGGCTTAAAACCCCGCCCTTACGCTCAGCTCTCTTATGCGATAACCCAGTGGGCAGACGCGAAGCTTTGCCCGCCCGGAAGGTCTTTTTTAAAAAAATCGGATATAGGCTTTTAGCTTATCAGCCCCGCAAATGGCGGCCTCTATTGCACTATTAAATGCAACCCTTGGGGGGCCGTTAGCGTTTGCGGCATCGCATAGCAGCCAAGGTCTACACTGCTTGGGCTTCGAGCCGCACCGCTTAGATCATAGGCCGGGGTATACTCGGCATAACCCGATCCGATCGCGGGAGACCCGGCCTCGAGATGGTAGGTAGATGTGAGCAGTGGATTGGAGGCTAGATTGTTAGAGTAGGTATTGGCCGCGCCGGTCTCATCATTTGTGCCGATCGCCCCTGAAGGGTTTCCGTAGCTGATATTGTTGCGAACTATGTGCTTGCCCCCGTCGGTAAGATAGTCGATGTCCTGACTCGTTGTCGCATCGGCGGCGTTGTTGTCGTACATAACGTTATTTTGCACCGTGTCGCCCACCTCGTAGCCTGTGGTTTCGCCCCACATCAAAATGGCTCCGCGATATTTTTCTGAGGCTATGGTGTTGTTTGTTATTATGTTGTAGCCGGCCGCACTGTCGTAGCCGGCAAGCTGAATGCCGAAGGAAGCGTTGCCGTAGATGAGGTTGTTTTGGATGGTGGAGTGATTGCTGCAAAAATAAATGCCCTGGTCGCTGGCGTTGTCGGCCAAGGTGAGTCTGCCGTTTTGGTAGATAATGTTGCTGTCCAACAAAATGCCGGTAGTGCCGGGGGCTGAATAGATTCCATCCATCCCCTGGTTGGAGGAGTCCGGTGCTGCATTGCCGTTGTTATGGATAGTGCAGTTCTTTACGCTTACGTTGCTGCCAAAAATCATCATTCCGTGGGTGCCGTAATTTTGAATGTCAAAACCTATAAAAGTGGCGTAGTTCGCCTCCAGGTAGACCCCTGTGCCGTCGCCCCCCGAACTCTTGGATCCGTCTATGATTGCCTTGCCGTAATCTTGGGCCTCGATGGTGATCGGGTGGTCTGAGGTGCCGCTGGTTGCAATGCGCCAGTAGACTCCCGGCTGATTTGCTCCGTCGCTTTCGTAATAGGTCCCGTCTGCAACCATGATCGTATCGCCCGGTTTGAGCGCTATGTTATTTACCGCGTAGTCGATGGAGCCGCAAGGCGCCGAGGAGCTGCACGGGTTTGAGTCCTTTCCCGAAGTCGATACGTAGTAGGTAGCGGCATGGGCAATGGGGGCCGCTGCAATCAAACACGCTCCCAAGAGCGGCGCTATTATCAAGCTTTGCCCGAACTTGCCTGAAAAAAAACAGAGCAGTAGCTCCCGAACCCTTGCGATGGTAAAATTGTGTGACATCATAGAGCCTTTCAAATCCCGGGAAAGTCAAGGTGCAGGCCCTTAAGCTGACCTGTCCTTCCCTGGCGAGGCGAATCCCTTTCACCTGCCTTCGCGGCCTGGTCCATGTTCCTTTGCTTTCCATTTTTTGCGGTATGAGAAGGATTACGTCGCAAAGAGCAAAAAATGAACCAGATACGCTCGGATTTATGATGGCTCTTTGTTTTATTGCATCGATCAAGACATTTCTTTGAAAATAACAGTAAGGGCGCGATAAGGTCGGTCGAATTAAATTCGCTCGCTCAAGGTGCCCAAGGCCGCCTTCTTTGGCTCCTGCGGCCTCGTATGTTTTCGCATACAACAGTGAATGGTTTTGGCGCCATTAAAGATAACCGGTAGTCTCCCTCTTCCCCCCAATGTTGTTGATTTAGGCTCACGCGAAGACGCGAAGACGCGAAAAAAAGATATCAAAGAAACACAATAGGAAAGGTGTCCGGATTGACCTGAGCGATCCAGGCTTGAATTAGCCACCCAAGACCAGTGCGAAATCGCACTTTCCCCGGGTTCAATTTTCGCGGCTTCGCGTCTTCGCGTGGGACAAACAGAGATTAAGTCAACAGTATTGCCCTCTTCCCCCTGGCAGATGAAATCCCGGGGGGCGATTTTCCCATTCCGCCCCCATCACCTGCCATGTTTAAAAACGACCAGGCGCTTTGGTGGTGTGTCGCTGGCGCGGCTGCTTCCCTGCGGCGCCTTCGGAACTCCTTTAAGGTTTGAGGGTTGCAAAAACGCCACCTGAGCGGGCAATACGCCAGATAGAGCCGGCCTCTAAGGTTAAGAGGCTCCTCGCTGTCGTATCCGTAGACGATGCTGCCTCCAAAACGCTCCTTGAAACTATTAATCTGAAGGAGTTTTCGATCCTCAGTGCCTGAATACCAGCCTCCGAAATCATAAAATCGATATCCTTGCTCTTTTAACGAGACCATGTCCTGGAAATGCAGAAGTCGATTGGCACGGCTGATAAGATTGCAGGTCGTTTTATTCTGGTTCCAACGGCGCCCCGATGCTGAAAGAAGCGCCATGGCCCGGCCATGTTGCCTGTGGGTAAGGTAGGCGTGCCAGACAAGGCTTTTGCCCTTTGATTTTGCCTCGGAGAGCCCTAAAAGCCCGTATCTGTCAAATAAGGCCAGACGTTGGAAGGTGGCAGTTGAAAGCCCGAAGGCGGTTGCGAAATCGTTATAAAAAGTAACAAATTCTTTAATGTTTTGAGGCGTTGGATTTCTATAATAGACACACTCAGTCCCATCGTTGGTTTCAGCACGGCGAATCTGACGTACCGTCATAGTGTCCATGTTCTCCAACAGAATCTTCGAAGAGATAGCCAGATTTATTAGAATTGTATAACTGTATAGCCATCTTTTTGGATTGAAAGGCCTGCTTCTAGAATAAGATACGATAATGTCGGCATTGGGAATATCGAAGTTAATATCGTCATCAAACCATATTTCGATAACTTTAATAATGCCGTTGCAATAGTAAGTATTTAGCATATCAATATTTTAGGTATGTTTGATAATGTTTTTATAAAGCTCCGCCAACTCGGTTCCTTGAACCTTCATAAAGTAATAAAAATATGGTCGTTTGATAATAATGTTGTACTATCGTCAAATAATACCTTTTGGATGCAAATCTGTAGGTTGGATGAAATTTTAAAACATAACAGATATTAAAACCTGTAGATCCAAATTCAAGCGGTGAGTGAAGTGGGGAGAAAAGGGGTGAGCGATCTTGCTGGAAAGATTATTGTATGAGGTAAATCGGATGGTTATGAAAGGCTCTTGCCCGATGATGTCAAAATGTGTGGGAAAAGCAGAGCTCTGGCCCCGAAAAATCGGCGACTCATCCCCTAAGATCAGTGCCCCTCGGTTTCCTGTGGGCTCACATTTTTCCCAGATGTTTGAGAAGGCAACAAAGATTATAATTACATTGTCGGAGGAGAAAAATTGAGGGGCTTGGGATGGACTAGAGCGAGGTTTTGTATTATAGCTATCCCTTTGTTACTTTGAAGTGAAGGGGTCGGGCCCATTCGGCTTCGAGATCGAGTGGCCTGGAATTTAAACGCGGGTTCTCCAGGGAATTTATATTTCCGGCCGGAAGAACTTTGCTCCGGCGGAGGAACGGCTAAAAAAGTTTTCAAAAGGCTGTTCTTTTGGGGCAGCCTTTATCTTTTAGGGCGATTATCTCGCAGACAATTTTCTTTGCGGGTTCCTACGCCTTTTTTATGGAGAAAAAGCGATGGCTACGCAGCTTGAATCAGCCAGGGCAGGAATAGTAACCGAAGAGATGATAAAGGCGGTCCAAAACGAACCGGTTTCCGCCGAACAGCTAAGAGAGTCGATCGCCGCAAGGGTGGCCGTTCTTCCAAAGAATGTCAAGCATTTGCTCGCGGTTCCAAAGGCTATTGGCAAAGGCCTCAAGACCAAGGTCAATGCCAACCTTGGGACGAGCGGGGAATGTTGCTCGATGGACGTGGAAAAGGAAAAGCTCGATGCCGCCATTAAGGCCGGCGCCGATTCCATAATGGATCTGTCGACCGGCAGGGAGCTGCCGGCCTTTAGAAAATTTTACCTCGAAAATTCTCCCGTAATTGTCGGATGCGTTCCCATCTATTGGTTGGCCGCCGAAATGGTGGGCCAGCACAGATCCCTTGATACGATGAAAGCCGAAGAGCTTCTAAGAACCATTGAGGACCAGTGTGCCCAGGGGATCGACTATATCACCGTCCATTGCGGCGTGACTCTGGATTCGGTCAAAAAACTCGAAAGCTATGAGCGCATCATGCCCTGTGTCAGCCGCGGCGGTTCGATCTTGATGAACTGGATGCGCAGAAACCGCGCCCAAAACCCGCTTTTCGAATATTTTGACGATCTTTTGGACATAGCCTACAAATATGACGTAACTCTTAGCCTGGGTGACGGCTTCAGGCCGGGGGCGATAAATGACGCAACCGACGGGCCCCAGCTCGAAGAGTTGATGATCCTTGGCGAACTGGCTAAAAGGGCGAGCAAAAGAAACGTGCAGGTCATGATCGAGGGGCCAGGCCATGTGCCCCTTAACCAGATTACGGCAAATATACTGCTGCAAAAACGGCTTTGCGAGGGGGCTCCCTTCTACATCCTGGGACCGCTTCCAACCGATATCGCCGCGGGCTACGACCATATTACCGCCGCCATAGGGGGGGCGATCGCCGGGGCCGCCGGGGCCGATTATCTCTGCTATGTCACGCCTGCCGAACACCTGGGCCTGCCAACCGCCGATGATGTCTACCAGGGGGTTATGGCCTCACGCATTGCCGGCCATGTGGCCGATATCGCCAAGGGACTTCCAGGGGCCGCGGAGGCCGACAAACGCATGTCGATCGCCCGGCGGGACCTGGACTGGGAAGCCATGGTCCGTGAGGCAATCGACCCGGAACTTGTGAAAAGAAGGCTGCAGATAACCCAGGATCGCGAAGGCTGCTCGATGTGCGGCAAACTCTGCGCCGTAAAGATCAGCAGAGGCCTTGATTGAAACCGGATCTGGTTTGCGTTCTCTTAAAGCGCCCTCATCCATTCGGGTTTGAGGGCGGTTTCGCCTCGTAGCGCGGTATCGATCATCGCGAGGGCCCTGTCTTTATCCGCGGGCATTTTGACCCTTAGAGGCAGGTAATTAGAGGCGTGGTTGGCAATGAAGATGCCGCGCGTCATATTGGTGTGCGCAAGCATTTCCCTTAGCTCTTTTAGCATCTCGCCGGGGGAAAGCAGTTCGAACCGGCCGGCTCTTACCTCCCGTTCGAGCACGGTGCCGGGGTGAATCATCAGGGTTAAAACTCCGGCGTAATTGGGGTCGATTGCCGAAAGGGCCCTCCCGGTTGCACGGGCGTGTTCAAGGGATCTTTTGCGGCCTGCAAGCCCCAGAATCACCATCGCCGAAAGCTTCATGCCGGCGTTGCGCACTCTTTGGCCCGCCTCTATCATGGCCTCGGGCGACTGTCCTTTGCCGATCTCCTGGAGCACTTGGGCGTCTCCGCTTTCCAGACCGAGATAAACTATTCCCAAGCCAAGCTCTCGAAGCTCAGCCAGTTCACTGTCGCTTTTTGATCGGATTGCTTTTGCTCCCGCATAGGTGCCCACCCTTTGAACCCAGGGCATCTTTGCCCGAATTTGGCTCAATATCCCCGTAAGCCTTTTGTGCGGGATAATCAGGGCATCGCCGTCGATCAAAAAAACCCTTTTAAGAAACTGCAGGTTTTGGGCAGCGTAGTCGATGTCGGCCTCGATTACCGCATCGTCTTTTATCGCAAAAGGCTTATCTTTGTAGGTTCCGCAAAATGTACACCGGTTGTGCGAACACCCGAGTGTTACCTGGAGCAATAAACTGTCCGCTTCGCTGGGAGGGCGGATAATAAAGCCCTCATAGTGCATTCCTTCCATTTTAAGTCTCCGCATGAACTGAAATTTAATTTAAAACAGTATAGCTTCATTGTCCGAAATGGAATACGATCTTTTGGGGAAAATGAAACTGGGATCTTTCCCATACGCTGTCCTATATTTTTCGGGAATGACAAAATGAATAAAATCCCTCTTTCTGTGGCGCTCATTACCAAAAACGAAGAAACGGATCTGCCGGGCTGTCTGCAAAGCGTTTCCTTTGCCGACCAAATTGTGATAGTCGATTGCGGCAGTGTTGACCGGACCGGGGATATCGCCGCCCGGTTTGGAGCTCAATTTTTTGTCGAAGCCTGGAAGGGCTATGGTCCTCAGAAAAACAGCGCTCTTGACAAATGCTCCCGCGACTGGGTCCTGATACTCGATGCCGATGAGCGCATTCCCGGGCAAACAGCCCAAAAAATTGCGGAACTGCTTGCCGGCGGAAACGCCGATGCCTATTCCTTCCGGCGAAAAAACCTCTTTCACGGAAAATGGATCCGGTCCACCGATTGGTGGCCCGATGAAGTCACAAGGCTTGTCAGAAGAACTAAGTCCCGATTCGAAGGCCTTACCCACGAAAGGCTTGTCGTCGACGGCGTCACAAAGCCGCTGAAATGTTGCATCGAACATTTCAGCTACAATTCCTATTCGGAACTCTTTAAAAAACTCGACGGCTACTCGACCGAGCAGGCCGCGCAAATGTTTGCCGTCGGCAAAAGGGCAGGACCTTCCGATGCCCTCTTGCGGGGCGCGTGGATGTTTTTTAGGAACTATTTTCTGCGCCGCGGCTTTATATCGGGCTTTGACGGGTTTGTAATATCTCTTTCCAAAGGACTGGGGACATTTTTGAAATACGCAAAGCTCCATGAATTAAAATACCAGGATGATAATGCTTTGCCTGGGGAAGCAAAAACCCCCTGAGGCCCTAGGGCCTCAGGGGGAAAGTTTCTGAATTCAGGCGGCTTTTTCCGTGCCATCCCGTCTTCTTATCGGGCTGGGCCCAAGCTTTCGTACCTTTTCGGTCATCTCTTTGCTGATTTCGGCAAACCGGGGACCTTCGCCGGAGGAGAGGTTGTACATGGCCACGCGCTCAGGCTCCAGTCCAATGGTTTTAAGCAGTTGCCTTACATATTCGACGCGCTTTCTCGCCCGGATGTTGCCTGATTGATATTTGCAGTCGCCCTCCATGCAGCCGGCCACAAAAACACCGTCAGCGCCCTTTTCAATGGCTCTCATAAGATGGATGACCGCCACCCTGCCTGTGCACGGAACTTTAACTATCTTGATATTGCTTGGATACGTCAATCGCATCGAACCTGCCAGGTCCGCCGCAGCGTATGCTCACTGGGTGCAGCAGAAGGCGACCACGATCGGTTCAAAGTCCCCCATCTTATCTCTCCTTTATCAGGATTTCCCAGCCTGGTTACAATTCACCTAAATGCTACTAAATATAGTGTAAAGCTATTGTTTCGAAAAGAAAAAAAACGTAAGGTACCCTCAAAGGGCCAAAATTTGGATTTCTTTTCGCAATAGTTTCCTATCCGTGCCTCATAGCTTGACAGGGGCACTGCGAGATGGGAAAAAGAGCTAAATCTTCAAAAAGATGCGGGGAGTCCTGTAACCCCCTTGCTCGTATTTAGTTTGCCCCTTTACACAGAGGAAGTCGACATGAATGAGCCTGTCCGATTTGTCGGGGCTGGTCCGGGAGATCCCGAACTCATTACCGTAAAAGGAATGCGGCTGCTTGAGAAAGCCGATCGCGTCGTTTACGCCGGTTCCCTGGTGCCCAAAACATTGCTGAGCTACTGTGCAAAAGATGTCCTCGCCTTTGACAGCGCTTCGCTTACCCTCGAACAGACTCACGGGCTCCTTAGGCAAGGCTATGAAGCCGGAGAAAGTGTGGTGAGGCTCCATACCGGCGACCCCGGCCTCTATGGCGCGCTCCACGAGCAAATGGAGCTTCTTGATCGCGATAATATTCCCTATGAGGTTGTACCCGGAGTTACTGCCGCATTCGCCTCGGCTGCCGCCATGAAAAAAGTGCTGACGATCCCCGAGATATCCCAGACCGTTATTTTGACTCGGCTTGGGGCAAGAACCCCTGTTCCGGGAAAGGAAAGCCTGGAGACTCTGGCCTCCCACCGGGCAACTATGCTAATCTATCTGAGCGTCCAGCGCATCGAAGAGGTCGTCGGGCAACTGTTGACCCATTATCCGGCTGATACTCCAGTCATGGTGGCTTATCGGGTCGGCTGGCCGGAGCAAAAATTTCTGCGGGCAACGCTGGAAAATATCGCCTCCCGGGTGCGCGGGGAGCAAATCGGACGCCAGGCCATAATTTTGGTTGGCGAAGTCTTTGGCGGAGGCGAAGGGGGCAAAAGGTCCAAGCTCTATGACGAATCCTTCAGTCATCAGTACCGGGATGGTCGAAAAAACGGCTAGAACCGCGATTTTTGCTCTGACCCGAAAGGGGGCTGAACTGGCCGGCTACCTTTCCTCTCATATCCCGGGGTGCAGCTGTTTTTGCCTCAGCCGCTACGCACTGCCCGGTATGATTGCCTTCGAGCGTCTATCCGATGCCTTCGGCCCTGCATGGCTGTCCTATGAGGCCATCGTGTGCATAATGAGTTGCGGCATTGCGGTGCGCATGGCGGCTCCCATGCTCGAACACAAGACCCGGGACCCCGCCGTCGTAGTTGTTGACCAAAGCGGCGCTTTTGCTGTAAGCCTGCTTTCAGGTCATATCGGCGGGGCAAACGAGCTGGCCGGAAAGCTCGCAGCTCTGACTGGGGGAAGGGCCGTTATTACTACCGCCTCGGACATTCAGGAAAAGCCCGCCATAGACCTTGCGGCCAGGGAAGCCGGACTGGAGATCGAAAACATCGCCATGGTCGCCAGGCTCCAGGCGCTTATCTTGGATGACGTCCCTCTCTGGATTTTTGATCCCGAAGAGCTCCTTCTCCAATACCTGCCGCCTGACCACGGTTTCCACCAGGTAAAACCGGGAGAGGGTATAGCGAAGTTTTCCGCCATTGCCGGTATATGGGTCTGTGAATCTTTCGCCCCACGGGGAGTTCAATGTCTGGAAATCAGACCGCGCAACCTTGTGGTCGGCATCGGGTGCAATAGAGGCACGAGTTGTGAGGAAATAGTCGGATTTATTAGAGACAAACTTATGGAAAGCGCTCTGGCGCCTCTTTCCATAAAAAATTTCGCAAGCCTGGATATCAAGGCCGACGAGGTTGGGCTCTTGGAGGCGGTCAAGGTGTTTGACCGGCCCATTTATTTTTGCGCCCGTCAGGATATTGAGGGAATTAACGTTCCTAATCCGTCGGAAACGGTTGCCAGGCATGCAGGAGTTGAATCCGTATGCGAAGCGAGCGCTCTTTGGAGTGCGGGGACGAGCAAGTTGCTTGTGTCCAAAAGGAAAAGGGGCAACTGCACTCTGGCGGTTGCAAGGGTAGGCTCTCGATAATAGGGCTTGGGCCCGGACACAAATCCTATATCCCCCGGGAAGCGCTCGAAGCGCTAAAAGCGGCCGAAGTGGTCCTTGGGTACAAAACCTACCTGGACCTGGTAAAGGAGCTGCTCCTGGATAAAAGCGTCATTTCGAGCGGTATGCGAAAGGAAGTCGAGCGCTGCCGCGAGGCGATAGACTATGCCCTGGCAGGAAGAAATGTCGCCCTGGTATCGAGCGGCGATGCTGGTATCTACGGAATGGCAGGCCTTGTGCTTGATATCTGCAGGCAAGGGCACATCGAGGTTCTGGAGTGGGATAAAGTCCCGGCGGCCCCCAAGCCCTGCTCCGGCCAGAGCCCGCAAATGCCCCCGGCGTTTCTTCTGCGTGTTATCCCGGGTATTGCCGCTTTCAACGCGGCTGCTTCCATACTTGGCGCCCCGCTCATGCATGATTTTGCCGCCGTGAGCCTTAGCGATCATCTGACCCCGTGGGAGGTCATTGAAAAAAGGCTTGGAGCCGCAGCCGAGGCCGATTTCGTCCTGGCGCTCTATAATCCCAGGAGCAAGAGCAGACCGGATTTGCTTCAAAAGGCTGTCGAGATACTTCTTCGGTTTCGCTCGGCGCAAACTCCTGTGGGGATCGTGCGGGGGGCGACGCGGGAAAACCAGTGGAAACGGTTGGCTACCCTTGGAGAACTGCCGGTAGATCAAGTGGACATGCAGTCCATGGTAATCATTGGAAACAGCCGGACCTATATCTGGAACGGCTGGATGGTGACTCCAAGGGGATACCTGGATAAATATTCGGTCAAGGGATTCTAAAGTCCCCCGGGTTCGCTCTGGAGAGCTTCCCTCACCTCGGCTAGTATTTCTTCGATTCGATCCGCGTCAAGCCCAAGGACCTTGAAACTTTTTATCCTGTCCATGTCCAGGTCCGGCTTGCGTATCGGTCCCACTCCCAGTTTGTGACAGACGGCATTGGCCGCGCTCACTATGGGGATGAGCTCATTTGTGGAACTGTTTAGCTCCGGCTGATGGTGGTTGGCTATCGCCTCTTCGATCTCCGCCGTGAAACGCCAGTTGGTCGCTATCGCCCCGCCCACCATGGCATGATTGAAGCCAAACCTGCGCTCTTCGGCTCCAAAGAAGTCACTTTCGTCATTATAGACACTTTCCAGGATTTCTCCCATAGCGTCAGGGGCATGCAAAAAGAGCGCTGTCTTGCCCACGTCGTGCATTAATCCGGCCAGATAGGCTTCCTCCTTGCGCCGGTAACGGATCGCATCGGCTATTTTTCTGGACGCCAGTCCACAGCCAACCGAGTGCTCCCAGAGGAGCTTTTCAGCCAGCCCCACCTTCGAATACATCCCCTTGAGCACTGCCGTCATAATCAGGGAACTGATGGAGTCAAATCCCATAAACATAAGGGCGTCATTTAGGGTGGCAATCGATCGGGATGCGCCGTACATTGGCGAATTGGCAACCTTGAGAACCCTGGCTGCAAGCGCGGGGTCTTTTGTAATGAGCGCGTTTATCTCTCTTGGGTTTGCATCTTCGTCGGCGAGTTTGTCCAGTACTTGCGTGGCTATATGGGGCATCGGGGGCAGATCCCCGATCACTTGGGCTATCTTGGCCGCTGAAGATAATCCCGGGCTCTGAGGGGAGGGGGCGCCTTTGGCTGAAGTATCGGATCGGGACCCCGAAGATGGTTTACCAGATTTTCCGGGCGATGAGGGCCTTGCTTGTCTTATTTCGGCTGTCATTGGAGCTCCGCTTTTGTCCGCCAGCACTTTGGGCAGGCAGGGAACATATATGCAGTAGTTGGTCAGCTTTCCTTTTCCATTCCGGAGTCGGGCGCGCTGGAAACCGACGAACTTGCCGGTTCAAGGGGGGGCTGTGCCTTGGAGGCCTCAGTTTGTGCAAGCTTCTTTCCTTTACGTTCGAGCTTTAGCTGACGGCGAGTTTTAAAATGTAATTTTAAAAATGCGCTCAAACCCACAAAAAAACCCACCAGCAGCGATATCCCAACGATAAGATAGAGCTTTACGCTAAAAGTTTTGTTTAACAGGTAGAGGTTGTATTTCATAGACTCGGTCTGTAGCCAGATCTCACGGTTTTGATAAGCGAAAACGGCGACCAGGCTAAGAATTATCAGGGTTATGATCAGCTTAAAGAGCTTCATCAACGCTCTCCTTCCTGAAAAGTGGTAAAAGTTTTAAGTAGGACTGCTCAATGTGTTCGGGGATACTGCGAATATCGGCAAGGGCGGCCATGAAGTTGGTATCTCCCCGCCATCTGGGCACGATGTGGAAGTGAAGATGCTCCTCGTAGCCCGCTCCGGCTTCCCGCCCGATGTTCAACCCTATATTGAATCCATCGGGATGCATGACCCCACGCAGTATGCGCGTGGACCTTTTTACCAGAGCCATAAGACGGTGCTCCTCATCGGTGCCCAATTCCTCGAGGCTGGAGGCATGACGCACGGGAGAAACCAGCAGGTGCCCGTTGTTATAGGGAAATCTGTTCATCATTACTGTTGCCAGGCCGTCCCGGTGCAGGATTAGACGTTCCTCGTCGGACTGGCCGTGGTAGTCTCTGCAAAAAATACAACCAGGCGGTTTTTTGCCAAGAATGTAGTCAACTCGCCATGGAGCCCAAAGATTGTGCACCTCTTTGCCGTTCCTCTATGCGTGGGGTCCTGTAAAACCATCGATCTCGATGATTTCACCTTCGATTCCATCAGTTATCTTTAGAAGCCCTAACGATCCGGGGCAGTTTCCCCGGCCATGAAAAACCGATCCGGGATTAAACCAGAGTACCCCGCTTTCCCGGGCCATTATCGGTTCATGCGTATGGCCAAACAGTATTGCGTCGACTTGGTCAAACTGCCCGCTTACCCTTTTGCGAATCCCGGCGGGTGGTCCCCATCCGTGTGCGATCCCCAGGCGAAAACGGCCCACCTTTACAACCTTTTGAGCCGGCAGCCTCTGTTTGATCGAATAATCATCCATATTTCCCGACACGGCTTCAAGCGGGTAGCGCTCAAGATAGGTAAGAACTTCCACTCTGTCCCAGTCTCCGAGATGAATTACCATGTCGGCGTCCTCGCAATACCGCGAACAGACGAATCTAAACTCCTCGGTAGCCGTCTTAATGTGGGTGTCCGACATTACCACTATCTTTACCGGATAAGACATGAAATCCTCTATCCTTACGAAACATTACCCAATATGGCTTTAAATAGGTTACTATACCAACCGGCACTGAAAAAACAAGCACTTTCAATCGTCGCTCCCAATTGGGGTTTGACCCATGCCCTGGTTGGATCCTCACCAGCCGCACCGCTGCCTGCTCTTGTGTCAAATAAAGGATGACGAGAGGATGTCGACTCCGAGGATATCTCTCTTGGTAATGCAAGTAAGGAAAGCTTTGATTTTTGAGGATGCCAAATAAAACTGCCGCCCACGCAGAGGCATGCTGACCCAAAATCGGGGCAAGGCAAAAATGGGCAGGGGCCGAAAAGAGCTATCCTAAGCTCGCGGAAAATACGCCGGCTTATCTGGTTTCAAGCACCGCGGCCTTGTCCGTTTTTTCCCAGGGCAGATCCAAGTCGCTTCGGCCCACGTGGCCATAGACGGCCAGCCTTCTGTAGAAATCGCCCTTCATCCTGCCGGGAAGCTTCCTGAGGTCGAATTGTCTTACAATGGCTGCCAGCCGGAAATCAAAATGTTTCTTTATCAAGGCGGCTATTTCTTTGTCCGAGATCTTGCCTGTGTCGAAAGTGTCCGCCTGGACGCTTACCGGCAGCGATGAGCCTATGGAGTAGGTCAGTTGCACTTCGCACTCGTCGGCAAGATGAGCGGCTATAACGTTTTTTGCTGCATACCTGGCAGCATAGACCCCCACCCGGTCGATTCTCATGGGATCTTTACCGCTGAGAGCCGAGCCGCTGTAGCGCGAATACTCGCCATAGGTGTCGACCGCATTCTTTCTTCCCGTTAAGCCCGAGTGTATCGAAGGACCGCCCAGCATCGTCACTCCCTCCGGATTTATGAATATCTTCGTATCCTGATCGGGCTTTATGGCCTCGTCCTGAAAAGCGGGCTCGATCACCGCCTGGACTATGTCGTCGGAAACCTTGCCGAAGGGTTGCGACGAGCCGGAAAGCTGGGATACCGCGATGCCCAGGCTATAAATCCTGGCAGGCTTGCGATTCCGGTACTCTATGCCCACCTGAGTCTTTCCGTCCGGGGCCAGGTAGGGAATCATCTGCTGTTGCCTGACAAAATCGATCCTCATGGCCAGCTTGTGTGCCAGTGTTATCGGCAGGGGCATGAGAGAAACCGTCTGCCTGCATGCATACCCGAAAAACGTTCCCTGCTGCTTTACAGGGATGCGGTTTATCTTTTCATCGGATAGAAGGCTGTCATCGTGGCTTCTCGACTCGTCAGGAGGCAGTTCCTTCAGGCTGGTGAGAATGCTGCATGTGGCACTGTTAAAATCCTGGTGCACATAGCCGGCCTTCCTGATGACCTTGCGCGCAACCTGCCCCACATCGACGGCGGCGCTGGACGCAAAGCGCGCCGCAATAAAGAGAACCGCCGTTGAGACTGCGCATTCGGCTCGTATCTTTGCCATAGGGTCCTGGTCGAGAAAATGGTCCACGATCGCATCGCTTATCTGATCGCAGAGTTTGTCGGGATGTCCCTCTGTTGCGGATTCGGAAGCGAAGATGAAATCCGTCTTCATCGCGGGTTATCCTTTATACGGGTTCAACCTTTTCGTGCCCCAAGGCAACCGGAACGAAGCCGGGGCTCGGATCCGGGGCCGGCGAATTCTTTGTCGCTTCGTTTATCAGAAGAGGCAGGGCTGCGGTTCCCGCTATTACCACACCGTCCAAAAAACCGATGGGACAGAGCCCCAGAAGGCTCCTTAGTCCGGGTACGAGCACGGTCAGCATCTGAAGAGCCAGAGAGCCGCCCAGAGCCATTTTCAGATAGAGGTTCGGCGGGAGTTTTTCCCCGGAAAAGATACTGTGCTTTTCGGACCTGCAGCTTATGGAGTGGAGCAGTTGCCCCATGGTGAGGCTCTGGAAAGTTAGGGTTTCCGCCTGCTGTCCCAGTCCGTAGCGGGCCATCCCGTAGGCGTAGGCCGCCAGGGCGCCGCAGGTAAGTGTTCCTGCCTCGAAGGTTAACCGCTTGAAATCCGAACCCTTTACGATCGGTTCCTGGGGGGAACGGGGCGGCCGGTCGAGAACGTCAGGCTCAGGGGCTTCCATGGCCAGGGTGAGGCCCGGGAAGATATCCGAGATCAGATTGATCCACAAAAGCTGCATCGCACCCAGTGGGGCCGGCAGCCCTGCCGCCACGGTAGCGAACATCACCATGATTTCGCTGAAGTTGGTGGCAAGCAGGAACCGCAGGGCTTTTCTGATATTGTTGTAGATTGTGCGGCCGTCACGTACGGCGACGATAACAGTTTCCAGATTGTCCTGTTCAAGGACCACGTCGGCGACCTCTCGGGCGATGTCGGTGCCTCCCGCTCCCATGGCGATGCCTATGTCGGCGGCTTTAAGAGCGGGCCCGTCATTTATTCCGTCTCCGGTCATGGCTATCACCCTGCCTTTGCTTTGAAGCGCTCGAACGATTTCGAGTTTGAAGGCCGGACTTACCCTTGCAAAAACGTGAACCCTGTCGGAAATGGCTTGTAACGTATCCGAATCCATCCGGGTAAGCTCTGTGGAATCAAGTATCTCGATCTGCTCTCCGAAAGCCAGATCGAGTTCCCTGCCAATGGCGTATGCCGTGGGACCCTGGTCCCCGGTGATCATAACGGTTTCGATCCCCGCATGGTGGAATTCTTCGATGAGCGCGCGGACCCCGGGGCGCACGGGATCGGCCATGCCGACCAGTCCCAGCCATACAAAACCGCTTGTTTTTCCGAAATCGCTCTCACTTTCCACAACACTGTAGGCCACCCCCAGGACTCTCAGGGCATCCGAGGACATCCGCTCGTTTTCACGTTCGATAACCGAGCGATCCTCTTCGGTTAGAACAATTTCTTTGCCGCCCGAAAAGTGAGAGTCGCACATCTCGAGGACCTCCACCGGGCTTCCCTTCATCGCTATTAAGAGGCTCCCGCATCCCTTTTTATCGAACTTGTGAAGAGTTCCCATGAAAAGGCGGCTTTCCGATCGGTAGTTGACCTTTAGCAGTGGGTGGCGCTCTCTTAAAAGTTGGGGCTCCATGCCCGATTGAAGGGCAAGATTTACCAGCGCTATTTCGGTGGGGGAGCCGTGCAGGACGTAGCGGCCCGCTTCTGTCTCAATTTCGGTCTCATTGCACAGAACAGAGGTCTCTATGAGGTTGGTGAGCTCTTTTGATTCGAATGGAACAATAGGGGTAACGCCGGCTAAAAACTTGCCCTCGGAAACTGCTATCGCTTTCATTCCCGCGAAAAGACGCACTACCGACATGCGGTTTTGAGTGATCGTGCCCGTTTTGTCAAAGCATATCGTCTGGATGCACCCAAGGGTTTCAACCGCGTTGAGGTGGCGAATGAGCACGCTGTGCCTTTTCATGTTTTTTAGCCCAAGGGCCAGAGTTGTCGTTGCCACCGCCGGAAGACCTTCGGGTACGGCTGCCACGGCAAGCGAAATAGATGTCTTTAGCATCATCACAAAGCCGTAGCCGCGAAGAAGGCCTATTCCAAACACCATCCCGCAGGCCAGCCCGGAGATAAGCACGAGTTGGTCTCCAAGTGTTTTCAGCTGCTTTTCCATCGGTGTCTCAGGCGACTGGGCCTCACCTACCAGGGCTTGAAGTTTTCCAACTTCGGTAAAGGTCCCCGTTGCAACCGCTATCGCCACACCCTGTCCTCCCGTTACAAGTGTGCCCATGTAGACCATGTTCACCCTGTCGGCCAGGGGGATCTCCGGGCGCGAAAGAGGCTCGGTCGATTTTACGACCGGCATGCTCTCCCCGGTAAGAACCGATTCATCTATGCTCAAGTGGTTTGCATCGATTAGCCTGGCATCGGCCGCGATATAGGTGCCGGGACGCAGCACAAGAATGTCTCCGGGGACTACCATCCCGGCTGCCACCGACTCCACCAGTCCCTCTCTCATTACGTCGGCGGTGGGTTTTACGATGTCCTTAAGGGAGTTTATGGTCTTTTCGGCCTCGCTTTCGGTCTTGAAACCTACGGCGCCGTTGATCGCCACTACAGCCAAAATTACCGCCGCATCGGCCAGCCCCCCCGTTAGAAGGGAAAGGGAGGCGGCAACCCCCAACAGGGCAACGGGAAGGGATCTGAACTGGTCGGCAAAGATGCTCCATCCCGATCGGGTCGAAGAACGCGGAAGAGTGTTCGGGCCATAGTGATCCAGACGCTCCAGGGCTTCAGTGTTGCCAAGACCTTTTAGGGCCGAACTCTGCAAGGCCTCCAGCGCGGTTTTGGCCTCGAGGGTGTGCCATTGCTCCTGCTGCTGTTGTCTGCGTTCGGGCTTGCCGAAAAGAGCGGTTTTTGCCTTTGTGAACACTCCCGCCTTTACCTGGACCCCAGGGGAGGTCTCAATTCCTTGGCAACCGCTCCTATCGGCCGGGAGGCCGTCATTGCCCGAGCTATCCCCTCCATTGTATTCTCGTACCAGTGATTCAATGATTTCGCCAATCGATTTGAAATCGTTTCCCGAATTAAACCTTACCAGGATGTTGCCGGTCGTTGTGCTCGTAGAAACTTCAAGGATGGCCTCGTGGCTCGATAGACCGGCCTCGAGATGTTCTTGCAGACCCCGCGAGCCGCTAAGCCCTTCTACGTTGAACCTGGCTCTTCCCTTGAGCACGGTATGAACTGGCCGCACCATTTCTTTCTCCAGAATTTAAAAAACCGGTGAGCTAAGGTCTAAGTGCACCGGTTTTTCCCCTTGAGAATTCCCACCTTTGGGGTGGCTCTGCGATTTTGCACCGCAAAACTTCTCTATTGTTATGTTCCTCGAAAGACTTTTGTAAAAGTCGATTTTGGGATCGGAATTGTGGCAATAAACATGTCTTCCCGTTAGGCCCTAAGGGATCAAAACAATCAGCCGGGCGTTGAGGCCGTATGGCCGATACTGTCGGAAAATATAATGGAGCATCCCCACGGGGAACATGACCCCGTCCATTGGAACCCATGGCTGAAAGGGCCAACCATCTGTTCTTCAATTCCACGGAGTTTTCCGGGCGGCTATCAAATTACATAATATTTCACTTAGCCTGAAGAGGTAGCCGGACAGGGAGGGTAAAAACATAGCCTTACCCTCCATTATGCCTACGTCTTCAGGCCTTTTAAGCTCAGAGAACCTTTAGCTTCTTTTGGTGCCTCCAAACGGTTGACACTTTCTTCTTTGCGCGGCCACCCTAATGGGTGGACCAATCAGGAATGTTCAGCCGGTTTGGGAAGCGCCGCGTTAAGGACATCTTTTGTGCCTCCAACGGCGCCGAGAAGAACATTTCTGGCAGCTCCCACGAGTCCGGTTCCAAGAGAGTCCGCCGTGTCAATGGCGCCTCCAATGGCATCCTTGGAAGTTGCCGTAAGATTGACGGCAATGTCCCTGGTCGTGTCGATTCCACCGTGAATGGCTCTTTTGGCTACTGAGGAAATCTCCACGCCAAGATCGGCGCCCCCGGTTACGGTTGCAAACATTGCTTTGCGGGCGGTATTAAATACCTCCGCGCCCACCTCGCGGACTCCCCCGACCAGACCTTTTGCCACATGGACACTACTTCCAATAAGGACCAGGCTTACATTCTCCGCCGCGCTAACCGTTCCTTTGACAATGTCTTCGATCGCGTTTACTGTATCTACGGCAATCGCTCCCGTTGCCTTTATTGCGTCGCCGATGGCGTTTCTGGTAGTTCCTATAAACTGTGTGGCAAACTCTTTGCCTACTTTCGCGCAACCGGCAGTTTTATTAACCTCACGGCCTGCAAACTCAAGCGGTTCACCGCTCGTTGTTTCCTCTTTCATGCCAGTCTCCTTGTCCGGGTGGTTATGAGTGTCCTCTTTTTTCTTTCTTTTCCCGCCTCTTACCGCAGGCTTGGCACCTGCGGACGCCGGATCGTTCCCGCGATCAATTGCAGTCAAGACGCACCTCCTTGTGGGCAAAAAACAGAGCGGAAGCCGAATTGTCATAAAATAGTCACGAAAGTTTCCTTTTTGTAACGAGAGCCGATAAATTCTTATAGAATCGGTTATCTGGTGTGTCAATGTCGTCAACCATTACCTTGGAAGCATGCTGTTTTGATCCGGTTTTTTCTAAATCGAGTTCGTCAGGATCAAGCCGGATAAAAAAACTGAGACTCGTCTGATCTTATGCTTCTTTTATAATAAATTTTCCTTTAAGATTTATGGGTGGATTAACGAATTCGCCATGGAAGTTTCAATAATTTCTGTCCCGGTAAAGCTTAACGAGGTTTTTAACCCCTTGATGCTGTAGCGTCGCGTGGAGCAGACTACATGGAACTTTGGAAAATCCTTATAGCCGAGGACGACAAGATAGCCCGCATGTTCTATGACCGGTCCTTAAGCAATGAAAAATTTGAAAAACGTTTCGCATGCGATGGTGAAGAGGTCTTGGAAATTTACAGCTCCTGGGCGCCCCACGTCATGGTTCTCGATATAATGATGCCGATAGAAAACGGATTCTCAGTGTTAAAGACCATCCGACGGGGCCTAAACGATCGGGAGACCATCATCATTATGGCGACCTCGCTTAGTCGAGCCGAGGATATAAAAGCATGTTTTCAGTTCGGGGTCCAGGGCTACCTGGTCAAGCCTATCAACTTCTCGCAGGTTGAGGCAAAAATTCTCTCCTGTATGAATGCGGGTGTGCAATTGAAATGAGCCAAGCCGCAACGGCGCGACGGAGTTTTACGCGATATTGCCCGGACCCTGCGGAGTCCGGGGGGGCAGACGATACGGACCGCCCAACCGAGGTCGCCGAGGGCATAATAAGGGCCGAACTCGTAAAGCTGGCCGTATCCAACGAGCTTGTGCGCTCCTGCGCGGTGATGGGCACCTCCTTTGTCGTGGCCCTGGTCTTTTGGCGCCACTCCTCGCATTTAGCCTTGATCTTATGGGTTGCCGCGGTCGTAGTGCTCTCCATTGTGACCTGGATAAGAGACCGGCGATGGGCCGGCAGGACCGCCTCCGAGCTTGCCGTGGGCGCCTGCGAAAGATCGGTCAATCTGGGCTGTGGGATATCCGGGGTGCTTTGGGGGGCTACGTGGATTTTTTTGCACCCTGGAAGATCAACCGAGCTCCAATGCTTTCTCATCCTGGTCCTGGTAGGCATAGCGGCCGGGGCCGCCCTGGAATGGTTTCCCGTTCCGTATGCCCCCTCTATGTTTATCGTGCCCTGTCTGGGACCCTTTTCGGCTATGCTCCTTTTTAGAGGCCAAAGTGTCTGGACGGCTATCGCGGCTCTGACGATAATGTTTGAAATCTTGCTGCTGACAAAGAGCAGAGAGACTCACCTCGTTACCCGGGGGGCCATAAAAACCAGGTATGAAAAGGATTTGCTGCTCCAAAACCTTTCGGTTCTTAACCGGGAGATGCAGGAAGAAATCCATGAACGAAAAAGGGTAGAAAAAGAACTCGAAGATTCTCAGTATTTGCACCGGCATTTGTTTGAAAATATCTCCGACTGGATCTATTCGCACGATCTGGACGGCAATATGCTGAGCATAAATCCAAGGGCTGCTCAAAGGCTGGGCTATCTGCCCGAAGAGATGCTGGGACGCCATGTGACGGATTTTTTGACTCCAAAATCAAGAGATCACTTCTTTGATGACTACCTCCAATGGCTCATTGGAGACGCGGCAGTCGAAGGAGTTAGCATTTTCGAGTCCAGGGACGGTTCTCCGTGCTACCTGGAGTACCATAATGTCATGGTCGGCGGGGAAGACGGCAAGGAAGCGGTTGTCTACGGCTCAGCCCATGAGATTACCGGGCGAATCCGGATGGAAAGAAGATTGCGTAAGGCGGAGGAACGATACCGCTCCGTTGTGGACAACGCAAATGAAATAATCTTTAGGACCGACGCCCAGGGGCGATGGAAGTTTTTAAACCCCGCCTGGACGGGGATAACGGGTTTTTCCGGTGAAGAAAGTATCGGTAAATCAATTTTCGATTTCGTTTTCCGAGAGGACCTCGCGCTGGCTTCCGGCGAGGTCGCGGAGCTTATAAACGCTTCCAAGGACTCGTGCCGGTTCCAGTTAAGATTTACCACCAGGGACGACCGTGTCCGATGGCTCGAAATGAATGCCAAACCCATGCGCGGCCAAAGAGAAGTTGTGACCGGCGTAGGAGGAACCCTGGTTGATGTCACCGATCGCAAGGAAGCCCAACTGATGCTCCTTGCGGCCAAGGAGGCGGCGGAATCTTCCGATCGCGCTAAGAGCCAGTTTCTGGCCAATATCAGCCACGAGATCCGTACCCCCATGAACGCCATAATCGGGATGAGCGACCTGTTGTTGTTGGACGGTTTGAGCCCCCAGCACCGTGAGTCCGTTGAAATCATAAATGTTTCCGCCCTGGGGCTTCTTGCCCTCATAAACGATATCCTTGACTTCTCAAAAATTGAGGCCTCCAAGCTGGAACTGGATTTGGTTCCCTTCGATCTGATCGAGACAATCGAGGAATCCATCAGGATTTTGCGTGTGCAGGCAAAAAACAAGGGCTTGTCTCTAACTCTGCAGGCAGCTCCCGATCTTTGCACCCGCCTGGTCGGAGATCCTCTGAGGTTGCGCCAAATCCTTCTAAACCTTCTGGGAAACTCACTCAAATTTACAGATCGCGGTGGGATTACTGTGGGTATTACCCGGGAAAATGTTTCCGAAAAAGACTGCTTTATCCATTTTGTGGTCAGCGACACAGGTGTCGGCATTGCTCCCGAAAAGCAGGCGCTCATCTTTGAAGCCTTCCAACAGGCCGATGGTTCGTCCACGCGCAAGTTCGGTGGAACCGGCCTCGGACTGAGCATCTGTGACCGGTTAATCAAGTTGATGGAGGGCCGGTTGTGGGTTGAAAGCCAACCCGGGCTGGGCAGCAGCTTCCACTTTACTATCCCGTTTGGTCTTGCTCTCCCCGAGATTGTCAAAAGCAAATCCGAAGCACCAACCCATGTTGGGGACCCCGGGGAAACCGCTGACTACTTTCCGGAAGGCGAAAGCCAAAGTGATGCGAGTCGCGCTCAAAGTGCGAACCTGCATATTCTGCTGGTCGAGGATTCACCCGTAAATCAAAAGGTAGCCCTTGGCTGGCTGCACAGATGGGGACATACGGCCGTTGTGGCCTCTAATGGCCGGCTCGCCCTTGAAGCCCTCCAGACCGAGAGCTTTGACCTTGTGCTGATGGACATTCAAATGCCGGAAATGGACGGCTTCGAGACCACCCTGGCAATAAGGCGGAAGGAAAAAGCTTCCTCTGCCCATTTGCCCATAATTGCCATGACCGCTCATGCGGCCAAATCGCACAGGGAACAGTGCAGGGCGGCCGGGATGGACGGCTATGTCTCAAAGCCCATCGTGGCCTCCGAGCTTCGCAAAACCATCGAAAGCTTTGCCTCAAAACGCTTTGAGGAGCCGTCCCGATTGCTCGGAGCCAATCCCGGCCGGCCGGATTCCCGCTATAAGGATTTCCTGCTGGATGCTTTCGGCGGTGACTTGGAGTTTCTAAAAACCGTTGCCGCAATGTTTCTGGAAACCTGCCCCGAAAGAATGAGCGCCATGCTCGAAGCCCTGGATAAAGGGGATGCCGATAAGATTTGCGCGATTGCCCACGCGCTCAAAAGCGAAGTGAGCCATTTCCAGTTCTTAGACAGTTTTGAGGTTGTGGGAGCGGTTGAAGAGGCTGGGCGCCAGGGGGATTTGCCTTTGGCAAGAAAGGCTTTCAAAGATCTCGCGCCTCGGATTGCCGACCTTGTCGGCTGCCTGGGTGCTCTTATCCGAAAAGAGTGCCCACCTGGTACTGATAAAAATTTTTAGACCCCCTGGAGACCACCCTCAATGGCCATCTCACCCGAAGACGTGCGTTTCCTAAGCGTTGAAGACAATCCTAGCTGCTACCCCGGTTATGTCTCCTTTTCACTCCTGGGGCTTATCCCCGAAACCAATGCGCCGTGCGAACTGTTCATTTCCGCATGCGGCCGGGCAGCGGGCGGTTCGCGCCTTCTAACCATGCTCGAGTCCGGGCGGTCCATAGCGGCCGGACTGCTTGAAAAACTTACCAGGGAAGGGTTACTCATCGGCTATGTGAAAATCGAGGACCTCTATATGCTTCAGGACTATTTTAGAAACTCCATCCGTGAGGCCGCAAAGATGGACTGTCCCGCCTCCGACAAGCTCGACTGCCTGATGTATGAAAACACCCTGTGCGCAATCAAGGCCGCAATACTCGATCCTCGAAACGGAAAACGGCTGACCGCCGGCGCCCTTATGGTTCGAAATATAGTCGAGAGCCTCTGGAGGGATAAACAGACCCGCAGGGTCCTTATCTCCTTGATGATTTGGAACGACCTGCTCTACAGCCACTGCCTTAACGTGTGCGTCCTGGGGTTAAACCTCATGCGCACCCAGGGTTGGGAACACAGGGAAATCGATGAGCTGTCCAGGGCATTTTTGTTCTACGACATTGGGATGACTACTGTGCCGCTTAGTATCAACGAAAAGGTAACTCCTTTGAGTGAAGAGGAGCGCCAACGGATCGAAGCTCACCCCACGGCTTCCGTTGAGCTCCTAAAAAAGGTCTCGGGGATGACGCCCTCAATTCTAGGCATAGTGCTGAGCCACCACGAAAATCTCGACGGTACGGGGTATCCCCGAAAACTCTCAGGGACTCAATTGTCCCCGGGGGCCCGCCTGCTAAGGATCATCGACACCTACGATGCCATGACCTCGCCCAGGGCAAACCGGCTTGCGCTAAAGCCCGAGCAGGCTCTGGCCATGATGACTCACGAAATGTCGCAAAAACTGGACCAGAAAATCCTAAAGGAATTCATCGCCTCCCTTGGGTTGACATGACGAAGAGACCCCTTAGAGATTGCCGCCTGCGCTCCACGCTTGGTCAGGACATGGTCCTCCGGTACCCCTGATCCATCTTCAGCCCTTCGATATCGGTTGTCTTCTCGCCGCGTGAGGCTTTAATGTGATCGATATGCCTTTTTACAACCGCGCGTCTGTTTGCAAAGGCAAGGGCTGTTTCCTCTGTGATCCTTCCCCGTTTGAAAAGCGTCGAGATGTTTGCATCGAAGGTGGTCCATCCCAGGTGCTCGGATTGTTCCATCATTTCATAGAAGGTCTTGCCTTCGGCTTCGCCGTTTACGATAGCGTCCTGGACCCTTAGGCTGGTTCCCATGATTTCGTTTACTACGGCGCGGCCGCCGTTAATTTTGGGCAGCAGTCGCTGGGAGACTATCCATTTCATGCTGTCCGCCAGCCGGATCCTTATTAGCCGTTCTTCTTCGAGTTCGAACATGCCGATAAGACGGTTTATACACTGGCTGACATCAGTTGTGTGAAGGGTGGTAAGGACAAGGTGGCCGGTTTCTGCCGCGCTCAATCCGATCTCCACCGTATCGCGGTCCCGCATTTCCCCAACCAGTATGACCTTGGGGGCTTGCCGCAACGCAGCGCGCAGTCCGTTTGCGAAGGAGTCGAAATCAAGGCCCAGTTCGCGCTGATTGAACGTGGCCTTGAGTTGGGGATGAACGAATTCGACCGGGTCCTCGAGGGTCAGTATGTGATAAGGGTAGCGTAAATTGATTTCGTTGAGGATCGCGGCTAGGGTGGTCGTTTTACCGCTTCCCGTCGTGCCCGTGACAAAGACGATCCCCCTTTTTTCATCGGCTATCTGCTTGATTACCGCTGGAAGTCCCAGTTCTTCCACCGTAAGTATCCGGGTTGGAAGCTGG
The DNA here is from genome assembly GCA_021780695.1 of Deltaproteobacteria bacterium. GTDB lineage: Bacteria > Desulfobacterota > Syntrophobacteria > Syntrophobacterales > Syntrophobacteraceae > SbD1. The sequence continues at coordinate 56,200 of JAJXYD010000001.1, forward strand.
CGCATGGCTATCGAGTAGGCTCCCCGTTGAGAAAAAATGTTGACCCGAAACCGCGCCCGGCCGGGGAGGTGATAGGAAATGTCACACGAGCCGCTGCTAAGAAGGTTGCGTATGCCCCGGCTGTCTCTGCCAACCAGGTTCAAGGCGACGGTCTCGGTTTGAAAGGGTGTAAGGGCTTCGATGCCATACCCTTTGCAAACCGGTTTTAGCAACCCGTCAACCTCGGCCTGCATGGGTTTGCCGACCGTGAAATTGATGTCTGAGGCCGTGGGGTTCTCATCCAGAATACTCGCAAGAAGCGCATCCAGTTCTGCTTGTCTCATGATCGTCCTTTCTGCGCCGTTTGGGCCTCTTTTTTGACTGCCCAAAAAGGCAAAGGGCAAAAAGGAAACCCGCCCAGTCTCCTAAGCGTGAACAAAAGGCCGCTAGACCTCCGTAAAGTCCGGAGGAGTCTCGGTAAGGTATTGGCGAAATTTCTCCTTGTCCACACATTTCATGTAGGCTTCGGTCGGGTCTATTCGACCCGCCTGAAGGTGAGCCCATATCGCATCGTCGAGGGTCTGCATCCCGTACTTTTTACCCGTCTGAAGGGCCGAGGGGAGTTGATGGGTCTTGGATTCACGGATCATTGCCCTTACAGCATGGGTGGCTATCAAAATTTCAAGGACTGCCACACGGCCCTTCACGTCGATTCTTTTAAAAAGTGCCTGGGAGATTACAGCCCGGATACCGTCGGCCAGGGTCGAGCGAATCTGTGCCTGTTCGCCTACGGGAAATACCTCTATTATACGGTCGATCGTCTTTGGAGCGCTCTGTGTGTGGAGGGTGGAAAAAACAAGGTGGCCTGTGGCCGCGGCTTCGATGGCCAGCCGGATTGTCTCGAGGTCTCGCATTTCGCCAACGAGGATAATGTCGGGATCCTCGCGAAGAGAGGCCCTGAGAGCTGAGGCGAAACTTCGCGTGTGCGTACCCACTTCCCGGTGATTTATCAGACAGCTTTTGCTTGTATGCACAAACTCTATGGGATCTTCAATGGTTATAATATGTTCTTTTCTCTTGCGGTTTGCCTCGTCTATTATGGCCGCAAGGGTTGTGGACTTGCCGCTTCCGGTTGGTCCGGTTACCAGTACGATTCCGCGGGGCAGAAGGGCCATCCTGTTTATGACTGCGGGAAGGCCAAGTTGCTCGACCGACAAAATCTCACTTGGGATCTCTCGAAATACCGCCCCAATGCCGTTTTTTTGAATGAAAAAATTGACCCGGTAACGGGCAAGGTTTGGAATTTCATAGGCAAAATCCAAATCCCCCGTTTCTTCGAATATCTTTATCTTGTCTTCTGGCGTGATTTCGTAGAGCATCGTTCGTAATTCGTTGTCATCAAGGATTTTAAATTTTACACGCTCCAGATCGCCTCGAATCCTCAAAACCGGCTGCTGGCCCGAAACCATGTGAAGGTCGGAGGCCTTTTGTTCGTTCATAAGCTTAAAGAAGGCATCAATTTTAGCCATGCATCACTCCTTGACGAATTGGATTACATCCCCAGACCCCTCGGGCAAAAATCGCCGCCTCACGGCGACATGGCTTTGATTTCGGTTGCAGGCCTAAAGGCACGTGCGCTCCAAACCTTGTTCCGGGTGCGAATAACTCTGCAATTTTGATGGCAAGGCTTACACCTTAAGCAATAACCATGCCCCAAAACCCTCAGCAGATCCAGCCTTTTTTATATGTTTCAATGCAGTGGCCGTTCACCGCATTGCCTAGCGGAACTCTTTTCCGGAAATTCTTTGAAAGATACCATTAAAATGAAGATTCAGCAAAGATCTGCTCTTGCAAAAGTCGGCATTTCTAGATGTTCTTCGTATTGAGCTCTCATGGGATTTGGCCGATTCGTTTCCTCGGTGGCTGGTGGGATCAAGAGGAACGTTCCCGGCTCCAGAAACCATGGCAGCTTCAGACATAGCTGTGAAAAAGTCTATTGAGTCACTTAAATTTATCAGGCAACCATGACTGTTGGTTAGACATCCATTGATGTTAGCTTTGTGTGAACGTCTGTTGTGCGAAGGGCTAAATATCCTAGCCAGAGGCATCGCCCCGGGCCTATGGTTGTCCCATAAGTTTCCCTGAGCCCTGAAAGGGCGAAATATCTGCGGTTAAATCCCAGAAGAGTTCTATAAGTGGTTCCTTAAAACACGTTTTTGAAACTGACCGTGATTTAAAGAGAACTGTAAAAAGACGGCAAAAAAGGGAGGATAAAATTAGAGGAGGGGGCTTTTCAGCCAAAGCTTCCTAAACCTCTGCCGGATGCTAAGTGGCGTCGGTGTCCAAATGTTTTAACGCTTCAGTAAACCCGCCGGGAGCGCGAAAAAGGACTTCGAGCTTTTCAGCCCTCCTTCTTCGCGACTCCGCTTGCGGGTTTAATGTCCATTTTGTATCGAACTTAGTCCCAATAGCTTTACTTACCGCACCCTCCCCCCGGGCACATCTTGAAAGGTTGTACGGTTTTGCCGCACCGATCCACCACTTCGGCCGTAAACCGTCCTATGGCGCTCAATAGCGGAGTGTCCTCGGGGGTCTCCAGAAGGGGCCTGCCCCTGTCTGAAGCTTCGACCATGCGCGGATCAAACGGCAGGCTTCCCAGAAAATGGATGTCCATCTGCTTGGCTGTTCGCGCGCCTCCGCCTTTGCCCAGCAAAGGCGTCTCGGCGTTGCAGTGCGGGCAGACAAAGCCGCTCATGTTTTCAACGAGGCCGAGAATTTGCATTTTAACCTGTTTGCAAAAATTTATCGACTTTCTGACGTCCGCAAGCGCTATTTCCTGCGGGGTCGTCACTACTACCGCCTTGGCGTCCGGAATGGTTTGAATCACGCTTAACGGCTCGTCTCCCGTTCCCGGAGGTGAATCTATTACCAGAAAATCCAGGTCTCCCCACTCCACATCCGAGATAAACTGCTTTATAACCCCATGCTTTATGGGACCTCGCCAGATAACGGCCGCATCCCTGTCTTCCAAAAGACATTCGATCGAAATGATGTGCAACTTTTCATTATAGGCATGCGGTATCATGCGTTTTTCGGCAGTAAAACCGAAAACGCCTTCGATTCCGAACATGCGCGGGATGCTTGGTCCGTGAAGATCTACGTCGAGCAGGCCGACTCTGCGACCCAACTTCGCAAGGCTGAGCGCCAGATAGGCAGCCACACTGCTCTTTCCAACCCCGCCCTTGCCGCTCATTACAAGCAGCTTGTGACCGATACGGCCCAGCTGCTCCTGTATCCGCGCGTCTTCTTCATTTTGCTGCTGCCCGTGTCCGCACTGTGAACCTTCGCAAGAACTCATTAAATGTACCCCCTTGTGGATTATTGATTCGAAATTGGATTTCGAGCAACCTCGTGTGCCGCCTTATTGCCAAAAGGCCTTGGCTTTCGAAGTCGCATCGGAGCGTGCCGGTCTTTCCCCATTGTCAAATTGTTCCGGGCCGCACGCGGAACATCCGGTTCCACCCCTGGAGCCCCCGAAGCTAATCGCTGCGCTAGTTTTAACTCCTAGCCTTTATCACTCTCCGAAGCTCGAATACGCTTACCTTTATTTTAATCATGAATGCCGGGCGCGGAAAAGAAGAAAAAAACAGAGGATCAAAGTCGCTGTGGCAGGCTGCAAAGCTTGCATGGCCGGTGGCTATGGCTGCCCTGGTCAATTCGGATGTCTTTTGGCCCCGGCTTTGCCTCTGTAATTAGTTCCCGGTGCTTGCCGGTTCATCCTCCTCGATTTCATCCAGGCATATCTTCAAGCATTCCCGGCAGTTCGATGACTTCTCACCGCCTTCGCAAAAAAGGGTAAAAGCTTGCGACCAGTCTATGCCGGTGCGCGGGCAGCTTTTTAGAAACTGGACAAAACGCACCAGGCGCTCGACGGCGATCGAATCTATTGCATGCTCGATGCGGCAGGCGTTTAATTCCGCATGTTCGCAATCGAGCTGCAAGGTGGATGTGAAAAATTCCTTCAATATCCTGTGACGGTGTATGAAGTCGAGTGCGATCTCGCGTCCTTCACCGGTCAAAGTGATGGAGCTGTATGGACTGTAGTGGATAAGTCTTCGGTCGGCCAGAATCTTGAGCGCACCGGTAACTGAGGGGCGTCGCACACCCATCTGGTCGGCTATGTCCTTTGCGCGGGCCACGCGGTTGGATTGCTCCAGGTGGAAGATAACTTGGAGGTAGTCTTCAAGGCTGGCGGAAAGCCCTTTGGTTTTTTTGTCGCGTGGTTTGCGGGCGCTGTTCATGTGCAGTCCTCAAGCCTTTTTGTCAATCCCCTCGGTTCTCGACTCCACGGCCAGAGTTGGCCTTGTAGTAGTCGCCTATGGCCTCCCCAAGCGTGTTTACCGCAAGTCTTGCGCAGTGCAGATGATCCTCGGGCAGCCCGCCAAGCTTCCCGGCCAACTCCTCGGGCTCTATACGCAGCGCCTCCTCGATCCGCCTGCCTTGTGCCATTTCGCTCATGGCGCTCGCGCAGACCCAGGTGTAAATGCACCCCTGTGGCCTTACCTTCACCTCCTTTATCGTTTCGTCTTCGACTTTTAAAAATACCTCCATCGAATCGCCGCATTGGCCTACCGCAATGGCTTTAGCGCTGCAATTTTCAATAGAGCCGATATTTACGGGATGCTCGGCCAATCGCAAAAAATTGTGGCTCACCTGGCTTAACCCCGAAAATTTGTCCTCCGACATTACCGTCTCTCCTCTCCTAAAGCTATCTCTAAAAGACCTAAATCAAGAATGGAGCCAATCAAAAAACGCGCCACTAAGGCTTAAAGGCCCTCTTCCAGGTCTTAGGGGATAGTCGCAAAAAAGATCAAGGTGCTTTTGGTTTCCTTGTTGTAGCTAAACCGGTACGAATTGTTTCCACTTTACAGCCTTTGTCCTAGTGCTTACCCTTCTTGAAACGGTTCGAATCCGTACCGGACATCGCCATCTCAACTTGATCCTTTGCCTCTTCGACCAACATTGCTGCTCGAAAGTTGCTCTTCTTTGGGAAAAGCGGAACAGATTTCAAGCTAAGGGTCGCGCCTTTCAGCGGCTAGCCTTGCTCATCTATTGGCTCAAGCGCAAAGTGCGTTCAAATCTGGCTCTCTTGTAACAGCGCCGTCTGGAATGGCTTGGTGGCAATTAAGGGGTGACATTAAAAACTCCAAGGAGAAAAAGCCATGAAGAAACAAGTCCTTAACTATGATACTCTGCTTAAGGTTGCCGGTGTCGTATCGCATTCAAAAGATCCTGAAGAAGTCGTGTTGTTAACGGTTGAATCCATAAAAACAGCCCTGGATGTCAAGGGATGCGCCTTGTTTCTAGTCGATCGGCGCACCGATCAACTCGATCTGGCCGCATCTTTTGGCTTGAGCAAAGACTACCTCGAAAAGGGGCCGGTCAGCGCATTACGTTCCATAAATCAATCGCTGGAAGAGGGGCCGGTCGCAATTTACGACGTAACCGACGATCCTAGAATCCAGTACCCTGAACAGGCACAAAAAGAAGGCATTGTTTCCATTCTTTCCGTTCCCGTTATGGCAGCCGGGCACTCGATCGGGGCTTTGCGCGTCTACACCGCCGAAGCTTGGGATTTTACCCTGGAAGATGTCAATTTTGTTCAGGCCATGGCCTCGATGGCCGGTATGGCCATCGAGATGGCTCGATTCTACAAGGGTTTAAAAGACAGTATCGAGGTTTTGAAGCAGTTTAGAGACCCAAAGACCATCAAACATACGCGGATAACTCCCTATGAGGGAGTTCCGGTAAGCGTGGCCCGCTCCGCCATGCGCAAAGAAGCGCCAGCTTCAGCTTAAAAAATAACAGGTTATCGCCGGGGCCTAAAAACTGCTTCCCATCTCTTTTCCACCCCATTGCAGTTCCTGTTCGATGTGCGCGCCCCTTGTTTCCCATCTGCTCCGGCGATATCTCTACGACATTGCTCTGCCGCAACAACTGCCTGGAACGCATCCTTTTGATGATGGAGAACCTCCGCAGCACCCGGTATCGCCGGGGCCCGGCAGTTTTGCTTCGCTCTTGCCCCCCGAGAGGCTCGACGGGGTCGAAAGAAGCTTTCTAAGATCCGAGCCGCCGCACTTTTCGCAGCATACTTGCTCTCCGTCCGCATACACTATCTTTTCAAAAACATTGCCGCAGGTGGGACACGAAAATTCGAAGATCGGCATAGTCCTTTTTCCTCCTTATTAAGGATGTTCAGGTTGGCTTTCCGCTTGGTTAAGGAACAGATTTTCTCGTCATGGCGGCCGAGCACCTGGGGCAGCGAAGTTGCGAACAGGGGATTCCACGTTCGTGGGGCAGCGTGGCGGCGCATTCAGGGCATACGCAAAGGCCTCCCGGCCCTCCCGCGCCTCTTAGTGCCGCCGGACCGGCCTCCGGGTCCTTTCGGGCAGGCGTTGGACCCTGGGGGCCTATGCCCGCGGCATTTGCTCCGCAGTGCGCCCCGCCTTTGTATCTGCGCTGTCCCCGACATCCCGGGAGCCAATATCTGGGATTGTCCAGTGCGCCTTTGCGGTAAGCCTCAAGGACTTCGCCTATGTCGCCTGCGATTCCGTGGATGATTTTTAAACCCAGGCTTTCGCCGTAGGTTAACATCTCGGGGCTAAGCGCGCCGCAGATCACTATCGTGATCCCCTGCCGGTGCAGGGAGCGCATGAGGGCGAACCTGTTGTCCTCGTGCACGTGCAGTTCCCGGCCGGCCTCGGGTCCCTTTTCGGAAACGATCATAATTTTTGAGCACCAATCCAGTACGGGCGCTACTCGGGCGCGAAAGACCGGGATGGCCACCATACTTATCTCCTTAGCTCTTTGTCTCGAAAAGTTCGCTCCGAATCCGGGTCCTTTTTGAATTATCAAAAAGCGCGCCATTCCAGCCAACCTCTGAAGAGGCGTTGAGCTGGCCTTGCCGGCAAAAAGGGGAGGGCAATAAAGGGCGCCAATCGTACCCTGTGCGCACAGATGAGGATGCAAATTGTTTCCACTTTTTGCGGGGCTATGCCTTGCGGTCATATTTTAAAGCCGTATCAGGCCTCTGGCACGGAGATTGTACTCTTTATCCTGCGGTGAAAATATCTTGACGAAAGGAGAGATTCGACATGCCTGGTTTTGATAGAACTGGACCGAGTGGCAAAGGCCCCATGACGGGCGGGATGAGAGGTGCCTGCACGGGCTTTGGCAGGGGCGGCGGCAGGGGGGTTGCCGATGTCGGTTCCATGGCCGGAACCGGTAGGGGTCGCGGTTGGAGAAACAGGTTTTTAAGCACGGGCTTGACCGGTCGGCAGTGCCGGGCGGGGTCGGGCTTGGGCGGTGGGCCTCAGAGAAACGATGCCGATTGGGACCTTGAAAGTGCCCCTCAAACTCAATTGGATAGTCTGAAAGCCAGGGCCGGCTACCTGGAAAAGGCCCTTGATGGTATCAGAAAAAGCATTGAAAAGCTCCAATCCGGAAGCTGATTGGTGAATCCCGCGCGTTGGAGCGCTATGGCGTTCCCTTTCCGATAGAGAGGCATTAACTCTTAGGGTCGCTTCGGAAAGGGAGCGTTGGGAGATCAAAGGCTTGAGAAGCCGCAACTCGAAGGAGATGTTTTGTGAAAAACGGAGAAAAATTAGTGATCGTTGGATGCAGCGGTTCAGGTGGTCCGGCTGCCATGCTGGCAAAAAAGTTGATGCCTGAGGTTGACATTACCGTTATTCGCAAGGAGGAGTTTTTTATCGTAAGGTGAGCTCTCCCTCACGTAGTGGCCGGGCTGGCCACGGGACAATCCATCGTTGTTGCGGACAAAATGCTCGAGAGCGCCGGGATTAAGGTCGTACAAGACGAGGTGACAAAAGTCGATCCGGTCAATAAGACCGTTACCGTGGCCGAAGGCCGGGTCTTTAGCTATGACAAGCTTTTCCTTGCAACCGGGGCGAGCGCCATCATGCCCCCTATCGAGGGCAAGGATTTGGCCGGCGTTATGACTCTGCGCGGTCTTCCGGATGCCGAGAAAATAAAATCCTACATAGCCGAACGCAATGCCGTCAACATTGTCTTTATCGGAGCGGGTTTTATAAGCATGGAAGTCGCCTCGCTTCTGGTTGAAAACATGGAACGAAAGCTAAATGTTTCGATCGTGGAGTTTATGAACCGTCCTCTTCCCCTCATGCTCGACAAGGATATGGCCGATGTTGTCCAGGCCTACCTTGAAGAAAAGGGGCTAAAGATTTTTACAGGCGAAAAGGCTGAAAAAATCGTCGGAAACGGTAAGGTTGACGGTGTGTTGTTGGGATCGGGCAAAAAACTCGATGCCGATTTGGTCTTCATAAACGTTGGCGCCAGGGCAAATGTCGAACTGGCCGAGCAGATCGGACTTGAGATGGGGCGCTTCGGCATCAAGGTAAACAAGTACCAGGAAACATCGAATCCCGATATCCTTGCGGGTGGCGACTGCGTGGAAAAAATCAATTTCATTACCAAAAAGCCCACCCCCGGACGGCTTCGAGGGCCTGCGGTAATGCAGGGCCGTCTTGCCGCAAAACGGCTGGCCGGCTATGACATCGAATTTCCAGGCGTCCTGGACGCCGGGGGCTGCAAGATGTTTGATATGACCGTCAGCGCCACCGGTTTTTCGGAGGAAAGGGCCGCGGAAGAAGGCTTTCAAAGCGTGTGCGCTACTGTTGATTCCAGAAGCAAGCACGTAATGATTCCCGGCATGAAACCCTGGAAGATCAAGCTGATCTTTGATAAAAAGACCCGGAAACTGATCGGAGGCCAAATTGTGAGCCATGCGGTTGCACCGGCAAAAGAAATCGATGCCGTCACCGCTTTTATCCTGGCGGGAAAAACGATCGAGGAATTGACAACCTTTACTTGCGCCTGCAATCCCGACATCTCCTCTGAACCAAGCGCCGAACCAATCACGGTTGCCGCCGAACAGGCGCTCCAAAAATTGAAGCTTTGAAAAAAACGCGTAAAATTTCTCTATAGCCTCCCTGCCTGTCACTACGGCAGGCAAGGGAGGATAATTTCAATCCCATGGCGGCCTTGAGCCAACTCTTGATTCTTCTTTGCCGTGTTAAGGGCAAAAGTTTGACTTTATCCGCACCCATTCTTATTTTCTAGCTCTCAGTCGGTGGGGTGGCGGCTTCATGCGCCGCCGCCTTTCTTGCATCCATCCTTTTAAAAACCGGGAGCATACAAATGTCCAAGACTGAAAAGGACCTGATGGACGCCTTTGCCGGTGAATCACAGGCAAACAGGAGGTATCTGGCTTATTCGCAAAAGGCCGAAGACGAATTTCTTCACGGGGTGGCCAAGCTTTTCCGCGCGATCGCCGCGGCTGAAACGATTCACGCCATCAAACATCTGCGAACGGCGGGCAAGGTCAAAAGCACCAAAGAAAATCTTGAAGACGCCATAGCCGGAGAGACCCATGAATTCCGCAAAATGTATCCCGAAATGATTGCCCATGCCAAGGAAGAAGGCAATAAATCCGCTGAAATTGGCTTTGATTACGCCAACAAGGTGGAGGCCCTGCATGCGAAGCTTTATGAGCAGGCTCTTGCCGATCCGGACAATTTTCCCGTTCAGGACTACTATGTGTGTAAAATTTGCGGCTACACCGTCGCTAAAGATATTCCGGGCATCTGCCCGGTTTGTGGGGCCAACTCCAAGGCCTTTTTCAAGGTGGAATAAAGGAGCCGGGCGGCTTTAATCGGCAAGCCCGGGTAGCCCAGGGAGGCCCCGCGCTTTGCGTACGCCTCTAAGGATCGCCTGCTCGACGGCTATGACGGCCAGGGCTCCCACCAGGCTAACCTCCACGCCCTCTATGCTGCCGCGGCTAAGGGCGAACAGGGTATCTCCGTCATATTGGGTGTGAGCAGGAAAGACGGTTCGCGCAAGTCCGTCATGGGCCATCTGGGCCACCTTGGTCAATTGCACCTTGTTTAAAATCGCGTTGGTTGCTATCGCTCCGACTACGGTGTTTTGCCGTGCAAATCCCTCGGTAAAGGTGCTCATCTTCTTTAGGGCGCGGATAGTATCGCCTCCCTCGGGCGCGCTCCTTGAGCCCGCGATCTTTATCCCCGTTGCCGGGTCGTAGACCTCTCCGAAAGCGTTTACCACTATCAAGGCGCCAACCTTTAGCCCTGCGGCCCCGCTTACCAGGCTGCTTCCAACCCCTGCTTTGACGCATTGCGCGGACCCGAAAAGCTTTGCAACCGTCGCACCGCTTCCCGCCCCCACGCTGCCTTCCCAAACGGTTTGCGAAGACGCCGCGCGGCAGGCTTCCAAGGCAAGTCTGGCGTCCGGATAGATCGAAGTCCTGTTAATATTGAGGTCGAAAATAATTGCTCCTGCAACTATGGGCACATTCCCGTGGCCGGTGGAAAATCCCTCGTTTCGCTCCTTTAAATAGTCTCTTAGGCCTTCTGCGCAGCTTAACCCGAAGGCGCTTCCGCCCGAAAAGAAAAGACCGTTGATATTTTCAACCAGGTTGATTGGGTTAAGCGTGTCCGTACCGTATGTGCCTGGCGCTCCACCCCTTATATCCACTCCCGCGGCCGCGCCCCCTTGGGGCAAAATAACAGTGCACCCGCTGCAAATACCGTCGATTTGCGCATGGCCTACCAGTATTCCCTCTATGCCCGTGATAGTGTCGTTTGCCATCTTAGCCTCTTTCTAATAATGCTCGATAAGGTAGCGGTAGATTTCCTTTCCTATCGTCAGGCCGTTTTCGACTATCTCCGGGCCAAATTGCCTCCCCGTTGCGGTCCTGAAGGTGTCGATGATGCTTGCCGCCCCGGACATACCCCAGGGAAATTTTCCTATCAGTTCCCGTGGGCTAATGCTCTGGTAATCCATCATGTGCCAGAGCATGTGTGTGAAGGTGTCCGCTCCCCAGCGAAATTTGTCCGCATCGTAGAGACAGTCGCTTATAAGCTGCGCCCACTGCGGCCCGGAAGACTCCGAAGAGGCGAAGGCCTCATGATTTCTAATGGCCTCGCTTATAGAGAGGATTTCTTCCTGGCTTAGAGAAAAGTTTAGCAGAACAACTTTGGCCTTCTCGGCCCCCGACTGGGCGTGGTTTTGTTGGTCGCGGCAGATGTCGTGCAGGACTCCGGCGTATATCCCAACCACCATAAGTTGCTCGACCGCCGAAGGGTCCATGTGGTTTCCATCCGTTTCTATGTGAAGGAGGGCCGCACAGTCGATACTGACCCGGGAGCTGTGGTAGACGCCGTGGCCAAGCGTTTCATTGTATTCGGGCTCGACAATCCCTCTTAGCCGTAACACTTCAGGATGGTTGTAGAAAAGCCTTTTCGCCACCCCCAGTTCGGCTTTGAACCGGGTGTAGAAACCCGGAAGAGGATGCCTTGAGGCTATCCTCTCGGCTTCCCTCTGTAATTTGCAGGTGATATCGTTCATCTGTTGCCCTTTTATCCGCTCTTCGCGCTACCTGGTATTTCAGTTCGCTATGTTACAGCAGTCGGAATTTTTCGGCAATAAGGCGTCCAAAGTCTTAACCGTTTAACATTTCCAGGGTTTCCCTCCTGTTGCTCCCTTGGTCCTCCAGGTCGTTAGCGGCACATCGGTTTAGTGAAGTCCAAACACGATGAGTCGTGGATAAGTCGGATCGACGGTAGGGTGAATCTGGATGAGGGCTAAACCGGGCGTCTTTTTTTGTGTGACTTTTCTTATGAAAAAAGAGTCGATTTATTGTAATATGTTACGCCTATGTTGGCGTGGTATTTGTCAGGTCAATTTAGGACGGGTTTTGCACTGACTGGTTTCATGGACTGGAGAGATTTCCCGTATGGAACTTGCAACTATTCAGCATTCCATTTAAAAAACCAATACTTATGCAAATCGTGGAGAAGTCGATGAATGGGAGAAAAATAAAAAAACGCCCTGTCAAAAGTGCGATACGAGCTATTGCAACGCTTTTTTTTTGCTGATATCTTGCACTGTGGCCCACGCCGAAACGATATTGCTTTCAAATGTTCCTGACTATGCATGGCAATATGGCTGTAGTCCGACATCGGCCACCATGTTGGTCGCCTATTACGCTTATAACGGCTACGACGGCCAATCATATTCCAACCTGATGCCCGGCTTTTCGTCTGTGCCTCTCAACTCTTATTCCGATCCATCCGTGGTGGATAGCGTTATTAATACGATGGCTACCGATATGGGCACTGATAAGGGCTTGCCTGCAAGTTCGACCGGGACTGGAGATACCACTTTCTGGTATGCTCTTGACGGTGAGAAATGGACTGTGGCTGACGATCTCGCATATGGCTATACGCCAAGTCTTGAAGACGGTCTATATAAGTATATAACCTTAGCCGGATACAATATCGATGCCTCGGATGTCTTTAATCAGCTAATATACGGTTACGATCACAATACGCAGGGATTTACCTTTGCTCAATTTGAAGCTCAAATAAATGACGGCATTCCGCTCATGGTTGAACTAGACGGCCATTCGATGCTGGGCTATGGCTACAGCACAGACAATGGCACCGACACAATTTATGTTCATGACACGTGGAATTCCGGCGGGGGTACTATGGCATGGGGAGGCGACTATGGCGGAATGCAGATGGTGGCGGTAACCGACTTCCTTCCCGTTCCCGAACCCTGCGGCCTTCTTCTTGATGTCGTCTGCCTGCTTGGACTGGCGGTATTCAGAATTAAGTCACCGGCAGCTTAAAACATTTCTTCCGTCAAAAGGCTCCCAAAGAGTAGAAAGGGACGGTTTTGAGCATTACCCAACGCCGCGCGTCTCTCCAGGATTTTCTATGCTCGCAAAGCCTTTGTTGAGCAGTCGGGCGACCTGGAGGATTCGTACCCTGCCAAACTACCTTTGATTGACATTTGCGCGGGCAAATCCCAAAATACCCCGCCGGAAGAAATAACAAGGCCCCATGGCGCCAATGATCGGACCGCACACGCAAATCCCCCCGGTCTCCAGGGATTATCAAAGCGGGAAACGCCCGGTCACAGTGGCTTGAGGGACCCCACTCCCAAAACTTGGGAAGGCCCCTTTTTACATTAATCACTGTTTTTTGAGTTTCTGAATACCCTCTTTACCTGAACGTTGGAAATGAGAGCCATAAAGTCCTTGCCCTGCTCCAAGTCGACCTTTACGGACCCACCCTCTATTTCCATATACCTGGATAAGACTTGTATTATATCGTTTTTTACCGCTTCCATCACATCTGGGGTGATGTCGATGCGGTCATGCATGAGGACGAACTGCATCCTCTTGCGGGCAACCTGACCGCTGGCCCCGTCTCCCCAAATGCGCCGCAAAATTCCAAGCATTCGCCTGTCTCCTTTCAGTTCCAGATAAACCGCTTCATGCGTCCGAAAAGCCCTTGCGAATCACCGTCTAGTGGAATGCTTTCGCCGTTTAAGCGCGCGGCCATGCTTCTAAACGCGGCACCGGCTTTGCTGCTCCTGTCGTGAACCAGCGGGACCCCGCGGTTGGTTGAAACCACCACATCCTCGCTTTCCGGGACCACCCCCAGAAGTGGAACTGAGAGCAGGGCAATGATGTCTTCGGTGGACATCATGTCGCCCTTTTTTACCATTCTGGCGTTAAGCCTGTTTATGATGAGATTTATCTTTTTTACCAGGGCAGCTTCCAACAGACCGATAACCCGGTCGGCATCGCGGATGGCGGAAACCTCGGGCGTGGTTACGACAACGGCGGTGTCGGCGCCGGCAATCGCGTTTTTAAAGCCCTGTTCAATGCCCGCGGGACAGTCGATTATTACGTAGTCGAACTCGGAGGACAGTTCCACGCAAAGCGCTTTCATCTGCTCTTCGGTTATGGAATTTTTTTCCCTGGTCTGGGCCGCGGGAATCATGCAAAGGTTTGAGAGCTTCCTGTCGCGGATCATTGCCTGTTCCTTGCGACAATTACCTTCGATGATATCGACAAGGTTATAGACAATGCGATTTTCAAGCCCCATTACCACGTCCAGATTTCGCAGGCCGATATCGGTATCGATCAGCACGACGTTATACTTCTTTTTTGCCAGCGTTGTTCCGAGGTTGGCCACGGTGGTAGTCTTGCCGACCCCCCCCTTGCCGGAAGTGACCACAACTATTCTACCCGCCATACGTCATCACCTGTAATTGAGAAATAGGTTCCATCGCTTTTGGATACTTTTGCCAAATTACTGATTGCCTGATTCAAAGACTGAGCACCTGGATAACTGAGTTGCGAATTTCGGCAATCTCAAACCTTCTTTGGACGGGTTTTCCCCCACGCGGGGGCACAGCCACCAGATCGGCGATTCGGATCTGATTGGGCTCAAAGCTAAGAGCCCAAATCCTTGCGCTGCGATCTCCCGCCGCCCCCGCGTGTGCCACGCCCCTAAGGATGCCGTAAATAATGACATCGCCATCGGCAATTATTTCGGCTCCAGGATTTACATCGCCTAACACAACACAGTCGGAAGCCGACACCACCCGCACACCCGAACGGCACGTATTGCGAACGATGACAGGGATCATGTCCCGGCTCTGCCTGTCGGCCTCCGGAGCGGTGCGAACCTTGTTTTGCGCCCCCGTCACGGTAAACGAAAGGTCTTCGCCAAGCCTTATTTCCACAACCCTGACCGTCGCTTTTTGATAGAGTTTGTCGCAAAGAGCCGAAATCTCATCTGAGCCCATGGGCCTATTGGTAAGATCAAGGACCATTTGCGAATTTTTAAAAAAATCGCGCGATTCTTCCAGCTTGTGGTCCATGAACTCCATAACATCGGCAAAAGGTGCCTCGGGGGCCGGAATCAATGTGAAGCCGGCTCTGTCGGCTTTAATCAGTATAGGCGCCAATGCGGGTGATGACATAGTTTTAGGCCCGATCGATCCGAAAAATTAAAATTTTGAATTTTACAGTCAGGGCGAAGATGCTGGATAAATTCCGAGAAGATAGTTCCCCACCAAGTGTTGAGCACTTTACTCCAAGTTGGCGCCGGAGGGCAATAGCCATTGTCTAAGCTGCGCCCAATCGTGTATGCGAATAAAGCCCGGTGCGACCTCGTCGCGGTTCCAGGGTTGCTCGAACACCAGGGGCTCGATCCCTGCCTCTTTTAAGTTTTTGCAGGTTTCAAGCCTGTCGTCTACAAAATAGCGAATCCCAAGTCGCTGGAGAATCCCCAGTTTGCAATCAGGCGAGCCGGAGGCTATCACCGTTATGTCCTGGGGGCACACTGTGGGCAGAATGGAAAAAATCCACTCGCTGATCGAATCCGCACCGGTACGAGCCGTTATGAATCTAAGGGGCGTAGAGCCGGCAAGTTCGGTAAGCACTTCCGGAGCTCCGGCGATGGGGGGGATTAGCTTTGTATGTTCTTCGTCCAGCGTAAGGCTTATAAGGTCGTCGATTACCTCTTTTTCAAGCCCCAGGCAATTGTAGAGATTATAGCAGAGCATGTCCTGCTTGGAGAGCTTTGTCAGCCCGTATTTTTCGTGGGCCAGCCTCACAAAGACCGACATGGTGTCTGCAACAACCCCATCGATGTCGAAGGCCACAGCGTCCAGATCTATTGGCCCGATGCGCGATTTTCTCATTTGAATTCTGTTGTGCGGCAGGCCAGAGCCGGTTCGTCAAAGCGCAGCGACACCTCGTAGATGCCTTCCTCAAGCTTTGAGTGCACGGCGTAGCCAAGGCAGTGGAAAACGGCCAGCATCGCCCTGTTGGCCGCCAGCACGTAAGCCATGAGCCCGCTTATGCCCTTGGTCTTTGCTATCTCGGAAATATAATGAACCAGGAAGGTCCCAATGCCCTTATGCTGCCATTCGGAGGCCACCGCGACGTCTATTTCGGCCAGGTTCGTTTTCTGATCCAGGATGTATCGGGCGATGCCTGCGATTTTTTCCGAGCCTATCCCGCCTGTAACCGCGATTACCGACATTTCGTGTTCGTAATCGAGGTTGCACATGGCCTGGATGTTTCTGTGCGGGAAAGCCTTCATCGCCGATAGAAAGCGAAAGTAGATGTCTTCGAAAGGCAGATTGTAGAAAAATTCCTGAAGGGTGCGCTCATCGGTGGGCCTGACGGGGCGGATATAGAGACTCTCATTGGGGGGGAAAACCTGGTGAGTTTCCCACTGACCCGGATAGAGAGGCTCGTAGATTGGGGGCACGATCTGGTCTTCGTAGACGTAGTGAATGCTTTTGGCCTCGTTCATCAACTGTTCGCGAAAGCGCGGGTGGGCAATGCCGATCAGCGCCAGCGCACGTTCCCGAATGGTCTTGCCGTGCAGGTAGGCCACTCCGAATTCCGTTGCCACATAGCTCACCGTGCTGCGCGGACTGACAACTCCGGCTCCGTTGGTAAGATGGCTTACGATGCGCGATTTGCGTCCGTCCGAAGTCGTCGAGGGCAGCACGATGATGGTCTTGCCCCCTTTTGCGCTCGAGGCCGCCTGCATAAAATCGACATAGCCCCCCACACCGCTGTAGACCTTATGGCCCATTGATTCCGCGCATATCTGTCCGCTAAGATCAATTTCGAGCGCCGAATTTATGGTGACCATCCGGTGGTGCTGCCTAATCAGGTTGCGGTTGTGGATGTATTCGGTCGGGTAGATTTCAACCTCGGGGTTGTTGTTTACAAAATCATAGAGCTTCCTGCTGCCCATGCAAAAGGAGGCCACGATTTTGCCCTGGTTGAAGGTTTTTTTAAGCCCCGTTACAGCCCCCGAATTGATAAGATGCAGGTGGGCATCGGTAAGAACTACCGTGTGGATGCCAAGGTCCTTTTTGTGCTCCAGATAGATCATGACCCAATTGGGGATTCTTCCAACCCCGGTCTGGATTGTGGAGCCGTCCTCGATAAGCGGGGCGATATACTTTGCTATACGTTCGGCAACCGCGCTGCGCTCTTTAAAAATAATCTCGGGCAACGGTTCGTCGTAGACCACACTGTGGTCAAAACGCGAGGAATGCAAAAAACTGTCGCCAAGCGTTCTTGGCATTTCGTGATTTATCTGGGCAAACACTGTGCCTGAGCATTCAACGGCGCACTTGTCCATGCCAACGGATATTCCCATTGAGCAGAATCCGTGTTCATCGGGGGGAGCTACCTGGACGAGGGCAATATCGAACTTCCAGAGAGGATCTTCTTTGAAAAGGCGGGGTAGAGACGAATAATAAATCGGGATGTAGTCGGCCAAACCCTGATTTACCGCCTCCCTGGACCTTGGCCCCACATAGAAGGTCTTTAACCTCGCGTTTTTTTCAAACGGTTTCCAGTCATCGGGAAGCGCGCCCATCGAAAGGTTTTGAATTATCTCGATGTCGTGATACTCGGGCAAAATTTTTAGAAGACAACGCACGAGGTGCTGAGGTTCTCCGCAGCCGGACCCGATATAAACGCGCATGCCGTCGCGAAGTATTCCGCGAAATATGTCGAGCTCGCCATCATTTTTCTGCTGCTCTTTAGCTTTAAATCTATTCATGGCTCGAATTCTCCGGGGCCGGCCAAAAGGGGGTTGCCTCGCCCATCGGCATGGACTTTCTACATTTCAGGGTCTATCCCGTGAGCGGGAGCATCTCATATTAAAATATTTTTTCTTATACCACAAAAGGGTAGAAAAATGGATTGCATAATAAAATGGAGGGTGGGAAAAGTCTTTCTGTGCCGCGGTAGCGCCCGCCGGGATTTTTCCCGGTTTCAAGGTTTTCCCCCGCTGGCGGCAGCATCTAAGGGATAAATGTGTACCCTCGGCTGGAGGCTTTCGGTTTGATCGCTTATAATGAAAAATTGACTAATTAATTGCTTTTGTAAAATCGAGAAGCTAGTCTAGCATAACATTTGCCTTAACCAGGTTGGGACGCAAGGTTTGTGAATCCCGTTTTGCTGGAAAATGAAGATATCTTTTCGTCCCGCTCTTGTGGCGGGCTTGCGCGAGGAAACGGCAATGCGCATTGCGATGGCACAAATCGATCCTTTCGTTGGGGACCTCGAAGGAAATACCCTCAAAATATCTGAATTTATTCAAAGAGCCAAAAAAGCAAAGGCTGAACTGGTCATTTTCCCGGAATTGGCCTTAACAGGATATCCTCCGAGGGACCTGCTCGATAAGCGGGGCTTCGTCTCAGACAGCCTGCGATGCTGGGAGCGCATCGCGCGGGCAGGTAAGGGGGTGGGCGTCATTTTTGGCGCCGTAGCCATAAATGAGGGCTCCGGGAAACCTTATTTCAATTCGGCGGTTTTCTATGAGGACGGCCGGCTAAAGGCCATTGCTCACAAGATGCTGCTTCCGTCCTACGATGTCTTCGATGAGGAAAGATATTTCGAACCGGGTAAATCCCCGGCCTGGGTCGATTTTAGGGGCATGCGGATCGGGGTTACGATTTGCGAGGATGCATGGAATGTCGCCGATTACCTCCCCGGCCCTCTCTACGATACCGATCCTGTCCATGAGTTGGGTAAAATTTCCGTAGACCTTCTGGTAAATATCTCCGCATCGCCCTATCATGTGAGCAAGACGGCCTCTGTTGGCGAATTGCTGAAAAAACAGGCGGCCTGTGCTCACGCCCCGCTCATCTATGTCAACCAGGTCGGAGGAAATGATGAGTTGATCTTCCAGGGCCACAGCATGGTTTGGGACGAAAAGGGCACTCTTTTGGCCGTTGGAGCCGATTTTGCCGAAGACCTGGTAGTTTTGGATACCGGGCAAAGCGGTTGTGAGTTGCACGCAAGGGCCTGCGACCCCATTACGGAAGTTATTGAGGCTCTTACCCTGGGTCTTGGCGATTATGCCCGAAAATGCACCTTTGAACGCGCCGTGGTAGGACTTAGCGGCGGGATCGATTCCGCGGTGGTTGCCTGCCTCGCCGTGCTGGCCCTGGGAGCTCCAAACGTTCTTGGCGTTGCGATGCCGGGGCCCTATAACGCGCCCGAAAGCCTTGAGGATGCGCGCGAGTTGGCCCGCAGGCTGGGTATAGGCTTCGATGTGGTCTCCATAGGAGAGCTTTTCCCAACGGCCCTCAAATCCTTGAGCCCGCTCTTTAAAGATTTGCCCCACGATTTTACCGAGGAAAACCTTCAGGCTCGTCTGAGAGGTATGATCCTTATGTCGATATCCAACAAGTTTGGAAGGCTCTTGCTTAGCACCGGGAATAAATCCGAGATTTCCGTTGGGTACTGCACCCTTTACGGCGATATGAACGGAGGTCTGGCCGTGGTTGGCGATGTTCCCAAAACCATGGTCTACAGGCTTGCCCAAAAGCTAAACGAAGAACATGGCTGGATTCCCGACCGCATACTCACAAGGGCTCCTTCGGCCGAATTGCGTGAAAACCAAACCGATCAGGACTCTCTTCCACCCTATGAAATCCTCGATGCTATTTTGAGCCGATATGTCGAGCAGCGCCTTCCAATCGGGCAGATCACGGCACAGGGCTTTGACCCCGAAACCGTGCGCTGGGTCGCAAGGCGGGTGGAACTAAACGAATACAAACGTCGGCAGGCGCCCCCCATATTGAGAGTTACGACCAAGGCTTTCGGTATGGGCAGGCGAAATCCGATCGCGCACGGTTATGTGGAGAGCTGAAATAAATGTAAAAAAGGAGAGAAGTCATGAAAAAAATCGAAGCGATCATAAAGCCGTTCAGGCTCGACGATGTCAAGGAAAAGCTCAACAGCCTCGGGATCAAGGGAATGACGGTCTCCGAGGTTAGAGGCTTCGGGCGTCAAAAGGGCCACACCGAGATCTATCGTGGCGCGGAGTATGTTGTTGACTTTCTTCCCAAGATGAAAATAGAAATAACGGTTTCAGACTCCCAGGTCGCAGAGATCGTCGCCGCGATCCGCGAAACGGCGAATACGGGTAAAATAGGCGACGGCAAGATTTTCGTCTTGCCCGTGGAGGAGTGTATTCGCATCCGGACGGGCGAGGCCGGGGAAAGCGCGCTCTAGCAGGTGTGGCGCTTTGGGCGGGTTGACTCTCCCGGGTGCTGCCTCGATACGTAGAGAGATTATGGCCATAAATCCAAATGCTGTCAAAAGACTAAAGAATCTGCGCGAACAGTTTGTCCGGGAATGTCGCAGCGACATCCCCGGGCTGCTTGCGGCCAGGACCTATTCGTCCAATTTGCGGGAGGCCCTTGGGAAAACGCTTGACGAAAACACGCCTCGCGCGGGTTGGGCGCTTTTGGCCGTGGGGGGCATGGGCCGCGGCGAACTGAGCTTCGCTTCGGATCTCGATCTTCTTTTTCTCTATGAAAAGAGGCTGCCTTCACACCTTTCGGAATTTGTTCACGATCTGGTCTATTGCCTGTGGGACAGCGGCTTCGAGGTCGGACACGCAACCGCCTCGGTCTCCATGGTGCGAGATATGGTCAAAAATGATTTCACCATTTTGACCAATTACCTGGAAGCCGGATTTATAGCAGGCGATCCGGAGTTTTTCGGCAAATGGAAGCAGTCTTTTCTTAAATCGTTTGGCAGCACCGGCAAACGACGATTTCTGGAGCACCTGAGCTCCTACAGGGCCGAAAGGCTCAAACAGTACGGCGAGAGCGCCTTCCTGCTGGAGCCCAACGTAAAAGACGGCGTTGGGGGCCTGCGCGACCTTCATACCATCAGGTGGGCGGGAATCGTCTATCTTCACGATGCCTCCTATGAGCCGATGCTCCAAAACAGCTGGCTCATGGAGTCCGAAAAGCTCTGGCTCGACCAGTCCTACGATTTTCTATGGCGGGTAAGGCTCCAGTTGCACCAGTTGGGCGGCAGAAGACAGGACCGGCTGCTTTTTCCCGAACAGGAGCTTATCACGCAACGCATGGGCTGCACCGCCGGAACCGAAGGAACCGCCGTTGAAGCCTTCATGCGCGTCTATTACCGGGATACTTCACGCATCAGCAGAACCACTTCCTTTTTCCTCGAAAGACTGGCGGAGCCCAAAAAGAAATTTCACGGCTTTGGCTTGCGCAGGCGAATTTTGCCCGGTCCCTTTATCCTGGAAGGAAAACACCTCCACTTTATGGAACCCGAATGGGTGGGAAAAGAGCCTCTTTTGCTCATGCGGTTTTTCTGGCAGGCGGCCCGCTCCGGCGCTCACTTCCACCATATCTCGGGAAAAATAATCCGTGAAAATTTAGCCGCCTTTGGCGAAAAGGAAAGGCGAAACCCTGAGGCGGTAAGCCGGTTTTTCGACATTCTGCTCGATCCCAAACATTCCTTTACAGTACTCAATACCATGCTCGAGACCGGATTTTTACAGATCTTCATCCCTGAGATTGCCGGCGTGCGCTATAAGGTCCAAGACGATGCCTATCATGTCTATACGGTCGATCAGCATCTCCTGCGCACTGTAAGGGAGCTCCACCGAATCGAGACGGGCGAGGTCGAAAGCGAAAGCCTTCTTAATTGCGGCCCAGACCTTGTAACTGCCGAGGAAAGGCCTATTCTTTTCCTCGCCGGGCTTCTCCACGATATAGGCAAGGGGGGCGGCAAGAACCATTCGGCTCGCGGTGCGGCCATGGCCGGCGAAATTGCAATAAGAATGGGACTTGGGGCCGAACAGAAAAACCTGCTCTGTTTTTTGATCGAACACCACCTGCTTTTGGCTGAAATTGCTCTAAAGCGCGATCTTATGGACGAAAAGCCCGTAGCTCAGTGCGCGGTGGCCATAAAGGATCGCAGACGACTGCTTCTTCTCTACCTGCTGACGGTGGCCGACAGTCGTTCGACGGGCACCGAGGCCTGGAACGCCTGGAAAGCCTCCCTTATTAGAGAGCTTTTCCTAAAAGTGGACAGGCTTCTCATGCGCCCCGACCTTGAACCGGAAAACACCGAGGCGCGAGCCCTAAAGACCCAGGAAAAGGTGCTCTCGCTTCTAACCGATCCGGCCGAGAGCCAAAAAATATCCGAGTGGATGGAAAAGCTTTCGTTTAGATACCTGCTGACGCAGCAACCGGCCGATATCCTGACCCATTATGGGATGGAAAAGGAATTGGCCACCCGTTGCCTTTCCTTCAAGGCCGAGCCCGTCGAGTCGCAGATGTGGCAGATTACGGTCATCACGCGCGACAGGCCCGGGCTTTTTGCATTGATTACCGGGGTGCTGTGGGCAAGGGGGCTAAATATCCTTTCGGCCGAGATATTTACCCGGGAACCTGGAGTGGCCTGCGATATATTAAGGATCGACAAAATTCCCGACCCTCTTCATCCGGGCGAACTGTGGGCCAGGGTGCAATCAGATCTCTCGAACGCGGTGGAAAGTCCATCCTTCCTCGAGCAAATTCTTAACGATAGACGAAGGCCCTCGGTTCTCGAGACAAGACGTGTTGCGCGAAAAGACGACAAGGTGATTGTAGACGAAGAGGCTTCCGATTTTTACACCCTGATCGAAATCTATACCTGGGATCGGCCGGGGGTTTTGCATGCGATTACCCAGGGGCTCTTCGAACTGGATATAAATATCCAGCTTGCAAAGATCACGACCCCCGGCGCGCAGGTAACCGATATCTTCTACGTTACCGATCTTAGCGGCGAAAAGCTTATGAGCTACGATAAACATGAGTTATTAAGAGAAAAGCTCCTTGCCTGCCTGGGGGCTGTGTAAAAAAGGTTAAAACAGGGTACGTTTTTGTTCTAAGGCGAAAAAAGAGGTTAAATATTATTTTTGCCTTATTTTTCGCCTGGTTGGAATCGGCCTGGCTTTTATTCTCCTACGTTTTTGTTCAAAGTTCGGTCGATATGCAACAAAAATGTTCTCTAAATTGCCAATTGTAGGTATATAAATAGGGCTCTAAAGGCTGGAAACAAAACGGAGAGGAAGAAAATTGTTGACGTTGGCAGGCAATTTGCCTAGACATGCCTGACCGGCTTGTCGTGTGTGGTTATTTTTGAAAATTCTCAGGAGGAGAATATGACCCCGAAGGAAGTATTGGCTTTTGCGAAAGAAAACGGCGCAAAGATAGTTGATTTCAAGTTCATGGATTTTATTGGCGTTTGGCAACATTTTTCGGTTCCCATGCACGAGCTGGGCGAAAGCGATTTCCAAAGCGGCTATGGTTTCGATGGATCGAGTATTCGCGGCTGGCAGCCGATTCATGCCAGCGACATGCTGATCATTCCAGATCCTGACACAGCGGTTATGGACCCGTTCATGGCGGTTCCTACCCTCTCGCTTATCTGTAATATAGTCGATCCGGTCACGATGGAAAGATACAGCCGCGATCCCAGAAATATCGCTCAAAAGGCCGAACAGTACCTCAAGTTCACCGGTATAGGCGATATGGTGTGGATCGGCCCTGAAGCCGAGTTCTTTATCTTCGACGATGTCCGCTATGATAGCTCCGTTAACTGCAGCTATTACTACGTTGATTCCGTCGAAGGTCAGTGGAACACGGGCAGGGTTGAAAACCCCAACCTTGGCTACAAGCCCAGGTTCAAAGAGGGCTATTTCCCCGTGCCTCCCACCGACTCCCAGCAGGATCTGCGTACCGATATGATCCTGACCATGGAACAGGTCGGTATTGTCACCGAATGTCAGCATCACGAGGTTGCCACGGGCGGACAGGCCGAAATCGACATGAAGGCGGCCCCCCTTGTAAAAATGGCCGACAATCTTGCCTGGTACAAATATGTTCTTAAGAATGTTGCCAGAAAACACGGCAAGACCGTTACCCTCATGCCTAAGCCCCTTTTTGGCGATAACGGCACGGGCATGCACACCCATATCAGCATCTGGAAGGAAGGCACTCCTCTTTTTGCCGGCGATCAGTACGGTGGATTGAGCCAGATGGCCCTCTGGGCGGCGGGCGGCATTCTCAAGCATGCCCCGGCTCTTTGCGCCATCACCAACCCGACCACCAATTCTTACAAACGACTGGTACCCGGCTACGAAGCGCCGGTCAACCTTGCCTATTCCAGCCGTAACCGCAGCGCGAGCATCCGTATCCCGATGTACTCGGCTTCGCCCAAGGCCAAGCGCCTCGAGGTTCGTTTCCCCGATCCCTCGTGCAACGGCTACCTTGCGTTCAGTGCTCTTTTGATGGCTGCCCTCGACGGTATCGAAAACCGTATCGATCCGGGCCAGCCCCTCGATCAGGACATCTACGGCCTGAGCCCCGAGGAACTGGCTAAGGTGCCCTCGACTCCGGGTGCTTTGGACGAGGCCCTCAAGAACCTCGAAAAAGACCACGAGTTCCTGCTAAAGGGCGATGTCTTTACCCAGGACGTTATCGATATGTGGATCGAGTATAAGACTAAAAATGAAGTGGACGCTGTGCGTATGCGCCCCCATCCGATGGAATACAAACTGTATTTCGACATATAGGTCTTATCGGCCATAGTGTTTGAGTCCTCCCCGTCGGATTGAAATCCGGCAGGGAGGACTTTTTTTGCCCTCGCGGCCCGGGTTTGCTTGCCTCCTGCGGCTGCCTTTTTGCATTTAAGCAAGGTTGTCAATTTGCTTTTTCCAAAGAAATTAAAATCGTGAAAAGAGGAAACATTTATTCGGCTGTTCCGCAGACTTGGCAGCGAGAAATTTTGGAACCCCTCATCGATTCCTGTGAAGTGAGGATCGAAAGGATCATTTCCCACGCCAGTTGCTCGCCGCCGGGATTTTGGTATGACCAGGAGGAATCCGAATGGGTAATGGTGATCGAGGGCGGGGCAGGGCTAAAGTTTGAGGACGAGACGGATGTGCTTGTCATGAAACCGGGCGACTGGGTCGAAATCCCTGCCCATCGCAGACACCGGGTGGAATGGACCGATTCGGAGACTCAGACTGTGTGGCTGGCTGTCTTTTATCGCCGGCAGTGAGTGTCCGTTCGTCCTTGCCGCGCGGGCAGCGCCATACTGCCCTGGGTTTCTTCGTTTTGGCTTTTACTGCCGCTGTGGTTTATTGTCTTACTTTTCGTTCTTAATATTGGACGAAGTGGATCACCTGGAGGAAAATGGGACCCGATGTTTCACCCGCTGCCCATGATTTGAGGTCCGCAGGGCTTGGCAAATTCGGGGCCGTTCTGGCCGACCCTCCCTGGCGGTTTTCAAACCGTAGCGGCAAGATGGCTCCCGAACATAAAAGGCTTTCCCGCTACGAAACGATGACTTTTGATGAAATTAAGGGACTGCCGGTCGAGGAGTTAACCCTTGCGCAATCTCACCTCTACCTTTGGGTTCCGAACGCCCTTTTGAAAGAGGGGCTGGAAACCATGCAGGCATGGGGGTTTACCTACAAGACAAATATCGTATGGTACAAAATCCGAAAGGATGGAGGTCCCGATGGAAGAGGGGTAGGATTCTATTATCGCAATGTGACCGAGTTGGTGCTCTTCGGGGTAAGGGGGGGCCTTAGAACCTTGCAGCCCGGCCGCACACAGACCAATATCCTTGTGAGCAGAAAGCGTGAGCATTCCCGAAAGCCTGACGAACTGTATGAAATTATCGAAAAATGCAGTCCCGGTCCCTACCTTGAAATGTTTGCCAGGCGGAAAAGGCAGGGTTGGAAACAGTGGGGAAACGAAGTGGATGGACCCGGGCAGCTTCCCGGGGAAAGTGCGGACTAAACGGCTCCACTCGGTCGGCTGAGTTGTAAATCTGGCGGAGTACCACAAATTTTGGGAGGGCATCCTCTCTTGCCCCTTTACAAATTTGCCGCGCTGCATCAACGCAGCGCCCTATTCTTTGCCCTTTGCGTCAGTTTTTCCCCAACCGTTGGAAACAGTTCCATCTGAGTGTGAGGCAGAAACAGCGCCGCCACAAATTCATTCATGAACTCGGGGCGCACGGAGAGTTCAAAATAGGTCATCTGCCTTGCGATCGATTCGAGTTTTCGCAGGGCGTGAACGGAAAGAAGAGCCAGCCTGGCTCCGGCAAGCGAACTGTTTCCGATAAACTCGATGCGTTCCTTTGGGATATCGGGCAATAGACCGATAATAACGGCTTTTTCTATATCGAGGTGGGCTCCGAAGCCGCCTGCGACATATATTTTGTGAAGATCTCGAAAGGACATTCCGAGGCTTTCCAGAAGCACTTTCATTGCCGCCAGGATAGCGGCCTTGCTCTTTATAAGGTTTCCGATATCATCTTCGGTAACCGATACGGGTTGACCGGTCTGGGTTTCAGTTCCCGGCGCAATTACAAATTCCGGTCTATCCTCAACCATTTGCACTGCCGGATGCTCTAAATCGGTGAATTTTCCGCTCTGATCGATAATGGAGGCTTGCAGCATCTCCGAAATGACGTCGATAAGCCCTGAGCCGCAAACGCCCCTGGGCCTGGCCTGGCCGATCGTGGCATAAAGAACCTTTTGTCCCTCGATGCGCACCGATTCGATTGCCCCTCTTACAGCCCGCATGCCGCATTTTGCCCCTCCGCCTTCAAAGGCCGGGCCGGCCGAAGCCGAACAGCACACAAGCCACTCGCTGTTTCCAACAACTATCTCCCCGTTGGTTCCCACATCCATCAGGGCGCTAAGCTGCTGATGGTCGTTCATGCCGCAGGCCAGCACCCCGGCCGCGATGTCTCCCCCAACATAGCTGCTCACGCAGGGAATACAGTGGACAACCGCCTTGGGGTTTGCACGCAAACCCACTCTTGGAGCCGAAACCTTGGGAAAACGCGTCGCCGTGGGTACATAGGGTTCCACCCGGATGGGGCAGGGCTCAAGCCCCAAAAGCAGGTGGGTCATCGTGGTGTTTCCGGCGGCAACCAGGCAATAGATCTCATCGCTTGAAACCGAACTCTTTTGGATAAGCGAGTCGATAAGAGAATTGATGGTGCCGACGACCGCATCGTTTAGGGGCTTAATGCCGCCTCTGCCGCAGGCGAAAATCATGCGCGAGATGACATCCTCTCCATAGCGGGCCTGGATGTTGTGGCTGCCTTCCACCCCCATGATTTCTCTTGTCTTAAGGTTGATCAACTGGGCAACGATCGTTGTGGTGCCCACATCGATGGCAACTCCGAAGGTGCGCATCGAGGTGTTGCCGCCCTCAATGGCCACAATAACAGGGCAGGCAAGATTGCCAAGATGCACCGCGGCCGTAGCCTTCCACTGGTTTTGACGAAGACAGGCGGCCAGGGAGTTCAGACAGGAAAAGTCGGCAAATACCTGCGTATCCCCCATCTTTTTGTGCAGTTCCCGAAAAATTCGCTCAAGATCCGAAATATTGTCGGTCAGAGTGGGCTCGGGTAACTCCAGGTAGAATTTAATTACCAGGGGGAAATATTGCGGCGTCGTTGCCGGGGCCGGAGAGGTTTTTTCCATTGCCTGCGGGGCTTCGTAGCGAAGCACCCGGTCGGCTGTGAGGATCTGCTCTTGTTCGCTGGATGACTGCGCGGGAATAAAGATCTCCAGATCTTGGTCCGCTACCGTTGTAAGGCAGGCCAGGCCGTAGCCTTCATCCAAATCCTTTTTGTCGAGAAACCCCAGGGAATGCGAAGACCTCTCGACTTTTCCCCGTAAGACCTTAACCCGGCACCTGCCGCACACCCCCTGGCCGCCGCAAAGATTTTCGATCTCTATGCCTGCGCGTGATGCGGCTTCAAAGATCGTCTCGCCCCTTTTGGCCGTGACCGTCTTTTGGGAAGGCTCAAAAACTATCTCAACGGAACTCATGGGGATTAACTCCACACATAAAATCCAGGTGCCGGCTGATCATCGGATTTACGGAAAACTCTCATTCGTAACCGCTTTTTAAGACCGCAGCCTGCGGTCCAAAATCAGCCTCAGGAAAATCTGCCCGAAGTCGAACAGGAGGAAGAAAGAGGCAGACTTGCGCCTTTGCCCGAGGAGGAACCCGATAGGGAAAAGGTGGAGATAAGGGGTTCGACTTGAGCGGTGCCGCAGGAAGGACAAACTACTTTTTCCTTCTCGCTTTTATTAAGCAAAAGGGATTCGAAAATTTTTCCGCACTTCTTGCACTTAAATTCATGGATAGGCATTGCAAGACTCCTTGCGTAGAGAAGGCGGGTCGATCTGCGCAGGATCGACCCGCCGTTAAATAAGACGACTTACACGGAGGTAGCGCCAAGTCTCTTGTAATAGAGCAATTTTTGGACCACCATTCCTAAATGAATGGCAGGGACTCCCTCCAACTTCTTTGCCGGGACCAATATCCCTCCCTGCCGTCTCATGACCGTGTTAAAGATAGTAATAGTGGGATTATAGCCGATGTCAAGGGCAAGGTCTTCGCTCTTTTGGCCCTTTTGGAATAAATCGTCCTTGACAGGCAGAGCTGACTTCCGTTAGGATTAGGTAACGTTACCTAACGTTACCAGAAACGGGCATTGCTCTGGTATGGACCAGGGAATGCCTTTTTAATAGCTAACCGCTTATGGCCGAAATGCGATGACACAAGAGACAAAAAACACCCTTGAGCCCGGCTTCTCCAGCTTGCTGCTGGAATCCATGGCCGACGGGGTCTTTACACTCGATAACAGAGGCATCATTACGTCCTGGAATCCTTCCCTTGCCAGAATCACGGGATACAGCGCACAGGAGGCGATAGGAGAGCCCTGTAAACTGCTCAATTTCACTCAATGCTTTCGGAAGGGTTGTCCGACAAATATCGAAAAATGCGGGATTTTCCGCCATGGCCGCATTGACGGCAGGGAGTGTTTTCTACGCCACAAGGAGGGAGGGGACGTCCCGGTTATAAAGAGCGCAAGGCTTGTAAAAAACGAACAGGGGCAGATAAGGGGCGTAGTCGAGACGATAACGGATCTCTCCGAGCTAAAGAGGGCAAGAGAGCAAGTCGAAGAAGCCGCGCTAAGGCTTGGAGAAGCTCACGGTTTGGGCAACATCATAGGAAAGAGCCATGCCATGCGGCAGGTTTTTGCGGCGATAAGGGCCGCGGCCGCAAGCGAGGCCACTATACTCATTCAGGGCGAAAGCGGCGCGGGCAAGGAGCTTGTAGCGGGGGCCATCCACCATCTCAGCCCGCGCAAAAACAAGCCTTTCGTAACCGTAAACTGCAGCGCCCTTTCGGAATCTCTTCTGGAAAGCGAACTTTTCGGCCATGTGAAAGGCGCCTTTACCGGGGCGATCCGCGACCGTGTGGGGCGTTTCGAGCAGGCCGAAGGGGGCGTTCTATTTCTTGACGAGATAGGCGAGCTTAGCCCCTTTATCCAGGTAAAGCTGCTTCGGGCCGTGCAGGAGCGGGAAATCGAAAGGGTAGGGCAATCTCGAAAGCGCAAGGTCGATCTGAGGATAATCGTTGCGAGCAACAAGGAACTCGCGCAGCTTGTAAGGAGCGGAAATTTCCGGGAAGATCTCTACTACAGGTTGAAGGTCTTTCCCATCAACCTTCCGTCTCTAAGGCAAAGAAGGGAGGATATTCCTCTTTTAACCGCCCACTTCATAAACGTGCAAAACGCAAAAACAGGTAAAATGATAGATGGACTAACCCAATCGGCTATGAGAATGCTGCTCGAATATCAATGGCCGGGAAACGTCCGGGAGCTTGAAAACGCCATAGAACATGCCTTTGTGCTTTGCGCGGGAGGCTACATAGATGTTTTGGACCTTCCGGTTGAAATACGGCAGCCGGTCTATCCAGGCGGGGCGGATGGAGCGCAGACGACCCGCGGGGCCCTACGCCGCAAAATCAGCCCGGAGGTCCTTACCGAACTCTTAAATGATTGCGACTGGAACAAGGCAAGCGTTGGGCGCTGCCTTGGGCTCAGCAGGACCGCTGTCTGGAAGTATATGAAAAAGTTTGATATCCCTCTAAAAAAGCCCTCATGAGGCGGCTATGGGGAAAAAAACGCTGAAGGTGCTTCCCCGGTCTACCTCGCTTTCCAGGCGCAAAAAGCCGCCGTGGATTTCAACAAGGCTCTTTACGATGGCCAGTCCAAGGCCTGTGCCTATGGTGTAGCGGGTTTTTTCGTTCTTTATGCGATAGAAGGGGGCAAAAACCCTTTCCTGATCCTCGGGGCCAATGCCGATGCCGTTATCGGTGACGCTAAGCCTTAGATACTTGTTCTCGATAGAGGCTGAGAGGATTACCTTGCCGCCCTCGGGAGTGTATTTGATAGCGTTTACGATAAGATTTGAGAGCACTTCCTCAACATTGCGCCGGTTTGCTATCAGGTATGGCAGTTGGGGCAAAGAAGCCAGTTCGAGCGAGATCCGTTTCTCCCGTGCGGCCGGTTCGTGGAATGCCGCCTGATCTTGGAGGATTTCGACCGGATTGACCCGTTCTTTTTCCAGGGGCATGAGGCCTGATTCGATTCTGGCAAGGTCGAGCAGTTCGGTTGAAAGGCTAAGCAGTCCTTTTATTTTTTCAGAGGCTCTGCCAAGGATTTCCATCTGCTTTGGGCTAACATCTCCGGCAAGTCCATCCGTAATGACATGCAACTGGGCAAGAACTGAATTAAGGGGGCTTCTGACCTCGTGGGAGACCATCGCGACAAAGTCCGACTTGATCTGTTCCATTTTCTTCTGTGCGGTTATGTCATGGAGTACCGTGATGGCCCCGACGTTTCTGCCGGCCCTGTCTCGAAAGGGCACGCTTCGGGCGCTGATTACCGCCTCCGGGCCCCCTTCGGCGTCATAGAAGATCAACTCCTCGCAGTTTTCCACAAACTCGCCTTGAGGCATGGAAACCGCGTTTTCCACCAGGGCTTCGATCCTGCTGCCCCCGCAAAGTTCCTCGATCCCCAGTCCCACCACATCTTTAGAGTCGCAGTTGAGCATCTTTAGAAAAGCCGGGTTGGCCAGCACCACGCGCTTTTGGGCGTCTACGGCCAGAACCCCGTCGCCCAAATGATTTATAAGCACGCGCATGCGGGATTTTTCATTGGCGATGTCTTTAAGTGCCCTTGTGTATTCTATGGCCTTGGTGACAAGCAACCTCAGCTGATCGGGCATGAAGGGCTTGGGGATGAAATCGAAGGCGCCCTTTTTCATCGCCTCTATAGAGTATTCGACCGTGGCGTAGCCGCTTATTACGATGATCACCGCATCCGGATGAAGGCTCTTTACGCGCGAAAGGACATCGAAGCCCGAAAGACTTGGCATCATGAGGTCGAGCAAGATGATGTCGTAATATTTATCTTCGATCATCTTGAGGCCGATTTCACCGGATTCGGCTGTTTCCACTTCGAACCCTTCCCTGGAGAGCACCTTCCGGCACCCCGTGCGAATACGCTCTTCGTCGTCTATAACGAGAATGGCCGGTCCAGGCAGGTGTTGCGATGTTACTGGGTCATTCATAAGCTTTGATCTCTTTCGTGCGTGCGCGCTCAAATCAGATTGGTTTGCGATGAATCCTGACAAATTGGCAGTGTAAGAAGAAAGGTCGTTCCCTTCTCGTTTGTCTCTTTGACCCTGATAGTGCCCTCGTTATCCTTTACGATTCCGTAAGCCGTACTCAAACCAAGGCCGGTGCCTTTTCCGATCTCCTTGGTAGTAAAAAAAGGATCGAATATCTTCTGAAGATTTTCCGGGGAAATGCCGCACCCCGTATCGCGGACTTCAAGGCAGGCTTCATGGCCGTCTTCGCCGGGGTAGGTTCTAAGGGTAAGGGTTCCCTCTCTGTTCATGGCGTCTATGGCGTTTATGATTAGATTTATAATCACCTGGCTTAGCTGATTTTTATCCGCATGGACGAACATGCTTTCCGTGGAAAGATCCTTTACGACCTCGACCCGCATGAAAAGCCTTTGATCGCGTATGAGGCGAAGGCTTTGTTCGACAAGATCGTTTAGCTCCAAGCTTTCCTTATCGGGTAGCGTCTGACGGCTGTAGGCGAGCAGGTTTCTGACAATGCCCTTGCACCGGTTTGCGTCCTCGATGACATACTTAAGGTCGTCTCTTCTCGGATCGTCCTCCTCCATGCCTTCCAAGGTGAGGCCGGCATAGAGCAGGATGCCCGTAAGAGGATTATTTATTTCATGGGCCACCCCCGCGGCCAACTGGCCAAGAGAGGCCATTTTCTCCGCCTGGGCGACCCGGGCCATCATCTGGCGCATGCGCTCCTCCTGGGCAAGCTTTTCCCGGAGATCGTTAAAGATGCCCATCGTCGCCACTTCCGCATCGCCTTCATATATAATCGCCGCGGAGAGTTCAACTGGAATCGACTCGCCGCGCGAATTTAGGATATTAACCTGTGTGCAGGGAAGCCTTCCCTTGCCCCCGATTTTACTGTCGCGCAGCTTTCGTAAAATCTCCTTGGCCTGGCCGGGCGGATGCAGTTCCCTTACCGAAATCTTCTCCTTGGCCTCCTTTAGGGTGTAGCCGGTAATCTCCTCGGCCGTACGATTCATAACCAGGATATTGCCTTTAATGTCTGAGGCGACTATGGCGCTTGTGGAAACCTGTATGGCTTTTTCAAGGAAACCCCTTAGTTCGGCCAGCTCCTTTTCCATCGTCTTTACCCGCGTTACATCGCGTATGCTCTCGATGACATAGCGGACCCTGCCCTCCTCATCAAGGATGGGGGAAAAGACCCTGTCTTCCCATTTGCCTTCCCCGTCCTGAATCTCCACATGGCTTAGAATCGTTTGCCCCTCGCCATTTTGGAGTACTGTTCCAAGAGGGCAAATGTCGAAGGGGCAGGGATAGCTGTTGTGGAAAAAAAAGCTATGACAGGTTTTGCCGACGATCTCTTCTTTGGGAATACCGTATTTTTTAACGAAGTTGGGGTTAACGCTCAAGATGGTCTTGTCGGGTTTTAAGATCAGCGTGGGAAAAGAAAGCGTGTCGAATACCCGGACTTTCCAGTCAAACTCGTCGTTTTTTTCATTTTTCATGGCTAAGACCGTGTGACGCCAGGTGAAGGATTGCAGCTGAAAGGGGCGCTGTTTAGCTTGGGCGGCAGCGGCGAGGTCCAAAACAAAGGCCAAGGGAGGATAGGAAAATGAGAAAGAAACCGGGCGAATTCTTTTTGAGACCCTTACTACCGTTTCACCGTGGCAGGCTATAAGCCGGTCAAAAGATCCGGGTTCGGCGCGCGGGAAGGCTTGGGGCCTTCCCGCGCGCGGTATGGATCGAGGCCGCGAAATGTCCGTTGCAACCCCAAAGGTTTATCAGCGATCCAGGTTATCCTTAACGACTTCCATAAGCCTGTCGAGATCTATTGGCTTGGCGATATAGTCGTCGGCCGAGGTAGATTTCCCATCCTGATGCGTGTATTTGGTGGTTTTTACACTTTCAGCCACCGCGGTCAGCAAAACGACCACCACGTCTTTAAACATGGAGTCGGCTTTTATCTCCCTGCAAAGCTCGTAGCCGTCTTTTCTGGGCATCATGACATCAAGGAGGACCAAATCGGGCTTTTGTGCCCTGATTTTTTCCCACGCCTCGATTCCGTCGTATGCCTTGGCGACCCTGAAGTTGTAGCTTTCCAGCTTCATCGAAAGAGACTCGACCAGATCGGGATCGTCATCCACCACCAAGATAAGCGGTTTATCGCTCATGCTGCCTTCTCCTTTGTTTGGCCGGTTTTAGCAGGGCTACATCGCACTGCGGATTCGTTGCGCTCGCTTTCGCCAGCTGTTCTCCGGCAGGCTCTTTTTAGAAAGTGGGTCTGGGCAAAAGCCCGGCCCTTTCCACAATTTCACGCACTCTGTGTTCCCATTCGATCGCCATGATGTGGAACCCGGCCACACCCTTGACGGTTTTAAGCCGCTCGATGGTCTCCAGGCACATCTTGATGCCTTCTTCCGCCTGGTTTTCCTTTGGAACCCCACCGATACGCTTTATGAGTTCGTCGGGCACATCCATGCCGGGCACTTTGTTTTTCATGTATTTGGCCATACCTACGGACTTCATGGGGGTAATGCCCGCAAGAATGTAGACCTTCTCGTGCAAGCCGCGATCGACTATGCCTTGCATCCATTTTTCGAACTTATCGACGTTGTAGATGCACTGGGTCTGGATGAAATCGACTCCCGCCTTGACCTTCTTGGCAAGCCTGGCCACACGCAGTTCAAAGGGGTCGGCAAAGGGGTTTGCCGCGGCTCCGATAAACATCTTTGGAGGTCCGTCGATCTTCTGGCCGCCCTGGAACAAGCCTTCATCGCGCATCTTTTTAACCATTTCAACGGCCTGGACGGAGTCGATGTCGTGAACGGCGGCCGCACCCGGATGATCTCCAAAATGCGGATGGTCGCCCGAAAGACACAGCATATTGTCGATGCCGTGGGAATAGGCGCCCAGGACCTCGCTCTGCATGGCCAACCGGTTGCGATCCCTTGTCACCATCTGCAAAAGCGGATTTAAACCCATCTGTTTTATAAGAATACATGCCGCAAGGCTCGACATTCTAACCATGGCCGTCTGGTTGTCGGTTACGTTTACCGCGTCCACGCAACCGCGAAGCATCTCAGCCTTTTCCTTGACCTTCTCGGGAAGAGCGCCGCGCGGAGGACCGCATTCGGACGTTACCGCCAGTTGCCCCGATGCCAGAATCTTTTCGAGTGTGCTATCCGTCTTCATCATGCAAGGTCCTCTCTAACAATTTTCCTTGGCCCCGCGCCCCTTCCGGTGCGCCAGTCCTTAGCAGGCATGTTCTCCTCGTACTTCTCGGTCATTCCGAGGGCTTTTAGCCGATCCCAGATCAGTTGCCAGGCGCAGTCGATTTCGGGGTCAACCTCGCACTTGCCCTTGGTCGAACCTCCGCACGGACCGTTCATAAGCTGCTTGGAGCAACGCGCTATCGGGCAAACCCCTCCTGTGAGGCCAAGCACGCAATCGCCACAGCCCGCGCACCGCTCGGCCCAAACGCCCTGCCTTTCCGAAGCCCCCATGAACTTGGTGTTTACGGCCGGCATTACCGGCTTTTCCTTAAACCGTCTGGCAATTTCTTGCACTCCGCATCCGCAGGCCATCGAGAGCACCGCGTCGGCCGAATCTATATGGGCAACGAGTTCTTCGACGTATTCGGGATCGCATTGCCGCTCAAGGGTGATTTCCTTTATCTCAAAGGGTTTTCCCTCCTTCATGAAGTGCAACTGGAGAGCCGAGGAGAGCAGAGCTACCTCCTTGCGGCCCCCGGCGGAGCACACCGTAACGCATTCGTTGCAGCCGACGAGAAGGAGGCGCCGGTAGGGGCTCACGCAATTGATAAGTTCTTCCATTGATTTACGTTCGGCAGTAATCATGTCAGCTAACTATCTCCTTTTTCTTGGCCGGCGCGCCAAAGGCGTGCCGCCTGGGGCAAGTTGCGCCCTTGCAAAATCACAGGGCGCGAGTGCGTCGCCGGGCTCGGATTGCGCGGCGATGTGCTTGTCAGCACGCCGTGCCGGTGCATGCGGGGTCTGCCACTCTTGCAGGGTTTGGACCCAGACTGCGAATCTTTTCCGTAAATTCGGAGGCGGTCCTGGCAAAGACCTCGCCCATGCCCGCCGACATACAAAACATCTCGACGCGCTCGCCTCCGATGCCGATTTCATCGAGCAATTTCTTCACATAAGCCACCCGTCTGGCGGCCCTTGTATTGCCTGACCTGAAGTGGCAGTCACCCTCTAGGCAGCCGGCCACGTAGACGCCGTCGGCACCCTTCCTGAGGGCTTCCATCATGTGCAGCGCGGACACCTTGCCCGTACACGGCACCCTTATTATTTTAACGTTGGCAGGATAGTGAAGCCTTTTGCTGCCCGCCATGTCCGCGGCCGTATAGGCGCAGTAGTGGCAGCAGAAAGCCACGATAACCGGTTGAAAGTTCTCCATTACGCCGTCCTTTCAAAAAGTCCGTCTAACTTGGCAAATATCAGGTCGTCTTCATAGCGCATCAACTGGATGGCCTCGGCGGGACATTCCGAAGCACAGGTGCCGCAGCCGTGGCACTTGGCCGGGTCGATTTCCGAATGGCCTTCGGAATTGATAAAGGGTATGCCGAAGGGACAAGAGCGTACGCAGATAAGGCATGCGGCGCACCTGTTGCTGTCCACCCTGGCCACGGCCGCCCCCATGTTGATAGCGTCTCCGGCAAGGAAGGTCTGGGCGCGGCTTGCAACGGCCTGCGCCTGGGCGATACTGTCGCGAATGCTTTTGGGAGAATGGGCCGCTCCGGCCACAAAAAATCCGGGTGTGGGCAGGTCTACGGGCCTCAGCTTTACGTGGTCTTCAAGAAAATAGCCGTCCGAGGTCCTGGGAAGGTGGAAAATTACGCCCAAATCTTCGGTGGATTCCTCGTCGGCGATAAAACCGGTGCTCAGAACGAGACCGTCGCAGGAAACACTTACCTTGCGGCCAAGGACCGGATCGGTATAGGTGAGTGCGACCTTTTTCCCGTCGGCGGCAACCTGCGGTTTGTCCTCTATTTCATAGGGAGCGAAGATAACGCCCAGCTTTCTAGCCTTGGTGTAGTATTCTTCCTGCATTCCGGGCATGCGCATATCACGGTAGAGAACGATAATGGAAGCCTCGGGATTGAGCTCCTTGAGCCTCAAGGCGTTCTTTACAGCCGACTGGCAGCAGATGCGCGAACAGTTGGGATTTTGCTCAACGCGCGAACCCACGCATTGGACCATCACCACGCTCTCAAGCGCCTTCGCCTTCTCCGGGCTGTCTTCGATAAGGGCATCGAGGTCGAGCTGAGTGAGTACGGCCTCATGGCTGCCCAAAAGCATTTCCTTTGGCCGGTTTACAAGAGCCCCGGTTGCAAGGATCGTAATGCCGTGGGTGATCTGGCGGTAGACCATGCGAGGACCTACCTGGACACCGGTTTTGAACATGCCGGCCAACCCCGTGTGGTCAACGACCACGGCTTGCTTTAGAACCTGGATGTTTTCGTGGTTCTCGGCTCTTTCGACAAGGGTTTTGACATAGGCCTGCACATCCTGGCCTTCCAGCGTCTTTCTGACATTTCTCGCATTGCCGCCAAGCTGGTTGGATCTTTCCACCAAAAAGACCTTGAAACCGGCATCGGCAAGGCTAACAGCCGCCTTCATGCCCGTAACGCCCCCGCCTACGACCAAAACGTCCTTGTTCATCGGAAGGGTATGGTCAACCAGCGGATGGGTCAACCTCACCGCCCCCACGCCCATGTGCATGAGCTCTTTTGCCTTGGTGGCCGCGAAGGCCGGGGTGTCGTTGTGGACCCAGGTATCCTGATCGCGCAAGTTGACGATTTCGAGCAGGTATTTGTTCAGGCCCGCCTTTTTCAGGGTATCCTGGAATACGGCTTCATGGGTTCTTGGCGAACATGCTCCGATCACCACGCGGTTGAGCTTCTCTTTTTGTATAAGCTCCTGGATGTGCTCGAGGGAGTCGCGGCTGCAGCCGTGGCCGATGGCCTCGGATACCACGACCTCGGGAAGATTTTTGAGGTCCGCGGCCATTGCCTTAACGTCAATGACCCCGCCTATATTGTTTTCGCAGTCGCAAACAAATATCCCGATCCTTTTGTCCTCGCCGCTGATGTCGCGCTCCGGCGGGAAATTTTCCATCTTTTCGTGCACCACCCGAAGAGGGCTCAAATCGCCCGAGGCGCAGCACGCCGCGGCTCCGGCCTGCACCAGGGTCTCGGGGATATCCTTGGGGGTTTCAAAAAGACCGCAGGCATAAATGCCGGGCTTGGAAGTGGCAACGGGATCAAAGCTCGCCGTCTTTGCAAAACCGTGTTCGTTTAGTTCGACCCCAAGCTTTGCGGCAAGTTCCTTGACTTCGTTGGAAATCCGGAAGCCGGTCGAGAGCACCACCATATCGAATTGTTCGGTCTGGGGATGAGAGCCCCCGTAGAGCATGTAGCTTATATTAAGATCTCCCATCATGGAACCGTCGCTAAAGACCGGGTCGATGCTGTGGGGGCGGCTGCGCACAAAACGAACGCCGTACTGATTCTTGGCCCTTTGCAGATAAAGTTCGTAGTCCTTGCCGTAGGTGCGCATGTCCATATAAAAAATGGTGGTCTCGATATTTTCGAGGAACCGCTCGCGGGTGACCATGGCCTCCTTGAGTGCGTACATGCAGCATGCGCTCGAACAATAGGGCGAAAAACCTTTCTTTAGGCTTCTTGAACCCGCGCACTGGATCCAGGCCACCTTGCGGGGCTTTTTGCCGTCGGAGGGCCTTACCAGCTGCCCGCCCGTTGGCCCCGATGCCGACAGGATCCGCTCGTATTCAAGGCTTGTGACTACGTTTGGAAAAACCCCATAGCCATAGGTGTCAAGAAGACTCAGATCTGTTATATCCGCGCCGGGAGATAAAATTATGGCTCCCGCCTCCACCTTGCGGCTGGAAGGCTTATCGTTTGGATTTATCGCTCCGGCCGGGCATACCCGCACCAGTTCCTCGACGTTTGCGCAGGCCTCCATGTCGATCGAAAAGGCGTAGGGCGTGGCCTGGGGATAGCGCATACAGGTGGGGGCGCGGTGATCGAGTCCGGGGGTAAAACGGACACAGCCCGGAAACTGCCGATAGCATTCCCCGCAGGCGGTGCATTTTTGCAAATCGATGTAGCGCGGCCTCGTTGTCAGATTGGCCTTGAACTGTCCCAAGCTCCCCTCGACCCCTTCGATCTCGGTCATTGTCATGAGGTCGATGTGGAGTTCCCGGCCGCTCTCCGACAAACGGGGAGACAAGGTGCACAGGTCACAGTTGTTGGTTGGAAAAGTACGATCCAGGCTTGTCATGAGACCGCCGATCGCATAAGCCTTGTCTACGAGCACGACGTCGCGCCCGGCCTCCGCCAGGTCCAACGCAGCCCGTATGCCGCCCATGCCGCCGCCGACTATAAGAACCTTGTTGCTCAATTCGGATCTTTTTTGCATTGCCGTTCCGTATCCCTCTGTCTGTAGATAAATTGCACTCCGAGTTTATAAGAGTGGGAAAACGATCAAAGGCCCGCATACTCCAGGACATCGGGCAGCTTGTGCTCCCATCCAAGGGTTATGATCCGTACCCCCTGGCAAAGACCCTTTAGCGCCGTAATTGTCTCCGCGGCTATGCGCACGCATTCCCTCTCACGGTCCGAAGCTTTGCGGATGCGGCGAATGAGCTCTTCCGAAATGCCTGCCTCGGGCTCGTTTGTTGCTATGTAGCGGGCGGCGCCAACAGACTTTAGCAGGTAGACCGTAGAGATTATCGGCGTCTTCAAACCCTTTGCTTTGCTCAGGAAGGCTTGGAAACGGCCGATATCGAAAACGGGAGGCGAGAGTATGAATTTGGCCCCGGCTTCCACCTTCTTTGCCGCAAGTTCGAGTTGGCACTCAAGCGACTTTTCATCCGCGCACTGCGGGATAGCGCAGCCGACCGAAAAAACCGGAGCGCCCGTAAGCTCGCTTCCCCCAAGGTCGCTACCCTGCTCAAGGCAGCGCAGAGCGCCGAAAAGGCCCAGTTCATCGAGATCGTTGACGGCCTTGGCCTCTTGATGATCACCGTTGCAGATATCTTCGCCCGAAACCACAATGAGGCTCTCTACGCCCAGAGCGTAAGCAGCGAGCAGATCCGCCTGCAGCGCCATGCGGTTGCGGTCCCGGCAGTAGACGTGAATGAGAGCCTCCATGCCCTGCTGGTGCATCAGCACTGCGCCGGCCAAGGCGCTCATTCTCATGACGCCGTCGTCCATGTCAGGCACGATGACCGCGTCTACACGGCCCTTGATCCTGCGAGCGTTCTGGATTAATTGCGAAGTGTCCACGCCTTTGGGCGTATTCATTTCCGCAAGGACCACAAATTCGCCTGACAGGAGTCGTTTCTGAAAACTCATAAATCCCCTTTGCGGTTTGTCATTAGCAAATTCATCGTTTTCGGACCGGTCGGTGGGAACGATCCTCTCCTGTTAATGTCAAAGACATGGCCAAAAGCTCTCCTCCCTGGATAGCGCCTTTTGCCCGGATGGGTTAAGATACCGGTTTCGCCATCTCGCCCCATCGCATGTCAAACATTTCATTCAGCCCACCCCCGACCGTCTTCAAAACAGGACTGCCTGCAAGCAGAGCGCAAGTGCGGCTCCGTAGAGCTCCATCCCCTCTCGCAGGCTCAAGCGCCCTCCTGGTCTTGCCGAGGTCCGCAAGCGCGCGGAGCCTGTCTGAAGTCGACAACCTGCTCAGGATGGTGCTTGCACTTAGGTGCTGCTCCTCTTCGGGGGGTCCGGAGATATATCCGGATGGTTTACAAATCTTCATTATTTACGCCAAATTGATGGCATGAGTCAAGGTGGCGCGCTGATTTTTTTTCGAGAAATATAAACGGTGCCCTTTACCCCTTAGGGATACCGAAGAGGGGGAAATATTTCACAAAAGGAGGCTGTTTTAAAATATTGCGCCTGCAATATTAATATTGGTAACACATAGCCTTTTCATTACGGTCTACAGTAAGCGACAAACAGGGCCGGGCTCGTAAAGTTGCCCTTTACTTCCAGGGTAAGGATCCGTAGAGTAACTATCCTGACGGTGCAATCGGGTCTAAACTCTAACCGGAGGTTGATTTCAAATGGGGCTTTTGTCGCGAATGTCATCTATCCTTAAGGCAAAAATGAGCGGTGTTCTCGATCGGGTAGAGGACCCGGCCGAGACCTTGGACTATTCCTACGAAAAGCAGCTCGAACTGCTCCGCAATGTAAAGCGCGGAGTCGTCGAGGTCGTTACGTCCAAAAGACGGTTGCAACTCCAGTCCGAAAGTCTTAATGAAAATCTCGCAAAGCTCGATGGCCAGGCCCGCACAGCTCTTAGCGCGGGCCGTGAGGATCTGGCCCGAATGGCGCTCGAGCACAAACAGGTCATCGTCCAGCAATTGCAGGGCCTTGAAGGCCAGATCTCCGATCTCGAAAAGGAACAGGAAAAGCTCTCCACTGCTGAAACCCGTCTTTCGGCCAAGGTGGAGGCTTTCAGAACCCGCAAGGAAGTCATAAAGGCCCAGTATTCCTCTGCTGCCGCCCAGGTCAAGATAGGCGAGGCGGCCACCGGAATTTCCGAGGAGATGGCCGACGTGGGGATGGCGGTCGATCGGGCCGAGGAAAAGACCAAAAATATGCGTGCCAAGGCTGCCGCAATCGACGAACTGGTAGATGCGGGCACACTCGAAGACTTTTCTTCCAACAGGCCCGATGCCATCGAACGTCAGCTTGCCCAGATAAGCGTCACCCAAGGGGTCGAAGACGAACTGGCGCAGATGAAGAGGCAAATCGAGGGTCCAAAACAGCCAAAGCAGCTGGAGGAGGGAAAATGATCGTTCGAATAGCTGGAGAGGGGCAGTACCGCTTTCCCGGAGCGCTTCTGGACCATCTAAAGGAGCTTGACCGAAAAATCGTCGAGGCGGTTGCAAACGAAGACGTAGACGAGTTTCACAAGCTATATGAGCAAATGGTCTCTCAGGTGAAAAGTCAGGGAAAACCCGTTGCACATGACGAGATAGTGGAGTCGGAAATAATTTTGCCCCCATCGGACATTACCTTTAAGGAGGCAAAGAATTTATTCGTTCGCTCCGATCCTTTGAGAGGCTAGGTGCGCAAGCCTTAGAGTTTTTAAGACTTGCCGGGTCTTGGCAATCTCGCCTTCCCGGCCTGATTCTGCCCGGGCTCACCTATGGGGAGACAAATGTCGGCATGAAAATCAGTAAGAGCGCCCAATTGTTTGCAATCCTTCTAGTTATGACTATGGCCGCTTTTGCCTGGTACTTTTCTAAAAAAGTGATAATTTTTCCCGAGATTGCCGCCTTGGCCCTCGGGGCCTGGGTTATGGAATCCCCCCCCTGGCGCGGTTGCTCCAATCTCGGACTGTGGCTGTCGCCTACATTTGCTGCCCTGACCGGATTTTTGATCATTCGGTTCTTCCCCTGTTCGACCTACCTCATGATTACGGCCGCCTTTGCTCTGACGGCCCTGCAACTCTCCCTGCTTCGCTCACCCTTATCTCCGGCGCTGTCCGCGGCAGTTTTACCCCTGGTCGTCCATTCCTCAAGCTGGTGTTATCCTGCTGCGGTGTGCACGTTTTCAGGTATTGTGGCAACGGGACGCTACGGGCGGCAATATTTTCGCGATCACCCGAAACTTTCCCCCGAGAGGTCCAGGGATAAAAAACGGCGCTTTTCGGACCGGGTGCCCGCTACTGATGCCGGTCCAACCGGTGTCCTGGCCGAACTCGTTTATTGGGGTAAGCTGTTGCCGTTTGTAATGATTGTTTTAGCGGTAGCCGTAAAATTCCATTGGATATTTATCTCCGCTCCTCCCCTCCTGGTAGCGTTTGCCGAATTGGCCAAACCTGAGGATTCCTTTCGTGCCAGGCCCTTTGGGGTCCTGGTCCTTCTGTGCGTTGCGGCATTGCTCGGGTCGGCCTGGCTGCTTTTTATCCGTGAGGTCCTACACTGGCCCGACTGGATATCCGCCGGCCTGATCTTCCTGTCGATTTTTCTTTTATACCACCTGATGCAGTTATATTTTCCGCCCGCCGCGGCCCTTGGACTTTTGCCTCTTCTTTTGCCTCAAAAGGCGCTTTTGTCCTACCCCTTGGAGGTGTTTACGGGAAGCGTGCTTTTTATAGTCCTATCCGTAGGGTGCTTTAGCGGGCAGAGATTTTTGCCTCGATGGTGCCGGCCCCCCTTCTTTGGCTCAACTTGCCGAAATAGCAAGGTAAACGCCAAGCCGTAAAATACCTTGACAACAAGAAAAAATTGGTTATTAAAAGATTTGCCGCTAGCACTCTTTTTTGTTTGCTGCTAAGGGGCTTTTCCCAGCTTAAAAAATAATTCAAATCTGACTAAAGGAGGTTTGCCACCGATATGAGTGAGGCCGGCACAAGTTCAAAACATGAGTTTAAAGCCGAGATCAAGCAACTTCTAGATATCCTGGTCCATTCTCTTTACACCAATAAGGATGTCTTTTTGCGCGAACTTGTCTCCAACGCTTCCGATGCGCTCGAGAAGGCAAGGTTTGAGTCAAGCAGGGTAAGCGAGGCGGCCGACCCCGACCTGCCCCTCGAAATTCGCATCAGCTTGGATAAGGACAAAAAACTGCTCGTGGTCTCCGACACTGGTATCGGGATGACCAAAGAGGAGTTAATGGAAAATATCGGTACCGATCGCCAGATCGGGTTCTGCGGAGTTTTTGAAAAAGGCGAGGGAGGAAAAAGGGGGCTTGGAAAACCTCGTCGGACGCTTTGGCGTGGGTTTTTACTCTGTCTTCATGGTTGCCGGCGAGGTCGTTATCCGCTCCCGGTCGATAAGGGCGCAGGCGCCTGCTGTGGAATGGAAATCGGATGGTCTGGGGGCCTATGAAATAAGAGAGCTTGACGAGGATATAAAGCGTGGGACCCGAATCGAGATCCATCTAAAGGAGGAGGCCGCCGAATTTGTCGAAAAATACCGCATTTCCGACATAATCAAGAAACACTCCAATTTTATATCGTTTCCGATTTTTGTAGAAGACGAAAGGGTTAACACCATCCCCGCAATCTGGCGCGAGTCCAAATTCTCGGTGACAAAGGAGCAGTACGACGAGTTCTACAAGTTTCTAACCTTCGATTCCGAGGAGCCTCTGGAGACCTTGCACCTATCGGTGGATGCTCCCGTGCAGTTTAGCAGCGTTTTGTTTATACCTCGCCGGGGGATCGACCTGGCCGATTACGGTAAAGACCGCTTCGGACTCGATCTCTATGTGCGCCGGGTGCTTATCGAACGCGGCAATAAGGCCCTTATTCCGGAGTACCTGGGCTTCGTTCGGGGTGTTGTGGATTCGGAGGATTTGCCCCTAAACGTGGCCAGGGAATCTTTGCAGGAAAACGTGTTGCTCCACAAGATGGCCTCGGTTATCGTAAAACAGATCCTATCCGGGCTCCAGAAGATGGCAAAGGAGGATAAGGATAAATATGCCCAATTCTGGGAAAACCACGGCAGGCTCTTCAAAATCGGCTATTCCGATTACGCAAACCGGGAAAAATACGCGGAGCTTCTGCGCTTTAACTCCTCGCGCTTTGATGATGCCGCGGCCCTGGTATCATTGGATGAATATATTGAGCGGGCCAAGCCGGACCAAAAGGAAATCTATTACGTTTTTGGCGCCGGTCGGCAAGCCGTTGCCCTTAGTCCTCACCTTGAAATCTTCCGGGCAAAAGGGATCGAGGTCCTCTATCTTTTCGACCACCTCGACGAATTTGTCATGGAATCGGTCAGGAAGTTCAAGGAATTCGAGTTAAAGTCCGTTGAACACGCCGATCCGGCAAGTCTTGAGAAATTCCAAACCCTTGAGAGCCCTAAGGAGGTAGAGCCCCTTGGCGAGGAGGATAAAACCGCCTTCAGCGCTTTTCTTGGAAGGATCAAAGAAATCCTTGGAGACCGGGCAACCGAAGTGCGCGTGTCCACAAGATTATCCGAGAGCCCCTGCTGTCTGGTAAACCCCAATGACGGCATGACCTCCTCAATGCAAAAAATCCTCCAGATCGTGAGCAAGGACAACTCGATTCCCCAAAAGATCTTCGAGGTAAATCAAAATCATCTTCTCATCCGAAACCTTTTTGCAATCTACAAGGCAAACCAGGCCGATGACTACATGCGCACGGCCGTTGAGCAACTCTTCGAATCCTCCCTGCTTCTGGAAGGCTACCTCAAGGACCCCCACGCGATGGTAAGCCGTATCCAGGACCTTTTAAACAAGTCAAGCGGCTGGTACCGGGAGGTGACCAACAGTTAAGGCCTCGCGCTCCAGGTTTGGCCCGGGCCGCATGCTTTTTTAGTCCGGGCCAAAATTGAGTGGCTTCCTCTGCCTTGGCTTTACTGGTTTTTTG
This sequence comes from Deltaproteobacteria bacterium, assembly GCA_021780695.1. Lineage (GTDB taxonomy): Bacteria > Desulfobacterota > Syntrophobacteria > Syntrophobacterales > Syntrophobacteraceae > SbD1. Next base: position 100,865 of record JAJXYD010000001.1, read on the forward strand.
CACTTTATTTTTATATTCTCCCCCGAAGCATGAGCTCAATTTGTAAAAAAAAATCGTTCACTGTCGGAAAAGTTTACATGTCTTCGAAGTGCATATAACATGCAGAAATAGTTGTTACTATAGTCATCTCTTTATTTTTCCGTTCATTTTTTTGTCGGAAATGTTTACATTTTCAGCATGGAGACATATCCCCGCGAATCTCTTTGCACGATCAAATTTTATTTGTAAAATCATGCTATTAGAAATAAAAAAGAAATGCTTTTACGGACAGGGTACATTTCTTGCTGCTTATGTCGGCAACATCGAAGGCTTAAAATGCCGTTCCTTGGCCGGTCGTCAAAAAAAAAGGGGGAGACACAACATGAGAAGTGTTAAAAGAACCTTGCTGGGTTTATATATCGCAGTTGCCCTGATGGTTTTCTTGCCGGTGGGGTGGGCCTATGCGAGCGCCCAACTGCAGTTCGAGGTGAACGGAGCTAATGCTACCTATTCTGTTATTACTTCCGGTAACTATACTGGTGACTATGCCATAAGTGTATCGGGAACTAACACCGGCTGGATTATCTCTCCGACATTTTCAACCAATCTCACAGGAAACGGTGGTACTCCTTATCTTGCGAACATGACGGTGGCCATTGATAGCGGACCATCCTCATTAACCTATAAAAACCTTGAGGTCGAGCTAAGCAATACCGGTTACAGCTATAATGGCGCCTCCTATTTCGGCGTATCCGGTTCTACAATGACAAACATTACCGTAGATTCTATGTCAGTCTATTACAACACGAACAACAATGCTTTTGCCGAGCAGACCAACCTCACCCCACAATGGACGGTTAGTGCTAATGGAGTCTCCTTTCCGACCTCCAGTTTCTTTAGCGGCGAATATCCAAATATCAATCTTTCCGGTAATCCCTACTCCCTTACCGAGACAATGTCACTTACCGCCGCGTCTACGGGAACAGGCGTTACGGGCGATATCTCCGGCGGGCTCGTGGCTACCCCTGCTGCCCCTACACCGGAACCATCTTCCTTGCTCCTCTTTGGCTCAGGGCTTCTGGGGCTCGGGGTCTTCTATGGCAGCAAGAAAAACAATAGTTAAGCCTTTTGCTTAGGTTTTATCCTAATGATGTGATGAAGGGGGACTGAGTCAATTTCAGGTCCCCTTTTCGTTTTAGTATGTAAGACACGATAGGGGGCGGTAAAATCCGCGGGGGAAAGTTCTGTGATCGACAGGCCCGTGCAAGGGGGGAAGTTGCCGCGCGGCTTGAAGCCTGCAAGTCCGCGGCGCATCCGGTAAAACTTAGGTACCTGCCGGCCTTTGGATTTTTTCTTCATCGCGCATCATCAACTCCGAAAACGAGGCCTTCCATCCATTAAGCATGTGTAGACTGGAGGGAGGCAGAAATTTTTGCCAATAAAGCGATGCTGGTCGGATCGCGCTCGTCTACCTCCAGTGCATGCGAAATAGAGGAAAAAGCCTCCGGGAAGCTTCCTTTCCGCATGAGGGCCAAAGAGAGCAAATGGAGGGCTCGCACGTGATGGGAATTGAGGTCCAGAACGCGCCGGCAGTGAAAGACCGCGCCATCGGGGTTGGCTGCCTCCAGGTCGGCATCGGCTTTTTCCAACAGTTGACCGATTTCACTTATCCTGGTCCTGTCATTAATCCAGTCGATGTGACGAAGGGCAAACTCGCGCACATGATGAGGATGTTTTTGTGTCTCAACCGGCATACTGTAATAGGAGGTATATTTACCGGTTGCAGCCCATGACTTTTTTAAAAGTTTCATAAAAACGAGACGGTCCTCGCCGCATCCGTTCTCGCAGGGGGAAAGCGACCAGAAGGGCAGAACCAGGTGGCAGGTTGCCTTATCGACAAGCAGGCAACTGGGGGCTACATAGCCGCCGAGACGCTCGCAATTTATGCCTGCGCCCGGTCCCACCGAATCCCATTGGTCATGGCAGATCGGCCAGCCTGTTTGCCGGTCGACGAGCCAGCGGTATGAAAAAGCCCAGTCCTTGCCCGGGATAGCCGCTAGAAGAGTGGATAAGTGCTCACGGCCCCACCAGTCGTCGTCATCGAGATAGGCTACGTAGCGGCTGTTGGCCATATAGCTTAAAATGGTTCTGAGCGCGCCCCCATAGTAATTGTTGTAAATTCCGCCATGGCGAAGCGAAGTGGAATAGCCTGGGTCGAACAGGGTAAGCACTACATTGTCTGGGCGTTCCCTGGAAATCGTGTCTAATTGCGTGCTGTCGCCCTGGTGGGCGTCGATTCCTATGAGCACCTGGATGCGTCCGGCAAGATCCTGATCGAAAACCGAGCGGACGGCGCGCAACAGCGAGGGGCGAAGGACCGTCTGAATAACGACCGCAATATCGCAGGGCGGTTGCAAATTTTCTGAGTTTTCCCTCATAGCCGACTTTTTTGCACCCCTTTGAGATACCCGTACAACAGAAAGCATGACAAACAGGCTGTAGCGTTATAGGGCAACGTTGCAACAAGGCCGTTTATGGGACCGTGCAGGTGACGATGCGGGCCGGCTCAACGCCAAGATTCAGGGCATCAAAATGACTTAATGGGACGCGGGTTGCACCTGTCGGCTATCTGTCCCGGGCCTCTGCCAGGGGGAGATCCCACATCGGATACCATCGTTCCAGTTCCGGCTCGATGGGCATCTCTTTTTCCATAAGAGCGCGGAGACGGAGTTCGAAAGCGTTGTCACGCTTCTGGTCCGACAGGGGAACGAAGGGGTAGAAAAAACCGCGTTTGTAGTTATATATCCAGTAGATCTTGCGGCCATGGGTGTCGCAGAATTGAAAAACCGCAGCAAGGAGTTGCTCTTCAAATCCGTGATCCCGAAGTGTGACACTGGTCATGTGAAGGGCGGCGACAAGGGGTTCGAAGTCCTTGTCCTGGAGAAGGACCCACGCGTAGTTGTACCTGTCCCTTACAATGCCTGACTCCGTGTGGCTCTCTTTGGCAGTTATTTGCAGCAAGCCTTTGAGCTCATTTTCAGCCGCATCGAAATCGGAGGCCTCCACGGGCTTAAAGGTAATACCCGCGCGCCCCGTTGGAGTAATCTCGAGAGCCGCGGCAAGGCTTATCTGCGCGGTGGAGATACTAAAAAGGGCTTCCACGCTTGAGGCTACGGGCCTGGTCCTTCCTAGAAGGATATCCATCCACTTCATTTTACTTTTTCCATCTGCTGCTCCAATTTTTCAAGCTGTTCGAGTCGCTTTTCAAGAGATGGATGAGTCGAGAGAAGCTCAAGCAGGGAAGCTCGCCTCATGGCGGGGAGAATGAAAAAAGCGTTCATCCCCTCGACTTTTCTCAAATCGCGGTCGGGAATACGCTCCATGACACCGCTTATTTTTACTAGGGCCGAGGCGAGTTGGGAGGGTGAGCCGGTAAGAATGGCAGAGCCCCGGTCGGCCGCATATTCCCGGTAGCGGGACAGAGCCCGAATGAGAAAAAAGCTGATCACCCAAACCAGCATGGATACAAGCCAGACAGCCATTATGCCCATGCCGTCGCCTTCGCGGTCTCCTCCAATATCGATTCCATATCCCAGGGAAAACAACAGATTGTGAACCAGAAAGCTTGCGACCGCGGCAAAAAAACCCGCAACCGTTATGACCATTACATCGCGATTTCGCACATGGGTGAGTTCGTGGCCAAGAACCGCTTCCAATTCGGCGGGTTCCAGGCGGTGCATAAGGGAAGTCGTGACGCAAACCACGGAATTTTTGGGGCCTCTTCCGGTTGCAAAGGCGTTGGGCACATCGCTTTGGGCTATAGCCACCCTGGGCTTGGGTAAATCGGCCAGTTGCGAAAGCCGCTCGATCATGGCATGGAGTTGAGGGGCTTCATCACTGTCGACTTCCCTTGCTCCCATGGACCACAGTACGATCTTATCGGAAAAGAAAAACTGGACCACGAGCAGCACGCCGGCTATTAGCGCCATGCCCATAAACCCGACGCCGGCTTTCCAAAGAAATGCCAAAAACAAAAGATACAAGGCGGCGAGAAGAAACATCACAAAGAACATTCTTGCCGAAAGCTCCCAATCTTTTCCGTACCATCGCCTTTTCATAAAACCCTCCGTAAAAACTCTTTCCGGTATGCAGGTCGCGTTATTAAGTATAACGCGGCCCGGAGAGGATGTCTAACGATCTTCGGAAAAGTCCAGAAGGGGTAGTGGGTGGAATCTTTTGTCAAACGGCCTTTAAAAAGCGGGTCCTCGCTCTAATGACCTGTTCGACTTTTGCCTTTAATCCGGTAAGATCAAAGGATTTTAATATAAAGCAGTCTGTGGACAAAGGTCCTTTGTCCATGGGGGTAAAATCATAGGCGCTGCATACAACGACTGGAAGATCCGGGGCCAGAGTACGGATTTTTTGAAGAAGCCACAGGCCGTCGAAATCACCGAGTTTGAGATCGAGGATAATCAAATCGGGGCGAAACAGTTCAAGATTTGCCATAAGCTCCGAGCCCGTGGCAAGGGGTAGCACCTCATAGCCGCTTTCCGAAAATTCTGCTTCATACAATTGCCTGATGTGTCTATCCTCGTCAATTACAACGATTCTTCCCACGGACCTGTCCTTTCAAAAATAATTGCGAAACGTTGGCTAAATCGTCTCCGAAAGGGCGTTGACCACTTTATGCAAAAAAACGGAAGATGGGCGGATTGCGTCCCTTTCCCGGCTTCATGCGCAACTCTCTTTTTCACTTCACTGGCGGTGAGTATGACAGGGCTCTATTACACAACCGTGTCGGGAGTGTGTAAATTGTGCTAAGCGTGGCGCACGCCGACTGCCCGGGAATCACTTTACAAATGTGCCGAACCGTAACTCGTCGAAAGCCGTTTCAAGTTCTTCGGGGGTGTTCATGACAATGGGGCCTTGCCAGGCGATGGGCTCGCCTATCGGTTTGCCGGATACAAGGACAAATCGTGCACGATGATCTTTTGAACTGATTTGGACGACATTTCCCTCAGGTTCAAAGAGTGCAACACTTTGGGCTGCGCACCCGCCGCGGCGCTCACGATCCGGGGTATCCGGGCTTGAATCATCAAGGCCATGGGCCGCGCCGGTATCGCCAAAGCAGGCCTCACCGTCGACAATGTAGGCAAAGACAGTGTGGCCCGAAGGGATTGCACGCTCAAAGACCGCTCCCGGCGAAAGGCTAACGTCGAGCATTTCCGGATCGATCGCTATGTCGTTTACCGGACCCTGCACATTTGCGACTCTGCCCGCAATAATCTTTATCCTCACACCGCCGTCGAGAATAACTTCAGGGATATCGGCCGCCTTTACATCGCGGTAGCGCGGCGCCGACATCTTTTGGTTTGCCGGCAGATTGGCCCAGAACTGCAAACCCCAGATGCCGCCCGTTTGGTTTAGTTTTGGCATTTCCTGGTGAATGATGCCGCTTGCGGCGCTCATCCACTGAAGGTCACCGGGGCCAATGCCCCCTTTGTTGCCCAAGCTGTCGCCGTGCTCGACCCGTCCTTCGAAGACGTAGGTTATGGTTTCAATCCCGCGGTGGGGGTGCCATGGAAAACCGGGCAGATAGTGAGCGGGATTGTTGGAATGAAAGTCGTCTAGCATAAGAAATGGGTCAAACTGGGGAACTTCGGGACGGCCGAAAGCTCTTTTGAGGTGTACGCCCGCCCCCTCGATTGTGGGCTTACCCTGCAAGATCTTTTTGATTTTTCGTATAGATCCCATGGGGGTCCTCCAAACTGCCATATTGGCCCTAACCGGTGTTGGTCTCAAAACTTGCCCTGCGGGCAAAACTGGACTTTGCCCCACATCAGAGCCGCACCTGGCGCAACCTCTAGCATTGCCACCGCCGACACAAAACAGGGATTTCGGATGCATTCTAAGTTATATACGACACCCTGGAAACGCAACCGGTCAGAAAATCTCCGCGTTTTTTCCAAACAACTTCTCCAGGGCCGGGGCCGATTGAATGTGGAGCGCGCTTTGAGGAAAGGCGATCTCGATGTTGTTTTCCCGAAACAAACGGTCAATTTCATAGCGAACCCGAGAGAGTATCCGCACATCCTGCTCCATATCGGCTATCCAGAACCTGAGCTTAAAATCGAGGGTGCTGGAGCCGAAATCGGCAAAGAGCACCTCCGGGGCGGGGGCGACCAGCACACCGGTGACCGATCGAGCTGACTCCAAAAGAAGCGATCTAACCATTTTCGTATCCGAACCGTAAGCTACCCCTACCGTAAGGTTCAATCTGACACGCCTGTCATGGTGGCTCCAATTTACAATTTTGGTTGTGATCAGCTCTGAGTTCGGAATAAAGAGAGTGGCGTTGTCCCTGGTTTGCACCACGGTATTGCGGATGGTTATCTTTTTTACGTCTCCAAGCGTCTCGTTGATCTGGATCGTATCGCCGGGCTGGACCGAACGGCCCAGAAGCAAAATAAGTCCGCTGAAAAAATTGTTGACGATTTGCTGAAGCCCAAAGCCGATTCCAACGCTGAGGCCCCCGGCAACTACCGCAAGGCTCATCAGATTGAACCCCAGAAGCGAGAGCGTTGAGAGGAGAAAAAATCCCCAAAACAGGTATTTCGATGTCTTTTGGATAACTTCGGTTATCCCCGCCTCCAGATGGGCCGCTCGAAGCGCGAGGGATTCGACAAGCAGGGCCAGGACCCTGGTGATATAAAAACCCAGGATGATCAGACACAGGATCTTTAAATTGAGCCGGTAGGTATCCCAGGCAAGCTCTGTGGATATAATCCGGTGGAATACTTCGGAGCCTCCCAGGTGAAGCGAAAACAGTCTAATATTGATAAATATGGCCATGATGGTGATAAGAGGAAAACCCATAATGGATAAAATACCGATCAAAAATTTATCCTGTTTTCTTTTGGCATTTACGAAACTGCGTAACCTTTTTAAAAGATTTATAGAAATATCAATTGAAAGCCATCCGTAGACAACCGTTGAAAGGATAAGAAACGACAGAGGAAGGTATCCTAGGGACGCCATAATTATAAGTGCACAAGAAAAATATATTAACGATATATATATATATCGTTGCAACCCCAATGCTATGGTTTTCCTTTTAAGGTACATGTAAATGCAGCAAATCCCAAGGCAAAAAATCCAGGCTATCAGTGAAATTCCATAGGGTACGTTTAGGCCCTGGAGTTGGAGTTGCAATAAATTCAGTATCCAGAGCGGATATATCGCCTTTGAGGATGTCTTGTCCGGAACGGCGGCTCTTCTGTGCAACAGGATAAAACCATGGAGCAGGACAAAGGAGAAAACTACTTCCCCGATCATCATAACCAGCCCGGAAATTTCAAATGTCGCGTTTTCGCCAAAACAGCTTATAGATGTCCACAGGCTTAGAAAAAGCCAGAAAGTAAACAGGTCGCCTATTTTGATTGCGGGGTAAAAGGATTTATTAACTTTTCTTAGCATGAGTGCGCCAAACAAGGCCAGTATGAGCACGGAGCAGGAAACCTTGAGCAGAAGTTTGCGGTTTTTGGGAACCTGCTCGTCGCTGTTTACTATCCCCCACAAGAGGCTGCTTTCAGTCAGCCACTTTTGGGGACCGCTTTTTAAATTTTTTAAAAAATCTTCGGAAAATAGCGCCGGCATATTTCTTAAAAAATATATTTTCCAATAGGTTTTGGTTTTCAGTCTGGTGGCCTTTTGAGCCTCCTCGAGACGAGACATAAACAAGTTGTAGGCTTCCCTGGATTTTTCCATTTTCGAGCGCAGAAGGTTCAGCTGGGATTCCAGATTGGAAATATCGGTTAGGTCTCGTTTGAGCGGGGCTAAAAAACAGGATGATGAAGGGGTTGCAATCTGGCTTTTTAACTCCGATTTGAGGTCGGCGACTTTGTCGGCTGAAATCTCCAAGGAATGCTCCGCATCGGCAAACCATTTGAACCGGCTCTCCGCTTCAGCTCCCAACACGCTGAGACCGTGATGGATCACCCTTAAATCATCAGGGGCAAGGCCAACTCCATAGAGGAGCATCAGTTGATCCCTGCTTTTTTCTATTTTTGCCAGGTTCCTTTGGAATTCCCTGCTGCGATCGTCTAATTGGGCATTAAAATCCTTGAGGTTTTCGCCTGCCAGGCGGAAAGAATCCTGAAAATACTGAAGCACGCTTCGCCAGTTGGCGTCTTCGATCGCCTGGGTTTGGGCTACCAGGCAAAAGATGGAAAGGACGACGAGGGCAATTGCCGCCAACCACCTTTTGGTCTTTTTCGCTCGATCCATCTTCCCCCCTGTATGTTTCCGGCATCGGCCCATATACAGCCAGGTAATGAATGCTCAATAAGGTATCGGCTAATAGGTTTGATTGCTACAAGGTTTATTTGTGATTGAGGCTCGAAAAAATGTGCCCGGACTGCAACTCCGGCGCATTTTAAAATCCGCTGCCTGCCGGTTTTGCGCTGAACCTCCAATGGAGTCAGAGCTTGAATTCGCAACGAAAAGATTCTGCCCCGTTCCATGCAGGCAAAGCTACAGCCGGAGGGGGAGAGTAAATAATAGCGCCCGTTTAAGCGAGCACCGGTTTGCCGGGATGTCAGCAAATACTTTCCACCGCACATCCCGGCGGCAGGTCTTTTTATAAACTTCCTATCCGGCAATCTTTTTCAACAGCCATGCCATGTTTTGCCCCAGGATTTTCATGGTCTGGATGCCTTCCTCATCTTTTTCCACATCGCCCTTTTCTCTTCCCATGCCGATGTTCCAATAGGAAGAACCCGGAACGATCATCTCAGACATCAGGAACAGGTGGTTTATCGAGTCAAAGACGTGGATGCCCCCCGCCCTGCGAGCGGCGGCTATCGCCGCGCCGACCTTTCGTTTGAACATAAAGTCGTTCGCTCTTGAAACAAGACCGGCCCGGTCTATAAGGGCCTTCATTTCCGGAGTGAGATCGCCAAAATATGTCGGAGAGCCGAAAATTATCCCGTCGGCCTCAACCATCTTGTGTATGCACTCGTTTACCGCATCCTCTTTTACGGCGCATTCCTTATCCTTGTTTTTCATGCACTTGTAGCATGCGATACACCCGTGGATTTTCTTTCCGGCAAGCTCAACCAGTTCGGTTTCGATGCCCTCTTTACCCAGTTCGGAAAAAACATGGTTGATTAAATTGGCCGTATTGCCGCCTTTGCGCGCGCTTCCGTTAAAAGCAACTACTTTCATTTCAATTCCTCCAGTGGAAAATTGCCGATAAATTAAAACTGAGCACCACATGCTTCCCCTTGCATCCACATGACAGGTGAGACAAATTCATAGCAGCCCCAAGACCTTTTGGCCAGTCCGATCGGAGCTTCCATGTAGAGGAAGTTTTTAAAAGAAGCGGAGCGGGCGGAAGGCCCTTGCCGACCCGCAAGACCAACTTGTCGGTATGTATGCCGATAGACCGCTTTTTGCTCAGCCCTGGGCAAAACCTTTAAGACCGCCTGTTTGATCGACGCCGTCCGGAACGGTCAAATTAGTCGCAGAGGATAAAATGCACTACTTTCTGCGGCCCGTGAACGCCCCTTGTCATGGTCGCCTCTATATCGCCGGTGCAGCTTGGTCCTGTTGCAAGAGTCAGGCGCGAGGGGAGCCTCTGTCCAATTTGTTGAAAATAATCGGCAAGGCCCTCGATACATCCCGTCGCATCGCTTAGCACAATGGAAATTGGGGGCAAAAGGGTCGAAAGTCCGCCCCTGCCTTGTCCCGTGGCGAGAACCAGACTTCCTGTATCGGCAAGAAAGTGCTCGCACCAAACAAGTCCAACCGATGCCGCTTCAACCCCGCCGATATCCCAGGTATATCCCCCGGGGTCCTTGCAGGGCATCCTCACTTCAAAGCCCGAAGAAACAACGATGGCCTCGATGGATTGCCGAAAACCTTCAGGCCAGCCCGTGGCGGACATGGCCGCGATTTTGGGCTCGCCGGCTTGGCCAAGGACTTCTGCCAACCGAAGCGGCAGATCGGGTTGGCAAACACATTCGACCACCGTTCCGGCAATGCGCGCCATTCGAATATAACGCTCCACTATTTGAGGCCGGTTCATGATTTTTCTCCGTTTCTGTCCGGCCCCTTTTGCCTGTCGGCCCACCATGAACGGAAATCCCGGCCTTGCCCCGGTTCGGGCAACTCCCGGCAGATAGTCCATTCTCCCGCAACCGCGGGGAGTATCGCCGAAGGCAGCCTTGAGCCCCGAGAAAGGATGCGGCGAACAATTCCAAGACCCGCCCGGTAGAAGAGGGGATGTCCGGCCAATAGCGCGGGCGCCAGGGCTTTTAGGCCTGGCGGCGCTCCCTTTGCCTCCTCGCGTATCTCTCGAAGCTTTCTGTGATAGTCGGGGAGAGGAATTCGCATCGGACACACTTCCTCGCAACGCCCGCAAAGGGTGCAGGCATCGGGAAGGTCTCCATAAGCCTCCATGCCCCACAAAAGAGGGGAGAGCACATCGCCCATGGGTCCGGGATAGACCGATTGGTAGGCATGGCCCCCGACCGTGCGGTAGACTGGGCAGTTGTTCATGCAGGCGCCGCAGTGGAGGCAATGGAGCATCTGCCTGAAGGGCCCGGAGGCAAGGGAGGTGCGCCCGTTATCGAGCAGCACGACGTGGAGTTGCCTCGGCCCCTCCTCTTCGCCCTGCCTGCGCGGTCCGGTAATGATGGTCACATAGCTCGAAATTGCCTGTCCGGTGGCCGAACGGGTAAGAAGCGTTAGAAAACCGGGTAGATCGGATAGCTCTGGAATCATCTTATCGATTCCAACGATAACGATTTGCACGGGGGGGAGAGCCGAGGTGAGACGGCCGTTGCCCTCATTGGTCACCATCGCAATGGTTCCGGTCTGGGCAACTGCGAAGTTTGCCCCCGTTATTCCGATGTCGGCTGCAAGGAAACGCTTGCGAAGCGCCCTTCGGGCTACGCGAACCAGCTCCTCCACGCCAAGCCCGGGCTCGCTGCCCAAAGCTTCATGAAACAGCTGGGCCACTTGCGCCCTGTTTTTGTGAATTGCAGGTGCTACGATGTGGGAAGGCTTTTCGCCCGCAAGCTGGATTATAAACTCCCCAAGGTCGGTTTCCGTGACCGCAACACCGGCATCGAGCAGAGCCTCGTTTAAAGAGATCTCCTCTGTGGTCATCGACTTGGATTTTACCGCCGAAACGGCGCCAAGATCCGCGGCTATCGAGGTAACGATTTTTAGCGCCTCGGGACCGTTTCGCGCAAAGTGGGCTACGCCTCCCGCAGCCTCCAGCCGGCCGGCAAACCGGCGAGCATAGAACTCGAGGTTTGCAGATACCTCCATCTTGCGGTCCCTGCCCCAGTCTCTTAGCTTTTCAAAGCCGGGGTAGGAAGCAGCCGCCGCGCCGCGAACGAAAGAAAGGATGTTGGCCATCTTGCCCACCGCCGCGCACATCACCTCATCTGAGAGCGCGCTCGCGCAGGCCTTCCGCAAATTATGTGGTGCTTTCATTTCTTAATACCTTACCTTGCCGCTATGCGAGCGCCTCGGCCAACAGTTGGCCAAGGTGGAGGAAACGAATTTGCGTTAGCCCTTGCCGTCTAGCCCCCGTTGCAAGATGGGTAAGGCAGCTCAGGTCAAGAGAGCACACCTGAGAGGCGCTCGTAGCCGATATGTTTTTGAGCTTATCTGTAAGCAGCCGCCCCGAAACTTCGGGTAGCTTTACGCTAAAGCTTCCCCCAAATCCGCAGCAGGTTTCATTTTCGGCAAGTTTTACGAAATCGGCCCCAAACATCTGCTCGAGATAATTTTCGGCAACCCCGCGAAGCCCTATTCCCCGTAGCGTGCGGCAGCTCGAATGGTAAGTCGTGCGCTCGGGCCGGGGATGGGGTGGTATCTTTTCAATGCGCAGTACCCGGTCGAGAAATTGGCAAAATTCAAAGGTTTTTCCGCAGACCTGTTTAAAGCGGTCCCGCAGCAGGGGCGAGTCGGCGAAAAGCTCCGCGTAGTGGTTTCTAACCGTATCGGCGCAGGAGGAGCTGATGGCAACAATTTTTTCAGCATCTTCGAAGACCTCAAGAAAATGGAGGGCGAGTCGCCTTGCCCCCTCCGTGCGGCCGGTGTTTAGCCACGGTTGACCGCAGCAGGTCTGAAACCGGGGAAATTTTACCTCGACGCCAAAGGCTTCCAAAACGTTTACGCAAGCTCTGGCCGAAGCCGGATACAAAAGATCGGCTGTGCAGGTAAGAAGCAATGACACCTTCATTAAATTTAGCCCTCGCTATCCGTTAAGACATCGAAAAGATAGCGCGATCATACGCTCTTCCCCGGGCAAAGAAAAGGTGGGAGGCAAAGGGTAATGGGGCGTAACGGAAAAATTCTACGAACCCGAACTCACATAGGCCGCTTTACACTTGTCGCAGTAGCCGTGAAAAACCACCTGCCGGCGCAGCACGTGGAATCCGCCGTTTCCCGAGACAGCCCCCTTGGGCTCTTCGACCGTACAGTCGGCATCGATGATCGCCTGACACTGCAGGCAGACCATATGATGGTGGTGACCGGTCCTGGCGTCATACCTTGCCACTTCCGTTATAGGGCTCACCTTGTCGATCAGTCCAACATCGTAGAATTTTTCCAGGGTCTTGTAGACCGTTCCCAGCGAAATCATGGAGAAGCGCTTCCTTACCTGCTGGTAAACGGCCTCCGCACTGGGGTGCGCCAGGGAGGAGTACAGGGACTGATAAATTGCCAACCGTTGATAGGTTACCTGAAGGCCGTGGGCTCTAAGAGTCGAGATGAAATCTTTATCTTTTTTACCCTCCATGATCAGTTTCCCCCTTTTTTTTCAACAGCAGTCTGTGTGAAGCTAAAAATCCCAATTATTTCTATAGATAAAGCTGCGTTTGCGCAAGTGAAAACTTATAATAATGTGTATTTTCAGGCTAAAATTCCGATAATTGGATTCACTAATTGCATATCATTTGATATAATATCAAAATAATAGGCAATTAAGCCATATTGTTTCATGTGCTAGTTCTTATTATCGGTTAATATCGCTATTAATAATAGTAAGCATCTGAGTTATGCTATATTTAGATATGTAAATATCTATTAGATGTTGACTAAAGTTATAAACAATAATAATAAATACAAGTTTTATCTACAATATTGGTAGACGTAATTCTAAAAAAACATTTTTATGGATGATAGAAATACATGATAATCTATTATTGTATATAATGTAATTAAAATAATATTAGATTAATATTGTAAAAAAAGGTTTATTCCATCACTAATAGTGAGTTATTCCGGCTCTATTGGTGATAGACAGAATCTTTTTGCAATATTTAAAACTAATGTTTTTCAGGAGCAGATAATGTACGTATGTGCTTTAGAAAGACGAGTAGTATGGAGATGGCCGCAGGAGTCACCCCCGGTATTCTGGAGGCCTGTCCGACTGAAAGAGGCCTCACAGCCTCCAGTTTCTGTTTTACCTCGTTAGACAACCCTTGGGCTTTATCGTAGGGAAAATCAGCGGGAATGACGATTTCTTCCATCTGGCGAAACTTTCTCACTTCGGCTTCCTGTCGTCTTAGGTAGCCCTCGTATTTGCACTCGATTTCGACCTGTTCGCGTACCTTTTGTGAAATCAGCGGCGCTGTGTCGCAAAGAGCGTCCAGATCTATATGGGAAAGCTCGGGTCTTTTGAGAAGTTTATCCAGGGAGACCGGCTCTTCGATGGGATTGGAGCTTTTGTTTAAAAGCATTTGGCTAACCCGTGCCGAGGGGTGCACAAAAGTTTTGCGAAGTCTGGTGAGTTCGGCCTGGACGGCCTCGCGGCGCTCCAGGAGTTCCCTGTAGACCGAGGGTTCATGGAGCCCAAGCTGGTAGCCCTTCTCGAGGAGCCTCAAATCGGCATTGTCTTCTCGAAGCAATAGCCGGTACTCGGCTCTGGAGGTAAAAATCCTGTAAGGCTCGTTTGTTCCCTTTGTCACCAGATCGTCTATCATAACAGCCAGATAGGCTTCGGAGCGGTCCAACAGAAAGGGCTGTCTTTTTTGAACCTTGAGTGCGGCATTCAACCCGGCCCACATCCCCTGGGCGGCCGCTTCCTCGTAGCCGGAAGTGCCGTTTATCTGTCCGGCCAGAAAAAGGCCTTCGACCAGTTTTGTCTCGAGGGTGGGGTGAAGCTGGGTGGGGTCGATGAAGTCGTATTCTATGGCGTAGGCCGGGCGCATAATCTGAGCGTATTCGAGTCCCGGGATCGAATGGACAAGCTCGGTTTGAACCTCTGCGGGAAGCGAATTGCCCGTGCCGCTGGCATAAATTTCTTCGGTGTCCAACCCTTCGGGTTCAAGGATTATCTGGTGGCAATCCTTGTGGGGAAACTTCATGACCTTGTCTTCAAGAGAGGGGCAGTACCTTGCCGAAACACCCCGGATGGTTCCGTTGTAGAGGGGTGATTGTGCTATATGGCGGCGAACCAGTTCGTGGGTGCGCTCATTGGTGTGGCCGATATGGCAGGGAACCTGGGGAAGGGTAATCTTTTGGGTAAACATCGAAAAAGGCCTTGGCTCGAGATCTCCAGGCTGTTCGCGAAAAGCGCTAAAATCTATGCTCCTTCGAAGGATTCGGGCAGGCGTGCCCGTTTTCATCCTGCCGGTGCAAAACCCCAGGCTTTGCAGTCGGTCAGCAAGGCCGATGGAGGAAAATTCTCCGGCCCTGCCCGCGGGTATCGTGCATTGTCCGAGATGAACGAGGCCGTGCAGAAAAGTGCCCGTGGCGATTATTACGGCGGGGGATTCAAAACAAGCCCCTGTCTGGTCGACCACGCCAGATACCTTAAGGCCTTCGATCAGAAGGGATTCGACGCTGGTCTGTCTTAGCTCGATATTGGGCTCAAGCTCCATGCGGTGTTTCATTTCGGTTCGATAGCGCACCTTGTCGTTTTGGGTTCTGGTGCCGCGAACCGCCGGCCCCTTTTTGGTATTAAGCAGGCGAAACTGAATGGCGCTAAGGTCGGAAACCTTAGACATTTCGCCTCCCAGAGCATCGATTTCCTTTACAAGATGGCCCTTTCCAATTCCTCCTATCGAAGGCGAACAGGGCATGTGCGCTGCCGTATCCAGGTTTATGGACAAGACGAGGGTTTTACAGCCAAGGCGCGCTGAGGCAAAAGCGGCCTCGCAGCCCGCATGGCCGGCCCCGATTACTATGACGTCATATTTTGGGCTCATTAGAAATTTCCTTGCAAGGCCGCTCTATTGCAACTCCTGGTCCTTAGCCCCGGTGTAGGCCAAACATTTTATCCAGTGGCCCGGAGATATTTGCCTAAGTTTGGACGGGGTTTCCCCGCAGTCGGATCGGGCAATCGAGCAGCGGGGTTCAAAAGGGCAAAACGCCCCAAACTTACCGGTGCCGGACTCGGGGGCCACCGACCGGCTTTGGGCGCGTTCTCCGGGGTGGAATTTAGGAATGGCTTCGAGAAGTGCCCTCGTGTAAGGATGAACGGGGTTTTCGAAAAGCTCCGGGGTATTTGCAAGTTCAACGATTTGGCCAAGATACATCACCGCTACGCGGTCGCAGATATGGCGCACAACCGAAAGATCGTGAGAGATAAACAGGTAGGTAAGGTTTAGCTCCTCTTGTAAATCCTCTAGAAGATTTATGACCTGGGCCTGAATGGAGACATCCAGGGCCGAAAGGGGTTCATCGCAGATGAGCAGTTCCGGGTTTAGGACGAGTGCCCTGGCAATCCCTATCCTCTGGCGTTGTCCGCCGCTGAATTCGTGCGGGTAACGGTGGGCGTGCTCGGGGCGAAGACCGACTTTGTCCATGATCTGTTCAACGCTTTCCCTTTGTTCGCCTGGACTGCCCAGCTTGTGGATGATCAGTCCCTCTGCGATCGTTCGTCCTATGGTCTGGCGCGGGTCAAGGGAGGCATAAGGATCCTGAAAAATTATCTGCATCCGTCTCCTTAGCCGATGCAATTCTTGGGCATCGGTCGAACAGATATCCCGTCCGTCGAAAAGAACCACTCCCTGCGTTGGGGGTTCGAGGCCCAGCACAATCCGGCCAAGGGTCGACTTTCCGCACCCGCTCTCTCCGACAAGGCCAAGAGTCTCCCCCTTGGCAATAGAGAGATCAACGCCGTCAACGGCTTTGACCGCACCGATTTGCCGGCG
Organism: Deltaproteobacteria bacterium; assembly: GCA_021780695.1. GTDB lineage: Bacteria > Desulfobacterota > Syntrophobacteria > Syntrophobacterales > Syntrophobacteraceae > SbD1. The sequence continues at coordinate 117,022 of JAJXYD010000001.1, forward strand.
CAAAACGCCTTTGGTTATGGGATAGTATTTCTTGACGTCGCTGATTTTTACAAAGTCGCTACTGGGAAGCAAACAAAAATCTCCTTAACGATCAACGATTAGCCGATCGTGACTATCTGAGTGAAAAGCAACAAATTTTGCGCACGCGGGCCATTATCCCAAAGCCAAATCGGACCTTTGCCGGGTCCATGTATGCGCACCGTGCGGGGCTAACGGTTAAAAAACAGCCAGCAGCGCACCGGGTGGCCATCGTCGGGTGTCTTGAGAGGAGGTTCTTCCCTAAAACAGCGCTCAAAGGCCTGAGGGCACCTCGTATTGAACTTGCACCCTTGCGGCAGGCCGTAGAGGCTTGGAACAACCCCTCGAATCGCTTCCAGCCTTTTAGACCGATCCGCGATGGCGCCGGCTGGAGCAGATCGCATAAGTCCCCGCGTATAGGGATGGAGAGGATTGGCGAAAAGCTCCCTTACCAGGGCTTTTTCGACTATCCTGCCCGCATACATGACGATGACTTCATCGGCCGCCTCGGCTATTACACCAAGATCGTGGGTGATGAGCAGAATCGCCATGGAGTGTTTTTGCCGCAGACCCTCCAGGAGCGCAAGTATTTGCGCCTGGATGGTTACGTCCAGGGCCGTCGTGGGCTCATCGGCTATAACAAGGCGGGGGTTGCAGGCGATAGCCATGGCTATCATGGCGCGCTGACGCATGCCGCCGCTCATTTGATGCGGATAGTCCCTCATCCTCTTTTCGGGCGAGGGGATGCCAACCATGCCAAGAAGCTCGATTACCCGCGATCGCGCCTCTATTTTAGAAATCCGCTTGTGGCGCAGGAGAACCTCGGCCACCTGGTCCTCGACGCGGAAAACGGGATTAAGAGACGTCATCGGCTCCTGAAAAATCATGGAAATCTCGTTGCCTCGAATCGATTGCATGTGGCTTTGCGGGATAGAGAGCAGATCCTTTCCATCGAAGAAAATTTGCCCGCCTTCAATGGAACCGGGGGGCGGTACGAGCCGAAGAATTGAAAGAGCGCAAACGCTTTTGCCGCATCCGGACTCGCCCACAATCCCAACCACCTGTTTGGGAGAAATTGAAAAGCTTACCGAATCGACCGCTCGGGCCGTGCCGGCCTCTGTCCTAAACGAGGTCTTGAGATCTTTTATTTCTAGAAGGGCCGAATCCATCGAGTTCCATTCCGGTTTCTACGGTCGTGGCGCAGGGCGCTAAACCCGAAGAATTTTCCCATAATCCCGGCGCTCCTGCAATATTTAAGGCGACTTCGTAAGTATACTTTTCGCCGCTTTGTTTAACAAGCATCTGTGCAACGGTATAGGGCGAATTGAAAAGTGCGCGGAAAACGGCTAGCCTGTTTGCAACCTATGATTGCCCAGGAGGCTGCCGGTAAATAGGGGGCAATCTTCACAACCGCATTTTCCGCCCCACACCGCCAATCTTAAATGCAGCCGGCCAGGAAGTGTCCCCCCCACAAAGTGCGCACGAATCGTAACCGAGGTGTGCAAAAATCGTAACTTCGAAAAGCGGGCTCTCCTGCCTTTTGGATAAATATATGTGTGATATCAAGGTCTTAAGCGGTGGTATGCTTATTGCCATTAACACCTTGTCAATCTTGTACTCGGTACAAGCGCTCCTGTGGCGAGACGGAAACAACATTTTCAGGAGAAAAAGAGATGAAGGGCAGACTTAGCAACGCTGCAAGAGATATATCGACCGAAGAAGGCGATCAGATCGACTTTAAAGCCTTTAACGATTTGGCGCAACAGGCGCCGGCGCAAAGCGCAAAACCATTTCGGCAGCCCCGAAAACGTGAAGGCATAAGATCGAAAAGCTCTTTGCGCATGCCGGACCTTCTACGAATCGAGGCCGAGGAGTCGGTAGTGCGCCCGGTTTTTGAAAAGATCAAATCTCCTGACGTGGCGGAGTTCTACCTCAATCCCCCGAGGCACATTCCGGTCCTTGAAGGGGTTCGGGCGAGCATAAGGGGAAAATTCATATATGTAGGGGAAGAAAAATTCTACATTCGCGGCGTTACCTACGGTCCATTCAGGCCCGATGAGCAGGGGTGCGAGTACCACGACCCCCAGACGGTTGCCCGCGATTTCGCTCAAATGGCCGAAAACGGCATAAATGCGGTGAGAACCTACACCGTACCTCCCAGATGGCTTTTGGATATCGCTCAAAGGCACAATCTTCGCGTTATGGTAGGGCTGCCGTGGGAGCAGCACATTGCCTTTCTAGACGATAGAAAGCTTGCAAAAGATATCGAGAGGCGTGTTCGCGAGGGCGTGGCGGCATGCGCCAACCATTCGGCGGTGCTGTGCTTTACGATCGGAAACGAGATCCCCTCTTCGATCGTTCGCTGGCACGGTCGCCGCAGGATCGAATCTTTTCTCGAACGCCTCTACAATGCGGTCAAAGCGGTAGATCCCAAGGTGCTTGTCACCTACGTAAATTTTCCCACCACCGAATATCTGGACTTGCCCTTTCTCGATTTTGTTTCTTTTAACGTCTATCTGGAAACCAAAGAGAAGTTGGAAGGCTATCTTGCGCGTCTTCAAAACCTTGCGGGCGACAGGCCTCTTGTGATGGCCGAGCTTGGCCTGGACAGCATGAGAAACGGAGAGGAAAAGCAGGCATCCACTCTGGAGTGGCAGATAAGGTCGACTTTTGCCATGGGCTGTTCCGGAATTTTCGTTTTTTCCTGGACCGATGAATGGCACAGAGGTGGCTTTGATATCGAAGACTGGGGCTTTGGTCTTACCGATAGAAACCGCAGCCCCAAGCAATCTCTTGAATGGGTGAGCAGGGCTTACGCCCGGATTCCCTTTCCGGCCGATCTGGATTGGCCGACCATTTCAGTAGTCGTGTGCACCTACAACGGCAAAAGGACCATCCGCGACTGCATGGAAGGGCTAAAACGGGTAGACTACCCCAATTTTGAAGTCATAGTCGTAAACGACGGCTCAACTGACGGAACCGAGGAAATACCCAAAGAGTACGGTTTTAAAGTGATATCCATTCCAAACGGAGGGCTTAGCAACGCAAGAAATGTTGGCATGCGCGCGGCAAAAGGCGAAATCGTAGCCTACATTGACGATGACGCAATCCCCGATCCCCAGTGGCTGACTTATCTTGCGGTTACTTTTCAGTCCACCAATCACGCAGGGGTAGGAGGGCCAAATATCCCGCCGGTCGATGACGGCGCGATAGCCGAATGCGTTGCCAACGCTCCCGGGGGACCTATCCACGTGCTTCTAACCGATACAGAGGCCGAACACATTCCCGGCTGCAATATGGCTTTCCGCAAATCTGCCCTGGAGGCCATCGGCGGCTTCGACACCCAGTTCAGGATTGCCGGTGACGATGTGGATCTGTGCTGGAGGATCCAAAAGCAGGGATGGACTCTTGGGTTTAATCCGGCCGCGATGGTTTGGCATCACCGCCGCAATTCAGTAAAAAACTATTGGAAACAGCAGTTAAATTACGGGAAAGCTGAAGGTTTCCTGGAGCGCAAGTGGCCGGAAAAATACAACGCGGCAGGCCATGTCCCTTGGGCCGGAAGGCTCTATCTAAAAGGCTTCGAACAATTTATGGGAGCCTTTAGAGGACGAATTTACCAGGGCACTTGGGGAAGCGCTCTGTTTCAATCGATTTATCAGCCCGCTCCCAGCCTCTTTTGGTCCCTGCCGCTTATGCCCGAATGGATAGTCGTAGTGGCCGCGCTCGGATTTTTTTCTCTTCTGGGGTTGCAGTGGCATCCGCTTTTGCTGGCCCTGCCACTTTTTATTTTGGGAGCCGCTCTGCCCGTAGCCCACGCTGTGTGCTGTTCAACCAGGCTGCCTTTTACAAATTTTCCCTCTTCGCAAAAACGCAAACTTCAGGCGCTTACCGCTTTTTTGCATCTTGCCCAGCCGCTTGCGCGCCTGCTTGGAAGAGTAAAGCTTGGTCTTACTCCCTGGCGCAAATGCGGTATGGCCTCCGGCATAGCTTTCCCACTGCCCAGACCCAAAAATTTTACGATCTGGAGCCAAGAGTGGCGTTCGCAGATTGCGTGGCTCGAATCGGTGGAAAAAGGGGTTCGCTCCCTTCGGGCAGTCATTATGCGCGGCGGTGACTTCGACGGTTGGGACCTCGAGCTTCGCGGCGGGCTTCTGGGCTCGGTGCGTATGCTCATGGCCGTTGAGGAACACGGCGGTGGAAACCAGTTCATCAGAATAAAGAGCTGGCCCCGATGTACGCCGGCAGGGATTGTGATGACCCTGTTTTTTGCAGCCCTTGGGGCTGGAGCCGCGGCCTCGGGCGCCTGGATAGCCTGCGCGGTGCTAAATGGAGCGGCAATCGTACTAATGATGCGCGTTCTTATAGAATGTTCGTCCGCCATGTCAACCTTGAGCAGGGTTATGGGGCAAAAGGAGTAAGACGGGGGGGGGGACGAAAAAACGACAAAAAATCCATTCCTGTAGACCCAAATCCTCTGCCCCTGTCCGGTGCGGAGGATTTGTTGTCATAAGGCAGGAAAGCCGCTGGAAGGCTATAAAAAAAGCATCTGAAAATGGGTTTCATCACCCCTGGCAACCGGAGCTGTGGAATGGCCTTTTGGTAGACTGTAGGTTTTTCGTTGTTCAAAGCCTCGACAAGTGGTTAAATGGATACGGGTATGTCGGCCTTCGAGCCGGCATCTTCATAGTATAAAAATTCTCAATAAAGCCTGAATGCAAATCACGGCGCACGGAGGGAACAAGTGGAACGAATATGGCTTAAGAGCTACGACCCTAAGGTACCTCACTCTATGCGGTACCCTGAGACATGTATGCCACAAATTCTAGAGCAAAACGCACGGAAATACTCCGATAAAATTGCCACGGAATTCTTCGGCGCCAAACTTACCTACGGGCAGCTGTGGGATCAGGTGATGCGGCTGGCAAACGGGCTGCAGGGACTAGGCTTAAAAAAGGGTATGAAAGTATCGATAATGCTTCCCAATACACCCCAGTGCGTTATAGCCTATTACGCCGCGCTCTGGCTGGGAGCTACCGTTGTTATGACAAACCCGCTCTACGTCGAACGAGAACTCCAACATGCGTGGAGCGATTCGGAAGCGGAGTTTCTGATAACCCTTGATCATCTTTATCCCAAAGTCGAAAAGGTCGTGCCCAAAACCGGCGTTCGCCACGTTATCGTTACGAGCATAAAGGATTACCTGCCTTTTCCCTCCAAGCATCTTTATTTTCTGAAGGCAAGATCGCAAAAGTTGTTTACGGCCGTGCCTTATGACGAAAAGCGTGTTTTAAGCTTCAAAAAAATGATCGCAAAGAACCGGGCCAATCCCATTGCGTGTGCGGCCCGACCAGACGACCTCGCCCTGCTTCAGTACACCGGGGGCACCACCGGCGCCCCCAAGGGCGCCATGCTGACTCATAGAAACCTTCTAACGGATGTGGTGCAGATCGCCTCCTGGGACCCCAATCTCAGCTATGGCACAGAGCGCATGCTGGCTGTACTGCCCTTTTTTCACGTCCTTGGTCTGACAGGGGCCCTCAACTTTTCGGTCTACACGGCTACCGCCGTGATCATAATGCCCAGATTTGAACCAGACGAACTGATAAAAGTCATAAATAAGACAAAACCGACGCACTTTCCCGGTGTGCCTGCCATTTATATTGCCCTCATGGCCCATCCACAGATCGATTCCTTCGATCTGACATCAATTAAGCTCTGTATTACGGGCGCTGCGCCCATGCCGGTTGATGTCATGAAAAAATTCGAAGAAAAAACCGGCGCGAAGATCATCGAGGGCTACGGCCTTTCGGAAGCCAGTCCCTGTACTCACGTAAATCCGATAAGCGGAACGAGAAAACCCGGTTCTATAGGGCTTCCGCTTCCCGGCACCGATTGTCGGATAGTCGACCCCGAAACCGGTATGAGCGACATGGGGGTTGGCGAGGTCGGAGAGTTGATCGTTCAGGGTCCCCAGGTGATGGCCGGCTATTGGAAAAGGGAACGGGAAAGCAATGAAACGCTTCGCAACGGATGGCTCTACACCGGAGACCTTGCGACGATGGACGAAGATGGATATTTTTACATCGTCGACCGCAAGAAGGATATGTTGATATCCAATGGCTACAACGTCTATCCGCGTGAAATAGAGGAAGTTCTCTACGAACACCCCAAAGTTATGGATGCAGCCGCCATTGGTGTGCCCGATGCAAAAAAAGGCGAGGTCGTAAAAGTCTACGTGGTGCCCAAGCAGGGTGAAACCCTGGAAACCGATGAAATACTTTCCTGGTGCAAAGGTAGACTTGCTCCTTACAAGGTCCCTAAGCAGGTGCAGTTGACGGATGCGCTTCCAAAGACAACGGTTGGCAAGGTGCTAAGAAGGCAGTTGCGAACTGAGACGCCCGAGGCGCCCAAAGCCCAGCCCTAAATGATCCATGCCTGTTTTAGAATGCGTGATGTTCTAACCACAAGAACTGATCCCAAAAGAAATCGGCTGCGGCTTGCGGCGGCCGATTTCTTTTTTCTCCTGAACAGGTCCTACCCGAGAAGCCGGTCGCTGGAATTAACGGCAAATCGATACCGTCTCGATGGTAGCGAGCGCATGCTCCTAAGTCGAGGCATTTTCAGCCAGCGGCAACTGCTTGCAAGACGTGCAAAATTTCAAATCCCGGCCGCATGGCGAGGGGGGCTTCTCGTTGTCGACGGCCACAACGTGCAGATAACCGTTGAAAGCCGCATTGAAGGAAAACCGCTTCTCAGGGCAAATGACGGCGCTCTGCGAGACATCGCCGGCCTTTCTTCCCGATATCGATTCGGCGAAACAGGCAAGATGGCCCTTGACATGGTCTTTGACTTCCTCAGAGTCTTTCCTCCACAGAAGCTGCTGTTTTTGTTCGATGAGCCGATGAGTCGAAGCGGAGAACTTGCGGCGGTCTATCGAAAAAAGCTTATCGAAGCAGGGCTTGCCGGAGATGCCAGGACCAGCCCGGTCCCGGAATCTGAATTTCCCTATGAAGAGTGTGTGGCCGCAAGCAGCGACAGTGCGGTCATCGACGCTGCCCGGCGATGGACGGATTTGGCTTGCCTTGTCATCGACTATTTTGGCGCCCCTGAAATTGTGGCGGACTTTTCAGAATTGGTGCTCACGAAAATCAGAAACGTTTGACCCGGACTGGAGAAATAGGCATGAACCAGGATCATCTCGATTCAATTTCCCGTGAAATGGGGCTACAGCCCTGCCAGGTCCGGGCAACGGCCGCCCTGCTCGAAGAGGGCGCCACAGTACCGTTTATTGCAAGGTATCGTAAGGAGGCTACGGGAACTCTGGATGAGACGCTCGTCTCGGCCATCCGCGACCGGATGGCACAGCTGGATGTGCTTGATAAACGCAGGGGCGCGGTCCTCAAATCGCTTCGCGAACAGCAGAAATTGAGCGATCAGTTGGAAGAGCGACTTCTTGGAGCTGCAACGCTTGCAGAAATTGAAGACATCTACCTGCCCTTCCGGCCCAAGCGCAGAACACGGGCTGCGATTGCCAGGCAAAAAGGGCTGGAGAAACTTGCCCTGGTCCTTTTCGAACAGGACCAGGGGATCGATCCGGCGGAGCTGGCCCAAAGCTTTGCAAGCGGGGAAAAGGGGGTGGCTTCGGCTGAAGAGGCCCTTTCGGGCGCGCGCGACATTATTGCCGAGTGGGTAAACGAAAACGCTCAATGCCGCTTGAAGCTTCGGGAGCTTTTTTTTACAAAGGCAATGTTGCGATCCAGGGTTTGTTCGGGCAAAGAAGCCGAGGGGATTCAATATAGGGACTATTACGACAAGGAAGAACCCGTCGCGGCAATGCCCTCCCATAGAATTCTGGCGGTTCGGCGCGGAGAAAGGGAAGGTTTTCTTGCGATAAGAATCGAGCCTGCCGAAAAAGAGGCTGTCGATATACTTGAAGGTCTTTTCCTAAAAAACAGTTCGCCCTCGTCTGTCCATGTGCGTATGGCGGTACGTGACAGCTACAAGAGGCTGATTTTGCCTTCCCTTCAAACCGAGATCGAAAACGAATCCAAATTGCGTGCGGACAAGGAAGCCATCCAGGTCTTTGCGGAAAACTTACGCAATCTTCTCATGGCTCCCCCTCTTGGATTTAAAAAAGTCATGGCCCTGGACCCAGGTTTTCGCACAGGGTGCAAACTGGTCTGCCTGGACCCCCAGGGAAAACTCCTCCATACCGAAATCATTTATCCGCATACGGGGGCGGAGAGTGCAAAAAAGGCGGGCGGGCGGGTAAGAGCCCTTGTCAGGGAATTTGCCACCCAGGCCATTGCCATTGGAAACGGCACCGCGGGCAGAGAAACCGAGTCTTTTATCCGCAATCTCGGGCTGCCTCAGCAAATACAGGTGATAATGGTCGATGAAAGCGGTGCTTCGATCTACTCGGCCTCCAATGTGGCGCGCGAAGAGTTTCCCGACTTCGATCTCACCGTGCGCGGTGCGGTATCGATAGGAAGGCGTTTGATCGATCCTCTTGCGGAGTTGGTAAAAATAGAGCCAAAATCGATCGGGGTGGGACAATACCAGCATGATGTCGATCAGGCCGAGTTGAAAAAAAGCCTTGACGATGTTGTTGCAAGTTGTGTCAACGCGGTGGGAGTCGAGGTGAATTCAGCCAGCCCGCAGCTTCTGGCCTATGTTTCCGGGCTTGGTCCCCAGCTTGCCGCCAACATCGTCGCTCACAGGGAAAACAATGGCCCCTTTGGAAGACGAGAGGAGTTAAAAAAAGTTAGCCGCCTTGGACCCCGCGCCTTCGAGCAATCGGCGGGTTTTTTGCGTATCCGCGGGGGGCAAAATCCCCTGGATGCAAGCGGTGTCCACCCGGAATCCTACGCGATCGTAGAGAAGATGGCCGGCGATCTTGGCTGCTCGGTAGCCGACCTGATAGGTGAGTCCTCCGTTAGAGAAAAAATCGATCCGGCGAGGTATATAACGGCAAAGACCGGTATTCCGACCCTTGTCGACATATTGAGCGAACTGGCCAAACCGGGGAGAGACCCCCGCAAATCTTTCGAATATTTTGCCTTTGGGGCCGGAGTGGAAAAGTTGACCGACTTGCACGCCGGCATGAAACTGCCCGGAATAGTAACAAACGTGACTGCCTTCGGAGCTTTTGTCGATATAGGAGTCCACAGAGACGGCCTTGTTCACGTAAGTGAACTCTCCGATCGATTCGTAAAGGATCCCGCACAGGTGGTAGTGGTCCATCAGAAGGTGTGGGTTACCATCCTGGAGGTTGACCTGGAAAGAGGGCGAGTATCGCTCAGCATGAAATCCGGGGGTGCTGCGGCCTCGGGCGGCGCCGGTGAGACAGGTCAAGGGAGCCGGGCTTTGATAAAGGAAGACTTTTGCCGATCCTTGCCCCAGGGCGCCAAAACGGCTGCGTCAAGGCGCAAGGAAAGTTTCAATAATCCTTTTGAAAAAGCATTCAAAAAACAGGATTAGATCCCGATGCGGATGCGAACGTTCCAAGCATCAGTGGAAACGAGTTTCTTGAGGCCAAATCTAACTTATTGATTTTTCAATGGCAATTGAGGCTTAACGGATTAAGGGCGAGCGTTTGTCCGGCAGTCGTTGAAAATATCTTCAGCTGTGCTATATTGCGCTGCGCCTAATAAAAACGAATGGAATTGAAATCCTTAGCCGATAGTGCAGAAAAGGTTTTCAGACAGAGGAGATTCCATGAGACGTCGTAATATGGGTATTTTGGCTGCCCTGGTTGCATTACCGCTTATTTTTGCCCCGGGCTGCTTTGCCGCCGATGCGGGACAGACTCCCGGCGCTCAAAGTCAGGGGCAGGTCCAGGCGCCTGCGCCGGCGCAAACTCCGGGGTCAGGCCAAAATCAGGGGCAGGTCAACAATAAAGTTCGTGAACTCCAGGAACAGTATAAAAACCTGTTAAAGCACGAGTACAATCCTTCCAACTATCATCCGAAGACAACCGGTGAGCCATCGTTTAACAAACCGGGCTGGTTGAATCATTCCAAGAAGGGATCGGCAAAAAGAGTGTCGCGCTCCCATCGGGGCCACCGCTCTTATAGCGGTAAATCGAGGAAGCACAGGTCAAAAAAGGCCGGGAAGAGCTCCTTGCGGCGGCATTCGAGTAAGAAGCACGGAAACCATGCGGTTTCAAAGAAAAAATCGCGACGGCAAAAGAGTCTGAAGCATGCTTCGCATAAGGTTTCTGCCAGGTCTTCAAAGAGAGGGGCTTCCTCCAGGCGCGCAACCGCCCGAAAATCGAGCAGGAAATCGGTAAAACGGGCCCAGCACAAAGGCTCGCGGAAGTCTTCTAAAAAAACCGTTTCAAAATCGACCAAACATTCTTCGGCCAAAAAAGCGGCTTCTTCCACGAAATCGAGACGTCATCGCGGTAAAACCGCTGGAAAGACTGCAAAAAAGGCTGGGAAAGGGCATCATTCCGCCAAAACGGCCCATACGCACAAGAGTGCGGCAAGCAAGAAAAAACCTCATGGGAAAGTCAAGGGGAAAAGTCTCAAGTCTCACAGTAAGAAAAAAAGTAAAAAAAAGTGATTCTAAATAAATTCTTAATTTGTATATTTTAAAATTTATCCTTAAAATGTTTGCCGTGATTGTACCTTCTCTCAAAGGGACAGGATTATTTTCGTAGGAGGAAAGGAGTTTACATATGAAGGGTAAGATTCTCTCGATTGTTACCGCTGTTTTGTTTGGGGCTTCCATGGCCGTTTGTCCGATTGCAATGGCTCAGGAGCCGACCGCACCGCCTGCTACCACGGCGCCTGCCGCCACCGCTCCTGCCGAGGCTCCGGCCCATGCGCCTGTAAAAGCCAAGGCGACCAAGAAAAAGGCAAAGAAAGTAAAGCGCGTAAAGCACGCAAAGAAAGTAAAGCATGCCAAGAAAGTCAAGCATGTAAAGAAGCACGCAAAGAAGAAGGCGCCTGCAAAAAAAGCGACACCTGCAAAAACCGAATAGTCTTGGGATGTCGACCAAGTTCCTTTGAGAGATTGTAAAAATCAGGGCTGCGAAAAGCCTGCCGTTTCGATCCGTGATCGAAACGGCAGGCTTTTATTTTTAGAGTGTTTCGATCAAGCGCCGTAACGCCGCCGTAATCGTCTCGGTTTGCTCGGGAGCAAGAGTGCGGACATCCATGATGAAATGATTGGATTCGATTCTGCCTATTATTGGAGGTTCGTTTCGACGAAGGAATTCCTCGATTCGGTTGGCGCTTAACTTTCCCGATCTGAGAGTTACCAGAAAAGTCGGCAGATCCTGTGCCGGAAGCGAGCCCCCTCCTACTTGCGAGGAGCCGGTTTGCACCTCGATACAGAGTAGATTGCCGGGGTCGGCCTGGCGAAGAGCCTGTGCAAGCAGGCTTGCGCGCCGTTTTAATTCATCGGCTGAAACGGCGATCATCCTGAGTGTTGGAATTTTCTCAATGGCCTGCCGTTCGTCTCTGTAGAGTCTAAGGGTTGACTCCAAGACGGCCAGTGTCATTTTATCGACCCTGAAGGCCCGTGTGATGGGATTTTTTTTGCATTTTTCGATCAACTCCTTTGTGCCTGCCAGGATGCCCGCCTGGGGACCCCCAAGGAGTTTATCGCCGCTAAACGTTACCAGATCGGCGCCCGCTCGCACTGTGTCACGCACCGTTTTCTCCGCGCGAAGTCCAAAGGGGCTGAGATCTATGAAACAGCCGCTTCCCAAATCCTCTACAACCGGCAGTCCTCGCTCTTTGCCCAGGGCTGCGAGTTCCTCAAGGCAGACTTCCGCGGTAAATCCAACGATCTGAAAATTGCTGGTGTGAACTTTCATCAGCATAGCCGTTTGGTCGGTTATCGCAGACACGTAGTCCCTTAGATGAGTGCGGTTGGTTGTGCCTACTTCCCTAAGGATTGCCCCGCTTGCGGCCATCACGTCGGGAATGCGGAAAGAGCCGCCGATTTCTACCAGTTGGCCTCTTGAGACCACGACTTCCCGGCCGGCGGCAAGAGTGTTTAGAGCTAAAAAAACGGCTCCGGCGTTATTGTTTACCACCAGGGCAGCCTCCGCGCCGGTAAGTTCGCAAAGGATCGCCTCGGCATGCACATATCTGGAGCCCCGCTCGCCCTTTTGGAGATCGTATTCGAGGTTGTTATAGCCGCGGCAAATAATTTGTAGTCTGGCGATCGCTTCCTCGGCAAGAAGAGAACGTCCGAGGTTTGTGTGGATAACTATCCCGGTAGCATTTACGACCGGCTGGAGAGCAAAGGCCGCCAGGCGCTGGGCGCGTTGGGCCACGCATAGCGCGATGTTCTCAGGATCTAATGAGAATGGAGCGCGCTGCAAAATATTTTTTCTGATCGTATCGAGTTCCTCGCGTATCGCATCCAGGACAATACTGCGCGGGTAGCGTGAAAGCGCCTCTCTTACGACCTGCATTTGTAAAACGGCATCCACGCCTGGAATTTGTTTTAGGAACTGCCTTGCTTGATTTTCTGCCACAATTTTTCCTCCCCGGAACGGCCGCTGGGTATCTTTTGGCCTTTTTATATCACAGGCCCGTTTATTCGGAGAATAACATTAAGGATCAGGCTCCGCGGTAGATTTGAAGTGTTGTCAACAAATAGAAATGTCCGGTTTTATAGCAAATGAATTGTCCGCTTTTAATTACGTGCCTCAAGTTTTGCAAGTTTGGTCAGCCATTCCGGTCGTCTCTGGATCGGATTTAGGAACTTGTTACGAATCCGGCCCTTTTCCCCTTCTTTGCAGGCTTTTGCCCTGGGGGGAAGCGGCGAGGACCGGCCACCGGATGCCGACCGGGAGTTCGGAGCACAAAGCGGCTTAGCGCCCGTTATGGGGGTCCCTGTGGCAGAGCGGCGTTTCCAGGGGGGACCTGTTACGGGCGCAAGCTGGTTGGTTGGGCCGAACTCCTGGTCGGCTACGACCTGACTATTGTTTGGGCATGGCTCGCCTTTCGGCCAGAGGCCTCTTTATTTCTTCCAATTCTCCCTGCGGACTGTAGCACGCCAGCCGTCGCGGACCATGAAAGATTGCCAACCTCCCATCAGGATAGCGATGAACCGTTACCCTGACCTTTACGTAGTGCATGCGATATTGGTCAGGGGGAATTTGGAGTTTTAAGTTCTCAAAGGAAACACAGTTATCTTTGCCCACAACGCGTTCGTGATGTTCGCAAAGGATGTCGTCGAGGTCTTGGCCTATATAGGCTATGAACGCCGATCCCTCCTCCATGGCCGGTTGCATGAACTCCTGGTTAAATGCCGGTAGATAAATGTCCTTCAGATACCGGTTGGCCGCCTCCATGTCTTTTATGCCCGCAAGGGCCAACTCTTTTGGAAGCCGCTCCTGATGCGTGCGAAACATCCGCTCGCAGCGTCCCCGAGCTTCGGGAGAATAAGCTGCAATCATGTGGATACCCAAGTTCTTCATGGCTCGTCCAAATTGAGTTAGATTGACCTTGTCAACTTTGCCCCCGGCCTGCGGAGTTGTCCAATAGTGACTGCCTCGATCCGTGTAGAAGGAGGAGAATAAACCTCGCTTTTCGATCACCTCCCTTACCCCCTCAAAGCTGCTAAGAGTCCCTTCCTCTTCGACAAAGAAAAGAGAGTAGTGTTCGTTGGTCGCATCGTCCATGGTTAGGATCAGATCCCATTGCACTCCCTGTACCCACTCGTGCTTGCTGCCGTCCTGGTGCAGCTTCATGCCCGGCCAGGCTGCCCTTTCCCGGCGTTTCCTATGTTTTCCACGTCCCTGTGCCTTGACAATCAATCCCTCAGCCTGGAGACGGCACTTGACCCATGTATAACTGCGTGTTCCTCCATCCTTGCGATACCAGGCATAAAAATGCTTGGCGTTCCAGCCCTGGTGACGTTGCTTGTAATTTTCAAGCAGCTTAAAAACCTCATCAACTGGTGCTCTGCGATGTGACGGCTTAGAAAGACGCTTATCTAGCAATCCTTCAAAACCGGATTCTTCGTAACGATCAATCTGGCGCCGAAATGTCCTCTCGCACACTCCGAGCATTCGCGCTGCCTCCTCCTGAGTTAAGCGCCCTCCCTGCCAACCCCCGTAAGCCTCTTTGAAACGCATTTTCCGCACCTCCTGTAGCAACTCTGTCCGTCTCACAGGCCCCCTCCTTTGGAGGCCTATCTAAACCGGACAATTCACGTGCTACAAGTGCGGACATTTTATTTGCTCGCTACACGCGGTAGATTTGAAGAGGCCAGAATGCGTGAAGTTGTGGTATAATAAAAGTTAAAATCAATTTTTGAACCATTATTACCGGTTGCGGGGCTTTTCGGCAAAGAATAATGAGATCTAGAGAATTTGAGGAACATCGCGAATTATCCGGGGACCCTCTTGGCGGTTCTGCCGAGCTCAAATGCTCGTCCGCGGATGTAATATCTTTTTTACAGGCTACAAGGCAGTCGGCTGTCCTAAGAGGTGTAGAGCCCGCGGCGCTGGCATTTCTTATTTCCATGGCGATGCGTCGGTTGCGAAAACCTTTCGTGCTTATAGCTCCAACAGATAAGGAAGCCGAAAGATTCGCCGAGATGATCGATTTTTTTTCCGGTGGGGTCGCGATTGCCGGCAGTAAAACCGATAAGTGGGCCGACTCTCCAAACCGCGGGAGCCAGGGGCAAATCCTTAACAGGCGCATCTGGCTTTTGCCCTCGCGAACGGGCCACAAGGCCGGCGCTCTCGGCAGAGCCGAAGCAACTGCCAAAAGGATTGAAGCCCTTTATGCCCTAAGGGCTGCATCCCCTCCGCTAGTGGTTGTAACCTCGGCCCTGGCGCTTCTGGAACGGGTCATTCCGCCCGGGGTCCTTGTCGACAATACCGACTATATAACGGCCGCAGAGACTTTAGATACCGAAGAGATGGTGCGCAGGTTTTGTGAGCGCGGTTTTTTCAGGGTCCCTCTCGTGGAGGACTATGGAGATCTGAGTCTTCGGGGGGGAGTGCTCGACCTTTATGCTCCCTTATATCGCAGACCCCTCAGGTTTGAGTTTTTCGCAGACGAGCTTGAGTCCATCCGGCTTTTTCACCCCGGTACGCAGCGTTCCATGGGCCTTCTTGAGGATGCGGTTATTCTTCCCGCAAACGAGATCATCCTGAATGCCGAAACAAAACTGCGCGCGCAGGATGCGGTTTACCAAGACGTTAGAAAGGGGCTTCTAGCGCCTTCGGCCGGCAATATCTGGCTCGACAGGATTTCGGAGGGGTACCATTGCGATGCTTTCGAGCCTGTCTTTTCTGTCTTTTTCGAAAAGACTTCTTGCCTGTGGGAATACCTTGAAAAAGACTCCATTGTGGTCTTTTCCGACGCGGTCTCTGTAAGCCGGGAGATGAAGGTTCAGTGGGAAAAGATTCTTAGCGACTTTGACCAGGGGGCAAGCGAAAGCGAGTGGAGAAGACCCCCGCAGGAACTCTATAGCGAACCGGAAAAAATCATGGAGGCCGCGAGCGGTTTCCAGCGGATCGTAGCCAACCCGATTGCTGATGACAGGCTGGGGGGTAGGCTCTTTGATCTTGGGACCTCCCCGCATACCGAACTTATTGCCGCCGTAAAGGCCCACGAAAACAGGGAGCGGTTGCTCGAACCTCTTGCCGCCCGTTTCCGCGATTGGATCAGACAGTCCGTTTCTGTCTACCTCGTATGTTCGCGCAAGGACCGGGCGCAAAGAATATCAGAGCTTCTCAAAGACTACGGCGTGGAAGCCGTTGCCGACTCTGCGGGATTTGGAGAAAAATCCTTCGGGGCAGGGGGGGTTACAATCATTTCGGGTAGCCTTGCCAAAGGTTTCTTCTGGCCGGCGGACAAACTGGCCGTGGCCGCCGAGGAGGAATTGTTTGAAAGACGCTCTGCGCGGCGCGGGGAAAAATCGGTTGCCGGAATTTTTTTAAGCTCCTTCCAGGATCTGCACCAGGGGGATTTTGTCGTTCACGTGGACCACGGAATCGGGATCTACAAGGAACTGGCACATCTTAGCGCGGGGGGGGTGGAAAATGACTTTCTGCTGATTGTCTACCAGGAGGGCGATAAGCTCTACGTGCCGGTCGATAAGCTCGGGAAAGTCCAAAAATACCTGGGCATGGAGGGGCAGGACCCAAAGGTTGACAAGCTGGGAGGCAAAACCTGGGCAAAAGCGAAGGTAAAGGCAAGGGAATCGGCCGAAAAAATGGCCGAGGAGCTTCTTGAAATTTATGCGTCGAGGCATGTCAATGAAGGTTATTGCTTCACGCCTCCAGACCACTATTTCCAGGAATTCGAGACGACCTTCGCTTTTGAGGAAACACCCGACCAGGCAAAAGCCATCGAGGACGTTCTGACGGACATGACTTCCAATCGTTCGATGGACCGTTTGATTTGCGGCGATGTCGGCTACGGGAAAACCGAGGTCGCCATTCGCGCGGCTTTTAAGGCCGTTATGGATGGAAAACAGGTGGCAATGCTCGTGCCCACCACCGTTCTTGCCGAACAGCACTACGAAAACTTTTATGAGCGATTCGATGGTTTTCCGGTAAACGTTGCCTCGCTTAGCCGCTTTAAGTCCGCGTCCCAGCAGAAAGCGGTTATTGAAGATATAAAGAAGGGCCGGGTAGATATAGTGATAGGCACCCACCGGCTTTTGCAGCAGGATGTGGTTTTTAAGGACCTGGGCCTTCTTATAATAGACGAGGAGCACAGGTTCGGCGTGGGACACAAGGAAAGACTAAAAAAACTCAGGGCCTCGGTAGACGTGCTGACTCTTACCGCCACGCCCATCCCCAGGACCCTTCACATGGCTCTTGCCGGCATCCGGGATCTTAGCACAATCCAGACCCCCCCCGAAGATCGGCGCTCTATCGAAACCTGCGTTACGGGCTACGATGAATTCACGATTCGCGAGGCGCTCTACCGCGAATTACACCGCAGCGGACAGGTGTTTTTTGTTCATAACCATGTGCAGACCATCCGGCAAATGGCCGACAAACTTTCGGCCCTTGTTCCCGAGGCCCGCATCGGTGTGGCCCACGGGCAGATGAAAGAGCGTGAACTCGAAAAGGTTATGCTCGATTTCATCCATAGAAAAATCGACGTGCTGGTCTGTACGACCATTATTGAATCAGGTCTTGATATTCCTGCGGCAAATACAATAATTATCAACCGGGCCGACAAGTTCGGCCTGGCTCAGATCTATCAGCTAAGAGGGAGGGTTGGCCGCTCGAGCGAACAGGCCTACGCTTATCTGATCATTCCGGGCGAGACCCTCATTACAAGGGATGCGCAAAAAAGACTGCGGGCTCTTCTCGATTTCAGCGAACTGGGCGCGGGCTTTAAGATCGCCCTAAACGATCTGCAAATTCGCGGGGGCGGTGCCATTCTCGGTTCTTCCCAGTCGGGGCATATTGCGGCTATTGGCTATGAGCTTTATCTGGAGCTGCTCGAAAAGGCCGTAGGCAGTATGAAAAATGGAGCCTTACAGTCCGAAACTGTCGAAACGGAGATAAATCTTCCTGTTTCGGCATTTCTGCCCGACGACTACATTGGCGATACCGATCAGAGGCTGATAGCCTATAAAAGACTTGCCACCCTTGGCGATGAACAGGCTATCGAAGAGTTGGCCGGCGAGTGGCGGGACCGCTACGGTCCACTGCCTGAAACGGCAAAAAATCTCATTTTGATGGCGATGATGCGCCTCATCTTAAGAGGGCTAAGAGTCAGCCGGTTGGACGGGGATGCCGAGAAGTTGCATCTGTCCTTTGGGCTGCCCGAGGATGCTCAGGCGGTTATTGCCGTGTTGGAGCGGGAAAAAGTGAATTTTACCTTGGAAACTCAGTGGAAAGTTAAGGTGGAAATTTGGGGACGCAATTTCCCCCAAAGGCTCCTTCGCCTTAAAAGAATCTTGCAAGAAAACGGCGAAAATGCTACAGGCCAAAACTAGTGGTTGCCTGGTGAGGTAGTTGTTTTTCCAGTCAACTCCAACGATTTACTACTTACCGCTTTTGCGAGGCATGGATGAAGTTTTCATTTAAGACCGAAACTGTTGTTTTGTGTACGATTCTTGTCCTCCTTCTTTTCTGCACGTCAGGGCGAGCCGCGGTAGTCGACCGCATAGTTGCCAATGTGGACGGGAAAATAATCCTTTACAGCGATCTGCAAAACCAGATTGCGGTCTTGAAAAAACGGATGCCTTCGCTGGATGTGAGCGATCCTGAGAGAAAATCGCAAATCGAACATGCCGTACTCCAGCAGATGATAGACGAAAAGCTTGCCGATCTGGAAGTTAAGAAGCTAAAGATAAAGGTGAGCGATTCGGATGTGGACAATAGACTCAATCAACTTTTGAATATGAACCACATGACCATCGAGCAGCTCAAGAAAAAGTTGGCGGCAAATGGCGACACGCTCAAGAATATGCGCAAGGAGATAAAGCAGACTATTGCGCGTCAGGAACTTATGCAGCAGGTCCTCAAGTCCAAGGTGGTTATTACCGACCAGGAGGTTGACGCCTACATGAGATCTCAGAAGGCGCAGGGGCAGCAAACCACGATCCCCGGCGGGGTGCACCTGGCCCTTCTCGTTTTGCCCTTTGGCGGTACCAACCCCCCCCAGGCCGAGGCAAAGAAAACCGGCCTTGAGCTTGTTAAAAAATTGCAGGGCGGAGCCGACTTCAAGGACTTGGCGATGAAATACTCAAAAGGTCCGACTGCCCAGGATGGGGGCGATGTGGGGGTTATGGCTCCCGATGATATAGCTCCATTTATAGCCAAGGCTATCCAGGGCTTGAAAGTTGGCCAGGTTTCCAGTCTGGCGCAGGGGCCGAAGGCATATTATATTGTAAAAATACTTGACGTGGCGCAAAACCATACTACTATGGCATCCTCTGCTTCGAGAGAACAGGTAAGGCAGATGCTCTACGAGCAGGCAATGAGCAGCATGTACCAAAAATGGCTAAAAAAACTGGAATCGAAAGCTTTCATTCAGATTACACTTTAGACGACGGCCGTCATTTGATGAATGAACTTGCCGAGTTTCTAAAAAGCGAAAGGCTGCGATGCGGCCTTTCGATTGAAGACCTTTCAGGCCTGAGCGGGATAAGTGCGTCGATGCTCGAAGCTTTCGAACGTTTCGATTTCGAGCGGTTGGGCGCGGCTATCCTCTTGCGTAAAGTCGTCTGTGGTTACTGCGATTGTTTGCATACCGACGCCCAATCTCTGTTGCAAAAGTACTCTGCGCAAATCGAGGCATGCAACGTTCAGGATGCGGGAATCCGGAAATACCGTACGATGCAGAAGGCTTTTTACAGGCGCAGAAGGTTGGTTGCCCTGCCTGTTTTTGTCTTCTTTATCTCCTCTGTGGCCGTTTTCTATGGTGGGACCTGGGTCTGTAAAAGGCGTTCGAAATTGTATGATCCTCCGAATGCCAACAGAATTTTTTCTCAGGACAATCTGCCTGCGGAACTGCAGAAGTTGGCGGCCCCCCAAGAAAATAGCCCTGCTCTAAAACATGTCGAAAAACCGTTAGATTCCTCTCAAGCAGGGGAGCAGAACGTTGCCGTTGCGGTTCAAACTCAAAAGCCGGTCGAAAGTGCTGACGGCCCAGCCGGCAAAGTGAATAATCTGCCCGAACAATCCTCCACTGTCCTGGCCTCGGACCAAAAGGCCGATTTGGCGCCGCCGCCCTTAGGCAACACTGCCGAAGATGCTTTGGGCGGCTATGGTTCGGAGCAGAATGCCGAAGCCCACACACTTAATAAATTTACCGTCAAGGCGGATGGCAATGTTTGGATTCAGGTAAAAATAGATGGCCAAAAGACCCACTCCGAAATGCTGCGTGCCGGAGACCGCAGGGAATGGGTTGCGGCCAAAACCATGGAAGTTGTAATCGGCAACGCGGCAGGCGTGCAGATGAGGTGGAACGATCAGCCGCTAAACGCGCCGCATGCCGCAGGACGGGTTCTAAGATTCCGGTTGCCCGATTTTGCCAATTCCTCCCAGGGCTAGGGGTTAGCTTCCCCGGCCTTTCCAACACACTCCCCTCCATTGGGCCAATAAGCTTCGAGTAAAAAAACGCTTTAATTTCGAAGTGGCCGATGTGCAGCAGGTGCGGCAAGCTGGTTGCCGTTTGGCCTGATTTTTAGTTCTCCCCCCCACGAGGAAGGCCATGGCAGCAGTTTCTGATCCTTCCTGTTTTTGACTTTACTGCGTTTCAGTTTCGGTTTGCTCCATTACCCAGTCCAGGTACTGCGGAAGCCCCCTTTGCAGAGGAAACGAAACAATTTCAGGTACTTCATAGCTGTGAAGTTCTTTTACCCTTTTTTGGATGGACTCAAACTTTGACGTTCTGGTCTTGAAAATGATAAGAAATTCCTGTTCGTCGCAGATTTTGCCCTTCCAGCGGTAAATCGACCGGATGGGGGCTACGATGTTGGCGCAGGCCGCAAACCGCTCCTCGACCAGGGTTTGTGCGATTCGGGTGGCCTCATCCTGACTTGCGGCGGTTACAAAAACGATGGATATTTCGTTCATGGGCGTACTTTCCCGTATAGAGGCCTAAAGATGGAAGCAAGCCTCAAAGAGAGCATGATTTTTTCGAAGCTGCCGGCTCCCTTTTATGAGATGGTGATAAGGGATATCCCCGCGGCAGCATGGGTTCCTATCCTCGATTTGCATCCTAATGAAAAGAAAAGGGTATTGGAAGGCTATTCGAGCAGAAAATCCTCACAATTATTCCACCGCTCTCCGGTAATGGACCGGCTGCGCGGGGAGCTTCAAACCAATAGAGCCCTTTTGGAAAAAGCCCTTGCCCGGTGGGGGGAGGAAAAAATAAGCGAGGTATCCTATCTGGGGATGTTGCGCCCGGATTTTATTTCCAAAAACCTCTGGAAGCTAAGAGACCTTCTAGGGCCTTTCCGCCTATTTGCCGGGCTCTTCTTGCTTGGACTGGTAGATGGACGGGCTGCTCAGGCCGCGGAGACCTCTGCCTTCTGGTCTCGCCCTCCGGATGCTGCCCTCTTTGATATTCTCGTTCCCACTTTGTCGATCTGGGGAGAGTTTATCGAAAATCATCCTGAAATTTCCGAAAAATTCCTGGACAGTAAAGCCGGTGGAGGTTTTCTCTTCGAATTGGAAGAACACGAGTCCGCGGAGCAGGATAAGCCCGAGAAGACTTCCTGCACTTCGTCTAAAAGAGTTGAAAAGAAACTTAAAAAAGTCCAATCGGATCTTGCCCGGGCGCTTGAACAGCTCGTAAGCTTAAAAACTGAAAATGAAGAGCTCAAAAAGGAGGTATTCGAATGGGAGTCGGAGTTCGAAAAGCGCCTCAGCAGTTCGATCAGCCAAAAGAGAAAAGAGTGGTTCCAACGCTACCAGTCGATTGACAGCCAGGAGGCGCTAAAGGAATCCGGCCGGCTCGAATCGCTTCTTCAAAGGACAAGGCGCGCGCTTGAACTGCAAAAGCGCGCAGATGAAGAATACGGGGTTCTTTCGGATATCAGCGCAAAGCTTCTGGAAATAGACCTTTCGCTTAACCGTATAGAGGTCGTTTACGCGGGTTCGCTCGTGGTGCACAAGGAAGTCGAAAAGGTTAAAGAGGCGCTTCTTGGCGAAAAAAGTCGACTGCTGAAGCTTCCGGGAATTGGGAAAATAATCAGATCCAAAGAAAGAGGGGAAGAAGAAATCGTTTCCCGGATAAACCTGCTCGACCCGATTGTTGCCAATTTGCCAAAAATCAAAGAAATTCAAAAGATGTCCGGCCCGCTTTCGGAAATCGGTCTCATAAAAGATCTGCCACAGGTCGAGGAAGCTGTGCGCCATAAAAGGCGGCAAATCCTTGAGCGGCTCTATGCCCGGTTCGAACCGAAAAAAGAAGGCAAGGCTCGAAAAACCGGGGAAAACTATCTCGATGACTTTGTTAAATCCGGACAGAGCAGGGGCTATGAGCTTTTTATCGACGGCTACAATGTTTTGCTCTCTGCGCTCGGGGAAGAAGAGCACCCTTTGCGAAACGATTTTACGAAATTTCGCAACCGGTTTATCGAAGCCGTTTCCGCCGGGAGTCGGTATTTTGCAAAAGTCTGGCTGGTATTTGACGGGATAGAGGAATCGAGCAGTGTTGCGGCCAACATGCAAATAATTTACACTGACAAGACTATAAGTTCGGCCGATGAGGTTTTGATAGAAAAAATTTCTCTGCGAAAGGACAAAAAGGCTCTGCTGGTTACGGGAGACGAAGGTATAATTTCCTCGGTCGAGGACAAAATTTTCGCATTGATCAACGTGGTTGATTTTTATCTGTTTTTATTTAAATAGGATACATTTTTTTATGGTGGGTCAAAATAGAAGAGCGGTCGTGCTGGTTTCCGGCGGGTTGGATTCGACTACCTGCCTTGCCATGGCCGGAGGGGAGGGTTTCGATCTCTTTGCGCTAAGTTTTAGATATGGCCAGCGCCACGGGGTGGAGATAGAAGCGGCAAAGAAAGTGGCAAAGGCCTTCGGGGTAAAAGAACATCTTATTTTGGATGTGCCGCTTGGCCAAATTGGCGGCTCTGCCCTTACTGCCGCAATAGAGGTTCCCAAAGACGTTTCGGTCGAGCAGATGAAATCTCGAATCCCCGTTACCTATGTGCCGGCAAGAAATACGGTTTTTCTCTCCCTTGCCCTTGCCTGGGGCGAGACCCTGGGTGCCGCGGATATCTTTCTGGGCGTCAACGCCATGGATTATTCGGGCTATCCCGATTGCAGGCCGGAGTATATCCAGTCTTTTGAAAAAATGGCAAATCTGGCCCTCAAGGAGTGCGTGGAAGGGCGCAGTTGCATTCGAATTCATGCGCCTCTAATCCATATGAGCAAGGCGCAGATCATAAAAACGGGTGTGGCCCTCGGAGTAGATTATTCCCTGACCCACTCCTGCTACGACCCGGACCCGGATGGTCGAGCGTGCGGCAGGTGCGACAGCTGTATTTTGCGAAAAAGAGGTTTTGCGGACGCCTTCCTACCGGACCCCACCCAGTATGTGGTCCGATGAAAATGGATTTATCAAATGACTGCGGTTAAAAGCGAACTCACCCAGTTGGGAAAAAAGGCTGGGACGGCCAAAACCCCTCACAAGGCGATCCTTGAAACCTTTGCGAACTCAAATCCCGCTACGGACTATGTGGTAAGGCTTAGCGCTCCGGAATTCACCTCTGTTTGTCCCATTACGGGGCAGCCCGATTTCGCCGTGATTGTAATCGATTATGTGCCCTCGGAAAGACTGGTGGAGAGCAAGTCGCTAAAGCTCTTTTTGGGGAGCTTCCGCAACCACGGAGCATTCCACGAGGATTGCACGGTCTATATTCACGATCGTTTAAAGGAGGCCATGTCGCCCAAATTTCTCAGGGTAACCGGCATATGGAACGCCAGGGGCGGAATTGCCATTGACGTGGTGGTGCAAAGCGGAGACCTGCCTTCCTCCTGTGTCCTTTTGCCTCTTGGCGAGACCGACTACCGGGGCGGACGGCGGTAATGGGTGTTTATCCTAGCGGCATTTGGCCTTGAAAGACCATCATGGAGCTCTTAAAATAGCGCCATTCATGCTTAAAGCAGGCGGCAGCCGTTGTTTTATTTGATCCCAGATCGGGTCCCCGAATGCAGCCCTGTTTTAGAACACCGGGTTAGACAAGTAACCGTAAAGGTCGCAGGTGATAAAATGAGGCGAAAAGGTTATTTCGTTTTAGCAGGATTGGCGTCTGTTTGCGTTGCGGCTCTTCTTGGCGGCTGCGCTCAGGTGGTGCTTTTAGACCCCAAAGGTCCTATTGGCATTGCCGAACGCAATTTGATTCTCGAGGCCCTGGGATTGATGATGATCGTGGTTATCCCGGTTATCGTCATGGCCCTTTGGTTTCCGCGAAAGTACTCGGCCTCCAATACGAAAGCGGACTATGCTCCCAAATGGAGCGGTTCGCGCAGGCTCGAAATCCTTATTTGGCTCGTTCCACTCGCCATTACGACCGTACTGGGATACCTCGCGTGGAGCAGGTCCCACCAACTCGATCCCTACAGACCGATCCAGGGCGCCGCGCCCGTAAGAGTTCAAGTTGTGGCCATGAACTGGAAGTGGCTTTTTATCTATCCGGATCAAAACATCGCAGTTGTAAACAGGCTTGTCTTTCCCTCGGGAGTGCCGCTCAGTTTTAAAATTACCTCGGATACCGTGGTGAACTCCTTTTTTATTCCCCAACTCGGCAGCCAGATGTATGCCATGGCGGGCATGGTCGGCAGGTTGCACCTCCTGGCCGATAAACCCGGGCTCTATTACGGCCAGAGCCAGCAATTCAGCGGCAACGGATATGCCTACATGCGTTTTCATGCCCGGGCCGTTTCGGCCGAGCAGTTCCGGGAGTGGCTGCAAAAGGTCAAAAGATCGCCAAACAAGCTCGATTCGGCCATGTTTGCCCAACTGGAAAAACCGAGTGTTCAAAACCCCGTAGCGTACTTTTCCTCTGTTCGGCAAAATCTTTTCGATACGATAGTCGAAAGTTTTGCAACCATGAGTCCGGCGGCCAAAACCGTCTCTCCCCTTGAGACTGCAAAGAGAACACCTGGAGTTCATTGACATGCTGGGAAAACTGACCCTTTCCGCCATACCTTACCATGACCCTATTATTATGGGTGCCGTTTTGGGCTCTGTGCTTGTCGCCGCGGCGGTGATCGCCCTCATAACGTATTACGGCAAATGGACCTACCTTTGGAAAGAGTGGCTGACCAGCCTGGACCACAAAAGAATCGGCGTGATGTATCTGATCCTGTCGCTTGTCATGCTCCTTCGCGGTCTCTCCGACGCCGTCATGATGAGAGCCCAGCAGGCGGTGGCTGTTGGTTCCTCACAAGGATTTCTGCCGCCCTGGCACTTCGACCAGGTTTTTACGGCTCACGGTACGATCATGATCCTCTTCATGGCCATGCCCTTCGTTTCGGGGTTGATGAATATTATCGTTCCCCAGCAAATCGGAGCGCGCGACGTGGCCTTTCCCTTTCTAAATTCCCTGAGCTTGTGGCTTACCGTGGCGGGGGCCTTGCTCGTGATGGTTTCACTAGGTATTGGCGAATTCTCCAAAGTCGGGTGGTCGGGATATTCCCCCCTTGCCGAAAAGCTCTACAGCCCCGGTGTCGGGGTAGACTACTGGGACTGGTCTATTCAGATTGCCGGAATCGCTTCGCTTATGACGGCGATCAACTTCTTTGTCACAATTCTTAGGATGCGCGCCCCTGGAATGAATCTAATGCGCATGCCCCTTTTTAGCTGGGCCATTTTTTTTACCACGATCCTCATGGTTTGTTCCTTTCCGGTCCTGACAGTCACGCTTGCCATGCTCTCACTCGACAGGTACCTGGGCATGCATTTTTTCACCAATACCTTTGGCGGCAATATTATGATGTATGTCAATCTCTTTTGGATGTGGGGACATCCCGAGGTCTATATCGTGATACTGCCCTCCTTTGGTATCTTCTCGGAGGTCGTGGCCACATTTTCTTCAAAACGGTTGTTTGGCTATAAATCCCTGGTCTATGCCACGGGGGCCATTACCCTCCTTTCCTTTGGCGTGTGGCTGCACCACTTCTTTACAATGGGCGCGGGGCCGGATGTAAACGCGGTCTTTGGCATAACGACCATGATAATCGCCATACCCACGGGGGTAAAAATTTTTAATTGGCTCTTTACCATGTACCGCGGCAGAGTGAGACTGACTGTTCCCATGTACTGGACCCTGGGGTTTATGGTGAGCTTTTCCCTCGGAGGGGCCACGGGCGTTCTTATGGGGGTCCCCCCTGCCGATTTCGTAATCCATAACAGCGTCTTTTTGGTGGCCCACTTCCATACCATGCTCATTACCGGCACCTTGTTCGGCCTTATTGCCGGATATAGCTACTGGTTTCCAAAGATTACCGGTTTTCGATTGAACGAAAAGTGGGGCAAAAGGGCCTTTTTCTTCTGGTTGATCGGTTTCTATCTGGCATTTGGGCCTCTTTATCTGCTCGGCTTGATGGGAATGCCGCGCCGGATGTACCATTACAGCAATCCGGCCTGGCATCCCTGGCTGCTCGTTGCCGCCGGTGGCGCGGCGCTCATCGTGATCGGCACTTTTCTTCTGATCGTTCAACTGATTGTAAGTATTAGGGAGAGGGAAACCACCCGCGATTTGACGGGCGATCCCTATGACGGGCGAACCCTGGAATGGTCTCTATCTTCGCCGCCACCGGTATATAACTTTGCCCAAATACCCATAGTCGGCGATATCGACGCCTTTACGGACATGAAGGAAAAAGGCCTCGCCTACACTCGGCCGGTTCAATACCACGATATCGAGATTCCTAAAAACTCCGGGGCGGGTTATCTAATCGGCGTTCTCACCTTCCTCATGGGGTTCGCCCTGGTGTGGGATATCTGGTGGCTTGCCGCTTCCTGCGCTGCGGGCATCGTTTTAATAGTTATAGCCCGTTCGTTTGATGACGATACCCATCGCGTCATTACCGGCTCCCAAATCCAGGGGATCGAGGATGAACGCTATAGAAGGCTCGAGGCGGCAAGGTGAAAGCGGCTTTTCGTATTAATGTTTTCCGCAAAAATTACGGAGGATGGCGTAAATGAGCGATTATGCCTTAACGCTCGATCGTGCGGGGGAGGAAGATCGGGAGTTGGAGAGGGCGACAAACCAGGTCTTCGGCTTTTGGATTTATCTCATGAGCGATCTGGTTTTGTTTGCAGTGATCTTTGCAACCTTCGCGGTTCTTTGCCGTAACTATGCAGGGGGACCGACCGGCAGGGACTTGTTTCATCTGCCTTATGTACTGGGCGAAACGATGTTTTTGCTCTTTAGCAGCGCTACCTGCGGTCTTGCCATGGCGGCCGCGCAAAGTGGGAAAAAAAACCTTGTTTTGTTCGCACTGGCCGTTACTTTTCTCCTTGGACTGGGTTTTTTGTCGATGGAGGCTAAGGAGTTCCAACGGATGATCCTTAACGGTGACGGACCGAGTCGCAGCGGCTTTCTTTCGGCTTTTTTCACCCTGGTTGGAACCCACGGGGCTCACGTTTGCGTGGGTCTTTTATGGATGGCCGTTACCTTTGCGCAGGTCGGCCTCAAGGGGCTGAGCGCTTCTGTTCAATCCAGGCTTATGAGACTTGGTATGTTTTGGCATTTCCTGGATATCGTATGGATAGGGGTGTTTACCACCGTCTACCTGAGGGGAGTTTTGTAAATGAACCGGTCACTGATCGAGAGCGCGGGCGTGGGTAAGGTTAGCATCAGGTCCTATGCCCTCGGATTTATCCTTGCAGTTATCCTTACTGCCCTTTCTTTTGCTACGGTGATGAGCGGCGAAATTTCCAGATCTCGGGCTTTATGTGTCATTTTTACCGCCGCGGCCGTGCAAAGCCTTGTGCACATTCATTATTTCCTCCACCTCGATTTATCCTCGCAGTCCCGGTGGAATGTCCTGGCGCTCGCATTCACCCTGCTTGTTATGGCCATTTTTATCGCGGGGACGATCTGGATCATGTATCACCTTCATCAGCGGTTGATGTGAGAAATAGCCGAAGTGCTAAGGGATTATCTGGAAATCGCCAAGCCGGGCATCATTGCAGGCAACCTCGTCTCCATGGCCGGGGGGTTTTTCCTTGCCTCAAGGGGGAGGGCCGATTTACCCGGTTTGGCTGCGACTCTTTGCGGTATATGCTTCGTTGTTGCTTCCGGTTGTGTCTTCAATAATTACATCGATAGAGATCTCGATAGAACAATGAAAAGAACCTGCAACCGCGCTCTTGCCCGGGGGGGCTTGCCGGTTGGAGCCTGCCTGCTTTATGGGGGAGGGCTGGGGATCGCCGGATTTAGTCTGCTGGGATTTGCGGTAAACTTTCTGACTTTTTCCGTCGCATTGGCTGGTTTTTCAATTTATGTGGGGATATACAGTCTTTTACTCAAACGCGCTTCCGTATACGCTACCTTTGTTGGAAGTCTGGCGGGAGCGGCGCCACCCCTTGCGGGATACTGCGCGGCGGCAAACCGATTCGATACCGGAGCCCTCCTGCTTCTTGCAATCTTTATTTTGTGGCAGATTCCGCACTATTACTCGATCGCTATTTTCCGCTTCGACGACTACTGCGCGGCACAAATTCCAATACTGCCGGTAAAAAGAGGGATTGCAGTCGCACAAAAACATATTGCGGGTTATATTATAGCGTTTATAGTTGCTTCATCGATGCTCACTCTATTCGGGTACACGGGTTTGCCCTACCTGGCCGTCACGACCCTATCGGGGTTGGCCTGGTTGTTTACGGCCCTTTGGGGCTGTAATGGCTGCAAGGATGGGCTTTGGGCGGGAAGACTCTATTTTTTCTCGATTCTGACCGTGCTGGTTTTGAGTTTTATGATGTCCGTGGACTTCAGGGGTGCCGGTTGACCTTAAAAATTCATCTCTTGTGCCTGCCGCTTTTGCAGGTTCCTACCGAGTTGGCGTCTAAATCGTAATATTAAGATACCGAAATCAGGACAGACGTTCGATAATGTCGCAAAACTCTTTGGACCCAGACGAGTGTGCGATATGCGGAAGGCGCGCGAAAATCCTTTCTGCATTTGCCTCGGTGGAGTGTGCTTTAATTTAGCGCAGACAAAAATCAGGTGGCCCGGCGTGGCACGGCATGTTATGATTTTGCCTTTAATGGAAGCTTGGATAAGATGTGAATATATGACCTGTCTATTCTTTGGAGCTGCCGCAAACGATCCCCTTTAATTCCCGGCCCCGCCTTAAGTTTTGTTAAGAGGCAAATGACCTGTGTAAATAATCCCAAGATTGATTTATATAGCTCCAAAGCTCCGATTGGACTTCGCGAAAGGCTCTCGCTCCATGTGGATTGTCAGACTAGCTCTTGCAAGACCTTATACTTTCATCATAATGGCGCTGGTGGTCGTCCTGGTTGCCTTGGCCGTAATACCCAACACGCCCACCGATATTTTCCCCGATATAAATATTCCCGTTGTCGCGGTCAATTGGAGCTTCGAAGGTCTGGAGGCCCGGGAAATGGAGCGGCGCATCACCACGGTTGCCGAGCGCGCCATAACGGTGCTTGTAAATGACGTCGAACATATCGAATCGCAATCCCTTGACGGAAGGGGTTTGATCAAAATTTTCTTTCAGCCGGGGGTAAACATCGCCACGGCGGTGGCACAAACCACCGCGATCTCGCAGACCATTATACACAGCCTCCCGGTCGGCTCCACGCCACCTCTTGTGATCATTTATTCGGCATCCACCGTTCCGGTTCTTCAAATAGGTCTGACCAGCGACCGGTTAAGTCAGCAGCAGCTATACGATTGCGGCAATAATTTTATCCGCACCCAACTCGCCACGGTGCAAGGGGCCTCGGTGCCCTTTCCCTACGGCGGAATGCCCCGCCAGATCTGCCTGGATATCGATTCAGCCTCCTTGCAGGCTAAGGGGTTGTCCCCTGTCGATATCGTAAAGGCGGTGAATGAACAGAACCTGATAGTACCGACCGGTGTGGCTAAACTCGGCCCCCTTCAATATGACGTGGAGCTAAACGGCAGTCCGGATACCGTGGCTCAGTGGAATAATCTGCCGGTAAAAACCCTGAAGGGGTCCACGATATATATGCGGGATGTGGCCCATGTGCGCGACGGTTTTTCTCCCCAGACCAACGTGGTGTTGGTCAATGGCGGCCGCGGTGTTTTGATGAGCGTCTACAAGACCGGAAACGCCTCCACCCTCTCCATCGTGGACCGGGTAAAACAAAAGCTAAAAATTCTTGCTCCAACGCTGCCCGCAGGGCTTAAAGTCAGCACCTTTTTCGATCAATCCTTTTTTGTACGCGCCGCCATTCGGGGGGTTGTGCGCGAAGCCGTGATCGCAGCCTGTCTTACCGCCGTCATGGTGTTGCTCTTCCTGGGCAATTGGAAAAGCACTCTCATTATCGCCACCTCCATTCCGCTCTCGATCCTGGTGAGTATCCTGTGTCTTAGCGCCCTGGGGGAAACCATAAATATCATGACGCTGGGAGGCCTGGCTCTGGCAGTGGGGATTCTCGTAGACGACGCTACCGTGGAAATCGAAAATATCAACCGCAACCTGGCCATGGGCAAGGACACCGTGCAGGCCATCCTGGACGGTGCCCAGCAGATCGCGGTCCCGGCCTTCGTATCAACTCTTTGCATTTGCATTGTTTTCATTCCGATGTTTTTCCTCTCGGGCGTGGCAAGGTATTTGTTCGTTCCCATGGCGGAAGCGATTATTTTTGCCATGCTGGCCTCGTATATGTGGTCGCGAACCCTTGTTCCCACCATGGCGATGTATCTATTGAGCGCAACTGACGAATATCAG
Organism: Deltaproteobacteria bacterium; assembly: GCA_021780695.1. GTDB lineage: Bacteria > Desulfobacterota > Syntrophobacteria > Syntrophobacterales > Syntrophobacteraceae > SbD1. Next base: position 147,416 of record JAJXYD010000001.1, read on the forward strand.
GCCCGCCCGGGCGAAAGCATGGGGAGGCTGCGTCGTTTTCAGCAAACCTTCGAACACGGTTTCGAACGATTTCGCGCCGGTTGTCTGCGGGCCCTTGCCGGGGCTTTGGAGCGTCCGCGGTTCTTTGTCTCCTGCTTTTTTCTATTTTGCCTGGTTTCGATCTGCCTTATTTTTGTGATCGGGCGCGATTTTTTCCCCTCTGTGGACGCTGGCCAGATTCGGTTGCACATGCGCGCCAGGACCGGCTTGCGCATCGAGGAGACCGCACGGCTCGCCGACCAGGTCGACCAAGCGATCCGGCGGATAATCCCCCCACACGATCTGGGCACCGTGCTCGATAACATCGGCCTTCCCTACTCGGGCATCAATTTAACCTACAGTAATTCGGGGACCATCGGAACCGCCGATAGCGAAATCCTGGTGCAGCTCAAGGCCAAACGACTAAAATCCACCTGGGCCTATATCGAAGATTTGCGCCGCCGGTTGCCCCGGGATTTTCCGGGTGTGCAGTTTTTCTTCCAGCCGGCGGACATAGTGACGCAGATTCTGAATTTTGGTACTCCGGCGCCCATCGATATCCAAATTGTCGGTCCGGACCTGCAGGGTAACTATGAGGTCGGCCAAAAACTGGTTGATCAAATCCGCCTTATTCCTGGAGCAACCGACGTCCACGTACAGCAGGAATTTGATTCTCCGACGCTGCGGCTGCATATCCTGCGCACCCGCGCCCAGTACGTGGGGCTTGAGGCAAACGACATTGCCCAGAGCCTTTTAATCGCGCTTTCCTCCAGTTTTCAGACCACCCCGAGCTTTTGGCTCGATCCGGGCAACGGCGTAAGTTACAACGCGGCCGTTCAGGCCCCGCAATACCGTATCGACAGCTTGCAGGCGCTGGAAAACATCCCCATTACCGCCCCGGGCAATAAGGTCGCCCCGCAAATCCTGGGTAACCTCGTTTCCATCTCTACCGTTGCCCGCCCTGCGGTTGTCTCCCATTACGACGTGCAGCCGATGATCGATGTCTATTCCTCCGTATCCGGGCGCGACCTTGGCGCGGTGGCGGGACAAATCACAAATCTGGTCGAAAAAATACGCGCTCAAGTGCCCCGAGGCAGTCGCATCCATATTCGCGGACAGGTCCAGACCATGGCAAGCTCTTTCCGCGGCCTGGGTCTGGGTCTGATCGCGGCCATCGTGCTCGCCTACCTCCTGATCGTTGTCAACTTCCAGTCCTGGCTCGATGCCTTTATCATTATCACTGCTCTTCCCGGCGCGCTCGCCGGTATTTGCTGGATGCTCCTGGTTACCCACACCACTGTGAACGTACCCTCCCTCACGGGCGCCATTATGTGCATGGGGGTGGCCACGGCCAACAGTATCCTGGTGGTTTCCTTCGCCCGAGAGCAGTTAAAAGAGGGGAAAAAGGCCTTGGAAGCCGCAATGGAAGCCTGCCGGGTCCGCATTCGCCCGGTAATTATGACCGCCCTCGCCATGATAATCGGCATGGCCCCTATGTCGGTTGGGCTGGGAGAAGGAGGGGAACAGAATGCGCCCCTGGGCCGCGCCGTAATCGGTGGGCTGCTGTTTGCCACTATCGCCACATTGTTTTTTGTTCCCTCCTTTTTTTCCATAATTCATGGATGGTTGGAGCGCAGGCAAAGCGGGCGGGATTTACGGTGACATTCCCGGAAATGGTGAGTGCGTGTAGTTTGCTAAGGTTTTAAGAGGCTCTCGATAATGAACAAAGTTCGAAAGGCAGAAAACGACTCGCAAGTTGAGCCGCAGCATGGAAGCCGTTTTTTTCAGGTATTTTTCGGGATTGTTTTTTGCCTGCTGATAGCGGGCGCTCTTATACTGTTCCAGCGTCATGAGCAATTGCGGGCGTTAGCCAGGCAGACCGACCGCATGGCGATACCAACGGTTGCGGTCATTCATCCCTCCAGGGAAGGGGCCGTGGAGAATCTGGTCTTGCCCGGAACCCTTGAGGCTTACGTGGAATCGCCAATCTATGCGCGAACCAATGGCTATTTGAAGGCGTGGTATCACGACATTGGCAGCCGGGTAGAAAAAGGAGACCTCCTCGCGGTTATTGAAACCCCGGAGGTTGACCAGCAACTCTCCCAGGCCAGGGCCGATCTGGTTACCGCGCGGGCCAACCTCCATCTTGCCCGGATCACCGCGGCCCGCTACCAGGGGCTGTTAAAGACCGACGCGGTCTCCAAACAGGAGGTCGATAACGCCACTGGCGACCTGGAGGCCAAGCTGGCCATCGTGGCCTCCTCGCAAGCAAATGTCCGCCGCCTGGAAGAGCTAAAATCCTTCGAACGCATTTATGCTCCCTTTAGCGGCGTAATTACACGGCGCAATGTGGATACGGGCTGGCTTATCAATGCCGGAAACGGTGGCGCCCTGCAGCAACTTTTTTCCCTGGCTCAAACCGATCCCCTGCGCGTCTACGTAAATGTTCCGGAAACCTGCGCGCCTTCGGTTCATGTCGGCCTGCATGCGAGTTTGGAACTCGCCGAGTTTCCCGGCCGCAGCTTCTCAGGCACAGTCGTGCGCTCCGCCGAGGCAATCGATCTAAAGACCCGCACGCTGCTCACCGAGGTCGATGTGCCAAACAAATCGGCCTTGTTGCTTCCCGGCAGCTATGCCTCGGTGCATCTCAAAATCCTCGTGCCCAACCAGCGCTTGAAGGTTCCCGTCAATGCCCTGCTTTTCCGCTCGGAAGGCCTTCGGGCAGTCGTGGTCGGTGAAAATCATCGCGTAAGGCTTCGCCCGCTGGTCATCGGGCGCGATTATGGGACTTCCCTGGAAGTTTTGAGCGGCTTGAAACCCGAGGACTGGATTGTTTTAAATCCTCCCGATTCGATCGAAGAAAACCAAAAAGTCCATGTCAACAAGCTGGGAGATGTCCCCAAAGCGGCGTCTGCGGCTAAGGTCGGCGCCACCTCTTCAGCCAAGCCCGGACCGTCGACAGTATTGAAAAAGAGAATTTAATGCTCAGAGGCTCTTTAACCTTTGGTTTTTTACCGACGATTTTCTGCGCCCTGGCGGTCCTTGGGCTTTGTGCCGGCTGCACTGTGGGGCCTAACTATAAAAGACCTTCCGCACCCACTGCGCAAAAGTGGCAGGTCGAAAAGCCATGGCGTGAAGCTGCCCCCCAGGACGCTGTTCCCAGGACCGGTTGGTGGGTGCTTTTTCATGATAATGATTTGCAGCGGCTGGAAGCCCAAATGCTTGTGGCCAATCAGACCCTCAAAGAGGCGCTGGCGCATTTTGAACAGGCGCGGGCTTCGGCCTCCCTGGAAAACAGTGCCCTTTTCCCTACCCTCCAGGTCGACCCGACGGTCGGCAGAGAGCTCTATTCCGGCAAACGAGCCACCGGTTCCACGCTTCCTCTGCTTGGTTCGGTAACGCAAAACAGCTATATCCTTCCCTTTACCGTGAGCTATGAAGTGGATCTTTTTGGAAAAATCCGGCGTACCGTCGAAGCCGCACAAGCTTCCTATCAGGCCAATGGGGCTGATTTTGAAAATGTGCGTCTTGTGCTCACCGCCGAACTGGCCGCCGACTACTTCACTCTTAGGCAACTCGATACGGAAATCGTTTTGCTCGACAGCACCGTAAACGCACTGCAAAAGGGGTTGGAACTGGTGCAATCGCGTCACGCGGGGGGCCTTGCCTCCGGATTGGATGTGGCGCAGGAACAAACGCTTCTTGACACGACCCGCACACAGGCCACCCTGCTATGGCAGCAGAGAAAACAATATGAAGACGCCATAGCCGTGCTTGTCGCAAAACCCGCTCCCGATTTTCATCTGGCGCTTCGGCAAATGAGCGACCAACCGCCCCGCATTGATGTGGCTTTGCCCTCGGATCTGCTCGAGCGGCGTCCCGACATCGCTGAAGCCGAACGTGAGATGGCCGTGGCAAATGCGGAAATAGGCGTGGCCAGGGCCGCCTATTATCCCTCACTTGTCCTTTATGGCCAGGGCGGCTGGAATGCTATGAATATAGCGCAGTTGCTGGATGTGCCAAGCTCCTTTTGGGCCATAGGCGCCAACGTCGCGGAGCCCATTTTCACCGGCGGCGCGAGGCGCGCCCAGGCGCACTTTTCCCAAGCCGCCTACGACGCGGCGGTAGCCAAGTATCGGAACACGGTTCTTAACGCTTTTCGCGAGGTCCAGGACGACATCACGGGCATCGAGGTGCTGGAGGCCGCGCGCAGATCACAGGCGAGGGCCGTCGCTGCGGCGCGCCGCCAGTTGGATATCGCCACGTCGCGCTATGTTGGGGGACTTGTCAACTATCTGGATGTTGTCAGCGCCCAGCAAACCCTTCTTACTGACGAGCAGGAAGCCGCGATCATCTGGGGCCGGCGACTGGTAACCACCGTCTTGCTGGTCAAAGCCCTGGGAGGCGGATGGGATGCCGCGAGCATGGATAAACTACAGGTCAAACCTCGACTAAGGGATGCGGTCGCCCCTTGAACCGGCGGCGGGGCACTCGTATCACTTTTCAAATCGGGCCGGGTAGACGCGCGGGTGACAGTTGTCGCAACCGCCAACTTTCCTGTGGACTTTGAAGCCTCTTTTCCGCCACCGATGATCCGCGGAGGCTAAGGAGTTTGACATTATTTCCGCATCTTAATATTACTCTTTAAGATGGCGACATGGTATCAGACGAAGGGGAAAAAATTGACGGAGCAAAAAGAATCGCGGGATTTTTCACAATTGCTTGAACTTGGCCGTAGAATGGGCGCCAGTGACGCAGCTCTTATCAGCACAGCCGGGATCTGTGTGGAAGATGAGTTGGCCCGGTTTTGCGCTGAGCCTCAATGCGAAAATTATGGGGCTTCGGCCAATTGCCCGCCCCATGTTTCAGGACCCAACGGGTTTAGAGAGCTGCTTAGGGCCTATGAGCATGCCGTTGTGTTCAAACTCGAGGTTCCTTCCTCCGTGCTCTTCTCACCCGTTGAGGGCAACGAAGTGTTTGGGCTTTTACAAGAAATTTCGGCCGGTATCGAGCTTGCCGCGGTAAAAATGGGGTACACCCGCTCGAAAGGTTTTGCCGGCAATTGCTGTAAGAGGATTTTTTGCAGCGATAAGCCTCATTGCCGTGTTTTGCACGAGGGGGGCAGATGCCGCAATCCCAAATTGGCCAGACCGTCGATGTCGGGTTTTGGGATAAATGTTTCCAAACTCATGGAATCGGCCGGATGGTGCCTTAAACGTGCCGCCAACGGAACGGGAATTGATACCTCGGTTGGGACTCTTTGCGGTTTGATTTTGATCGGTTGACCCCTTTGGGGATTTTTGTGGAAAATACGAATGGCTTTGGCCGGTTGCCGCGCGGATCGCTAAGATTTTTCTTGACAACCGTTTGCGATAAAGTCTAACTTGAAACTAAGTGGAGAGCATATGAACAGCGGGCTTTATTATTATTGGTTTTATTACTACCCCCTTGGAGGGACCGCTTCAGGTATGCTCGGAAACTGAAAAATTAGATTGCCTTTCTAAAAAGCCGTGAGCGCCTGAAGCGCCCGCGGCTTTTTTTATTGGTGCGGCACTGTTGGCCGGGTAATTTCCTTTTCACCCATTTAGGGACATTTCAAACCAGGGTATGCAAGGGGAGTAAAAGTCATGATCATTGTTATGAGACCGGATTGCCAGGAAGAGGACGTGGCAAGAATCGTACGGCGTCTGGAGGATATGAACCTTAGGGCCCATATCTCTAAAGGTGAACAACGGACCATCATTGGAGCCATCGGAGATGAGCGGGTATTGGCCGAGATCCCGATGGAGTCTTTCCCGGGAGTGGAAAAGGCGCTTCCCATTCTTAAGCCCTACAAGCTGGTGAGCCGGGAGTTCAAACCTGACAACACCGTGGTCAATGTTGACGGCCTGGAGATCGGCGGCTCCCAGATTCAGATTATCGCGGGGCCGTGCGCGGTGGAAAGCCGTGAGATTTTAGAGGAAATAGCCGAGTCCGTCGAGCCCGCGGGGGTTCGTTTCTTGCGCGGCGGAGCTTTTAAGCCGCGAACCTCGCCTTATGCTTTCCAGGGCTGGGGAGAAAAAGGTTTGAAGTTTCTAGCCGGAGTCCGTGAAAAGACCGGCATGAAGATAGTTACCGAACTCATGGACCCTCGCGACATCGTGCTTTTTTACAAATACGCCGATATAATCCAGATCGGCACCCGAAATATGCAGAATTTCAGGCTTCTTACCGAAGTGGGAAACATCGACAAGCCGGTTATCCTCAAACGCGGCCTGTGCGCAACGATTAAGGAATTCCTGATGTCTGCCGAATACATCATGGCGCAGGGAAACGAAAATGTTATCCTCTGCGAGCGGGGAATCCGTACCTTTGAAACCGAGACCCGCAACACCCTGGATATCAGCGCCGTGCCCCTTCTAAAAAAACTTACCCACCTTCCGGTGATAGTCGATCCAAGCCATGCGGTCGGCAGGGTGGATCTTGTGCCAGCGGTCTCCAAAGCCGCGATCGCAGCCGGAGCCGACGGTCTGCTGATTGAAGTCCACGTGCGTCCCGAGGAGGCATTGAGCGATGGTCCTCAGTCTCTGAAACCAGATGACTTTATTACTCTCATCGACGAATGTCGCCGGGTTGCCGCGGCAGTTGGAAGATCTATCTAAGGGATCGGGTCGACTTGGCCTGTTGCGATCTTTTTGCATGGGTTCATTGCACGAGGAATGGAGCATGGAGTTTTCTTGTTTTTCCGGCCTGCAGAAAAGCGGCCTCCAGTGGAACAACCAATCCGTGGTTGGAGTAATCGGCGGACAGGGAGAGATGGGGAGCCTTTTTGTAAGATTTTTCAGCTCCCGGGGCTTCAAGGTTGAGGTCGTGGACGTGCAGACTGTTCTCAGGCCCGAGGACGCAATGCGCCGGTGCGATATAGTCCTTTTTGCCGTGCCTCTTCACAAGTCGGTGGAAATCATCAGGCAGCTTGTCCCCCTTGCCCGTCCGGGACAGCTCCTGATGGATCTTACCAGCCTCAAGGTCGCAACGGTTAACGAAATGCTTCAATCTTCGGCAAGCGTTGTAGGACTTCACCCTATGTTCGGAGGGCGGGTGTCGAGTTTTTCCGGCCAGACACTTGCCGCCTGCCCTGTGCGTATTTCCCCCGAGAATTGGCAGTGGCTTCGGGGGCTTTTTTCTTCCAGCGGCATGCGGGTAAAGGAGTGCAGTCCCGAGGAACACGACCGAATGATGAGCATCATTCAGGTGCTCTTTCACCTGACGACGATGCTCATGGGAAGGACCCTTAGAAAGCTTGGGATAGACATCCACGAAACCATGGAATACACAAGTCCGAGCTACCGCATCGAGATGAATCTGGTTGGCAGAATTTTTGCCCAAAACCCCGAACTCTACGCAGCCATTACCCAGATGAATCCCAATACCGGGAAGGTCTTTTCCGAATTAAAGGAAAGCCTTGAGGTCTATGAAGAGTTCTACAGATCGGAAAACCTGGAAGGGATCATAGCCGATTTCAAAAAAAGTGCGGATCACCTGGGGGATTTCTGTGCCCAAGCCTACCGCGAAAGTTCGGCGCTTCTGGACTTTTCCGTTGACTTGGCGAACAATAAAAGAAAATGTGACTGATCCTGTCTTCGTTTAAAAATCGATTCCGGGCTGCGGTTCTATCCCCTTTCGATAGGCGTGGACAATCTCCCTTACCTCGCTGACCGTATCGGCCAGAGAGATGATCTCCGGAGCTGCGTCGCGGCCGGTGAGAACAAGATGGAGAAGGGCGGGTTTTGTCCCGATGAGTTCGACCGCCTGTTCGAGGTCAATCAGTTTCAGATGGATCGCGTTATTTATCTCATCGAGAACTATCAGATCGTAGGAGTTTGAACCAATACGTTGCCTGGCCGCTTCCAGGCCTCTTTGGGCCGCCTCTCTGTGCGAGGTTCGAGGGTAGGGATTACCCTGGATGCCGCAAAAGCCCATACCGGTAGCCACTATCTCTACATCGCAGTCTAACTTCTTTACCGCCTCCCATTCGCCGGTAAAGATATCGCCCTTCATGAACTGGATCACACAGGCCTTCATGCCGTGTCCGCAGGCGCGAAATACCATCCCCATGGCCGATGTGGTTTTCCCTTTTCCATAACCGGTTAGTACGACGACAAGTCCCACCCTTTTTTCGGGCGAAAGTCTTGTCATTGGAATATACGGGTTTAACCGGATCATTTTGCGTTCGTCTTTTGGCATGGCAACCTCTCCCTTTGAAAATAAGATAGGGCTGTCGCGACAAGAAATAAACAACCTTCCCAAGCGACTCATTGCGTTCGAGAGCGAACTTGCGGGTTCCGGTGTTTAGAGCTGAGAGCTCGGAGCGGGCTGATTTTTCGTTTGCCTTATTATGAGCATATGCTCATAATTGAGGTGAGAGGTAAAAGTATGGCTCGGCCGAAGTGTTGTTGTAGAATAGACCGGGAACCCGGTTGCAGGATTTTTAAGCCCGCGGGGGTACCGACTTCCTCCCTGGAGGAGGTGGTTTTATCCCTGGACGAGTTCGAAGCCATTCGACTGGCGGATCTGGAGCAGCTTTATCACGAGAAGGCTGCTGAAAAGATGGGGATTTCCCGCCAGACTTTTGGCAGGATCCTCGAATCGGCAAGGGGAAAAGTGGCAAATGTACTGGCCAGGGGTCTTGCCCTGCGAATCGAGGAAAGGGCAACGGGTAAGGCTGGGGATCGGCAAGGGTTCTTTGCCGGTTGAATTGATGTGGCGAAAGGATGTGGGGATGAGAGAATATGTCATTTACCCAATGGTGATAGGGGTCAACGAGACCGATCAGGGCATCATGACCTATCTGCGGGGATACGGCAAAAGGATCTGGCTTCCGATTTACTCATTTCTGATAAAGGGGGCGCGGGAAGTCATACTGGTCGATACGGGCCTGGAGCAGTTTGTCGTGCCCGAGCATGTCGGTCGTGAAACAGGGCTAAAAATCCAGGAATTCGAGGAGGCTCTTGGCGACCACGGGCTTAAGCCCGAAGATGTCGATATCATCATTCATACCCATTTGCACAACGATCACTGCGAAAACGATCCGAAATGCACGCGGGCGAAAATAATAGTGCAAAAGGCCGAATACGACTTTTTCCTTAACCCTCACCCCATCGATCACCGGTATTATTCCGATATCCTTGACGGTTTGAATGTCGAATTGGTGGAGGGAGATACCCGGTTCATGGAGGGAATCGATTTGATCTTTTCTCCGGGCCATACTCCGGGAGGCCAGTCCGTTGCGGTGCAGACTTCGGCGGGAAAGGCCGTTATCACCGGTTTTTGCTGCAACGGGCTAAACTTTCCGGCCAATGCGCCCAGTGTTCCTTCCGGGGTGCATACCGATGCGATTGCAGCTTATGAATCGGCCAAGAAAATCCGTGAGATGGCCGATCTTATAGTGCCGCTTCACGAAATTTCGGTGGGAAAGGCGGGCAGGATTCCCGAGTCTTAAGATTAAGCGTTGTTTTTGCATTTTAGGCAGCGGCTTTCGGCTGCAGGAAATAAATGGTAAACCCGGGCAATTGCGGGTCGCGACACATCGGAACGGAAAAGTCATTATGGTTAGGAACACGGATATATTGCAATCCGCCATATCGCCTCAGACCGAAATCATATTGAACAGCATTGCGGATGGGGTTTTTACCGTGGACTCCGACTGGCGGATCACCTTTTTTAACCGCGCGGCCGAGGCAATCACGGGGGTTTCAGCCGACGAGGCCATAGGACGGCCCTGTTGCGAGGTCTTTCGGGCAAACATCTGTGAGTCGGTTTGCGCGTTAAAATCGACGATGGAGACCCAAAAGCAGGTTGTAAATCGCCCGGTCTTGATTCTTCGAGCTGACGGCAAGGAAGTTCCCATTAGCGTTAGCAGCGCTTTGCTAAGAGACGATACAGGTAAAATAATCGGCGGGGTCGAGAGTTTTCGGGATTTGAGCATCGTAGAGTCTTTGCGAAAGGAAATCGATCGGCAATATAGTTTCAAGGATATCATTTCAAAGTCCCCTGCGATGATCCGACTTTTTTCAATTCTTCCCGAAGTAGCCCAGAGCGAAAGCACCGTGTTGATTCATGGGGAGAGCGGTACGGGCAAGGAACTGATAAGCCGGGCCATTCACAGTCTTAGCCCCAGGGCGGCAAAACCCTTTATTGCCGTAAACTGCGGCGCTCTTCCCGACACTTTGCTGGAATCCGAACTTTTCGGCCATGTGGCCGGGGCCTTCACCGATGCAAAACGAACGCGCATCGGGCGGTTTGCAATGGCCGAGGGGGGAACTCTTTTCCTCGATGAAATCGGCGATATTTCCCTTGCCATGCAGGTGCGGTTGTTGCGGGTGCTTGAAGAGCGCACCTATGAGCCGCTTGGCTCTTCAAAGACGGTTAAAACCGACGCAAGGATCGTCACAGCATCAAACAGGGATCTCTCACGGCTGGTGGATGAGGGGCTTTTCCGAAAAGATCTCTATTATCGCATAAATGTCGTAAAACTCGAATTGCCGCCCCTTTCTCAGCGCAAGGAAGATATTCCGCTTCTTGCCGCCCATTTTATCGAACGGCTAAACCGCATGCGCAATAAAGACGTAGCCGGGCTTAGCCAGGAAGTCCTCGCGGTCTTTATGCGTCATGACTGGCCGGGAAATATTCGGGAGCTCGAAAATGCGATAGAGTATGCTTTCATTTTGTGCCGACAGGGACTTATCCAGCCCCAATGCCTGCCCGAATACCTCCAGGGCCCATCCTGCCCGCCCGTTTTTCCCGGAGGCCTTACCCTGGTCGATTTCGAGCGCAACACGATCCTTAACGCCCTCGAACGAAACGGGTGGCGGCGAATGGCTACCGCGCGCGAACTGGGGATAGACAAAAACACGTTGAGGCGGAAGATAAAACGGCTAAACATCGTCGGTGAAGGAGCCGGGCAGGGCTTATAAGGCTTTTCGGGGCAAAAAAGATTTGTGCATAGAGAGGGTCTAAATCCGGCAATTATTTACCGGGCCAACGTCCCGGCGATCCTGTTTAACTGTGCCATGGCCAGAGCGTAGCCCAGGCGGGCTTCCAGGTCGTCGGACCGGGCCTTTTTAAAATCCGCGACAGCCTTGTCGTATTTGACGTAGCTGATCGTGTTGGTCTTTAGCTGGTTTGTGACAAGGCGCATTTTTTCTTTTTGAAGCGCCAGAGCCTCGGAGGCCAACTCTATGATGCTTTTTTGATTTTCAAGGGCCCTATATGCCTTGTCCAGATTGACGGTTACTGCCCGGTTTAACCTGTGGACGTTTTCTTGGGCCTCCGCGAGCTGTGCGCCCCGCTCACCGATAACGTCTTTCCTTCTACCCCAATCCCAGACGTTCCAGGACATCATGGCGCCGAACATGCCCTCATCGTTGGTAATAAGGGAGGCTCCCTGCTGGTACACGTTGGCGGCAAAAAGGGTTACATCGGGGATATAGTCTTCCCTGGCCGCGTTCACTCCGCCGCGGGCCTTTGCCGCCATGGCCTTGGCAGCCCTGATCTGCGGATTTTTTAAAAGCGCCAGCTGCAGGTAATAATCGCGGCTCTTGACAGGCTCCCTGGAAGGGCAGGGTTCTGAGAGTACCAGCCGGGTATCCAGAGGCAGGCCCAGAAGTTCGTTTAGCTGGGCGCTGAAATCCTGGATTTGGATATTTACCGCAAGAAGCGATTGCCGGCTTTTCAAAACGGCCGTTTGCGCCTCGGTTACGCCCACTTCTAAAAGATTTCGGGAGAGGAGCCCGTTTTGGGCCTCGCGCAAACCTTCCTGCGCGGCGGTAAGCCCGGCCATGGCGGCTTGCTTTTTTGATTCGGCAACAAGAAGGCCGTAGTAGAGCTGGTGAACTCCAAAAATAATATCATTTTTAGCCTGTTTTTCGTCGGCTTCGGCTGCCCTCTGGTCGGATCTGGCAATCGAGGTTGCCTCGTGAATTTTGAGGAGCTGTGTCACGGGCTGGGCAAGGACCGTTCCGTTCAGGAAAAACGATGAATTTTTCCCTGCTGTTAGGTCTCCAATCGGGATCACTCCGATACCGGGAACGGGAATGGCAGCAAATTGGGAGTTCGAAACGCCCATGTACAACGAATAATTGGAGACCTGCGGGAGACTATTTGCCGCTATCGAAGAGAGCTGCCTTTGTTTTTCAACGATTTTGAAACGGGCGATTTTGAGAACGGAGTTGCCCTTTTCGGCAAGAGCCACTGCCTCGGGCAAACTGAGATTTTTGGTCTGCGCGTGCGCGGGGACCGTCGTGAGAAGGAGCGCCGCAATGAGCGCTCCCGCGGCGTTTGCAAAAGAGGATGGTTTTATCCTATGCGATTTGACGAGAACGAACAGCACGGGAACCACGAGTAAAGTCATGAACATCGAACAAACCAGTCCGATTGCGATTACGCTTGCCAGAGGACTCCAGAGGCTGGAACCTGAAAGAATCATGGGCAAAACGCCAACAGCGGCGGCCATCGTTGTAAGAAATATGGGTCGAAGACGCCTTTCGCCTGCCTCGGTTGCCGCAACCTCCAGGCTGTGGCCCTCGCGCATCTTTTCATTGACATAATCGACAAGGATAATCGCGTTTCGAACCACTATGCCGCAAAGGCTTATAAAGCCCATAAAAGCGGTAAAACCAAAGGCGTTGTGTGTGATTATAAGTCCCAGCGCGGCGCCGGGAAGGGCCAGAGGAATGGATGCCATGACTATCAGTGCCTCGGAAATGCTTCTAAATTGGAGCAGAAGAGTAAGAAAGATTGCAACGATGCTAATGCCCAGGGCCAAGAGCATCTGGGGAAACACTTCATTTTGGTTTGAAATTTCCCCGCCGTAGTCGATCCTGTAGCCTTGGGGAAGCGGCAGACTTGCTATTTTGGACTCTACGGCGTTTAGAAGCTGCGAGCCGTAGTGGCCCTCCTTAACGAAGGCTTGAACGGTGAGGGTCCTTACTCCGTTGCGGCGTACTATCCTGCTTGACTGCCATTGGGCCTTGAGGCTGGAAACGGCTCGAAGCGGCACGCTGGCCCCCGTCACCGGAGAGTATACATAGGTATCTCGGACTTTGCCAAAAGAGGAGCGGGAGGCGTGGTTTAAGCGCAGCACCATGGTCACGGCCCGTTTGCCTTCCCAGAAGGTGCTGACGGGAAGGCCGTCCAAACCTCCGGCCAGAAGCGCCGATACGGATGCGCTGGTTATACCCAGTCTGTTGGCCAGTTCTTCGTTTACCCCTACATCGACCAGGGGAGAATCGTTAAAGGTGTCGCTGTGGACGTAGAGGGAATAGGGGACATCGACGAGCAGTCTTTTTACCCTGGCGCCCAGCCGCTTTAGTTCGCAGATATTTTCCCCGATGATGCGCACTTCCACGGGGGCTGAGAGCGGCATGCCCTGCTGGAGTTCCTTTACAATCACCAGGGCCTCGGGGGCTTTGACTGCCAGGGATTTACGCAGTTTTTCAATCACTAGCGGGGTTTGTTTCTCCGAAGTCGTGTCAACGATGAACTGTCCGTATGCGTCATCGGGCTGCTGCGGATCAACGTTGTAATAGAACCTCGGAGCGCTTTGGCCCACGAAGCCTGCAAAATGGGTTATCCCTTTCGTTTCTTTAAGGCTTTTTTCTATACGGCGCATTACCGCCAAAGTGGCTTCAATGCGCGAGCCCTGGGGCATCCAGACGTCTATTACGAACTGGTTGCGCTCAGCCGAGGGGAAAAATTGCTGCGGCACGAACTGGAAAAGAAGAGCGGCCGCCACCAGGGCGCCGACCCCGGCGGCCATGGCCAAAACCTTGTGGCGCATGAAAAAGACGATTGCGACATTGTAGAGCGACTGGATAAGATTGAGGACGTTGAATTTTTTCCACGTTTTGGGCTCCTTTTGTCCGCCTGTGTCTTGGTGAAGCCCGCTTTTAATGAAAAAATTGCAGAAGATCGGGGTTATCATTATAGCCACGATAAAGGAGACCGTGAGGGCTATGGCGGCGGTTTTAGGAAGCGATTCGATGAATTCGCCAGCCGAGCCCGTAAGTATGAGAAGGGGCAGAAAGGAAAAGATAATAGTGGCCGTGGCGGCAAAGACGGGCAGGATAACTTCGGAGACACACCGTTTTGCGGCTTCGGCCCTGGAGAATTTGCGGTCCAGAAGATCCACGTAATTATCGGCGATTACAATGGCGTCGTCCACTACTATGCCCAGCACGACAATAAGCGCGGCTATGGAGACCTGGTTAAGGGTAATGCCTATGGCGTTCATAACGCCAAGGGTTATGCTCAGAGTTATGGGAATGGCAAGGGCCGCGATCGCCGCAACCCGTATGGGCAGAAGTATAATCGTTACCAGCACTACCGAGATGATGGCGATCATGAATTCATGGCTGAGATGGTTTATGAGTTTTTTTACCACCTTGGGCTGATTGGCAACGAGATCGATTTTAATATCGGGGGGCAGTATGGAGCCCAGGCGGCTAAAAACCTGGCGGATGTTTTCGCCCAGTTCGACGATATTTTTGCCTCTTTGCATCTCCACGGAAAGCATAAGGCAGGGCTTGCCGTCATAGCGGGTAAGAAACGTTGGGTCCTGGTAGCGCCGCTCGACCTTTGCAAAGTCGCGAATATAGAGGGGCTGTCCTGTGGTTGGCGAGATTTTTACCAGCACGTTTCCGATCTCGTCGACCGAGTTGAAAAGACCCGTTGTGCGAAGGGGGATTTTTGCCTGGTTGGACTCGAAGTGGCCCGAGCTTTGGATAATGTTGCGCTGCCTCAAAGCTTGTATAATACTGCGAGGATCGACAAAATATTGCGACATGCGATCGAGGTCGCCCGTTATCCGGATCTGTTCGCCCTGCTCGCCGTAGGCGGCGAGCTTGCCCACTTCGGGAATCTGTCTTAACTGGTCCTGGATCGTATCGAGGTAGTCTCGCAGTTCGCGGTATCCGTAGCGTTTGCCGTGAATTGCGATGAGCAGCGCCACGGTGTCGCCGAAATCCGAGTCCACGATAGGGCCGAGCACGCCTTCGGGCAACTCCTTTTTTGCGCTTACCTCGATCATTTCGTTACGCATCTTTGACCACACGACGTCTGCGTTTTTGACGTAATCTTCGAGTTCGACGTTTATTATGGTCAGGCCGGGACGGCTGGTGGAAAAGGTTTTTGCCTTTCTTACTTCGGCAAATTTGAAGATGTGTTTTTCAAGAGTCCTTGTCACCTGCTTTTCGACCTGCTCGGAGGTCGCCCCGGGATAGAGGGCCATGACGAGGCCGGTGCGGATGGTTATCGTGGGATCTTCGGTGCGAGGCATGTAGAGAAAGCCATAAATTCCAACGGCCACGGCCATTGCGGTAAGGATCAGGGCAACCGCGGGGTAGCGAAGAGAAAACTTGGCGGGATTCATTGGCTCACCTTTGTTTTCCCCGGCTGCCCGCACGGTTGCCTTTTGCCTGCCAGACTTACCGGTGCGCCGTCCCAAAGCTTGTCCTGTCCGGCGAAAACTATATTCTCATCGCCTGAAAGGCCACTTTTGATCTCGATTTCCCGGCCGTAAGCAGAACCCGTTTCAACCCGTTTGGCATAGACGCGGTTCTGTTTTGGATAGTAGATATAGACGATGGTAGCCCCCTGCGGGTCTTGCAGGATGGTTTCGGCCGGAAGGGTCATGAGGTTGACCGTCCTGTCTCCCTCTATGCTTGCCTGGGCAACCATCCCTACTCGAAGAATGCGGTCGGGATTGGGGACTGCGATGCGCGTTAGATAGGTGCGCGTGGTAGGATCGGCCGAGACGTTTACGACTCTGACTTTTCCTTCAAATGATTTTCCGGGAAGAGCCGGAATAGAGATCCTTGCTTTTTGGCCGATTTTGACCAGGTGGACGTCGGTTTCGGGTACCCCGACGCTGACCTCGATGGGATCAAGGTTCACTATCTCGAAGGCCGGCACTGTAGGGCTAACGGTATCTCCGGGCTGGATCGAGCGCCTGGAGATAAAACCGCTGACGGGCGCATGAAGAGAGGCGTCGCTTAGCCGCTTTCGGGCGTATTTTTCATTGGCTGCGGCCTGAGCCGTCACCTGTTTGTCGCTCAAAAAGACCGCCTTGAACTTGTCAAAGTCGTTTTCCGCAAGGCTCTTGGTGTCGTAGAGAAATTTCATCCTGGTATATTCGGCTTTGCTGCGGTTTAGTTCGACCATGGCCTGTTTGGTCTTGGCCGATGCTCCCTGGAATGCCAGGGAGTAGTCGGTCGGATCGATTGCCGCCAAAAGCCGACCCTTTTTCACGTAGTCGCCCTCATGGACTAAAACCTCGCTCACCTTGCCTGAAACAAGAAAAGTGACTTCGACCGGCAGGCCGGGGGATGTGACCGTACCGCTTACAACCACCAATTGGCGTTCTCGAATTTTTAGGACTTTCCCCGTTTTTATCGGAATGCAATTGATTCGGGGTCGTTGACCGCTTTTGCTCTGGGAGCAGGAAACGAGTGCGAGGAAGGCAAAAAGGCAAACAACGGCCAAAGTGGTTCTCATGAAAGTCCCTCGTGGTATGCTCAGCCGAAGGGGCCATCGAAGTCGCCGGGGTATTCGAGGCTTTCGGACAGGATTAGCGAAAATGTAGTGTGAAACTCCCAAAAAACCTTGGGTAACCTTCGGCTCCAAGCCCTTGCGGAGGGCGATGGGAGTAAGAGTGCCGGCGGCTTTGCCGCCGACACTCTTCATTTAAATCCAGAGGCTCGACTACCTGAGCAATCTGCGCACAAGTTTGCCTGTGGGAGTCCTCGGCAGCTTGTCGGTATACTGCACGATCCTTGGAAACTTATAGATGGCTATCTGATCTTTTAGAAAAGTCTTTATCTGTTCGGTCAGTTCCTCGGAGCCCAAAAATCCGGGTTTTAACTCCACAACGGCCTTTACGACCTGGCCTTTTTCGGGGTCGGGCAGGCCCACAACCCCCACATCGGCTATCGCGGGATGTTTTGCCAAGGCGTGCTCGATTTCGGCCGGGGAGATCCTGTAGCCCGAGCTCTTGATCATGTCGTCTTCGCGGGCGACAAAGAAGATGTTGCCGTCTTCAGCCATGTGGACGGCATCCCCCATTTTGTTCCAGCCCTCGACCACGCCCGAAGTCTGCGATCTCAGCAGTTTGTCGTTGTTGGCATGAGGCTTCCAGTAAAGGGTCCCGGAGGGGCCCTTTACAAGCATACTGCCCACTTCGCCGGGTTTACACTCCTTGCCGGAAAAATCCACCACCCGGATCCGCACTCCGGGAAGAGCCTTTCCGATAGAGTCAGGTATGGGCTCTTTGTTCAGGGTATTTGAAGTTACGAGGTGGAGCATCTCCGTTCCCGCAAGCCCTTCCCAGATAGGTTTTCCGGTAAGTTTTGTCCAGTCCTTAAGCGTTTCGGCTCCCAGTGCGTCGCCTCCGGAGGTGTAGAGCCTCACGGAGCTGATGTCAAAGTCTTTAAAGGCCGGGAATTTGGTCAGTGCGCGGTAAGCGGTGGGAAGTCCGGTTAAAACGGTTATTTTGTGTTTTGCAATCAGCTCCATCATGTCGGGAGGCGAAAACTTGGGGATGAGAGAAATGCCCGCGCCGCCCTCAAAGGGGATGAGTGTGAAGGTCCCAAAGCCTGCGGCAAAAGAGACCGGTGCCGCACCTCCCATGATGTCTCCGGATTGTAACTGATAGACATACTTGTTTACCATGCGGGTTTCAATAATGGTCGGGCGGATGAAGTGGACGCACCCTTTGGGTAGTCCCGTGGTGCCAGAGGTGTAGAGTATTACGCCTATGTCGAAGGGGTCGAGCAAGACGGCTTCGAGTTCGGGAGAGCCGTTGGCCAGCATTTCTTCGAATACGAGATTGCCCTGGGCCTTAACGTGCTCGGCAACTCCTCCAATCACCACGACTTGTGTGGAGCAGGCAAAATTAGGCTTGGCCGACTCGACCGGGTCCATAAGGGGAGCGTTTACGACGAAATATTTCATTTCGGCGTTGTTTACCACGAAGGTCAGCTCTTCGCGCGACCACAGAGGCGAGGTTGGTACGGGAATCGCTCCGATCTTTTCAATGGCGAAGATTGTCACAACCGAGTCCGGGGTGTTTGTCAACCGTATTCCCACCCTGTCCTGAGGCTCTACGCCCGCATCCTTTAAGGCGTTTCCAAACTGGTTGACCTTCTTCTGCAATTGGGAATAAGTTATAACTTTATCCATAAACTTGATTGCGGTGTTTTGCCCCCTTCCGGCCTTGACGTGGCGATCGATTAGATAGTCCGCAAGGTTTAGTTTATCCGGAGTGTCGGCAAATTCATCTGGAACGAGGTACTGAGGCCATGTCTGCTTTTCGGGTAAATAATTTTGGGGTATTTTGCTCATGTTTGCTCCTCCTTCCCTGTTGAGATATTTTGAATATCCCAACACAGCTGCTTATGCAAGGGCCTTGGTGAGAGGATAAGGGTTGATTGGGATAAACGTTTTGTAGAGAAGGCTCTTCTCCGGCTAAGATGCCGGGATATAGATACATATGAGTAGAAAATGAATAATTTTTGGGAAAATCTTAAGAAGCCCGTTTTTGCTCTGGCGCCCCTGTCGGGCATAACCGATAGCGCTTTTAGAAGAGTTTGTAAGGGGCTTGGCGCCGATGTGGTCTATTCCGAGCTTGCCAGTTCCACGGCTTTTGCTTACCAGGCGGAATCGACTCTTAATATCGTGCGGTTCCATGAATCCGAACGCCCCTATGTCGTTCAACTCTTCGGCCATAATCCGGACCATTTCGCAATAGCCGCCCGCATTGTTACCAAACAGATCAAACCTGATGGAATCGATATAAACTTTGGCTGTCCAATGGCCAAGGTGTTTAGAAAAGGCGCAGGGGCCGCTCTTATGACAAATCCGCCCCTGGCAAGGGAGGTCATTCAGGCGGTTATCGAAAATACGGATTTACCGGTTTCGATAAAGACCAGGACCGATGTGAAAGGTTTTGATCTTCTGAGCTTGCTCGAACACGTGGAGGATCTGGACTTGAAGGCCCTGATGATCCATGGCAGAACCTATGCCCAGCGCTTTTCAGGGCCAAACGATATAGAAACCACCCGCGAGGCCCGCACCCGGTTTAAGGGTATTGTGCTTGCCAACGGCGGGGCTGCAAATTGCGCATTGGGTCTCGAACTGCTCGAAAAGACCGGGGCCGACGGCGTTGGGATCGCACGGGGCGCCCTTGGAAACCCCTGGATCTTTAGACAATTAAATGGAGGCCTAAACGGCAGGCCGGAGCGTGGTGACGTGTTAAGGACCGCCCTGGAGCACGCGAGGCTTTCCATCGAGTTAAAGGGCCGACGTGGAATAATCGAGATGCGAAAGCATCTGTGCTGGTACCTCCAGCAAATACCGGGTGCAAAGATTCTAAAGCAACGGGCCGTAAAAATTGAGAGCCTGGCTGATGTCGCGGAGCTTGTCGCCTGCGCGGCAGGGGAGAACCATGTGAGGGAGCCGTCAAGCTGTTTTGCAGCAGAGGGCCTGTAATATTGGATCAATAGGTACGCGAAGCGGCAACCGGAGGGGCAAAGCAAAGCGTGGGAAGTTTGTACGGTTTGGACCATCGTTTAGAGGAACTACGGTTTTTGCTTTTTGTTCATTATGTAGGGAAGGGTCATTAAAGAATGAAAAACGCATTCAAGCTCAATATCCAGGTGCAATTTAAACATATCGACCTCTTGGGGCATGTCAACAATGTAGAATTTTTTACGTATTTTGAAATGGCAAGGGTAGCGTTCATCCGGGAGAATATGCCTGGAAGGATAGGAAGGGAATCATTTCCATTTATTCTGGCGCATGCGAGTTGCGACTATCTCAAGCCGATTTTACTTGGGTCCGATCTCGTTGTGCATCTGTGTACGGATAATATCGGCACTAAAAGCTATCAATATGTTTATTTGCTGACTGATGCCTCCGATGAATCCATTGTGTACGCAAAAGGTGAATCCGTCCAGGTTTTCTATGATTATTCCAAAAACACATCAATAGAAATTCCCCCTGATTTCCGAGCGTTTCTATTGCGGTTTAAGCGCGGTGCTTAGCCGCAGTTCCCCGCTTGAGATGGCTCAGGTGATGGGTTGTCAAAAATTGGCGGTTTTTCGCAAGTGCGGAGCTTCTCACCTGTCAAGTACGCTTCGCATCATCTGAAGCAAGGTCTTAATGGAAAATGGTTTCTGCAAAAAGTGGATATCCTCGTCGAGGATGCCGTGATGGGCGATAACGTTTGCCGTGTAGCCCGACATGAAAATGATCCTGATCTCGGGCATGAGTTGGGCAAGTTTGTCTCTAAGGTCTTTGCCGTTCATTTCCGGCATTACCACATCGGTAATGACCAGTTGGATGGGACCGGGGTGGCCTTGGACCATCTCAAGGGCTTTCGTCGGACTTTCGGCCGCGAGGACCTCGTAGCCGTAGCGTTCCAAAACATTCTTTACAAGGGCCAGTATCGGCGCCTCGTCTTCCACCACAAGCACGGTTTCCTTTCCCCTCAGGTTTTTTTCCAAAAGCGCGGCAGGCTTCTCCGTGGCTTGCTCTCTGGCGCGGGGCAGATATATTTTGAACGTTGTTCCTCTACCCGGTTCACTGTAGACGTTGATGAAACCATGGTTTTGCTTGACTATGCCGTATACTGTGGCCAATCCCAGCCCGGTTCCCTCACCCATGCCCTTGGTGGTGTAAAAGGGTTCGAAGATCTTTTCCCTGATCTCCTTAACCATTCCGCAGCCGTTGTCGCTTACGGCAAGCATTACGAACTCTCCGGGTAAAAAATCCGGATGGTTGGCGCAGTAGTCGTCGTCAAAGGTTATGGTCCCTGTTTCGATGGTTACCTTGCCCGTTCCGGAAATCGCGTCACGCGCATTGACGCAAAGGTTGGCAAGTATCTGATCGATTTGGCCGGGGTCGACTTTGACCGGCCAGGGATTGTTCGCCGGAACCCAGACGAGATCGATGTCTTCGCCGATCAACCGGCGCAGCATTTTAGTCATCCCTTCCACTGTCTCGTTCAGATTGACTACCCTCGGGGAGATTGTCTGCCTGCGGGCAAAGGCCAGCAATTGCCTGGTCAGGTCCGCCGAGCGATTGGCGGCTTTCATTATCTCGCTCAGGTCGGGAAAAAGCTCATGTGTCTGGTCAATTTGCCCCATGGCTATTTCGGCATGGCCAAGGATCACGCCCAGCATGTTGTTAAAGTCGTGTGCCACTCCGCCCGCGAGCCTTCCTACAGACTCGAGCTTCTGCGCCTGGTTTAACTGGGACTGCAGCATCTCCTTTTCTTCCTCGTTTCTTTTGGCGATACTGATATCCCGCGCCGTGGACAATACCCCTTTCTTGCCTCGAAAGTCGAAGATCCGGTTACTGATCTCCACGGGAATGCGCTGCCCGTCCTTGGTGATATGGACCCCTTCCCACGTACAATGGCCGTTTTGATAGAGTTTCTCCATCCTGCGGGGCAGGTCCGGGAGCGTCTCCGGAGCGTCGATGTCGACTGTGCTCATTTGCAGCAGCTCTTCGCGCGTGTAGCCCAGCCTCTTGCAGGCGACCTCGTTTACCTCTATGAAAATCCCGGGCATTGCGTCCGTGGCTTCCAGATGAACGAATACGGCATCGTTTATATTGTCGAAAAGACGATGATATTTTTCCTCGCTCTCGCGCAGCAGCCGTTCGGCCTCCTTGCGCTCCGTTATGTCATGAATGATGAAGTGGTAGAGAACCTTGTCGTGCACCGCGATTCTGCTTTTAAAGACCTCTACGTCTCGCGCGGAGCCGTCAGCCAGACGATGACGACGTTCACAATGCATAACTTGCCGGCATTGGAACTCATCCATCGCATTGTGGGGAAAGTCGATGAGGTCCTCGATATTCATGCGCAGCAGTTCTTCCTTGGACCATCCATAGTAGGCCGCCGCGGCTTTGTTTGCATTTTGAATGTTTCCCGTATCGGGATCGATGATCAGTTTAACCGCGGAATGGTCATCGAAGATGTTTCTAAACAGCTCCTCTCTTTCGCGCAGTGAGGCTTCGATTCCCTTTCGCTCGGTAATGTCCTGGATGGTTCCGTACACCATCCTCTGGGGGGGTGAATATTCCACAACTGATTGAATGTCCACGATCTTCCCATCGGAAGGCCTTCGAATCTTAAATTCCACATTATAGGCCTTGCCTTCTTCAATGAGTTCCCTTAAAGCCTTGTCGAGCAGAGGGCGGTATTCAGGCAGGGGGATCTTTTGCACTTCGGTAATAGTCCAGGGCCCGTTTCTCAAACCGTAAATGATTGCGGCACCCTCGGATGCATAGACTTCATTGTTTGCCAGGATAAACTCGAAGTTGCCGATACCGGCCACCAGTTCCGCTCTGCGAAGCCGCTTTTCGCTGGTTCGCAGCTCCTCGACGGCAAGCCTTGCAGCCTCCTCGGTTTGCTTGCGATCGGTTATATCGCGCACCACCCCTTCAATCCCCAGCGTCTTGCCCTGCCTGTCTTTGAGGCAAATGCCGGTAAACGAGGCGTAAAAAGGAGAGCCGTCCTTTCTTCGGAGCATCAGCTCATAATCGCGGACCATGCCGTCTTTGAGAAGCTTCCCAATCATTTTCCTACGTTCGGATAAATACATCATAAAGGAGTTGACGTGCATGCCCGTTATTTCTTCGCAGGGCGCTCCGTAGAGCTCGGAGGCAGAGGGGCTTACCATGGTGATAAAACCTTTTCTGTCCGTGCGGTAGAAAACGTCGCGCATGTTTTCAACCACGCTTCGGTAAAGCTCTTCACTTTCCTTGAGCATTTCCTGCGTTTTCTTGATCTCTGTGATATCCCTTACAGTTTCGATCGCTCCGATAATCTTGCCTGCGCTGTCGTACAGGGGGCTGGCCTTACAGGATAGAACATGCATTGTACCACCCCTTAAGGGAACATATGCTTCTGCCAGCAGAATATCTCCATCCTTATCGACATAAGAATAGTGGTTAAGAATTGCTTCGTTTCCCTCTATTGCCGCATCTGCAAGAATTGGTCTTCTATAGCCGTAAAACGGTAAGGCATATTCATAATTTCCTTTCCCGATAATGTCTTCGGCCTTAATGCCCGTTAGTTTTTCTTGCGCCTTGTTCCAGATTATGATTTTTCCCTCCAGATCAACAGCGAAGGTTGGATCGGGCAGAAAGTCGATAAGCTGGGAAAGTCTTTCCCTGGACTCATGCAAGGACCTTTGGGCAAGTTTGCGGTCGGTTATGTCGTCGATCGTAACCAAAACTTTTTCTGAATCATCATCGCGTAGCAGGGCAGTGCTTATCAAAATGTCACGGGGAATATCTTTTGAACCGCTTCGGACCAGGATTCGTGCCTCCACGTCGTGGACCTCCCGGCCTGTAGCCAATGTCCCTTTTATAGTCGCGCTAATCGTACAATCTTCGCAGCCGCTATTTTCCCCGCACCCCTTATCCTCGAGCGAATTCAAACAACCCAATACCGTACCGGGAAGAAGCCCGGGGATTTGCTCCGGGGGTCTGCCGGCAAAAGTTGCTCCCTTCCGGTTGATTTTTGTCACACGACCTTCTCTGTTTACGAGCATCGCCAGATAGGGCATGCTTTCAAACATTTTTGCCAGTGTTTCCCTCTGGGCGATTATTTCCTCTTCGGCCGCCTTACGACGGGAAATATCGTCAACGCACCAGATCACCCCCTTGTTTAGATCGGGAGGATTGGCAGGATCGGTCGCATTGCCCGATAAGCTGCACCATACCGGCGTTCCGTCTTTTTTCCTTAGTTGGTATTCAACCTGTATCTGAACTCCCCGTGTCAGGGGCTTGTAGAACTTTTCTCCATAATCGAGGTAGTGCTCTTCGGAAAGATGGATCGCCCGCATGCTGAGGCCCGCCATTTCCTCCGGACAATCGTAGCCCAGGATATCGGCTAACCGCCGGTTGCACCTGTAAAGGAGCCTGTAGTCCTTTAAGAACATTATTCCAATCTGGCTTTTTTCAAAGACTACTCTGAATTCATCCTGATAGCTGGTGTCTTCTCGACCGCCGGTTTCCATGGGGGTTCCTTTCGACTGTTTTCCTTTTGAAAACCAGCCCATGACTGGATTCTCATCGCTATCTTTTTCATGCTGGTTCTCTCGGCCCTCTTCACTGGGCGCCCCGGGCCGACAAAGGTTTCCCTCTCCGTTTCCGGCAATTTCAGTGCCGGCTACAAGATGTTCTTTGCTCTTTTCCAAAAAAACCGAAAAGGATGGCTGTGCTAACCGAGGTTAAAAAAACGCTTTATCCGCTCCAGAAACTTGCCTTCCTCCACTCTTATCTGCTCGCGGCGCCGGACCTGCCCGGCATGTTCTTCCAAAGCGGCCAGCCTCTCGGTAACGGTCCTGCTAAAGGCTTTGGCGAGCATGGCGTTTTCCCGGAGCAGTTTTTCAATGCCCAATTTGCCAATCTCGAGCACTTCGGATTCCTCAGCGGCTACGACATCGGCATTTCTTGGCTCCCCGGAAAAAAGAGACATCTCTCCGAAAAAATTTCCCTTTTTTAAGACGGCTATGGTCGAGTGGACCCCATTGGAACAAACCCGCACTTCGGCCCGGCCCCGACCGATTATAAACATGGAATCCCCCGCCTCGCCGCTTCGCACCATGAACTCGCCGGGGGCAAAGAGCCGCACCCGGCTATTGGTAAGAAGCGCATCCTTTTCAACCGAGGTCAGCGGCTTAAAGATGGAGACTCCCTCGATAGCGGATCGGTAGTGGGCTCCTGTTCTGCATTGGTCGTCCTCTGGTTTGATCTTGTTTAAAAGTATGTGCCGGGTGGGGAAGGGCATACTTATATTTTCGCGGTAGAAGGCGTACCAAAGCCTTTCCTTTAGCCTGGCGGAGGTATCTCCCACCTTCATGTAGTCCTTGACCCAGAAAAGGGCCACATAATCGATGCTGGATTGGCCAAAACCGCTCAGTTCAACCGTGGGCTGGGCTTCATAGGAAACGTTGGGCAGATTGAGAAGAGCCTTTTTTGCCAAAGTGATCACGGACTGGGGAGAAACCGAACAGGGGGCGGAAAAACTTACCGAATGACGGTGAAGACCCTCGTAGGGAAATACCTCTATGGGCTCTTTTGCAAGCAGGCTGTTTGGAAAGCTCAAAAGGCTGTTGTGCTGAGTGCGGATGGTAGTAGAGCGCCAACTGACGGTTTCCACTTCTCCGGTCTGCCCCGCGAACCGGATGCTGTCCTTGATTTTAAAGGGCTGTTCTATGTGCAGGGAGGCCCCGGCGAAAAAATTACCGAGAGTATCCTGCAAGGCCAGGCCTATTACCACGGAGACCGCGGCCGAGGTAGCCACCAACCCGGTCACATCGTATTTTAGCACCAGCCCGAAGATGAGCATCACCAACACGGAATAACAGACCAGGGAAAACATGATCTTTAGAAGGCCTGGAGCTTCCCGTCCTGTGCGTTTGAGATAGAGAATGTCGAAAATAAGATAGCTGCACGCTCTTACGGTCGTCATGCCCAGAAGCGCATAGCAAAATGCAAGCAGGTTCCTGAAGCCCTGCTCATGAAACCGGCCCGCCGGCAAAGCCCTGAGAATGAAATAAGCTAAAAAGCCTGCCAGCGTGGCCGCGGCCGGCCATATCGTCTTTTTCATCTAGCCTCACATCCCTTTTGTACTATCCCATACCGCGAAATAACTCCATTTTATATCGAATGAATGCAAAATAACAGGAAGTAGAAAAGAATTGAGAGGAAATGGTCTGGGAGGCTCCAAAACCAAAGAGGGCGAGGCGGAAATTGCCGCCTCGCCCCCCCTGGATGGAAAACCATGCCTTTGCCTTCCACAGTCCCACACCTCGACAGCGGATTTTACCCGGCCGTTGTGGCCCTCCGGGTAAAAATTGTTTTCTTCCTCTATCTTTGTGCCCTGGCAAAAGCTAAATTACCGACTGCCTATTCGTAGACAATTTCCTCGATAGCCTCGGCCTCCGCTGCATCGGCTTCGTAATTGCGCACGGATTGTTCCTTTCTTTTTGCAAATTCCTGATACCATTCATGGGCGATGATCATCGCCATGACTTCACTTGTTCCCGTCCAGATGGAGGCAAGCCTTACGTCCCGATACAAACGCTCCAGGGGCAATATGTTCGTGTAGCCGATGCCGCCAACGACCTGCATGGAATTATGCACTACCTTCTGGCATGCCTCGGTGATGAACTTCTTTGACTCCGAGATCATTCTGCGAACCCTCGCCCTGCCAACCCCCGGACTGTCCACCGCCCGCGAGGTCGTATAGGCCATCGAGCGGGCAGCGTCCAAGAGCATCGCGGCTTCGCCCACCTGGAAGCTTACCCCTTGGAATTGATTGATAATTTTTCCGAAAGCCTTGCGGCGCGTCGTATAGTTTGTCGCCACATCGAGCGCTACCCGCGCTCCCCCTATGGTCATGGCCGCAGTCCCAAGCCTCTCGGGGATCATCATGGTCGAAAAAACCGAGTATCCCCCGTTGATCTGCCCCAGGACGTTTTCCTTGGGAACTACCGCGTTTTTAAACACCAGCCTCGCCGTGCCTCCCCCGCGGCACCCCATGAGTCCATAGAGATATTTGGTCTCAACCCCCGGTCCCCGTTCGACGATAAAACAGGTAAGGGCCTGCTCGGGCTTTGCCTCAGGGCGCATATCCGTGCGCGCATAAACAAGAAAATAGTCCGCTCCCTCGCCGCCGACGATGAACCTCTTCTGCCCCGTAAGCAAAAAATGATCTCCATTGTCTATGGCCGTTGTGGTAGCGCCGAAAAAGTCCGATCCGCCCCTTGGTTCCGTCAAACATTCCGCGGCGAACATCTCTCCCTTAAGAAGGGGAACCACATATTTTTCCTTTTGTTTGTCTGTTCCGTGAAGAACGATTGCATCGCAGACCAGGTCGGCGCCTACCCCGAAAGCGCATGCAAATTCGTATCCCAGCGTTCCGATCTCCTCGAGGATCATGCACTGCGTGGCCCAATCGACTTCCCGGCCGCCCCATGTTCGTGGATGGCGGCATCCCAGAAGATTTCTGCGACCGGCTTCGCTCAAAAATTCTTTTGGGAATTTGATCTTGTCCGTGTCCATGTCCAAAATCATCTGCCGTGGAACCCACTTTACAAAATCGCGCACTTCCTCTCGCAGCTTCAGTTGTTGTTCGGTAAATAAAAAATCAAACGACATCTTATTCCCCCTCGAGTTGAATATTTCCCGTTATTTTGCCTTTGTGCCCGCCGCTGTTTTTTTATCTTCCACAGGTCTTGCCTTGTATTTCCCGCACAAGTTTTCTGATCTCGTATTTCAGAAGCTTGCCCGAAGCGTTTCGTGGTAGTATTTCAACGAAATAGACATTGCGCGGAATTTTATATCCCGCCAGATGCAGGCGGCAAAAGTCCTGAATTTCCGAAACATCCGCGCTCTGCCCCGGTTTTAGCGCCACCACGGCACACACCTTTTCCCCCCAATCCGGGTCTGAAACACCGACCACGGCGGCCTCCAGGATCTTGGGGAGTTTGTAGAGAACGTTTTCCACCTCTACCGAGTAGATGTTTTCGCCTCCCGAAATGATCATGTCCTTTATCCGGTCCACAAGGGTTATGAAGCCGTCTTCGTCCACTACGGCCACATCTCCCGTATGAAGCCAGCCGTCGACAATCGTTTCGGCGGTTTCATCCTCCTGTTTGTAATATTGCTTCATCATGATTTCGCTTCGCAGCACAAGTTCGCCGTGCAAGCCTGGAGGCGTGCGGTTGCCGTCTATGTCGATCACCTTTGCTTCCGTTAGCAGCAAAGAGTGCTTTCCGGAGCATCCGGTTTTTACTCGATGGTCATCGGGGGTAAGATACACTCCGCTTGGACCCCCTTCGGTCAGGCCCGCAAGACTGTAAAATCTTTCGGTTTTAAATAAGTCCATGCTTTGTCTTACCAGCGTGGCGGCCATGGGCGCTGCCCCGTAGGCGCAGTTGCGAATCGAGGATAGATCGTACTCTTGAGACTTTGCGGCCTGTATCATCATGTTGTACATGGTCGGAACGCCGAAAAAGCAGGTAATCCGATTCTTTTCAATCGCTTCGAGCACCTTTGCCGGGCTAAACTCGCGTAAAACCCAGTGAGAGGCCCCAAGAAAGATGCCCGGATTCAGGAAAATATTTAGTTGGGCCGAATGAAACAGCGGAGCCACATGCAGAAACCGGTCATCGACGTTAAACCCCAAAGAACCGGTGAAGGCGATGTTTCCCTTAATTGTGCGCATATGGTCGAATAAGGCCCCCTTGGGCCGCCCCGTGGTGCCGGAAGTGTAGATGATCTGCAAGTCGTCATCGGGCAGGACCTCGATTCCCGGTTCCTCCTCGCAGCTGGACAAAACATCCTCGAAAGATAAATGATCCTGCTGGTGCGAAGCCGGGTATACAATCGTATGACGGACCTCGGGAGCCTCCTTTCTTGCCTCCCGGATGATCTGTTCAAATTCCGGATCCGCAATAACCGCTACGCTGTCGGATTGCTTGAGAATATAGCCTGCTTCCCCGGCCACCAGGCGGAAATTCATCGGTACGATCACCGCTCCGATTTTGGCCAGCGCGTAGTAGCTGATCGGGAAAACATCCGTATTGGTCAACATCAGGGCTACCTTTTCGCCCTTTGCTATACCCAGTGCTCTTAGCCCGTTGGCCAACCGATTGACCGCACGATTTAACTCCTCGTAGGTATACGCGCGCTCCTCGAAGGCCAGCGCCGGTTTTTCGGGATGCCGCCGACTGTTTAAGGCCAAATAGTGACCAATGTTCATGAGAACCCTCCCTTTGGAAAGTCAATCACTACTTTTGCGGTCCACACAATCAAAATTTTTGTCATAATGGAATCGGGGATGCGAGGCTGCCGATGATGAGCGAGTCATAAGTCTTTTAGCCCTGGGAGTCGCAATATGCTAGTATAAAAGAGGTCGAGATCGGGTAAGTGAAACATACTTAACGACATGCCCCCTTGTCAAGCTAAATTTAGGTAAGCACTATGGGCTTTCGGCTTCCGCCGCGGCAGAAAGGACAAACGATGCGCATTCGTCATGGGCTTAAACGAGAAGTCTTGAGGGTCTTTTCGGCTTCCTTATTTATTTTGGCAGCGATAGTGCTCTGCGCGCGCGGCGCGGTTGTGCTCGCCGGCCAGCCGCAAAGCGGGGGGGTAAATCTTACCATTGTTCATATAAACGATACCCATGGTCATATCCTTCCTTTCGTTTCCATGTTCGATAAGATAGCCGGCCGTGGGAAAAAAGCCGGAGGCGCCGCCTTCCTTGCCACGATGATTGAAGAACAAAGGGCCCAAAACCCAAAGGGAACGATTCTTTTGTCCGCGGGCGACATGTTTCAGGGAACTCCGGTGTCGAATCTTTTTTTCGGAAAACCGGTAATGGAAATCATGAATTACCTGCATTTCGACGCCATGGCCCTTGGCAATCACGAGTTCGACTGGGGACAGGGGGTACTTCACTCGATCATTTCCGAAGCCTCCTTCCCGGTTCTTTCGGCAAACGTTTCAAGAAGCGATGGCAAGCTGATCGAAGGGGTTAAACCCTATATAATAATAGAAAGAAAGGGCCTGAGGATCGCCGTGATCGGTCTTACCACCCCACAGACCCGCTATACTACCAAGGCTGAAAATGTTAGCGGGCTAACCTTCTCTTCACCGGAGTCAATAATGCCTTCCCTTATAGAGAAGGTGCGGGCCAAAGGGGCTTCGATCGTGATCGCGCTTACGCATCTGGGGCTTTACGCCGACAGGGATCTGGCGGCCGATGTGCGGGGAATCGACCTGATCGTGGGCGGGCACAGCCACACCGCCATAATGGATCCTGTTGTCCAATCCGGGACGGTCATTGTGCAGGCGGGCTGCTACGGGCTCTATCTCGGCGTTATGAAAATCGTTGTGGACCCGGCAACTAAAAAGATTCTCAGCTTTACGAGACAAAACGAGCTTATGCCGGTTTCACCCCAATCGGCGGCTCCCGATCCGATAGTTGCCCGGATAGTGGATAAATATGAAGCCAGGGTTAAGCCTGAATTCTCGAAGGTCATCGGTACGGCCTCTGTGGCTCTAACGAGGAGTCAAACCGGGGAGAGCAACTTCGGCGACCTGATAGCCGACGCTATGCGCAAGGCCTCGGGCGCTCTTATCGCCTTTCAAAACAGGGGGGGGATTCGTGCCGGCATACCCGCCGGACCCATAACGATGAACGCGATTTTTACGGCTCTTCCCTTCGATGACAACATCGTCTCGATGAATCTTACCGGAAAGCAGGTCCGGGAGGCTCTTGAGCATAGTGCCGTCTATGGGGATATCTCCCTGCAGGTTTCGGGATTACGGGTGGTATTCAACATGTCAAAGCCGGTTGGCAGGAGAGTCGTGTCGATAGAAGTGGCCGGGAAACCCCTGGACGATGAAGCCTCCTACCGCGTTGCAACTAACGATTTCCTTGCTGCGGGCGGAGACCGGTTCGAGGTTTTTAAACACGGCAGCGACTTTTCGACCGGACAATCGCTGCGCGAGGCCGTTGTCGATTATATCCGGGAAAATTCACCCATAAAAGCCCGGGCAGAGGGCCGGATAGTTATAAACAACCAAGACCCGTGACAGTCTCGTTAAAGGCTGGGCGCCGGGATTGGCGGGCAGTTAAAACAGCGTGATGATATCTCCGAGGCTTGTCTACTTGAAAAAAGTCGGTTTTAAAGCCCCACTATCGAACAGGATAAGGTTTCACTTGATTTCGATATAAGTCCCGAGAGCTCAAAAGGGGCGAAATGTCTGTTATTTTTCTCCGCGGAGTTTTGCGGATGGCTCTTTCTTTTAAAAAAAAGTTCTTGACACGAAGTGTCTTCGAGAGCATGTAACCGCCGGTGTGGTTGGTCCCATCCAATGTATCAACCGGACGTAGGAAATGAAATGCAACTCGATTTGAAGGGCGCTGCCGATTTATTTTCCGTTTCACAAAAGACTGTCTCCTTTTGGATAAAAACCAGGAATTTGCCTGCCTATGAGGTTAATGGAAAATACTGGTTCAACCGGGCGGAGTTGCTCGAATGGGCTACAGAGCGCAAAGTGGCCCTGTCCGGGCAAATTGTCGGGATCGCAAACGGTGAGGTTGAAGTTAAACTGGAAGAGGCGTTAAGGCTTGGCGGTATTTTCTATCATGTAGGCGGAACCGATAAGGCCTCCGTTCTAAACGCGGTGGTTGACGTTATGAATCTGCCCCCGGAAGTTGACCGGGTAACTTTCCATCAACTGTTGCTGGCTCGGGAATCTCTTGGTTCCACCGCCATCGGCGATGGAATAGCCATCCCGCACGCGCGCCATCCGATAGTGCTTCCTACAATAAATCCCACGGTTACGCTTTGCTTTCTTGAAAACCCCATAGATTTCGGCGCCGAGGACGGCAGACCCGTGGATATTCTGTTCACCCTGGTAAGTCCCACGGTGCGAACCCATCAGCATTTGCTGGCCGAACTGGCCCTCGGGCTCAAGAACACTCAATTTAGGTCCGCGCTCATGAGCAGGGCTTCCAGCGAACTGATCATGGCGCAAGCAAGGCGGGCAGGGGAGAAAGTCCCCGGTTCTTAGCGGTCCATTGCCTTATGCCGAGTTCATGTAAAATTGCTTCTTCGCGGTTTTGCGTGGGAAAACTTTTCGAAGCAGATATCGAAGGTCTTTTATGCTGATCGTCCTTTTTGCAATAGGACTGCTTTTTCTCTCCGGTTTTTTAGCTCTTTCGGTTGGACGAAACGGTGGAGTGGCAAATCTTCTCGGCGGTTGCGGCGCCTTTTCGGGTAGTCTCATCGGTTTGGTCGAGGCTGTTGAAATCCTTGCTTCCGGCCGCACCGAGCAGATTCGATGGGCGTGGAGCGTACCCTACGGTTCCTTTCTGGTCCGAATAGACGCTCTCAGCGCTTTGTTTCTAATCCCGATTTTTATCCTCTGCGCCGTCTGCGGGCTATATGGCTACGGATATATGAAATCCTTTTGCGGGTGCAAAAATCTCGGAGCCTACTGGTTCTTCTTTAACGGGCTTGCCGCAAGCATGGCGATGGTGGCCGTCGCGGCCAACGGCGTGCTCTTTTTGATGTCCTGGGAAATAATGGCGCTCTGTTCGTTTTTTCTCGTAACCTTCGAGCATGAAGAGGGAAGCGTTCAACGCGCGGGCTGGATCTATCTGGCCGCAACCCACATCGGTACGGCTTTTTTGCTTGTGCTGTTCCTGATGCTCGGACATGTGGCGGGCAACGGCAGCCTGGATTTTAACGCATTTCTTGGCTCGCACGGCAAGATGGGCGGCTACGCCGATGTCGTCTTCCTCCTGGCTGTGATCGGCTTTGGCTCGAAAGCGGGTTTTGTTCCTTTTCACATATGGCTGCCGGAGGCCCATCCAGCGGCCCCAAGCCCGGTTTCGGCCGTTATGTCGGGCGTAATGCTTAAAACCGGCATATACGGCATTCTGCGGATACTGACTTTTCTTGGACCTCCGCACCTGTGGTGGGGATATCTGCTTTTGGGCATAGGCCTTGTGTCGGGAATTCTCGGCGTGCTCATGGCTATCGCACAGCACGATCTAAAGCGGCTGCTTGCCTATCACAGCGTTGAGAACGTGGGAATTATAGCCCTTGGGCTGGGACTTGGGATTTTGGGGGTTGTGTGGCATTTGCCTGTGCTTGCGGTCCTGGGATTTGGCGGCGGACTTCTCCACGTAATAAATCACGCGCTTTTTAAAGGGCTTCTCTTCATGGGGGCCGGTTCGGTGCAGCATGGAGCCGGGACGCGGCAAATAGACCTTTTGGGGGGGCTCATAAAGCGTATGCCCTGGACATGTGTCACATTTCTAATCGGTGCGGTGGCCATATGCGGTTTGCCGCCTCTAAATGGTTTTGTAAGTGAGTTCCTTATCTATATGGGCGGCTTTCATGGTGTCGGCCTGGCTCGCTCGGCCGCGGCGGGGGCCGTTCTCATTATCGGGCTAGCTCTTATAGGCGGGCTTGCCGCGGCCTGTTTTACAAAGGCCTTCGGAGTCGTCTTTTTAGGAGAGCCGAGAAGCCCTTATGGTGCGGATGCCCATGAAGCAGGGCTTAGCATGCGCGTTGCGATGTTGCTTCTGGCCGCCGGGTGCGTTGGTATCGGACTGTTTTCTCCCTGGGTCGTAAAGCTTATGGGGCATGCCGTGGCCGAGTCCGGCGCTATTCCCTATGAGGCTGTGCAGGGCTTTCTTGCCCCGGCTTCGAGCGCCCTGTTAAAAGTCGCTGTCGTTTCCGGATGTTTTCTTTTTGTTGTGCTGGTGCTCTGCCTGATCCGGGCAAAAATTCTTTCGGGTAGAACCTCTTCGAGCGAGGGGACCTGGGATTGCGGCTATTTTCGGCCAACGGCAAGAATGCAGTATACGGCCTCTTCTTTTGCCCAGCCTGTTACCGCGATGTTTGAGGCAATTTTGCGCACGAGGTCGCACACGCCTTCCTTTAGCGACCCGCGCGGTGCTCCCGTGTTTTTCCCCGATGCCGCCCTCTTTGAATCGCATACAGAGGATTTTTTCCTAAAAAGCGTCTATGCGCCGCTCTTTATGGCGGTTAAAAGATTTGCGCTAAAGTTTCGCTTCCTGCAGGCCGGCCGCGTGCAGTTCTATATTCTCTATATTGCCCTAACGCTTTTTGTTCTCCTTATCTGGTGTTTGAGGTAACGCTATGAACTTCGGCCGACTTGCTCTTCCCGTGCTGGCCCTGGCCCTTGCGCCTCTTTTGCCCGGCATCATTAATCGCACAAAGGCCGTCATTGGCGGCCGTGACGGCCAGCCGCTCCTTCAGCTCTACTACGATCTGGCAAAGCTTGTAAGAAAGGGGGCTGTCTACAGCCATACGACCAGTTGGGTGTTCAGGGCAGGTCCGGTGGTAGGCCTGGTTTCGGCAGTGGCCGTGCTTGCGGTCCTTCCGCTCGGGGGAACCTCTGCTCCGGCAGGTTTTTCGGGCGATTTGATTTTCATGGCCTATATGCTGGGGCTTATGCGGTTTTTCACGGTTATTGCCGCCCTTGATACCGGTTCGGCTTTCGAAGGTATGGGAGCAAGCCGTGAAGTGCAATTTTCCGCGCTGGCCGAACCGGTCCTCCTAATGGCCCTGGCCGCACTCTCCTTGGCTGCTCGTGGTTCCGGGGCTTCCCTTGGAGGAGGGCTGTTTTCCCTTTCCGCGATCTATTCCCATTTGTCGATCTCTACCTGGATGCGATCCGGACCCGCGCTGCTTTTGGTAGCAGGGGCACTTTGGGTTGTCTTTCTTGCCGAAAACTCAAGGATTCCCTTCGATGATCCCAATACCCACCTTGAACTTACCATGATCCATGAAGTCATGGTGCTCGATCACAGCGGACCTGATTTTGCCATGATCCTCTATGGGGCCTCGCTCAAGATGTGGATTCTGGGTGCGCTGCTGGCAGGCCTGCTCGTGCCGGTAAGGAGCGGCAATATCTGGATCGACACCGGGGCCTGCGTTTTTGGCCTTTTCGTTCTCGCCGTTTTGACCGGTGTGGTCGAATCGGTCATGGCCAGGCTGCGCCTTACCCGCGTTCCTCAGTTGCTCGTAAGTGCTGGTTTTCTCTCCACCTTCGCTCTGGCGCTCATTATTTGGAGTTAAAATGAACCTTTTTACCGACGTAGTGATCGCGGTGCTGATCCTTACCAATCTCAGGCTTATAGCTTCGAGCCGGATTTCGGCCTGCATCTATGCGGTAGCCTGTCAGGGCGTTTTGCTCGGTGTTTTGCCTTTGCTTGTCGGTTCGTCCCACCTGATGGTGAGAGCATGTGCGCTTTCCGGCGTAACGGTGATGCTCAAGGGCTTTTTTTTCCCCTGGCTGCTGCTGCGCGCTCTTAAATCCGCCAACGTTCGCCGCGAAATGGAGCCTCTTGTGGGCTATACCTCCTCTCTTATGATCGGGGCGTTGCTGCTTGCCACCGCGATGTGGTTTGGAAGGCAACTTCCGCTGCCCGTGCCCGCTCATTCGCCCATGGTGCTCCCGCTTGCCATGTTCAACATAATGGTGGGGCTTTTCGTAATTGTCAGCCGCGCCAAAGCCATTACGCAGGTCCTCGGATACCTGGTGATGGAAAACGGCATTTATGCCTTCGGTTTGGCCTTTGCTCTAAGCGAACCATCGCTGGTTGAACTTGGAATTTTGCTCGATGCCTTTATGGCTGTTTTCGTAATGGGTATAACGATCTTCCACATCAGCCGGGAATTCGATCACATGGACACCGACCGGCTTACCGCCTTAAGAGATTGATTGAAGATGATTCTGCTTTTGGTTTTTCTGCCCCTTGTTGCCGGCCTGGCCGCCTGGTTTATCCGTTCAAACCGTCTGCGCCGATTGCTTTTAATAGCCGTCGCCCTAATACATCTCGGATTGACCGGTCTCGCATGGATTGATCGACCTGGTCCGGTATTTTCCGGTTGGCTGCTTCTAGACGACTTGGGGCTGCTTTTCCTTAGCATTGTGAGTGTTTTATTCCTGGCCGCGGCCTCCTATGCCGTGGGCTATTTCCAAAGGGAGGACTGGGGAAAACGGCAGGACTTCGAAGACGGCTTTCTTTTCACCAATGCTCGAGAGGCAACCTTTACCTGTTGTCTGCTCTTCTTCCTGGCCACAATGAGCCTTGTATGTTTGAGCCAGGATTTCGGTCTTCTGTGGGTTGCCGTCGAAGCCACGACTCTTGCCAGCGCGCCCCTTATCTATTTTCACCGTCATCGAAGGTCCCTTGAAGCAACCTGGAAATACCTGATGATCTGTTCGGTGGGAATCGGACTGGCCCTGCTTGGAAATTTTTTCCTGGCCGTAGCCTCTACGATCGGTCCCAATGAATCGATCCCCATGATTGTTGGCAGCCTTATCGCCAATGCTCCTCTGCTTCATCCTCTCTGGCTGAAAGTCGCCTTTCTTTTTCTGGTCGTGGGCTATGGAACCAAACTCGGGTTGGCTCCCATGCATACCTGGCTGCCCGATGCCCACAGCGAAGCGCCTTCGATGGTGTCCTCGCTTTTATCCGGGGCTCTTCTAAACTGCGCCTTTCTGGCTGTGCTCAGGGGCTTGCAGGTTTGCACCGCCGCCGGGCAGGGTCAGTTCGCCCAGGAGGTCCTGCTGGGTTTCGGGTTGGTCTCGATGACCATTGCGGCCGTCTTTATCGTAGGCCAGACTGATTTTAAACGCATGCTCGCCTATTCGAGTATCGAGCACATGGGGATCCTCGCCCTGGCCGTCGGTCTTGGCGGCGCAGCCTATTTCGGCGCTCTCTTTCACGCGGTCAATCACTCCCTTACCAAAGCTATGCTCTTTCTGGTAGCGGGGAATATCCTTACGGCTTATAAAACCAAATCGGCTCAAGAGGTCCGGGGAGCGGTCAAATTTCTGCCCATTTCAGGTGTTCTCTGGTTTGCGGGCTTTCTCGCCATAACAGGCTCGCCTCCGTTTGGGCCTTTTCTAAGCGAGCTGATTATCTTGAAATCCGCCCTGGACCAGGGGCGAATCGCAATCGCTGTAGCCTTTCTGCTTTTGCTTAGCGTCATCTTTATCGGCATGGCGGCCATAGTTTTGAGGATGTGTCAGGGTACTCCCGTTTTGGAATCGACAGGCGAGTCGCTCCAAGTTGAGACCTCACAGGCTCGGCGCGCTGAATCGGCCCTGGCCGTCATTCCTCCGCTGGCCCTCGGTTTGGGGGTGCTTGTCCTGGGCATCTATTTGCCCCCGGCCCTTAGCGGGCTCATAGAACATGCCGCCAAGGTCATAGGGGGCTAGAACATGTCGATTTCGATTGCAAATATATTTTCGATCACCAACGGCCAGGCCGCTCCTATCTGCGATGTTACGGCAATGGATCGGCGCGATTTTTGCCAGGCAATAATTGAAGCAACAGGGCAGGGCCTGAGAATATCCGCTCTTTTCGGACAACCGGTCGGAGGCGGCCGGACAAGACTTTGGGCGGTTCTGGCCCGCGACAATAAGTCCTTGCTGCTCCTGCTCTATACCGATATTGACGGCAATCGCTATGACTCTCTAACCCCTTATTGCACCCAGGCTCACTGGTTTGAACGCGAAATTTTCGAGCAGTGCGGCCTTGAGCCTAGCGGCCATCCCTGGCTCAAACCCATAAGGTTTCCTACTCGTACTGAGACCGCGCCCCGGATCGGAGACGCCGATTTTTTTCGCGTTGAGGGCGAAGAGGTCCACGAGGTTGCCGTAGGCCCGGTTCATGCGGGGATTATCGAACCTGGGCACTTTCGCTTTCAATGTCATGGAGAAAACGTCTTTCATCTGGAAATTTCCCTTGGCTATCAGCACCGGGGCGTGGAGCGAAAGCTCGTAGGAGGTCCTGACCGGCGCACCCTTCATTACATGGAAACCCTTGCGGGAGATACGTCGATAGGGCATGCGCTTGCCTATAGCGAGCTTGTGGAAACTCTGGGGGCAACATCTTCTCCGGCCAGGGCGCAGGTGCTTCGGGGTATTGCCCTCGAACTGGAACGTATCGCAAACCACACCGGAGATCTTGGTGCGCTCGCAGGAGACGTCGGATACCTCCCAACCCTTTCCTACTGCGGGCGCATACGTGGCGATGCGCTCAATATGACCGCTCTTATCTGCGGTAACCGATTTGGCCGCGGGCTGGTAAAACCCGGCGGGACAGGCTTTGATATTGACGTCCAAAGGCGCGATGAACTGCTCAGGCGTCTCGATATTCTGGAAAAAGATCTCTTTGTTGCGATCGGTTTGCTTTGGAATTCTTCCTCCGTTATGGCCCGCTTCGAGTCAACCGGAACAATAAGCGGACAAGATTGCAAGGAATTGGGCCTGGTCGGACCTGCCGCCCGTGGGTGCGGAGTCGAGCGGGATATCCGTTGCGATTTTCCCCACGGGATTTTCCAGCTCGAGCAAATTCCCGTATCCACGTGCCCAACGGGCGATGTCTTTGCTCGCGGCTACGTGAGGTGGCTCGAAATTCAACGCTCCGTCACATTCATTCGCGAACAGCTCAAGGGGCTTCCCGGCGGGGACCCCCTTGTTGCGGTCGGCCCCCTTAAACCTGGCCGTATCGCTGTATCTTTGGTCGAAGGCTGGCGGGGTGAAATTTGCCACGTGGCCCTGAGCGATCCGGATGGAAAATTTGCCGCTTATAAGGTGATCGATCCATCGTTTCATAACTGGTTTGGACTCGCCTATGCTCTGCGAGGGCAGCAAATATCCGATTTCCCGCTCTGCAATAAGAGTTTTAACCTGTCTTACTGCGGTCACGATCTGTAACCCGTTGATTTAATAAAGGTGTTTGTATGCTCGACATACTCTGGGCACGGCTTCAGCAAAAACATCGAACCATTGACTTCCCGAAAGGGCCCCCGCCCGCCTTATCCGACCGCTACCAGGGCAGGCCGATTGTGTTCCCTGAAAGATGCAATGTGGAATGTGGCAGGTGTGCTCAAATCTGCCCGACCTCCGCTCTGCTCTTTAACCCGCTTCGAATCGACCTGGGCAAGTGCCTTTTTTGTTCCACCTGCGCTGCCGCATGCCCGACGGGGGCCATAGAGTTTACAGACGGCTACCGTATGGCCGAATCCTTGCGCGAAAACCTTATCGTCGGTCCGGAGTCTCAAGGAACCGAGCGAGGTATAGACGTAAAAGCGCATCGTTTTTTTGCTAAATCCCTCAAGCTCCGCCAGGTTAGCGCC
Organism: Deltaproteobacteria bacterium; assembly: GCA_021780695.1. GTDB lineage: Bacteria > Desulfobacterota > Syntrophobacteria > Syntrophobacterales > Syntrophobacteraceae > SbD1. The sequence continues at coordinate 186,196 of JAJXYD010000001.1, forward strand.
GGAGGGTGTAATGCGTGCGAAGCCGATACGAACGTGCTTGGAACCGTCGGATGGGATCTTGGACGTTTTGGTATTCAGTTTGTAGCCTCTCCCAGGCATGCCGACGGTCTGCTTATAACCGGGCCTGTTCCTGAAAACATGAGGCTGGCCCTGCTAAAAACCTACCGGGCCGTGCCGGAACCAAAGGTGGTTGTTGTGGTTGGCGCGTGCGCCATATCCGGGGGGGTGTTCGCCGGTCACGAAGAAGTCCATAACGGGGCCGCCGGCCTTTTACCTGTAGACCTCTTCATTCCAGGCTGTCCTCCGAGCCCTCTGACAATCCTTGACGGTCTTTTGCGACTAACGGGGCGGATCGGCTGAGAGTGTTGCGTTGGAATCCCCGGCGGGTTTAAGCGGCAGAGTCTTTTAGCCGGGGTAAAAACTCGTCTACCTTCATAATGCGGACCCCCATATTGGCCATATCCAGGAGGTTGGCTTCATGGACTTCCGGTGTCTGAGCCGCTGTGGCATCCCGCAGCAAAACAACGTTATAGCCGTAGGCAATCGCATCGGTTACCGTAGCGCGGATGCAGTTGGGAGTTTGAATACCGCAAATAACGATCGTAGCGGCCCCGAGCCTTGTGAGAATCGTTTCCAGATCGGTGCGGAAAAAAGCGCTGAAACGCGAGCCCCTGACAACGATTTCGCCCTCCATGGGCTTTAAGTCGTCCAATATCGCAGAGCCCGTTGTCCCCTCCACGAGAAAGGGATTTTTCCTAAACATCTCGATTCTGAATCTTTCCACATCTATACCGTCGGCCCGATGTACTCTTCTTTTGTGAATTACGGGCAGTCCAAGGCTTCTGTAGCTATCCAAAACGCCTCTTATTGCCGAAACGATCGACCGACCGGCAGGCACCATGTCCATCGCATCGTTTTGCATGTGGATAATAAGGAGCGGAGCTGAACGGCTGCCGAGGGGGGCAGGAGCCTCTACAGGAAAGGGAGCCGCTAAAGTTTCTGTTTGCAACCGATTGGAGGAGGTTGAGCCCATAGGAACTCCTCTCAGTGAATCGTGGGTCTTTCATCTTCGGATTTTACGATCTTTAGATAGACTTTTGGGGGTGCTTTTTTAGCGCGAGCGCCGCGCTGCCTTGGGGGCATACGGCCCCCGAGGTGCGCTCTTAAAAAATTTATGGCTTCAAGGGCAGGTCTTGCCAGAAGAACCAATCCACAGCATGTGGCGGCAAGCGCCGTTTTCATGTGGTCGGCCGAGGCAAGAAAACCAGTATATAGCAAAGTTATTCCGAAAAAGGTCAGTATCGCAGAAATCATAAAAACACGCTCTAAACTAGTTCCAACATATCTGTTGTCGGATTCGGCGGCCCTGTCGGCGAGAGTTCTCAGCTACCAGGCCTTGCCGCTCCGCCGCCGGGGCTCGTTAAGGCTTTGAACTTTTTCATAACCTCCAACCTGTCATAATTATAAATATGGAGAGCGAATACAAGCAGCACCGCGTCTTCGAAAACCTTTTTCCACCCTATCGGTTCCCCACCGGCCGCAAAACAGCCGCAGGAGATCTGGGCGCCGCGGTACATGTTTATGAGGATCATCACCTCGAACATCACCAGGAGCAGGGCGATCATTACGACAGAGGCACGCGATTTGAACCGCATGATCAAAAATAGGCCCGTAATAAACTCGATCCAGGGCAGCATGACGGCCCCAAGATTGATGGCTATGTAGGGGACAATCCGATAATCGGCGATAGATTGCGCAAAATTCCCGGGATGGGCGATCTTGCCAAGGCTTGCGTAGATAAAGAAGGCCCCGAGTAAAACCCTGAGGACCAAAGAAAGATACTGGCTTGTTAACGCGCGCTTCATAATGCCGGGAATCATCGGGAACCCTTCTTTACGACCGGATAGCCGCTTTTCTGCCAGGCTTTGAGGCCGCCTTCCAAAACCCTCACGTTATTGTAGCCGCGCAGCATCAGCTTTTGAGCGGTTAGCAGGTCATAGGGGGCGCTGATAGTGCTACCGTAAAGCACAACGATGATGTTTTTGTTATCCTGTGGAAAACCCGCCATGTACATGATGTCGAATTGGGCGGGAGGCAGGTTGAACGCCCCTTTTATGTGTTCGAGATTATAGAAGCTGATCGGCATCGCGTCCACTATCAGGGCTTTTTTCTGCATGTAGTCCTGCATGGCTTTTGAGACGCTGATCCCCGGAACCGGCCTGGGCCTGGCTGGAATAAGTCGAATGCCTTGAGGATTTAAGAAATTAAAGGACAGACCCAAAAAGATGCTTATGCCGATTACGATGATGTAGTCATACCAAGATCCTGCCGATGATTTTAACAACTCATCGGATTCTTCCTCGATGATCTTCTCGTTTTTGAGAAGCCATTCGCGCATTTCACGTAAAAATTTTTTCGACAATTGCGGGTAGTCGTGAAGGATCTGCTCGAAACGTTCGCGCGGGACCACAAGCAGGCGCGTTTCAACCAAACTTTCGGCGTTGGCTGTGCGTGTCTCATCGGTTAGAAGAGACATCTCGCCAAAATGCTCGCTGGGACCGAGGATGGAAAATTCCCTCTCGGCCCGGTTTTTAAGTTTTACGAATATTCTGACTTGGCCGGAGCCGATAATATAGAAGGCATCCGGAGGGTCTCCGGCCTTAAAGATAGCCTCGTTCGCCCCCACGCTCCTTATTTGCAGCGTTCGTGCGAGCTCGGCTATCTCTTGGTCCGGTAGATCCCGAAAGACAGAGTTTTTCAGTATACTTTGAACTTCTATGTCCATGGGTTGGCGTCAGTTCTTGTTTGCTAGTTCTGCAATCTTACTGGCGAATCCGTCTGCGCTCCAAATGAGGCCGATGTGGCTGTCAAGGACTTTCCCTGTGGCGCACGAAACAATCAGAGTCGTAGGGGTGGGCAAATCTCCCATGGCCATTCCTACTCCGGTTGTGTCGTTTAGCATGGGGAAGGCTACCTTGTGCTGCTGCTTAAATGCGTCTAACTGGGAACCGGAGTTGGCGATTCCTATGGCCAGAAACTTTACCTGGGAGGCCAGTTGGGGATTTTGCTGGATGGTATTGTATATTTCGTTCATCTTGCCGGCATTTAAAGAGCAGTATTCGCACAGGGCGCTCATAATCTCGACTACGGCTACTTTGGCCTTTATATCGGTGACTTTAAAAGGCCTTACGGAACTGAGGCCATAATACTTCGCCTGTTGGAGGGAATCGGGTGCCGGGAAGGTTATATTGCCCTTCTCGAAATGTTTGTCCACATTGTAGCCGAAAGCCGCGCCGGTTCGGGGCAGCAAAAAAATCAACGAACAGATTAGGAACTGGCATATTACCGCGAATTGCAATTTCTTCATCTTCCCTCACTCCATTTTATTAAGATTGCACATGAAGAATACCCCCGCTGGGAGACCATCTTTCTTTCCTGCGGACTATTTCGTCGTAGCACTCTATGAAATCGCCCGGCTTGCCAAAAGTGGAGCCCAGAATCTGCACTCCAACCTGCTGGCCGGCTCTTGCCTCCTTAACCTGGTTTTTTTCAATCTGAAGCGATTCGATTCTTGAACTGTGCACAGGTCCCATGGCCGTAACGACACGAAAACGCTTGCCTACCTGCAAAGAGCCTTGCACAACATTGCATCCCAGTATGACGCCTCCCTTTCGGGATTTAAAAGTCGCTACCACTTCGCATTTGCCGATTATGTTATCTTCTATTCTGGTCGGGGCCATGGTTGCCGCGATTGCCGCCAAATCTTCGCCCAGCTTGTAGATCACTTTGTAGAGGCGAACCTCGACCCGGTGTTGCTTTATCCACTGCTCGAGCCTGGGGACAACTTCGACGTTAAGCCCCACAACAAGGCCGCTGCCGCTCAACGCCATCAGCAGGTCCTGTTTTGTTACGTCGCCCACTCCCGAAAGGATCACCTCTATTTGTGCCTCCGGGACCTCGATTTTAGAAATCAGAGAACAAACGGCCTCAACGCTTCCCATGGTATCGCACTTAACTGCCAGCTCGATTACGGGCCTCGTCTCTTTTTGACCGGATTCCATGATGGAGCCTTTCACCTTTAAACCATTTGCTAAATTATTGAAATGCTTTTTTTCACTCATTGGCGAACTCCATCCCCGATCTGGACTAAATTCGACCTGGAAATGAGCTTACATTCCCCCAATTTAAGACCGGCGGGAGGCACAGACCACCACCCCTGCCGCCCGCGCCGGCTTCAAAGGTAATCACGGCTGCCCTGTTGCGCGCCGATGGCTTCTTATCCTCTGTTTCTCTCAGGCGATGGCCTTGTCGAATGTTACGATCATCGCTCTTACAGGGCATGTCTTAACGCACAATTCGCAGGCGCTGCACAGTTCGGTTTCGAACTCCACCTCCATCTGCGGCCTTACCACGTGGAGCGCCCCGGTCGGACACACCGCCGTGCAGGCTCCGCACTGACAACACCTTTGCTCATCGCGGCGAATCCCCTGGCCAACGGGTTCAACTTGAACACCCGCCTCTTCGAGGTAGCGCAACCCCTTGTCAAAGTCCTCCGAGGTTCCGCGCAACTCCAAGACCAGCATTCCCTCTTTTCTCGGAAATATCTGCGCCTTTAAAATATTGAAATCGAGGTTGCAGTCACGCACCAGGCTGGTGATTATGGGCTTATCGACAATTTCTCTGGGAAATCTTAAAACGAGTCTTCTTGAATGCATCTTTTTGTCCTTCCTTGGTTCGAATATAGTAAAATAACATTCCGGGTTAAAACTCCAAGGTTTTTTCTGGTCTTTTTCGGGTTCGTTAACCGATTCCGCCGGTTCTCTATCCTATTTATCGTTATAGTCTCTTTAACTCTTGACCCCTGAGATGGCAAAAAGATATATAAATTTCCCTTGTTTTGATCTTTATTCACCGCCGTCCCTGAAAGGTGCGCATGAAGCTCTCGACTAGAAGCAGATATGGAGTCCGGTTGATGCTCGATTTGGCTTTCCATGCCGAAAAGGGGCCTGTGCGGCTCGGAACTGTGGCCGAAAGGCAGGGTATAGGTGTAAAATATCTCGAGCAGATCGCAAGGTCTCTTACAAAGGCCAATTTACTGAGAAGCGTGCGCGGGCCCAAAGGGGGCCGTCAGCTGGCCAGAGCTCCCCAGGATATTAACCTTGCCGAGATCGTGATGCTTTTGGAAGGCGGCCTGAAACTGACCGATTGCATCGCTAAAACCTGGGTATGCGAGCACACGGAGCAATGTGCCGCGAGGATTCTTTGGGCCGAGGTCTCCCAGGCTGTTGTCGAAAAGTTGCAAGCGATCAGCCTGAAAGACCTTATGGAAAAGGCTCAGGCACTGAGCAGTCCTGAAGAGTGTGCAAATCGCGACGGCAAGCCTTGATCGCCGGCAAAAAAGCCGTCGTGCCGGCCGGTTTTATCAATGGAAAAGGTGTTGTAAAATGAAGGAAGCGCGTCTTAGCGACGAGGAATTGATCGAAAAGATCCGGGCCAGGAAAGAAGAGCTCGGAAGTCGGCTCCTGATCTTATCCCACCATTATCAGAGAAAAGAGATCGTTGCTCTGGGAGACTTCATTGGCGACTCTTTCGAGCTCTCCAGAAAGGCCGCGCAAGACCGGGAATGCCGATACATTGTTTTTTGCGGTGTCCACTTCATGGCGCAGAGCGCCGCCATTCTGGCAAACCCTCAGCAGGTTGTCCAAATTCCCGATGAAGAGGCCGGGTGCCGAATGGCTGATATGGCTGATATTTATACGGTTGGCTCGGCGTACCGGCAACTCGAGGCTCTCCTGGGGTCTGGGGAGGTAATTCCCGTAGCCTATATGAACTCGGAGGCCGATCTTAAGGCATTTTGCGGAGAAAACTCAGGCATTGTCTGCACCTCCTCAAATGCGGATAAGGCTCTCAAATGGGCCTTTGAGCGGGCGCAAAAGGTTTTGTTTTTTCCCGACAGGCATCTTGGTCACAACACCGGCTTCGGTCTTGGGCTATCTGCCGAACAGATGCTCGTCTGGTCGCCGGACAAGCCTTTGGGCGGAAACGACCCGGATGCCCTAAAACGGGCGCGCCTTATTCTTTGGGACGGTTTTTGCCATGTGCACACAAGGTTTACCTGCGACCACATTAAGCAAAGACGCGCCCGGTTTCCCGAAGCCAAAATAATCGTTCACCCCGAATGCCCGAGGGAAGTGGTGGCTATGGCCGACGCCTTCGGTTCGACCAGCCGCATAGAAAAATATGTCAAAGAGGCTCCTTCCGGCTCGACGATAATCATTGGTACCGAAATAAACCTGATCGAAAGGCTCGCCTTGGCATACCCGGATAAAAAAGTGCTCGACCTGGATCGCTCCCTTTGTCCCAACATGTTCAAGATAAACCTTGCAAATCTTTTCGAGACCCTCGAACACCTGGGCGAGATGAACGTCGTGCGGGTTGACGAGGCTATAAAGGCCGGCGCACGAGTTGCCCTGGACCGTATGCTCTCTTTGGCATAGACGGTTCATTTCTTTATTGCGTCTTCCTTTTTGAAAGTTTTAAATACGATGTTTAGGATGCTTCAGCCTCTCGTGCTGGCTTCGCAATCTCCGCGAAGAAAAAGTCTGCTTCACTCCGCGGGCGTGTCTTTCCAGGTGCGCCCAAGTCGTATAGTCGAACCGGTCCCGCTGGAAGGCAGCCTGGAGCCGGGAGGCCCCTGCGAAGTCGCTAAAAAATGCGCATGCCTCAAAACTCAAGCCGTGGGGATCGATTTCCCCTTCGCCCGGGTGCTTGGCGCCGACACACTAGTTGTCCTGGAAGGGGCCATTTTCGGAAAGCCCCGGGATGCGGCCCACGCTGTCGCAATGCTCCAAAGCCTTAGCGGCAGGGATCACCAGGTTATTACCGGTATATGTCTTGCCGGACCTTCGGATAGAGTCCCAAGGGTTTTTTCCGTAACAACTCGGGTTACCTTTAAAAGGCTTACCAGTGCTGAAATAGAGGCATATGTCAAAACCGGTGAGCCAATGGACAAGGCGGGAGCATACGGCATCCAGGATAGAGGGGCCTTTCTCGTCCGCTCCATTGAAGGCTCTTATACCAACGTGGTCGGTCTGCCTCTTTGCGAAACAATCGATTGGCTGATGGAGGATGGCATTATCCAGCCGGTGTGATGAGCGGCCCCTTGTCCCCGTTTTTGCGCAGCAAAACGTAAAAGGCTCCCCAACCGCCGTCGCAGGGGCGAGCGCTCGCGAATGCCATGACCACTCTTTTTAATGGGGCGCGCATGAGTTGGCTCACAAGGTTTTTTTTTAACACTGGTTCCCTGTCTTTGGAATTTAACCCCCTTCCGACGATTATCAGTACGCATCTTCTCCGTGCGGCAAATGACTCCATGAGAAACTCGCGCACCTCTTCTTTGGCCTCGCTTCTGTTCAGCCCGTGCAGGTCAAGGTGTCCCTGCGGGCTGAAATAGCCCTCTCGCAGTTTTTTTAAGATCTCGGGGCAAATCCCCAAAATTGCGCCGTCGATGTATTCATCTGAGTTGGAAAGCTCGAAGGGACCCTCTCCGGCGATAAGCTCGACAAGTTGGGCGTACGCCTTATTTTCCTCTTCGGCCCCAAAAAGGGGAGCTTTGCGTGAGGGGCGAAGACGGACCTTTTCTGAGGGTCTTGTGCGTAGAGGTATCACATCGGTCATCGCCTTGCAAAATAGCATGCGATCATCGGTTTCTCCTTTAATCTTGTCTATATAGAATTCCGGCTTTTCCTGTTGCGGAGTCAAAGGGGCTTTGCGGGTGGAAAAATTTAACCCAAACAGTTGATCTAACTCCTGGAACGGAGTATAGAAACCGGAAGGCGGCTCTTGCCGTGTGGACCGGCCCACAGGTTGGAAATTTTTGCCCTTGTGTTTGTTCATATCGGCCTCGTTTTCCTGTCTAAAAATAACATAGGAGAAAAAGGCGGAAAAGCTTCATCATGGAATTTAGCAGTGCAGTTCTGATCGAAAACCGGCGCGATTTCTCGACCTTCCTCCAGGAAATCGAAAAGTCCGCTCGCGTCGCGATCGATACCGAGTCCAACAGTTTTTACGCCTATTTCAATCGTATCTGTCTGATACAGGTATCCACAAGCGAACGCGATTATGTGATAGACCCTCTTTCGCTGGGAGACATCCAGGCCTTTGGGCAAGTCCTGGCCAACCCGGAAGTCGAAAAGATCTTTCACGCCGCTTCCAATGACATCGCCGGGCTTAAACGGGATTTCAACTTCACGATGCGAAACGTTTTCGATACTTCAGTGGCGGCTAAAATGCTCGGATATACGCAACTGGGCCTTGCCCCCATTCTCAAGGAACTTTTCGGCGTAAGTCTTGACAAAAAATGGCAGCGCTGCGACTGGGCAAAACGGCCTCTGAAAAACGAGCAGATCGAATATGCCCGTTTCGATACCCACTTTCTTATCCCGCTTAGAGATAAACAGGTTGCCGAACTCGAGGAAAGCTGCCTCCTTGATGCCGCCCGCGAAACATCCGAAAAACTTTGCGCCCAGCAGATAACAAAGAAACAATTTCGTCCCGGTGATTTTGTCCACATTTACGGCGCACAGTCTCTTGACCTTGCCGGAAAGCGTGTCCTTAAGGCCCTCTACCTTTTTAGAGAAAAGGAGGCCCGTCGTCGCGACCGCGCCCCATTCAGGGTCCTTACCAATGAGACGCTCATAAAGATTGCTCTCCAGCGCCCAAAAAGCGTTCAGGATTTCAATAAAATAAAGGGGATGCCCCGTGTCTACCTTTCTTCGAATGTGGCTGTCCATCTTCTTGAAATAATTCGTAAAAACGAAGAGCCTGAGGACCAGGCCGCCAAATAACAAGCTGCTTCCAGCCTAAACTGTGGGGCCTGCCCCCGAATGGAATTGATGGTGACAATTATGAAGTCAAATATCGAGATTAAAGACAGTTTTAAAAAGTACAGCTACGACCAGGATAAGGTCGGTACCCCCGAACAGACGATAACCTGGGTGCGCGAGCGTTTGGCGCAGTGCGATATGGACGTGCTGGCCAAAACCATGCGAATAGACACCGGAAGGCTTGGTATTCCAGTTTATATAAGCCTTTGCGGAGAAGATGCCACCCGCTTGATCGGAACGAAAAAACAGATGGGAAAAGGCGCAACCGCCCAACAATCCGAAGCAAGCGCTCTTATGGAACTAATGGAGCGGTTTAGCTTTTTTTCCTTCATGGAGCGGTTTCCATTTCCAGAAATGACATATAAGGAACTCGACGACTTCGCGGTTTCCGTTGTGGACTTGAAAAAATCCATCTATGACACGGACACTCCGGCCGATTTGTGCCTCGAGTTTCTTAGAGATTTGCCCTTAAGGTGGGTAAAGGCCAGGAACCTTACGCTCGGGCGCGATCAGTGGATTCCCATCGACTGGTTCTATACGATTAATGAATATAACGGCCCGGCCAGTGGAAACAGCCTCGAGGAGGCAATCCTTCAGGGGATGTGTGAAGTTGTCGAAAGGCATGTCGGCTCGATTGTCAGTAACGACATGGCTCTTACCCCGGATATCGATATAGACTCGATTGGCGATCCGGCCGCAATCGAGCTTGTGGAAAAGTTTCGCTCCAACGGTATCCGGTTGTTTCTCAAAGACTTTTCCCTCGATACCGGTGTGCCCACCGTCGCCGCCCTGGCCTTCGATCCGACTACATTTCCCGAAAGCAGCGAAATAGTCTTTACCGCCGGGACCACCTCCAATCCGGAAAAGTCCCTGTGCCGGGCCTTGACAGAGGTCGCGCAACTGGCAGGCGATTTTCAGAGCCGCACTTCCTACACTCCCACGCTTCCAAAGTACGAAAACTTGGAACAAGCCTCCTATCTTATGGAAAGCGGCGGGAAAAAATCAATCCATGAGCTTCCCAATCACGATGACCAAAATTTAAGGGTGGAAATCGAGAGATGCGTGGGTGCCCTTTCCAAAATCGGCCTCCAGGTTTTGGTTGTAAACACCACTCACCCCCTATTGCAGGTTCCCGCAGTGTACACCATTATCCCCGGCGCTCACTTTCTGGACCACACCCGCAATACCGATTTTGCCCAGCACGCCGCGAGAACCATGCTGAGAAGCCTTGACGGTGATGAGTTGGTCACTCAGATGGACCGGCTGCTCGCCACCTTTGGACCCCGCTATGATCTAACTTTCTTTCTGGCCCATTCCCTTGAGTTGCGAGGGGAGGTGGAGACCGCCCTTTCTCTTTTTACCCGCGCTCTTGGACAATCCCCGGCGCAGGGGGAAATCGGCAGCATCTACGTTCATATCGGTTCGTGCCTAAAGGATTTGGAAAAGTACGAAGAAGCTCTCGAAGCCCTTGGCCTGGCCGAAAAAGCAAATCCCGAGCTAAAGGAAATCTTTAATCTTCGTGGGTTTTGCCTGTTTAAGCTAAAAAGGCACGAGGAATCGATCGCTTCCTTTGAACGGGCAATAGAACTTGACCCGGGCTCCGCGATAGACTACGCCAACATCGGTTCCAACCTTAGAGAACTCGGCCATAAGCGCGAGGCCATCCGGCTCTACTCCATAGCCCTAGAACTTGATCCGGATATCGATTTTGCCAGGGCCAACATCGAAAAACTGGAGGCCCAACTGCGGGAAAATTAGGAAGCCGCGGGAGTGAGCCCGGATAACGGGCTCACTTGTTCCTGCGCCATCGGCTGTGGGTTATGCCGTGTTTTTTGACCATATAGTTAAGCTTTCGAGCAGTTACCCCCAAACGCACCGCGGCGTCTTTCTGAACCCAGTCGCTATTTTCAAGGGCATTTAGAAGCAGGTCTTTTTCACTTGTTTCCAGGTCTTTTATGGGCTTGGAGGAAACTTCCACTTTATGCGAAAAACCCGGAAGGGATATGTTCTGCAAGGTTATCCGGTTGCTTTCCTCAAGAAGAACCGCCCGTTCAATGGTGTTTGAAAGTTCCCGTACGTTTCCAGGCCAGGGGTGGCGTTTGAAAAGTTCCATGACCCCCGGGCCAAAGGCGTTGAATTCTTTTTTGAGGTCACGGCAGTTCTTTTGAAGGAGGTAGTTTGAAAGGGGTTCGATGCAATCGGCCCTTTCTCTTAGAGGCGGAAGATGCACCCTTAAGACGTTTATCCTGTAATAGAGGTCTTCTCGGAATGTGCCGGCCTCGACATTGGCTTCCAAGTTTTTGTGCGTTGCCGCTATTATACGGATGTCCGTGCGGATGGTTTGATTGCCCCCCAGTCTCTCAAAACATTTTTCCTCGAGCACACGTAAAAGTTTAGCCTGCAAAGACGGTGTCAGTTCTCCTATTTCGTCCAAGAAAACCGAGCCGCCGTTGGCTTGCTCCAAACGTCCCGTTCGTGTTTTGGCCGCCCCCGTGAACGCCCCTCTTTCGTGTCCGAACAATTCGCTTTCGAGCAAAGTCTCCGGAATATTTGCGCAGTTTATTTTTACAAAGGGTTTTACACGTCTGCGGCTGTTAAAATGCACCGTTCCCGAGAGCATGCTCTTGCCTGTTCCGGTCTCTCCCGTGATAAGTATGGTCGCTTCGGAATCGGCAATCTTTTTCAAGGTGGAGATGACCCTTCCCATCGCCGGACTTACGGCTATAATCCTGTCGAAATCATAGGGCATATCCTGTGTGCGCCGCAGATAGTCGATTTCGTTTCTTAAGGCCCGGTTCTCGATTGCCTGATCGACGGCAAGCTTTATCCTGGTCACGTTGTAGGGCTTGGCCAGGAAGTCGAAAGCACCCCCCTTTACCGCTTCTACAATGTGTTCGGTTTTTGCCTGTTCGCTTGCTACAAGTACCGGAGTATGGGCGGGGAGCTTGCCTTTGAGGCTCCTGACATTGTCGCCGTAGTTGGTTTCTATGCTCACCACGATTACGTCGAATGCCTGCTTTCCCAGCAGCTTGTAGGCATCTCCCAAAGCCGCGCAACATTCTACCCGGTGTGTGGTAAGGCCTTGCATGGCAACATCGCGCCAGGCCGGATCGTGTTCGACTAGCAGCACTTTCGCCATGTCAACTCAGTACCCTGTTGCAAGGGAAGACAAATAAAGGCATTGATTAACCCCAAAATTATTTTTATCTATATCGGCTAAGAGGTATTGATACTTAAAATATAGCTTGTCCATTATAGGGTATTTCACACTAAATGGCTAACTTATTGCGTTTAGTTCGGATTTTTGGTAACAAAACGGCTCAATGTGTGATAAGCGCCCTATGGAGATCCCTGCGTTATCCGGTATTGTGTTGGCGCCCTTTTAGTCTGGTTGGTTTTTTTGTGCTTCGGAGGAGATGGTCGAAAGTGAAGACTTTGGAAGCCTTCAGAAATTCGAGGATCATTGTGGTGGATGAGGACCCCGTGATCTGCCAAAATCTCAGGGAGGCGATTGTGGGCTGGGGGCTTCAGGTCGTGGCCTTTACTGCTTGTGAGTCCGCGTTCCAAAGTCTTGAGAGCGATAGGGCCGACATAATTTTTTGCGATATCATCGCTGCTTGATGCCTGTGGGTTGGAGCAGATTTTCCGCTTTAGCGAGGACCTAAAAATCATTGTCGTTACAGGGGATGCCGATAAATGCCTTGCCATTAGCGCCCTTGAGTTCGGGGCTTTTGGTCTGCTGACCAAACCTTTTCAGAGCGAACTGCTATACCATTCGGTGGTGCGTGCCCTAAAAGCCGTTGAAAATGAGCGGGAAACCAAAAGATTGATAGATGACCTCTGCCCAATTGCAGATCGCTTCCCTTATAAAGAACGGAGTAACAACCCAGGAAATAGCACGGCGACTGCGTATTGCTCAAAGCACCGTTGGAAGGTACAGGAAAAATATCCGTAGAAAACTCAAAATCAATAACGCGCAATTCAGTTTGAGAAGCTATCTCAACGCGAAAAGCTAACCGCAGGTGGTCTAAACAATGATTCAATGTCTTGATCTCGCAAAAGATTTGATACAAAAAGAAATATGTTCCCTTGAGTCCGTTCGGGACCGGATTGGCCGCGAGTTTGAAGAGGCGGTTCTGTGCCTTGCCCGGATGGAAGGCAAGGTGATTGCCTCGGGTTTGGGAAAGTCGGGCATAGTAGCCGGGAAAATTTCGGCTACCCTTTCAAGTACCGGGACCCCGTCTATTTTTATCCACCCCGTGGAGGCCATGCACGGAGATCTGGGGATAATTCAGCCCGGAGACGTAGGGCTGTTTCTTAGCAATAGCGGAGAGACCTCCGAAGTGCTGGGCTTGCTCCAGGTGTTTAAAAGATTTGGTCTTAAAACCATTGCCCTGGTGGGTAAGACCCAGTCGGCCATGGCCAGGGATTGCGATATCTGCCTGGACGCATCGGTTGAGTCCGAAGCCTGCCCCCTAAATCTTGCCCCCACCAGCTCTACCACCGCCGCCATGGTCCTGGGAGACGCCCTTGCGGGTTGCATCCTTACGGAAAAGGGCTTTTCTTCCGAAGACTTTAGCCGCCTCCATCCCTCGGGGGCTTTGGGACGGCGTCTGCTCCTCAGGGTAAAGGATATCATGCATTCGGGCGATCAACTGCCGGTTGCCCTAAGCGGCACTCTTATGCGTGATGCCCTCTTCACTTTAACCGGAAAGGCCATGGGGGCGGTCCTGGTTCTTTCCGAACGGGGCGAGTTGCTTGGGATTTTTACCGACGGGGATCTGCGTAGGGCCGTGCAAAATAACGAGAGATTTCTCGATATTGAGATCGACAAGCTTATGACCTCAAACCCGGTGGTCATCCATGACAGCCGGATGGCGGCCGAAGCCCTTAGCCTCATGGAAAACCGCCCCTCCCAAATCTCTGTTCTCCCCGTGCTTGACGCACAAAATCGTGTGTGCGGCATTATCCGAGTTCACGATCTTGTGCGCGCCGGGCTTTAGAATCAACTCGTCCGAGGAGAATCGGCGCCTTTTTTATAAAAGGAGATAAGAAAATCGGCATCCTTTGGTGAGAGGTCAAACCTTGCCACAGCCTCGGTTACCAGTTTCTGTGTCGCTTTTCCCGGGTGTTCCGTGATCTCCTCGGAGATCCACTTAACGGCCTTGCGCAGTGCTTCGCCTTCAGGCATTACGGTTGTCATAATTTAGCCTCCGAAAAAAAGACTCGATTAACGATACAGTCCGGATTATAGCAGGTTTTTCTATCGCCTCGAAATACTCAATTGCATTAAAAGGTTCTGGGCCGTTTTGCGAGCTAAATTACCCGCCCCTTAGCGGAAACTCCTTTTGTCAGCCTGCCCGTCTTGGCCCCATGGGTGGCTTTCGTGCTTGACTTTAGGGGGAGCTTTGTTTATTCTCTCGCCTTGTTGGGGGATCGTCCAGCGGCAGGACTGCAGACTCTGGATCTGCCTACCTAGGTTCGAATCCTAGTCCCCCAGCCATATTTTTTTGTGGTCCCATCGTCTAGTGGCCTAGGATGTCGGCCTCTCACGCCGGAGACACGGGTTCGAACCCCGTTGGGACTATCATTTCAAAAAGGCAGTTACGGGAAATTCCGTGACTGCCTTTTTTTGTCGGTCTGTACTGAGAGAGTTCTTTTAAGAGGGGCGCCCCGTGTCCTACAGGGAACTTTTGCCGTAGGAGGCCGGCTTAATGGTGTAAAACCGGATAAAAGGGCAGACTAACTAATTCAATGTGGAGTCAACGCTCAACAAAGGTGGCGACGGTGCTGAAATATTAGCAATTTACGCAAGGTCGGGCATATCTCATTTAAACCGCAATTTTTGTGTCGGGAAACCCCCTGCAGGCCCTTAATCTCCCGATTAAAGACAGGATCGGTACACAAGATGGATTCCAATTAGAGTCAATAGGAAGATAAAGGCCTCTTTTAGCTGTCTCTCATCGATTCTGTTAAGCAATCGTGGACCGATCTGGCCTCCGATAAGCACGCCCGGTATGCCCCATGCCGCTACAGTGAGGTTGGGTCTGTTTTTCATAACAAAATGCGAAGCGGCGGCCAGTATTGACATGCCGCACGTAACCATCACGCAAGTGGCCACCGAATTGCTCATCTTCAGGCGCATCTTCTTTTGCATTATGGGTACCAGCCACTCGCCGATGTTGATGGTGAGCATGCCGCACATTACTCCCGTGATGCACACGATCCAGGAATGTTTGAAGGCGGCCTTGAGATTTACCCGCTCATCGCCTTCATCGCCATACTTGTGGTTGGAGGAAACAAAAAATAGTGCTGTGCCAAGAGATATCAAACCGATCAAAAGTCCTATATGCGAGAGGGTGAGATGACAGCCGATATAGGAACCAATGATCAATGAGGGTAAAGCCGTTGCCAGAAGAAGTAACGACAGCCTGATGTCCACCTTTTTACGGCGGATAAAAGCAATGCTTCCTGAAGCGGTGCCGGCGACCTGAATAAGGAGCGAAGTCAGAAGGGCGGAGGCGGGGGGGATGTTTAGCGCAATCAGTAGGAAGGGTACCCAGAAGATGCCGCCACCAAATCCCACGATTGTTACTATGGTTGCGATCAAAATACCGCATGGGAAAGCGAGCCAGACAGGAACCACTTCATTACCTCCCGATTCCGTAGAATTTGCAGTTTTGAACGATCTGGTGTATGAATTTGGCCTCGGAGCTTAAAAGATTTACTTTCTGGCGAAGACCTTCGAGTCTTTCCGGTTCGATCTTTTCAGCGTTCAAAACCTCTGAAAACTCATCCGCGAATTTAGTCACGGTCGTACTGATGCCCCTGGAGAGCAAAATCATTTCCTGAAGGTTGCTTGTCAGATCGTTGACGGTATTGCCCAATTCCGCCAATTCATTGTCGGTCCGAATAGTTACCGTCTGGCTGAGATCACCGGCGGAAACCAATTTTGAAGCCTCTATCATATGCTGAAGCGGTTCGGTTATGTTCTTTATGAACATGGTGAGAAGGATCAAAACCACGACAAGGAATAGAACCACCATGAGGATGGCTTTGTCTCTTATTATCCTGATCGGCTGGAAGGCCTGGGCGGGCTGGAGTGTTCCCGATTGCAGCCTGTCGAAATTTCGTGTCAGTTCTGTGTAAAGCACTTTGCTATGGGTGTCGTAGAGGAACTCGGAGGCGATCATGAGCGATGCAAAGCTGATCATCAGGAAGTAAATAATCATGGAGCGCTGCAAACTGCCCTTGTAGGAAATCTTCATTGCGACACCTCGTTTTTGTGCCTAAGGCTCTGCCAAATACTCAATTATACAGCAATATTATCTGATTAAGACAGATTTTAACCTAACTGTTCGGCTACATGTTAGGCTATGTTTTTAACGGCTGTCAAACGATTTATGGGAAACGGTCCAGCTCCTGCCGCCTGCCAAAAGATAGATTTTTCTATATTTTTCGAGCCTGATGCACAATCAGTGCAGGCCGAGCAAAATGCTTTCAAAAGCGTAATTGAGAAGATGGCTGCCCTCGGTTCCAAAGGGGGGTAATAGCTGTCTTAACTGCTTGAAATAGCAAGTATAGAGAAAATATTTCCAAGGACGTCTATCCCTTTGACGGATCTCATTGCCTTTTTGTTCTCACATTCACGAATATAAGACCTATCACTGATAGTGGGTGGCGGACTTTTCCCAGGTATTGACGCCCCTTGGTAACTTTAGCCTTAGGTATACAAATTGCTTGAAAATTGATGTCGTTTAACTGTAAACTCTTTAAAACTAAAGAGGCAAACCAATTTGGGAATGGGGTTTTAGGGCGCCGGCCGTTTTTTGCCTTTTTGTCTCTTTTGGCGAAGTGGCTGATACTATAAAGATCTCACCGCATTAAATTGCTGGGACTTAGCATGATTGTGGGATTGTGATGACTGCTTCAACAGGCAACGTTGAACTATTCCCGAGTATCGCACAGGTCGTGCGTGCGCTTGGCGGGTTAATAATCGACGGAAGCCTTTTGAAACATTGCGTCGCAAGCCTTTTTCGGGTCACTGTCGGCTTCTATCTGGCAATTGTTACGGCTGTGCCCCTTGGGATCGTGCTTGGTCGCTACCCCACCCTTTACAGAATTTTTAATCCCGTTATCCAATTTTTAAGACCGATATCTCCTCTCGCCTGGGCTCCCTTTGCACTACTCTGGTTTGGCATAGGAGACCTGCCGGCAATTTTTATTATCTTCCTCGCCAGTTTCTTTCCGCTTCTTATCGCAGCCATAGATGCGAGCGCAAACATCAATCCGATGTATTTCCAGGTGGGTGCAAATCTGCAGTTGTCGCGCTGGGGGTCTTTTACAAACGTCATTTTGCCGGCAATCCTTCCAAACATCATGTTGGCGCTACGGATGACTCTGGGGGTAGCCTGGGTCGTGGTGGTGGCCGCGGAGATGATTGGGATGAAAAGCGGCCTTGGTTTTCTTATTGTAGACGGCCGCGACGCCCTGCGCCTTGACCGGGTAGCTGCGGCCATGGTAGTCATCGGGCTGATAGGCCTTGTCCTCGATCGTATTATGCGGCAACTAGGGACGATGGAATCTCTGAGGTGGAAAAGTGAGCAAAAATAAGATCCTTTTTGATCGCGTCTCGCTCGAATACCCAAAGGAGCCTCGGGGCCCAAAGCGTTGGCGCAATGGGGAAAACGGCAGCGCAAATGGCAATTGCGCTCTGGTGCTGGAAAATATCGACCTGGCTATCCAAACCGGTGAATTTGTCTCTATCCTTGGCCACTCGGGTTGCGGCAAATCATCTTTGCTAAAAATTGTGGCCGGATTTGTGAAACCAACCCGCGGATCGGTCTGGATAGATGAACACCAGGTCCAGGGACCGCGCGCTGACCATATGTTTGTATTCCAGGAAGGAGCCCTTTTCCCCTGGCATACTATCTTAAAAAACGTCTCCCTTGCGCTTAACGGTCTCAAGGATGAATCGGAGCGGCGCCAGGAGGCCAGGCAGTACCTTGAGCTGGTATCTCTTGAAGCCTATGAGGACTATTACCCCCATATGCTTTCAGGGGGCATGAGGCAAAGGGCCGAACTGGCGCGCGCGCTCGCCGCCAAACCGGATGTGCTTCTGGTAGATGAGCCTTTCTCGGGCCTTGATTATCTTACCCGGTTGCAAATGAGAGAAGAAATTCTCTACCTGCATGGGATGCTCGATAAAACCACTATTCTTTTCGTGACCCACGATATAGATGAGGCGCTCCAGTTAAGTGATCGGGTGGTCATTATGAACGGGCCTCCAGGCCGGCTTCACTCCAGCCGTCCTATTGAGGTGCCTCATCCCAGGCTGCTGTCGAGCCCTGTGTTAAACCAGATGCGAAACGATATCTATCACCAGCTGGGAGTCCATGTGGCGCTATGAACAGGTTGTCAATCCCAACATCGAGCGGGGTTCGTATCTGCCTGATCGCCGCCTGCTGGCTGGTTTTTATCAGCTTGTTGCATCTCTATCTTGACTGGGGCGGAGGCGCCCGCAAGATAGTTCGCATGGGCTATATGCCCGTGGTTACAAACCTTGCGGCCCCCGTGATCGACCATGAGACAAAAAACGACAACCTTCATTTCGAGGCTGTAAAATTCAGTTCTTTTTCGGACATGGCCCAGGCATTTCGCTCCGGGGCGATCCAGGCGGCATTCATTATAGCCCCCCTTGCAATCAGGCTCTTCGAGCAGGGTGTGCCGCTAAAGATCGTATACATTGGTAACCGCAACGAGAGCACCATGGTTATGAGAGCCGGTCTTACTATCGAATCCCCCCTGGACCTCGAGGGGAAAACGATTGCCGTACCTATCCGGTATTCGGGGCAATACCTGGCTCTGCGGCGATATCTGCGTCAAAATCATCTGGATGCATCCAGTGTCAAGACCGTCGAAGTGCCTCCGCCGGATATGCCCGCTGCATTGGCTTCCTCGCAAATCGACGGCTATTTTGTGGGTGAGCCCTTCGGCAGCGAAGCCATTGCGAACGGCATCGGCAAGCGGTTTCTCAATGTCGAGGCCATCTGGCCTAAATTCATTTGCAATGTCCTTATTGTGCGAACCCAACTGATACGATCGCATCCTCAATTGGTCCAGACCCTGGTCGGTATGGCCGCGGCCTCCGGCCTATGGGCCCAAACCCATCTCCAAAAGGCCAAGGGGATCCTTTCGACCTATTGGGGGATGGTGCCCCAAATAATTCAATACAGCTTTTCGCATCCCAAAGGCAGGTTTCGCTTTGATCTTTACGTTCCGGTTGCCGCGGAGCTAAATGAAATTGTCCGCGAGATGCGCCGTGACAATCTTTTGCAGACAAATGTCGATGTCGGCGCAATGGTTGATAACCGTTTCGCCCTGGCTGCCCGAAAATATTTTTCAGGGTCGGTTGATAATCTCTCATCTATCAAATGGAGCCTTGAAAAAGGTCTCCGGATTCAGGCTGCTCAAAGATGAAAGTGCTGCTATTGGCAGAGCCAATCGAGTGTGAAAAACTGCTGGATCAGCTATCTGGCCTAAATGGCGATATTGTCTTTATTCATGGACAGGACGCACTGAGAATCCAGATCAATCCATCGGAAGCCGATGTCATAATAGCCGGAGCCCCGGTCGGTGCGTCCAAAAACTTGGCTCTGGCCTGGAGGTGTCATCCCCATACATGGCTTGTTCCCTGCTGGTTTATGAGCGACAGGCAAGCTCTTGAGGGGCTCTGTGTGTGGCCCTCTCTTACAATCGATAGATTTGATGCCCAGTGCCGCAAGGAGTCCTTTTCTCAATGGCTTTCCGAAATCGTCCACTGGCAGCAGAACCGGAGCCATTTTGGCGACGACGACGACTTGAGGAAGAGAAGTCCTCTGGAGTTGAGCACCGCTCTGGCCTTGAGAAAGGCTACGGGCGTGCTCTCCGTTTTTGACGATGATGGCTCCGAGGGAGAATTCTCCATTAGGGACGGGGACCTGCTCTCGGCTTCCTTTAAGCATTTGCGCGGCGTTCAGGCCTTCTACGAGCTTTTGTGCACCTCCGGAGGCGGGTATGGCTGGAAAGGCGGGGATGTGCCAAAGGGGGGACAAAGGCACGCCCTTTCCTCGCTTATCGCTGAAGGTCTAAAAACTGTCAGCGAGGCCAATTTCCTCTATAATTTCGTCTCTGATCCCGATCAGCACATTATAACTACCGACTCCCAGTCTGCTCTGGATGATTCGGCAGTCGAAAATTACAATGAGCAGAAAAAAATTTATTACCTCATCGAAAAAGGCGCCTCGCTTTCCGATATTATTATTGCCTCTCCGTTGTCTAGAGCCTCCACGATGGCTGTTCTTTCAAAATGGTTTTCACTCGAAGACATAACGGTCGTTCAGAAGCGGTTGCCGGTGTTTGAAAATTTGGCTGCTTTCACTGAGCAGTTTTCTGAGGTCGAGGAGTTGCCCCTCCTTTCTGAGCGGTTTTCGGCCCCCCCCTGCAGAGTGCTCATCGTCGATGATTCGCCCCTTATTTGCAACGTGCTCCGAAGCATCTTCGAAAACGACAGCCGTATGAGTGTAGCCGGGGTTGCCCACGATGGTATCGAAGCCCTTAGAATGGTCGGAGAGCTAAAACCCGATGTGGTGACCATGGACCTGCAGATGCCCAGGATGGACGGCCTCACAGCCTTAAAACACATCCTCATTCGAAGCCCTAGGCCAGTGGTTGTGCTGAGCGCCTTTACCGAGGCTACCTCCAGGCTTACCTACGAGTCGTTTAAATACGGGGCCGTCGAGGTTTTGCAAAAGCCGCCCAATGCCGCCGTGCACTCGAGCCGGTTTCTTAGCAATGAATTTTGTGATCGCATTGTCCAGGCCTCACGCGTTCAGCTAAATGCCGTGCGCTACATTCGCAGAAGGGAGCCTTTGGGGGGCGCTGTTCCAACGGATCTCTACGGGAGTGCCGAGGCCGGATCCGAAAAAGTCATCCTGGTGATTTGCGGCGCCGGGGGCATCCCAGCCCTGCTTAAGCTTATCTTCGCCATCCCCGGAGAGAAGTCTTTGCCTCCCACCCTGATTGGCGTGGATATGCCGTGGAAAGTTACCGAAGCGCTGATCTCAAATACGAGGAAGGACACTCCCATCCCCATGGAAAGAGTCTTGGGTTCCGCACAGCTAAACCCGGGCTGTTGTTATGTTGTGTCCAACGAGGAGCGTTACGGCCTCTTTAGGGAGCAAAACCGGGTGAGGGTAGCCCAAAACGGTATCGAACCCTCCGAAAATGGTTTTTTTGATGAGCTGTTGACCAGTGCGGCTGAGACCTTGCAGTCCCGCCTTGTGGCAATTGCCCTTTCGGGTCCCGCGGAGGACGGTGTTGCGGGGATGCGGTGCGTGAAACAAGCCGGGGGACAAGTGTTTGCTCTTACCCCCGAAGTGTGCCTAAGGCCGGAGCTACCCGAAAAGCTCCTGAGCCTGGGGTATGCTCAAGAAATTAAGGATATCTTGGGTTTTTCAGACCTTTTCGATTCCCGGAGCGCCGGGGTTTATTCCGAGTGCCCAGGTCGGACAATGGTGGAACTGTCGGACTCGGACCTAAGCTGAGAAGGAGTATGTCGCATGCAGATGAATAATTTATCCAACCGGGCTTCGCACATTCGGGAAGAAGCTCGGCAGATGTTGCAGCTCGTGAGTTTTCGGATCGGCCACCAGGAATTCGGGGTCGATATCCTGATGGTTCAGGAAATCATCAGGTTTACGGCCATAACCCCCATTCCCAATGCTTCCGAAGCTATTCTCGGCATGATCAATCTTCGCGGCAGGATCCTCCCGGTAGTCGACCTCAAGTGGGTTCTGCGGATTGATGGAGTAGAGGATATTGCTCAAAACCGGAAGGCCAGAATTCTTATCATCGAACTCGATGGACATGTTACCGGCTTCGTTGTCGATTCGGTCTCCGAGGTTATGAAGGTGCCCGTGGGCGAAATTGAACCGGCTCCCAACCTCGTGTCCTCGAGCGCCATGTCGGCCTATATCAGCGGAGTCGTAAAGCTCTCGCAGCGCTTGATAATTTTGCTCGACTTCAAGCGAATCGTAAAACCCGCGCAATCCAGAGATGTCGATCTTGGAATTCAGACAGCTTTGTTGGAATATGATAATTCCCACGCCGGTGGGAGTGTTTATTCGGGTTAGCAGCAGCAAATTACAGATCATAAATAATAAAGGAGTGAGGCATGCAGATATTTGGGTTTATAACAAAATCAATAAAATATAAGTGGTTGGCCCTCTTCCTCGTGGCTGCACTTTTGCCCTCGTCGATATTGGCCATCTACGGTTATACCTCCGGTAGGAACATGACTGTTTCTCAGTTAAATGACAAGCTGGTCGGGTATTCCCATCGTGTCTCGCTCTCCCTTGAAATGTATATGAACGAACGTGTTCAAAATATTATAATGTGCTCTAAATCTCCGGTTTATAAGGACGCGTTGGAAAACGGCAATAACGTCAAAGAGGCCACTGACGATTTGGCGCAATTCGCCAAAATCTATCATTTCTCTCTGATTACTTTAACTGACTCTTCGGGCAGGTGTGTAGCCTCAAACATCCCCAGCCTGATCGGAAGCAACGAAAAAAATACCGACTGGTTCGATACCGCGATGAAGGGGGAACAGTACGTAGGTAATTTCGGGAATTTCCCAACAATTAAAAAGGTGGCGCCAAAGTCCGGGGGGTTCTCGCTTCCGATCGCCGTGCCCATAATGAGAGGCAACCAGGTTGAAGGCGTTGTTGCCGGATATCTCGATTGGGAGGCGGTAGACAAGCTTAACGACTTCTTTGGTAAAGTTGGAAAATCGGGCTATACCTACGTAACGGATCTCGATACGGGCGCGGTCATAATCTATCCGTTTCGCCATCTTCTTGGCAGAAGGTTGCAGGGTCGCCTCAAGGTTCCTCAGGCCTATGATGCGTTAAAAAGCGCTCCAGAGGGTGTAACCCATTATAAATACACCAACAAGCAGACTCACAAGACCGCGGTCCGAATGGTTGGCTTCGTTCACACCAACGCCTATGGAAATTTTCCTGCCAAGAACTGGGCGGTTGCCAGCGGCGCCGATTACGGCGAGGAAATGGCTCCGCTTAATAAGGAATTTTTGTCTTACACATACTTCTTTATCGGCCTTGTCATTCTCATCTTCATCGGTGACTTTACCGTTGGCGGTCCTATTTCGAAGCCTCTGATTAAAATTGCAGACGAAATGACCGAAATTGCCCGATCCCTCGATTTTACCCGTACGGTGGAAGTTAAAGGTAGAGACGAAATCGCAGGTTTGCAGCAGGCCTTTAACGGCCTGATCGGAAAACTGCAGGAAACCTTCGGCACGATCATCGAGGGCAATAAGGAGGTTGCTGTCTCTGTTTCCAAGGTTAAGGACATCTCGGCCAATATCGCCAGAAACGCCACCGAACAGTCCGCGAGAGCCGGTGACGTTCTGGCGCGCGTTGTAAC
The DNA here is from genome assembly GCA_021780695.1 of Deltaproteobacteria bacterium. Classification (GTDB taxonomy): domain Bacteria; phylum Desulfobacterota; class Syntrophobacteria; order Syntrophobacterales; family Syntrophobacteraceae; genus SbD1. The sequence goes on from JAJXYD010000001.1 coordinate 209,568, forward strand.
CATGGGGCAGACGGCTGAACAAGTCCAGAAAAACGCCTTGGAAACCCGTTCTTCTTTTAAAGAGGCGGCAACTTTGGTCGAGCAGTTCGCCGATGGTAGCCATAAGATTGCAAAGGCCGCTCAGAGCCAGAGCGAAATGGTTGCCAATGCCGAACAAATTATTAGTGCCATGGGTGAGACCGCCCAAAAGGTTGCCGCGCGCGCGGCCCTCCAGGCTGATGCCGCTGCCAAAACCGCCTTGGCGGCCGCAGAGATGAACGCGGCCATCGGTGCTGTTGTCGAAAAGGCTTTGGAGGCCGACGTGGAATCTGAACAGTCCCGTAAGGCCGCCGTCGATGGACGCTCCGCTGTCGAAAAAGTGGCCGCAAGTATGAATAACATCGCGGAAAGTTCTGAGCAGATCACCGAAATTATCGAAGTTATTTCCGATATTGCCGATCAGACCAACCTGCTCGCTTTGAATGCCGCAATTGAAGCCGCCCGCGCGGGAGAACACGGAAGAGGTTTTGCCGTTGTTGCCGAAGAGGTGCGTAAACTTGCCGAGCGAACCGCGGAATCGACCAAGGAAATCTCGGTTCTCATCAAGGGCAGCGCGGATCGTGTTAAGGAAGGCTCCGATCTGGTTTCGTCAAGCCGTCATGCCATCGACGCCATAGTTAATGCTGTCGCAAGAACCAATGAGCTCATTCACGACATCAGCCAGACGACTTCCGGGCAGCGGGCGGTAACCGAAAACGTCGCCAGGGCCATGGACGATCTGCGGGCGCTCTCCAGTGAAATTATGGACATGACTTCCGAACAGGGTAAACGGCGCCAACTCGCCGGTTCGATCATTAATGAAGTGGCCGAACTTTCAAAAGCCGTGTCGGATTCGACCATGGTTCAGGCAAACGACTCGAACAAGGTTATCGGTGAAATGCAGAAAATGAACGAGCATGCTGAAAGCATCACCAATATGACCGGCAAGCAGAGAGAACGCGCCCAGGAGCTTTTGCGAATTATTCAGGAAATGGAAAAGGTTGCTACCACCAACGCTTCGGGCGCCCAGAACTCCCATCAGTTCAGTATAAGTCTGATAGGAACCGTGGACAATTTTAGCGCCCTGATTCAGCAGTTTAAGGTAACTGTCAATGATTCAACAAACAGCAATCAAATGCCGTATAATGTTAGAGGCGGCCAATAACAAAATACTAATGGGCCGACTGTCTGATTTGTGCGAAAAGTAACTGAAATCCATCCGCCTGGTGAGGGCTGCGGGCCAGGTGGGCAAAGCCTAGCCGACCCGGGTTGTGGGCGGATGGATACTACCGGCATCGGTGCTGGTACGGTTGGGCACCCTCGATGTCAAGGTATTTAGACCTTGTGGTTCTTTGTGGTGCCCGGCCCTGTGCCGATGCTTGTTATGGGATAGGAAAGATCGGATTTTTATGCCAAAGCGCGTGCTTGTTGTAGACGATTCAAATCTGCTCCGCAATGCCATATCGCGGTGCCTTACCAGTGCCGGTCATGAAGTTGTGGGAAAGGGCCAGAACGGAGATGATGCCGTTTTGCTCTATGAAAAACTCCGGCCCGATGTGGTCACCCTGGATGTAACTATGCGGGGAAAGGATGGAATTGCCGCGGCAGAAGAAATATTGCGGCTTGATCCCAAGGCCTTCATAATTCTATATACTCTGCTCGATATTCCGGACCTCGCCGCAAGAACTCGCTGCATCGGGGTCAGGGACATCATCAGAAAGGGAGACGAAGAGGAATTGCTGAGGGTGCTCGGTGCGGCGTGAGCGCGGCATCGAGCTTATCTGCTCGATTTTCTTCCATCTCTTAAAAAGGGAAGTCTATGGCATCGCAGGATTTCTTGCAGGACTATGTCGAAGAGGTTCGTGAACATCTGATCGATATGGAAAAATCCCTCCTGGCTCTAGAGCAGGAGGGCGTTGCCGGTGAGCAGATCGCCCAGGTCTTCAGGGCCGCTCACAGTATTAAGGGGGCTTCGGCCTGCATGGGGTTCGAAGGTCTGACCGGCCTGACCCATGAATTGGAAAACCTTATTGCTGCGGTTCAAAGCAGCGAGCGTTCTGTTCCGCCGGCCGGCATAAGTTTGCTCCTCGACTGTGTCGATTTGATCTCCAAAGCTGTCGACCATGTCAAAGAAAATGGAAGCGAACCGGCCATCGATTCATCGTTGCTTGAAAGTCTGCATGAGGCTTTCCTCGATGACGGCTTCTCGGTCCTAAAAAGCGAGAGTGAGGTCGCGGTCGAGCCGCCTGTAGAACCTGCCAAATCCCGAATTGATTCGCATTTGTCCGAAAATAGCGATTCGATTCAGGATGAACATAGCCCTATTGAAGAGGAAGACGAAGAGCTTTTGGCTATTTTCGTCAATTTGTTTCAAGAAAATATGTCCCTGCTTTTTGATCTGCTCAATTCCTCTGCAAGTACCTTTATTGGCGATGACGATCGAAAAAGCCTTGCAGCTTTGGTTGAAACCCTTATTGCCTCCGCGCGTTACATGGACTATCAGCCGATCTTGACGCGGTTGGAACAATGGTCAAGCGGCCTGACAAACGGGGGGGGCGCCTCTCGGCGCGAGGCCTTGGAGTCGCTTGAAGCTCATGCGGCCGTCTTCCGGCGTTTGGTGCCTCAACTTGCCATACCTCAGCCTGTTGAAACCCTATCCTTTTCCCCCTCCGCTCAGATAGAGGAAGAAGACCAGGAGTTGTTTGCGATTTTCCTGGGTTCCTTTCAGCAGAACCTTGTCAGCCTCGCTGAAGCCGTTTCCGGATCCCGCTCCGACAAGGTGGGCCTTGAAAAGGCCTCCGAACTCAGCGAAAGCTTGATACAATCTTCAAAGTACATGGACTACGGCGGCATTGTGGAGTTGCTAAATGAGTGGCTGGGCTCTCTAAACGCCTTCAAGGAGATGGACAGCCTCGACCTTGCCCCGCTACGGCAAAAGCTTTTGGAAATCGCCGGTAAGATAAAGATGCAACTGCCCACGTTGGATTTGTCCGGTTTTTATGCGGACAAATCAGCCCGCCCGCTCTCACCTGTCCTGGAGGATAAAGACGATAAAATAGATATCGCCTTCCATGCCGGGGAGACTGTCTCTTCGAGTTCCAAGGAGTTACCGGTCATTGACGTGCCGATTTACGATAAGCAGGAGCAAAAGGGGCATTCCCCAGGGCGTTCCGCGGCCGATTTCGCCAAATATTTTTCCAAGGAACGCTCACAAGCCTCCTTCGAAGAAATGCCGACCAATGCCGCAACTTTAAGGGTTGATGCCCAAAAAGTCGATCAACTCCTTAACCAGGTAGGCGAACTTGTCGTCAATCGTTCGGAATTCATCCAAACCGTTACTTTCTTTCACGATATGGTTCGGGATCTGGCCGCGGAAGGTTTGTTGCCTAAACAGGAGTTGAGGCGACTAAAGCTCCTTAACTTTAGAATGAATGAGTCTACTCAGTCCCTTGGCCGCATTGCCAACGATCTTCAGGCTTCGGTCATGCGGATCCGTATGCTTCCCATTATTCAGCTCTTTCAACGATTCCCGCGAATTGTGCGCGATCTGGCCCTTAAGCTGGGAAAACGGGTCGAGTTGGTGGTCGAGGGTGGGGAAACCGAGATTGACAAGCGCGTTTTGGAGCAGATGAACGATCCTCTCGTACAGTTTTTGAGAAATGCCATTGCTCACGGCATTGAATCCCCGGAGGAGAGAAGAAAAGCGGGTAAGCCTGAAACCGGCGTGATTCGGCTTTCCGCCACACAGGTCGGCGATTACGTTGTGGTCGAAGTTGAAGATGACGGCGGGGGAATCGATACGCAGAAACTGCGTGCGCTGCTGTTTAGCCGAAATGCCGTAAGCCGTCGGGAATTGGAAAAGTTAACAGATGAAGAGATTGTCTATTCGATTTTTATGCCCGGGATTTCCACTTATGAAAGGGTCGACGGCGCGGCCGGCCGAGGTGTGGGCCTTGACGTTGTAAAACAAAACGTCGAACGCATGAACGGAGCTGTCGAAGTTGTCTCCAATGAGGGACAGGGGGTTAAATTTATCATTCGTATCCCTCTGACGGTTGCAATTATTAGGGCGCTGCTCGTGAGGGAGGCTGACCAAATCTTCACTGTTCCGCTTACAGCCGTTACTGAAATATTGCGTCACAGGCCTGCGGATACCCATTCCATTCAAGGCTTCAGGGTTATAAACCTGCGAGGGAAAACGATCCCCCTGGTCGATTTGGGCGAATTGCTAAATCTCGGAGAACCCCAGACGGGGGAGGGGGGGCGCTTTGTGGTTATAGTTTCCACCAGTTTCAGGGAGGTCGGGCTTGTTGTCGATGGCCTGATGGGGGAAAGGGAAGTCGTTTTGAAAACGATTGAAAACACCTTTGAGCCCGTTGAAGGCTTTTCCGGCGCGACTATCCTGGGAGACGGAAGAGTGTCTCTGATTGTTGATGTTTCTTCACTTCTGAGAATGACGAAAAACGCGGCTGCCGGCCCTGTGCATATGTACGAGGATGATTCCTATGTAAACTAAATCGCCGTTCGCCCCTTTCTAATGGTGGGCATCGAAGTCGATTGTTAGAGGAGTTGCATGCAGTCAACCGATTCCATTTCTCGGGGTTTTACCGGGACAATCAGCCTGGGTTTGACCGAACTGATCCAGATGGTGTGTCTTTCTCGCTCGGACCTTGTCATTGGTGTCAGCTCCGGAAAGGGCAAGGCCTCCATTTATATCAGGCAGGGCCAGATTCAGCACGCACACACCGAGCTATTGACCGGAAACGAAGCTTTTTTCGAAGTGGCTCGATGGAATGACGGGCAGTTTGAAATTCATCCTTACACAAATAGCGTTCCCTGTTCTATCGACAAGCCGTGGGAACACCTCCTCCTTGAGGCAATCCGGCTCCAGGATGAAAACGAGGTTCCGGAAGGGGTGCAAAACCGCGGTGGTGATCGCTTTGATGCCCTCGGTCCTGATCTTGGCCGCGATCTGCTCGACGGGCTAGACGACGTCCTTGGCAATTTGCTCTCTTTGGACGGTCCCCTTAGTCCTTCGCAAGAACAACCTATTGCCTGCAGTGCCCCTTGCTCTTGCGTCAAGGTCCTCATTGTCGAGGATTCGGCTTTGTTTGCCAAAAAACTAAAGGGTATGCTCGAAGCCGAAGCGGGTATCGAGGTTGCCGGCATTGCCCGGAATGGAAAGGAATCCCTTGAATTTCTCAGCTCCGGCACGCCCGTCGATGTTATAACCCTCGATGTTAATATGCCTGTAATGCCCGGTGACACAGCCATTAAGCATTTTATGATCCAATACCGCACACCCGTTATCATTGTCAGTGCCCATGAGCCTGGGGCGATGGACAGGATCTTTAACTTCCTGCAACTGGGAGCAGTTGATTTTTTTGCAAAACCCGAAGTCCGAGACGATCCCGCCTCTTATGGCGCAAGGCTTAGAAGGCTTGTTAGAGGTGTTGCCTCGGCCAGGATTTCAAACTTCAAACGCTTAAGAACTCGTGAGTATGCGCTAAAATCTATTTCCCCTGCCCCTGTGGTTTCTGCCAGACGGAAAACTCTGGTGGTTATAGGTGCCGAAGGGGCTTACATGGACTGGCTTCGCTTGCCGCTCCGGCAATTGTGCCTGGAAGGGCCTGTTATAGGCATCCAGAAATTGTCCTCAGGGGTCGCTCCCGAATTTGCTCGATTCCTAAGTGAAAAGACAGGTGTTGAAACGGAATGGTTGTATGGGACTCATCGGATAGTTCCAGGAAAATTTTATCTCTGCGATGCAAGCCTGGAACCGGAAGTACTCATGAAACCAAATAAACCGCTCTATGTCGACGTTATCGGTTCGACCGTTTTGGAATGGGTAAATGGTGTCGGTGTTTGGCTGGAACGTCTGGCCGAAAGGTTGGCCGATTCCATGTGCATCTATTATATGTCAGGGGCCGAGCCTGCGCCTGAGTCTGTTTTGACCGGATTGCTCGATCGTGGGGTAACGCTGATCCTTGCTCCCATCGACTCGGTTGTTTGCTCCCATATGATTGAAAGCGTAAAGCCTTATGGTGCGCTTTTCAATGACCTGGTGCTAAATTTAAACCATGACTCTTTGACGGAGGTCTTGAAAAAATAATGACGCCCTTAAACATAAGATCTACTGCGGCCCCGATAAAAGCGCTCATCGTCGATGACACCACCTTTATGCGGAAAACCGTTGCAAGGGTGCTTGGTGCCGGCGGTATGATCGAAGTCGTTGCAACGGCCTCAAATGGGCTTGAATGCCTCGAAAAAATTAGCCGGAAAAGACCTGATGTCATAACCCTTGATATTGATATGCCGGTTATGAACGGCATATCCGCTGTAAAAAACATAATGATTCGCCACCAGATCCCCATAGTTATTATCAGTTCGCTGGTCCAGGACGGATATTTCGCCTTTGAAGCCCTTAGACTTGGTGTGATGGACTTTGTTCCAAAGCCCTCGAAGATCCGAAAGGATGATTTGGGCGGCGAAGAGGAACTAATCAGGCAGAGGGTCCTTCTAGCAGCCAGTATGCAGGTAAACCGCGTCAAGCGTGTGCGCTACAGACGGCGTTCGGTCTCTGACAGATTACAATCGCCCAATCGTCCGGCAGGCCTGGCCGTGGTGGGTACCACTCTTGCCGGGCCAAACAATATCATGCATCTTGTCTCCGCCCTGCACGCCGACTTCAGCGGTGCCATAATAGCAATTCAGGAGATACACCCTCGCATCCTTGCCCCGTTTTGTTCATGCTTTAACCAGATTAGCCCTGTTCCGGTAGAACCCGTTGTTTCCTCTACCCCCCTCTTGCCTGGCAAAGTCTATATGGGCTCAACTTTTAGTCCCCTTAGCGTGGAAAATTCCTCCTCTTCGCCAAGCGGTTTGGAAGTCCGAGCAAATCCGACTTTGCAATTTCCTATAGACCGTCTTTTCGAAAGCGCGGCTCACCATTTTGGCCAGAGCGTCTGCGGAGTGCTTCTGACAGGAGTCGGCACTGACGGCGCAAACGGCATGGCTACTATAAAAGCCTGCGGCGGCTTTACGGTTGCACAGGACGCCAGTAGCTGTCCCTTCGCCAATCTGGTGGAAAACGCCATTGACGGGGGCAATGTGGATGCCGTGCTCTCCGTGAGTGAGATTGCTCATTGCCTCAGTTCATGGCCCTATGATCTTGTTGCCGCTGGGAGGTCGCATGCTGCGGGCAATCTTTGACCGGGAGCCCCGGCCCCTTTAAATATGTTTGGGGGTGGGGTTTGGATCACCGTGTAGCTGTGCCGAGGCAGTTTTTTTCAATAAACTCTATAACCTTGTCTCGCGATATCGTTTGGGACTGAGTGTAGACCAGTTGTCCCGACCGGCTGTTTTCGCACAGGAGCGCTAAAAGCTTTCTGTTGCCGTTCCGGATACCACAGGAGGCCCCTATCGCGAAATCTTGTTTGCCCTGGAGCGAAACCCTGGTGACGTTATCGCATCCGGTTACTCCCACATTCGGAACACGGGTGTTAAGCTGGTTTCCGAACACCTTGACTATGGAATCGATCTGTTTTTGATCATTGATATAATTTATAGTGAAAGTTCTGGGCGCAATAAAGCCAAAATTGCCCGAGCAGATGGAGTATAGCCCCAAAACCAGCAGCAGTGCCAGAATTGAAACGCTTCCCGCGCGGCCGCGCATTTCGATCCTCCCCGGACCGCCAAAAGAGCGGGTGTGGTTTGCAGGTCATAAGGGAAACAAGCTCTCGCTTCCATAATATCTATGAACTTGTCAAATGCTGCATTGGGTAACCCCAAGACGCAGCTAGCCCGGAAACGATCTGCAGGGTGGAGCCGGAAAGAAAAAAGAGATTCTGATCTTTCCCTCTCCCGGCCCCGTCGGTTCCACAAACCCTGCTCTAACTCATACTCTTTCAAGGGTCATGGCAAATCCCATACCGCCCCCAATGCACAGGGTGGCAAGTCCCCTTTGCAAATTTCGCCGCTTCATTTCCATGGCCAGTCCATAAGTGATTCTTGCTCCGGAGCATCCTACGGGATGCCCTATCGAAATGGCCCCGCCGTTTACGTTCACCTTGCCCGGGTCCATATCGAGTTCGCGCATGCAGGCCAGGGCCTGGGAGGCAAAAGCCTCGTTTAATTCGATGAGATCCACCTGGTCCATGGTCCATCCGGCTTTCTTTAAAGCCAGTCTGGTGGCGGGGATAACCCCAAGACCCATGTAAGCCGGATCTATCGCGCCGGCCGCGTAGGATTTTATACGGGCAAGGGGCTTTAGTCCCATTTCGTCAGCCTTCTGCCTCGACATTACCAGTACCGCCGCACCGGCGTCGTTTATCCCGGATGCGTTGCCTGCCGTAACCGTTCCACCCTCTTTGAAAAAAGCTTTTAATTTTGCCATCTTCTCAATGGTTGTTTCCATGGGCCGCTCGTCGACTTCAAAAACCGCCGGACCGCTCTTGGACTTGGGCAAGGTTACCGAAACGATTTCATCTTTTAGCTTACCGGAAGCATTTGCCGCCAGTGCGCGTTGATGGCTTTCAAATCCGAACCGGTCCTGGTCCTCGCGGCAGATCCCGTACTTTTCGGCGATATTTTCGGCCGTAACCCCCATGTGGTAGCCGTAGAAAAGCTCCCACAAGCCGTCATGGACCAAAAGATCGATCGCCTCGGCGTTAAACATCCGGGCTCCTTGCCGCATGGCGGGCATGGCGTAGGGGATTTTGCTCATGTTTTCCATTCCGCCGGCCACTATGGCTTCCGCGTCTCCGGCTAGTATCGCCTGCGCGGCCAAAGCGATTGCTTTCATTCCCGAGGCGCAGACTTTATTTACCGTAAAGGCCGCTATCTCCTTGGGCATCCCGGCGTAAAGGGTGGCTTGCCTCGCGGGGTTCTGTCCCTGCCCGGCCTGGACCACGTTGCCCATTATCACCTCGTCTATAACGATTTCACGATGTGCTTCGTCCCATTGGCGGTACTTTTTCTCCAGATCGATCAGCCCCGCGTCCTTGAGCTTGTCGGGTGCAAAAGACATCATGTCTTGGCTGCCCCGGGGTTTGAGGCCGGCCCGTTTGAGGCTCTCACGAATGCATATTGCTCCAAGCTCGGCTGCCGGGACGTCCTTTAGCGACCCCATGAAATTTCCAACGGCTGTCCTGGCTCCGCTTACGATTACAACTTCTCTCATTTTGTCTCCTTCAAAGCTACTGACTATGCGCGATGTGAAAATGTGTTACATGTCGGGAATGTTTTCACAGTTTACCAGAAGGGCAGGTATCATTCAATTGGATCGAGCTTAAAGCGAGTGTATTCAAGGTTTTCAAATCCGGAAGAATAATGTATGGTCCCGCAAAAAACCTCATGGAGTAAATTCAATGAACATTTTCATTTCAGGTTCCCTGGCCTATGATCGTATCATGGATTTTCCCGGTCGCTTTGCCGACCATATCCTGCCCGATAAAATCCATGTGCTAAACGTTTGCTTTAATATTAACGGGCTGGTTGAAAAGTTTGGGGGAACTGCCGGAAATATTGCCTACAGCCTCGCTGTCCTGGGAGAAAAACCCTTTATAGTCTCCTCCTGCGGCGAGGACTTCCTGCGCTATGAAAAATGGCTCGACCAAAACAAGTTGTCCCTGGCGCACATTAAACAGGTCCGCGGTGTGCTGACGGCCGGGGCATACATTACAACAGATCTCGACGATAACCAGATAACGGCTTTCAATCCGGGGGCCATGGCCTTTGAGGCCGACCTTCCCGATCTCGACGCATCCAGCATGGTTTTCATCGGGCCGGGCAATAAAAACGACATGATCAACATTGCTAAAAAAGCAAGGCTTGCCGGCGCATCGTTTTTCTTTGACCCCGGACAAAGCCTCAATATCTGGAATGGAGAGGAACTGCGCGAAGCTGTACGGGGAGCTCTCTGTTTTATTTCAAACGATTACGAACTCTCGCTTTTCCTGCGTATGACGGGATGGAAAATCAAGGATCTCCACGACTCCGTTAAAATGGTTATTACCACGAGAGGGTCGGAAGGGGCGGTAATAGACAATGGAAGCGAGAAGGTTTTGATACCGGTTGTTGCAGCCGATAAGGTCCTCGATCCCACCGGGGCCGGGGATACATTTCGCTCCGGGGTGCTGAAGGGGCTGTCTATGAAACTTCCCTGGGACATAGCCTGCCGGATGGGCGCGACGGCGGCCTCCTTTTCGGTCGAGCATTACGGCACCCAGGAACACAGCTTCAGCTGGACCGAATTTTGCCGAAGGTATGAGAAAAACTATGGGCCTTTAGAAGGCTAAAAACGGGGGTAAAAAGGGCCGGGTTAGGGCTGTTGCCCGGCCTTGGAAGTCTTTTTACCAGTCCCCTTACTGGTGCCGATAGGCCGACAGGATAAAAACCGGATTTAACGCCTCGAGCCTCATGTCGTTGCTGGTTGGAATCGAACGGTTTACCTGTAGTTGTACAATGGATACCTGAAAGCCATGTTCTTTCCAAAACCGTGAGGCTTCCTCCAGGGTCTGAAACAATACCGCCGTTTGCACCACCAGGCCGTTGCTGTTTAGCCTCTTGTGAACTCCTTCGAGTATCGCGCCAAGATCACTGCCCCCCCCTCCTATGAATACACGGTCGGGGGAGGGAAGCTCGGCTATGGCCTCGGAGGCTTTCGCGCATAGGGCCTTTACCCGGAACGCTTCGAATGTTTCTATGTTTTGAACAAGCTTTGCAAACCGCGACGGGTCCTTTTCGATGGCGAAAACCTGTTTTAAACGAGCTATCCTTGCCGCTTCGATGGAAACCGATCCCGTTGCGGCTCCAAGGTCCCAGAGCACCTGGCCGTCTTCCAGGGAAAGTGTGGCAAGCGCGGCCGCCCTTACTTCCATCTTGGTGATCATTCCGGCCTCACGCTCGAATGCCTGCTCGGAAAAACCGAAAATTCTTCGGGAACCTTTTGCCCGCTCCTCTGCGGCTGCGTTCTCCTCGGGCTTTATGATCAGGACGTTTAAAGGGAAAAAATCCTTGCAATCGGCCACCTGCGAGGGCAAAAAGGACCTGACCCGTTGCGATGGGGCTCCAAGGTTTTCACCGATAACGATCCGGCAAGCGGGAAGGCCCGGCCCGATAAGTCCGCGCGCGATCCATTGCGGGGTGTGTTTTGGATCGGTTAAAACGGCCGCCTTGCGCCCCCTTTGAACTATTTCCACGATACGTTCCATGCCCCAATCGTCCATTACCCCATGAAAACTTACCGTATCGGCCAGATCCCAGCTTTCGCAACTTTCCGCGCAAAGCATCTGTATGCTGGTTACATTGGGGATTACAACGAGGTGCTGCCTGCCCAACCTTCTTGCCAGCGTCTTTGCGATCCCGAAAAACAGCGGGTCGCCTGAACAAAGGACCGCAATCCTTTGGGTTTGCGAAAGGCTTGCGATTTCTTCGATGCTTTCCCAAAGAGGGGACTTCAAAAGGAGCCTTTCCCCTGCCTGCTCTTTAAACGATTGGAGATGTCTGTCTGCCCCTGCAAGGATCTGTGCCTCTGCGATCCACTCCATGGCAAGGGAGCCAAGGTATTGTCTGCCGCCTCCCATTCCGATTACGGCGACAGTCGGGGGATTCCATTCGGCTGGTTTCAAGAGAGCTCCTGGTGGTCGAAAAAAATATTTTTTGCGAGGTTCTTTCCGCTATGCCTCTTTTGCCGTCTCAGCAAGAAGCTTTCCGTCATAGTCGAAAAGAAGCAGCCTGATGCTTATGGGTGCGCTTTGCGAATGAAAAGAAACCCGAGAGGCTTCGCAGGCAACTCTAAAGGATTGTTCGACAGCGGTTCGGGCAATCTTTTCGACGATGTCAAATGCGCCTTCTTCGGCAATAATGTCTAGTCCGTGCCGGGCCGTATTGGCCAGGGAAAGTCTTTGGCAGAGTTGTTCCTTATGGCCCAGACTCCGGGCCGTGGCCGCAAGAAACTGAAGGTCCATCGGCGCGGCATGCGCATGAGTGTAAGGATAGCCCAGGGCCATCTTTACAGCCTTGCCGAAAAAGACGCCGTGGATTATGCGCGAAAAGCCCAGCCTGACCGCCTCACGGACAGCAAAGGAAAAGAAGTCGGCTATCTGGACGAACGCCTCGGGCCTAAGCTGAGGAAATCGCTGCCTTGCAAGTCTTTCGCTCTTCCCTCCGGTGCTGAGCACCACGGTTTTTGCGCAACTCGATGAGGCTACGGAAAAAGCCGCATGGATAGTCTGTTCGTAAGCTTCATGAGAAAAGGGCCTGACAATGCCTGTCGTGCCAAGAATGGAGATCCCCCCGGTTATGCCAAGCCTTGGGTTGAGAGTGCGCTTGGCAAGTTCTTCGCCTCTTGGCGCCTCGATCTCTATCAGAATGGAGAAGTTTACGGCTGGCCCCAAGACAGTCCTGGCCTTTGCGCCTTCGTTCAGCGGCAGCCTCAGAGCGGATTTTTGCGGGCAGAAGGAAGTTTTCGATAGATCGCAAACCTTGTTTTTCAAACCTTCCACTTCGAATGTATCAAAGCGCAGGAGCTCAAGGCTTATATTTTCCGAAATCATCTGCCTTGGCGTAGGATTGATTGCGGGTTCCCCCGGAAGCGCTGGAAGTCCGGGTTTGGTCACCGTGCCGATCCCTTTGCCCGCATAAAGGATTATCTGAGACGGCTGTGAGTTTTTTCCGCACCTCTTTTCGGGACCGTTACGAAGAAGCGCAACTTTTGCGATGATTTGCGCCCCGTTGGTAACATCGGGGTCGTCTCCGCCATCCTTTATTACTAAAGCCGATGCGAAGTCGTCTTGGAGACTGCAAGTCTCTACGGGAACTCCCAGGTAAACGCCCGAGGGGAGCTTAACGGCTATTGCCCGGGCCGAGGTTCGGCTAATCAAAAGCCTCAGGGCCGCAACGGCCGCCGCCGTAGCCGCGGTTCCCGAACTAAAACCCGTTCGCAGGGCAGGGCGGTCTTTTGTGCTTTCTGCCTCGCCTTGGCTGCTGTTACTGGCCATCGATCTTTTCGGTAAGTTCCAGAAGCGCGTGTATTATGGCAACTGCGACCGAACTACCGCCTTTTCTGCCCAAAACCGATATCGAAGGCTGCTGGGCGACCCCCATGAGTTCGTTTTTCGACTCTTCGGCCTGGACGAACCCCACCGGGACTCCTATTAGCAACCCTGGCCGCACCCCTTCTTCCCTGATCATTCGTATCACTTCCAGAAGTGCGGTCGGAGCGTTTCCGACAGCGACCACCGCACCGTCCAGATCATGCCCGCAGGCGCGAAATGCCGCAAGCGTGCGCGTGACCCCGCTTTTTTGGGCCAGCTCCAGGCTCTCCGGGTTTGAGGCCGCACACACAACCTCGTTGCCATGCCATTTGAGTCGCCAGGGAGAAAGTCCTGCCTGTATCATCCTGGTGTCGGTATATATGCGCGCACCGCTTCCGAGGGCCTCTATGCCCCTGGAAACAGCATCCTGCGTGAATCGGAGTCTGCTTGCATAGTCGAAATCCCCCGTCGTATGAATAACCCTTCGAATTATCGGCCACTGTTCACTTGGGAAGGAGTGGTTCCCCATCTCTTCCTCGATGATCCGAAAGCTTTCAACTTCTATTTCGCGGCCGGCCTTGACAAGGCCGGATCGGGTGCGCTGTCCGTTGCCAGGAAATTGTAATATCACCTTTTTCACCTCGAATTGAATTTCAAAAAAATTACACTATCCTGCCCGCAATAGCAATCCTGATTCAATGGCAATTGACTCCTGTAAAAAGTCGCAGGACATTGGTTTTAAACTGCGCAGGTTTCCCATGGAAAAGAATGGTGAGCGGCTTGCGAAAAAAAGAGTCCGCTTTCTTTTCGGCAAGTCTTCGATATTAATCCTGGAAGCTCATTTTGGGGTGGTGCTCCTTGCGGTTGGTCTGAGCGCCTACGAGGCGGAGACATCCTCCGATGCCGAGGGAAGGGTAAAGTAAAAAACAGAGCCTGAAAACATGTCTGCCCGAGGGCTTTCAACCCAGATGGTCCCGCCATGGTTTTTTAAAATGTGGCGGCAGATTGCAAGCCCCAGCCCCGTGCTTCCCGCCTCTTTGCCCCTATGCCTCTCAACTCGGAAAAACCTCTCGAATATCCTCTGCTGGTCCTTTTTGGGGATCCCCGGCCCGCTGTCCCCCACCCCTATTGTAACTTTGCCTCCCTGTTCCTGGGAAAAAACTTCCACTTCTCCCTCTGCCGGACTATATCTTAGAGCGTTTTCGATCAGGTTGCGAAAGACCTGCACGAGTTGATCGAAATCGGCGAGCACGATCGGTCCTTGTGCGGGAAGCCCGTTTTTGATGCGCACGTTTTTTTTCTCTGCCAGCGGCGCGCAAGCCTTCCACGCCTCCCCAAACACCTCTGCGGCGTCCACGGGCCTGATGTCTGTGCCGTTGTCGTAGTCCTCGACTCTGGCAAGTTGCAAAAGATCATTTACGATCTTGATCATATTGTCCGTGTTTTTTAAAATAATTTCCAGGCAGGTATTGCGCATATCCCCATCGTTTTCATCGGACAGGAGCATTTCCGTATAACCCTTGATCGAAGTAAGCGGAGTCCTTAACTCGTGGGAAGCATTGGCTACGAAGTCTCGTCTTACTTTCTCCAGCCTTTTGAGTTCCGTGATGTCGTGGAGGGCGATGATAGCCCCGTAGCCGTTTGCCAATTGTTCGACCCTCACGATATGAACATGGCACAAAAGGTCCGGGCCTATGGCTGCCTCGCTGTGGAAGGAATGGATCTCGTTTGCAAGCACACGTCCGCAGGCTGCCTGGAGCTCCGGACTCCTTATTACCTCCAGCGGCCTTCTTCCTTTTAGCTCAGGCACTGAGGCAAACATCTTCCGGGCCGCGCGATTGGATGAATCTATCCTTCCAGAGGAATTTAGGAGCAGTAAGCCTTCCTCTATGCCGTCCAGTATGCTTTCCAACTGAGACTTTTGTTCGGTGATCGTCTGGATCAGGGACTCTACGCGCTCCGCGCTTTGTCTAATCGATCTGGCCAGAGGATAGAGATATCGGCCGGGATAGAATTGGGTAAGCGCCCTCACTTTGCCCTGTCCGATGGAATCCGCCGCCGCCGACAGTGTGTCGACTGAGCGGTTGGTTCTTATCAAAAAGAAAAGATTTGAAAGAGCCAGGAAAAAACCGGCGGCTATGACGATGTATTGAATCACGGCCAGGCTGTTCGCCGAATATTTTTGGCGATAGATTGCCGACATAAAAAGGGCGGTAAAAAACAAAAACCACACCAGGAGCAAAAAAGCGATTTTAAGTCTGAATTCAGCCCGCATATCAGTTCCGGAATCTATATCCCACGCCACGCACAGTCTCTATCCAGTCCGCGCAGCTAAGTAGTTTTTGCCTCAATCTCCGGATGTGAGTGTCGACTGTTCTGGCATAACCTTCGAAATGATATCCCCACACCCTGTCGAGCAGTTGTTCGCGGTTTAGCACCTTGCCCTGATTGTTTATCAACTCCGAGAGCAACTTGAACTCCGTTGCGGTTAAGATGATTTCCCGACCTTCGATGTCCAGCCGGTGAGCTTCGAAATCGATTTGCATGCCGGATTTATTGAATACCGAACGGGGATGGTATTCCTGGTTCGAGCGGCGCAGGATCGCGCGTACCCGCAAAAGAAGCTCTCTTGGACTGAAGGGTTTCACGACATAATCGTCGGCTCCGAGTTCAAGGCCTATAATGCGGTCTATTTCCTCGCCTCGCGCCGTAAGAATAAGCACGGGAACTTCGGCCGTGCGCGGTTCTCGCTTGATTTCCCTGCAGATCTCAAAGCCGTCCATTCCCGGAAGCATCAAATCTAGGATGACTAAATCGGGGGGGTGCCTGCGAATAAGGCCCACGGCCTCGTTGCCGTTTTCCGATACATTGACCTCGAAGCCCGCTTTTTTAATCGTGATCGCCAAAAGCTGCGCAATATCGGGATCGTCTTCCACAACCAGTATCTTCGACCGGTTCATCTCTACCTCGCAGAGCACGCTGTTTTACGCCGCCACTATAACATGGTTTCAAACGCACCCGGGTGATTTTTGGTTACCAATAGGGGACGATAATTCCAAAGGAGCGGCCCGTCTTTCCCAAACGCGTCCCAAGCCATTTGGGGATTCTATAGCACGATATGTTACAACCGCATGACGGATGTGTTACGTAATTAGTGAATTTGGTTCGAAATGTCACTTTGCCGGGGGCAAAGATGCATACGGTGTGAATTGCCCGCCCATGGCGCCGGGAAGCTCCTGCCAAAATCGGTGCTGCTGTCCGCGAAATAGCACTGAAGAAAAAATTTCTTACAGCCGATTAACAGAAATGGATACGGTTTTTTTATGCTGCAAGAATGAAACGCAGTCGTTCCTAAGGACAGTTAAAGGACCGGTTGGCGAAAACAATAAAAAGGAGAAAAAGTCCATGGAGAATTTTGAATGGAGTGAAAAATATAGCGTCAATGTCAAGCAAATCGACGAGCAGCACAAAAAACTGATCGGGATTGTTGCCCAGTTAAACACTGCAATGCGACAGGGAAAAGGCAAGGATATTATCGGAAAAGTCCTCGAGGAGCTTGCAAAATACACCATTACTCATTTCAAAGACGAAGAACGGATTATGAAATCGGCCGGTTATCCCGATTTTGAAGCCCACCAAACCAAACACCAGTGGATGAACGACAGGGTGGCGCAACTATACAGAGACTATCAGGACGGCAAAGTTACCCTTAGTATCGAGGTTATGAACTTCCTCCAAAGTTGGATTGATAAACATATCATGGGAACGGATAAACAGTATGCGCCCTTTCTGAACTCCAAGGGAATTTTCTAGCTGGTATCCAGCCGAACCCCCTCGCCGTCATGGCCGATGGTATCGGCTGGTTTTGATTAATACCGGGCAAGATGCGCAAGATCGCTGCGTGCGAGGCAATGTTGTGGAAGTATTTGTAGGAAGGCAGGCTATATTAGGCGTAAAGCAGAATACCTATGGATATGAACTGCTTTACAGGTCAGGCAACAAAAACTGCTATTCCTCGGGGGTGGATGGAGATGAAGCCACACTTGCGGTCATAAGAAATATTCTGCTCGTTTTCGGTTCGGACAGAATTTGCGGGGGCAACAAGATATTTGTTAATTTTACAAAAAATCTTCTGCTCCAGGGAGTCGCATCACTTCTTCCGATCCCTACGAGCGTTGTGGAAATCCTTGAGGATATCGAGCCTACCGAGGACCTGATAAAGGCCCTTAAGCAACTTCGTTCCCAGGGCTACTGCCTTGCACTCGATGATTTTGTCCTTCGGGGCAATGAAGATAATCCATTTCTTGAACTTGTGGATATTATAAAAGTTGATTTCCGGGAAGCGGACCTACGTGAAAGGGAGGCCATAGCGCGCAAATTCGGAGGCAAGGTTAAACTGCTCGCCGAAAAAGTGGAAACCCGGGAGAGTTTCAGCCAGGCAATCGAGATGGGCTACTCTTTGTTTCAGGGCTACTTTTTTTGTAAACCTGTAATCATATCCAGACGAGACATTCCCGGCTATAAGATCAATTACCTGAGAATATTGCAGGAACTTAGCGCCCCGACCCTGAATTTCAAATCTTTGCAGGAGGTCATTTCCCATGATCCGGCTCTAACGCTTAAGCTTTTAAAATATATCAATTCCAGCTATTTCGCGACGAAAAACAAGGTTGCATCCATAACGCGGGCTTTGGAATTTCTTGGAGAAAACGAAATAAAGAGGTGGGCATCGATAGCGGTCGTTTTTGAATTTGGCAGGGACCAGCCCTTCGAGCTTCTAAGGCTTTCGCTTTTAAGAGCGCGCATGTGTGAAACAATCGCCGGGTTGCTTGGTTTTGACAACGAGAAGCCCTCATTTTTCCTGATGGGTTTGCTCTCCCACATGGATGTGCTCCTGGGAAGGCCAATGGATGAAGTTCTACAGGAAATTCCCCTTGGAGAGGCTCCTAGGGACGCCTTGCTTGGAAAGTCCAACAAGCACAAAGAAGTCTTCGAGTTGGTCGTTTCCTACGAAAGAGCCAAATGGGCGCTGGTCGGTCAATTGACCTCCCGGCTTGGAATAGAGCCTGAGCAAATCTCCCAGGTCTATTGGGAATCTGCCAAGTGGATCGATATGGCCTTTATTTAAAGGCAAACCTGGAGGGGTGCTGATTTTTTGACAAGCATGCGCGACTTTACGATCAGAACCGTTTCATGGTCTGCACGCTTCCAGGCCCAAGCCGCCTTTATCCCTGCAAGCCGGGCGTTTCCGGCTCCTCTCCTTCGGTTTTGTATTCGATCAGTTCCTCGCGGTATTCCACGCCGTAGATGAAAAGCATTATCATGGCGAAGCTCAGGGCAAGGGGGCCGTAGAGGATGCCTTTGAATCCGAAATAGTGCACGCCGCCAAGGATGGCCAGAAATATGTAGAAGGGCGACATCTTGGATTTGCCTTTCATTAAAAAGGGACGCAGGAAATTATCGATTATCCCCAGCAGCACAACCGACCAGATGGAAAGAAAAACCGCGGATCTCACCTCGCCCAGAATGGCCAGGTAAACCGCTATGGGGACCCAAACAAGGTAGCACCCAACGATCGGGATAAGCGAGGCAAGAGCCATCATTGTCCCCCAGAAAAGACCGGGAAAGCCCAGGAACTGGAGGGCCATGCCTCCCACAATCCCTTGGCAGACCGCTGTAAGAAAGGTCCCCAGAAGTACCGACTTGGCCACAACCCTTATCCCGTCGATTATCCTGTCTTCCTGATCAGCCCTTAGCGGAATGTAGTATCGGACGTTACCCGCCATTTCCCTTCCGTCTCTTACAAGATAGAAGGTGATAAAAATCATTACGAAAAACTGCGCGACCAGTTCCGCCACGTTGCTGAGCACGACGGCCACCTTCCCAAGCAAAAACT
The DNA here is from genome assembly GCA_021780695.1 of Deltaproteobacteria bacterium. GTDB lineage: Bacteria > Desulfobacterota > Syntrophobacteria > Syntrophobacterales > Syntrophobacteraceae > SbD1. The sequence goes on from JAJXYD010000001.1 coordinate 228,519, forward strand.
GCCCCACGCTCTTGCTAACGGTCAGAAGATCGTTTGCTATGGCTGCCTTGTTGATTTCCAGGAAAGGGAACCTCTGGTGCAGTTTAGCCAGGTACATATTGATGCGCGGGTCCTGTATCAGTTGATTCAATTTGCCCATTTGCAGCCAGCTGTTTGTTTTGTTGACCGTCTCCAGGCCCTGGGTTACCAGAGTCGATGTAAAAAGAAAAACCGGGATGGCGATGGCAAAGGTTATGATGAGAACGATTATAACGGCTGCGAGGTTTTTGCGTCCCGAAAGCGATCTTTGGAGGTAGACCTGGATGGGATTAAAAATTGAAGCCAGAATGATCGCAAGGATTAGCACATGGACGAACGGAGAAAGTATGAGATAGGCGAGGTAGAGAGATGCCGCCAGAACCGCGAGAAGAAAAATCCTGAAGCTCTTTGTCCTGCTCGTTGCCTTTGCCGGATCAACGTGTTCCATTCCATTAGGCTCCCTGTAATGAGAAGTGAAAACAAAACACACCTGCTCGCAAGGTTTTTATCATGCTTCGGTCACTGCTTTAAGAAATACTCAGCCTTGGGATCGGCGCAGGAGTCAGTTGCCGGCAACCCTGTTTGGGGACAAATCGTTTGCCTGAGGATTCCGGCCGGAACATCGAAGCTGCGTGTGGGAATCCATGGCTGTGCAAGCTTCATGAACCTGGCCCAGATTTTTTCCGCGCTCTGCGCTCCGGCAAGATCGGTAGGAGTGTTGTCGTCATGCCCTACCCAGACAACCGTCAGCAGGTCGGGGGTGTAGCCGATAAACCACCCCCCCCCAAGCTCCGGCGTCACACTGCTTTGCCCGGCGCATTCGAAATTGATTCCAAGTTGCCGCACACCCTCGGCTGCGCCGCTTTGGACCGAACCCTGTAAAATGTTGGTGATAAGAAAGGCCTTTGCCGCGGAAGTAACGGTAGTAAAACCCATATGCCTCCGATCGATGACTTTGCCATTCTCGTTCACGACCTCTTTGAGGCTGTGGAAAAACGGCATTTTACCGCCTCCGGCCAGGACTGCGTAGGCCCTTGCCAGTTGCATGGGGGAAACTCCGAAAGCGCCCTGGACAAGCGAGGGCAGGTCTTGAGGGGCAGGTTCGATGCCCAGTTCTCTTAGCGTTCTTATAATGACGTCCACGCCCGTTTGATAGGCAAGATCGGTCGTGGCCGCATTTAGCGATTGCTCCAACGCCTGGCGGAAAGAAACTCTTCCCCGATATACGCCGTCGGGGTTCTTTGGTATCCAGGAAGTGCCCGCCAAATCGTAAGATATAGGCAGGTCTATAAGCCAGTCGGAGAGCTTGAAATGATCGAGCCCCGCAAGATAGAGGAAAGGTCGGGTAGAATCTCCGGCCGGGTAGTGGCCGTCAAGTGCCCGATCAAAGCTGCTCTGGTCATGGTCTTTGCCCCCGACCAGGGCGAAGAGTTCGCCTGTTTGGGGTTGCAAGGCTATTAAGGCCGCCTGGAGGTGTCGCGAAACAGGCACCGCGGAACTACTTGAACCCTCGAGGGGTTCGTTTTCGATTCCCGCCAGTCCGTCCCGGATTGCCTTTCGTGCCGCCGCAGCCATCTCGGGTTGCAGAGTCGTATAGATGTTTAGCCCGGCTGAGGACAGTTTGCCCGGATCGTAGAGAACCTGTGCCTGTATTCGGACATAATCCACAAAATAGGGGGCAAGCTCGGCGCAAATTGATTCGGGGGCAAGCCTTAGGACTTCCACCAGCGCTGAATTGTATTCGGATGGGGAAATCATGCCTTGGGAAAGCATCTGCCCGAGGACCTCGTTTCTCCGTGCCAGGGCGGCCGCCCGGTTTGTGATGGGCGAATAGAAATTTGGCGCTCTTAGCATTCCCGCGAGCATGGCCGATTGAGCCAGGGTGAGATCCTCGACGTTTCTCCCGAAGTAATAAAGGGCGGCTTCTCCGATTCCATGGATGGAGACCTTTCCAACATGGCCCATATAGATTTCGTTTAAGTACATCTCCAGTATCTCGTCTTTTGTGTACAGCCCGTTAAGGATAAGAGACATGGAGAATTCGATAAATTTTCTGCGAAAGGTTCGGTTAGGTTCCAGAAAGTAGTTCTTGACCAGTTGCTGCGTTATGGTGGAACCGCCCTGAACGATCCGGCCCGCCCGTAAATCGGCAAACATCGCCCGGAGAATCCCCCTGGGGTCTATGGCGCCGTGTTCGTAGAACCTTCTGTCCTCGATTGCAAGGATCGCGTCTATAAGGTCTTGGGGAACCTGACGGATACTGACAAGGAGCCTGCTCTGGTGTTTCGGCCCGTAGAGCCGGGCCAATTCGACCGGTTCGAGTTGAACGGAGGTAAGCTCCTTTTGGGCGCTTACGATATGGGCTATTCCCCTTTCATCGAAGACGAAGTGAACGAGCCTGGAGGCAATTTGCAGGCCTGGAAACTGGAAAGCCCTGAGGTGAACGGTTAAAACGTTGCCCGACGACAGAAATTGTCCGGCAAGTACCGGTTCCGTCGGGGCCTCCGTGTAGCGGCGCTGCTCCAGCATGTCCCTTAGACGTTCAATCGAAATGGCCTGACCAGGATAAATCGGCACGGTCGAAGAAAAAACTATGGTGGGAATGCTCCATCTTCTCGATGAAAACCGTTTTTCGATTCTATTGTAGAGGTAGTAGGAAAAACCGGCGCCGGAAATGATGCAGAGCACAAGGAACAGGGAAAGCCCCCACAGGAAACGCCTGAGCCACCTCCGTTTTTTGATGAAAAGCTCCATGCCCGATCGATTACCAGTTGGTTAAGATTGGCTTTTCTAATCACCGGTCACTATTGCCTGGGCACTGTTTTTATCAGTTTGCGGTGATCGGTTTCTTTAGCGCCGGATCACCTCTTCTTGTCAAACCTTACAACGCACTCCAAATGAGGAGTATGTGGAAAAAGATCTATAGGCTGCACCTGCCCCATATCGTAGGCTTCCAGGAGAAGCGCCGCGTCTCTGGCCAGGCTGGCGGGGTTGCACGACACGGCAATGATTTTCTCCGGAAGAGTTTCAAGCAGGCTTTTGACTACTTTGGGATGCATCCCGGCCCTTGGAGGATCCACTATTACAACGTCGGGGCGTCCGGTCTGGGAGGCTTTGGCGATCACGTCCTTTAGATCGCCGCCCAAAAAAGAGCAGTTGTCGATATTATTGAGAATGCAGTTCTGGCGCGCATCCCTTACGGCTTCTTCGACAAGCTCGATTCCGATAACGCTTTTGACGCGCGAGGCGATATATAGCCCGATACTGCCCGTTCCGCAATAGAGATCCCAAACCTTTTCGGACCCCTCGAACGCGGCGAGCCGGACGATTGTGTCGTAGAGCTCAAGGGCCGCCCGGCTATTGGTTTGAAAAAAGGAATGAGCCGAAATCCTGAAGCGAAGCTCTCCCAGCTTTTCTTCGATATGTCCCGGGCCAAAAACCACTCGGCTCGAATCCCCGATCGCGACCTGGGAGCTCTTCTGGCTTATGGAGTGGATAAAAGTTGTTATGCGCGGAAATTTAGAGAGCAGATGAGCGGCCAGAAGATCTATGCGCTCATTTGCCTCCGGGACGCCGGAGGTGATCAGATGCAAAAGAATCTGTCCGGTGGCCTTAGCCTCCCTTATGACCAAAAAGCGCCAAAACCCCTCGTGTGTGCGGACGCTGTAGGCGGCAAGGCCGCTTGCTGCCGCCCATTGCCTGACCTCCCCAAGTATGGCGCCTGCATCGAGGGACTGTAGAAAGCAGGTGTCGATATTTAGTACCTTTTGGAAAAGCCCCCTCACGTGAAGGCCAAGTCCGAAAAGAGAGCGTTGGTCGAAATCCTGCTCCAGTTCCTCGGCGAGAAGCCAGCGCCTGTCGGAGAAGGTAAATTCCATTTTGTTTCTATAATGAAAAACATCCGGGGAGGCCGTGACTGGTTCGACATTAACTCCATCGGCCCCGCCAATGTGTTCTAGACACTCCGAGATGTGAGCCTTTTTCCAGAAAAGTTGCTCCTCGTAGGAGATGTCCTGCCAGAAACAGCCTCCGCAGACCCCGAAATGGCTGCATGCCGGAGGCTTGTATCCCGGAGCCCGCGAAATTGTTTCAAGCACTCTCGCCTCGGCGTAATTTCGCTTCTTTTTTGTTATGAGCGCCTTTACTCTTTGCCCCGGAGCCGCCCTGTCCAGGAAGACCACGTATCCGTCAACCCTGGAGAGACCTTTGCCGCCAAAGGCCAGCTTTTCTACCTGGAGCTCTATTTCGGCTCCCTTTGTTATATATCCCAATGTCTAATCCAATCCTTAAAACGGGTAAATTTTTATAATATCCGAAGTGAGGCAAAATGGAAACGGATTGGCGCCCTATTGCCGGGGGTATTCTGTTGTGGTTAATTGGTTTCAGGCATTTATCCAAGGATAGGCAAAAATTGTTCCGGCTCTTCATGCTTTTGACAATTGGAACAAATCAACCCTGTCCCGATTGCCGGGGCAGCCCTTTGCGTTATGGTCCTTTTTTCCTGTAATAAATAGCCTTCTGGAATTCCACCATCTCGAATAACGTGCTATAGCCGCTTATGGTTTCGCCCGTTCCAAGGAACAGATAGCCGTTTGGTGCCATGGATCTCTCTATTCGGGCAAGCAGTTCGCATTTGAGGCTCTCGGAAAAATAGATCATGACATTTCGCAGGAAAACAACATCGAAGCGTTGGGGTACTACGACAGGCAATTTTAGATTATTGGGTCTGAAGGAGACCATTTTTTTTACCCGATCGTCGATTTTCCAACAATTGGATTCCTGTTGAAAATAGCGTTCAAGGTGCTTTTGCCCAAGCCCACGCTTTATCGAAACCGAATCATAGATGCCCTCATCGGCCCTGGCAAGAGAAGTGGGGGAGATATCCGTTGCGAGTATGTGAACCCAGTTGTGGCATGCCGCATCTTTTTGGACGGTGCTGTAGAAGTCAAGCACCGTGATTGCCGTAGAATAGGGTTCCTGGCCCGTCGAGCAGGCTGCCGACCAGATGTCTATGCGCCTCCTTCGACCTTGCGCGATTTCATGCTCGTATTGGGGAAGGATTTTTTCCCCCAACACCTTATAAGGGTACTGGTCCCTGAACCAGAATGTCTCGTTGGTGGTGATTGCATCCACCATGAGCGTGCAAAGATGTCCCGAGGGCTTCGAAGTCCTGGCCTTGTGATAGAGTTCCGTATACGACGAGCAGCAGGATTGCTCCATGAGGGCGGCAAAGCGGTTTTCGATCAGGTATGCCTTGGTTTCGTTCAAAAATATTCCAGATTCTTCGTAAATGAGGTCTCTTAGCAGTTTGAATTCCAGATCGGTGAGTTGGGGCCTCATCGCATTCCCCCTTTGAGCTCTTCTCCTCTTACCAATTCCAAAATTCGGTTTGCCATATTGCCAAGAGGCGTCCTCTCATCACAGAGACCCGCTTCCACAACGGCTCGCGGCATGCCGTAGACCACGCAGGTCTCCTCGCTTTGAGAGATGCAGTAGCAGTTTTTTTCTTTAAGGGCCCGCACCCCCTCTGTGCCGTCGTTTCCCATGCCCGTCATTATGAGGGCAAGCACTCTGCCGCTACAGACTTTGGCCAGGGAATAAAACAGCACGTCCACCGAGGGGCGGCAACTGTTTACCGGAGGATCTGCGGTAAATCGTATCAGCCTCTTACCCAATACCACGCCGTTGCTCCTCTCGGCTATCACCGTCATATGGCGTCCTCCCGATGCTATGTAGGCGATATTTGGCATTACCTCTTCGCCGTCGACGGCTTCGCGCACCTCCAGGGCGGATTTTTTGTTCAGGCTTTGGGCTAGAGACGCCGTCATGAACTCCGGCATGTGTTGAACGATCAGCAGCGGGACTCCAAGATCGGGGGGCAGCAGTGGAATAAGATCGGCAAGAGCGTTTGGCCCGCCGGTAGATACCCCGATGGCGATCAATTCAATCTTGCGATTGAAAGAGACTGGATTTAAAGAGCGTAGCGCACCCGCAGGGTAGGTTCCACCGATTATGTCGGTGTGCGCCATGCGATTGGGTGTGCTTTCCTGCAGGACTGCGTGTTCATTGTGGCGTTGCCGGGTGAGGCGCGAGTTTCTGCGGGCCTTGTAGAGGCCGAACAAGGCCATTATGCGCCGGCGCAAAGAAAGAGCGGCCTCTTCGCTAAAATCCATTCCCAGACCGCTTATGGAATCAAGTAGCCCCAATTGGGTCGTTTGGATCTCGTCAAAGAGTTCTTCTGCGCCTTTGCTTATGGCGATTATGCCCATTATCGGATAAGTTTTGTGAACCTTCTCGAAAATCTTCACACTTTCGGCCAAAGGTGTGTCGACCTCGATCAGGGCGATGTCGGCCGGGTGCAGTTTTAGGCGTCCGACAGCACTAATTCCTGTGGCGACAGAATCAATAATTTCGATGTCTTCTCCGATGCCTCGTATTACTTTTGCGATAAAATCCCTGTTGTCGCTATTTTTCTCAACTATAAGGACCTTTAGGCTTTGGCTCATAAGAACCCTTCCGTACTCACCGCTTAGAGACGAAGCTGGGTTACAAGTTCATGAAGCTTTCCGGAAAGCCTCGCAAGTTCCTCGGCCGCAGTGTTTGTAGCCCCGGCGCTCTTTGCCGTGCCTTCGACCGCGGAATTCATCGCGGCCACGTTTTCCGCGGCTGTTTGTGTTCCAAGGGCCGCCTGGGCGACATCCCGGGCGATCTCTTCCGCGCTCTTTGAAATATCTTCGATATTTCTGGATAGCTCCATTTCGGCGGCAACGGCCAGTTGAACATTTCGTGCCGTTTCGGCGGCCCCGTTTGCCGCTTGGAGTACATTTTCCGAAACCGAATTTGCCGCCAGCGCCGCCTCCGAGATGCTGCGCGAGATTTCATTTGTCGTTGCCGTCTGCTCTTCAACCGCGGCGGCGATCGTGGACATAACGGAGTTGATTTCGGTGATAACGACTACGATTTCCTTTATGGCATCCACTGCTGAGGAGGTATTGGTCTGAATGGTCCCGATCCTTGCACGGATCTCTTCGGTAGCTTTTCCCGTCTGCCTGGCAAGTTCCTTTACCTCGTTGGCAACAACGGCAAACCCTTTGCCCGCCTCTCCTGCTCCCGCAGCCTCAATTGCGGCGTTCAAAGCCAGCAGGTTGGTCTGAGCGGCAATGCCCTTTATCAGGTCCACCACGTCTCCAATTTCCTTGGCAGAGTGGCCCAGATCATGGACTATCTCGGAAGTATAGTGGGCCGACTTGGCGGCCCCGCCCGTTACCCCTGCTCCCCTGGCCGCGCTTCTGGCAACATCGTTTAAACAGCTGTACATCTCTTCAATGGCCGACGCAACCGTATGGACCGATGCCGACATCTCCTCGGCCGCGCTCGCAACCGTGTTAAGGTTGCTTGATACCGATTCTGTGGCCGTTCCGATTTCTTTCATGTTGGCAGAAATGGTGTTTGAGGTGGCGGCAACCGAATAGATCTGAGAGCTCACCTGCTCTGAAGCCGCCGCCATGCAATTTATCCGGGCGGATGTCTGTTCTGTGGCGCTTGCTGCGGCATTGGAGCGACTGCTCATCTCTTCGGCCTTGGACGCCAAATGGAGCGATGTCGCGGATAAATTCTCCGAGGCCTGCGTAAGGGTGACGCTGGTATCGGTAAGATTTGCCGCCATTTTCTGGAAATGGGTCACAAGGCGATGAAAAAGAAGGTATGTAATGAGAACCACCAACACCATGCCGATAACGCCAATGAAAATGCCCAAGTTCCGGGCGGTGCGCACCGCGTTGAAAGCCTCCTCGGCTGAGGAACTGACAAGTATGCCTCCCAACACCTTGCGTGAGTTTCCGTGACAATGATAGCAGCGGTTTTCATTGAGGATCGGACGAAAGATGCTTATGCGGGAAACCCCGTTGATTCGTTCTGAAAACAGTTCTCCCCCGGGTTGGGAAGCGGCCATCGCCCCGGCAATCCTCTCCGTGTCGGTCTTGCCGGCTGTCATGGCAGATATCGGTTTTTTTACAAGGCTTGGATCTGTTGAGAAGGCAACCACACCGTCGAAATCGCAGACCCCAACCTCAATATCGGGAATTGCTCGTTTTAATCGGGCAAACTGCTGGCGCACCAAGTCGTTGTTGCCCGTGGAGAGCGCATCGTCCATGCCTCCTTCAATCGTTGCGATCAGTATCTCTCCCTGGCGATTGACTTGGTTTTGTATCATTTTGTCCTGTGTCGCTATGGCGAGCGTGATCATGGCGCTAATGATCAGAAGTATAACCAGGGATAGCGATGTAAGCGCTCTTACCCACATGTGCTCTTTAAAAAAAATACCTATCCTCATCCTTTGGTTTCCTTCCCTGTCGGGTTAAGACCGGGGGACCGGCCTGTAAGGTTCTCGACTCTTTGCCTTACCGAAATGAGGTGAACGGTCAATGGGCTCCGCCATACAACATGGGCCTGAATCGGAAAGCCTTCACCCGCTCAGGGTTGTGGCAGCTTTCACATGTTTTCGTCGATAGTACCTTGCGGATATCTTTGGGATCCGAAGTCTGAACGTGAATGCTGCCCGGACCATGGCAGGCTTCACATCCGACCTGCTCAAGCCGGGGCGTTTCCCTGGCCGACCTGAAGCCTCCCGGTTTGCCATAGCCTGTGGTATGACATTCCAGACAATTTTGATATTCTTGCTCGGTCAGTCCCTTTTTTAGTAGCAGGACATCCGTGTAGGAATGCGTTTTCTTGGAATATTTTTCAAAACGGTCATACTCTTCACTGTGGCAGTTGCGGCAGGTTTGGGAGCCGACGTAGGTGGCCTGAGCTTTCGGCTTTTCATTGCCCGCGTAACCATGGGAAGTTGCGGCGAGCAAAACTGCGAAAGCTGCCAAAACTGGGAAAATGCATCTCGACATGGGTTGTCCTTTCAAATCGCACTGTTTCTAATCAGTTGCCGGCGTATTCGAGAATCTTTTCCGGACGAAGAATTATTAGAAGCTGCTCTTCGAGCCTGACCACACCATCGACAAAATCTGCTTGTATTCGGCACGCGTTTGCCGGGCACTGCTCGATTCCCGCCTCGTCACATTGGACTATGTTTCCTATCGAATCAACCAAAAGACCCACTAATTGCTGCTTAAGGACAACGTTATGGCTTTCTTCGGTTAGCGGGCGGCGAGCAGCCAGTCCCAGCCGAATCCCCAGATCGAAAACCGTCAGGGTCTGTCCACGCAGATTGACAAGGCCCCGTACGTAAGCCGGGGCTCCAGGAGCCGGCGTAATATCGAGAAAGCGGTTTATCTCTTGCACTCTTAGAACATCCAGCCCCAGGAGATAACCGTCTATACTGAAGGTTACGTACTGTTTTGTCGCCATAAGACTCCGGTTTCCATCTCTAGTTGAGTCCGCCTTCCTTGTTAAATATCCTCAGTAACTCTTCCATATCCAAAAACATGGTAATCTTGCCGTCGATAACCGCGGAGCCCTCAATGCCGGGAGGATTATCGGAGGACTTGCCCGGTTTAGAGAAAAGTTCGACTACGTCTACTACCTCAGAAATAAGGATTCCCAACTCTATCCCGGGTAATTTGGGTATAATCACGTGTAATTCTTCATTATTTCGTTGTATGGGGCTTACAGGGAGAAAAGTGTCCAATCGCATCAAAGGCAGGACCTTTCCACGGTAGTTTATAAAGTCGCGGTTGCCGATGCGTACAATCCCATTCGCTGAGATCTTTTCGAGGCGTGTAATGCTTGAGAGCGCAAGGGCGAGTTGCTCATCGGGGGCGCATTTGAATATAAGGGTCGATACGCCGGATACCGCAGAGTCTTGCTTTTTCGATTGGCAGGCGAGTCTGCGGAGCTGTTCGTTTTGGACTTCTGCAAAACGAAGTTTGGCCGAAGATGCGATTCCGGCCGCATCCAGAATCATGGCCACACGGCCGTCACCCATTATGGTAGAGCCCGCAAAGCATCGGCAGTCCCTTATGTGATCGGAAAGGGGCTTGACCACGATCTCCTCAATGTTGAAAAGTTCGTCCACAATTAGGCCGAACAGATTTCCCACAACCTTTAGCACCACAACGTAGATGTCGCTTTGAGGCGAGCGTCTGCGGTCCTCTTCCCGGTCTCTTCTTTGAGGGTTTTCTCTGCGATCCGCAATGTTTTTGCGGCGCTCCGGCAAGCGTTTTTCCGTTACAGGATGAACAAAAGTGGGGGAAAGTCCCGCGGCTTCCGTTAGACGCACCAGTGGCAGGAGTTGTTCGCGAAGTCGCAAAACCGGGGCTACACCGACTTTTTCGATCCGGCGCCGCTTGTCTTCAGCCGGGATGCACACAAGCTCCTTGACGTTTTCCTGAGGAATAGCGAAACGCTGATCGGCAGTGCCGACGATAAGGGAGGAAATAATAGCCAGGGTAAGGGGAATCCTTATCCGGATGGTTGTCCCGCAGCCTTTCACGCTCTCAATTTCTACGTGGCCGCCAAACCTTTCGACATTGGTCTTTACAACGTCCATTCCAACACCGCGTCCGGAAACATTGGTGACCGTTTTTGCCGTGGAGAAGCCGGGGAGAAAAATAAGTGCCAGCTTGTCTTTTTCGCTCAGTCTTCCGGCCCCCTCAGGGCTAAGAAGACCTTGGATCACCGCCTTTTCGACTATTGCCTCCGGCTCCATCCCCCGTCCGTCATCGGTTATGGTTATGCTTACCTGCCCTCCTTCATGGGATGCCAGGAGGCGAATTTGCCCCTTTCGCCGTTTTCCTTGCGCCGATCTTTGCTCACCGGTTTCGATCCCGTGGTCGACACAGTTGCGGATAATGTGAACGACAGGGTCGATCAGGCCCTCCAGAATAGACTTGTCCAATTCCACCTGGCCGCCTTCGGTCAATAGCTCGACTTCCTTGGATAATTGGTCACAAAGATCTCGAACCAGTCGATGCATTCGGCTGAAGATGTTTCTAATGGGCTGCATACGCATTTGGAGGATGTGCGCCTGCATTTCGCTTGTCACAAGGTTAACGTTTTGTATGACGCTCCTTAGCCTTGGGTTCGTATCGACTGTGGCCTCGAGGACCTGTCGAAGTTGATTGCGTCCAAGAACCAACTCGCCCGCCAGATTGATAAGGATGTCGAGAAGCTCGACATTGACCCGGATGGTCTCCGGAGTCTTTTCCTTTTGTTTCTTAGCCTCGGGTTCGGCTGCGGTTTCCGGCAATGGGGGTGCTATAAGCGCCAGACGCAAGGTCTCCGGGTCTATGCGTTGTATCTGCTCATTGGAAATGGATAGGGCCGTAGCTACGAGGTCGGGTTCGAGGATGGTGGAAAAAAGGTAGTGACAGCTTCCATCTGCGCGGTTTTCAACGCTGACCGCCAGGCAAAGTCCAAATTCGAGCAATTTGTCCAAAAAATCTTCATCGGCTCGAATTGCAAATAAAAAATGCTGCATCGACAGCGCGGAACTGATTTGCCCGGCCTCGGGCAGAAATGTAACCAAGGTGTGGTCGGCCCCCTTTATCGAGAGCTTTATGCTGCCGCCGGGGGGGGGCGAAGACCTATCTGTGCTCCCGGGGGGAGGACTGCAAGCTTTTAGCTCCTTTTGGGAAGGTCCTCCACCAGATTTGCCGCAGGCGGGCAAAATAGCGTTTAGCCTTTCTAACTCGCTACGGCAATCTATCTTGGAGCTCGAATGTATGTCGTCGATCATGGATTTGAGCTTATCGACGCCCTGTAACAAAATATTGATTTTTTCGTGATCAGGTTCGGCCACGCCCTTCCTAAACAGGAGCAGCACGCTTTCCATCGCGTGGCTTAGCTCCATTACCGCCGGAAATCCGAAGGTCCCCGATCCCCCTTTAATGCTGTGAATCGAGCGGAAAATCCTGTCTATGACTCCACAAGATTCCCCCTCGGCGCAGTTTTCCATGGCAAGCAGGTCGCATTCGGTGTTGCCAAGATGCTCGCGGGCCTCGGCAACGAACTCATTGACTACAATTTCGCTGACCATGCCTGTCACTTTCCCGGGTTTTTTACTTTTCCCATAGCGGTTCCTTGCAACCTAGAATCGCCCTCATCTTCATCTCCAAAGATTCCGGGGTAAAGGGTTTTACAAGGTAGTTGCTTACTTTCGCCTGTACTGCCTCGATTACGTTTTCTCTTTCCGACAGAGCGGTTAACATCAAAAAGGGAAGTTTTGCATAATTTTCACTGCTTCTCACATGGCGTAAAAGTTCCATGCCATCGCATTCCGGCATGCTCCAATCAGAAATTATGAAATCGACTCTACTGCGCTCCAGAAGCCCTATCGCCTGGTTTCCGTCCCGGGCTTCAAGGATATTTTGGAACCCCATTTGCCATAGTAGATCGCGTATCTGCATCCGCATGCTGCCCAAATCGTCAACGACCAGAACGGACATGTTCTTGTTTACCATTGCGGTCTTCTCCTCTGACAAGAAATTTCTCTGGAAAGATTAACTCCTTTATCGGCTTTCCAGGGCAATCTGATAAAAGGAATCCGCATGCTCCTGCCAAATATATGGTTCTCTGGCTCGCTCACCTGCTTCGGAGGTCGTTTATCGGCGGGTTTTCCTAACAACTCTTGACCCCTTGCACCTATCTGGGATATCCTCAAAAAGTTATCTAACTGACTCTAGAAGGAGCGCCCAGGCGTGATTGCAATACTGGATTATAAAGCCGGCAACCTCACCAGTGTAATGCGGGCTTTGGACTATCTGGGATTTTCGTGCCGGATTACAAATTCCGCCGAGGAGATCCGCAGGGCCGAAAGGATAGTGTTCCCAGGGGTGGGAGCGGCAGGAAAATCTATGGAAAGCCTCAGGCAACTGGGGCTCGATGAGCTGCTTCGTGAGCTTTTTTCCTCCGGCGTTCCGATTCTTGGCATCTGTGTTGGGCTCCAGGTGCTCTTCGACCTAAGCGAGGAAAACAATACCGGTTGCCTTGGGATTTTACCAGGTCAAGTGATCAAGTTTCCTGAAAAAATGGTCTCGCAAAGAGGGGATTTGCTGAAAATTCCTCATATGGGTTGGAACAAGGTTGATTTCGTAAAAAATCATCCTGTCACCGGGGATATCCCAAAGGGAAGCGAATTTTATTTCGTTCACAGCTATTATCCTGAACCCGCAGGCCAAGACCTCACTATCGGTACGACCGAATACGGAATAACCTTTACGTCGGCGGTTGCCTGTAAAAACCTTGTTGCCGTTCAATTCCATCCCGAAAAGAGCGGAAAACCCGGGCTGAAACTCCTTGACAATTTCTGCCGCTGGAGCGGCGTTGCATAGAAAACGGACCTGCCATGCTCAGTAAGCGCATAATACCCTGCCTCGACGTTCGCGACGGCAGAACGACTAAGGGGATTAAATTCCGGGATAACATCGATATAGGCGATCCTGTGGAAATGGGCCGTTTCTACTACGAACAGGGTGCCGATGAAATCGTTTTCTATGATATTACCGCCTCGAGCGACCGGCGTCCGATCATGCTCGATGTCGTGCGAAAAGTAGCGGAGACCATTTTTATTCCTTTCTCGGTTGGAGGCGGCATCAGAACTTTGGAAGACATGCGCGACGTTTTGCTTGCGGGCGCGGAGAAGGTTTCCGTAAATTCGGCGGCGGTGCTCAATCCCGATATTATCTCCCGTGGCGCGGAGGCCTTCGGCAACCAGTGCATTGTTTTGGGCATGGACGTAAAAAAAGTTGCGGTTTCTGAAACTATCCCCTCCGGTTATGAGATAGTCATAAACGGAGGCCGAAAACATATGGGGATGGATGCGCTCTGGTGGGCCAGGGAAGCCGAGCGGCTGGGCGCGGGCGAGATATGTCTTAACTCCATAGACGCCGACGGTACCAAAAACGGTTATGAACTGGAACTAACCCGGCTCATTTCCACTGCGGTTGGAATACCGGTAATCGCATCCGGGGGCGCGGGAGAACCCCGGCACCTTCTGGATGTACTGGATCGCGGTTGCGCCGATGCGGCCCTCGTCGCTTCGATGGTTCACTTCGGAACATATAGCATCGGACAGATAAAAGATTTTCTGTCGCAAAACGGGGTAGGAGTGCGTGGTTCGTGGTAAAAATCGTCTTCCCGCTCTCCTAAATCCGCTCTCTTTTCCAAAAGACGAGTAGCCCTTCCTTGGCAAAACTTGCCTGTACCAGCTCCCAGCCGTGCATTCCGTTTTCGTTTAGTAAACTCTCCATTTTCTTTAGCTGGTCTGAAGGGACCACTTCCGCGCTGCAGCCCCCGTCCTGGGAACAAAACAACACTATATCCCTGAATGTTTCAGCGGGATGGAGGGTGACTCTATACTCGAAGTTACTCATTATTGCTCTCCTGAAATAAGTCCCCTTTGGAAACAGAAAGCGGGGTACGGCATATCAAAAAATTATTGAACCCAAACGGCGCCGTAGGCTTGTGCCCAAATTATATCATCCCTGCCGGTTTCCTCAATGGCCCCGATTGAAAGTAATCGAGACTCTATTGGTCCTTTAGCCGGTCGGCCTTATTTTATTTCGGCAATCGCGCGCACGGCGGCTCTTTTTTTTGTGACTTTTTTTCTCTTGGGTTTCTTGTGGGCAGCCGCGGCGGACTTTGGTTTGCCTGCACCACATTTTTTCGGCATAACCCTTGCCGAATGTGTGCAAACGGCTTTCTTCCTTAGGCCGACACTCTTTGCCGTCGCATGAGGCTTGTAAGAGCACTTTGAAATAACGGGGCGGCGGCTTGTGGAATGTTTTGCCGATTTTTTTAAACGAGCGGTTCCTGCGCTCTTTTTGGGGCACGAAGCTACCCTGGAGGCGCGGGCCCTTTTGGCTGTGGCAGCTGTCCCGGAGAGCCGTACCCGGGACTTTGGACCCTTCGAAATTTTGCAGGCCTTGGCTTTGCGAGCGACCCTTCGGGCCTTGCTTTTTGCAAGGCTTCCAACCGCAAGCCTTGCTCGTTTGTTTTTTGCCCTGTGAACTCTTCGCACTTTGCAAAGTTTTTCCGCAGGCGAGACCACCTCATGCACCCCGGAAGGCTCCGGGCGAGGGTAGTTTGAAAGGGCATAGCTCGGCCCCCCGACTGCGCGGTATCCCTCTTCGATCATGGTTTCCGCAGCGGTTCGCCGGATCCAGGGATTTACCGCTCCCAGTACGACGGCGATCAACCGGGTATGGTCGCGCATTGCGGTCGCGGATATATTGAACCCGGAGGCGCAGGTAAAACCGGTCTTGAGGCCGTCGACTCCCGGACAGCAACCCAAAAGGTTATTGGGGTTGTGATCGGTTTTTCCGTGATAGCAAAACGATCTCATCGAGCTTATCGTCAAAGCTTCGGGAAATCTTCTCAGATAGGCCGCGGAAAGCTTCATTATATCGCGTGCCGTAGTGAGCTGGCCGGGAGCGGGCAGTCCGTTGGGCGTCATGAAATGAGAATTGGTCATGCCAAGTTCGCGGGCCTTGGCGTTCATTTTCGCAACGAAGTTTTCAACGCTTCCGCCGAGGTATTCGGCCATTGCGCAGGCGGCGTCATTTCCGGACTCAACGGCCATTCCTCTTATGAGTTGGGCTACGGTTACCATGTCGCCGGTTCTTAGCCCCATCCTGACATTGGGCATGGATGCTGCCCGTCTGCTTACGCGAACGGTATCCGAGAGGCTGATTCGTCCCGAATCGATAGCTTCAAAAGTAAGGTAGAGAGTGAGAATCTTGGTTAAAGATGCCGGCGGAATCTGGAGATCGGCGTTTTGCTCGAAGAGCACCTTGCCCGACGCCATGTCATATAAAATCGCCGAGCGGGCATTGACGTGCTGAAACTCCACTGCCTGCGAAATTTGAGGAATAAATGAGCAGAAAGCCAACATAGCGAAAAAATATTTAAACTGCCTCTTGCCCCGCATCACAACTGCTCCTTCTCTGTGTTCCCGTCTTCCCATATGAGCCCATGGCGATATTTGGGGAATGATCTGTTCCCCAAAAAACCATGCCTTCATTGCCTTCGCAGGATCGAAGATGGTCTATCTATGAAGATATGGCGGCTTTTGTCAATCGAAATTACTCGGTTTTTATCAAAACGAAGGGTAATGTTTAATTTCGTTTGTATAAAACTATCTTTTGCATAAAGAAGCCTTCTTTTGATATATACTTCGCCAACTTTGGATTATCGTAGCGGAGGTGGATCAAAAAATGTTCGGCCGGATGATGGATTTTCTCTCCAAGGATATGGCAATGGACCTGGGCACCGCCAACACCCTCATTTATGTCAAGGGCAAGGGCATAGTCCTGGATGAACCCTCCATGGTCGCCACGGCAAAGGGCTCGGGGGATGTGATCGCCATAGGGCGGGAAGCAAAAAACCTGGCCGGCAGGCATACTCGTGGCTCAAATATCACTCGACCGATGCGCGATGGGGTCATCTATGATTTCGAAATGGCCTCCTTTATGATCCGCTCCTTTCTTGGAAAAGTTTTCAGGCGTTTCCCCCTTTCCAGGCCTAAACTGGTTGTGGCCGTTCCCGTGGGAATCACTTCGGTTGAAAAACGGGCCGTGATAGAGGCCGCCGATATGGCGGGCGCCGGAAAGGTCTTCCTCATTGAAGAGCCCATGGCCGCGGCAATAGGTGCGGGCCTGCCCATCGATCAGCCCTCCGGCCAGATGGTGATCGATATTGGTGGCGGAACTACGGAAGTGGCCATAATTTCAAAGTTTGCCGTCTCGTGCAGCGAGTCTCTAAGGGTTGCCGGTGATGAGGCCAACGAGGCCATCTGTAATTTCATTCGTCAAAACCACAGTATGGCCATAAGCGAAATGATGGCCGAAGTTATCAAAATGAAGATTGGCTCGGCAGTGCCTCTGAAAAAGACCCTGGAGATAAAGCTTCGGGGTAAAGATCTCGCCTCCGGTATGCCCAAAGTCATCACTGTTACCGATGCCGACATACGACTGGCAATGCGGGAGCCCACGCTTGCCATAATCGAGGCGGTCCGGCGCGTTCTGGAGAAGGCCTCGCCCGATCTGGCCTCCGATGTGGCCGAAAACGGCATCTGGCTGGCCGGCGGCGGCGCCCTGCTAAAAGGGCTGCGGGCCCTGATCCATCAGGTCGTAGGGCTCGATGTAATTCAATGCGAAGACCCGCTTCGAGCCGTGATCCGGGGGGCCGGGGCGGTGACCGAGCGCTTCGATCATTATCGAGACGTTTTCATGAATTGATAGTCTCGTACTTTACCCTCTTTTGGCTCGTGGGTAAGCTCGAAGGTACTGGTTGCCGCGTTCTGCTTAGACAAACCCCTTGCGCCGGATGTCTCAAACGCCCTTGCCAAAAGCGCAGACAGGATAGCGGCAATCGGTACATCCGGAGCAAAGGCCCCCATGTCCCATAGCCACGATATCCTCACGCCTGAGAGTTTCTCCGGCCACTATTCTCGGTACAACCAGGTCGAAAATGCTGGCCCGGTAGTACATTACGCAACCCGGCAATCCCACCACCGGTACGCCGCGAACATAGGCCAGCATAAACATCGCTCCCGGAAATGTGGGCGCGCCGTAGGTTACTACCTCCCCGCCCGCTGTCCGGATTGCCGCCGGGGTCAGGTCGTCCGGGTCTACCGACATGCCCCCCGTTACCGCAATTAGACCTGCCCCCTTTTTCAAAAACCCGTCAATGGCGGAAACCGTCTTTGCAATGTCGTCGCCCACCAAGTCTTGGCCCATTATGCTTGCACCAAGATCGGCGAATTTTTTTTCAAGAACTGGTCCGAATCGATCTTCGATCCTTCCCGAAGACACCTCGTGGCCCGTGGTTACGATGCCGACCTCGATCGGGCGAAAAGGCGCCACGGACAAAACCGGCCAGGATTGCCGGCAAATCTTTTCAACTTCAACTACCTTTGATTCCTGAGTCATCAGAGGGATGATTCGCGTGCCTGCGATGACACGGCCCCTACTTACCGCCTGATTGGTATGAAGAGTCGAAAAAACGATCTCCTCGATCGAATTTATCTGAAAAAGCGCCTCAACGTTTACCTTCAGCAGTCCCGGTCCCACCGCCGACATATTGATGCGGCCCTCGCAGGGTTCGCTTAGGCTTATGCCGGGTCCAATCGCCGCCAGGGCCATGCGGCGCGCCGCGTCGTCTTCGTGAATGGAGCCCTCTTTGAGCTCGAATACATACAGATGCTCTTTCCCAAGATCCTTTAGCAAAGGGATGTCCGAGGCCTGGAGCCTCTGTCCCTTACGGAAGGCTCGCCCCTTGAACTCCCCCGGAACAATCCGGGTTATGTCGTGGCAGAGTACCATTCCGACAGCCTCTTCGACGCGTACCTGTTTCATTAAAACTCCTGGGTGCTGGTTCTTTAGGGCCTTTCCTACAAAGGCTTTCGCCGCCGTTGTTGTCTCAAATATCTCCAATCAGCGGTAAAGTCAAATCGGTTGATATCCTGTAAAATGAAGCCTGAACCGGAACTTCTCTAAAAACCGCAAAGTGCCGGGATTTTTCCGTTTCAAGTCCGACTATGCCTGTCCCATATCAGAGGTCTCTCCTTTGCCGCCGGCGCGGGATGCTTTTGCCTCTACCTTTCTATTGAACTTTTCAGCCTCTATCACAAACCTTTCATGGTATCCCTCGCATATCTTGTCGATGCCGTCACTTGCCTCAACGAAGAAAGTAAGCTTTCGCCCCTCGACCTTTTCGAGTCTTCCCCGTACCTCGACGGTCAATCCCGGCGGAGTCGCCGCTGTGTGAGTGACGTTTATCCCGGTCCCCACGGTCTGTTGGGCGGGCCAATCGATATGCGGGATCACTGCCCTTATACAAGCCCATTCGAGCAATCCCACCATAAAACCCGTGGCAAACACCCTGGGCATCAATTGAAACTCAGCCGACTCCGGATAAAGTCGCGGTACGGTTTTTTGCTCCGAAATCGCAAAGCTGAACTCGAAAGTAAGGCCCGGCGCTAAGCTGTCTTTCATCTTGTATCTCCTCTCATCTTTATAAGGATACTTCTTTGACGCTAGCGGCAAGAATATGCTACATAAAACAAATAAGTAAAATTAATTTATTTTATAATAATAATTAGAGATAATGATAATGGAATTCCAGCAGATCCTTGGTTTCTATCATGTGGTCAAATTGCAAAGCTTTACCGGGGCCGCAGAGGCCACCGGGCGGAGCCAGTCGGCTCTAAGCCAGCAGATTAAGGCTCTGGAAGAAGAATTTGAGTGTCGGCTTATAGAAAGAGCGGGCAAGAGGTATCTGGGGCTTTCTTTGCAGGGAGAAATTTTCTTTAGTTTTGCCGAATCGGTTGTTCGTGGGAGTCGGCAGTGCCGTGAAAGTCTGGAGGCAATAAAGAAAAGCAGGCGGGGACGCTTAAGGATAGCCGCTCCGTTTACCACTCTCTATCACCTGTTGCCCGAGGCTGTTAAACAATTTATGGCAGAGTTTCCACAGGTGGAGCTCACTTTGCTCGACAGGCCCCAGAGCGTGGTTGTCGACCTTGTTCGAAGCGGTGACATAGACTTAGGTTTAGCCCTTGAAAAGTCAGCGCCACGGGATCTTGAGACCCTGCGCTGGAAAGAGGTGGAAACCGTGGTGATAGTACCCCCAGGTCATCCCCTCTGTGCCCTGCAGCCGGTAAGCCTTGAGCACCTTGCCAAATTTCCCCTCATCTTGCCTCCCAGGCGTGTTCAGCATGTCGGACGCATTCTCCTTGAGGAACAATTCCGGGAAATGGGTATTGATTACCGAATAATAATGGAGTCCGGCAATGTCGAACTGAGTGCGATGTATGTGGAAATGGGGCTTGGGATAACCTGCGCTTCCATGGTTTGGGGATTGCCGCGCCTGTCTGCTCGAAAGCTCTGTTTTCTGTCACTGGGGCATTTATTTAATCCCGAGTTTATCTGCCTTGTTACGAGAAAAGACAAGGCGCGTTCGGTTGCTATGCAGGCCTTTGTGCAGTTGCTTCTTCAAAATGAGAGGGGCGGGATTTAAAAGTTGTCCGTGGTGTGCGGGGAGGGCTGTTTTACCGCCGGTCCGGGGCTCAAACAGTGCTGTGTTGGCAGCTTTGGGGATTCTCCTGCGGCTGGTGTTCGGGCCTTAGGAGATCGAATATCGATTTTACGGGGTTGAAGGTAATCTTGGGGACCTCGACAAAGACGGTTATCCATTCGGCCATTGCGCCGTTCCACAGCCCCGGGCGTTCGAGGACACGCACATCGGTTCCGTCAATGGATTTTTTGCTGATTATCACGGCGCGAGGGTCTACGAATTTTTTAAGATCGAAGGGTTTGCCCTCGAAATTTTTCAGACAACAGACTATATCAACCGGGTTGAAATGAGTCGATGAATTCCATATATGTCTTTGTTCCTCGCAATTCAAATCAACCTGCGCCGATTCGATTATCTGGAGGACTTGCGTTCCATTCTCTCCCTCTACCCAGAAGGGTGCTCCTCCGGGTTCGCCATCGTTTGGGACCACGCCGCACACTCTTATTGGTCGATCAAGCGCATGGAGCAAAAATGATTGTTTTCTTCCCTCGAGCCATGTTTCAAACCCGGTTGGAAAATCGATAAGAAGTTCGCGGGAGGCGAACGAAACCGCATCGGGCACCGCCTGGCTCCATTGCGAACCGGTCAGATGGTGCAAAAGCGAGTGGACCGATTGCTGAATCCAGACCAGATAGCCGCCCAGGGCCTTTTTCCAAAAATGGACAGGTTCTTTGAGCCTGTCTGGAACCACGTTGTCGATGTTCTTTATGTAGACGAGGTCCGCATTGAGATCGCCAAGGTTTTTGATAAGAGCGCCATGTCCGGAAGGTCTGAAATGAAGCCGTCCAAGTTTGTCTCGAAGCGGCATCCCGTTCATGTCTATGCAGATCGTATTGGTCGAAGAGCTCTGGAAGGAAAAAGAGATGTCGAAGGTCGCGCCCCACCTCTGCGACATCCTTTGGCAGACTTCCCGCTCAAGAGCGAGGAAAGCATTTAAATGATCCTCTGGAATGGTAAAGTGCACGCTGGCGTTCTCGGTTTGCATATATCCCATTGCTTCGTGGAGCTGCTCTTCGAAAGCGGTCCTTTTTTCGCCGGGATAGGAGTGAAAGGGCAGAAGAGCCTTGGGAAGGTTTCTATAGTTGATCCCCGTCTGGGTCAAAAGGTATTCGAGCAGGGTTGTGAATCGGCCGCTTCGAACAAGTTCACCGAGGCTGTGTCCTGAGCGTGCCAGGGTTTTTTCCAAATCGGCGGTGAAAGGAAACCTCTCCAGTTCATCGATGAACTGTTTGAAATCACAGGCGATATTTACCCCCTGATTGACACGCTTTTGCAGTTCATCTGTTTCCAGGTATTGGGGAAGATGGAAAATAGTTAGTAGAGACTGAAACATCCGGGTGGCAGCCCCGGAGGCCGGGACGAATTTTTTGAATCGGCCCCGGGCGGCTGCCGTTGCGTGTAACTCAATATAGCGCGCCAAGTCTTGACCGCTGATTTGTCGAACACCGTCAAAGAGCGTGCAGGGTCTTATGAGCCGCGCATAAAAGTTGCCCTGTCTGAGCGTGTCGATCTGGTGCTGAACGCAGTCGGCTTTGATGCCTAGGGTTTCCATCCACGAGTGGTCTGAGTTGGAAAATCTAAATTCCATGGACAGATTCGCCATTCGTTTGCCAGGATTTTATCAAGGATGCCCCTGCGCCCGTCCGGGAAAGAAGGACAGCATCCTGGATGCTGCCTGCCTTCCCCGGCCGATTACGAGCAGATTGTCACAGTGGTTCTTTCTGTGGTTGTCTATGATTTTACAAAGGTCTCAATCTTGTCTTTCGATTTGAGGGATTGGATGTATTCGGGCAGAGCCTTTTGCATCTTTTGGCTTTTGAGGTGTTGCTCGATGCGGTCCTTGATTTTGTCGAAAGGAACCATCCCGGCCGGTTTTTTATCTGTCACCTTTATAATGTGGTAGCCGAAGGAGGTTTTAACAATGTTGCTTACCTGTCCGGGTTGGAGTGCAAAAGCGACTTTGTCAAATTCGGGAACCATCTGTCCTTTTGGGAAATAGTTCAGATCCCCTCCTTTGTCCTTGGTGCCGGGGTCTTCGGAAACCTGCTTGGCAACAGTAGCGAAATCCTCGCCTTTTAAGATGCGCTTACGAGCGGCTTTGATTTTAGCCAGCGCCGCCGCTTTTTGTTGCGCAGTGGCGTTCTTGGGTACTTTTACGAGAATGTGGCTTGCCCGCACCATCTCCGGCGCGTTGAAAAGCTTGGGATTGCTGTCATAAAAGGCCTTCACTTCCTGGGGAGTTACAGTCAGTTTGGAGGCCAGATCATGGTTTATGAGTTCTCTTATGGTCATTTGTGTGGCCAGAGAATCTTTAAAACTTGCTTGGGTCATATTCATCTGCTTCAGCGAAGCCGCGAAATGCTCCGGAGTGGTCGCTTTTTCTATTACGGCCATTTCAGCGTCCACCTTGGCTGGGGCAACCTTGATTCCTTCCTTTTCCGCCTGCTGCTTAAGAACTTCTCGTGTGACCAGGTTGTCGAGAATTCTTTGCTTCAAAGTCGACATTTGCTTGTCGTCAAGTTTTCGCCCGGTCATGGATAGCTGCTGGAGCAGGCGGTTAACCTGTGACTGGTAGGCTGCCATCGAAATAGGTTTGCCGTTAACCGTGGCAGCATTCTGTGGTGTTTGCGAAGCGGGGCTGCCGCCGGCCGCGCGGGCCGTTGAAAAACAAAAGCCGGGTAAAATTGTGAGAGAAACGAGAGTGGCCAAAAATATCAGCCCCGATTTTTTCATCTGGGTCTCCTCATTAAAGTTGAGATAGGTGAGGGGCAGTCTGACGGCGAAAATAGCGTCGTGAAACAGCCGATTAACATAGTTAAAGTTTTTAAGTTCTCTCACGAAAGCGCTATATAGTCAAGTACGCCTCGTTTGCCATCGTGTACCTTTGCAGCCTTGGAAAATGATTTTTTTTGTTTGCGTTCCTTGCTCTGGACGATATCTTTTTTAAACCAATTAGCTGAATTATCAACTATTATATGGGCTTTGGCGTTTGGGGGCTATAAAAATGGAAGATTTTAAAAGCAAACCGCTTGTTGGCCAAATCGGTGAGTTCGCACTCATAGATCGCATTGCCGCGATGCTGCCGCAACGCTCCGCCGGGGTGGTAAAAGGGATAGGAGACGATGTTGCCGTCCTGGATGCTTCAGGGCCCCAATATCTGATCGCCACTTGCGACTCCCAGGTCGAGGGGGTCCATTTTGTCCGGGAAGTCATTACGGCCTACCAGTTGGGGCGCAGGTTGGCGGCCATAAATATAAGCGACATCGCCGCGGCTGGAGGGGAGCCGCGCTGGGCCCTGGTATCTTTGGCTATCCCGCAGGATATTGAAGTGGGCTTCGTCGAGGAATTGTATCGCGGGATGGGCGAACAGATGGCGCTTGCGGGTGCCTCCATTGTCGGGGGCAATCTGAGTCGGATGAAGTCGAGCCTTGTGTTGGATTTGACTCTGCTTGGTCTTGTTTCGCCCGGGCATCTGATGCTTAGAAGCACGGCCCAAAGCGGTGACGCCGTTATCCTTACCGGATCGGTTGGCGAATCGCGGGCCGGTCTTGAACTAACCAGGCGTCCGGAACTTTTGCTGGACTCTTCTGCCAAAAATAGGCTTCTTGACAGGCATCTGTGTCCTCAGCCGCGCCTTTCCCAGGGGCTTCTTCTTGCCCAATCCGGCCTGGTAACCTCTATGATCGATATTAGCGACGGAGTGATCTCCGATCTTTTGCACGTATGCAACTCCAGCGGTAAAGGCGCTGAAATTGATGTCTCGGGCCTCTATCTAAGCCCGGCTCTCTGTCAAGCCGCCCTGGCGGCCGGAGCCGATCCGCTTCAATGGGCACTCTCGGGTGGAGAAGACTATGAGCTGATGTTTACAACCGCACCGAAGGCTGTCCAGGATATCCAAAAAATGTTATTTGAAAAAACCGGCGTGTCTTGCTCACAAATAGGTACAATTACTCCCGGGGGCGGCGTGAGCCTGCGGCTTGCCGACGGTTCTCGGATCACTGCGGGTCTAAAAGGCTGGGACCATTTCGGGGGCGGCATGTGAAAATACCCAGAGCGCTCACCATAGCCGGCTCTGATTCCAGCGGAGGTGCTGGCATTCAGGCCGACATGAAAACCTTTTCGGCCCTGGGTGTTTACGCTCTTAGCGCTGTCACGGCCCTTACCGCCCAAAACACCCTCGGGGTAAGTGGGATAGTCCAGATAGAGCCTGAATTTGTTTCTGCACAGATTCGCTCGGTAGTCCTCGATATTGGGGTTGACTGCGTTAAGACCGGCATGCTTGCCAATTCGGCGATCATATCGAGGGTTGCTGCGGATTTGGAAGCACTGGAGGTAAAAAATCTTGTAGTCGATCCTGTGATGATTTCTTCCAGCGGGGTCAGACTCCTCGATGATGACGCAATCGAGACGCTTGTGACACGCTTGATACCCATGGCTTTGGTGCTTACCCCCAACCTGCATGAAGCCGAGGTGCTTACAGGTATCCGGGTTGAGCGGCTCGAAGATATGAGAGAGGCCGCCGTTAGGATTGCCCGGCTAGGCTGCGGCTACGTCCTGCTAAAGGGTGGCCATCTGAGGGGAAATCCCGTAGACTTGCTCTATGACGGCAGCCGTTTTCGCCAATATAGCGGGGTTCGTCAGGAAACGGCAAACACTCACGGCACCGGCTGTACTTTTGCTTCGGCTGTGGCCGCGTTTATTGCCCGAGGCTTAAGGGTTGAACAAGCCGTCAGCGGGGCCAAAGCATACGTGGGGGCCGCAATTGCCCAAGGTCTGCCACTTGGGCGCGGATTTGGTCCGCTCCACCATTTTTATGAGTTCTACACCTTTTTAAATAGCTAAACGCCACGACTCGGACCGGCCGTTTTGGGCCGGTCGGGCTTGCGGGAGGTAGGAGAGCTGCTGATGGATCGTATCCGCGTATTGCTCATCGATGATGATCCAGACGATTTTCTTATAGTTTCCGATATGCTGGCCGAAGCTGAAAACGCCAGGTTCAAGCTTGACTGGGTTCGTACCTACGAGGCCGGTCTTGAGGAGATCGCAAAGAAAGGCCACGATGTCTATCTGCTCGATTATTTCATGGGAAGCCATAACGGCCTGGAACTTTTGCACACTGCCGCACAAAAAGGGTGCAAGGCGCCGGCGATCCTTCTGACGGCTTATGGTAACTATTCGGTGGATTTGAAGGCAATGGAGGCCGGTGCCTCCGATTACCTTGTCAAGGGACAGTTTAGTGCGCCCATTCTGGAGCGCTCCATCCGCTATTCGATAACGAGCAAGCGTATTGAGGAAGAACTCAAGGAATCCAAAGAAGAGCTCAAGCTGCTGGCCTCCCAGCTCCTTCGCGCTCAGGAAGACGAGCGAAAAAGGATAGCGCGGGAGCTCCACGACAGTATCGGGTCCTCGCTTAGCGCCGTTAAGTTTTTTATTGAGAATTTGGGGGCGCGGCTTACCGAAAACCCCGGTGTCCAGGATGCTCTAAGAGCCCTCTCACGGGCCATGGAACATGCGATCGACGAATCAAGGCGTATAATAAGCGATCTGCGCCCTTCCATGCTCGACGATCTCGGGATCCTTTCCACTATAAAGTGGTTTTGCAGAGAGTTTGAAAGCATCTACTCCGACATCGTTGTCCAAAAGGATATCCGCATCGAGGAGTTACAGATTCCGCAAAAGCTTAAAATCATCATTTTTCGCATTATCCAGGAAGCGATGAACAATGCGGCAAAGCACAGCAAGGCGGGACAAATTTTGTTAAGCATTTCCCTGCAAAATGATTCCATTACCTTATGTGTAAAAGACGATGGAATCGGGTTCCAGCGGGGCGCGCCAGCCTCAAAGGGAGGTGGCACCGGCTTTGGCCTTACCTCCATGCGCGAGCGGGCCGAGCTGTCCGGAGGCAAATTCGAGATCGAATCGAGCCCGGAAGGGGGCGCGTGCGTCATAGCCTGCTGGCCGATAGTAACGATGTGCCGGCCCTAGGGGTCTCAAAAAACATGCGGGGAGTCGCTATTCTTTTGGCTCCCGTTGGCTCCTGCCCCTAAACACCAGTTTTATCGGAGTCTTATCGAGTCCGAAGCTTTCCCTGAATTTATTGACCAGAAAGCGTTCGTAGGAAAAGTGAATGCTTTCCGGGTAATTGCAAAAAAGAACGAAGGTGGGCGGGCGGGTGTCGGCCTGGGTCGCGTAAAAAAATTTGAGTCTGCGGCCTCGTACCATGGGCGGTTCGTGGAAGCCTACGGATTCCCTTAGCGCCCTGTTGAGAATGCCTGTGGAGATCCGGCTGTTGTATTGGGCAAAAACATCGCGTACCGTCGGCATGATCTTCTGGGTGCCTTTGCCCGTCAGCGCGGAAAGAGGTAAAATGGGGGCAAAGGGCATGAAGCGCAATCGCCATTGGAGATCTTCGAGAAAATTTTTTCTCGATTTTGGGTTAGTGTCGAAGATGTCCCATTTGTTTACCCCTACTATGCATGCGCGGGATCGTTCCTGAATATAGCCTGCGATGTGAAAGTCCTGGTCGGTTGGTCCTTCTTCGGCATCTATCAAAAGTATGCAGACGTGACTTTTGTCTATGCTTTGAAGCGCTTTGATTATGCTGATCTTTTCAAGTTTTTCCCTTGTCTTTCCTTTCCTCCTTATCCCGGCGGTATCTATCAGCAGGTATTTACCCTTATCGCGTTCAAAGGCCGTGTCCACCGCATCCCGGGTTGTCCCGGCAATGGGGGATACTATTACGCGGGGTTCGCCCAGGATTCGGTTGACAAGGGTGGATTTGCCGACATTGGGCCGCCCCAGTATGGATATGCGCACTTCCTGGGCAGCCAACTCTTCCTCTGCTTTTCCCTCGGGTTCGTCTATGAGTTGGACGATATCGGAGAGCAGATCTCCCACGCCGAAGCCGTGGGCCGCGCTTACGGGGTACATGTCCTGGACCCCCAGGGCATAGAAATCGGCGAGCTTTCCCTGTTGTTCCGGGCCGTCGATCTTGTTTACTGAAAAAAACAGGGGCTTGGAGGAGCGGCGCAAAATGTCGAAAATCGATGAGTCCTCGGGATGGAGTCCGGATCTGCCGTCGGCAACAAAAAGAAGAATATCGGCCTCCTCTATGGCATGGAAGATTTGCTCGCGCGCCCCCTTGTCGAAAAGGGAAGCCTCGCCGCTGACAAACCCCCCTGTATCCACAATCGTGAAACTCTTCCCATCCCAGGAGGTGCGCCCATAATTTCTGTCTCTGGTCACTCCGGGTAAATCGTCTACGAGCGCGCGGCTGCTCTTGCTTATCCTGTTGAAAAGAGTCGACTTGCCCACATTGGGTCTTCCAACGATTGCGATTATAGCCATCTAGCTGAAGCCTTCCGGAAAAAAGGTAAATTGTTGCGGACTGAGCGGGGATTCGCTTGGATTGGGCAAAAGGGATAAACGCGCATGTTCGCCCACACTAGCTCTAAAGGTCAAAAAGAGCCAAAAACCGTAAAAAATTGGGGCCTGCCGGAAAAATCCGGGACTGCCACGAGCGGTGAAGCTTCTTGTATCCCTCCTGGCGTCTGAAGTCAAACGCCAGGTATCGGATGCCGGAGCCCCAGCTTACCGCCATCCGATATCGGCCTCAATTGGCCAGAGCGGCTTCGAGCTTGTCGAGTATCCTTTTGGGCACAGGGTAGGCGTCTTTTACCAGGTAGAGGCTAAGCATCTTTGGATCAAAAGACATCGCTTCGGCAGCCTGTGACAGGCTCATTCCTTTTGTTTCCATTTTCTCAATTAATTCGAGCTTTCGTTCCATTTTTAGACTCCTGTGTGGCGGAATGTTCAGTAATCTTTCGAATATTGCATAAATCGGGCAAGGAAGGCAAGAGGCGATAAACGATATCCTGGTCTATTCCGTTCTGCTTAGAAGGGACTGCCGGGCCAACCTAAGGGCACGGCAGCCGCGGGGTTATGCCCCATAACAGAAATCTCTTAATCAATATTGACTCCGATATTATTTTTTTGTAATCTTCTGATCTGATTTGCCCGTATCTCAGAGTGAGACCGGGACAATTTTTCGACGCGGCCGGGCCAACTCCTCAAAAGGTGGTTTCGCTGCGCTATTCTTCCATTGCGGAGCTTTAAAAATACGTGCGCATCATCAGTGAGCTTGGCGAGATGCAGCAGGCGCAGAAAAAGTTGGAAGAGTCTCAGTGGCGAACCTCATGGCGAAATGGCTCCGATAGAAGGTCATCGCGCTTTGGGGCTAACTCCTGTTCCAGGTCTCTACCTGCTCAAAATCGTCCTTAAATCAAATTTACCTGGAGAAGGGCCATGCAAAGGACACTTCTGAAGTCCAAAATTCACCGCGCGACTATAACCGACGCTAACCTAAATTATGAAGGCAGTCTTACTATAGACGCTGATCTGATGGCTGCGGCCGATATTTTGCCCTACGAGCAGATAAAGGTCTATAATATCAATAACGGAGCAAGATTTGACACCTATGCCATTGCCGGTCCGGCCGGCAGGGGTGATATCTGTCTTAACGGCGCCGCTGCCAGGATGGGGGCTCGGGGAGATCTGATAATTATCGCCACCTATGCCAATTTCGATGAGGCTGAAATTGCAGTCCACAAGCCTTTGGTCGTGCTTGTGGATTCCGGCAACAAAAAGAGCGAAAAAAAAGCGCCTGCGGGTCTGGCCGTGGTCGGGTGAGTCCATCCTCGGCGCGTCCTTTGCCCGGAAAATTTTGATTCCAGCCTAAGGAGATATCTGCAAATGGCAATGAGAAGTTATCTTTTCACTTCCGAATCCGTGACCGAAGGGCATCCCGATAAAGTAGCCGACCAAATCTCCGACTCTGTGCTCGACGCGATCATAGCCGAAGACAGAACAGCGCGCGTGGCCTGCGAAACTCTTGTCACTACCGGACTTGCCTTTGTGGCCGGCGAAATTACGACTTCAACCTATGTTGATATTCCTCACATTGTAAGGGAAACGATTAGAGATATCGGCTACAACGATTCCTCCATGGGCTTTGATTGGGAGACCTGCGCCGTTGTCAGCAGCATCGACAAGCAGTCGACCGACATAGCGATGGGCGTTAACGCCGGTGAAGGCCTTTTTGAAGAGCAGGGCGCGGGCGATCAGGGCCTCATGTTCGGTTTTGCCTGCAATGAAACTCCGGTTCTTATGCCCATGCCCATCTATTATGCTCACCGTATTTCCAGAAAGCTGGCTGAGATTCGCAAAAACGGCGTGGTCGATTTCCTTAGACCCGACGGGAAAAGTCAGGTCACTGTCGAATACCACGACCACAAGCCCAAAAGAATCGACACCATTGTCGTTGCCGCCCAGCACACTCCCGATGTTTCCTATGAGTGCATTCGGGCGGCCGTAATAGAAGAGGTGATAAAAAAGGTAATTCCCGAAAGTCTGATCGACGCCAAAACAAAATTCCACATCAACACAACGGGCCGGTTTGTGATAGGTGGGCCTCTTGGCGATTGCGGCCTTACGGGTAGAAAGATCATCGCCGACACCTACGGAGGGCAGGGCAGTCACGGCGGTGGGGGGTTTTCTGGTAAAGACCCCTCCAAAGTTGACAGGACCGCCTCCTATATGGCCAGGTATGTGGCCAAAAACATCGTTGCAGCCGAACTGGCCGAGCGCGTTGAGGTCCAGGTTGCCTACAGTATCGGTGTGGCCGAACCGGTTTCTCTTATGATCGACACTTTCGGCACGGGGTGCATACCTGACGAAAAAATCCAGCAACTTGTCATAGAGCTTTTTAGCTTCAAGCCTGCCAACATGATCAAGTATCTGAAGCTCCAAAGACCAATTTTTAGAAAAACCGCTTGCTGTGGCCATTTCGGAAGGACCGATCCCGATTTTACATGGGAAAAAACCGATATGGTCGATACTCTCAGGGAAAAAGCCGGCCTGAACCATTTGCAATCTACGTGCAAATGCTAAACACCACTCTAATCTGTGGGCCGATTCGTCTGGGAAGAGCTATTTTTGAAAACAAGAGGGCGGGGTTTTTGTACCCCCCCTCATTTTAGTGGCTTACGGAAATGAAATCTTGCCGGTGAAGTCGGCAAGATTTCCCCTTCTGGCAACTCATGGATTGTTTTTGCGAGTTGCATTATTTTTATTCGCTCATTATCTTTTTGCAAGATTCATTGTCAGAGAGGAAATGGAAAAGAATACGCATTTCATCGAATGAGCGGAAAAGTGTTGTCATGGCCGGGAGGAGCTTTTTGTCCGTATCTTCTTTAAACATCTCGGGCATGCATAAAAGTTTTGCCTGGGCGGAGCGAAAACGCTCTGCTGCCCGTTCGGCCAGCGCCATTATCTGGGGAGCGGCATCTTCTTTGTTGATTTCTGAAATAAGTTTTTCCAGATCTTTATATTTTTCATCGTATTCACGGGATAGTTGTTCTATAATTGCCAGTTGGGGTGGGTCATCTTTCACAGAAAGCTCCTTTAGGGGAAATTAGTTAAACCATTATAACACTTTCCGTAAGGTGTGCTCTATAATTCCTGTTAAGTTGTGCATCGAGCCGATGGTGGGTGTTTTTTAAGCGTCATGCCACCGAGGCCGAGACAACCGGGTGTGTACAGCCAGATAACTTGGGCCTGGCAGGGGTGCCGTTGTGCCTCTGCGGCGCTTAGCCCTGCGTTGCAGCTTTTTTCTGTCCAAGGGGCGGGTACGCATAGGACTTAGCGCCTGGCGGAGGATTTCTAAAATGTTCGCCAAAAGTATTAACGTTTTGCTTGACGAATGGATCAAGCTGCCGGTGGACGGGCTGCCTCCCGTACTCGAAAAAAAGTTGCATGAGCGACTTATTTTTACTAATCCCGAATATGAACTGCGGCACAATCGCGGCGAATGGCTCGGTAATGTCCCTGCACAGATTAGCTGTCTTAAGCAAAAAGGCAGGAATTATCTGGTCCCCAGAGGCTTCCTCGATCAGCTTATAGAGCTTTTGAAAAAATACCAGGTTTCCTACCGTCTGGTGGATCGCCGGCGTCATTTGGACCCGATAGGCCTTGAGTTCCACGGGGAACTCAAAAACTATCAGCAGGCGGCCGCGGAGGCTGTGCTCGAACACGACTGCGCCACACTGGTCGGAGGACACAAAAGCGGTAAAACCGTTATTGCTCTCTATACCGCCGCACAAAGGCGGCAGCCTCTGCTGATCGTAGTTCCCAAAACCGATCTCTTTGACGGATGGCTAAAGAAAATAGAAGGTTTTCTGCAGATTCCGGCCTCCGAGGTCGGGATATTCTCAAGCGGCACCCAGCAAGTTGGAAAACGCGTTACGATCGGGCATATTGGCGAAATCATGCGCCATTGGCGAAAGATCTTCGATAAGGTCGGATATATCATCTTTGACGAGTCACAGCGCTCTCCATCAAAGATCCTGACCAACCTTCTTCCCAACTTCGACTGCCGCTATGTCCTGGGGCTCTCCAACAGCCTGCAGAGAAAAGACCGCCTCCTGAAGCTGATTCATTTCTACCTGGGCGATGTGGTCTATTCCATCGACGAAAAAGACGCCAGAGAAGGACGGGGGACCATACCCGGCACTATTATAGCCCGCCAGACCGAGTTCGATTATCCCTATTATTCCAGGTCCGACTATGCGCCGATGCTAAAAGGGCTAATGCAGGATCCTGAAAGAAACCGCAAAATTGCAGACGACGTGGAAACCGAACTGGGTAAAGGCGAGGAGCTGGTTCTGGTTCTATCGGGAGGCGAGGAACACGACTTGGCGCTTGGCGCCGAATTGAATCGGCGGGGAATTGTCTTTAGCCAGGCCTGGCCGGGTGCAGGGACTGTCAACGACGGGGACGGACGTGACAATGGGGCTGAAAACGGTGCGCTTCAGCCCAGGGTCATTCTCCTTGCTCCCGGCGCGGTTGCTCAGTGCGCGCGAACCCTCAGGTCTCACGTGGTTTTTCTTGCGGTTCCCGTCTACTTCCAAAGAAACCTCTCAAACGCTATCCGGGATATCTCACAGGATGGTGAAACAGCCGATAACCGTCTGACCATCTATGATTACGTCGATTCGAGAGTTCCGATATTAGACAATTATTTTCGCATGCGAAGTTATAATTATGGCGTTCACCCCGATCTTCTGCTTAATAACCAGGTCCAACTTCGGGAGTCGATGCGCTGATCCGGAGATATCTGCGATGGGGCCAAAGACTTTTTTGCTTTGGCCCCTTTTTACTTCCTGCTCCCCGCGCCGCCGGCCTATTGACTTCCCCTTTACAATTACCCAATCTATCATGTTGATTTCATTCCCAGCCTGTTTAGTTAAAGGTTTTACGTGCGCAGGAGGGTCGTGCCACTAAAACGGCTTGGGATGTCCCTGCTCGTTATGGAAAAAAAGAGGTGGGCTCCTCGGAGGAGAATGTATCCGAGAGAAAGCATATTGATTTCGAAGGGATTAAAGTGATGCGAAAATGGGCTGTTGTGACTTTTGGGATGGCCCCGGTATTTTGTGCAGGATTGTTTTTCTCCTCCTCTTGCCAAGGGGGGCAATGTCCCTCTATCCTTCCCCGGTCGCAGTCTTTCGTGGAACGAACGCTTTCTTCCAAATCCGGCGACCTTTTTGTAGTGCTCAAAAACGGTCTGACCTTGCTTGTTCATCAAATGCCTCGATCGCAAGTGGTTTCCACCCAGGTTTTCGTTCGAACCGGCTCAGTGTTCGAAGGTAAATACATGAGGGCGGGCCTTTCCCATTATCTCGAACATATTGTCGTTTCGGGCTCTGCCAGCTCGCTTGGCGAACAACAGGCAAAAGAGCGGCTTGCTGAGATAGGCGGTTCATTGGATGCTTACACAAGCTATGACCGGACTGTTTTTTACATTAACGCCGGGGCCGACCATTGGAAGGATGCCCTCAATATCCTGCTGGCAAAAGTAACGCAAAATCTCATTGCCCCCGAGGATATCGCAAGGGAAAAAAACGTTATTCAGCAGGAAATGAAAATGCGCGCGAGCAACCCTTCCAATGCTCTGTGGAACCTTTTCCTCCAAACGGCATACCAGAAAAGTCCGGTTCGCTATCCGGTAATCGGCTACCCCGAGGTATTTCTCAAACAGGGCCGGGATGAGTTGCTCGATTACTATCGGCACCGCTATCAGCCCCAGAACATGATCGTGAGTGTGGCCGGAAACGTTCCCGCCCCGCAAGTCCTGGAGTTCGTTGCGCAAAAGACTAAAAATTTTCTTCCCCTAAACTCGGCTCCCGTGGTCGTGCCTGGCGAACCTCTTCAGGAAAGTCCCAGGTGGGGAGAAGAAGTGGTCCCAATCACCAGACTTGACGAGGCGATGATCGGTTTCCCCACGGTTAACGCCTACGATAGGGACCTCTATCCCCTGGACGTCCTTGCCCTTGTCATGGGTCAGGGGCAGACCTGCCGCCTCTGCTGCAGCATGAAGGAAAAACACGATAAGGTCTTTAGCGTAAGCGCCGAGAATTGGACCCCTTCGTTTGTGCGCGGTCAGTTTATCATTTCTGCCTCCATGGCTGATGCCCGGTGGCCCTCGGCCCTCAAATCCATCGAAAATCAGATTAAGTGTCTAAAGGATTCCCCGATCAGCCGGGCTGAGTTGGAAAAAGCAAAAAAAACCGCCATCGCCCAGCACATCTTTCAAAAGGAGTCCGCACAGTCGATTGCCTCCTCTTTTGCTTCCGCCTTTCTTGTAACCGGCAACCCCTACTTCGACGATGACTATGTTGAAGGGATCAGCGCGGTGAGCGCGCAGCAGGTGCAGGCCGCGGCCAGAAAATATCTTTCGTTCCACCGGATGAATGTTGCGCTGATAAAGCCTGCAACCGCTCCGGTCAAAGACGCTTCCGCGCCCGTATGCCTGTCTGCGAAAATAAATTCGGTTCAGTTTAACTCGATGGGTAACGGCCTGAGGGTACTTATAAGAAAGAATTCGGACCTGCCTGTTGTGACTCTGCAACTGTGGGGAACGGGGGGAGTGTCTCTTGAAACCTTGCAAAAACCCGGGCTTTCGGCCTTTACCGCTGCCCTGCTTACCGCCGGGACAAAAAATGGTGACAAAATCGATCTGATGAAAAAGGTCGAGGACGTAGGGGGGCAAATAAGTGCGGGTTCGAACTACAACTCCTATCATGTTTCCATAAAGGTGCTAAAGGAGGACTTCGGCCTGGGGTTGCGCCTTTTGGCCGATATAGCCCAAAACGCTTCCTTTCCTGCCGACCAGGTGAAAAAAGAAAAGCAGGATATGCTTACCGCAATAAGAGTGCGTGATGAAAGTTGGCGAAGCGAAGTGTTGCGGCTTTTTATGATAAATTATTTCCACAAATCTCCCTATGCCAACTGCGAACTGGGAACCCTTGCCTCCGTAAAATCCTTTACTCGCAGGCAAGTTGTGGCTTTCTATCACAAAATGGTAAACCCGACTCATTCCGTTCTAGCCATTTATGGCGATGTGGACCCGCAGCAGGCCAGACGCATGGTAAACCGGGAATTCGGAAAATGGTCAGGCAAACCTGTCACCCTCCATTTGCCCGAGGAGACCCACCCGCTCGAGTCAAATCGCATCGTTGAAGTCAAGGATGAAAAGAAAAGCTCGGCTCTTCTAATCGGTACGAACGGCCTTGGCGTCAAAGATCCCCAAAAGCCCGTGCTCGATGTTCTTACCGAGGTTTTGTCCGGAGGCGGTTCTCTTTCGGGCCGCCTGTTTGACTCACTTAGAGGCTGCAAGGAGGACCTGGTCTACACGGTGGACACTTTCCCGTTTTATGGGCGCGATGCAGGGTTTTGGGGCGTGCTTACTCAGACCACTCTGGCCAACCTTCCCCGGGTCCAAAGGATAATAGAGCAAAATATCAGTCGTCTCAAGGAACAGCTTGTGTCGCAAAGTGAGCTTGACAGGGCAAAACAGGCCCTGCTCGTGGGGCTGGCCTTCGATAATGAAACGATTGAGAGCCAGGCTGAGGATGCGGCCCTTGACGAGGTGCTGGGACTTGGCTGGAACTACAGCGAACGCTATCCGGCCATGGTAAGGGCCGTTACCGCTCAGCAGATAAGGTCTCTTGCCCGAAAGCTTTTTACAAATACCCTGGTGGCAAGGACCCTGCCCGAGAAGCCGGGAAAAATAATTATATCGTCTCCGGCCTCAGGAAACGATTTGCGGATGTGACCGGTCTAATGGCATTGGAAATTTTGCCAGGCGCTACCTGGCAAATGGTTTTCCCAAGAAAAGGTGACGCAATCATCCGGCAGGGCCAAGAAACTCTTTTTGGTCGAAACAAAGCCTGATTAGTCTTCCCTCTCCGAGGAGCTTGTCTGCCTCGATTTGCATCCTTTCCTGTGAGACTCCCAGAGAAGCGGCCAGTTCTTCGGCGGTGCACGGACGCCTTTTAACGGTCTCCAAAATTTTCTGGTCGATATTTTCTTCGCTGCTCTTTTGTGCGGCCGTGTGGAATGAGCCGACTATTTCGACATTAAATGAGCTGAAAAACTTGGCGGCTCTCGCCATGTTTTCACCGTTAAGGCCTTTGGCGCCCGCGTGGGCGGGCGGGCGAACCACAGTGTTTAGTTCCACCTTATCCGGCTTTATGGACTCAATGGCCTTAGCTATGGCGCAAAGCTCCTCCCGGCTGTCGTTTACTCCCAGGGCCAGCAGCACCTCGATGTGAAGCTGTCCTTTGTACTCTTTGCGAAACGCCCGAAGCCCCTCGATGATCTGTTCGGGGTGCAGGGATGGGTGGGGTCTGTTGATCTTCCGGAAACACTTTGCCGTTACAGCGTCCAGGGACGGGACCACACGGTCGGCCTGAAGAAGGCCCCGTCTTACCTCCGGCTTCCACAGAAAAGAGCCGTTTGTCAGTACGATTAGAGGGATCTTCGGATATTGCCTCTTGATTGCCGCACTTAGTTCCCCCATTGGCTCATAAAGAGTTGGCTCCCCGGCGCTTGAAAAGGTAAAAACATCAGCCCCTTGAGGGCTATCCCGCATAAAACTTCCCAGCTCCTCCAGCACCTGGCTGCAGTCGACGAAATTTTGCCGCTCTATGCTCAAAGACGTGGTCGGACCCGACTCGCAATAGATGCAATCATACGAACAAGTTTTGGCTGGAATTACGTCTAATCCAAGAGATCTGCCAAAACGCCTTGATGGGACTGGGCCAAATAAGAATTTCATGAAAAAATTATATTGTCTTGTAAACACCTTGTCAACAGCCTCGTTGCCCGGCCAATGACGGTTTCAAAATCACTTCGCCCAATTGAGGGGAGTCTGCGATAACCTGGCAGGATAGTGCGAATACCAAGGCCGCCCCGGCCTGGTGGAAAGTTCTTTTACCTTGACCTTCAGTGGGTAAAAAACATTTATGCGCTGTCCGGCGAGCAGGATTCCTCAGCCGGAGGTATAGAGCTCTGTGTCGGACTTCTCAATAGTAATGCGCATCGTGTTAAGTTGCCAAGAGAATACATCTGAGGTGAGTAGTACTCCTGGAGTTCTGATATTTATCTAGTCCATGAGCGCTTGGCGTACTTCCCCCCCAATAGAGTTTCCCATTTCCGCGGACTGTGCTTGACTGTCCAGGATATTGAAGTGCGGGCAATTCCAATGTCATAGCCGTAAATGAGCGTGACGGATAAAATATCGGCATTGCAGACTGTAGGACTCTTTGTCAGAATAATCGACGCGATATGGCTGGCAAGCTTGTTATAGTCCGCCGGCCTGCTCGACAGTTGCACGTCTACAAGTAAAACGCTTGATTTGTGGCCGTGAATTAAATCATGGTTTTTCACCAGAAAAACTTTCGTCCCGGTTGCCTGTCCGGAGGAGAGGATATTTTGGGAAATCTCGGAGAGCAGGGCAGGTGTGCCGCTTTGCACCCGGTTTGAGGTGTAGTGGAAAAACTGAACAACGGCGATGCACCAGATCAGGACGATTATCAGGTGGGCTTTGTTGATTTTTATTTTTGGCGGAGTGGCAACGGGGGACATTCTTGCAACCAGGGTGTCGCTTATTAGATCGTGCAGGCTCTGTCGAGTTGGCAGGTTGAAAAGAAAAAGATAGATAAGAATGCCGCCCAGTCCAAAGACGATAAACGCGTCAAGATACTCTATGATAAGCGGGGCGCCGAGGGGGATGAATGTGCCGTTTAAAAAGTAAGGAATGCCAAGGATGGCAAATCTTAAAGCCGCCAGGCCAACCGAAATCGTCTCGCCGCAACTGTTTATGACCTCAATTTTCATCAGTCGCTTTCCAATCGTTTGGCCATTTCCCAAGCTGCTGTCAAAAATGGAGAAATAAAAAAGAGCGGTAAAAAATCCGATCAGCCGACCCGCATCTCCAAGTCTGGCAAAAGTGTCAAAGAAAAAAATACCCGCAATCAATCCAACGATGCCAAGGATTAACATGTCAACCAGGAAGGCCGTCAATCTAGTCCGAAATCCATTTAGGAATAGATCCGGGGAATACGAAGAGCCTATAGGATATGCAAGTGGATTTTGGATCGTATCTGATTGCATTTTCCCCTCCCACATGTAACTGATAAAAGTTTGGACTGTAGATTGATTGAAAAAATAATGAATTTATAATTTATTCCGTCTGTTGATACGAAATCAATAAAAAACACAAATCAAACAAATGATGACCTGAATATTCTTGCTATGCTCTTAAATCTTGTCCAGGTGTTAGCAACAACACCTGAAAGCTAAAATAGGTGAGCTGGTTTTTTGCGCTTGTTGTTTATTTGCACTAACGGCGTGGAAATAAAAAGAGGCGAAAAGGATTTGGTACAGGATTGGGAAGACCATAAAAAAAGGCCTGGAAAATTTTCCAGGCCTTGCTTTTCTACTTGGTAGCGGGGCTTGGATTTGAACCAAGGACCTTCGGGTTATGAGCCCGACGAGCTACCTGACTGCTCCACCCCGCGACAATTTTCCGAATATAGCTCATTTCAATTTCGATGTCAATCAAAGAACTTCCGGGTTGCAACATTACAATTTTTTCCCCAAAATTTAACCCGAGTCCGCCGAAAAGATCGAAAACCTTTCCATATGTTCGGACACCTGGTTCCAGCTTGGATTTCGTAAAACAAATTTAGCAAATGCGCTCAACTCTTTCTTGACCTTGTGGCTCCTGCGGCCCTATGCTCAGCTATGGGAATTGCAAAAAAATGTCTGCTCTCACGCCGTGGTGGCGTGTGTTTAGTCGTGCGCGGGCACGCAGGAAAACCGCATTTAAATTGACGGGCTCTATCCGCCGGGTTTAAATTTTTATCTCCAGTCGGATCGATCTCAATTTTCAGGTGAAGTAATGTCCATACAAGTTGTTGCCGAAAAAGAATTTTTCGTTGGCTCCCCAATTGTCTTGGAAGGAAGAGCCCCCTCCGGTCCATTCGTAGCTGTGTTTGAAGATGACGGCGATACGGGTTTTTTTTACGCCCTCAACCCAAGCGTGGAAGGCAGCCCCTTCCAGGATGGCGTCCACATCTACAATGTTGCCAATGTTAGCGAGCGAGACAAGCCGGTATGTGCCGCAATCGGCTGGGCTATCGACAACCAAAAAGTCGTGCTTTTAATTAACGATTATCCGCACGCGATTTTTGATTTCGATGCAAAGCAAGGATACTGCCGCAGCGGATTTCCCCCTTCAAACCCTTCCGGAGATTGGTCTATTGGCGGTCATGCCTGGGTGGAATCCGCCACAGATCTCTTTAAATGATAAATTTCGGTTTGGGTTCACACCGCGCCTTGAGGGTCTAAGCGGAGCCTATCTCGCGTGGGCCTGCTTTCGTAGGAGGTGCTCGGGTCGGATTCGAGCCGGGAAGCGATCGGATGCCAATAAGAGATAGGGACCGTTCCCCGTAGAGGCCCTTCCCATAGTCTCATCTGTCATGCCGGGGCATATTGCGTATGCGCCGTAGAACTCAGGAGGACAGAAGGAGTCCTATGAAGGATTTAAGCCTTCCCAAGGCCCTCTCGATGTTGTTTTCCATGGGAATCATCTCCCCCTGGATGCGAGAGGTGAAATCCTTGTCATCGATCTTTGAAAGATTGGCTCGGAGGTTATTTACCGTTCCCGCAGCCGCCGCCCCAAGCAAGTGTATGGAAACAGCGGCGTCGCAAAGACAGTTTCGATTGCCCTTTTCGATCACCTCCGCCATAAGGTCCGTGATCTTTGCAAGGGTGCGAAGCGTTTCCAGGGGGACTAAAGCCGCCTGCTTCATTGCCTCCTCGATGCGGTTGGCGCGCTCTTTGTCACCCGGGCCCATCTTGAAAGCCTCCATAACTGCGCCGTAGGCCTGGGCATCCTCCTCGGCCAGTTCGAGTGAGCGTGATAAAAAGGCCTCCATGGATTGGCCAAGCTGTTCCATCTCGCCCCAAACGGCGATGTATTTTTTGTTGCCAAATGTTAGGCGCGCCGTCATGAGGCAGAGGGCGGCGCTAAGGGCGCAGGTAAGAGCGCAGACGCTGCCGCCCGCGGGGGCTGCGGCGGCCTCGGCCACTTTTTGTACGTATTCTTTTACCGTTAAGTCGGTCAGTCCCATTAACGCCACCCTCTAAGGCAGATTTGCCATCTCCTTTCGATGTCCGGCTCCAACCGCGCTTCCGGGCAACCGTAGTCTTGCCTTGCCCTGGCCAAAGGAATCCGTATAGTTTCTGAAAGCCTTCATGATGTTTTTTACCCGCTCTCCGACACAGCCCTTTGCGATCTGCTGCGCATCTATCCGCACAACCGGCATTACCTCCTTGTTAGAAGCAGTTATAAAGGCTTCCTGCATCTGTCCCACCTCCGAGAGGTACACATCTCTATCCTCCACCTCGTAGAGTTTCCTTGCAAGTTCGGTTATAACGCTTCGAGTTACCCCGGATAATACGTCCTGGCAGGGAGTAATCAACCGCTCGCCGATAAAACAGAAAAAATTGGTCGTAGCACCCTCCAAAATCCGGCAATCCCTGTCGACGTATAAAGCCTCAACGGCCCCCTGTCTTTTTGCCGCCTGGGTGGCCAGAACAGCGGATAGGTAACAGGTGCTCTTAGCCGAAGGCATAAACCGCGCCGCGTCCACAGTGATGACTTTGGCGCCCTCCGTGTAGAGATGGGGGGCCGACTCGGGTTTTTGCGTCACCAGGACCATTAGGATTCCGCGCCCTTCCGGGTTTAGGCCGTCTGAGCTGATGCCTCCCGAATAGAGGATGCGGATCGCCGATTCCCTGTGGTGGGGATTTCTCGCCACTGTTTCCCTTACGATCGCGCAGATCTCTTCGTGTGTAAGCCCGATTTGAAGGCCGATCTGTTGTGCCGACTTTTCAAGCCTTTCTACGTGTTCTTCCAAATGAAACGGGCGCTTTGCGTAGGTGATCAAAAAGTCGAAGACCCCGAAGCCCCGCAGCACGATTATGTCTTTTACGCTGATAAAGCTAGCGTGCTCACTTACAAATTTTCCATCGATATAGTAGGTGTCCATCAGGCTCGCTCCATCGTCGCCGGACTGGGAGGGCATCAAAAAAGTGATTGTCTTTAGAGAACAAAATTACCACAACATCCAAGCGATATCCAATATTCAATACTCCTAAATAGAACACCCTAACCCTTAAAATACGGGTAATTGCTACTGCCTTAAGTCGTTGAAATCAGATAAATTTATAATTAGTTAAAGTAGCCCGAAAGGGAAGCGGCTGCCCGTTTCCTCGCCAACTCGAAATTCAAAAAGAAGGCCTTCGAATATGGCAAGGATACTTTTGGTAGATGACGATGAAGAGTTCCTGTCTCTAATTAGGGAATATCTTGGCGCCTGTGGATTTCAATCCGAGGTGGCCGAAAATGTTGCCAAGGCCAGAGCTTGGCTGCAATGTTCCCAATTTGATGCGGTATTGTCCGATTTCAATATGCCCGGGGAGTCGGGGCTCGATCTGCTTAGCCATGTTTTATCGAGTTATCCGGGGCTCCCATTTATCTTGATGAGCGGTTCTGCCGGGTTAGAGATCAGCGCAAGGGAACTGGACCACATGGAATTTATCCCCAAGCCTTTCGAATTTAAAGAGATGGTGAGCGTTTTGGAAAAAGCCCTCGGCTAAGCGACATCAAATCTTTATACCTGCTTTTCTGTGCCCGCGCCTTTTGTGGGAAGGGCGCAGTCTGCGAATTTTCCTTATCATTTTCCAATGAAAGTGCGATACGATAAGGTGACCCAAAGGATGGGGAAGCCGGGGGGCTTTTTGCGCCCGATTTTACATCCTGAAGGGCAGGGGGACGCCTGTTTTTTGTGGAAAGTAGTCGGAACGGGATTGGGATACTAAGTGAAAATAAAAACTATAACTCTTTTTCTTGTAAAAGTGTAGCTTTTTATATAGAAAAGAGAACGAAATTCAGACTGCCCTGTTAGTACTGTTCAATACCTAGAAGGAGGAAAAGCCGTGAATGTGGCAGTGCTTTTAAAACAAACTCCGGATACCGAATCGGTTATCCGCATTGCAAGTGACGGCAAATCGGTCGTTACCGACGATCTTAAATGGGTCGTCAACCCCTATGATGAATTCGCCGTGGAAGCGGCCCTTCGCCTGAAGGAAAAACACGGGGGAAGCGTTACTGTCATTAGTTGTGGACCTCAAAGAGTGGTGGAATCCATTCGTACGGCCCTGGCCATGGGTGCGGATACCGGTGTTCTGATCGACGACCCGGCTCTGGAGGGAAGCGACAGCCTGGGAGTGGCAATGGCTCTGGCCGCTGCGGTAAAGGAGATCAATCCCGACGTTGTGCTTTGCGGTTCGCGCGCCGTTGACTACGACATGGCCCAGCGTGGCCCGATGGTTGCCGAATTGCTGGGCTGGCCCCACCTCGCCATGGCCGTATCGATGGAATCGGACGGGAAAACCGTTACGATCGATCGGCCCATCGAGGGTGGAAAGGTCGTTCTTGAATCGAGCCTGCCCGCAGTGGTTACCTTTGGGGGGTCTCACGCTGTTTGGAACCCCAGATACGCGTCTTTGCCCGGTATCATGAAAGCCAAGAAAAAGCCTTTGGCCGTCAAAAAACTTGCCGATCTGGGCGTGGACGGTTCTCAGGCCGGAACCGCAAGGGTTACCATGACCAGCCTCGAGATGCCCGTTGCAAGAGCGGCCGGAA
Source organism: Deltaproteobacteria bacterium (assembly GCA_021780695.1). GTDB lineage: Bacteria > Desulfobacterota > Syntrophobacteria > Syntrophobacterales > Syntrophobacteraceae > SbD1. The sequence continues at coordinate 270,676 of JAJXYD010000001.1, forward strand.
AGGTCATTGACGGTGGGCTGGATACGGCCGGAAAGGCAACCGAACTTGTTCGGGCTTTGCATGAAGAAGCTAAAGTGATCTAAGGAGAGTAAAAAATGGGAAAGTGCGTGTGCATTATTGCCGAATTCCGCCACGGCGCCTTCCGCCGTGTGTCCTATGAAGTGGCAAGCGAGGGTAAAAGACTTGCCGATGCCCTGGGCGTTGGTTTGTGCGCTGTTGCCGTGGGCTCGGGCGTTGCCGATAAGGCCGCCGAATTGGGCCGCTATGCCGTGGATAAAGTTTTCGCGGTCGATGACCCGAGTCTGGAAAACTACCTGGCTGAGGCTTATGTGCCTGTCATAGCAAGTGTTTTGGAAGGATGCGATCCCGTGGCGGTGCTTCTTCCTGCTTCGGTTGACGGCAAGGACCTGGCCGCCCGGCTTTCTGCCAGGCTCAAGGCCGGACTTGCTCAGGACTGCACCCAGACAGTGTGCGAGGGCGGCAAAATCAAGGCCAAAAGGCCGATTTTTGCGGGTAAATGCTACGGTTGGTGTGAGTGGGCCGATGGAGCCCTTCCTATTATTTCCTGCCGGCCAAACGTTATGGACTGCCTTGCTCCTCTCGAAGACAAAAAGGCCGAGGTCGAAAAAGTTCAGCCCGCTCTTGTCCAGGCCAGATCCTGTGTCAAGTCGATGGAGCTTGACACTTCGGGAAAGGTCGAACTTACAGAAGCCGAAATCATCGTCTCCGGCGGTCGCGGCATGAAAGGCCCGGAAAACTACACCATGCTCGAAGATCTGGCGAAGGTCCTGGGGGCTGCTGTCGGGGCCTCTCGTGCAGCCGTCGATTCGGGGTGGCGGCCCCATGCGGACCAGGTAGGCCAGACCGGAAAGGTCGTAAATCCTAATCTTTACGTCGCCGTTGGAATTTCGGGCGCTATTCAGCACCTCGCCGGCATGGGGTCATCCAAGTTTATCGTTGCGATCAACAAGGACCCTGAAGCCCCTATTTTCAGTAAGGCCGATTATGGTGTGGTGGAAGACCTTTTTAACTTCGTTCCGCTTCTTACCGAAGAGGTCAAAAAGTTAAAGAGTTCTTGTTCCTAGGAAATTCTTTCCAGAGGAGCAGGTAAAATCCCCTCTTTTCTCCATTGTATGTGGAGGGGAGGGGATTTTTTTCTTCCCTATTGTCCTGGCTTTTGAGCTTGGATCACCATCTTTGCCGGAAAGGAGAACCAGTGAAAAAGGTCTTTAAAATCGTTCTTGCTATGATCGCTTTTTCCTTGGCCCTTAGCTTGTCGGCGACTGCTGCTCCCGGGGGTCGCATTAGAGTCGGCGGGTCTTTGTCTATGCTTGGCTGGGTTCGAAAAATCGCCGCGAACTATATGAAGGACCATCCCCGGGTCGAAGTTTCGGTTTATAGACATGTGCCCGGAGACGATGGTGTAAAAAGGCTGATTGCCGGAGATCTCGATATCGCCATGGCCTCGCGAGAGATTTCTGCCGGCGAAAAAGAACTGGCGAAAGCAAAGGGTCTAAAACTCGATGAACATGTGATAGGCTACGGTGCGGTAGTCGTGATTGTCGACAAACAAAATCCTGTTAGTGAACTCTCCGTTGAGCAGCTTAGAAAACTGATGACGGGTAAAATCGTTAACTGGAAAGAAGTCGGGGGTAGAGACCAGGCCGTTAGGGTTTTTAATATAGACGAAAAATCTCATTCGGGAACTTCTTACTTTATTCAAAACGGTGTCTTGGGCGGCAAGCCGGTTGTTGCCGGTGCGGTTACTCTGCCTCAGTTTCCGGAGATAGTTAAAAAGGTTGGTGAAACCTCGGGGGCCATGGCTTGCGTCAGAATGCGCGATCCGTTCCCCGGCGTAAAGACAACAACCAAAATCCTGAAGATCAAAAAAGATGAGGGTTCGCCCTCTGTTAGTCCCTCCCGGGAAACGATTTCCGATGGAACCTATCCTTTCCGGCGTCCCTATTATCTCTATACTGTGGTCCCTGCTAACAAGGAAGTCCAAGGCTTTGTCGGTTTTGTAGAAACCCGGGGATGGGTCCAGCCGCCCTCGCCCAGCGTCTGGTAGTGTTGGTGACCGCTCGCCGCCTCTTCTTTTTTTATAAGTGCGATAATGCTATTGATTGTAAAGGCGGGATGCGTTCTATCCCGCCGTTTCCATAAAATTTGCCTCACTGCGTTATCTCTTTTGGATTGGAATAAAATTTTGGAGAAAAATCTTGCCGGGGTCCAAAGAGTTTTGTTTTGAAACTATGCGGCTGGAGTCTGGAGTTAGGCTCCATTTTGCCCATGGGGGTAGAGATGGCGCAAATGCCCCTGTTTTCTTTTTGCACGGCTACGTTGATTCCTGGCGGTCTTTTGAGACGGTCTCGGAGTTTCTACGCCTCCCTGCCAGGATAGTCGTCCCGGACTTGCGTGGGCATGGGGATTCGGATAAACCTGCTTGCTCTTATGAAATTGAGGATTATGCCCTTGACCTGTTGCTCCTGATGGACGCTCTTAGGGTGGACAAGGTAGACCTCGTGGGCCATTCGATGGGCAGCTTTGTCGCGCAGTTTCTCGCAGCCCGATATCCCCAGAGGGTAGGGCGGCTGGTTCTCATCTCTTCGGCCCCCTGCATTTCTGACAAAACCGCTCTCCTGGAAATAAAGCCTTCCATAGATGCGCTAAAAGATCCGATACCAAGAAGCTTTGCCGCTCAATTTCAGGCCACTTCCAACCCCGTTTCGGCTCATTTTATGGATGGGATCGTCTCGCAGACCATGAAAGTCCCCGCCCATGTGTGGCGCTGCGCCCTCTCGGGGCTTCTCCAGTTCGATCATGGCCCGCTCCTTGGCCGAATTACCGCTCAAACGCTACTGGTGTGGGGAAACCAGGACCAACTGGTTTCAAGGCCCGATCAGGAGACACTCCTGTCTCAAATCGCAGGTTCAAAACTAAAGGAGTTCGACACAGGCCACTCCCCTCACTGGGAAAAACCGGAGGCGATCGCCAGGGTTCTTGAGAAATTTCTCACTTAAATGGCAAACAGGGGTTCTGCTGAGGTTTTAGATGCTTTTTAGGACCCGCCCGGCCGGGCTCGCTCCATATTCCTTAATATCACGTTTTTTCTATCTTTTTTACATCCTTCACGCGGCATGGATTATATTAAAAATATAAAGATCCCCTCGAAGGTTTCGTTTTTTTGGAACTGGGGATAGCATTCCAGGCTGGTTAAGGAGTTAAAGGCGTGCTCAAGCGCGTACGCGCCAGTCCGGGGGCGAGTGGGAAAGAGACTGCTGACGGCGTGTAATCCCGTTTTTCATACCTGATAAAAAGCTCAGGCCCAGGATGTGTCAAAAACTTTACCCTGGGCCTTTTTTGAGCGGTGTCAATAAAATGTCCTTACAGTATTTCGTTTAGCATCCTCCCGGCAACCTCTCCGGCATCTACCTGGTAGGTCCCGCTGTCCAACTGACTTTGTATCTGTTGGACTTTATCTGTTCGGACGCTATCGGTTCCTAAAATCGACTTCTGCACATTGGCTAGGTTGGTATAGTTTTGCGAAAGCTGAACTCTATCCGATGATGCAGAGTTGCCAGCAGACGCAGCCTTATCCGATGTGCCTGAATTCCCGGCCGTAGCACCTGAATTCTCGATGCCATTCGTGGTATAAGGCGGGATTTTCATAGCGCTCATTGGTTTCCTTCCGCTGCCGGTCCGTCGCTGTTCGCGTGAAGGCCTCCTGCCGGCCCGGCTTCGTCATCCTGTTTGGAGTACACATTTTCCAGTACCTGGCTAGTTAGACGATCCATTATAAGTTTTCGTTTACCCTCGCTGGAAATTGATACTTTAGTCATTCCGCTATCAGAGTTGCCGGAATCGCCTTGATCCGGGGCCAGAAGCTTGGATTTCTTCAACTGACGAGCGTAGGTGCGTAACACACTTTGAACTCGATAGCCCGTGATAACCATGTCCAAGTTCCTCCTGACATGTAATCGGAAAATAAGACGGATAACTTGAGAAAAAAAGCGGCCTCCAGCGATTGACTCGCTCTTTTTTACCGTATCTCTTTCAATGATGCAAAGTTTCTTTCGATGCGGCAAAGTTGATTGCGGACTTTGGCTTAATTGCTTAAGTATTTGATAAATAAGAGCTTTATTGAGTTATTTGTCCTCTTGCGCCCATGCTTTCCCCTCAAAAAACAGGTTGGCATGGAATTTGATCTATTTATCGGCACGGCAGTCATCCGGCAAACCGGCCATGGAAAAAGATTGGCCGCAAAAGTGCTGTCCCCGGCATCCCCAGGGTTTTGCCGGCTCTTAAGGTTAGAGAACATCGGAAATTAGAGCCGTCCGGATAGGCAATTTTTTCCGGCCGGTCTGTAAAAGAGGAGAGTCGTTTGGAAAAGGTCAATTGCACGCGATGCGCCCACTATTTCGTTACCTGGATCACCAGCAGGCCACATGGGTGCAAGGCATGGAGCATCAAGGCGCCACGGCACCCATACCTGGAAGTCTTCGCTGCCTCCGGGGTCGAATGCCAGCTTTTTAGTCCCAAACCCGATAGAAATATTACGGGTGGAGGAAATTGACCTAAAGTCCAGTAAACGAAAGGGTTTTGGAGCCATGAACGAGCTTGATGTTGATCGAGAGGGGAAAAAGATGGCCAGGGAAAATGGGAACTTGCCGGTCGAGAATGTGGACAATAAAGGGGCCAGCTTGAAAGGCGCGGTCGAGGATCACGAAGAGACTTTGCGGATGCGCGATCTGCTCAAACGCTCCACTATCACTTTGTGTTCCTTGGCTCGCAATGAAAATAAGGTGGTAAATCGAAGGCTTCTCGATTTTAAAAACATGGTTCAAAAAGAGTCAACCCTCGAAGATATAGAAAGGGCCCTCGCGGCCTTAAAAAAAGCGATAATTGAAAGCGGGGATCCGGATGCGGAGGCCGAAAAGAATACCGGCGCGGCTTCTGTTGGAGCTTCTGAGGCTGTCCTTGATGAACTCCGGTCGATTTTTTTGTCTTTGATCGCTGAATTCGACCAGGATTTTGGGGAAGATTATTCGAGACGAGTGTCCGTACTCAGGACAAAAATGGAAAATTCCGCCTGTCTTGAGGATATCCTCAAGCTCAAAAAAGATATCCTCATGTTCTTTGAACTCTATAATCAGGCGATTAACGAAGAACGCAACATGGTAACCGATTTTATCGCGGAGATGAGCCTCGGCCTCCTCGAATTGGAAAGACAATATCTGGATACAATAAACCAGACAGGACAGAGCCGGAAGGAAGACAATAAATTCTCCTCCCTGGTCGAAAATCACATGGAGGATATGAAAAAGTCCGCGCAGCTTAGCACCACCCTTGCCGAGTTCAGGGAGTTGGTCCTTCTCAGGTTGGCTTCGATACGAAACGCTCTTGAGGAAAAGCGGCGCTCGGAAGCAATGCGCCATGAGAGGCTCGAGGAGGAGATGGAATCTCTTAATCAAAACCTTAGCAGGATGAAAAAGGAAGTCGACCAGGTCCAGGAGAAGCGGAAGGCGCTCGAAAAGGAGGTGCTAATCGATTCCTTGACCGGCGTGGCCAATCGGCGGGCCTTGAGGGAGCGCCTAAAAAGTGAAATGTATCGCTTCCAGAGATACGGCCAGGAGTTCTCACTGGTTTTCTTCGATGTGGATCGCTTCAAGTCCATTAATGATACTCACGGCCATTGGGCCGGTGACAGATGTCTAAAAGAAGTCGTCAAGCGGATCGCTCCCATTTTGCGTGAAACCGACCTTATCGGGCGATGGGGAGGCGACGAATTTGTGTTGATCTTTTCGGCCACCAGTCTGGTGAACGCGGCAACGGTTGCCGAAAGACTGCGCAAGCTGATCCAGAATACCCGTCTTGTTTACCATAAAAATGAAATCAGCATGACTGTAAGCGTCGGGGCCACTCAGGTATACAGTGGCGACCCGTCCCTGGAATCCGTCTTCAACAGGGCCGACAAGGCGATGTATAGGTCGAAAAAGGCTGGGGGCAATATGGTCACTACGGTTTAGAGGCCTTAGCGGGGGTGTGCCGCGGGAAAGGCTTCCTCTGTAATTGGATATCTTTGGCCGTTGAGTTGGATAAAAAAAACGTCCCCCGTCTCGTCCTGGCCGATGAGGTCGGCCAGTTGATAATAGGCGGGGCGGGAAAACCTGGCAGGAAACTTTCCTCCGGCCGTCCTGCAATAGAGAATGTTATCCTTCCCGGTCTTTAACGTACCGGGATCCAAAGTCTGGGGGCAAGAGATGTTTTTTAACCGTATCGTTATCTTTTCTTGACCCGAATCGGTCCTTGCAACATCCACCCTTGTGACCACGAAGGGCGTATCGGCGACCTCGATCAGCCAGCGCCCCTGGGAGTCGGCAAGGAAGTAGTCGCCCTCAGGCGAAAGAACCAGCTTTTCATAAAAACTTTCAAGTATTTCGGGTCGAAATATTTTGCTTCCGTTATAAAACCAGTCACCGTTTTCATCGACCCGGATTGTGTTATGCGCGAGTTGTGCGATCATTTGAAAATCTTTCCATCTCTGAGTAAATACAGCCGCAATACTGTTGCCTGTAAAGACCAAGCTCTTTCGCCTGCCTCTGCCCCTCGCTCCAGCCGGTCCTGAAATCCCTGTAGAGAAAATCGATCCCGTGTTTTCGGCAAGCCTGCCTTGCGATGGAGACGATTAAGTCGTGTTTTTGGTGTTTGCTGTAGAGAAGGGTGGTTGAAAAAGCGTCGAAGCCGCTCTTTTTTGCCAGCCTGGCCGCCGCCTCCAGCCTGAGAGAATAGCAGTATAAACAGCGGTTGGTTTCACGAAAGGCCACTTGCCTGAAGAAAGTCTCCAGGTCATAGTCGGTCCTTTCGATTAGAGGCAGTTCCACGCTTGCAGCAAAAGTTCTAAGGGTTTGAAGCCGCCTTTGGAATTCCTGGTAGGGTTGAATGTGAGGGTTGTAGAAAAAACCGTGGACGCTTAGACCTTCGTCGCGAAGAGCCGAAACCGGGTAGATCGAACAGGGACCGCAACAGATATGAAGGAGGATTCTGGCCATTTAAACTTGTTTTTCCCACTTTAAACGGGTAGGGGATGAGTGGCTGTCATCCAAATGACAGTTCGCCTTGCATGTTCTTGGTGATTAAAATTTGACGCGGTTGGGAAGAGCCGCCAAAACAATCAGCACTTGGACTCCGCAGCTTGCGATAAGCTCGGGCGTCTTAACCGCGGAAGTCTTGTCAACCCGGTTGCGAAGCCCTTTACCCATTCTCAACGTCTCTTTGCAACTTCCCTTTTAAACGATATCCTAAGATGTACATCGGAAAATTTCGCCGGTCAAACCCAAAACCCTGAAAGCCAAGGTAACGCGACCTTTTTTCGTAACGGAATTTTGATGCTTTTTCATCGCTTGAAACAGCAGTGAAACTGATCAAGTTAGGGGACAAAATTTCCGATAAATAGTAGAAGGATGTAGAATAATTAATTATGGTTCGCAAATCGTGAACGCGTCTAAACAGAAACTTTCACCCGTGACAAGGGTGACCTGGGGCAAAACGGAGACAAAAAGGGTCAAACAGATGAGCAATTGGACTATCAGGAAACAGATTGCCGGTGGTTTCGCACTAATTATTGGCATAGTCATCTTTGTTGGCGTCAACGGGTTCATGGGGCTGAGGAAGACCATCGCGACCTCGGCAAAGATTACCGCGCAAATCAAAGCCGACGATAATTTATGGTCGGAGAATGTAAATCGGGCGCGTTTGGCCGAGGTTGATTTCAAAAAGCAGGTGCAATCCTGGAAGGATACTTTGCTGCGCGGAAACGACAAAGACGCCTTTGCGAAATATTTTGCCGAATTTAATAAGCACGAAGCAGCGACCCGTAAGGATTTGCTTGCCCTTCGCAAATCCTTCCAGGCGGCACATATGGATATAGCTCCTGTAGACCTGGCCCTGGCCACGAGTAAAAAGCTGGGCCTAGCCTACCGAAATGCCATAAAATCATACAATCCAGACAATCCGAAGAGCTGTTTCCTCGTCGACCGGCAGGTGCAAGGAATTGATCGAGCCCCTACAAAAGCCATTGCCGTCATGGTTGGGGAGGCGGAGGCTTCTCACGTCAACTCGACCATGGAAGCTGAAAAGGCCTTCGAGCATCAGGCCCGCCTGATGCAAAAGATCATCCTTGCGGGCGGCCTGGCCGGAGTCTTGTTGGCCGTTTTGTGTGCTGCCCTGCTTGGTCGCTCACTTACGAGGCGGCTTTCACGGTTGGCCGGGACACTCTCCACCAACAGTTCCGAGCTTCATTCGGCGGCAAATCAGGTCTCGATGGCCAGCCAAAAGTTGTCCGGGGGAACGAGCGACCAGGCGGCTTCCATCGAAGAGACCTCCGCCTCTCTTGAACAGATGGCTTCGATGACTAGACAGAATGCGGAAAACGCAAAAGAGGCCAAGCTCCTCATGAGGGATGCCAGCAACTCGGCTACTACCGCCAAAGAGTCCATGGCACACCTGATCTTGTCGATGCAGGAGATTTCAGCGGCTTCGGAGCAGACTCAAAAGATCATAAAAACTATCGACGGTATTGCTTTTCAAACCAATCTGCTCGCCCTTAACGCCGCGGTTGAAGCAGCCCGCGCCGGTGAGGCCGGGGCAGGATTTGCTGTGGTTGCCGATGAAGTTAGAAATCTTGCGATGGGTGCTGCCGAGGCTGCAAAGAATACTGCCGCTCTTATCGAGGCTACGGTTGGTAAGGTAAAAGAAGGCTACCAGCTGGTTGAAAAGACAAACGAGGAGTTCTCCCGGGTGGCTGAAACTGTGAGCAAATCCGACGAATTGATTGGGGAGATAACCGCGGCCTCAAACGAGCAGGCCCAGGGCATCGAACAGGTGAACAAGGCGATGGCTGCAATGGACAAGGTGGTGCAGGAAAATGCGGCAAATGCGGAGGAATCCGCTGCGGCTTCCGAGGAGTTGAATGCCCAGGCCGCCCAGATGCATGGGCTGGTAGACCAGATCTCCGTTCTGGTGGGGTATGGCGGCGATGACGCTTCTGGCGAAGAGCCAAAACAAAGGCTAAAGCACTAAACTCAATAAGCGGGAGTGGACTCGCGCACCGGATTCGTCCAGATCGTCCTGCGAAGGCCTGCGTAATCTTTTTTCATTTAAACCGCGGGACATCTGGCCGGGCGCCTCGGGGGACTCAGGCAAGTTTTGCCCGGGTCCCCCGGATATAAGAATAAGGAAATACTTCGTTTCAGCGGCGGCACGCCGTTTTAGCGGCTCTGAAGAGCCTCGGCCAGGCTTTTCGTAAGACCGTCAAAACTTCCGTTGCTCATGCATACTATGAGATCGCCCGAGCGGGAGGTTTCCAGTAAAAATGTGAGCAGTGCGTCCGAAGTTTCGAAAAATAGGGCATTTTTCCCATGCTTTCGGATATCTTCGACCAGCCTTGCCGCATCCATCCTTTCCTCGCTCGGAATCGAGTCCATCGCCGGCGGCTGCTTTATGCAGATGAGGTCGGCTGCGGAAAAGGCGCTCGAATAGAGTTGCTGGAAAACATTTCTTCTGCTCGAGTTGCTTCTTGGTTCAAAAGCCGCGATCAACCGCCGCAGGGGATAAAAGAGTTTGAGGCCCAGAAGGGTCTCATGAACCGCTGTCGGGTGATGGGCAAAGTCATCCATTACGATAACGCCGCCGAATTCGCCTATAATGTCCTGGCGCCTCTTTACGCCGCCAAAATCAAGAACCGCCTTTTGAATCGCTTCCAGGCTCATTCCCGCAAGGGTTGCTGCCGCGATGACGGCGACTATGTTCCATACATTGTGTCTGCCGGGCAGTTTTGATCTAAAAGTGTGCTCGCTTTGCGTTACGGGATTTAGCAGCCGGAAGGATACTTCCTGCGCATGGAACTCAACATTTGAAATTCGCCAGTCCGCCTGCCGCGAGGCCCCGTAGGTGATAACCCGTCCTTTGCACTCCGAGGCAAGGGGGACGCAGTTGGGGTCATCGCCGTTTAGGATGAGGAAGCCGTTTTGGGGGATCAGTCCTACAAAGTTGCGAAAAGCCCTCAAGATGGCTTCGAGGTCCGAGAAGATATCGGCATGATCGAATTCGATACTTCCAACTATCCCTATGTGGGGTTGGTAGTGGAGGAATTTAGGACCCTTGTCGAAAAAGGCCGTGTCGTATTCATCGCCTTCCACCACGATGTATTCGCCCGAGCCCAGCCGGTAGCTTCTGCCCCAATCCTTGACAAAGGCTCCGATAAAGGCTCTTGGGTCTTTACCTCCCTGCTCCAAAACCCATGCGAGAAGAGACGATGTCGTGCTTTTTCCATGAGTCCCCGTCACAACAATGCTTTCTCGCCCTTCGATAAAAAAACGGGAAATCGCCTGCGGCATCGACAAACAGGGCTTTTCTTGCGTCATCACAAACCGGGCCTCGGGATTTTCCCTGCGTATGACGTTTCCCATGACGAAAAGGTCCGGTCCGAATTTGCCGGGGTTTTCAGCTGAAAAGCCTTGGAAAAAAGGGATGGACAGGCTTTGAAGGTGTGTACTCATAGGCGGATAGATATTCTGGTCCGATCCGGCCACCTCGAAACCGCTTTCCTTGAGCATTGTGGCCAAAGTCCCCATGGCAATGCCGCCTATTCCAACGAGATAGATTTTCTTAATACCGCTAGTTTCCATATAAGAGTTCTTTCATGACGATATCGTGTAACATCGGCCTGAATTGACGGATTTGATCGTTTTTGCGTGTCGGATGGACACGATTGGTAAGAAGTATTATCAGTACCCGGTTTTCAAGATCGAGCCAGAAGGAGACGCCGGTAAACCCCAGGTGCCCGACAGCCTTTTGTGAAACCAACCCTCCCGCGCTCGAATAACCCTTCCGGCTGGGCGTATCGAAACCCAAACACCAACCGCTTGAGCCTGCGGGGTCGGCTCTGGTCCAAAAAAGCCGAAGGGTTTTAGGACTTATCCGCGGACTGGCGTTGCCGCATGTCCAAAAATCGCTAGATTCCGCGCGCCCATCGCCTTCGTAGAGTCCCCACAGAAAGTTTAGTAATTGGAAAACTCCCCTGGCCGTTCCAAACAGACCCGCGTGTCCCGCGACTCCATCGAGCGTCCAACAATTCTCATCATCGACTTCGCCCCAAAGAAGCCTCTTTCTCCAGGGGCAATACTGGGTCGCCGCGTAACGGCTCCGACCGTCGGTGGAGACGGATGGACCGTCTTGTCGCAAAGTCGTCGCGGCCGAAACAGGGGAGGGTGGCGGGCAAAAATGAAGCTCATCTATTCCCAGCGGCTCAAACAAAAGTTCTCGGGCAAGCCGGTCTAGCCTTGCACCCAATTGGCGCTCGAGGATCAATCCCAGGAGCATAAAGCCCAGATCGCTGTAATTGGCGGTTTTGCCGGGCGCGCTCTCAAGCGGGGTTTTAAGAATCATCGAGGCGAGCTCGTCCCTTCTTTGGCGTGCGGCCGATTTGGTTAACTCCAGGTAGAAAGGCGCATACGGTGGGAGCCCCGAGGAGTGGGTAAGAAGGCTTCTTAGGGTGATCGCCTCCTTATCTTTAGGAACGAGGCCGGGGAAAAACCTGGTTATGGAATCGTCCAGGCCAAAAGTTCCCCCTTCCACAGCGATCATGCAGAGTGGGGCGGTTACCAGGGGCTTTGTGAGCGAGGCCAGATCGAATCGAATGGTCGTGCTGACCGGAGCGCCCCCGGTTTTAACGCTTCCCCAGGTTCCTTCGAATATCACCTTCCGGTCCCGCGCGACCAAAAGGGAAGCCCCCGGGAATACGCCTTGGGCTATAGCCGATTTGAATGCCGCATCGAACCGGTGCCTGGAATCAGCGGGCAAAGGGGGGAGCGAGTATGGAGAGTTCACGTTCATAGGTATCCAGTAAAAAGGACGCGCCCAGCGCAATTACCTCGTTTTTTTCCCCATGCCCGAAAGGCAGACCGCAAACGATCGGAAAATCATAGCCGTTTACGTGTTCCAGGATCATGTCGAATATGTCTTCTTGCCTGGCGCATCGATCGAAGTCTCCAAGAAGTATCCCGCCCAGGACGGGCAGTACCGAGGCGAGTTTTAGATGGGTCATCATCCGGTCGAGCCTGTAGAGAGTTTCCCCGCAGTCTTCGATCAAAAGCAGCGCTCCCGCCGGATCGGGCAGATAAGGTGTTCCGATGAGGCGTGTCAGGCAGCTGAGGTTTCCACCAAACACCGGCCCTTTAACTCTTCCGGGCCTTAAAATCTGCTCGGGGGTAAGTCTCCAGCTAAATGAGGATTTGCCGGATAAAACATCGAGAAGGCTTTGTGCCCTGTGCGTCTTTTCGCTCATCCCCGTAAGGTTTGGACCGTGAAAGGTGGTCCAGCCGGCTTGGCTGGTAAGGCCAAGATGAAGAAAAGTGATGTCGCTGTGTCCAATAAAGATTTTGGGATTTTCCCGCAGACTCTCAAAGGGGATGGAGCAAAGAAGGCGCCCGGATCCATAGCCGCCGCGAATGCAAACAATTGCCTGGATCGCCGGATCGAGCAGTGCTTCCATAAGGTCTTCGAGCCGCTCCTGATCTGTTCCGGCCAGATAACCCCGCCTTTTAAAAATGTTTTTGCCGGCCACAACCTCGTATCCGGCCGAGCGCAGGAGGTTAGCGCCCTTTTCGAAACGGTCGGCTTCAAAGGGGCTTGCCGGGGCTACCAGGGCTACTGCGCTTCCTTTCTCAAGGCTTCGAAATCGAGCTTTGCACCTCATCAGGCAGCACGCCGCACCTTGTTGCGCTCAAATATGATTCTGAGTCCGTTCAAAATCAGATACTCGTCGACCTGGTCGATTATCGGGCACTCGCTGGCGATCAGGGCAGCCAGTCCTCCGGTGGCGATAACGTGCATGGGACGGCCAACCTCTTTTTTTATCCTGGAAATGATCCCTTCCACCAACCCCGCATATCCGAAAACGATCCCCGCGTTCATCGATGAGATGGTATTCTTTGCCAGTATAGATGGAGGACGTGCGAAGATCTCCACTCGCGGCAGCTTGGAGGCTTTCTGGAAAAGAGCTTCACAGGAAATCATGATGCCTGGGCTGATCACCCCTCCCATGTATTCCCCGCGCTCGGAAACAAAGTCAAAGGTAGTAGCCGTGCCAAAATCTACGACAACAACCGCGTCTTTTCTCAGTTCAAAGGCCGCCACCGCACTTGCAATCCTGTCTGCGCCAACCTCCCTTGGGTTGTCGTATAAAATGGGCATGCCGGTCTTTATACCGGGGCCGACTACCAGAGGCTCCGTTCCAAAGTACTTGCGGCAAAACCTCTCTGCGGCGTTTAGTACCGGTGGCACAACGCAGGATATGATGACCCCGCTGACCCTGTTTAGCTCGATTCCATGCATTGCAAACATACTACGCAGGGTTATCGCATATTCGTCGATAGTCATGTTGACCTCGGTTCGAATACGCCAGTCGTGAATCAGGACGTCATTTTCGAACAAACCCAGTACGGTATTGGTGTTGCCGATATCCAAAGCTAAAAGCATGGGCTATCCCTGTTTATTGTTCGCCGTTCATGTGCTGCTGAATGCATGAAGCCATAGACGATGCAACTTCCTCGATCATTTTGGCATCGGCCCCTTCGACCATGACGCGAATAACCGGTTCGGTGCCGGAGGGCCGGATAACTATGCGCCCTTCCTCCCCGAGTCGCTCTTCCATGGCGCGTTGAAGCTTGGATATTTCCGGTACCTGGTCAATGGATTTCTTTGTGCCCACGGTAACGTTTACAAGCTTTTGAGGGTAATGGTCCATAATTTTTTTCAATTCCGACAGGGGGCGGCGTTCACGAAGCATAACGGCCAACACCTGTAGAGCCGAAAGAATCCCGTCGCCCGTTGTGCTGTGATCGAGAAAAATCATGTGGCCGGATTGTTCGCCGCCAAGGTTGTAATTGTTTTTGCGCATATGTTCAACCACATAGCGGTCGCCAACAGGCGTTCTGATAAGATTGCCTCCCAGTGTGCGCAACGCCACCTCGAACCCGAGGTTGCTCATGATCGTGGCGACTACGGTTTTTTGCCTGAGCTTGCCGTGTTCGATGTAATGCTTGGCGCAGATCGCCATAATTTGGTCGCCGTCAAGGATTTCACCGTTTTCGTCGGCAAGGATCAGCCTGTCGGCATCGCCGTCAAGAGCAAACCCTGCGTTGGCTCCGCTTTGGCGCACAAGGGAAGCCATATTCGCCGGGTAGAGGGCGCCGCAGTCCAGGTTTATGTTCCTGCCGGTGGGCCTGTCGCCTGTCAGCACGACCTCGGCTCCAAGCTCTTCGAAAACCGTTGGCGCCACTCTGTACCCGGCGCCGTTGGCGCAGTCTATGACGATCTTTAGCCCTTCGAGGGTAAGGTCCCTGGGAAAAGTGTTCTTTAGATAGACGATATAGCGGCCCAGAGCGTCCTCGATGCGCCGCGCTCCTCCTATTCCCGAGGCTGGAGGCTTGGGCAGGTTGTCTATCTCGCCGCTCAGGATCAGCTCTTCTATGTAGTTTTCCGTTTCATCGGGAAGTTTGAAACCGTCGTTTCCAAATATTTTGATGCCGTTATATTCATAGGGGTTATGAGAGGCCGAAATGACTACGCCGGCATCGGCGCGCATGCTGCTTGTGATATAGGCTATGCCGGGGGTGGGAAGCGGTCCTACCAGGAGAACGTCGACGCCCATCGAGCAGATGCCCGATGTTATCGCGGTTTCGATCATGTAGCCCGAAAGGCGAGTGTCCTTGCCTATAATGATTTTGGGTCGCCGGTGTTTGTTTTTGAAAATGAACGCGGCGCTGGACCCTACCTTCATGGCCAGGTCTGTGGTCATGGGGTAGATGTTGGCAATTCCACGAATTCCATCGGTTCCAAAAAGCTTTCCCATACGATCTCCAAAGAGAGAAAAAGAACGGCACTCCAAATAAAACGCAAAAATAGCCGAAGGCTCGGCTCAGGTCTAAATCGCCTCTCGAAGTGCGTCGGCAACCGTAACCGCTTCCCGATGGAAAGCAACATCATGGACTCTTATCATATGAGCGCCCGCGCAAATGCCAAAACTATCGGCAATTGCGGTTCCCAATTCCCTTCCCCTTTCTGAGTTTCCTGTAAGCGCGCCAAGAAACCTTTTACGCGAGGCTGCAAGAAGTATCGGCCGGTTGAGGCATGAAAAAGCGTCAAGGTCTCTTATAATCTTTAAATTGTGTTCGGGGGTTTTGCCAAAACCAATGCCTGGATCCACAATGATCTGGGCGCGCTCCACACCGTTTTCAACAGCGTATCCCATGCGTTCTTCCAGAAATGCTATTATCTCTGAGATCACGCTTTGATAGACCGGATTTACCTGCATCGTTTTAGGCGTTCCAAGCATGTGCATGAGTATCAGGGGCGCACCCGACCTGGATGCAACCCTTACCATTTGGGGGTCGAACCGAAGAGAGCTTATATCGTTTATAATGTCTGCGCCGGCTTCGAGGGCTTTATCGGCGACTTCGGCCTTGGCTGTGTCGATAGAGATGGGAATGTCGCTTTT
The DNA here is from genome assembly GCA_021780695.1 of Deltaproteobacteria bacterium. Classification (GTDB taxonomy): domain Bacteria; phylum Desulfobacterota; class Syntrophobacteria; order Syntrophobacterales; family Syntrophobacteraceae; genus SbD1. Next base: position 286,232 of record JAJXYD010000001.1, read on the forward strand.
TTTACGCACCGCCCGTATGATTGGCAGTACCCGTTCGAGTTCGACCTCGGCAGGGGTTGGGGCCGATCCGGGCCTTGTCGATTCGCCCCCTACGTCAAGGATATCGGTCCCCTCGCTAATAAGCTCGGTGGCCCGGGCAATCGCCCTGTCATAGTCGTGGTACAACCCACCGTCGGAAAAAGAATCCGGCGTTATGTTTAGAATGCCCATAATGAGCGTGCGTCTGCCAAGTTCTAGAACCCGGTTCCGGCCAAGTTTAATACTGTAGATTTTGCGCTCCGATACGGCCAAGCTTTGCTCTCCTTAAGGCACATCGGTAACAGGTGTCTGAAAAACCCCTTCATCAACTCCATGCAAGTTCGAGCCAAAGATTTTTCAGGCTGATTTCTATCTGCTCGAAAGGCGTGGTTCTCATTTCTTTAGCGTCACCGCCTGTGGGGGCAAGTAGCGCGTAGTGGCCTGGCTTGAGCTTACAGGCTTCCTGGATGCTCTTGGATGAACAATCAATTCTCCGTCAATGATTTGCCCGGTAATGTGTTCTTAAAACACCGCCGAGGTCTTTGCCGTTCGCCTGGCTGCGGCCCGGTTCAGACAATGGAAAACCTCATCCTTGCCGCGGCTTCCGGCTAATCACTTGCCTTCTCGGGTGAAAAGCTGCGAAAATACATCGAGCTTCCCAATATCAGAGCCAGTCCCATCGTAAAATAGACCAAGGCGGCAATCTCTTTTGGAAGTGACGAATGCCTTATCCCATAGCCCATTGCCATCATAAGCGGAATTAGAAAATAGACTCTTTTGCCTTGAAAGGCGAAAAGGCAGACCCGTTCAGGTTTGCAGTCGATCCTTTTGAGGTTCTTTTTAACAAGGCGCGAAAACATAAAAAAGTACATCACTAAGCCCATGGCCGCGCTTAAGAGTATAACCCCAATCCTCAAAGGCCAGGTAGCGGGGTAGAGCCAGTAGCATGCCACCGCCAGCAGCCCGATTCCCACGGCCGACCATTCCACTCCGGCGGCGATAACAAGCCAATGTCTGCGCACGGCAGGCTTGAAACGTTCAAGGGTTTTGTTCATGTATCTCTTTAGCCTTTATGAAGGTTCTTCGTCGGCAAAGGCGGCCATCTCCCGAAGAACACGAAGCGATTCGGCCGCTTCGGCAGGATCAACAACGTGAAGGGCGAACCCCGCATGCACTATTACAAAGTCGCCTATTTCGGGTTCCTTGGACAGCAGCAGAAGAGAGGCCTTTCTAAGGGAGTCTCCAATCCGTACCGTCGCTACGCCTTCCTCTATCTGCACTACCTCGCCGGGAATTGCAAGGCACATTGTTCATCCTTCTTTTGTTTAAAGTATTCGCAAGGCTTTAATCGGCTCAACGGCCTTTTTCCATGTGCCGCCGGCCCTCTCGATTTCCTTTAGAACCGCGCTCACGATGTCTTCCATGCGGTTTAGCACCGTGGCGCTAAGTTGTGTACTGCACGATGAAAACTCTTCGGGCTCAATTCCTATTACCACCGTTTCGGGTTTGTTTCCGAGTTCTTCTGCGAAGATAAGCGCCTCGACTATATTTAACTCGTGGAGCGAGCACTTGTAAGGGATCTTTTTAAACAGGTCTTTTTCCTCGATACGGTAGACCGTTCCCGGAGCTCCGCCGGCCCGCACGATATCGATAAGTATGGCGAAATCGGCCTGGCCGATCGGCTCAAGCAACCTGAGCCCAAGAGTGCCTCCATCGTAGAGTTCGACGTTTTGGGAAAAGACGTATTCATCCTCGAGCTTTTCGATGACCCGGACCCCCGTGCCTTCGTCTCCCAGAAGAAGATTTCCCACACCCATTACCAATATATGTTTTTCAGCCATTGGAAGACTGCCTCGTTTGCATCGGCGAATAAAAAAGGGAACCCGGCCCCCTACGCGGGCCAAGTCCCCTAATAGATACTCAAAAAGCCGCCTTTAGACAACTTCAAACTTGTAGATCTCGTCGTTCTCTTCGTCGATCAGGTGCACAGCGCATGCGAGGCAGGGGTCGAAGGAGTGAACGGTGCGAAGTATCTCTACCGGTCGTTTGGGATCTAGAACCGGGGTTCCGATGAGCGCCTCCTCTACCGGTCCCATCTTATCGGCCGCATCGCGCGGGCCGAGGTTCCAGGTCGAAGGCACCACCATCTGGTAGCTCACAATCTTTTTGTCCTTTACCGTCACCCAGTGACCGAGAGCTCCGCGGGGTACGTCGTTTAAGCCCACGCCCGTGCCGTCTGAAGGCATCTTATCCCAGGCCCTCGGATCGCAAATGTTAAGATCGCCTTTTTTGATGTTGTCGACCAACTGGACAAGAAGGGTCCCCATAGAGTCCCCGACGACCTTGGTTTCGATCGCGCGGGCAGCCGTTCTGCCCAACGTGGAGAAAAGGGCCGCCTTGGGTAAGGCAAGCTTCTTTAAAACCATATCCACATTTTCCTTAACCGCCGGAACTCCCTTGCCGTAAGCGATAAGGACGCGAGCCAAAGGCCCTACTTCCATGGGTTCGTTCTTGTAGCGCGGTGCTTTTACCCAGCTGTACTGCCCATTGGTGTCAAACTTGGTGAAGGAGGGCTTTGTTTCCCCATGGGCCGGGTTCAAACCCTTGGGATCTCCTTCGTACCAGCTGTGTTTTATCTGTTCGGTGATCAGCTCTATGTCTAAAGGTTCGACCTTTGACAGGTTGCGGTTAAAGATTACGCCTCGAGGCATGAGGAAATCATCGGGTTCCTTTGGACCCATTGGGAAGTCACCGTAGGCCAGAAAGTTCTTCGTGCCCCCGATCTTGCCCCAATCCTTATAAAAGGACGCTATCGCAATCAGGTCCGGAATATAGACGTTATCGACAAAGTCCATGGTTTCTTTCCACAGATACTTGAACTCGCCGATCCTGTCGGGGGAAAGATCCATCGCGCAGGTTACCCCGCCCAGGGTCATGCTCTGGATATGGGGGTTCTTACCGCCAAAGATCGCCATGAGCCTTGCCGTGCGGGTCTGTTGTCTTAGGGCCGCAAGGTAGTGGGCCACGGCCAGAAGGTTTGCTTCCGGCGGCAGTTTGTAGGCCGGATGTCCCCAGTAGCCATTGGCGAAGGGACCCAGTTGGCCGCTTGCGACGAATTTTTTAAGCCGGTTTTGCACTTCGAAAAAATCGTTTACTCCGGGTCCGTGCGCGTTGGGCGAGATCTTGGCGGCCAGGGCTTCGGTTTTTTTCGGATCTGCCTTAAGCGCGCTCACTATGTCGACCCAGTCCAGGGCGTGGAGGTGATAGAAATGAACCATGTGGTCGTGGAGGTACTGGGAGCCGTGAAGCAGGGTGCGGATGATGCGCCCGTTATCGGCCAGTTGAGACCCAAGGGCATTGTCTACCGCACGGATCGAGGACAGGGCATGAACGTAGGTGCAAACACCACAGGCGCGCTGTGTAATGAGGTTTGCGTCCCGAGGGTCTCTGCCCTGAAGGATCAGCTCTATGCCGCGGAAAAGCGTGCCGCTGCTCCAGGCGTTCTTTACCTTTTTATCGTCTACTTCCACCTCGATTTTAAGGTGCCCTTCGATCCTGGTGATCGGGTCTATAACCACTCGTGCCATAATTGTTTCTCCTTATAATAAAGCGGATCGCTCAAATTTTTCAACGCAACTCAAAAGGCCCAATCGATCAGGAAATGGATTTGAAAAAGGGAGCGCTTTTATCCCAGAAATCGGGTTCTGAGCAACCGATGCAAGGATGTCCTGCCTGTACCGGCCAACTCGTTGCCTCATTGAACTTAACCGCGGGGCAGTTATTGTAGGTGTTGGGGCCCTTGCAGCCCATCTGATAGAGGCAAAAGCCTTTCCTGGCTTCATCGGAATTAAAGCTCGTCACGAATTCGCCCGCATCGAAATGAGATCTCCTCGGGCACTGGTCGTGCACAAGTTGTCCGTAGGCGAAAAGGGGGCGACCCTGAGCATCGAGGGCGGGCAGCTTCCCAAACAGCAGATAATTTACAATGGTCCCAACAAAATTGATCGGGTTGGGGGGGCATCCCGCGATGTTGACTGTTTTTAGCCCTGTAACCTCGCTGATGCTCTTTGCCTGGCTGGGATTGGGAGCAGCCGCCGGCAGTCCGCCGTAAGCCGAGCATGTCCCGATGCAGATGACCGCCAATGCCTTTGGCCCGATTTCCTTGACCACGTCGATCATGGTCTTGCCGCCCATTGTCCCAAAATTTCCGTTTGCGGCCGTCGGAATCGCTCCGTCTACTACAAGGATGAATTTGCCGGTATTTTTCGTGACCGAATCGTGAAGAGACTTTTCTGCCGCTACCCCGGAGGGTGCCATGATCGTATCGTTATAATCGAGGGAAATGATGTCCAAGAGCAACGTGTCGATCCATGGATAAGTTGTCCGGAGGGTGGCTTCCGCGCAACCTGTGCATTCGGCCATTGCCAGCCATACAACAGGTGGGCGTGGGGCGCTGGTGAGTGCTTCGGCCACCTTTGGAACAAACGCTGAGGACAGCCCCATCGTTGCGGTAAGAGCGCCGCAATACTTCATGAAATCTCTTCGTGAGAGCCCCTTCCGCTCTAATCTTTCCAAAAGATCTTTTTCTTTGCTCATGAGTACCTCCTGCAGGCCATGAAAAAATAGTTCATCTTCAACCAAACACTACGATTTAAAACCGAAAATTCTATGTCATCACAACCGCTAATGCAACACATTTCACAATACCCGATCAGCCCTGGGGCTCCAGGGAGTGTTCGCAATGAGGCTGGTAATTTGTAGGGACTTCTTGGGGTCCATACAAATTTTTATCTGTCGGTCCGGAGTTTTTACTTTCCCTTTTGTAATAGCCGGTTTAAATACGCGATGAAATTTAGAAGTCTGAAGAGACTGAGAATATGAGGGGGAGCAAGATAGTTGAGCGACCGCGCCCGCCAACATACTAAATCAAAATGGTTTCCGCAAGAAAGAATTCCTCTATGTTAAAGAAGATCCTTAAATATCTGTGGCCCTATCGGTGGCCCTTTGTTATTGCCCTGGCCGAAGTTTTTGTTATGAGCGGCTGCGAGCTTCTTAAGCCTTGGCCGTTAAAGATCATAATCGACAACGTGCTTAGCGGAAAACCCGTCGCGTGGAATTTCGCCAGGGAATATTCTCATACCAACCTGCTGTTTCTGGCCACGGGCGGCCTGGTCGTAATCTATATTGTTCTTGGCGGCATCACGCTTTTAAACAACTATACAACGATCAAGATCGGCCAGAAGATGGTAAACGACATGCGCCGGGATCTTTTCGACCACTTGCAGCGCTTGTCGCTTGCCTTCCACAACCGGCGCCAGGTCGGCGATCTGCTCTACCGGGTTACCTCCGATACCTTTGCCATCCAGAGCCTTACGATGAACGGGGTCTTTCCCATTCTTACCGCCCTCGTTCTTTTGAGCGGCATGTTCGCGGTAATGATAAAGATCGACTGGGAACTAACGATTCTTTCCCTCACGGTTTGCCCGGCGCTGTTTTTGTCTATTTCCATGATGAGTCGAAGGATCACCTCGGCTTCCATTCTGGCAAGGCAGGAGGAAAGCGAAGTCTATTCGGTCGTACAGCGCTCGATGTCGGCCATTCGCATCATCCAGGCCTTTACAAAGGAAGAGGAAGAACAGCGCAAATTTATGAGCGCAAGCGACAGAAGTCTGGGAGCAAGTCTTAAGCTCTATACCCTCCAGACCTTTTATGCGGGTATTGTCAATGTGGTAATGGCGGTGGGGACCGCCCTGGTTGTGTGGGTGGGGGCCAATCACGTTATGTCCGGTCAGCTTACCGTGGGTGGGATAATCGTCTTTACGACCTACCTGGCTTCGCTCTACGGTCCTATAAACACGATATCCCAGACATGGGGCATGATCCAGGGGGCCAAGGTCGGCGTGGATCGCGTTTTCGAAATCCTTGAAATCGAAAGAGACCTGCGGGAAGGTGTGCGTACCTTTCCCGGCACCGGGGCCCGGGGAAAAGTGGTGTGGGAAAACGTCTCCTTTCAATACAACGAACAGCAGCAGGTTCTTAAAAATATTAACCTCAAGGTCAGCCCGGGGGAAAAAATCGCCTTTGTGGGACCAACGGGTGTTGGAAAATCCACTCTTGTAAGCCTCATTGCCCGCTTCTATGATCCTTCGCAGGGAAGAGTCGCTATAGACGATGTGGACATACGAGACTACAGGCTTAAATCCCTTAGAGGTCAGATCTCCATGGTGCTCCAGCCCCCCCTCGTTTTCCCGATCTCGGTTCGGGAAAACATCGCTTACGGCAGGCCTGAAGCTGAGTTTGAAGAAATTGTCGCCGCAGCCAAACTTGCCAGGATACATGATTCGATCCAAAGGCTTCCGGAAAAATATGACACCATTGTTGGGGAGCAGGGTGCGACCCTCTCGGAGGGCGAGCGTCAGCGCATAACAATTGCCCGAGCCATCCTTCGGGACTCGCCTATCCTTATCTTGGATGAGCCGACTTCCTCTGTTGATGCCGAAACCGAATCCCTCATCATGGAGGGCCTCGAGCAACTCACCCGGGGGCGGACAACTTTTATCATAGCCCATAGGCTCTCGACCGTTCGCAAGGCCGACAGGATCATTGTGCTCTCCAAAGGCGAGATCATCGAGCAGGGGGCCTTCCGTGATCTGATCGGCGCCAAGGGGCCTTTTGCCGCCCTCTATCAATATCAGTTCAGCGATTAGCGCCTGGTAAGAGGTGAAATATGTCTCCCCGGTGCGGATTGGCCGCAATTTCATCTATGCGCACGCATAGTTTTGACCGGGTTTGAAGGAAAATAAACTCTGGCTGTTTCCCGGAGGGGTATTTTGTGCTCGCGTTTTAGATTTGTGCTTTTTTTTCTTATAGCTGTTTTGTCTTCCACCATGGTTTTCTACGGCTCTGCCCGTGGAGACTACCTTCAAACCAAGGCCGGCACAAGGTCCAAAGGCTGGAGCACCGCCAAAATCAACGGTGTCTGGTGGCTGATCGATCCCCAGGGAAAACCCTTTTATTCCAAGGGCGTCGATATCGTCTCCCCTGGTGTCCAAAGCCCCAAGAGCATGGCCGGGCATGCATTTTACTGGGCCACTTTTTACCCCTCCCTCGATAGCTGGCGCATCCAGGTCGGCAGGCAGCTTAGAAAATGGGGTTTTAATACCCTTGGCGGCTGGTCGGACTGTTCGCCAAAAATAGGGCTGCCGCTCGTAGTGGATCTGGAATTGGGTCGAAACTCCCAGTTCCACTGGTTTGATCCCTTCGATCCACGCATGGAAGAAACAACCATGCAAAGGGCCCGCGTCCTTACCGCCCCCTACAGAAACCTTCCACAGCTCATAGGCTACTTTAGCGATAACGAAGTCGGGTGGTGGAATTCGGCCCTTTTCATCTGGTATCTTAAGGACCCGTGGAATAACTACACCAAAAGATTTCTCTGGAAAATGATCTACGATACCTATGGCGGCAGCTGGAACGGTTTGCTTGCGGATTGGAGTCCTCAGAACGGCGCCAAAAGCTTCGAAGATCTCAAGAAGGCCGGAGCCGCCCTGAAGTTGAGAGCCGGCGGACACGGGATCCGACTCGTTGACCGTTTTATGAGCGCGGTCTCGGGCCGCTACTACAAGCTGATGTACAGGGCCATTCACGCGGCCGCCCCCCGGGCCCTCGTGCTCGGCGACAGGCTGCCGCTCTATTACCACCAGGATGTGATACGGTCCATGGGCAACAACATCGATGTGATTTCCTCAAACTACAATGTCGATACCCCGGACGGCTGGGTTGCGCCCTATTATTTCGACGGACTGCGAAAGCTGGACGATAAGCCCGTTATAGTGAGCGAATTCTTTTTTTCCTCCACGCAAAACCGCAGCGGCAATCTCAATGAAGACACCGGCAGCGCCCATCCCAATCCCGGCCATCTCATGACAGTGCCAACCCAGGCCGAAAGAGCCTGGGGAGCGGGCAGGGCGCTTCTTAACTTTGCCCGTTTTTCAAACCTTGCGGGTGCTCAGTGGTTCCAGTACTGCGACGAACCCATGGGGGGGCGCGCTGACGGAGAAAACTATGATATGGGCCTCATCGATACATCGAACAGGCCATACCGCTTGCTTACCGAGCACTTTAGAAAACTAAACCGGGTCCTTGAAAAGGAGCATAAAAATAGCCTCGGGCTGGCCGAGCTGAGATCACGTGTATCTGAGCCCGTGCCTATTGTAAAGGCCAATTACCCGATCGATCTTCACGCTCAAACCCTGGTCGAATGGGCCAAGAGGAAAACCATGCTGTGCGGCTTTGGCGCCCCTTCGCCCCATGTGCCCTTCGCGGATGTTCACCTCACATGGAAAACCGAAGGCTTCTACCTCTTTAGCCTCTCAAATGTCTACCTTAACCCCGATTTTCTTGACTATTCCGGGAAATTCCCCAGGTCCGAATCTTTCCAGCTCCATTTTACCCTGGAAAATAAGGGCGTTAGAAACCACCTCGCCCTATACCTTGTTCCGCAAGACAACTCCTCCAGTCCCGATGGCTTTGATCTCATACCGGAGCTTTTTCGCATAAAAAAGGGCGTGTGCGTTGAAAAGTTGCCTGCCGACGGCCATATGCTAAGGATAAACGAATCTTTGCCCCACATTGCCATGGAAGCCTTCTTGCCGGCCAGGTGGTTCGGGGTTGACAAACTAAAATCAGGGATGCGTTTTAAGGTTAACATCGGTATGATGAGCTACTTTCGCGAGTTTACCATGGCCTGGGCCGGAAAGCCTGATGAAGGGCAGATACGCGCGCCCGAGGATTTTCGTGAAATCATTCTACAATAGCTGCCGCAGAGAAGAAATGGCGCTCTTTCCTACGGGATGCTATACTATTTAATATCCTAAACGAAGGGGAGGGGTTGGGGCGGGAAGCCAAAACCCGGTTTTCTAAACGCTTGCTGCTCTACGGTGCATCTTCCTGAGTCCCAAGCCTGGAGGCTGAGAAATGTTCGATAATCTTTCGGGAAAATTTGAAAAAGTATTTAAGAACCTGCGCGGCATGGGCAAGCTCTCCGAAGCCAATATTAAAGAGGCGCTAAGAGAAGTCCGAATGGCCCTTCTCGAGGCCGATGTCCACTACAAGGTCGCCAAAGATTTTATCGCGGCTATAAGTGAGAGGGCCGTAGGGCAGGAAGTCATGCAAAGCCTTACCCCCGGCCAGCAGGTCATAAAGATTGTAAACGAGGAGTTGACCGCCCTTATGGGGGGAAGCGCCGAGCCGCTCAAGCTTTCCGGCAAGCCCCCGGTCTCCGTCATGATGGTTGGCCTGCAGGGGGCTGGAAAAACTACCACTACCGGAAAACTTGCCCGAAAGCTTTCAAAAGAGGGACGCCGCCCCTGTCTTGTTCCTGCCGATGTCTACAGACCCGCTGCCATCGATCAGCTGATTACCCTTGCCGGACAGCTGAAACTGCCTGTCTATGCCTCGAATTCCAGCCAGTCGCCCGAAAAGATCGTCCAGGAGGCTTTGATTTTCGCCGGGCAGCAAAATTGCGATGTCCTCCTGGTGGATACCGCCGGCCGTCTTCATGTTGACGCCGAACTGATGGACGAACTCTTCCGACTAAAAAAGATTCTTTCGCCGGCTGAAATACTTCTGGTGGCCGATGCTATGACCGGCCAGGATGCCGTGCAGGTAGCCGGGGCGTTTAATGAAAAGCTGGGGCTTACCGGAGTGGTTCTGACCAAACTTGACGGCGACGCCCGTGGCGGAGCCGCCCTGTCGATTCGCTCTGTTACCGGCTGCCCCATTAAGTTCGTCGGGATGGGCGAGAAAATGGACGCCCTGGAAGTCTTTTACCCCGACAGGATGAGTTCGCGCATTCTCGGAATGGGCGATGTCCTTACGATGATTGAAAAGGCCCAGGAGGCCTTTGACGAAAAACAAGCCGAAGAGATCGCGCGCAAGTTCAGGCAGGATTCCTTTACCCTCGAAGACTTTCTTAGCCAACTGCAGCAGGTTAAAAAACTTGGCTCTTTCGAACAGATTTTGGGCATGCTCCCCGGTATGGGGGCCTTGAAGGAACTAAAGAAGCTAAAGGTCGATGAGAAGGAATTTGTGCGCATGGAGGCCATCATCCATTCGATGACCAAAGAGGAGCGCAGAAACGTCGACATAATGAATGCCGGTCGGAGGCGTAGGATTGCTAACGGCAGCGGAACGAGCGTTCAGGACGTTAACCGGCTGTTAAAAGGCTATGAGGATTCTCGCAAAATGATGCGGCAAATGATGGGTGCCGGAGGGGCAACCAAGAAAAAGAAGGGGAAAGTCAGACGAAAAGGTTCATTTTTCCCTTTTTAATCTAGTCATTATGCATTATATAAGTTTCTTTTACCTGGCTGAGAAGAGGCGGTTGTGTGCCGTTGGCCGGGAACACGCTCGAAAATGTTTATTCCAATATGCAGACGCCTCGATGGGCGTTGAAGTTCCGCACACTGTGTGTGGATTAGAACAGGAGGTCTAGGGTTAATGCCGGTTAAAATTCGTTTGGCACGTGGCGGAAGAAAGAAAAGACCGTTCTACAGGATTGTTGTAGCCTCCTCCGAGGCACCGCGCGATGGCAGGTTCATTGAAAATATCGGAACCTACAATCCGCTCCCCATGGAAACCGAGGTCAAGATCAACAGCGAAAGGCTCCAATACTGGCTGGGACAGGGCGCAAAACCAACCGATACAGTTGCCGGTCTTATAAAAAGATATGCGAATCTGAGCTGAATTTCCAATTGATCGTCAGCGCATTAACCCGGAGGAAGTCATGTTGAAAGAACTCGTCGAGTTTATGGCGCGTGCTTTGGTTGATAACCCGGAGAAGGTCAGAGTTTCCGAAATAGAGGGTGAGCAGACCTCCGTTATCGAACTTCGGGTGGCCAAAGAGGACCTTGGCAAAGTTATCGGGAAGCAGGGTCGTACTGCCCGCGCCATGAGAACGCTCCTCAGCGCTGCATCGACCAAGATTCGCAAAAGGGCCGTTCTGGAGATAATCGAGTAGCTGAGATGGAAGAGCCCCTCCTGGTTGCCATAGGGAAGGCAGCAAAAGCCCACGGGGTCTTGGGCGCATTAAAGGTCCATCCTTATGGGGAAACCTTTGAGGCGGTAAAAAAGGGTGAGCACCTCTTTTGGTGTGAAGGTTCGGTTCGGCATCCATTGAGGCTTGCGGCTTTGCGAGCGCAAAATCGGGTTTGGATCGTTGAGTTCGAAGAGGTAACCAGCCGGGAGCAGGCGGAAGAATTGAGGGGCAAGGAGATCTTTATCGAAAGGGATCGTTTGCCCGGTTTAGCCGAAGGTGAATACTATCAGTTTCAACTGATAGGCCTCCTGGTTGAGACCACGCAGGGTAGAGAGCTTGGTATCCTCAAGGCCGTTTTGGAAACCGGAGGCAACGATGTCTATGTTGTAGAGGGTAGCGGCGCGGAAGTGCTCGTGCCTGCAATTGAGGAGGTCGTTGTCGAGGTAGATCTGGCGAAGGGGAAAATCATAGTTGATTTGCCCGAAGGCCTCGAAGCATGATCTTTGACATCCTTACGATTTTCCCGTCAATGTTTTCTTCCCCACTGCGGGAAGGCATGATTGGAAAGGCCCGCGAACGCGACCTCATCCAGGTTAGGGTGCATAATATTCGCGATTTCGCCTTCGACAAGCACCATATGACCGACGACCGGCCCTTCGGGGGCGGTGAGGGTATGGTGATGAAGCCCGAACCCATTGTCGGGGCCCTACGCGCAATCGAGGCAGGCGGTCCCGAGGCAAGATGCATATTGCTTACGCCCCAGGGGCGGCTTTTTAGTCAGGAGATTGCCCGAGGCCTGAGCAAGCTGTCGCGCATAGTCTTGATCTGCGGAAGATATGAGGGTGTTGACGAACGGGTCGCCCAACATTTTACCGATGACCAGATTTCCATTGGCGACTATGTTCTAACGGGTGGAGAGCTTGCCGCCATGGTGATAGTCGACGCTGTTGCCCGGCTCATTCCCGGGGTGCTCGGCAATGTTGGATCAGCCCTGGAGGATTCTTTTACCCAACCCGTGCTTGAGCATCCTCAGTATACGCGGCCAAGGGATTTCGAGGGAATGGGCGTTCCTCCCGTGCTGCTTTGCGGCAATCATGAAACGATTCGCCGCTGGAGAAGAGGGCAGGCGCTGAAGAGGACCAGTTTGCGGCGGCCCGATCTTTTCGCCGCCCTGGAGCTGAGCGCCGAGGATCGCCAACTGTTGGAAGAAATTGAAACGTAGGCAAGGAAAGCTCTTGTTTGAAAGTCGCATGGGTCAGCTTTATTTAGCGCTTGCGCATTATCCGGTCTTAAACAGGGTAGGCGAGACAATCGCTTCGGCGATTACAAATCTCGACCTTCACGATCTGGCGCGGTCGTGTTGTACCTTCGGTGTGCCGGTCTGCTATATCGTTACACCTCTTAAAGACCAGCAAGATCTTGCCGCTAGACTTACCAGCCACTGGATAGAGGGGGTGGGCGGAGAAATCCTTCCCGAGAGGCGTGAGGCCTTAAAGCTTCTAAAAGTCGTGGAAAGCCTCTCTGCGGCTGTAGAAGATATTACCCGAAGGCAAGGACAAAAACCGCTGCTCTGGGTAACCTCGGCAAAGACCAGGGAAAATGGGTTGACGCACAGCCAGGCTCGACAGGCGCTTGAAAAGGAAAAGCAATCTTTTTTGCTTGTCCTTGGAACGGGCTGGGGGCTTGCACCCGAAATTTTCGACATCGCCGATGCGGTTCTCGAACCCATTACAGGCGTAAACGGCTACAATCACCTTCCCGTGCGCTCCGCCGCTTCTATCTTCATGGACCGGCTGTTGGGAAGATCGAATTAATGGAGGAATGAAAATGGCTATGAGTATGCTTCAAATGATCGAAAGTGATCACATGCGCTTCGACATTCCTGCCTTCAGGATTGGCGATACGGTAAAGGTCCACGTGAAAATCCGGGAAGGAGATAAGGAGCGCATCCAGGTGTTTGAGGGCGTGGTGATTCGTACCCACAGGGCTAAAATGGGTGCTACGGTAACTGTGCGCAAGGTGTCCTACGGGGTTGGAGTTGAGCGTATTTTCCCTGTCCATTCCCCGCAGGTGGAAAGAATTGAGATTTTGCGCAGAGGCCGTATTCGAAGGTCCCGGCTTTACTATCTTCGAAAGAGGGTTGGAAAGGCTGCCAGAATTCGCGAAAAGCGGGAAGCGACAAAAGCCTAGCCCTGCTCAAAGGTTCCCATACCGGGCCGGATCTTTTGTCCGGCCCGGCCCCTCGCACTCTCTTATAACTTCTCCGGAAGCCCGCTTTTGGTCCGCTCTTGTGGAATTGCTCTATTTGCCCTATCTTGTCTAATACTTGTCCTGTTACAAATAACGGCTATGTGAGGAAATGGAATAGTAAGGGGGATTAAATCCGCCGGTAGGTATAGAACGAGGAGGGCTTATGAAGCATATCGAAGGAACTTTCAGAGGTTTACGGGAGGCTGATATTTATTACCAGGGTTGGCTTCCCGATGGTGATGTCAAAGCCGTCCTTTTTCTTGTCCATGGCTTGGGGGAGCACTGCGGGCGCTACACCCGTCACGTAAATTATTTCGTCCCCCGGGGCTATGCCATCTACGGACTCGATCACCTCGGGCATGGCAGGTCGAGTGGAGAACGCGAGGTAATCGAAAACTTTTCCGATTATCTAAAACCGCTGCCTGCATATCATCGCATGGTAAAAGAGTGGCAGCCCGGCAAGTCCGTTTTCATACTTGGCCACAGCATGGGGGGGCTTATCACCTGCACCTATTTGCTGGATCACTCGGACGATTTCAAGGGCGCTGTGATTTCGGCTCCGGCCATAAAGATAAGAGAAAACATTTCAGCCTTCACCATTATGGTGGGCAAGATCGTGGCTCGCATCGCTCCAAAAGCCGGAATCCTTCCTTTGAACCCCTCCGGTGTCTCCCGCGATCCGGAAGCGGTCAAGGCTTATATAAATGATCCTCTGGTCTATCACGGTAAAACTCGAGCAAAACTTGCGGCCGAAATTCTAAAGGCAACGATTCGGCTCTCCGGCCAAATGGATAAAATCACGCTGCCCTTTATCGTTATTCAGGGCAGTGGTGATCAAATTGTCGATCCCGGGGGGGCGCAATTACTCTATGACTGCGCTGGGTCAAAGGATAAGACGATTAAAGTCTACGATGGCCTCTACCACGAAATCCACAACGAACCCGAGCGTGACGTGATGTTTAAAGATGTTGAGACTTGGCTTGAAGCGCACCTGTAGCTGCGTTAAAAAGGTTTATGGCTCCAACGGGAGTCCGCTTGTTGTCAGCAGGAAAAAAGATCTCTTTTAAGGGCCGTTTTAAATGCTTATCAGTACCTACACGACCGAACTCGTGCGTCTTTCGTGCGGCTCCCAAAGCGATTCGAAGGACTTGGTGATTTATCTGGAGCGGGATATAAGCGAGGTTATCCCCTATCTCAACACCGTGTTTGAGGGATTTCAATATACAAAGGAGCCCCGTTCGGTTTCCTTCCGGTTAAATGGAAAACTGGTGGTGGTCCATCCCCGAAAAATCTGCGTAAGCGCTCCGGGCGACAGGGTTGATGCCCAAAATATCAGCGAATGGCTGCGGGAAAAAATCAACGACATCTGGGAGCGAAAGGATCAAATCCAGCCCCGCTTCGAAAACCCTTCCAGCCCGAAGGTGCTTGAAATCCTGAGATTTTTGCCCAAGACAAACTGCGGTCTTTGCGGCGAAAAAACATGCACCGTCTTTGCCGCCAAAGTTTCGAAGGGAGACAGGGGGCCCCGGGACTGCACGCCCCTTACCGCAGAGCAGAGGGAAAAACTCGTAAAATATCTTGGGCGATTTAACTTTGGATGAGTTTGAACCGAAGGTAGTAAACCCGCTTGGAAAAGTGGGAGTGGTCCCCCATAAGAAGCAGCCCAAAGGCCAAGAGAAGATGATCTTTACCTCGGTAATGAGTGGCCCGGAAATTTAGAGCTTTCCGGGCCACGGCAATAGCCCCCTAATATCTGTCCAGCACCCTTTGGAGCAGCCTGGCTCCCGCAGGCACTCTGACCCTGCCTGTTAGAATTTGCTCGGGCGTTACATACCTGTGGTAATATTGAGCGTTGGCATCGTTTCTTGCCGCGATTATGGTTCCTTCAACAGAAATACCGCCAAAAAGACCCTGGCTGAGGCTGTAGGCGTAGACTGCGGCGAGCGGAGTCACGCCCGCTTCGGCCGTGCGTCCAACCGGACCAGCCGCCACGCTGACATCGGCGCCAAGTTGAATATTCCCACCCCTGGAAAAGGCTCTTACCGCCTCAGGGGTATTTAGAACGAAAACAAATTCGGTTACCTGGGCGCCAATTTGCAGGCCGAAGCCCGCACCTCCGGTTCCGATGGCCGAAGGTCCGCTCCAGCCTCTGCGTGTGCGCGCCAGCACCACCCCTGTTCCCCCCCGGCCACTGAAAATAAAGCCGGCCTTAAATACCGTCATAATAGCCAACCCTCTTGCATCTCTTAGTACCTCGGGAGGGATGGACCTTTCCGGAATCTGCCTGAACCTTTGGATGATGGCGACTGCCTGGTTTACGTCGTGTTGCATATCGGCCAGGGCACAGGTCGAATTGATTGTCGTACCTGTCAAAAGCAATAGGAAAATGGGTAAAAAGCGTTTAAGCATAAATATCCTTTCTATGCACGACCGCACTCGGCCTCAATCCTCTATAAGGACGTCGTTCTCCGTATCGGAATGTTGCGGATCGTAAGCCCTGGTGTTAAAGCAGACTAGAAGGTTGGGGCTACAGCCGATATTTTTGAAGGCATGCGATACTCCTGGGGGGATAGTGAATCGCACACACTCGCCTTCTGCCACCACCGACTCTTTGCTCTCCCGGCCCTCGCGAATACGAACCAAAGCAGGGCCATATACGACGACAGTCTCCATTCCGATGCGGTGACGGTGATTGCCCCGAACGGCCCCGGGCTCGGTGACCACGACGTGCGCATTGCTCTGAGCCCTTAGAGTTTCCGGGGCAAGAGGTTCGAAAACCGCTCCACGCGCATCGCTATAGACCCTGATTTTATCTATGGCAACCGTCATCAGTTTCCAAATCGTTTCTTCTTCCCTGCGGTGCACGACTGCAGTCGTTTCGCGTTGACCGGGAGGTCCAATGGTTTATCGCTCACACTTTAGATTTTGCCCAATTGACAGTCAGGGTTTCCCCGCCCTTGCCCCAACTGTCCGAGTCCATCTCTTCGATGGCGACCAGAACCGACTGAGGGGGTTTCCCCATGACATCGACAAGAACCTGCGTTACGCCTTTGATGATTTGGGCTTTCTGATCAGCGGTGGCGCCTGGGGAACCGACTGCTTTTGCCATTTTAATGTTAACAAAGGGCATAAAATTTCCTCCTTTTTTTGTTTAGGGAAATGAAATAATGTTCGAACCGGGTCAATTCAAACCTTTAGCCTTTTTCAGGAAAGTCCGCTCTACTCTATTGATTTTTCAATACAATATTGTCAACCGTAATTGTAATTCTGATATATTTAATGTCCTCAGGTTTTGAAGTCGCTAAAGGTATTTCTAGTTTATTCCATTTACCTGGTTTTAAGGGTTTTGTATATGATTTACTCATTGAGGTTAAAGAGTTTAACCATTGGGTATAAGAATCTGGCCCGGATGGGTTAAAAGAGGGTCCGTAACGCATGTGCAGAGTGAATCCTGAAATTTCGGACATGTAAGGATTGCCAACATTCAAACTGAGCTTAGGGCTATTTCGGTTAGAATCAATCCCATTGGAACTTATATACAGGGAACCAAAATTTGTGTCCAACCTGTGAATAGACTTAGGTGTATCATCTAAAATGCACGATTTATACTTGTTCGCGTCCGAGTCTAGTACTGCATACTTTGTTGCAAGTACATTAAAAGAAGAGTCGAGATTAGTGATTTTACGTTCATTATTAAAACGTTCCGACTTGAGTTCTTGCGTAACACCGGTTAATTGCAACTGAAGACTGTGGATTTGTGCTTTGAGATGTGCTATCTCCGTTTGCTGCTCTTTGACAATTTGCGGGCTATGAGCGATCCGCGACAGCTTATCACATCCACCTAGTGTTACGTTCCTTAAATTCAGTGATATATAATTAGGCCGCACAGGGCTTTCCCGTATAGTTCCATTTGAAGGGCGCCGCCTTTTTTTCGTTATAGCTTTTTATGTAAAGCATGATGTTTTGTA
>JAJXYD010000020.1 GCA_021780695.1 Deltaproteobacteria bacterium
CCCACAATGGTATCGTCTTTCATGGCGTATCCTCTTTTCTCCTTCTCCGTTGAAGGTGAATTATTCCCAAAGGGAGGATACGCCGCTCTTTTCACTCACGCCATACACAACTTTCGACAATAGCTCTCTTCCTGCGGCTCCATGGCTTTTACGTCAATGCCCCTGCCCCGGCGCGGGTTATCGTCTTCGAACGACTCGGCAAAGGCGAAATCCAGCAGGAGGAACTGGCCGGCTGGTTTCGGACGCATGGGGTTAAGCGAGAAGGATAAAAGATCGAGCCGCGTACTGTCTCGAGACTCATCGGCGGCATTCAGTCGACTTCAGGCACAGCAACCTGTTTTCCATGTATTTTCGGCCTGTCAGCGGTCGAATTCCTTTGCCGAAATCTTACCGAAATTGCCGAATAACACGGGTAAAACGCAGTAACAATGGTGAAGATCAGCGGAAGGTTAGGTGGCAATAAATTATTGTTGTTGCTAAATAATCTCTACTTTTGTCTACTCGCGCCTACTCTTGCTTTTCGATTCCTCTCTCATTCGTAATCAGCAGGCCGCGGGTTCAAATCCCATAGCGACATCCGCCGGGATTGCCACTTCCGATGCTCCACTGTCCAGGATGAAGTTCAAAGTAATGATGCCGTTGATTCGGACTGGAAGGGTGTAAACTCCGCCGTGCTTATGCAATGGGATCTCGATGGCTATCGCATGTGTCGCGAGGAAGGAAGCCGCCAGAAAGATAAGCACATCAAAAGCGCCGACCTTATCCCGAACCAGTCTTCTTATTGAGCGATGGATTCTCATTGTGCCTCCGCGACCATGAAGTATTCAAAAGGAAGGAAGCAAATGCACCGTCTACGTGGGGCATTATACAGGCGGCCCAGATTTTTGCAACTGTCGCTGCGGTGGTAATGGTTTATGGATTTGTCCGAGAAAATGGATTTAAGGGCCACTGTCGCAAGCCGCTTCATGCTTTCAGGCTATCAAAGTCCTACCTCAACGCAGAGGCGCAGCGCCAGGGCATTTATTTTCGCTCAAAATCCCAAAGACGTGTTATGTTATGGCCGTGTCCCCTAGTTTTGTCAATTCCGCGCACGGTCGGTTAGTCCAGGCAATCATCTACACAGCTTTTGTGGTCATCCATCGCGCTATAGAGGCAGCTAGCGAGGTCATCCTTAGCCTTGGCGATACACGACAGCAGATCGTCCGAGTCTTCAGGATCAGAGTAGGTTGACCCGCATGTTTCAACATCTGATTCATAGGTTGAATTGCATGAGTCTGCATCCGATTCATACTGGTCACTACAGTCCGATACGCAGCCAGCCCAAGCAGAGAGCGTGCTTTTCAGTGGAGAGCAAAAGGCAATAACCATTGCTATTATTAAAGCCAACTTTTTCACGGTATCCCCGACATGAAGGCCTCACTTGTGGCGGGCATCATCTGACTTTTATCTGTGCAGGCTCCTTCACAAAGATCTCGGGGCGGCCATTATAGCTTTGTATCATCCCCGTGACACAAATCTCCCTCTCGGAATAAAGCATTTCAGGCGGCGTTTCGAATTTGCTCCTGTCCGATCCCCAAATAAGCACAGTGAAAACCTGATTCGGATAAGGTCTCCCGAGATTAATGAAAGTTGGTTGCTTCCTTGACTTGGCTGCAAAATGAGTGCTTGCAACCATCCCGCAGACCGTCTTTTGCTGGCCTATGAACCTTGAAGCATCCTCGGGGGAGATCGTTTCCTGTGCATAAGCAAGGGAAACAAACCCCACGAGCACAGCGACTAAGAGTAGAAATGTAAATTTTTTTATCGTCTGGCTCCTTTGATTAAGAGCTTGAAGGAAGGAAGCAAAGGACGGTAAGCATGATACCCGACAGATATTATTTAACACAACTGTTTTTTTGCGATGGACTCGATACTCCGCACGGACTTGTAAATAATTTTGTGTAAATGGCTTTATTTTTCTTTTCAATAAGCTGGCGATTCTATCGCCGAACAAGATAGAAAAACAGTTCAACGCAGCCTTCCAGTCCCTGATTGGCATCGTCCATTTCTTGGCGATATTGTTTAAAGAACTGCAAAAAGACCCTTCTTGCAGTTTTTACAGTGCCCTAGTGGCCTGTTTTTTTTAAAACGATACGCCGAATTGGTTTCATCCGGGAAAAATAGACACTATGTGGGCACCGAATCTAAGGAAATACCTTTTGACGGCTTAATCTGAAAAATGTCCACTATGTGGACACCAGGAATCAAAGGGCAATCTTGTCCGAGACGAGTTTGGCATGTCTGTAACCCGAAACCGGCCGCGCAGACATTGATTTAGAAGGCCGCAATCGTTGGTCCAATTGGCGACCCGGTCCTTACATTTTGAGAACCTGCCCCGATGTACTCTTGCGGCTTGGGATTTTCAATCGAGTAGCGAAGGTAGCGAAAGTAGCAACCCGGTATCTTCAAACTAGTATTTTTGTAACTCCGGAGAGAAAAGCCGCATTCTAAAAAAATAATATTGTGAAAGTTTTCTTTTTCACATATTGAATGCACTTTTGAGGTGATGTTTTGATGATGGTTCTCGAATCCAAAAGGTAACACCAGGGGTATTTGGGGGGGGTATTTTGGGGATACGCAAAATATAAGTGTTTGTTTTGTTAAGTATAATATAGTTTTATTCGATGGACGCCGCCGGCTTTTAAAAAATCAAGGACTTGACGGAATTTTCGTTAAGTCCTTTTTCTTTCCTGTCCGCCATTGCCAAAGTCGGTACTGTCAGGCTTGACATCCTTGGCCAGGTCAAAACGGTCCCCCTTGCCGGGGTGGTGGTAAATCCCCCCCGTAGCCGGGGCAGGGGCGGGTGCGGCCAATGAGTCGCGCAGAGCGCACCCACGGCCGCTTAAATCCCGAGTACGATTTCCTGTCAGCCTGTGGCCGCTTGCGGCGCCTCTTCGCCCATCTCCCCGACAGCGGCCAACTCGGCTGCCGAAAACACCTTATCGATGTCCAGGATGATTATGAATTGGCCGTCCTTTTTGCCCATGCCTCTTATGAACTTTATGTCCAGGCGCGTGCCGATGCGGGGGCGCGGTTCGATCTGGTCGGGATCCATGTCCATCACTTCCTGGACCGAATCGACCAGGGCGCCCAGTATCGTGCTTTCCCCGTCGATATCGATCTCCACGATGATGATGCAGGTGTTGACCGAGCGTTGAGTCCCTCTCAAGTTGAACTTGAGCCGCATGTCCACCACCGGCACCACGCTTCCCCGCAGGTTGATCACCCCGAGCATGAACTCGGGGGTCCGGGGTACCTTGGCCACTGTGGTGAAGTCGAGCACCTCGCGTACCTTGGAGATATCCAGCGCGAAGACCTCGTCTTCCAGCGTGAAGGTCAGGTACTGACTGATTTCCGTTATAGACGGCACACTCATTGTGCTCTCCTAGTATCTTTCAAACTCCTGGTCGGCAAAATCGGCCTTTACTTCACTTGCCAGGTCCAAATAGATCCCGTTGCCGCCGTGATGCTCCCCTTTGGCGCCTCCATTGACCTTGGGGACCGAGGTATGTGCCGGATGCGCTGTTTGCGTCCTGTGAGCGTTGTCCCTCTCGCCGGTCGATACGGCTTTTCTGGTGACGGTCGCCGCCGCCTCGAACTTGAAAAAGGCAATCGTGTTCTGGAGTTGCTCGGCCTGTGACAGCAATTCCACCGAAGTCGAGGCCATCTCCTCGGAAGCTGCGGCATTCTGCTGAATCACCTGGTCCAATTGCTGAACGGCCTTGTTGATTTGGCCTGCGCCCGCGGACTGCTCGTTGCTGGCCGCAGCGATCTCCTGTACCAGGTCGGCGTTTTTCTGAATATCGGGAACCATCCTGGCCAGCATCTCGCCGGCCCGCTCCGCGATCTGGACGCTCGATGCCGACAGTTTATTGATTTCCCCAGCTGCGGTCTGACTGCGTTCGGCCAGTTTGCGCACCTCCGAGGCAACCACCGCAAAGCCTTTGCCGTGTTCTCCGGCGCGCGCCGCCTCGATCGCCGCGTTTAGCGCCAGCAGGTTGGTCTGCCGGGCGATCTCTTCTATGATCGAAATCTTGCCGGCTATCTCCTTCATCGCCGAAACCGTCTCGGAGACCGATTTACCGCCCTCCCGGCCGTCTTCGGCCGCCTTTATGGCGATCTTTTCAGTCTGCTGGGCGTTGTCGGAATTCTGCTTGATGTTTGCCGCCATCTGCTCCATCGAAGAGGATACCTCTTCGACCGAAGCTGATTGCTCTGTCGAACCCTGAGACAATTCCTCGGCGCTCGCGCTTATTTCCTGGCTTCCTGCCATGACCTGGTTGGCAGCCGCCTGGATGTTGGTCATGACCTCGGTAAGACCGTTGACCATCTTGACCATCGCCTGCATCAACTTGTCCTTTTCCGACCGTTCCCTGATGTTGACCGTCAGGTTGCCCGAGGCAATGTCTTCGGCCGTTTTTGTCACTTCCGTCATGCAGTCGATCAGCGTATTGAGGTTGTCCTTGATCGCGTTGAAATCGCCCTTGTATTCGTCGGTGATTTGGGAAGGGATGTCGCCCTTGCTTATTCTGTCAACGTATTCCGCGGCCACGTTGAGAGGTCCGATTACGGCATCCAGGGTCTTGTTGATCCCTTCGACAATCTTGCGATAATCTCCCTGGTGCAGGGAAGCGTCCGCGCGTGCGGCGAGTCTGCCTTCCAGGGCGCTTTTAACTAGAGTGTCGGTGTCGTGGACAAGGGCCGAGACCGCCTGGATCGTTCTCGCCAGTCCGTTGTTGATCTTTGTGAAATTCTCGCCGATGTTTCGGGTGTCTTCGTCCGTGGCGCCGGTGGAAGGCGTAACGCTCAGATCTCCCTGCGCGACCTTACCCAGGCTTACCACCAGCTTATCGACCTCGGCCGCCTGATAGTCGGCCTGCTTTTTAGCCAGACGGGCCGCGTTCTTTACGGCCGTAAGGTCGGTTGCCACCTCCAGCGCCCCGATTATCCTGCCTTCCCCGTCCTTTAGCGGTACGCCCGAATAGGCGATTTCCAGATCCTTGCCCTGCGGGTGGGCATCGGTCTCGGCCGAGACACTTTGGCCGCGCAGCATGCACTGCCCCGTGGCGCACTTTTCGGTGCGGCAATGGCGCGTCTTGAAGTGGTCGTAGCACTTGGTCCCCGCCGCAGCCTGCTGGGAGATGCCTGCAAGGTTTGCTCCGATGGCGTTCATATAGAGAATGGTAAAATCCCGGTCGACGATGAACGCCGGAACCGGCATCGAATCGAGGTGTCCCACAATGGCGCCTACCGAATTGTTCATCCCTTCGAGGATTTTGCGGAAGTCGCCCTGGTGCCTGGTCGCATCTCCCCGAGTCTCCAGTCTGCCTTCCAGCGCCGCCCGGGCCAGATTGTCACCGTCGAAGACAAGGTTGCTTATGGCTTGAACCGTCTTTGCCAACCCCTCGTTGATTTTGGCGAAGTTTTCGCCAAGGGCGCGGGTGTCTTCGTCGGTCTCCCCTGTTGAAGGAGTTACGTCCAACTCTCCCCGGGCTACTTTGCCAAGGTTTACCAACAGCTTATCGACTTCGACCGCCTGATAGTCGGCCTGTTTTTTGGCCAGGCGCGCGGCGTCCTTTACGGCCGTAAGATCGGTTGCTACCTCGAGCGCCCCGATTATCGTCCCTTCTGCGTCTTTTACCGGCACGCCGGTGTAGGCGATATCCAAATCCTTGCCCTGTGGATGGGCCTCGGTCTCAGATGAAATGCTGTGACCGCGCAGCATGCACTGCCCCGTGGCGCACTTTTCGGTGCGGCAATGGGACGTCTTGAAGTGGTCGTAGCACTTGGTCCCCTCCGCGGCCTGCTGGGAGAGCCCTGCAAGGTTTGCTCCCACCGCGTTCATATATAGAATGTTGAAATCTCGGTCGATGATAAAAGCCGGAACCGGCATCGAGTCGATGTGCGTAACGATCGCCCCCACGGTGTGGTTTATCCCTTCGACGATTTCGCGAAAGTCCCCCTGGTGCCTGGCGGCGTCGGCCCGCGTGGCCAGCTTGCCCTGGATCGCCGATTGGGCGAGCATCTTGGCATCGCTTATCAAGGCCTTGACATTGTCGATGCAGCTGTTCAAATTGTTCTTTATCTCGTTGAAGTCTCCCTTGTAGGCATCGGTGATTCTGGGAGGAATATCTCCCTTGCCGATCCGGTCGATATACTCGGCAGCTACGTTTAGTGGCCCGATCACCGCATCCAGGGTATCGTTTACTCCCTGTACGATCTTCCTGTAGGCGCCCGGATGGCGTGAGGCGTCGGCCCTTACCGCAAGCTTGCCCTGTACCGCCGCATCGCTTAGCATGTCGATATCGCGGGTGATCTCTTTGAACTTTTCGACCATGTCCTGAATGGCCGCGAAAAGTTGTCCCACCTCGTCGCCGCGCGCCGCATCCACGGCAACGCTCAGGTCGCCTTCCGCAACTCTTTTGTTAATAGCGATCGCTTCCTTTATCGGTTTGGTTATGCTGCTGCCGACCAGGAAGATGATGAAAATCGCCAATACCAGCGACCCGCCGACGAGGATTAAAAGAAGATTGCGCGACCAGCGATAAGAGTCCCCGGCCGCTCCGGCTGAGCTTTGCATCCTGTCTTGTTCGTATCTGAGGAGGTTTTGGACCGCTTGCGCATAGTTTTGCTGAACCGACCGCATGGCCACAACGGCCGTGGCGGCCTGCTGATTCATGTGGGAATCGATAAGGGCGGCGAGGTTTTTTTCCCCGTTCGTATAGGCGCTTTGGCGCTCCGCCAAGTCCTTGAGCAGAGCTTTGCCCTCCCGGGATTTCATGGCCGTCGATGCGGTCAGCGTCTCGGTCACGGCCGCGAGCCTGTTAATCGCCAAAAGATTGATGGCGCTCATTAAAACGAACAGTACGCCAAAAGCAATCGCTATCCTCATGCCGATTTTTATATTCTTGAGCATCGCTTCATTTACCTTTTTATCAACCAGGGTTCATCGCATCTGGAAAACCCGGCAAAAGCGTCTTCCCCCTTCATTGCCTCTTTTTGCATCCTCAGACATCGAAACGCCTAAGCAATTGCGCCTCGCTAACGACCCGTTCGAACAAGCCTTTCAACAGCCGTCCCGGCAGTTCCGACCGTTTTTAACTCCATAGTCTTCTCCTCTCCCGGCTCACCTGCCGGTCCAAAAAGCTCGACGTTGTCCCCCGGTTCCTTGCTGTGCGCCCGGGCTCTCTTACGCGTCCAAAACGTTACGGGTTGCGATCCCCTGCTGTAGTGGTTATTCGGTATTATGGAGCGCGGACTCGATATTGAAAGAAAAGTGACAAATCAGTGATAGGTATTCACTAATCTTTTGCGGAAGCTAAAATAGCGCCGGGTTTCGGGGTCGTTGGGGGCAAAAGTTGTCATGGGGTAAGCGCTCTCCGCCTTGTATTTATTTAAGGGGCGGCAGCAGGCTCGCAAAATCCGGATCGTGGCGGGCGTGGTTGGCTCTGGCCCGCTCAAAGCTCGATGTCGCATAACAGTAGGAACACCCGAAAAGACAGGTGTCATAGATGCCTATGTCCCGGCTTGGGGCGCACCCGCATTCCGTTCTCTGGCAAGAGTCTTTGGACGCGACAATTTTGATGCCGAAAAGCTTTGAGATGAGTTGCGCATCGATGCAGCTGGAAGGATATATACCGTAAGGAGAAAAATCTTCTTTCATGGCGCAGGAAAACACCTCTATTTGGTTTTCCATGCCAATCCGCGAAATTGTCCGGAGCAGTCCGCGAACCCGCGGGCTGTTGCAATCGGCCGGATCGGTGCAGCCCGCAACGGCGGCCTCCATCCGGGCGCGAGCCTTTCGGTAAGGCCGAACGAAGCTGATGATGCAACGGGCCGTAGCCCCGCGTAGCTCCCTGGCCAACATTTGAAAATTATCTTCATGGAAGGCTATTCCGCTCACTTGGCTTAACACTATGGGGTCGTAGCGCCAGATGGTCCTATGGGGTCCAAGGCGGGCGGAAAGCTCCAAAAAGGTCTCTATCCTCGGGCCAAGCGGCGGGGCTCCCGGCTCCAGGGCGCGTGGATAGCCCACCAGGGTGAAAAGGAAGTAGTAGCGCAAGCCCAAGTCGTCCAGCTCACTCAAATTTTTCATGAGCGGACGCGGATTCCTGCTCCAAAAGACCAAGGCATCGACGTCGGGGGCGCAAAGACTCACCCTTGAGACCTGGTTTGCGTTGAAGGGATTGGGCACAAGGCACCACCCCGCGCGCACCCGGTTCAAAAACCACTTCGAATAGAAGGCGGCGATGTCGGTCCGCCGGCTTGCGCTAACGATCATTTTCCCCATCCATGAAACTTTGCAACTTTGGTGGACACGGTAAACTATTTTAGGGTTTTCGGGTCGCGTATGCTTATTATAGCAGGCTGGATATTATAATCGCTACGTTAATGAGCCGCCCTCCGCACGGCAAAGATCAAGGGGATTCTTTTTTGATTGCGTTTTTCTCCAAACCAAGCCGCTAAGGACCGGCTCTGATCCAAACACTTACCCGGGTCGAAATATTTCGCCGATCTTAAAAAGACAGCCGTTGCAAACAACATAACTGCCGGCTATCATTTTGCTGTTTTCGAGCGGCCGTCGTCTGCTTGCGTAAAATTTACTGAAGTTGAAAGTGTAACGAAAACCCGATAGACTCGTTAAGGCAGTCTGGGTTAAAGAGTGTGGGCCGAAAACCTGTTGTTTTTGAAAATAGTACTGCCACGCGAACCTTTCCCGTAGTTTGCCGCACTTGCGGCCATGGGAGTCTTAAGCTGAAGAAATGGAGAGAATCAGCATACATATCGGCGAATGCCATGCCAGCGCAAGGGGGGAAATAATCGAAACCCTTCTTGGTTCCTGTGTTGCCGTATGCCTGATCGACC
Source organism: Deltaproteobacteria bacterium (assembly GCA_021780695.1). Taxonomy (GTDB): domain Bacteria; phylum Desulfobacterota; class Syntrophobacteria; order Syntrophobacterales; family Syntrophobacteraceae; genus SbD1. Next base: position 8,905 of record JAJXYD010000020.1, read on the forward strand.
CGATTCAAGGAATCGGCGGAATGAATCATATCCTTTTGCCTGGAAAGGCCGCCATAGGCTCTTGCGATGCAGTCTCCCGCTATGCCGTAAACGCAATGGAACTTCTTATAAACAAGATCATGGACCTTGGAGGAAATAGAAAACTTTTGAAGGCCAAGGTCTTTGGGGGCTCTCACATTATCCCCTGTATTTCCCGGGCAAACAATATGGGAAGGATTAACGCCAGATTCGTTCTGAAATTTCTCGACTTGGAGGGGATCCCCGTTCTGAGCCAGGATCTTGGGGGGCAGGAGGCCAGAAGGATCTACTTTCGCACCGATACCGGCGAGGTATTGTTAAAGCGGATCCTGAAAAAATATTCAGTGGGCGCGCGGGAGCTGATAACCCACAAGCGCCTTCGGAGCAAAGTCGAGGAAACAGGAGATATAACGCTTTTTACATAATTAAAGACGCTCCTGTCGTGAGCCGGGTCCGGGTCTCCAACACAACGCCGATCCCCCCGTGCTTATGAGGTCTTGACCTTCCGGTTTTTCTTTCCTAATTTCCTCTGTAACTCTTTAACATTTTCCTCATGTTTTTGCCTTAGCGGGAAAACCATCGGGAGGGAGAAATACATACCTTGGCAGATACCAGAATAGAGACTGACAGTTTCGGTGAAATTGAAGTGCCGCGCGATAAATTGTGGGGCGCTCAGACACAGCGTTCGCTAAAATATTTCAGTATCGGCGCCGACCTTATGCCCCGGGAAATGATAGCCGCCTACGCCGTTTTGAAAAAAGCCGCCGCCCTCACCAATCATGAAGGCGGCCGCCTGGACCGGCAAACCTGCAACCTCATCGTTACCGCCTGCGATGAAATCCTGGCGGGCCTCTATAACGACATGTTTCCTCTGCACGTATGGATGACGGGCAGCGGCACTCAATTCAATATGAACGTAAACGAAGTCATCTCCAATCGCTGCTGTCAACTCGCAGCTACTCCCCTTGGAAGCAAAACCCCCGTCCATCCAAACGATCACGTCAACATGGCGCAGTCTTCAAACGATACATTCCCTTCCGCCATGTGCGTAGCGGCGGCGCTGAACTTAAAACAGCGGCTGATCCCCGCGGTACTGGCGCTGCGCGATGCCATCGCGGCAAAAGCCGCTCAGTGGAAAGATATCATAAAGATCGGCCGCACTCACATGCAGGATGCCGTACCCCTTACTCTTGGCCAGGAGTGGTCGGGCTATGCGGGGATGCTTGCCGACAACCTCAAACGGTTGGACTGCGCTCTTGCGGGCCTTTACCCGCTCGCCCTGGGGGGAACCGCGGTGGGAACGGGCGTAAACGCCCCTCCCGGTTTTGCCGAGGCTTGCGCGGCGCATATCGCCGATCTGAGCGGCCTGCCTTTTATCAGCGCGCCAAACAAATTTACCGTTCAGGGCGCCCACGACGCCCTGGTGCAGCTTTCGGCAACCATGCGCACCCTGGCCGTATCGCTCTACAAAATCGCAAACGATATAAGGTTGCTTTCCTGCGGCCCTCGGGCCGGCTTTGCCGAGTTGCTCATTCCGGAAAACGAACCCGGTTCCTCGATCATGCCCGGCAAGGTTAATCCCACCCAGGCCGAAGCCCTCACGATGATCGCCGCGCAGGTAATGGCCAACGATGTGGCCGTGGGACTGGGGGGCGCGGGAGGATATCTCGAAATGAATGTCTATAAGCCCCTCATGATCTTTAATATCATGAATTCGATAACCATCCTTACCGATGGCTGCCAAAATTTCAGGAAGTTTCTCGTTGAAGGAACCAGGCCCAATCTTAAGAAACTCAAAGGATACGTCGAGCGCTCCCTCATGCTGGTTACTCCTCTTGCTCCCGTTATCGGCTATGACAAGGCCTCAAAGATTGCCCACTACGCCATGGATAACGATCTGTCGCTAAAAGATGCGGCCCTAACACTCGGCTTTGTTACGGCTGAGGACTTCGACCGCCTGGTCGTGCCCGAAAAGATGCTAAGCCCTTGTGAGCCGGGCGATTAAGACAAAAGGAGTGCGCTCTTGGCCTTCGGTTGCCAATGGAGGGCGCCGGGAGTTATTCTTTTGTGATTGCAGTTGTTATCCATATTTTACTTGATCGGGCTCGATTCCGGTCGAAGCCGATTCTAAGACGTCCGCTCTGCGGGGCACTAACCGGGGAGATGCTAGGGCGACCTTGGCTGCTCCCGGGCTGCGGTCTCTATAGTCTTTGCGGTGGGTATTCCTGCCTTTGGCCGGCAGAGCAAATTTACCGTGGGATTTTGCCCTATATTATTCCTTCCCATGGGGTGGTATAAGATAAAATTTGACGGCGCCTCGTTATGCTCTTTGGAAGGAGAAAAACATGTGTGCCCAAAAATCCAGTCCGCGCCCTTTCGCAAGCAACAGAGTCAATCCCCATGAGCGCAATGAAATAATATATTGGTGCCGTAAATTTGGGTGCTCGGAGATGGAGCTCAAAAACGCGGTCATGGCGGTCGGTACCGCGGAAGAGAGCGTGCGCCGTTTCCTAGCCGGGAAAAAAACAGGTCGCGAGGCGGTCCCATCCAAAGGACCGGAAAATCGAAACCCTTAAACAGGACAGGTTGTCCCTGTCTGCGTGTCGAACTGCCTGCGCAAAAAGCAGTTCCCGGATTGAAGGCGCAACCTTTGGCTGCCTTGCCTCAAGACCGCAGAGGCAGCAGATAAGGCTATACGTCGGTATAAAAGCATATCCGGACAAAAATGTGATTAACGGCTGGAAAGGCTTCCTATCCCTTTGGAGTTTGGCTCTCTACTCACCTCTGCCCCCTAATTGCGTCATTAAACGCCCGCGTTTACGCCGCCGCTAGACCTCCCTCCCCCCACCGCTTTCCAACCCCATCAAATGGGGTTGGAAAGCGGGGAGGAAATATTTTTTATTTAACATAGTACATAATATGTAATATGCTGTCCGGATGCTTAGAGAAAAAATTAACAGAAAAGACCTCCAGGCCAAGCAGACTCGCGTAAAGATCGTGCAGGCCGCCGTCAAACTCTTCGCCCGCCAGGGCTATCACAAGACGACCATAGCCGATCTTGCCCAGGCCATTGGTTTGACTTCCGGGGCCATCTTCCATCATTTCGCCAACAAGGAGGCGATCTTGAATGCCGTTGTCGATTGGGTCGAACGCGGCATACACGTCTACTCGGCTATTGCCGACAATGCCGATCACGGCTCTCTTGCCATGATCGAGGAGGTGCTTGGGGCAATGTGCAGCCACTTCAACCGGGGTCCTGAAGCCACCATCTGCCTGGCGACTCTGGCTGCCGAATTTGCCCGCAGCGGCCATCCCATGGAATCTCGTCTTAAGGGGATCTATAAGATCTTTGTCGATTCCCTTGCTCGTAAACTCGCCGACAACGAAAACGTAAAAGACCCGGGGGCGGCCTCCATAGCCTTCATCGGCGCGGCCCAGGGAATAGCCGTGCAGGGACTGCTCCGCGACGGGGAGAGAACAATCGATGAGCTTGCCGCCGGCTTTCTTAGCCTGATGAAGAGTTGGTAGCTTAAGCCCTTTTGTTTGTATGCACTTTGGGACCATGTGGATTGTCCCTCTAAAACGTTTGATTTTGAGGCTCAAAAGGAGATGATTTTTATGCAGATCAGAAAAGTGTGTGTTTTGGGTGCTGGAATCATGGGTGCGGGGATAGCGCAGGTATCGGCTCAGGCGGGCTTTGAAGTGGCCTTGCGCGATATCGAGGACCGGTTTGTAAATAACGGTATGACGACCATCAAAAAAAATCTCGATCGCGCCGTTTCCAAGGGGAAAATGGAAGCCTCGGCGGCCGAGGCGATTTTAGGGCGCATTACGGGAACGACCGATCTTAAGAGCGCCGCGGCAGGGGCGGACATCGTAATCGAAGCTGTCCTCGAAGTTATGGAGCTAAAAAAACAAATCTATAAGGAACTCGACGCGGTTTGCGCGCCCGAGACGATCTTTGCTTCCAACACTTCCGGCCTTTCCATTACCGAGATGGCCTCGGTAACCGGGCGGGCGGGCAGTTTCATTGGAATGCACTATTTTAACCCCGTTCCGGTCATGAAGCTTGTCGAGTTGATACGGGGTTTTCTTACAAGCGAGCAAACTTACCAGACCTGCAAGGCCTTTGTTGAAAAGGTTGGCAAAATTCCCATCGAGGTCAAGGAAGCTCCCGGCTTTGCGGTAAATCGCATCTTGTGTCCCATGTTAAATGAGGCCATTTTCACCCTGGCTGAAGGCATAGCTTCGGCAGCCGATATCGACCAGTCGATGGTGCTGGGAGCAAACCACCCCATCGGTCCTCTTGCCCTTTCCGACATGATAGGGCTCGATACCCTTCTGCACGTCCTCGACGGGCTTCATAAGGAATTCGGAGAAGACAAATACCGTCCCGCGCCTCTGCTGCGCAAGATGGTGCGTGCGGGTTACCTCGGACGAAAGAACGGCAAGGGCTTCTTTAGCTACGACAAATAGAGGGCTGTCCCCCCTTTGGACTCGATGATCTTAATAAAAAAAATGGAGAATCTCATGCAGTACGATCTCAATGAAGAACAGTTGATGTTGCAAAATATGGTAAGACGTCTTGCTAAGGATAAGGTTGCCCCCGGAGCCGAAAAACGCGATCAATCGGGTGAATTCGACTGGGAAATGGTGGAGTTGATGCGTGAAAACGGCCTCTACGGCATCGACTACCCCGAGGAGTTCGGAGGCTCCCACGCCGGGATGCTCGCCTTGACCATCGTGGTAGAAGAACTCTCCAAGGTAGACGCCGCCTGCGGTCTGCTGATCGCCGATCATGAACTGGGCTCCCTTCCCATGCTTTTAGCCGCGAACGAGGAACAGAAGAAAAAGTATTTCCCAAAGCTTGCAAGCGGTGAATATATCGCGGCCTTTGGCCTTACGGAAGCCGCGGCGGGCTCTGATGTGGCAAGACTTCGCTGTCGCGCCAAAAAAGACGGCGACTCCTACATCCTTAACGGCTCCAAGACCTTTATCACCAATGGTGGCGTGGCCGATATCGTAACGGTCTATGCGGTAACCGACCCCGAGAAGCCCAGCCACAAAAATGCCGGTGTCTTTATCGTCGAGAAGGGCACGCCCGGTTTTACCATCGGCAAAAAAGAGCACAAAATGGGTATCAGGTGGTCGGAGACCGTTGAGCTGGTTTTCGAAGATTGCCGCATTCCGGCTGAAAATTTGCTTGGCAAAGAGGGCGACGGCTTCCACATAATGATGAAAACCCTTGATTTCTCCCGTGCCGGAGTCGCGGCCCAGGCTCTGGGGATCGCCGCGGGCGCTCTCGAGTATGCAACGGCCTATGCCAAGGAGAGAATCACTTTTGGAAAACCGATCATCGAGCACCAGGGCATAGGTTTCAAGCTTGCCGACATGGCCATGAGAACCGAAGCCGCGCGTCAGTTGCTCTATAAGACCTGCTGTCTTTTGCAGGAGCAGCCCAAGGATTTGAGCCGGCTTAGCCCCGAGCTTATTCGCATGAGTTCGATGTCCAAGTGCTACTGCTCGGATGTGGCGATGTGGGTAACGACCGAAGCCGTTCAGGTTTTGGGCGGATATGGCTATATCCAGGAGTATCCCGTGGAAAGAATGATGCGGGATGCCAAGATTACCCAGATCTATGAGGGAAGCAACGAAGTACAGCGCATGGTTATTTCCAAAACCCTATAGGAGCATTGGTCGTGAGTGGAAATAAAGACGTAGTGATCGTTAGCGCCGCGCGTACCGCCATTGGCAAGTTCGGCGGAGCCCTGAAGGATGTCAAGGCCTCGAAATTGGCCGCCCATGTGATGCTCGAAACACTGAAGCGGGCCGATAATCCCGATCCGCTTCTAATTGATGAAATCATCGTTGGAGATTGCTGCCAGTGTTTTGATGAAGCAAACACCGCCCGCACCGCGGCCCTTATGGCGGGCCTTCCCTTTGAAATCCCCGCTTTTACCGTCCAGCGTCAATGCTCTTCTTCGATGCAGGCCCTTGCTTCCGGTGTTCAGCAGATACAAACCGGAAATGCCGAGGTCGTTTTGGTAGGCGGTGTGGAATCGATGAGTTCGGCTCCCTACTACATGGCAAACGCCCGATGGGGAATGCGCCTGCAAAACCGGGAAGTAACCGATGCGCTCTGGGAAATGCTCCATTCGGGAAGCCGACTGCTGGGAGAGCCGATGATCATGGGGGTAACGGCCGAAAACCTTGCGGCCAAATACTCCATCTCTCGCCAGGACCAGGACCGGCTTGCGATGGAAAGCCACAATAAGGCCGAGGCGGCAATAAAGGCGGGACGTTTCAAAGAGGAGATCGTGCCCTTTGAACTTCCGGGAAAAAAGGGGAAGACCACCCTGTTCGATCAGGACGAACACACGAGGTTTGGCCTTACCATGGCTGATCTGGAAAATCTAAAGCCTGTGTTTAGACCCGATGGCACGGTAACGGCCGGAAACTCCTCGGGGCTAAACGACGGCGCCTCGGCCGCCCTTATCATGACGCGCGAAAAGGCGAGGGAGCTGGGGCTTGCGCCCATGGCGAGGATCGTTGCCCAGGCGGCGGCCGGCGTCGAACCCGGCCTTATGGGCTATGGACCCGTGCCTTCAACGCAAAAGGCGCTCAAAAGAGCGGGCTTGAGCCTTAAGGAGATCCAGTTGGTCGAGCTAAACGAGGCCTTTGCCTCGCAGGCCATCGCATGCGAAAGGGGACTTGGCCTGGACCGCGCCATCACAAACGTAAACGGCTCAGGTATTGGCCTGGGACATCCGGTTGGCTGTACGGGGCTTCGGCTCGTGATCTCGCTTCTCTACGAGATGAACCGCAGAAACCTTGGGCTGGGCCTTGCGACCCTCTGTGTCGGCGGCGGCATGGGAATGACGACGATCATCGCCAGGGACTGATTCTATAGGCGGATTGCGTTAATGATCGGGCGGGGCATGGCTCCGCCCTTTCTTTTTTACGGCCATGGCGTGCGACTCTTGCTCCTCTCCGGCCGTAGACGATTCCAAGCAAAAAGGCTATAATTAAAAAACAGCCGGGAAATCGGCCATGTCTAATCCGTTGCCCCTTCTCATGCAGCTTAAAATTCACCGCTAGGGCTGGTCCGTCGTTTGATAAACATTTCAATCGTGCAATCCATACAAAAGGAGACCCGCGATGTATCATCTCCTGAACCTGCGCACATGCAAGCATCGTCTCGACATCACACCGGAGCTTCCCGTCGCCCTGGTCGACAGTGAAGACGTCCTGGTTGCAGCGGTAAGCAAGAGCGGCCATCTGATCTATCACAACCGTTCTTTCATGAAAGCCTATCGGGCGCGCATAGCGGCAGCGGGAGGGATGAATCTGCGGGATGCACTTCCGGAGCTGTGGAATCGTCTTCCAGACTCTGGCAGAGGGCACGGAAACGATCCCGTAAAAGTTATCGACCTCCATTCGGATATAGCGACCGGCCCTATCGGTCATTTGCTGGTTTCGTTCCAAAACAGAGGCGGCGACAATGGTCCGGTTGATTTTCGAGCGATGCTCCTGGAGGCTGATCACCCCCTGTTCGTGAATTCCTACGTCGGGTTCTATGTTGCGGACCCTGAAGCCTACACGATCAAAGTCAATCCGGCTTACGAAAAAATCGCCTTCCTCCCGGAAAGCGACCTGGTGGGCAGAAACTTGAGAGAATTGGAGGAGCGGGGTTATTTTTCGCGCAGCGTCACCCTGCGCGTCCTTGAAAAGTTGCGGGAAGGCCGCGCGGAGGACGTTACTCTATTCCAGCGGATTGTTACCGGGCAGGAGGCTGTCGTCACGGGCAGACCGATTTTTTCCGACAAAGGAGAATTGCAGTGTGTGTTGACCTTCGTGCAAAATATCCTGCCGCTTGGAAAAATCATTCGTAAAATTGAGCAATCCGAAGACCGGCGGTGCCTTTTCCCCCTTGGGTCAAAACAGGCAAAGCCGGGTGCAGACAGGCGGGCCGGGGCTCATGGACGTATCGACGTTATTGTGCCGGTATTTCCCGACCTGCCCGTTGTTGCCACCGATCCTTTGTCGCGAGCGATGATGAGGCAGGCAGTCCATGCCGCCGGCTACAAATCGCCTGTTCTGCTCTGCGGAGAAACCGGTGTTGGTAAAGACCTCATGGCGCAATACATTCACAGGGTCGGTTCCCAAAACGGGGATTTCCCCTTTGTTGCAATCAATACTTCGGCCATTCCTCAGGAACTGCTCGAATCCGAGCTGTTCGGGTATGAAGAGGGCGCCTTTTCCGGGGCAAAAAAGGGAGGCAAGCGGGGGCTTTTCGAGGAGGCCCACTCCGGAACGCTTTTCCTAAATGAAATCAGTGAAATGCCTCTAAATCTCCAGGCAAAGCTCCTTTCCGCGCTCGATGAGGGCGGAGTCCGGCGACTGGGCGGCAGTAAAATAAAAAAGGTTGAAGTGCGCATCATCTGTGCCACAAACAGGGACCTTGGCCGATGCGTGGCGGAGGGCAGTTTCCGAAGCGATCTGTATTACCGGATCAAAGTGCTCGCCATCGATATTCCTCCCTTGAGAACCAGGCTAGGGGACGTTCTCCCGCTGATCCACCATGTCATGATGCAACTGAGTCGAAAACACGGCCTCACCCGCTATCTCAGCGCCGATGTGCAGGACATGCTGCTGGCATATCCCTGGCCGGGGAACGTCAGGGAGTTGAGGAATGTCATAGAGAGGCTGGTGGTTTTTTCCACTACCGAACAGATCTCGGTGGGCGATCTGCCCTCCGAGGTGATCGATAGCATCGCGGTGCAACGCTGCTGCGAAGATGGCGAACCGGATGCGATGCTAACGCTAAAAGAAGCGGTGAAGCGCTTTGAGCGAAACATCATCGAGCAGGCATTGAAAAGATACGGCCGAGTCTCCGCGGCCGCTTCCGCTTTGGCCGTCGATCCTACCACGCTCATCAGGAAACTGAAGAAGTCCGACTAGCTGCTGCGTTAATGCAGACCACCGTGCAAAATTGCAGCTTCCCTCCGGCTGCGGTCCATTCATTCGTCTCGCTAAAATTCCCAGGCTTCCTTTAAAAGCGGCCAACTTGGCGGATGTCCACCGGATTGAAAACGTCCATCGAAATGGCATCAGCTTTGCTTTTGTCTACCCTTGTCATCTGAAGTGGGGGGATGGCGGCAGCGCGCCAAAACGGAAGTGTCCTTCCTAACTGTCCATTTCCATTAGATCTTTGTAAAGTTTTAATGAGAAGAAGGAGTGACCCGATGAAGCTTTATTTATTTGAGGCTGGCATTTTGAAAAGTGAGAAGCATTACTTTACGCTTGGTCGTGACGTAGGCAAATCTTTCGATGTACCGGTTCCCTTTTTACTGATCGATCATCCCAAGGGCAAGGTGCTGTTCGACACAGGGAATGCCTTTGAAGTCATCGACGGCAAAGAAAAGCACTGGGGCGGGGTTCTTGCCGCCTACGATCCGGTGATGACGTCGGAGCAATGGTGTGTGAATGCGATCAAACGGGTAGGTGTCAGCCCTGAAGATATCAAGTACGTAATCCTCTCGCACCTGCATTTGGACCATGCGGGTTGTGTCGGCCATTTCCCCAACGCAAAATATATCGTGCAGCGCGATGAACTACACTTTGCCTATACCCCTGACTATTACATGAAAGCAGCCTATATCCGTAAAGATTTCGATAAAGAGGTTCCCTGGGTGATCCTTGAAGGGTGGCGTGATGACAGGCTGGACCTGTTTCTTGACGGCTCCTTGTTCATCTATTTCACTCCCGGCCATACCCCGGGCCACCAGTCGATCCTGGTCAACCTGCCCAACAGCGGTCCCATGTTTTTCGCCGCCGATTCCTGTTACACGCTGGAAAATATAGACGAAGACGTTTTGCCGGGTTTGATGTGGAATGCCGGCGAAACGGTCAAATCGGTGCAACGGATGAAGAACCTGCGGGAACTATGCGGGGCCACGATCGTGACGGGGCACGACCCCGAGGCCTGGAAGCAGTTCAAAAAAGCGCCCGATTATTATGACTAAGATTCTTTAAAGGTCCCGCCCCTCCGGAATGGAGGGGCGGGACTCTAGCGCTTGCCTTCAGCATTTCATGCCCCTTTGGGGCGAGTCCAATCCGCTATGTAAATCTCCTTGAAGTCAGCGCGCAACTGGTCCCTGAACTCCGGAGCCGCTATCGCGATGAGGGCCTCGGCGCGTTGGGCCACGGTTTTACCTCTCAGGTGGGCCACGCCGTGGTCGGTCACCACGTAGTCGACGTCATTGCGCGAGGTTGTGACGGCCTGCCCCCTGTCCAGCCCTGAAACGATGCGGGAAACCATCCCCCTGGAAGCCGTTGCGGGAAGCGCAATGATGCTGCGTCCACCCCTGGACATGCGCGCGCCTCTCACAAAATCGACCTGTCCTCCCACGCCGCTGAACTGCTTAGGGCCGAGGCAGTCGGCGGCGACCTGGCCCAGGAGGTCGACGGCAAGGGCCGAATTGAGGGAAACCAGATTGTCGTTTTTCGCTATATTGACAGGGTTGTTTGTATAATCAACAGGATACATCTCCATCATTGTGTTGCTGTCGAGCCATTTGTAGAACTTACTGGTGCCCATCGCGAAGGTGATGACGATCTTATCGGGATGAAAGCTTTTCTTGCGGCATGTGACCACTCCTTTTTCCACCAAATCCATGACGCCGTCCGAGATCATTTCGGAGTGGATGCCGAGGTCGTTTTTGTCTTCGAGGAAAGTCAAAGTGGCGTCCGGAATGGCGCCTATGCCCAACTGCAGGCAGTCGCCGTCTTTTACGAGTGAAGCGACATTTTTCCCGATGGCCTTTTCCGTGTCTCCGATCTTTGGCGGCGACAACTCGATTAGCGGTTCATCGGAGTGCACAAAATAGTCGATGTCGGTCACGTGCAAACTGGAGTCTCCGCCAACCCGGGGGACATTGGGGTTCACTTGTGCGATGACGGTCCGGGCGCTCGATGCCGCCTGTTTGGTATAATCCACCGAAATTCCCAGGCAGACAAATCCCAGCTTGTCCGGCGGGCTCACCTGAATCAGGGCCGTATCGACCGAAAGAACGTTGTGGCGAAAGAGCAGCGGGATTTCGCTAAAAAAGCAGGGAGTATAGTCCCCGCGACCTTCGTTGACCGCCTGCCTGCTCGTGGCTCCGACGAAAAGCGAATTGTGGCGGAAGGATTCGGAGTATTCGGGCAGGCAGTATTGCGCCCTCCCCATGGCAACCATGTGCACTATCTCCACATCTCTTAGCTCTGCGGCGCGCTCGACCATGGCGGCCGTCAGCCCTCTGGGTTCTCCGCACGCATGGGCAACGACCACCCGGTCTCCCGACTTGATGGTTTTAACAGCGGTTTGGGCGCTCACAGCGGAGCGCTCGTAGTGATCTTTCCAGTCCATGGAATCCTCCTCTATCAGCTCTTACTCAAAGCTATTTTCGACAGCTTTTCCACTATAGCCTCAACGATCCTGTCCCCGGGGACCTCGACATCATCGACCGCCAAACCGCACACAATAATCCAGCGGCGAGCCTCAGCCATTAGTTCCGGACGGTTGGCGCACGCCGTAGCGCATCCGCAGATCAGAACGCCGATATCCCAGCGGCCCGGGACCGAGGTCGGAGTCAGCTCGAATCCCTTCGGCAAACAGGCTCCGAGTTCCTCTGCAACCCGGGATCGATCGATCTCGGGATTGCAGCCGCCGCAGTACTTGATGCCAACGATTTTAACAGGGTCCATGAGACAACAGTTCAACAGCGAAGGAACGCTAGGCGATCCCCGCCAGTTCTTTGGCCAGTTGTTTTTTGTGATCCAGGTTTCCCTGCCGGGAGATCATTATGCGCTGCGCCTGGGGAGAACCCGCACCGTGCATGGACTCGGTCCTGTAGCCCACCGCGGCGGTTCCCAAGGTGATATTTTCAATAAGGCGCATGATTCTCATCCGGTGTTCGGCTGAAATTCCAGCTGGACCACGCAGATATTTCCGTATGACATCGCCGATTTCCGGGTGTGACAAGTCTCTTTCCGATGGCATGGTGACCATGATGCCTCCGGCAATGTCTTCGGCCAGTCTTGCAATTTCATAGGGAAATCGGGTGACATTCTGCTTGCAGACGTTGGCCAGCAGGAGGTTGATGAGATAGGTCCCCGATTCTGTTCTGGACCCTTCAGCCGAGCAGGCGATTCCGCAGGCATAGAGGGTTTCGTTTAGATGAGTCATCTCGATGAGCTTATCCTTGATGTGAGAAGCCTTGGCGGCTCCGTTGAAATCGGCCGCCAGTGCGGCTGCGCCGATCAGCACGTCGCCGACGCCGACCTTGCACCCTCCGTAGCTCTGGCGGTGATAGCCCGCAAAACGTTCGACCAGCAATCCACTGAATGCGTGCTCGCCGCACATGAAGACATCTTCCCAGGGCACGAAGACGTTATCGAAGACCATCAGGGCTTCATGTCCGCCAAACCTCGCATTGCCTACATCCATGGTGCCGCCTTCGAGCTTTCGTGTATCGCAGGACTGCCGTCCGTAGATGTAAGAGATCCCCTCGGCATCGGCGGGACAGGCAAAGGAAACCGCGTAATCGGCATCGTCGCTGCCCATGGCGATGGTCGGCATGACCAGGACCCAGTGAGAATTGAGCGCCCCTGTCTGATGCGCCTTGGCCCCCCGCACCACGATCCCCTTGTCTTGCTTTTCGACCACGCGCACGTACATGTCGGGGTCTTCCTGCCTGCACGGCGGCAATCCTCGGTCTCCCTTGGGGTCGGTCATCGCTCCGTCCACCGTCAGGTCCTCTTCCTGCATCATCAGAAGGAATTTGGCGAACCGTTGATGGTAATCGGTCCCAAGCTTCCTATCCATTTCAAAGGTTACGCTGTCAACAGCGTTGATCGCGTCCATTCCAACACACCGCTGAAAGCAGGCCCCTGTCTTCTGACCCAGCAGTCGCTGCATCTTGACCTTTCTGATCAGATCGTCCGCGCTCTGGTGCAGGTGGCAGAAGCGGTTGACCTTTTTCCCCGTGAGGTGGGACTTTGCAGTCATGAGATCTTCATGGAGGGGGTCTTCAGCCAGAGCGTAGGTCATTTTCACCGAATTCATGGAAGGCCGGATGATCGGGTGATCAACGGGATTGTCGATTCTTTCGCCCAGGAGGTAAACTTTCAGCTTGAGCCTTCTCAAGCTCTCTTCATACTGTTGCGCAGTCTTAAGTGGCATGTTGTTTCTCCTTGATTTTTCTTTTGCGCTGCTCGGCTATAAAGCCAACAAGTCCGGATGGATATGAGATGGCGCCCCTCGACCCGGTATCCCTTTGATACACTTATCTCGCTCCAACCATGTACACGGCTGGAGCAAGAGCAGTGCCAGGAAGGAACTTCGATGAAAATAGACCCATATAGTGGCAATAACGACTAAATTTAAAGATCGGCGCGGTCAGGGCAGGAGGATTTCAGCCCTTCGGGCATTTCCCGCACCCACTGAACCGGCACCATCACATGCAGAATTGCACGAACCGATGCAATTTTGCATAAGCGCCTGGGTTGTGCCGCGCAAGATTTTCGGGACTCCCACCCATCGAGACTCGGGCGTCGAAATTTTTGCCTGAACATCTCGCGCCTTCTCCCCGGGCCTGGACTTCCAGACCTTCATACCGCCGTCCGTATACAGGTGAAAAACCGAGTTCCCCACGGTAGTTGCCGGAAAAAGGGAGTTGTGTGCGGAGAGTTCTGCAAAAGAGAATGACTTAAAAATTTGGTCATGGCATACGGGTTGTTCGACAAAACACTCAGAACCCACAATGGGAGAGATGCCATGATCGAGAATAAGTTTAAAAACTGATCTGCGCCGGGCTAAGAATTGCCGGAATTTTGGGGGAAAATCATCGCTGGGGCCCAAACCAACGACCTTGTACCGCACAAACCCATGCAAAGCCGCTATTTTTTTTGACAGATAATATGACCGGAGTTGCAGTTTTTTGAGTCGACCACTTCCGCCTGAATGGAATACTTTGCAGCCGCTCGGGACAGGTGTGCGACCTGCCTGTCTGAACCTTTGAGCAAGCAAGGTCATAATGGACTACCAAGCCGGAAAAGCTGTGCCATACAGACTGCGTTTTCTGAGCTTCAGAATACGGGCGGCACACGATATCTTCCTTCCGCGCACCACGGAGAAATGTTGTTTCATGTCCGATGTCGCCCACTTTTCATCAGTGCCCCGAAGAGTCATGACCGCCAGCCACATGGCAACGGTGGGGATGTGCCATACATGATCTGGAATGTCGCACCGGCAATCTCCCGCTCATTCCGTCCGGGCCCGTAAAGACTGCTTTAGGTTTTCGGCGAGTCAAAACATCCTGCGGTCAAGCGAGCGGTATTGAATGGCCTCAAACAGGTGATCGCGAGCGATCTCTTCCTTTCCATCCAAATCCGCAATGGTGCGGGCGACCTTTAGAATGCGGTGGTAGGCGCGACCGCTTAGTCCCAGTTGTTCGACTGCGCGGTCAAGAACGCTGTGGATGGCAGCGTCCAGTTGACAAAATTTTTTAAGGTGCTTGGGGCGCATCTGGGAATTGGAGTAGATCCCCTCTCCTGAAAACCTGTTTAGCTGTATTCTCCTTGCCTCCGAGACCCGTTCGCGCACCGAGGCTGATTTTTCAGCTCTTGGGTTACCATCGCGCAGCTGTTCGAATTTAATGGAAGGCACCTCGATATGCAGATCGATCCTGTCGAGAATCGGCCCGGAGATTCTCCCCCGATATTTTGCAACCGACCTTGGTGGGCATGTGCAAGGTTTTACCGGGTCTCCCGAATACCCGCAAGGACAGGGATTCATGGCCCCGATAAGCATGAATCTTGCCGGATAGGTAAGAGCCACGGTCGCCCTTGCGATCGTCACCTGAGCGTCTTCCATGGGCTGTCTTAAAAGATCGATCACGTTTCTTCTAAATTCGGGGAATTCGTCCAAAAACAACACCCCGTTGTGGGCAAGGCTTACTTCCCCGGGCTTGGGTATGTGGCCCCCGCCTACCAGGCCCGCATCGGATATCGTGTGATGAGGTGAGCGAAACTGGCGCTTCACTATGAGAGGGCTGTTGTTTAGAATCCCCGCGACGCTAAAGATCTTGGACGTTTCGATCGCCTCTTCGAAACTAAGCGGCGGAAGTATCCCCGAGACCCTCTGGGCCAACATCGTCTTGCCCGAACCCGGAGGGCCAACGAGAAGGACATTGTGGTTTCCGGCCGCGGCTACCTCGAGACCCCTTTTTGCGTGCTCCTGCCCCTTTACATCTTCTAAATCCAGTTCCTCGACCGCCCCTTCGTTCCATAGCGAATCGATATCGACATGAAAAGGCTCGAGTTCCGTGCGGCTGTTTAGATATTCGACTACCTCGCACAGATGATTTGCGGGGCGAACGCGGACCGAGTCCA
>JAJXYD010000028.1 GCA_021780695.1 Deltaproteobacteria bacterium
ACAATGGTATCGTCTTTCATGGCGTATCCTCTTTTCTCCTTCTCCGTTGAAGGTGAATTATTCCCAAAGGGAGGATACGCCGCTCTTTTCACTCACGCCATACACAACTTTCGACAATAGCTCGTTTGGAAAGGATGCTGAAGTTGACCCACTCGGCCTCGGTGTCTCGATGAGCATTTTTTCAAACATTATCCAAGATGGTCGCTAAGGTGATGAATGGCGCTTGTTAAGCGTCCAAGTTGCGGCTATCCTCTGTTAGAGGGACTGCCGTCTGTGGTATATGCGACGTGATTGTTGAAGCGACTGGCTTTGTGTTTTTGTGGCGATGGCCTTCAGAGGGGTGGTGCCGATTTTGACTCTGGAAAAAATATTTTCGTCAGGACTCAATTTCTTCTTTCTGCCCGCCGGTCGCGGTGGGTCTAATAAGATATTTTCGGGATGATCCATCCAAGATGGCCTTTATTCTTCGGGCGGCTTGCCCGTAGGTCCGTGCTGGCGGCGAGTCCTCGTAGCTATCAAATAGCGACTGAAATGATTTATCCAATTGCGTTCGGGCGTTTTTGGGAAGAAGGTCCGTACAGTTCCTGAGTTTGGTACAAATTTGAAACATAAATTGTTTGCTTTCCTCATTTTCGAGGTAAGCATCATTTTTGATCATTTTAAGAAAATCTTTCCGCGAGTACCCTGTTGAACGCATGGTATCTTCCTTAACCTGTGGCGGCTCGAATCTGGATGCGGTATCGGCTTTCTAAGCGGCCTTTTCACTCTACCCGAAAATGGGGTTACAATTTTTTAAAAAAAATATCAAGGTCCATCCGAATTGGCCAAGAGCGCATGGAACGGAGCGGGTGGGGTGGGTGGGCGATGGTACCTGAATCTACTCTGACATACCCCACAAAGTGGGGCAGGTGTGGGGCTATTAAGCCGCGGGGCAAAAAAAGGGGCTACGGAATCTCCGTAACCCCTTGATTTTTCTAGCGCGCCCAGCAAGATTCGAACTTGCGACCTACGGATTCGTAGTCCGGCACTCTATCCAGCTGAGCTATGGGCGCGAACAATTTTTATTTATAACAAAAAATCGCTCCGATAGCAAGCCCTACCAGCGCTCCTTCACGGGGTAATGCTTCAGTAAACCTCAACGAGGCGCCGTTGCTCATGAAACGGGGCTAATCCCAGGCCAGATGACCTGGCGCGGAAGCCGGATTTAGCCGCTCTTTAGAACCTGAAAGTGAGGCCGGCATCGACCATACAGGCGCTGTAATCGGCACGTCCCATTTCCATGTTGGAATCGAGCCGCACGGAAAAGCTCTTTCCTGAAAATACGGTAAGGCTCGCACCCAACATACCGAAGTCCGTGCCCAACTGCTGGGACTGAAAACCAAAAGGAATCCCGGCCTGGGCAAGGCTCGCGTCGATGTTTCTGCTGTTGTTGGAAAACTCGTGTTCGTAGCTCGCGTATAACTGGGGGGCGACAACCGCCCAGCCGCACTTTATGACGCTGGCAAGTCTTAGGCCCGGGCCGAGTTGAAGCGATTGGGCCTGCTGGGAGCCAACGTTTAGATCAAGAGAATCCGCCCCGGTTTCACTTAATCCATTGATCCAGAGGCTGGAATAGGCGAGGCTCGCCATGGGAGTGAGCACCAGGCTTCCGGCTCTTAAGTCATAGCCCGCCTCCCCGTAACCGTTAAACATGTTGCCTGTGGTGGATGCCGTTGCCGTGCGGTCGAAAAATGGCATCTGGCGGTTGGTGCTGAAAAGATTTACCGCATAACCGGCAGACCCGTAGGCGTAGAAATTACCGGGAAAGTAAGCCGCATAAAAGTTAATGGGTACGGTATCGTTTTGCACATTTCCCAGGTTGTCGTAGAAGCCCGCATCCGTATGAGCATACCCACTGGCGGCGCCGATAAGAAGGTCATCGCTTACCCGGTAGTCCGCTCCGGCGGTAAGCCCGCCGATGGAAAAATTATATCCCGTCTCAGAAGAGGTCGAACTCTGCGACCCCCAGGATACCTGGGGGTCTGCGTAGAAATTCCATCCATCCACTTGCCCGGTCGCGCTGGAGGACGTACCCGCAAGTAGTGAAGGCCCCCCGGGTTCCATGGCCAAAGGTGGAGTTTGGCAGCCGGAAACTCCGGGGTTTTCGCCCGCAAGGCCTTCGTAGCGCAGACTTGTGATGCGCTGGTTTAAGTCCTGTTGAAAAAAGGAGGAGGCCGCAAAGCCCAGGTTTCCCAAAGAGGCCGCCATGTCCGGAGATATCTGCTGGTAGACCTTGCCGACCGAACCGGCCTGGGAAACCGGGATGCTGTCGATAGCGCTCAAAACGGTCCCAAGGTCTCCGGTAGTGGTTGTGGAAACCTTATTTAGCATGTTTCCCACCTGACGCTGGTTCTGTGTAAGGGTGAGCGTGGGATTTGTGTAATTGCGAGAGGCGCTGATCGTTATGCCGGGGTCGGGTAGATTTTCCACCGTTCCCACCAGAGTCGCGGTGAAGTTTGCAACCATGGGCGTGCCGGTTATGCTTTGCGCGTTTTGGATAACGTTGAAGGTTTCCCCGGGAGTGGGGACGAAACCTCCCTGGAGTACCGGATCTATCGTACCGCCGTTAAAAGTCGCCTTTCCTGTATTGGCCATGTCCAGCCAGGTATAGTTGTTTGACGAGGCTATGCCTATCTGCAAAACCGAGTTTTTACCCTGGGTGTAGTTGCCGGTAAAAACGGACCCGGCCGTTGAGGGTAAGAAGGTCCCGCCTTCGTTATCGAGGTTTCCGTCGAAAGAGTTGGCAATAAGCGTTCCCCCGTTCAGGTGGTATGTGCCGCCGTTCATTTCTATGCCGTATGGGGCACCCTCGCCGCTAACCCAATTCATCCCAGCGCTCTGGGTAAAGGTCCCCGCACCGGCTCCGCCCATCCATTCGAAATCCGCCTGGAGCGAACCGCCTGAAAGATTATAGGCACCAGTACCGACGTTGCCCGATTGATACACGTCTGAGCCGACAAGCAGACCCTGGGTAACCGTATTGGTCCCGCCGGTCTGAGTGAAAGTCCCCTTGCCGCCCGCATCCCCAATATCCTCGCCGGGTATGTAACCCGAGGAGCCAAACGTCCCGTTCCCGGAGGCCGTAAGAGAGCCGCCGCTTAAATTGTATGTACCCGTACCACCCGCGCGGGCATTGTTTTGCAGTGCGTAATTGATATCGGAACCGACAAACAGTCCTGCCTGGACTTCATTGACGCCGCCCGACTGGTTGAAGGTACCGATTCCGCGCGTTGTACCAATTATTTCTCCGCCAACGGCTTGACTATGGGTGATGGCTTCAGGCAACGGGGAAGCAGCGAGGCTTCCGCCGCTCAGGTTGAACACCCCAACGCCGCCATAGCCCGAGCCGTATACGTCGGAGCCGACAGCCAGGCCGCTCCATGTCGCATTGTTTATCCCGCCCGTCTGGTTAAACGTCCCAATACCACCGCCGTCGCCCACGACCTCGCCTCCCCTGGCGTCGCCTGCTACCGCCCCGCTTGTTATAAGAACGCTGTCGGCTCCGCTGAGATTGTACACTCCCGTGGCGCCCGTGTGCGCATTCTTGTAATACACCCACTGGGTGTCCGACCCGACAAACACACCATTATTGCACCAGTTGGTCCCGCCCGTCTGGTTGAACGTCCCGTTCCCGCCGCTGTCCCCTATTGCCTCGACGCCCGTACCCGCGCCATCTCTTGTAGAATAGATGAGACCGCCGCTTTGGTTGTAGGTGCCCGTGCCGCCTTTGCCCGACCCCAAAACATCGGTCCCGACAAACAGAATGCCGCCCTGCATGTTGTTGGTCCCACCCGACTGGTTGAAGGTCCCGGTGCCGCCGCTTACGCCCACGTATTCCCAGGCTGCGGGCCCGCTGGTTAGCGATACTTTGAGGCTGGCGGTCCCGCTGAGGTTGTACGTACCCGTGCCGGCACCGCCGGTCCCTGAAAGGTCCGTGCCGACAAACAGACTCGTGGCGACCGTATTGACGCCGCCTGTCTGCGTGAAGGTCCCCGTGCCGCCACCGCCCACCCATTCAAAATCGGCCTGCAGGGCGCCGCCGGAAAGATTATAGGCGCCCGTGCCCGCTCCCGAGCCAATTTTGTCAAATAAATCCGTACCCAAAACCAGGCCGTTGGTGACCGTATTCACCCCGCCGGTTTGATTAAAAGTTCCCGTACTGCCTGCATCGCCTATATCCTCGCCGGGTATGTAACCCGAGGAGCCGGGCGTGCCGTTCCCGGAGGCCGTAAGAGAGCCGCCGCTAAGATTGTACGTACCCGTGCCGGGCGCGATGTTTTGGGTTGGCGCCAGGGAATAAGTGACCTGGGAGCCGACAAAAAGGCCCGCCTGGACCGTATTGGTCCCGCCGGTCTGATTGAATGTGCCGATTCCCTGACATGTACCGATGACTTCGCCCCCGACAGCGCCAGGCAATCCGGAAGCAGTGAGGCTGCCTCCGCCGAGGTTGAAAACGCCGATGCCGCCAAGACCGGCCCCGTAAATATCGGAGCCCACAGCCAGGCCGCCATCGGTGGCGATATTTTGCCCGCCCGTCTGGTTGAAAGTCCCCCTGCCCCCGGAGTCGCCGACGACCTCGCCACCATCGCCGGAATAGCCCTGTATTGCATCCCCGCTTGTGTTCAGGACGCCGCCGCTGAGATTGTAAACCCCCACGGCGCCAGGCATCGAGATTTTGTCATACCTCCACGCAACATTGGACCCGATAAAGACGCCATTATTGCAATCATTTTCCCCGCCCGTCTGGTTAAACGTCCCGTGGGCGCCGCTGTCGCCTATGGTTTCCGCGCCGGTTGCCTCTCCAGCTCTTATTGAATAAATGCTCCCGCCGCTAAGAGTGTAGGTGCCCGTGGTAGCCCCACCCGATCCAAAAATACCAGTTCCGACATAGAGGGTGGCGCCGGGCATATAGTTGATCCCACCCGACTGGTTGAAGTTTCCCGTCCCCCCCCTTACACCCACGAATTCCGATGCATTTCCAATGCTATAGCCCTGAACCGAAACGATGCCGGTCCCGCTCAGGCTGTATGTCCCAGTAGCCCCGCTCTGCCCGCCCACATTGAGCGCCGTGCCCACCGCGTTCGTGTAGCCGGTCTGGTTCATTATCCCGCCCTGCGAGCTAACGCCAATAAACTCATTGTCATAGCCAATGTTCGAGGTCACATTGTAAGGCGAGTCTCCAACGCTTGTATCTACGGTAAAATCCGCCCCCCGGACTTGCGCCCCGCCGCATAGCGCCCCAAAGGAGAGGAATAAAAAAGTAAAAAACAAAATTTTCCCGCGCCTGCCCCATCTCATCGAACTCATTTTTCCCTCCTCCTTTTTTAAACCGAGCGTTTACTGAAATCGCACATCACTGTTTGAGACCTTTACCACCCAACGAAAATGGCCGAGATGCCGAGAAGGGATCCTGGAAGATGATGGGCCTCCGAACTGACTGATGAAATTTATCAAGGTCAGTTTCAAGGGGGTTATCGGAGAAACAAGAATATATCTTTAGCCCTATCTATCTGCCTTATCGAGAATTCGGCAAATTCAGCGTCACGGGCAACCAGTCGATGGGAAACAGCCGTGTCCACCATTTTCGGGATACTTTCCCGGGTTGTTCTCTTGCAATTGCAACGAGGCTTTTTAACGGGAACCGCCCGAGTTGAAATAAAAGGTTGCCGTCGCCATAGGGATAAAAGTGCGGGGATAATTGGATTGCGCAACGGGAATGGCGACTCCCGCGCCCCAGGTGATAGTAAAATCCCCCCGGTCCGGCCAGGTTACTTCCACTTCGGGGGCCACCCAAAAAGCCGACCATGACGGCGCATTGGCCGCTCCATAAACGAGATTGTCGTGGTTTTGGGTTTCGCCGTAGATCTCGAGCAGGTAGCCGAACCCGATTTTCGGATCGACTACGTACTCGAGAGCGGCCGCATAGTAGAACAGATTGCCGTCCACCATGTCGAGCGAAGTGCCCGGCAGAAGCTGGGAGCCGTTATTGAAGGCATAGGGGGCCCTGACATCGGCCGGGAATATGAGGTAATCGGCAAGTTCGAGGTAGAATTCAAAAGGGTCCGCCAGCTTGTGAACTTCAATGCCCACATCTAAGTCATAGGTGCCGTTGCCGCTCTGGTCGATCCCGTCCAAACCTGGAGAAAGGTTTTGGTAGTTGCCCGTGGGCACGGTCGCCCCCGCGATCACCGCTACAGACGGGGTCGAAAGAAAGTTATAGTCATCGCACTCCTTGCTGATCTGAGTCTTCAATTGAACGGCTATATCGCCAAGCCCAAAATAGTCGACCGGCACATTTTGCGAATTTTGCCCCTCATTGTAAATTACCGGCACAGATAGATCGAACTCCATATCGTGCGACAAACCAACGGCAAATTTTTGCAGGGTGTTTATCTGATAGGAAGAGTTATTGATCGAATCGAAGACGAAGGGTTCATAGTACCATGAGCCGAACGGCTCGGCATCCGCAGTGCCCGTAAAGAAAGGCCCGCTCGTATTGCCGACCCAGGACTCTTCGCTGACAGCGGGTTGGGTCCATAGAAGCGCCATCGCCACGGCAAACGTTATGGCCGGGGCAAAGCTTCGCAGTATGGAAGCAAAAACCTTTGTAGCGGACACTTTGTTTTTTTGTTTGGGGCAAGACCGATTGCCCCGGGCCTCCGGGTTTATGAATCCCGGCGTTTGCAATAAATAAAGGTAGACCAATGCCCTTACTCTTCCTCCCGGCACCGCTGGCGCTTGACTCCATTCGAGGCAACACGTCTCTTTTAAAGATAGCGATAAGAGGTCGAGCCTCCAGGCTACTTTTACACGGGCAGCTTTAAAAAAAGCAAAACCCTTGCGCCCGCAACCATCAGCAAGGACTTAAAGGATTATGCACACGGTCTCAAGACAGATGCACAACCGCATAAGCCATGCTTTGAGAAAAAAGGCAATTTTTCTTTGCACGAACCGCGAATTATTTATTCACCGGCTAAAAATATTGCACAGGCCCTTATCCGAGGGTCGGCATGGGGCGGAAAACCGGCAGGGGACAGCCCGCGAGGGCAATAATATCCGCTCGGCCATCCGCCAAAAGGGCTTCCAGATTATTTAGCCAGGACAATGTAGAAATAGCGGCGCGGAAAAACAATCAATTGCTTTAAGAGGGCGGCAAAATTTTTTCTCTTGAAAAGCGCACGATAATCCTTTAGAAATTTATGCAAATTCGATATTTTAACGTCCTTTGACCCTGGCCGGATCCCAGGCAGACGGAGTAAGGAAAGGAAAAGTTTTATGACTTTAACCAAGGCACAGATAGTCGAGAACCTGTTTGCCAGAAATATTTTCACGAAAACAGAATCGGCCGAAATCATCGATACCCTTTTCGAAATCATGAAAAACACCTTGGAAAAAGGTGAAGACGTGCTTATAAGTGGTTTTGGCAAATTTAGCGTAAAGGGCAAAAACCAGCGCCGGGGACGCAATCCCCAGACAGGGGACCCGATTATCCTCTCGCCCCGTAGCGTTGTGACCTTCAAGTGTTCGGGCGTTCTTAGAGAAAAAATCAACGAGGCAAAATAACTCCAAGCGAAAAGGATACCGTTTTGCAAAGAGGGCTACCCTTTGAAGTGGGCAGATCCTCTGAGGGCGAACTGATCGTATCCTTCAAAGCGCCCCTTACCTTCGAAAACGTTGCCCAAATCTGGGAAGGCGCAACCGCCCTCATCGCTCGAAACGACAACGGCTCCTTCGTGCTCGACCTTTGCGGGGTCTCAAGGGTCGACAGTGCTGGCGTAGCGTTGCTGCGATCCATCGAGCGGCTTTGCCGGCGAAGATCGGTTCGGCTGCGCTTCCAATCCGTCGATCCCTCGATTCAACATTTTCTTGACTCTTTTAAGTCCGAATCGCAAATCAAGAGTCCGCCACCCGGTCCCAAAGGATCCTTTCCAGCCCGGCTGGGCGGTTTTCTCCAGGACCGGGCGGCCGAAGTCAATGAATTCGCACGGTTTTGCGCCTCCGTTTTCTTCGCCGCCCTGGGCACGATTCGCCATCCGGGCCGATTTCGCCGCCGGGAATGTTTCTATTATCTCCAGTTGGCGGGCCCGGAGGCCATGACCATATTGTTTCTCATAGCTTTTCTTCTCGGCGTGGTGATGGCTTTCCAGGCGGCTATCCAGCTGAGGCAGTTTGGCGCCAATATCTATGTTGCCAACCTGGTAAGCCTCGCTCTTTGCCGGGAACTTGCACCGGCCTTTACGGCCATGCTCCTCGCTGGACGCTCGGGATCGTTTTTCGCCGCCGAAATCGGGACCATGAAAGTGGGCGAGGAACTTGACGCCCTTACCGTCATGGGCTTTGACCTGACAGAATACATAACGCTGCCCAAGGTCGTATCTCTCATGATCGCGGCGCCCCTTTTGACCATGTGGGCCGATTTTTCCGGAATTCTCGGAGCAATCGCCGTTTCGGTCATCTCCCTTGATCTGACGCCCTACGCATTCATGCACCAGGTCTACACGGCAATTTCGCTTGGCGACGTCGCCGGAGGTCTTTTAAAGGCAGAGATCTTCGCCATCCTTATAGCCCTCGTGGGCTGCTTCCGCGGTTTCCAGACCGACATGGGGGCAGACAGCGTCGGCCGTCAGACCACCGCGGCCGTTGTCAGCGGCCTTTTCCTCACCATTTTAGCCGACGCTCTTCTCACGGTTCTTTTCTACTCCCTGGGCTGGTAGGTCGAAAGATTCCAACCCCATTGGGGCTGGCGGCAAAAATCCCATGCGAAGATTTCGAGTCGTTCTTATATTTATTTGACCCGGTCATACATATTCTTTATCCCTGCAATTTGATTGACCGGAGGAACGACTTTGACTTCACCAAAAGATTCCGACGCGCGCTATGCCCTCTGCGTCCAGAATGTTTCTCTGGGCTACGGGGATAGGATGATATTGGAAGATATCAACTTTTGCGTTCGATACGGCCAGATTGTGACGATTTTGGGAGAAAGCGGCTGCGGAAAGTCGACTCTTTTGAAAGGTCTTCTGGGTCTGTTACAACCCGCCCGGGGCCGATTCGAATTCTACGGAAAGGACATTTCCGATTCGAACCCCGAGGGGTCGTACGACTGGGTGAGAAAACGAACGGGCGTGCTCTTTCAGTCCGGGGCCCTTATCGGCTCGCTTAGCCTTGCGGAAAATGTGGCCCTGCCGATCCGGGAGTTTTCAAACATCCCGGGGGAAATAGTGGAGGAGATCGTGGGGTTGAAGCTTGAAATGGTAAAGCTTGGCGGATACGGAAAATATTATCCGGCCGAACTCAGCGGCGGGATGAAAAAAAGAGCCGGTCTTGCCAGGGCTTTGGCCCTTGATCCCAAAATCCTTTTTTGCGATGAGCCGACAGGAGGTCTTGACCCGGTAATATCGGCCGAAATGGATGACCTTCTCCTGGAACTAAATCACATCCTGGACATCACGATGATTGTCATTACCCACGACCTTCCGACCATAATGGCGATATCGGACTGGTCGATCATGATAGACGCTCAAGCCCGCGGCATCGTGGCCGCCGGTCCGCCCAGGGAAATGGCGAACAGCCCCGACCCGCGAGTCCGCGGTTTTTTTAACAGGCAGCCTCCGTACCCCAATGTCTGAAGCGAAGGGAGTCTCTTGGCCAGAACCGTCAACCCGTTAAAGATAGGTCTTTTCGCCATTATTTGCCTGGGGCTGATAATCGGCACGATATTCTGGCTAAAGGCCACCCTTTGGTTCGAGAAGACAAAAACATACGCAACCTATTTCAATGTATCGGTTAACGGGCTTCAAAGAGACGCCCCGGTCGACTACCTTGGCGTGCCCATAGGCCGGGTTGCAAAGCTCACAATCGCCCCGGACGGCCGTCTGGTCGAAGTGTTATTAAAGCTTAAGACAAGTTTTAAGGTCGACAGCTCCGTTTGCGCGCAGTTGCAGGTTCAGGGGTTGACTGGCCTTAACTATCTCGAAATCGGCCCTACCCCAAAAGACATCGACCGGTTGAGCCCGAAGATAGACTTCGCATCGCCCTATCCCGTAATAAGGTCCTATCCGTCGGAAATCGACGTCCTCGAACTTCGACTTCATGATCTTTTTGCGCAATTTCAGTCTTTGGACATTCAGGAACTTACGAAGTCGTGGGAAAAGACATCGAACCTGGCAAATAACATACTGCTGCAACTGGGGGCGAAGTCGCCCAAAAGCGGCGATCTGAAAACGACTCTGGTTTCCTTGAAACATGCTTCGAAAAATGCCGAAACCCTTCTTGCCGCCTTGTCCCATGCGGCCTCGCCGGCTCAGGTAAATAGGGGGGTAAAAGACCTCACAGCTTCCCTTGCCTCGGTGAAAAAAATTACCGAAAGCCTCAAAATGCAGCTACAGACGCTGCCGCCGGGAAAACTGGGAAAGCTCGCGAACCATTTTGACAAAACGCTCGCGTCGGGGAAAACGGCTTTTTCGAACCTGGGGGACAAAGTTGACAACTCGGCATCTCTTCTCGATAGTGACCTGCGCGAAATGGGCAACCTTATTTCCCAGCTAAAATCATTTGCCCGGATCATCAGTCTCCAGCCTAACAGCCTGGTCTTTCCGATCAAGGAGCCAAAAGAACCCTTTAGCGGCAAATGAGCCGAGGGGCTGGAAGCAGCTCCAGGGGAGTCCTCAAATGAGGCGTAGGGATGAAAAGGGCAAGACGCTTACCGGAAGGCTAAGGATCAAGGCCGCGAATTTTCCCTTTAAACGGCTCGCGGCCTCCATCCGCCCCCTCTTTTTGGCCCTCTTTTGCGCCCTGCTCCTCTCGGGATGTTTGCAGGCGCTTTACCCCCGGACAAAGCCCCCCCAATATTACCGGATCGACTACCCGTTCCGGCCCTCCCTTTGCGGTAAGCCTTTTCCCGCCACAGTTCGGATTGGACCTTTCACGGCTTCGCCCCCCTACGACCGCGAACAAATGGTCCTCTGCGCTCCCGGCCGCGAGGTTGACTTCTCCTCACATTACCAATGGATCGCCCCTGCCGCGGACATGATCGCAAACGATCTCATGCGTGATCTGTCGATTGGCAAAGTATTTGAAAATGCAGTGCCTGCGGGCAGTAGCGTGCCTGCGACATACCGTATGAGCGCGGAGATCTACCGGTTCGATCTCGAAAAAGGCCGCACATCCTCTCGCGCCCTGCTTGACCTTGAAATCACCTTGTGGCGGGTAAAACCGCGCAGGATCGTTTTCCAAAAACACTTTCATTATCAAAGTCCCCCCTTGGCATCAAACGGTCCAAGCGAGTTCGCAGCGGCGATGTCGGACCTTGTCGCGCGCCTCTCCATGGACCTCAGAAACGACCTGTGCGCTCTTAGCAAAGACAGCTCACATCCAGCCGGTGACTGACGTGCTCGACCTGACGCCTCACCTTGCCGTCCCTGTCCATAATCTTGGTCAAATCGTTCACAGCGTAGAGAACCGAACTGTGGCTGCGTTTAAAAGACCGTCCTATCGACTGGAGAGATTCGCTGGTGTAGCGCCGGCACAGGTACATCCCGACCTTTCGAGCCGCGGCGAGTTCCCTTCGCCTCTTCGGGGACTGAAGGTCTTCGAGCGAAATATTGAAAGTGGCGCAAATAATTTGTTGAATATGATCGACTGTGATCTTGGGCAAGCGATCGAGCATGGTCTCGGTCAATTGCCTGGCCAGGTCCAGAGTTACCGGGACCCCCTGGATATTTGACTTGGCGATAATGCCTATCAGGCAGCTTTCGAGCTGGCGAATATCCCCCATGACACGTTCCGCCAGAAAATGAATGACCTCACGGGGCAGACGGGTGTTTTCCGAAAGCGCTTTTTTGCGAATTATCTCTATTCTGGTCGAAAGATCCGGGGGATCGATGGGAGCGGCCATAATGCCGCCCAACCTCGACTGCAATTCGTTGGAAAGCTTGGGGATATCCTTTGGAAAGGCATTTCCGGTATAAAGTATCCTTTTGCCCCGGTACATCAGCTCGTCCAGGGTGTAGACCAATTCGTTCTGGACCTTTTCCTTTCCGCTCAGAAACTCGACCTTTTCAAGAATCAGCACATCGCAGTCGTTGCGGAATTTAGATTTAAAGCCCTCGATCGTGCCGTTTTTAAGCGAGGAGATCATCTCATTGGCAAATTGCTCGGCGGTAACGTAATGAATCCTTTGATCGGGAGCCTGCTTACGGATATAGCTGCCAACCGCCTGCGAGAGGTGGCTTTTGCCCAGGCCGGTCCTCGCAAGAATATAGGCGGAATTGTTATAGAGCTGCTGACCGCAGGCCAAACCCTTCGCGGCGGCAAAGGCCAGTTCATTGGAAGAGCCTACCACAAACTGATCAAAGGTGAATCGGGGATTAAAGACCGGTCCCGAGCGTTTGATAAGGTCGCTCATAACAATCTGTCTGGGCGGTTCCGGACGCAGGGGTTCGCTCTCGGGTTCCCCGGCGGCGGCCTCCTCGGTGAGAATCTCATAGTCGAGCCGGCGCGCCGAGGGGAAAAATTCCCGCACCACCTTCAGAAGCTTTGGTTCGAGCTTTTCCCTTATCCACTCAATGTGGAACCGGTTTCTACACCCAAGCGACGCCGTTTCGCCTTCCAGGCCTAGAAATACAATCGATGAAACCCACAGATCGTACTGTCCCCTGGATAGCGACGACTGAAGCCTCCTCTTGATTTCCTCCCACATCTGTTCCATGTGTTCTTCCCGTTACCTGAAAGAAAGGAATAGTTAACCAAACAGCGCAAAAAAGCACATACGCCTACGCCCCCAACCGAAGACACAGTTGCCCGCAATGAAATGGAATAGAAAGATTTTCAACCAGGAATGATTTTGTTAAAAGCCCCTCTTTGTGGCGATGGTTTTTAATGAATCTTGCGCAAGCCGTCAAAGTTGATCTTCAGAGTTTTAACCGGGAATCGGGAAATGCGGTCGAAGGGAAGAATTGATCAAGAATGAACGGGTGTTAGCCTTTCCATGGACCTAAGTAGCTAAAAGAACGCGACTTTTTAGAAATCCTCTTTTCTCTTGGAAAATCAAAGGCCTTTCAGGATCCTATTTACCATTCGCAAAAGTTTTCAGAAAGCCGATCTCATTTTTCCTCCGATTTTCTCAATTTTTTACAAACATCCACATTAACGAGGGGCTTTTTAGAGCCGGTTGGCTTTCCAGAAAGCCTTTGCGGTATAGTTACACACCGGTTGTAAAAATAGGACCTAAAAGTTTACAAACCAAGCGCGAAAAGATGGTTTTCCGTTTTTTCCAAACGCCAAGTGATTGCTGCAAAAGGGTTTGCGGGACGCCGCCTTTTGTCTGCCCAAGGCCTAAGGCGTTGGGATCTCATTGTTTCGAGCCCCCTTGGCAGGTTAAAAGGACAGGTCGGTTTACAAGGCTGGAGCAGACCCAGTTGGGGGATACAGACCGTTTTTTACCGTTTCAGCCGATTTTTAGCTTGTCTTTTGCCTCCGGCACGGATAAAAGAGCCGGCGGCAAGGGGTATGGCCCCCGTAAAGAGGTCGATCCCCTCCACCGCCTTGCGCATTCGGCCGCAGACCGCTCTATTTCCCCCATTAGCGCGAGTCCCCGAACAACTCCTTATCAAGACCGACAATTATCAGAAAACCGGCAAGAAAGAGAGCACATACACCCTGAACGGGATGCGCGCCAATCTGGTAGAAACCAGCCCCCCCAATTACGATACCCGAAAATATCTGAATCATACCGGCCATGCTAAGCCCTCCCTGGCAAAGTGTCACGCCCCTCAAACCACATTTTGCTTCAATCAGCCCTAAAAATATGGAAAGGCACCGCTTATTCGAGCCCTTCGACTAAAGAGCCATAAGAGCAAATGTCGTTCCAGCGGGCGCAAGAAAAGGGTTCCGAGCCAAAGAGGGCTGTCTGCCCTGCCGCCTGGAGACGGCAGGATATGGTTTGAGCGTCTGCAAATCAGAATCCTTACGAAATGTCGTAAAAATTACGACCCAAGGCTCCTCATGCTTATATTGTTATTAAATATGCGCGACTTGATTGTTTGGCAGCCGATATGTCTTTAAATAGAGGAGTTTGAGATGAAATATGTCGCAACACCACTTCTGATCGCTTCGTTACTCTTTTTGGGACCGGTAAGTGCCAGGGCCTTTCCCACGTCTTCAGAAATGAACCGGGTACAAAACGCCTCTGCCGTATTTAGTCAAATGACGGCGGCGATTCCCCCCTTCGTACTGCGCAATGCGAAGGGTATCGCGGTGATCCCGGGGGCGCTGCAAGCCGGTTTTATATTTGGCGGAGAATTGGGTAGAGGAATTCTTTCGGCTCGTCTTCCAAATGGGAGATGGTCCGCGCCGTCCTTTATAACTTTAGCAGGCGCCAGTTTCGGCTTTCAGATCGGAGGTGAGGTACGCAACATTGTCCTCATTTTCAACACACGGCAAGCCGTTGCGGCGGCCGCAAGCGGAAATCTCAAGCTGGGCGTTGGAGCCTCGGTAACGGCAGGGCCGATCGGAGCGGGTTTTGGCGCCAATACGGCAATGCCCTCCGTATATTCCTATGTGGGCAGCATGGGCGCATTCATCGGCGCAACCGTGCAGGGGGCGGTTTTATCAACTGATTACAACGCCAACGTAAATACCTACGGAAGGGTCAACCCGCTTAGCATGCCTGGCGGCTCCGCTCCGGGAGCGGTACGAGGCTTCGTGTGCACAGTCTCCAGGGCGACCGGAGCGCCAACCAGCGTTTGCGGCTAGTCCCCGGAGATTGGCGGACTTTGAAAAAGACTACTTCGATAGTGCACCTGGACGGGAGTGTCCAGGTGCGGATGAACCATCGCGTACCAGCTCTTTTAAGCTTTCTCATCCATATAGGGCAAATTTTCCATGGAAGGTTCAAGCTCCCTGAAGATAGCTTCCAGCGTGGCTTCGATATCTTTTTCAGGACAAATCCTTACCTCCCCGGTTTGTCTGATTTTTATTTCCACATCCCCGCTCTTTTCGAGTTTGCGGCTGACCACAAGCCTCACCGGTATTCCCAGAAGGTCCGCGTCCTTAAGCTTTACGCCCGGGGATTCGCTCCTGTCGTCGAAGAGCAGTTCCCATACCGGGCCGAATTTGGAATAGATCCTCTCGGCCATTGCGACCACCTCGGGTTGGTTTCCAAGCTGGGACAATATGATTTGATAGGGGGCGATCGAAGCCGGCAACCGCATCCCGCTCTCGTCGTGCCACTTTTCGATAATCGAGGCCAAAAGCCGTTCGACCCCTATGCCGTAGCAGCCCATAACCACGCGGTTGGGCTCCCCCGCACCGTCGAGATAGGTCACGTCCATGGATTCGGGGGCGGTATATTTTACCCCAAGCTTGAAGGTATGCCCCAACTCGATCCCACGTCTTAGCTCCAAATCAGCCTTGCCGCAGACCGCGCACCGATCTCCCTCGCGGACTTCGACAATGTCGGCGCTCTCTTTTAATTCGAAGTCGCGGCCGGGAAGTACGTTTTTGAGATGCATATCCGGCTCATTTGCCCCTGCAATATAGAGAGCCGACTCGGTTATGGCGCTATCGCACACTATCCGCACCCCCTTTATACCCACGGGGGAGAGAAAACCGCCGTTTAGCCCCTTGCCGGAAAGGATTTTTTCAGGAGCGTAGTCGAGATGAACCGCCTTAAGATAAGCCCCAAGCTTTGTGGCCGATACGTTAAAGTCGCCTCGAACGACCGCAAAAACCAGATTTTCATCGGCGACATAGGCCACGGTCTTTAGAAAGGATTCTTGCGGAGCATCGAAAAATCCCGCGAGATCGGCGATGGTTTTGACCCCGGGCGTATGCACTTTTTCCCTGGCCGGGCTTTGGGTAGACGGCGTTCGCTCCGGCTTCATGCCGACGGCTTTTTCCGTATTCGCGGCGTAGCCGCAGCCGGGGCAAAGGACAAAATGGTCCTCGCCGTTGACCGACTCCAGCATGAACTCGTGGGAACCGCTTCCGCCCATAATGCCCGAATCGGCCTCGATGGGGGTCGATTTTAGTCCGCAGCGGGCAAATATACGCAGGTAGGCGTTATAGATTTTGGGATAGTAGACGTCCAGATCATTAAAGTCAGGGTGAAAACTGTAAGCATCCTTCATCTGGAACTCGCGCACCCGCAGAAGGCCTGCTCGCGGGCGCGCCTCGTCGCGGATTTTGGTCTGGATCTGGTAGAGCATCACAGGCAGATCCCGGTAGGAGCGCACAAACTGTTTGGCAATATCGGTAACAACTTCCTCGTGGGTCATTGCGAGCACGAACTGGCGGTCCCTTCGATCCTTAAACCGGATGAGTTCGTCTCCAATATGAAAATAGCGCCCCGTTTTTTTCCAAAGCTCGGCGGGGTTTACCACGGGCATTGTAACTTCGAGCCCTCCGATCGCGTCGAGTTCCTCACGGATGATCCGTTTTATCTTCTCTACGGCTCTATGTCCAAGGGGCATGAGCGAATAGAGCCCCGCGGCAATCGGGTATACGAAAGAACCCCTTAGAAGAAAAATATGGGACGGGGTTTCAGCCTCTTTGGGCGCTTCGAAAAGAGTGTGAATAAAGGCTTGTGAATAGCGCATCTTTTTGCCTCGCTGGAAAGTCATCGTCAAGTATCTTTACATCTTCATCCCTGGAACTATACTCCGATCGGAGCGGCTTTCACTTTTTGTTGCTTCCTACGGCACCCAGTGATTATAGTACATTGTTGTAGAATGTACGAGTATACAGAATCCGAATTGAAACTTCTCTAAATTCTTGGGAGAGCGAATGGCTACGGAAACGGGCAGAAAAGATTTCCTCGATGAGCTTAAGGCGATGAAGGAGAAAATGGAAGACATATTCATCCGAAGCTTCGCCCCTGATAGCGACCGGGAGCAAAAGGGCCGAGAAAAGGATGACTGGGTGCCCATGAGCGATATAGTGGATTCGGGAAATGAGCTTGTCTACTGCCTGGATCTGCCGGGGGTAATGGAATGCGATATTCAGGTCGAATGCCGGGACGACCGGCTCTGGATTTCGGGGCTAAGGAAGGACAAGGTTGCCGAAGGCGAATCAATTCGAATCGAAAGGCCGCAGGGGCACTTTTCCAGGGTTTTTAAATTCCCCTGCCCGGTCAATGAAGAGGCCATCCAGGCCGAATTTAAAAAGGGGGTGCTAAGGATAAGCGTGCCCAAGAGTTCGCCGGGATGCCGCGCGCGCCGCATAGAGGTGCGCGAGGTCGAGTAATTTGTTTTTCTATTCCTTTGGAGTAACGAACATGATTGGAAGCAAAATTAAAACGACCCTGTTGCTGGCAATTCTAACCGCTCTAGTGATCTCCATAGGGGGTATGGTTGGAGGTCGTGGCGGCATGATGATCGCCTTCCTTCTGGCAATCGTTATGAATGGGGGCAGCTATTGGTTCTCGGATAAAATAGTGCTTGCGATGTACCATGCCCAGCCAATCGAGGAAGCTCAAAACCCTCAGCTTTTTTCAATCGTAAGAGAGCTTGCAACCGAAGCCGGTCTGCCGATGCCCCGGGTCTATGTCATCCCCGAGGAAACCCCGAACGCTTTCGCCACGGGTAGAAACCCCAATCATGCCGCAGTGGCTGTTACCGCCGGTATATTGCGCATTCTTACCCCCACGGAGCTAAAAGGCGTTCTCGGCCACGAACTGGGACATGTAAGAAACCGCGACATTCTCATAAGCTCTATCGCCGCGACCCTGGGCGGAGCGATCATGATCCTTGCAAGCATCGCCCGGTGGGGAGCGATCTTCGGAGGCTTCGGCGGCCGCGACGACAGGAAGGGCGGAATTCTCGGGCTTCTGGCTACAGCCATCCTTGCCCCGATTGCGGCTACACTCATCCAGCTCGCCATATCGAGGAGCCGCGAATATCTTGCCGATCAAACAGGCGCGCGTCTATCTCATAACCCTGAAAGTCTTGCCAGAGCCCTTGAAAAGCTCGATGCCTCATCCAGGCGCATTCCTATGGACGCCAATCCTTCCACGGCCCACATGTTTATCGTAAATCCACTTTCCGGTAAAACCATGGCCGGGCTTTTCAGCACTCACCCACCCATTGATGAGCGCATTCGCAGGCTCCGCGAGATGAGATAGGAAGCTTTACACACTTTCGATCGGGGAGGAGAAAAGGGAAAAAATTCCTTCTCCCCCTTCTCCTCCCTGGTCTACCAGCCCTGATTTATCCCGCAAAACGGATTTGTCCTTCCGGTATTGGAGTGTGACCTTGACACAAAGGTTAAATTCCGATACAGGTATATGGAAACTCAGGCTTTCCGTACCCTGACCAGCCTGTCCTTTCCTCGAGGTTTAATTGGACTTTCTTTTACAAGCATTCTGATACGGCGGCTTTGCAGATCGGTAAAAGGCAAAATCCCGGTGCTTGCGCACGGCCTCGGCCTGCTTGGTTCGTCGCTTATGGAAAGAAAAAGTTATGGCAAACGTCATCATAGTTGGGGCTCAGTGGGGCGACGAGGGTAAAGGCAAAATTGTCGATTTACTTTCCGAACAGGCCGACTATATCGTCCGGTTCCAGGGCGGAAACAATGCCGGCCACACTCTGGTCGTAAACGGCAAAAAGCATGTCTTCCACCTCATTCCTTCGGGGATTTTGCACAAGACCAAAAAGTGCATGATCGGAAACGGCGTGGTACTCGACCCGGCCGTACTGCTCCAGGAAATCGACGAACTCGCTAAGGCGGGCATAGTCGTTACCCCCCAAACTCTTCTCATAAGCCTCTATACGCATATTATCATGCCCTATCACCGCTCGCTCGATCTTGCGCGGGAAAAGAAAAAGGGCAAGACCGCCATTGGAACGACCGGCCGGGGTATAGGCCCGTGCTACGAAGACAAGGTGGGTAGAAACGGCATCCGCGTCCACGATCTATTTAATCCTGCCGTTTTTTCCGAGAAGCTGGCCGCAAATTTGGAAGAGAAAAATTTTATTCTCACCCGTTTTCTGGGCGACAAGCCCCTTGAGGCTTCCCGGATAATGGAAGAGTATCTGGGTTACGGAGAGAAGTTAAAGCCCTTTGCGGGAAACGTCTCCATCGAACTTCAAAAGGCTGGCGCCAACGGGCGCAACATTCTTTTCGAAGGCGCGCAGGGCACGCTCCTCGATATCGATCACGGCACCTACCCCTACGTCACCTCGTCCAATACCGTAGCCGCGAACGCATGCTGCGGCGCAGGCATTGGCCCAACGGGAATCGACTCGGTTATTGGAGTGGTGAAAGCCTATACCACGCGCGTTGGCGGCGGGCCTTTCCCTTCCGAGCTAACCGATGAAACCGGAGAGCACATGCAGTCGGTGGGCGGAGAATTCGGCGCCACAACCGGCAGGCCACGCCGTTGCGGCTGGCTCGACATTGTCGCCTTGAAAACTTCGGTAAGACTCAACGGCTTATGCGACCTGGCGATAACCAAGCTCGACGTTCTAACAGGACTCCCGGTGCTAAAGATCGCGGTTTCCTATAAATGCCGCGGCCGCTCCCTGGACACTTTCCCCATCGAACTGGACGAGCTGGAAAATTGCGAGCCCGTGTTCAAGGAATTTCCCGGCTGGAGCGAAAACATCTCCAATGTACGCACCTGGGATCAATTGCCTGAAAATGCCAAAAAGTATCTGCGCGCAATCGAAGAACTCTCCGGGGTTCCAGTCCATATAGTTTCCGTGGCCCCAGGCCGCGAGGCTACCATCGTCGTTAAAAATCCTTTCAGCAGCTAGGCGGCCGACCGCGCTGCCGCATCGGTTGTTTGATCCAAACCCAGGAGGTCGGCCCCGGTTCGGGGCTGACCTCCTGGGCCTTTACAGCCCTCTCGGCCCATCGACTTCTTTTAGCCTTCGCGCCGTTTTACGCCTTTACTGTTTTCACTAAGCTATAGATACCCAAAACCGGGGATTGGATACGATTCGAGACATCGTGATCGAAGGTTGCGGTCCTTAAATTGGCGGATAGTAAACGATGCCGTTTTTTATCCTTCCGTGGCAGAACCAACCAGTTCAGCCGATAGCAGCGAAGTTAAGGGACTTCACCCCTGTATCCTTTTGCGGACTTTGCACCGCGCTATCGAAAAGTTCGATCATTTTCCCGGATATAAAGCAAAAAGGCCTGTTCCGAACATCCGGAACAGGCCATCGCTTTTACAAACAAGCCCCGAGGTAAAACACTCCTCGGCGAAAATCAACTACGGAAACTTTTTAGCCTTGGACCTCTTCTTTGACCGAAACAGCGATCTTGTAGAGAATCGTGAGGATAAAGAACCCTGTCGACCAGATGCCGATGGTGATCATCAACTCGGGTATGGTCGGGGCATACTGGTGAATCTGGCCGAACATATTGGGGATAAAACCGCCAATAATAAGCCCGACGCCTTTATCGAGGTACATCGAAAAGAACACGCAGCAGCAGGCCGCGATAAGAATCTTTTCATTCTTTCGAATGTTTGGATGAAGAAGGAGTGCAACGCCGGCAACAGCCAAAATTACAAACATCCACATAAAGGGAACCAGCGCGGTTTTACCATCCACTCCGACAAACATGTACTTCAAGGTTTCCATGTGGCTTGGAATGTTGCTGTAGAAAGCGGTAAAAATTTCCAAAATCACAAAGAAAACGGATATCAGCATGGCGTAGGTAACCACGGTCAGAAGCTTGTTTATGGCTTCCTTGCCGGGATCGAATTTGGTGTACTTTTTAACAATCAGGGAAAGCAGGATGAGGAGCGCCGGGCCCGAGCAGAAAGCCGAAGCGAGGAAGCGCGCGGCCATGATTGCCGTTAGCCAGAACTCCCTTCCGGGAAGACCGCAGATCAGGAAGGCCGTAACCGTGTGGATGGACACAGCCCAGGGGATCGAAATGTAGATAAGCGGTTTTACCCATTTGGGATAATGGGTGCCCTTTCGCTCCGCCTCCAGGACATTCCAGCCAATGAAGACATTCAGCAGCAAATAGCCGGTCAGAACCGTCATATCCCAAAAGAGTATGGAATTGGGCGTCGGGTAGAGCATAACATTCAAAACACGCATCGGCTTGCCAAGATCGGCCATGATAAAGAGCATGCACATGATAACCGACGCTATGGCCAGGAATTCACCCAGAACGGTGATTCTCCCGAAGACCTTGACATCGTGGATGTAGTAGGGAAGCACCACCATTACGGCAGAGGCGGCGACACCGACAAGGAAGGTAAACTGGGAGATATAGAGTCCCCAGGAAACATCCCTGCCCATCCCGGTAATCATGAGGCCATGTTCCCACTGAGTGAGGTAGGCCGCAAAACCCAACCCCATCAGGATCATCAGGACCCCCACTAGCTTTTTGTATGTAGCGCTTCCGCTAAGTGCTCTTTCAAGCATCTTAAACTCTCCTTTGAAAGCTTTAGCCTCAGATCAGATAGTAAACAGCGGGCATCGTCCCAAGCTCGGGTTTGCGCCTGATGGAATAACGAGAATCCAGGGCCTTCCGCACATCGGACTTAGGATCGTCGAGGTCGCCAAAAATAAGGGCTTTCTGTTTGCAGGCCTCAACACAAGCGGGAATCTTCCCATTTTGAAGCCGCTCGACGCAAAAGTCGCACTTTTCCACAACCCCTCGATCTCTGGTCGGGTAGGCCGGATTAATTTTCTTTATATAGGGACGAGGATCCCTCCAGTTAAAGCTCCTTGCCCCGTACGGACAGGCCGCCATGCAGTACCTGCAGCCGATGCAGCGGTGCATGTCCATCATGGTGATGCCGTCGGCACTCTTAAAGGTAGCCTGGGTGGGACACACTCTAACGCAGGGGGCATGTGTGCAGTGATTGCAAAGAACCAGGAAAGGTTTTTCCTTTACCTCTTCGGGTTCGAGCGCGGGGTCCTGGTCGGGAAAAGCGTTTTCGTACTTTTCGTTCCAGAGCCACTTGACCTCCTGCCTCTTTACCGGAATGTCGGGGACATTGTGGGCCCAGTCACAGGCCAGGATGCAATCCTTGCATTCCTCTTTCTCTGCCTGCCAACACTTTTTCACATCGATTACCATCGCCCATCTCTTGGCTGTGCAGGCATCAGGGTTGGTCAGGTACTTGGCCGCCCGTGATTTGGCAATGGCATCACCGACTTCAAGAGAACTCAACCCAAGCGCGCACAGGCCGCCGATTTTCAGAAAATCCCTTCTGCTCGTCTCCATTACTTGCCCTCCTTGGGGACCACAGCGACGGCCCCAGCGCCAGGCTTTTTCTCGCTTGGAACAACGTGGCAACTGAAGCAATAGGGGTCAGTCGCCTTATCCAACCCGGCAAAATTATGACACCTGTCGCAAAACTGCGCTTTGTTCGAATGGCACCTGAAGCACTCGGTCTCCAGGCTCATCTCGTATTTACGGCCGTCGGGGGCCACATAGAGCCTTTTGCCGTCACGGACGACCTCGGTCCTCCATACGTTCAAAAGCTTCATATGCTCCGTGATCATCTGAGCCTTAGGCAGGATGCAGTGCTTTTGCATCATAGCGTCAATGACCGGAGTATTGAGACTTGGGTCGGCAGGCGCAATAACCTTCCCGTGGTCCAACCATATCGGGAAAGTCGCCAGCACGCCAAAAACGAGCAGGCCGATCAGGATATATTTTCCATCATATATCTTCATTCTCGCTATCCTCCATTCCTGGCAGAGGCTCCCCGCGCAGATCGGTGGTCCTCTCGGTTTCGCCTTCCATCACCAGGGCATTGCCCACCAGTTCGTGAAGTCCGTAAACGGTGACATCAGGAACCCAGTAGTTCATGAGGGTTGGAAGAGCAGCACGGTCTATGGCGCAAATACAGGAAAGAGCGTTTACGCCGAACTTCTCATGGACGTGGCGCACCGCATTGGCCCTTGGCAGACCGCCGCGCATTCTCATTTCCATGAATTCGTCATTATTTAAGCCCGACCCCGACCCGCAGCAGAAAGTCTGCTCGCGAATGGTGTTGGGGGGCATCTCGTAGAAATTATTGCACACGCTGTTCAGCACGTAGCGGGGCTCGTCCAAAAAGCCCATCCCGCGCGCCGTATTGCAGGAATCATGGTAGGTGACCTTGAGATGATCGTTTCTGGTCGCATCGAGCTTGAGCTTGCCGTTTTTTATAAGGTCGGCCGTAAACTCAACCAGGTGGATCATCTTGGTCGAAGCGGCATTATGGAAAGTAGTGCCGGTAATGGAGGATTTAGGCACTTCCAAAAAGTCGGCGGGACCGTTAACCGTATCCATGTACTGGTTGATTACACGCCACATATGGCCGCATTCGCCGCCGATGATGTACTTTACCCCGAGCCTTTTGGCTTCCGCGTATATCTTGGAATTTAGCCTTTTCATCATCTCGTGGGAGGTGAAAAAGCCGAAGTTGCCGCCCTCCGAGGCATAGGTGCTCCAGGTGTAATCGAGGCCGATCTCGTGAAAGAGCATCAAATAACCCATGAGGGTATAGGTGCCCGGATCGGCGAAGACGTCGCCCGAAGGAGTGACGAAGAGCACTTCGGCCCCCTTGCGGTTGAACGTGGGCTCTATGCGGATTCCGTTTACAGCCTCGATTTCGTCGACGAAGAAATCGATCATATCCTTAAAGGCATGCGGCTGGATCCCAAGGTGGTTTCCGGTCTGGTAGCAGTTGGCCACCGGCCCGGCGATCCAGTCGATGTTACAGCCTATCAGGTTTAAGAGCTCGCGGCCGATAATGGTAAACTCCGCCGTATCGATGCCGTAGGGGCAAAAAAGCGAGCAGCGGCGGCATTCCGTACATTGGAAAAAGTACATAAACCATTCTTTGACCACGTCTTCGGTAAGATCGCGGGCGCCCACCATCTTTCCCATGATTTTGCCGGCAAGGGTAAATTCCTTGCGGTAGACCGATCTCAGGAGTTCGGCCCGAAGAACGGGCATGTTCTTGGGATCTCCCGAGCCCAGGTAGAAATGGCACTTATCGGCGCAGGCGCCGCAGCGCACGCATATATCCATATAGACCTTCAGCGTGCGGTATTTGTCCAGACGCTCGCGAAGACCTTCCAGGAGAATATTTTTCCAGTCCGCAGGCAGTTTCCAGTCCGCATCGTTTGGGGACCATTCTCTGGGATTTGCAAGCCCGACGACTTTCAGGTTCTTTGCCTTACCCGGATAGCTGAAGTTTCCGGGCCTGAAAATAGTCGGCGTGTCCATCCATCCCGTTTGGGGCATTCCATGCTCTAATTCGAGTTCGTTTGGTTTGGGGACCTTAGCCATTGCTTATATAGCTCCTCAGAAAAGATATAGGTAAAATAGGTCCAATTAGGTCCTACAACTCTACAGCGCATCGGCCGGCAGGCCAAAAATCGCCAAATTCGCTATTCTGCCGGGGCCGACGGAGCTTCCTCCAGTTCCTTATCAACAGGCAGCCCGGCTTCTACCATCTTTTCCCTGAAATGGTCCTCGTATTGAGCGTAGGTATGGACTTTAACAGGGTAATTCCACGGATTGACATGGCGTCTGATCCGATTGTCGTTTGGCAGATTTCGCGTCGGGCTAAGGAAGATGCCGCCCGCGTGCATCAGCTTGCTAAACGGGAAGTAGGCAAAAAGGGTGCATACAAGAAAGAAATGTATGAAAAAAATCGTCCCGATTCCTGCCGGAACGACAGGATGAAAAGAGATAAGCCCCATTGCGAGCGTTTTTACCTTGATGAGATCGACCTTGTAGATGTAGCGGGTAAGAATGCCCGTTGTTGCAATGGCTAGGAGCAAAAAGAGGGGGAAATAATCCTGAGGCAGCGAAATGTAGCGCACCTGAGGAATGACCAGCCTTCTTATGATCAGATAGGTGACCGCGAGCACGAAAAGCCCGTCCGTAATGTATATGCCCGGAAGCCCCACCTGGAAGAAACCGTCCAGCCTGTCCAACCCCTGAACGAAAGAAGGCACGGGCAGGGTAAAGAAGCGAAGGTGCCTTAAGAGGATCACCAGGAAGCAGTAGTGAAAGGTAAGGGCTGCCAGCCAGAGCCATTTTTCCTGCTGGTAGTAGAGCCTGTGTCCCTCTTCGGCCTCAAATTTCGTATTCCTGAAAAGAGATCGGAAAAGAAGCACTTCGAGCGCCATCCGCACGAAGGTCTGTCCCTTGGTGGAAGGATTGTCATACTTGGCGTGCTTAACCCAGGGCAACGATTTCTGCTGCCCGGCGGTCGTTGGAATCCGGAAGGGAACGGGCGAACGCCCCCAGTTGAGGACCCTGTAGGCGACACCGCCTAAAAATAGAATGATTGCAAGATACGGCATGGTAACGCCGAAAAAGTGGTAGAACCCGGCGCCCGTGACTCCGATGTAAGCAGCCAGAATAAGACCAACGACTGCTGCCAGGGAAAATTTGATGCCCATTTACCAAACCTCCTGAAAAATAGCGAACAGCTACACGCATCCAGCCGCTATCCGCCGTCCACTGATTAAGAACTCCCTCCCGGCCGCTAAAATAGCGAAAAACGATCAAGGGGCCTACTTCATCCCTTCACCGCCAACTTCCTGCCGCGAAACAAAAAACCTTATTCGCCAACTATCAATTGCGCCCGCTCGAGGAGCCTGCGCGTATTGCTCTTTATTTCTTCAACTTTAATCTCGTAGAGATTTTCCCGGCAACGCACGTACACATCGAAGGCCAAAAGCCCCAACCCCTGGACTTTGCGCTCGAATTCGCGCAGGTCTTCGGTGCCCGCCTCACCCTCGGCCAGTTCTTCTTCCAGGGCTTCCTCGACTATCGGTTTTAAACCAAAGACAAAGGAGAGAGCCTCCGAGGGAGAAAAACGCTGAACGGCGCGCACCCTTATCACCTTGTCCAAAAGGGGCGTAAGAGCCTCGGGACGGTTTAGACCGAAAAATTCCTCGATTATTTCCCCAATTGCAGTTCGGAAAGTATGTCCCACCGGATTGGCGAATGGATCGCTTTGCGTATTGAACAGCCGCACGGTTTCTGGCGGGTAGGTACCCGCCAGGAGGTCAAACCATTTACCGACGATCTTTTCTTTGTGTTTGCTAAGATGTTGTTCTAAAGTCATATCTAACCCTTGGCGCCCCGCGGAGTGGGAAGCTTTCAAAAATCAGGAGCGCCGGGGGAACATCCGCCGCCTTGCGGACCCTCCCAAAAGGTTTCAACCCGCGCGCTCCTTCGTTTTACAATCGAAGTCGGTTTAACTCGGCTACCCCGAAAGGTCAATAAATAATCAAATAAATTTAACAGGATAGCCTTCGTGCATGCCGAGGAGGAGCGGATGGGAAGCTCTAGACTTGGACCCCATTATGTAAACCGCCAACAATTAACGATTTTTAAGTTATTTGTATGCCGGCGTCCTGGACAGCAATTACACAAGACGCTCCAATAGCACGAACAAGGAAGGATTTCAACAGGTAATCGCCCATTGGCCAACGTCTCCGCCTCCCCCGGATATTTCCGAAAACTCTCCTCTGCGGTTGCTTATCGGATCTGTCAAAGATCTGTCGGATGAGGCAACTCTTAGAGGGGTATTTTCGAAATTTTTACCGCATGGGGGGGTGACTTTTGTGTCAAATTATTGCATAAAGGGGCAAATCCAAGGAGACAATACTTGTTTGGACTAAAAACCATTCACCACCTGGCGATGGCTACCAGGGACATGGAGAAGACCATCCGCTTCTGGCGCGATCTGCTCGGCATGAGGCTGGTAGGGGGGCTTGGCAAAACAGGATATAAACTCTATTTCTTCGAAATTTCCCCCCAAAACTACATCGTCTTCTTCGAATGGCCCGACGTGGAACCCGTGGAAGAAAAAGACCATGGAGTACCGGTTTCAGGCCCCACGGTCTTTGACCACGTCTCCTTTTCCGTCGATACCCTGGAGTCTCTTTGCGCGCTCAAAAAAACCCTGGACGCGGCCGGCTTCTGGGTATCCGATATAATGGATCACGGCATCATTTACTCCATCTATTCCTTTGACCCCAACGGAATTCCCATTGAATTCAGCGTTCCGGTTCAGGACGCCGATCTGGGCCTCTATCCGACCCTTGTCGATACGGCCCCCCCCCCGGCTGCCCTGGAAGGTCCGCAGCCCATATCCACCTTTTGGCCCAAAGGTATGGATCTTGCTAATTTAGCTGTCACAAAACCTTTGCCGCCAAACACCCTCCCGGAAGACTGCGACCTGTTTCCGGGTGAGGGGCGCGAACTGGTGGACGGTTCCAAAAAGAACTGGTTCCAATAAAACTTTGTAAAAACATTGGGAGACATTGAGTGAAGAAAGTTTGTTTTTTCCTGGCGTTTTTTTGCGCCTTAACGACCTGCCCGGCCTTTTCTTTGGCCGAAAACACCGTTTCTCTTCTCGCCTCGGGACAAGCCCTTGCGGGAGCCCATTCGCAAGCGACCCTGCCTTTCGAGCTCGTCGGGCACCTGATTATCGTAAAGGCGGCCGTAAACGGCTCGGCGCCCGACTATACATTCGTCCTCGATACGGGTTCGATTACCGCCGTGAGCAAAAAATTCGCCTCCCGCCTTGGCCTCAGGATGGAAGGAATATGCAGCGCAAGGGGATCAACCGGAGCGGGAAGCAAGGTCTGCCTTACCCGTTTAAAAAACCTCTCCCTTGGAGGCTTGCAAGCTGGAGATGTTTCCGCCGTCGTTTTCAACCCCCATTTCAGCCAGAGGGCCGGAATAAGGATAGACGGCTTTATCGGCTCCAATTTTCTGCGTTTTTTCAAGGTCCGGATCGACTACGGTAAAAAGCTTCTCACTCTTTCAAGCGATACGGCGCCACTGGCTCCCGTTGCCGGTGGAACCCTTATAAGCATCGCAGAGGATTGGAAAAACGCCTTTGTTCCCCAGGTCGCGGCAAGGTGCGGAAAGGAAGGCTTCGCGGCTTCAATCGACACAGGTCTTTGCGACCCCCTGTCTATTCCGGCCGAATTTCTAAAAAGTACCTCCATAGATGCCCAGCTCTATGGAAACGGCGCGATGGCAAGCGGCAATTTCGGCAACCTCGATCAGGCCCGCCTTGTACGGTTGACCGACCTCAGCCTGGGACCCCTTCAGATCGGAAAGGCGGTAGCCACCACCCAGCGGGGCCAAACCTTGGCCCTGATCGGTTACGGGATTTTGTCCAACTTCACCGTGACAATCGACTACCCGTCCAAACAGATGCTCCTGGTTCCCAATCACGGCGGCAGGCCGATGGACAACTTATACAGCGCGGGCCTTGCCCTAAGCCGCGATTATGCCGGAAATACGGTCGTAACCGGGGTCTGGAACCCCTCGCCCGCGGCAAACATGGGGCTGGCCCCCGGCGACGTTATCACGCAAATCGACGGCAGGCCCGCGAAGAGTTACACGCTTGCGGGCGTGCAAAAGCTCCTCTTCGACACCTCGATCCCGGCCCTCAAACTTTCCGTACGGGAACCGTTCGGAGACAAAAATCTCACCCTGGACAAAAAATATCTTTTTTAGGTTTAAACCGTAAACCTAATAAGGACCCGAACACCCTGCCCCGGGCGCTCTTCCGGAAACGGAGGCGCCCTCATCATAGGGCGGACAACCCTGAGGGTGACAATCGCAGTCTATGTCATAAGCCGACGAACAGGTGTCGCGGCCAAGTGCGCTTTTTACCCCCGGCCGTCCGACCGGTTCGGGCACATTGGCAGCGCGGCCGACACCCGTGTGCGAAGCGCACCTCGCCTCACCGGGGCAGGCACCGGCCCCCCAAGTCCAAGTTGTGTGACGGCCGCTGTTAAACAAACGCACTATGCTCAAGCCGTCCATCCACGAACAACCTCCCACAGCAACCC
The DNA here is from genome assembly GCA_021780695.1 of Deltaproteobacteria bacterium. GTDB lineage: Bacteria > Desulfobacterota > Syntrophobacteria > Syntrophobacterales > Syntrophobacteraceae > SbD1. The sequence continues at coordinate 28,842 of JAJXYD010000028.1, forward strand.
CGTTGGAAACAATCGTCGTAAAAAAAAGAGCCGAAGTAATCAGAAGGGTCGAAAAAATGAATTTATTTTTTGGCATGGAAGCCGCTCCTGCTAAATTAATCGCATAATTCAATATGCTTGCGACCAAAAAATAATCATTTTCTTTTTCGCCTCCACCTTCGCTACATCAAGGGATAACCGGTTTCGAGCTTGGGGATTCCGGCGATTTTGCAGGCCGTTATCGGATCGGGGAATTGAACGTATTCGCATTTGCCGGGTTGTTGCACCCTGACGCACACCGCGCGCGCAACCGGAGCCGAGCCAAACCTTTCATAGTACTGGCGGATGAATTTTAAGATTTCCATCTGGTGTTCGCCCAGAGGGCACTCTTTACTTACCCCCTCACTGTCGGCCAGGGCGCAGGCTACCGTTTCGTCCCAATCCTCGAACTTTTCCAGGTAACCTTCCTCGTCCAATCTTATTTCCCTGCTATTGTATTTTAGAATCGTCATGAGAATGTCTCCTTGCCCATTGTGATTGCGACACCATTTATAAGATAAGGCGTCCGAGCTCCATGGACAATTTTCGCCCCTGTTTTACACTACTCACTATGGAAATAATAAGACCTCCAATCGGTTTTTGCCGAAAAGCCGGAGTTTCTTTTGACCTAACAGCCCCCCTACCGGTCTGTTTTTTTGCCTGCGGCCAGCGCGCGTGCTATAAGCACGGAAAACACCCCGGACAGTATCGTTCCTGTCAGGGGCAAAACATCCTCCGAAGTGCTGTTTGAGTTTAAAAGGCGAGGTTTAGCAGATGGGAACCCTGGGTCTTACGGTAATAATAATTTTCATGTTTTTCGGTTTTATCGGCTCTTTTTTGCCTCTGCTGCCCGGACCTCTCATGGTCTGGCTGGCAGTTCTTGCCTACACGGTTGCCACCAATTTTCAGGTGATAGGCTACGGTCCGTTTTCGGCAATCTCGGTCATTGCCGCCCTGACGAGCACCTCCGAGGTGTGGATGCCGCTATTGGGGGCAAAGATGCTTGGGGGCAGCGGCCGTGCTTTACTCTACGGCATACTCGGCTGCATACTGGGTTTTATTTTTTTCCACCTTATCGGCGCCATGCTGGGCTATGCCCTGGGCATCCTCTACGGCGAATACCTCAAGCAGAAAAGCTGGCGCATGGCTTTTAAGGCGAGCGTGGGAGGCTTGGCCGGCTGGGGTATTTCGACCGCTGTCCAGGCCACTGGCTCTCTTTTAATGATAACCATTTTCCTGTGGCGCGTTTTCGGTAAGGGATAAAAGTCGCAGTGGGTGGTCAAGGCAGGTTCCGGGCGAAACCGCTCTCCGGTCGAGCCCGAAAAGACTGGTGGGAGCAAGCGGTACCCGCGCCCACCAGTGGAAAATCAGGAAAAGAGCCTGTCGGCTGATTTTATTTCTACCCTTTTGTAAGTCGTCCAGCCCCTGACATCTCGCTAATGAAGGCCGGAATCTGCAAATCACCTACGCTTACAACTTCCCCGCTCATATTTCCGACCCCGTCAACCAGGACATTGTTGGGATTGAGGGTAACGTTCAGATCATGGGCCTGGACGCCGGGAAGGTGGAATTCGGCCATCAGTTCGACAAAAGGCCAGGGATCCAGGCCTAATTCCAACCATGTCAGGCCCAGCGCGTAGTTTTGAAGGCTCTTCTCATCCGATTGCGAACCAATATAGGCAATATAGCCGTAATGAGGAGCCCTGCCGCCGCCGGCGACATAGGGCGGGGCGCAAGGTTGTTCGGCGTATACATCCGAGGCGAAATTGGCAACCGGGTCTCCGTAGACGACCGTATTGACGAAATTGGTGCCGCCGGCGCCGGCCGCCGGCTTGGCGGCGATTCCCGTCGATTCGAAGCCGATACCGGCCAGGCCCGTCTGAGAGGCGACATACTCGGCCTCGATCCCGCCCAGGGAATGACCGGTGACAAAGATATCGGAGGTGCTGTAGCCCTTGGCATTGGCGGCCGCGATGACCCATTTCGCAAAATTTAAAGCCGTACCGAAGGCAGGCGGATTGGTGCCGCTCAAATCATCGGAGAAAACGATCTCGACATCGGTAAGAACCTGCGACATGGCCCCTATGGGATCCCAAAACATGTTAAGGCCCCCGGTTGTCCCCTGATAGGCGATGATAATCTGATTTTCCGCTGTTATATACACATAGGAAACAGCTCCGTTGACCGGATCGACCATATAGGCCGCCTGGCCGTTGTAGGTAAAGCGCGTCATGCCGGCGGGGGTGGCGTTTATAAGATATACTGCGTTGGCCGCATTCAAAAACTCCGAGACAGTCGGTGTGGACATTGCCTGGGCCGTGGCCGCACCGGGAAGAGCAAAGCAAAAAACGGTCAAAATTGCAGTGAGAAAAACATGACTGCCTCTCTTTTTCATTGTAACCTCCCCTTGTTGATTGTTCTGAATACGGCTTTTTCTTTTACCCAAAACCTGAACAAACCCCGTGGCCGGGGGTTGCGCAGATAACAACGCCAAACGGATCCGGCTTTACCGCGCTTTGAACATGACGGGTGTTAAGACCCGTAGGCAGGTATCGCTCCGGTAAATCGGCAATGCAAAGGGGCTACTCGGGAAAGGGGATAAACAAATTTTTTGAAGATTCATCAATCATTGCCCCATCTCGTTTGGCATAAGCCAACATCTCGCCTTGCGGCGAAGGTCTGCTTTGTCTTGAGCGGCATGATTAACTTTGAGGTAGAAAAAGGACAATCAGCGGGAGATAAAAACCACAAGTAAACCACAGCAACAGAGGAAGCTAAAAGCGATGTACTGAGAACCCGGCGCTTTTTATTGTTTGGAAGGATCAAACCTAACGACTTTTGAAAACGGATGCAACAAAAATTTTAATAAATTCATAAAATAACGATACAGTCACATCCTCTTTGATGTCTACCCCTTGCAACTCGTTCTTTTTCCCGGCGGTCCCGCCCAGAAAAATTACCTTCCGCACCTCTTGACGATCCTCATTGGGACACACAGAATACAGGGTAACCGCATAGAGGAAAAATAGAGTTCTCCCCAGGGTGAGGCTCTCCTGATATCTTCACCGGCCCGGGCGTGAAAATCCCTTAACGCTCCCCGCAATACCGGTAATCGTTTTTGCCGTTACGCCTTTTTTAAACCCGGTATCGGTAAAGGCGAGTCATTAAAACCTTTAAACAGGGATGGGCTCTGATAATGAAAGCCAAAATCGGATTGTTTCTGCTCTTGTTTATTTTCCTGCCCGCACAGGGAACCGGACTTGCACTAAAAGCCGACTCAGGCATCAGTCCCGACCTTGCCTTAAAAAAACTTTTGGACGGCAATCGCAGCTTTGTCCAAAACAGGTTAAAGATCAAAGAAAAGAGCGCTCCCGGCCTGAGACGTCGCCTTGCCTCCGGGCAGCACCCTTACGCGGTCATACTCTCCTGTTCCGACTCCAGAGTCCCTCCCGAAATTATATTCGATAAGGGGTTGGGGGAACTCTTTGTCGTAAGGGATGCCGGAAATGTCGTAAACCCCGTCGTGGTTGGAAGCATCGAATATGGAGTCCAACACCTTGGGGCCAGGCTCATCATGGTGCTGGGCCACGGCCAATGCGGAGCGGTGAAGGCGGCTCTTGACTCAACGGGTCGTGAAGACCCCAACGTAAGGGCAATAGTACAAAAGATCGCTCCCAGCGTAAAACTGGCCAGGCGGCAGATAAAAGGCAAAGATAAATCGAGGCTTCTCGACGCCGCTATAGACCTCAACATAAAGAGGTCGGCACAGTTGCTGACCAAGGATTCGCCGCTCCTGGACAACCTGGTTCATTCGGGCAAAATCCGGATCGTATGCGCTAAATACGACCTGAAAGACGGCAGAGTCAGGGTGTTGTCATGCCGGTGAGTGCCTCCCCGGCGAGTCGCGGGATATTCCAACCGGCGCCGCGGCCCTACCCTTTCTTTTTCTTGCCCGCGTATTGCGCCAGCGCGCGACCGGTAAGAGATCTTTTGTGCGCGGCCGCGATATCCTCCGGCGTGCCTTCGGCCACTATCCGGCCGCCCTCGTCTCCGCTTCCGGGACCTATATCGATCACGTAGTCGCTCGCCCAGATAAAATCGGTATTATGCTCTATGACAAGGACCGTATGTCCATGGTCGGTAAGGGCCCGCAGCACATCCACCAGCCGCTTCGTATCGGCGCGGTGAAGTCCCGTTGTGGGCTCGTCGAGTATATAGAAGCTTGGGATTCTGGAGTTGCCCAGTTCCCCTGCAAGCTTTATTCGCTGCGCCTCCCCGCCGGAAAGCGTCGGGCTTGGCTGGCCCAGTTCCAGATACCCAAGGCCCAGATCGCTCAGGACTTTTAGCTGGCGGGAGATGCGCGGAATGGACGAAAAGAGCTCCACGGCCTCGTCGACGGGCATTGCCAGAACATCGGCTATGCTGCGGCCCTTAAACCGGATATCGAGGGTTTCCGCGTTGAACCGGCTTCCGGAACACGTCTCGCACGGAACGAAAACATCGGGTAAAAAATTCATCTCTACCTTGGCCCTGCCCTGCCCCTTGCACTCCTCGCAGCGTCCGCCCTTAACGTTGAACGAAAACCTTCCCGGCCCAAACCCCCTTGCGCGGGCATCCGGGAGCATGGCGAAAAATTTGCGGATATCGTCCCATACGCCGATGTAGGTGGCGGGAATGGACCTGGGCGTTCGGCCGATCGGATTGTGATCGACCTCCATCACTCTTCGAGGAGACGCGCCAGCGGAGCCGAGTTGGGCTGCCGCAAAATCGCCCGGTTCGGCAAGTCTTCGATATACCACCTCTTTTACAAGCGTGCTCTTCCCAGCCCCGGATACCCCCGTTACCGAGATAAGCAATCCTAGAGGCAGCCGTACGTCTATAGCCTTGAGGTTTCTAACGCGTGCGTCTTTAAACTCGAGCCAGCCCGATCCTCCGGCTTTCTTTCGCGCCGGGATCTCCCACAGTTGGTCCAGGGGCCTGCCGAACCATTTTCCGGTAAGGGTCGGCCCGTTTGCGGCCAACTCCTCGAAAGATCCCGAACCAATCACTTTGCCACCGCTTTTCCCGGCCCCCGGCCCCAGTTCCACCACAAGATCGGCCTGTTTCATCGTCTCCGTATCGTGCTCGACTATAATGACCGAATTGCCCTTGTCGCGCAGCTTATGCAAACTTTCGAGCAGTTTGGCGTTGTCGGCCGGATGCAGGCCGATTGTGGGCTCATCGAGTATGTAGCAGACGCCTCGAAGGTTTGAGCCAAGTTGAGCGGCAAGCCGTATCCTCTGGGTTTCACCGCCCGAAAGGGTCTCCCCCGACCTGTCAAGCGAGAGGTAACCCAGGCCGACTTTTTCAAGAAAGGAAAGCCTTTGGGTCACCTCCTTTGCAATCGGCTCGGCAACAGGGAACTCCTCGCGGCTGAAGCGAAGCGATTTCCACAGGGAGGAAAGTTCGCTCACCCTCATCGCGCTCATCTGAGCGATATTTAAGTCCCTGAAATAGACCGATACGGCCTGAGGATTGAGTCTACTGCCCCCGCATGCCGGACAGTCCAGATCCTCGCACATGGGCTGGATCCATTTCCATGATTCGTCTTCTTCCGATACCGCACTCAAAATTTCGAGCACGCCCTTAAACTTGCCCTTCCGGCCCTGAAGAATCTCTTCCCAGACCGAATCCTCAAGACTTAGAGCCGGCTTTTCGGGATCTATTTTGAGTTCGGCCCGGAGGACACGCTCGAATTTATCGGCCTCCCGCTTGGAACCTCGCCACACCGAAGAGCGCAGAAAAGCCAAAAGCCCCTTTTTCAACGGTACGCCGGGTCCGCCTCGAAGCCTCTCCGAAGCCACCCTTTTTACCCTTCCTATCCCGTTACAGGCCGGGCAATGCCCCTGCCTGCTGTTGAAGGAAAACAGCCTCGGATCGAGAGGCGCAAGCCCCGCATCGCAAACCGGACAGTAGAGATGGAGACTAAACACCTTTGTCTCTGCCCTTCCGGTATCGAGGTAGAGCAAACCCCCGCCCATCGCCAGGCCGCGGCGAACCGAGTCGAGCAGTTGGTCGGGTTTTATCCTGGCGTGGTCGAGGCCGGGCAGAAGCGCCTCTATATCGTGTTCGCGCCGCCTCGCAAGCTCGGGCACGGGGTCCAGCTCCACATAGCGCCCGTCGACCCTTGCCTGTTTAAAGCCCATGCGCCGCAACCGCTCGAAAAGATCGCGGTAGATGCCTTTTCGCCCATGCACCAGGGGAGCGAGAAGCTTAACCCCGCGGTCTCCGGCTTCCCGGCGCACGCGGGAAAGAATATCGTCGACGCTTAAGGTTTCGAGTTCCCTCGCGCACCGGGGGCATCTCTGGCGCCCAAGCTTTGCATAGAGAAGCCTCAACAGATGGTGGGTCTCGGTAATTGTTCCCACCGTCGAGCGTCTGCCGAACTGGCTGGTCCTCTGCTCTATGGCGATCGTTGGGGCAAGCCCCTCGATGCGGTCCACCTCCGGTTTTTCCATGATTTTAAAATACTGGCGCACATAGGAAGAAAGGCACTCGAGATAGCGGCGCTGGCCTTCGGCAAAAATCACGTCAAAAGCCAGGGTGGATTTTCCCGAGCCGCTAAGACCGGTCAGAACGCTCATTTTCTTTCTCGGAAGCCTGATTTCCTCGATATCGAGGTTATGCTCCCGCGCTCCACGGACGATGATTTCATCGGACTGCTCCCTTGCCCCGCGAGGTTGGAGCCCCACGACACGCCCCTGTGCGTCATGGCCTTTTGGGGCGGGTGCGAAACCGGCCTGGGGCTCGGCGGCCTCATCAAAGAGATCCGGGCGCAGAGGGCGGTCCCCGGCTCCAAACCGCTCGGCCAGGTAGCGGCCGGTAATGCTTTGCGAACAGGCGGCCACCGACTCGGGAGAACCTTCGCAAACGATCCGCCCGCCCTCTTCGCCCCCTTCCGGGCCAAGATCGACTATCCAGTCGCAGGCGGCCAAAAGGTCGAGGTTGTGTTCGACCACAAGGACCGTGTGACCTTTTTCGGCCAGTTTTACAAGAACCGCGATCAACTTCGCTATATCGTCCTGGTGAAGACCCGTGGTGGGCTCATCGAGGATAAAAAGATTGGACCTGCCCCCTTCCCCGCCATCGTGACTGCCGGGAACGAAGAGATGGCGGACGAGCTTTAGCCTTTGGGCTTCCCCGCCCGAAAAAGTGCTAAGAGGCTGCCCCATTCTGACATAATCGAGGCCTATGGCCGTAACGGGTTCCAGCGCATCGGCAAGGCGGCGGTTTTCGGGGAAAAGGTCCAGGATTTCCCTGGCGCTCATATCGAGCATATCCCCGATCGATACCCCCCTCACTTTTATAGCCAGAACCTCCTGCTGGAACCTTTTGCCGTTGCAGTGAGGACAGCGCACGAGCACATCTGCCAAAAACTGCATCTCGACCCTCTGGAACCCCTCGCCCGAGCACGTTTCGCACCTTCCCCCGGGGACGTTGAAGGAAAAATGCTTGGCCGAGAATCCCTTGGCGACGGCTTCGGGTGTGGCCGCAAGCATCGTTCGCAAAGGATCGAGGGCCTTGGTGTATGTGAGAAGATTGGCTCTTGGAGTGCGACCTATCGGCTGCTGGTCGACCAGTATAACCTCGCTTATGTTTTCGCTCCCCTCTATAGCGTCGTGAAGACCGGGGGGTTCGGCCGGCCGGCCCGTTTTTCTAAGCCACCCCTGGTAGAGCGTTTTTTCGACAAGCGTGCTTTTCCCCGAACCCGAAACCCCGCTTACCCCGACGATAAGCCCGAGAGGGATTGAGACATCTATCCCCTTCAGGTTATTTTCGCGCGCTCCGGTGATGGTAAGCTTTCTCCACGGGTTGGGCGCACGGCGGCAGATCGAAGCGGGCAGAACCGACTTTTTGCCCGAAAGATAGGCCCCGGTAAGGCTCTTATCGCAATTGACAAGAGCTTCGGGCGGTCCCTGGAACATGACTTCCCCCCCGCGCTCGCCCGCGCCCGGCCCCATATCGATAACCTCGTCGGCAAAAAGGATCATTCCCGGGTCGTGTTCGACCATAACGACGCTGTTTCCCATCGCGACAAGCCGGTTTAACTGATCGACCAGCCGCAACTGATCGCGCGCATGGAGCCCCACGCTCGGCTCGTCGAGCACATAGAGCACATTTACCAGCGCCGACCCCAGGGCCTTGGTCAGATGAACCCTTTGCACCTCCCCGCCCGAAAGGGTTCTGGACTGACGGTCGATAGAAAGGTAGTGGAGCCCCACGGCCATGAGGAAGTCGAGTCTGCTTTTGATTTCCTTTACGAGCAGCCGCGCGGCGGGGTCGTTGGCTATTTGCGGCCACTCGCCCCCGAAAAAATCGCTCAGCTTGCCTATGCTAAACGAGGAGAGTTCGGCGATATTGACGCCTCGCAGCCGGTAGAGAAGAGCGGCGGGCTGAAAGCGTGAGCCGCCGCAGGACTCACAGGCGACGTAGGCGCGGTAGCGTGAAAGATAGACCCGCACATGCATTTTGTAGGTCTTGGTTTCAAGCCACTCGAAAAAACCCTTTATGCCGTAATAGCCTTTCTTTCCGTTTATAATTTTGTCTTTAGCCGACTCGTCGAGATCGTCGAAGGCAACGTCTACGGGGATTTTTTCTTTTTTGCAAAACTCGAGCAGCTCGAAATATTCCTCCCGGTCCCTGCCGAAAGGTTTTACCGCTCCTTGTGCAAGGGTCAAACTCCTGTCGGGAATGACCAGGTCGATATCCACACCGATCGTTCTTCCAAAGCCCCGGCACACCGGACACGCTCCAACCGGGCTGTTGAAGGAAAAAAGATTCGGGGTGGCGGGAGCTATGTGATTTCCGCAAGCCGCACACGAGAGTTCCGAGCTGAAATGTCTTACCCGATCCGGCATAACCACCACGGCAACTCGGTGGGCGGGACCGGCGGGCGGATTTGGTTCGCCCGTTGGAGCGCTGTAGGCCGTGGTGAGGGAATCGAGGATGCGCTCACGCGTTGCGCCTCCCCAGCGGAGCCGGTCGACTACGACCAGCACCGTGGGAGCGACGGCCTCGGGCCGCCCCCCCGAAGGGTCCAGCGTCTCGAGATCCTTAACCGAGCCGCTTTCAAATATTCTAAGGAAGCCCTGCGAGATCAGCCGTGCGCGCCAGTCCTCTTCCAGATCGGTCCTGTAGGGAAAACATATGAGCACCCTGTCTTCGTCTTTTAGATCCGCCAGGCCTGCGTAGATCGACTCGGGAGTATCCCGTGATACGGGATTTCCGCACGAGGGGCAGTTGGGGGTCCCAAGCCTTGCAAATAAAAGCTTCAGGTAGTCGTTGATTTCGGTTATTGTCCCGACGGTGGAGCGGGAGCTTCGAACCGCCGTACCCGATTCTATCGCGATGCTTGGCGGAATCCCCTCGATCAGATCGGCCTCGGGGGGATCCATGCGTTCGAGAAACTGGCGGGCGTAGGGCGAAAAAGTCTCGACGTACCTGCGCTGGCCCTCTGCGTAAAGGGTGTGCAGCGCAAGGCTCGACTTACCCGAACCGCTCACGCCGGTAAGGGCGATCAGCTTGTAGAGCGGGATATCCAAATCGAGTTTTTTCAGATTGTGCAGACGAACGGAGCGAAGGCGAATAACATCTTGATCCAATTGCGAAACTCCCTTTACTGGTTCTATAATGGGCACTTGTCCGGCTTATGTGAGGTGATATTGAACCTGTGGCCATTTTACAAGCATAATACATTATAACCGGCATGAAAAAACGCCGGGTATTTCTTTCGGGCACGGAAAACCTATGAACGAGCTTACCCCCATGATGCGGCAGTACCTCGAAATCAAATCGAAGTACCCGGGCTCTCTTTTGCTCTACCGCATGGGAGATTTCTACGAATTATTCCTCGAAGATGCGCAAACGGCATCGAAGGTGCTCGAAATAGCTCTGACGTCGCGCGACAGGCAGGCGGAAAACCCGGTACCGATGTGCGGAGTCCCCTACCACGCCGCGGAAGGCTACATAGCCAAGCTGGTTGCGGCGGGCTACAAGATAGCGGTCTGCGACCAGGTCGAGGACCCCAGGAAGGCCAAGGGGCTGGTCAAACGCGAGGTTACGAGGGTCCTAACCCCCGGGCTCATCGTGGACAACCAGAATCTTACCTCCGATCAGCCCAATTATCTTGCCGCCGTGCGCCAGCCCGGAGGTCACAAGCCCCTGGGCCTGGCCTTCCTCGACATCTCCACGGGGGAGTTCAGGATCACCGAAGTCGAGTCCGAGGAAAGCCTGGTCGAAGAACTGCTCAGGATAGGCCCCAAAGAGGTGCTTATCCCCGAGGAGTTTAGCGCCCAGTGGACCAGGAGCGTTGAAAACTGCCTGGATGCCTCCTTTACCCGGGTTGAGGAAATCCTTTTTGACAGCCGCCGTTCTTTGGAGCTGCTCACCTCCCATTTCCACGTCCACTCCCTCGAAGGCTTTGGCGTCGACGGCATGGATTCGGCCGTTCAGGCAGCCGGAGCAGTCCTGGCCTATGCCCATAAAAACCTGTTTAACTCCTGCGAGCACATCCGCCGGGTAATCCCCTACAGACGTTCGCAATTCATGGTGCTCGACGAGGCTACGGTCAGAAACCTCGAAATATTTTACTGCGCGGGGTTTCAGGGCAAAAAGGGCTCGCTTGCCGATGTGATCGATCATACGCGAACGGCCATGGGCGGGCGCAAGCTCAGGCAATGGCTTCGCTATCCGCTCCTCGACCTCGAGGAAATAATAAGCAGGCAGGGCGCGGTGGCCGAACTGGCGGCACAAAGCGCTATGAGAGGTTCGGTCCTTGCCGTTCTCGAAGGGATAAACGACATCGAGCGGCTAAACGGCAGAAACAGCACGGGGGTGTCTTCCCCACGGGATCTTACGGGCCTTAAAAAATCGCTCCAGGCGCTGCCCGAGCTTGGCCGGGCCATCTCAACGGCGCAGAGCCCTCTTCTTGCCTCCATGTTTTCACAATGGGACAACCTCGAAGAGCTGGCCGCCCATCTGGAAGCCGGACTTTGCGACCCGCCCCCGGCAACTCTATCCAACGGCGGCGCGATCAACCCGGGCTTCGACCCCGAGTTGGAGCGCTACGTGCGCCTTAGCCGCGATGCAAAAGGGTGGATGGCCGAATATGAAGCGGCCCAGCGCCGAGAGACCGGGATATCTTCCCTAAAGGTTCGCTTTAACAAAGTTTTCGGCTACTATATAGAGATATCCCGTTCAAACCTCTCCTCGGTGCCGCCCCATTATCACCGCAAGCAGACCCTGGTAAACGCCGAACGCTTCATTACCGAGCAACTCAAGGAATTTGAGCAGCAGGTCCTGGAGGCCGACGACAAAAGGCTCGAACTCGAAGAGAGGCTCTTTGGGGAGTTGCGGCAGGCTGTCGCCCGCGAAAGCGCACGGATACAGAAGATGGCCGAAATTATCTCCGAACTCGACTGCCTGGGCTCGCTTGCCGAACTTGCCGCCAAATACGATTATTCCAGGCCCGAAGTCGATTCGAGCGATTCGATCCATATCCGGGACGGAAGACATCCGGTTATAGAAAGATTTTTGCCCGAAGGCAGCTTTGTGCCAAACGATCTCGATCTCGACCAGAAAGACCAGCAGGTGCTGATCATTACGGGTCCCAACATGGCCGGCAAATCCACAATTCTGCGGCAGGCCGCCCTGATCGTTTTGCTCGCCCAGATTGGCGGCTTCGTCCCGGCCCGCGAAGCGCGCATCGGAATAGTGGACCGCATTTTCACCCGGGTCGGGGCCTCCGACGATCTTGCTCGCGGCCGCTCGACTTTCATGGTAGAAATGCATGAGACGGCGAATATTTTGCATCAGGCCACGCCCCGCAGCCTTATAATACTCGATGAGATAGGCAGGGGAACGAGCACCTTCGACGGAATGAGCATAGCCTGGGCGGTTGCCGAATTTTTGCACGACTTCGAGGGCAAGGGGGTAAAGACCCTTTTCGCCACTCACTATCATGAGCTTATAGAATTGGCCCGCAGCCGTCCCAGGGTAAAGAATTTCAATGTTGCGATCAGGGAATCGGAGCAGGAAATCCTTTTTTTCCATAAATTGACGGCCGGAAGTTCGAGCAGAAGCTACGGGATCCAGGTCGCAAGGCTTGCCGGTTTACCCGCAGAAATCACAGAGCGCGCAGGACAAATTCTGGCCCGGCTCGAAGGCAAAACGGAGGCTCCCGGCGGGCCCCTTTTAAGGGCCAAAGAGTTTACTCCTTCATCGCTTGCCCAACCGCGCGTGCAACTGCCGCTTTTTAGCCGGTCCAACGACTGGATTCGCACCAGGCTCCTTGAACTGGACCCGGAAAACATGACCCCCCTCTCGGCCTTGCAGGCGCTGCATCTTTTGCGGGAGGAAATCCTCCAAAAAAGTGAGGACGTCCTTTCCCAGTCCAAGAGGCGACGGGCGGGGCAAAAAAAAGTGTAATTCTCCCGGCGCGCTCTGCGCCAGTTTAATTTTTTTTACGGAGTAAAACATGAGTCGGAATCAGGGCATCGAAATAGCGCCCGGCGACGTATTCGAATTTTATGAATCCCGGGAGATCCTGTGCGGGGTCGTTGTCGTTGTAAAAGACGGCCGGCTCAACGCGATCTCGGAGGCTAACCGGGAAGTGGCGCTCACCCCCTCCAGGATCCTCTACCGGGGCAAAACAAGACTGGACCTGACCCTGGGCCGGGGCGAACTTACCCAGAGGCTGCGGGCCATCTCCGAAAACCGCAGAAATATCGCGCAAAATATCGACCTCGCGGAAGTCTGGGCACTCCTTGAATTGGAGGAAAACGGCTATGAGTCCACTGAAATCGCCGAGTTCATTTTCAGAACCCCTGTTTCAGACGACCAGGCCGCGGCGCTCAAAAGAGCCCTTCTCTGCGACAAGCTCTACTTTCAGGCCAAAGACTTCCGGTTTTATCCCCGCTCAGCCGAAAATGTGGAGGCCCGGCGCGCCGAGCTTCAAAAGGAAGCCGAAAGGGAGAGAAAACTCTTAGAGGGCGCGAAGTGGCTTTCCTCTATAAATACGCGCAAGCAGGGGACGCCGCAAATCGAGTTTCGCCAAGAACTCATCGATGCCCTTAAAGATTTTGCCCTTTTCGGCCCAGAGGGCAGGGAGGGCAATTTTGTAAAGGAACTCCTCAAGCAGGCCTCGATTCCGGTCAACCAGCAGGGAGCATTTCGCACCCTGGTCCGTTTGGGGGTTTGGAAGGAAGACGAAAACCTGCTGCTCCACGAAAACGGAATTTCGGCCGAGTTTCCCGAGGATGCAATGGAACAGGCGCGGGAGCTGGCTAAATTTAATCCCGCCGACGGCGCGGCAAACGGCCGCGAAGACCTCTCGATCCTGGATGTGTTTACGGTCGACAGCGCCTCAACCCGCGACTATGACGATGCGCTCAGTGTTCGAGAGCTGGGGGCCGGTCTTTTCGAAGTGGGCATACACATCGCCGACGCGGCCGAACTTATCGGCCAGGGCACCCCTTTGGACCGGGAAGCCGAATCGAGGGCGAGTTCGGTCTACCTGCCAGACGGCCGCATAGCCATGCTTCCGCCTTTGCTCTCGGAGGGGATCCTGAGCTTGCAGGCCAATCAGAAGCGGTTTGCGATCAGTTTCCTCATCCGGATGGATTCCGAGGCCAATATAGTTGAGACAAAAATCTGCCCGAGTTTGATCACCGTCCGAAGACAGCTCACCTACGAGCAGGTAAATGATCTTGTAGAAAAGGAAAGCGGGCTGAAAGCCCTCTTTGAGCTTGCCAACCGGCTGAGGCAAAAAAGAATCGATGCGGGCGCGGTCATCCTGCCCATTCCGGAAATCCAGGTCTACGTAAACGAGGCGGGAATGATCCAGATCACCCGCTACGACAAGGAAACCCCGAGCCAGATCATGGTTTCCGAGTCGATGATACAGGCAAATGCGGTTGCCGCCGCCTACCTGGCCCAAAGCGATCTGCCCTCGCTCTACAGAAACCAGGCCGAATGCCGGCCCGAAACCGAATGCGTACAGAGCGAACACGAACTCTTTCGCGTCTACCGCCAGAGACGGCTTTTTTCACGGGCGGAGCTTTCCACCGAAGCCAAACCCCACTGCAGCCTGGGCATTGAGCACTATACGACGGTCACCTCACCGATACGGCGCTACTGCGACCTCATTGTACAGCGCCAGCTAAAACATGCACTGGCGGGAGTAAGGGGCGCCTACTCCAAAGAGCAGCTCGAAGAGGCGGCGGTGCGCCTTTCCACTGCACAGTCGAAGGTTTTCACGATCCAGCGCAAATGGACCCGCTACTGGATTCTAAAGTACATCGAGCAGGAAGACATAGAGAACATGAACTGCCTGGTTCTTGACAAAAACGCCCGCTATGCCCACCTTCTGCTCCCGGATCTGCTTATCGAGGCGAACGCCCCGGTGCCCGAGAACGCGGGCTTTAGCCAGGGCGATCAGGTAAAGATCCGCATAGAGAAGGCGATTCCACGCGATGACGTGCTCAAAATCCAAATTCTGGACGGCGCGCCGAGGTAGCAAAAAAATTGAGTAAGACGCCTCTTTATCCCGCTTCTTGCGATTCCTAAATTAGTCTGGCCGGGGACAAGGACATAAATCTAAAAAGGAGAACGCTTATGCAACTGGGAATGATCGGGGCTGGCCGCATGGGTGGCAACATGGCGCTTCGCTTGATCAGAAGCGGCCACGAGTGTATCATGTACGATCGAAACCCCGGAGCCTTGAAGGCGATAGTGGCAAAAGGCGCAAAGGGGGCAAAAAGCCCGGATGAATTTATAGGGATGCTCTCCTCGCCGCGAGTCGTCTGGCTTATGACGCCTGCGGCCCTGGTGGACAAAATCCTTGAAGAAGTTGCTCCTCTTCTCGATCCGGGCGACATCCTGGTCGACGGCGGCAACTCCTATTACCACGACGACATCCGCAGGGCCGCGTCCTTAAAGGAAAAAGGCATCGATTACGTCGATGTGGGGGTAAGCGGCGGCGTTTGGGGACTTGACCGGGGTTACTGCATGATGATCGGCGGCAAAGCCGAAGCGGTAAAAAGGCTCGAGCCCATCCTGGAAGCACTCGCGCCGGGCCCCTCGCAGATACAGCGCACCAGCGGCCGCACGGGAGCCCTCTCCCAGGCCGAAAACGGCTATCTGCACTGCGGCCCCAACGGCGCAGGCCATTTTGTAAAAATGATCCATAACGGCATAGAGTACGGAATGATGGCGGCCATTGCCGAAGGGCTAAATATTCTCAAAAATGCGGGAATCGGGCTGACCTTCGAGGGGGCGGACGCCGAAACAGCCCCTCTGCGACGACCCGAATATTACAAGTTCGATTTTCCCCTGCCCGATATTGCCGAAGTGTGGCGCAGGGGCAGCGTTATCAGCTCCTGGCTTCTGGATTTGACGGCCGACGCTCTCTACAAAAACCCCGATCTCACGGGGTTTGCCGGCCGTGTGTCCGATTCGGGCGAGGGGCGCTGGACTCTGCAGGCGGCAATCGACCAGGGCGTACCGGCCCCGGTGATCGGATCGGCGCTTTTCAGCCGCTTTAGTTCCAGAGGAATGGACGATTTTGCCGACAAGGTCCTCTCCGCCATGCGCTGGGAATTCGGCGGGCACAAGGAGAAGGAATAAAACCAGGGAAATCACAATCGAGGGGTTAACCTATGATCGATGGCCCAAGACTGCCCCAAACACAGGCATGGCAAGCCCTTAAGACCCATTACGAGGAGAGCCGGGCAAAAACTTTGCGCCAACTCTTCGGTGAGGACCCGACCCGGGGTGAGAGGTTTTGCGCCGAAGGCGCCGACCTTTTCCTCGATTATTCCAAGAACTTAATCACCCAGAAAACTCTTTCCCTGCTCTTTGGCCTTGCACGCGAGTGCGGCCTCGAGGCCAGGCGGGACGCCATGTTCCGGGGGGATAAGATAAATATTACCGAAAACCGCGCGGTTTTGCACACCGCCCTTCGCGCCCCGCGCCAGGCCTCTATTCGGGTCGAGGGGACCGATATCGTTGCCGAGGTCCACGCGGTGCTTGGCAGAATGGCCGATTTTGCCGACCGGGTTCGCAGCGGCCGCTGGCTTGGCTGCACGGGCAAGAGGATAAAACACGTTATCAACATCGGCATCGGAGGCTCCTATCTTGGCCCGGAGATGGCCTACCTCGCACTTCGCCCCTTCAGCCAACGTACCCTTGGCTTCCGCTTCGTCTCAAACGTCGACGGGACCGACTTTTCGGAGGCCACCCGGGATCTCGACCCGGCGGAAACGCTCTTTATAATCTCTTCCAAAACCTTCACCACACTTGAAACCATGACCAACGCCCTTACCGCCCGGCAATGGCTCGTCGAGGCCCTTGGCCAAAAGGAGGCGGTTGCGGCTCATTTTGTCGCGGTATCCACAAACGAGGCCAAAGTTCGCGAATTCGGGATCGACACGGCCAACATGTTCGGCTTCTGGGACTGGGTGGGCGGGCGCTACTCGATGGATTCGGCCATTGGGCTTTCGACCATGCTTGCTGTCGGACCGCAAAATTTTGAGGATATGCTGGCCGGCTTTCACGCCATGGACCAGCACTTCCTGACGGCCCCCCTGGAGAGCAATCTTCCGGCCATTATGGGGCTTCTTACGGTCTGGTACAACAATTTTTTCGACGTACAAACCATCGGCCTCATGCCCTATGCATCCTATCTTAAACGCTTTCCCGCCTACATGCAGCAATTGCAGATGGAAAGCAACGGAAAGCACGTCGACCTGGAGGGGCGCATGGTTGGCTATGAGACCGGACCCATTATCTGGGGAGAACCCGGCACGGACGCACAACACTCTTTTTACCAGCTCATTCATCAGGGCACAAAACTCATTCCCTGCGACCTGATCGGGTTTTGCCGCCCTCTAAGCCCGCTTGAGCGCCATCACGACCTGCTCATGGCCAACATGTTCGCCCAGGCCGAGGCCCTGGCTTTCGGAAAAACCGCCGAAGAACTTAACGCCGAAGGCTCCCCGGCTTCTCAAACACCTTTTCGCGTCTGCCAGGGCAATCGTCCCACCAATGTCATTTTGGCCGAGAGTTTGACGCCCAGAACCCTTGGCGCTCTGGTGGCCCTCTACGAACACAATGTTTTCACCCAGGGCGTCCTTTGGAATATCGACTCTTTCGACCAGTGGGGCGTTGAACTTGGCAAGGTGCTGGCCGGTAAAATTATACCCCAGCTCTGCTCCACGGCCCCCCGGCTCGATCACGACAGTTCGACAAACGGCCTCATCCGTCGCTATCGTAAATATAATGACAGGCCTTGAGGAAGGGTGAGCTGAGATGTCTCAGATTTCGGTCTATCCGGACAAGGAAAGTCTGGCGGCCGGTGCGGTCGATCTGATAATCGACGCGGCCCGGCTGGCTATCGAAAAGCGAGGCCGCTTCAGCCTGGCTCTTTCGGGCGGAGAGACTCCGCGTCCGGTCTACGCTCGTCTGGCCTCGCCTCCATTCAGGGAGGCGATCGACTGGTCCAGGGTCTTTATCTATTTTGGAGACGAACGCTGCGTTGCTCCCGAGGACCCGCGCAGCAACTACCTTATGGCCAAAACCGTTCTATTGGACCAAAT
Source organism: Deltaproteobacteria bacterium (assembly GCA_021780695.1). GTDB lineage: Bacteria > Desulfobacterota > Syntrophobacteria > Syntrophobacterales > Syntrophobacteraceae > SbD1. The sequence continues at coordinate 46,493 of JAJXYD010000028.1, forward strand.
CGCCATTAAAAACACCCATATTTTCCGCATACACGGCGAAGATCCGCCCGAAAGTGCGGCCAGAGACTACGACAATGTCCTTTGCAACGCTTTTGGCCCCCAGTCGCGCGAAGAGGGAAAACTCCGGGAACCCTTTGACCTGATCCTTCTCGGCATGGGAGAAAACGGACACACGGCCTCGCTTTTTCCCGGTACGGCCGCGGTAGTCGAGACCAAAAGACGGGTCATGGCCGTCTATGTCGAAAACGGTTCCCTGTGGCGCATCACGATGACCCCGGTTGTGATCAATGCAGCCCGGCAAGTGGCTTTTCTCGTCCGCGGAGCCGAAAAGGCGGAGATGCTAAAACGCGTTATCGAAGGTCCCTTCCAGCCTGCTTTGCTCCCGGCCCAGGCAGTTAGGCCCACCGGAGGGAAACTGCTCTGGATGGTTGACCGGCAGGCCGCCGCCGGGTTGAGGATAAAGCCATGACAAGCGAGGCCCCGGAAGACAAAAACATCGCGCGCCTTAAACAGCAGGCCGCCGAGTATGCCGTCCGCTTCATCCGGCCCGGTATGACCGTGGGGCTTGGCACCGGTTCGACCGCATCCCATGCGGTTGGCCTAATAGCCAGGTTGTACGGCGAGGGAGAGCTAAGGGGCATCGTCTTGTTTGCAACTTCGGTGGGCGTATGGGAAGAGGCTGCCCGGCTGGGCCTTCCCATGCTTGAAGAAGACCTGCCGCGCGAGATAGACATAACAATCGACGGCGCCGACGAGGTCGACCCGCAGCTCAACCTGATAAAGGGAGGCGGCGGAGCGCTGCTTCGAGAAAAAATCGCGGCCCAGGCAAGCCGCCGTGAAATTATTATAGTCGATGAGAGCAAAATGTCGCCGCGGCTTGGCACCCATTGCGCGGTCCCGCTAGAGGTACTGCCTTTCGGCTGGAGGTCTCAGGCTCGCTATCTTTCCACCCTGGGAGGCGAGGTGTCGCTTCGGCGTCTGGCGAGCGGCCGGGAGTTTCGAACCGACCAGGGAAACCTCGTCCTCGACTGCCGCTTCGGCCCCCTTGCCGATATGGAGCAACTGGCCCGAAAGCTGGAACTGCGGGCCGGCATAATGGAACACGGTCTGTTTATTAACCTCGCCCACGATGTCGTCGTCGCGGGCAAGGAGGGAGTAAAGCATTTCAAGAGGCAGTAACCAACTTTTAACACGGAGCTTCCATGACAATTTCGCCTTATGCCGGAAAGCCGGCCCAGCAGTGGATGTTAACCAATATCCCCCGCCTTGTGAGGGCTTATTACGTCAACCGCCCGGAACCATCGCTTCCCGAACACCGCGTCTCCTTTGGGACCTCCGGACACAGGGGCTCGTCACTGGACAACTCGTTTAACGAGCAACACATCCTGGCCATAACCCAGGCCATTTGCCTCTACCGCCGCAGCCAGGCAATCGACGGCCCGCTGTTTCTGGGCATGGATACCCACGCACTATCCGAACCCGCCTTTGCAACCGCTCTAGAGGTTCTTGCCGCCAACGGCGTTGACGTTATGATCGATGCCGAGGACGGCTACACCCCGACACCCGTTATTTCCCATGCGATCCTGACATACAACCGGGGCCGGGACCGAGGCATGGCTGACGGCATTGTCATCACCCCGTCCCACAACCCGCCGCGCTTCGGGGGCTTCAAATACAACCCTCCCCACGGAGGCCCGGCCGGCACGCAAGTAACCCGCCGGATCGAAGAGCAGGCAAACGCCATCCTTTCCAACGGACTGGGAGCGGTATCCCGGCTCCCTTTCGAACGTGCGCTAAAAAAGGAAACCACCCACAGACATAATTACCTCGCATCCTATATAGACGATCTTACCTCCGTTGTGGACATGAAGCTCATTAAAGAAAGCCGGGTCCACCTCGGGGCCGACCCGCTGGGCGGGGCATCCCTTGCCTATTATGACGCCGTCGCGCAAAAATACGGCCTCAATCTCGAGGTGGTAAACCACGACATCGACCCTACGTTTCGCTTCATGAGCCTCGACTGGGACGGTCAAATCCGCATGGACCCCTCTTCCAGTTACGCCATGGCGCCGATGATAGCCCTGAAAGACCGTTTTGCCGTAGCCTTTGCAAGCGATGCGGATGCGGATCGCCACGGGATAGTAAGCCGCACTCAGGGGCTCATGGTTCCAAACAACTACCTGGCCGTAGCCATAGCCTATCTTTTCGCCAACCGTACGGCCTGGCCGGCCGGCGCGGCTGTTGGAAAAACCGTTGTGAGCAGCGCGATGATCGACAAGGTGGCGGCTCGCATGAACAGAAAGCTCGTGGAAGTGCCGGTGGGGTTCAAGTGGTTTGTAGACGGGCTTATCGAGGGCTCCATGGGCTTTGCCGGCGAAGAGTCCGCCGGGGCCTCCTTCCTTCGCTTCGACGGCACGGTCTGGTCAACGGATAAGGACGGAATAATTCCCAACCTGCTCGCAGCCGAGATAACCGCCAGGACCGGCAAGGACCCTGGCCAGCACTACCAGGAATTGACCGCTGAGTTCGGCAAGGCCCATTACACGCGCATAGACGCCCCCGCAACGGCGCAACAGAAGGCGAAGCTCTCCAAACTCACCCCCGATGCCGTAAAAGATCGCGAACTTGCCGGTGAACCCATAAAGGCCATGCTTACCAAGGCTCCCGGAAACAACGCCCCCATCGGCGGCCTGAAAGTTGTGGCCGAAAACGGCTGGTTTGCCGCGCGCCCCTCCGGCACCGAGGATATATACAAGATTTACGCCGAGAGCTTCAGAGACCAAGCCCACCTGGAGGCCGTCGTCAGCGAGGCCCGCAGGATCGTCGACGACTCTCTTTCCTGAGGATATCCGGACTCTCAGCCCGTGACGGAGCGTCCGGAAAATTGTCTTCGGATTTTGCGGGCTTTATAGTGACCGGCCCGCGGCCTCTCTAAAGAGGGCCGCGATCTTTTCGGCCGTAAACTTCGAGGCGCCCCGGTTTTTCTCCAGGACCCCGCGAGCTGCGCGGCCCAGGGAAAAACGTGTCTCTTCGTCTACAAGAAGTTTTGAAAACAGTTCGCCTAGCTCCCCGATCTGCGCTTGCCTGTCGGATATCGGGGCGCGCAGTTGCTTTAGAGCCCCCCGAGCCAGAAAATCGTCGGCAGTCCGGCGGAAATTTTCCATGGAAGGCCCGATCACGATCGGCTTGGAATACCATGCGGGTTCCACAATGTTTTGGCCTCCATGGGCAATAAGCGTTCCCCCCACAAATGCGATTGTGGCAAACCGGTATGCCGTGGCAAGTTCTCCTATGGAGTCGAGCAGCAAAACCTGCGCTCCCCTTTCCTCCTGTTTTTTCCCGGAACGGCGCTTTACCGCGAAACCGAAGCGGGAGGCCAGTTCGGCAACTGCGTCAAACCTCTCCGGATGCCTTGGAGCCACCAGGAGCCTTGTATTCTCGAGCCCCGGCGAAAGCCTCACTTTGCCCAGCGCCTCGAAGAGCACCTGTTCTTCGCCCTCATGGGTGCTTCCAGCCACTATGAGTCCCCCAGGCTCCGACGAAATACCCAGGGCGTCGTCCAGGGCGCGCGCGGCCGCTTCCACTTTTTCCTGTTCCACCGGCTGCTTATCGTACTTCATGTTGCCGCTCACGATCACCTTGTGCGCCGGGGCCCCGATCGCTCGAATACGTTGGGCGTCATCTTCGGACTGCATCAGGAAAGCGCCGTAGCTTTGGAATACCCTCTTCATCAAGGGAGTCACAAACCGATATAATTTGACGGATTTATCCGAAATACGACCGTTTGCCATAACGACCGGAATGGAGCTCTTGTGGGCCTGACGCAGCAGGTTGGGCCAGATTTCCGTATCGGTGATCACGATGAGGGTGGGCCGTATAAAGTCGAGAAAGCGTCTGCAAACCCATCCAAGATCGAAGGGAAAATAGAATGTATTGCCCTGCCCATAGACCGAGAAGCGCTCCCGGGCAAGTGTCTGACCGGTCGCGGTCACCGTGGAGAAGACGAGGCGGGCTTCGGGGAAGAGGTTATTCAGTTCCCTTACCAAAGGCTCGATGCTTAGGGTTTCACCAACCGAGCAGGCATGAAACCAGATTGTGGGCCGGCCCTCCCATCGAAGGCTCGCCGGAAGATTGCCCAACCTTTGAGCCACTCCCTGCCTGTATTTTCCATGCCGCAGGGCCCTATAGAGAAAAATCGGCGTCATTAAGACTATCCATACGCTGAAAAACAAGCTGTAGAGAAAATACATTATTTCATCCAAGACCATAAAAAAGGGGTTGCCGGCCAAGCGCCGTCTTCGCATCTTCCATTGGCTCCATGAGAAGGCTTCTACTCCCAATGTTTAAAATATGTCAAATGATCCAATTGATTTTCCAACGATTATCGCAGCAATCCTTCTTCCTTGTGGTCAAATCCAGCATGAATGTTATAAAAAGAGGAGCACTTGAAAAACGCGGCGCGATTGACTACAAGACATCTTGCCGTTTGAGTGCTCCAAGCTCTCGCGAGCCGATCAGGGGGAAGTTTTCATATGGATGCTGTTTCAGGAAAAATGATCGATTCTCATTGTCGTATACTGCCCGGTATCGACGACGGGGCGCAGGACTTGGAATAAAGTGCAGCAATGGCAAAAATCGCCGTCGAGGACGGCATCTCGGGCAACGTGTGCACGCCTCATGTTTCCACGGTTTTCCCGGACAACAACCGGGAGAGGGTCATGGAGTGCGTCGAGCAATTGCGCTCCGGACTTCATGAGGAGGCAATAGCGCTCGTGATCTATCCCGGCTCGGAATTTACCATGGATTCGGATCTGAATGTGGCCTACCCGGCGGCCCCGATCGAAAAAATCGAGAAGCTTTCTATCCTTGGCCGTATTTTTGCCTTCATGTCAAAAACTCGCAGTTTTCACCCACGCGATTGCCTGACGGCCTCGACTACGGCGTAGGCATCATCAACGGTTAAGCCATGGTGAACGGGCAAGGCGAGAATCGTCTCAGCCGTTTTTTCGGTAACCGGAAGGCTCGACGGACCGTAGAGCTCTTGAAAAACAGGCTGTTGATGCAAGCCCCTGGGATAGTGCACGCCGCTCGCAACGCCTTTTCCCTTCAGCCTTTCAGCCAGGACGTCACGGTTACAGCCGAATTGCTCCGCATCGACAACGACACAATATTGATGCCAGCCATGGACACCCCTGGCGGTCAGTTTCTGCGGCCTTATGCCCGCTATGTTCTTTAGGCCGGAGGAGATCACCTCCGCATTGGCTCTCCTTTGGGCCAGCATCCGGTCGAGCCTTAAAAGCTGCCTGCGCCCGATAGCGGCCTCGACATCGGTCATTCTGTAGTTAAAACCGATGAGGGTGTGAACGTACTTGCCCGACTCTCCGTGGCTTCGCAGCAAACGCATCTTCGCATCATAGTCGGGGTTGTTGGTGCAAATCATCCCTCCTTCGCCTACGAACATGTTTTTGGAGGGATAAAAAGAATAGCAGACAAAATCATCGAAGGAACCAACATCGCGATTGTCCCAGCAAGCGCCGTGGGCCTGGGCGGCATCCCAAACCACGCTCAGCTTGTGGCGGGCGGCAAAGTCCGCAACCGCGCCGGCGTCAACCGGATTTCCGAAGAGATGAACCGGAGCGATAGCCCGCGTGCGCTCGGTAATGCGTTTTTCGGCATCCTCGAGATCGATTAGAAAGGTTTCCGGGTCGATATCGCAAAAAACCGGGCGGGCTCCGCTCATGGTAACCATCGACCCGGTAGCCATGAAGGTGAAGGAAGGCACGAGGACCTCATCGCCTGGTTTCAAAAAAGACATATAAGCCAAATGGAGGGAAGCCGAACCGTTGGCGCAGGTTACAGCGTGGGCGGCCCCGACGGCCGAGGCAAATTCCCGTTCGAAAGCGTCGCACTGGCCATTTTGGCGAAGATTTCCCGACCGCAGAACATCCACCGCGGCCTCTATTTCCTCCTCAGTCAACTTCACCTTGGATATCTCAATATTTTTCACTGATTCAATCCTCCAATCGCGATTGGATATGACAGAATTTACTAAATTTCGCCAGCAAAAAGCGTTCCCTGCCCCTTGCCCACTTCGGCGCGCGCGCCCCTATCGATACCTCGGGCCCAAATACCGCTTGAAATCCAGCTCACAGGGCTTGATACTGTTTGGCAAAAAAATATAAATATCCAAACAGGGGAGCGGGAAATGAGATTTCGAAAACCGGGCGGAATAATTGACAATTTGTGGTACCTGGGCGCAGAGGAATCGGGTGTCTACGCACTCAGGGGAAAACGGGGCACAGCCCTTATAAGCGGAGCCATGAGCTATGTTCTTCCCGATGTGCTCTCCCAAATGAGCGAGTTTGGAATCGACCCGGGCGAAATCACAACCATTTTGATCCTCCACTCTCACTTCGACCATGTGGGAATCATACCCTACTTTGCGCGAAAATACCCCGCCATAAAGGTTTTTGGCTCCGAATCGGCGATTCTAACCTTCCAAAAGCCAAAAGCAATCGAATTTATAAACGGCTACAACTTGCTTAGCGCCGGAGACAGAAAGGAGACCCTAAGGGGGTTTGACCTCGCATGGAGCTCCGATATAGCCGTCCATCCGGTAAGACAGGACGAAATAATCGACCTGGGCGGATATGAACTAAAAATTTTCGAGACCCCCGGTCATTCCAACTGCGCCATTTCGGCTTACGAGCCCCACTATAAAATACTTTTCCCATCCGATGCGGTAGGCATCCCCTATGGGGATACGCTTTTCCCGGCGATGAACACAAACATCGACCAGTTTCTGGCCAGTTTGGAGAAGCTCAAACCACTTGAAATCGATATACTGTGCGCCGATCACTACGGCTACATCACCGGGGAGGAAGCCCGTGGGGTCGTCGCCGGGTCGATCAGGGCAGCTTGCGCCATGAGGGAACTTCTTACCCAAATCCTTAAACGAAACGGCTATGATATCGACGCAGCGGCCAGGGAGAGCATCTCCTCGACCTACGATCAAATGCCGGGCTACTTTCTCGATCCTCAAATTCTTGAGGGGGTCTTGAAACAGACCCTCAAATACATAGTAAAGACTTGTGCGCGGGATCAATAAGCTCGATCAGCGGCCGGTAAACGGAAAATCCACAAGGAGATTATCCCCTTTGCCAACCGCTAATCCCCGGATACTTTAAGGAGCTAAAACCCGAATTCCGAGAGCAGGGAATCGACCTCGTCCTGCGAATGGACCGCGTTTTCCATCCCCGAGTGAGCGGGACCGTAGAGTTCGTCCGAGGTCTTTTGCGTCGTGGCTTCCAATTTGACTCCGAAGGTACGGATAAGATTTACCAGTTTACCTTCGATATCCTTTAAAAGTTTAGTGATCTTGTGGATGACCTGGCCGCTCAGGTCCTGGTAGTCCTGGGCGCCCAGAATGGTATCGAGATCCGAGCGATGCTCTTTTATCATCTGTTCGAATCCATCGATGGTTTGGAGGGATTCGTCCAGTTTTTTGCCCGCGGAGTCCCCGATGGCTTTGAGGCCCCCGATGACTTCCCGCAGATGGGCAATCTGCCTGCTCTCTTTTGAGAGCCTGTCCTGGATGGCTTCCACATGATCGAGTGTTGTGAGAGCGGCTTTTTCGGTCATCTCCAGGATATGCTCCAAACGATTTCCCGAGTCCGGAATCTTATCCATTACCAGATCGTGGAGCGAAGGATCGAGGGTATTGAAAAAGCTCAGTATCGAATCGTGAAGTCCCCTGGCGAGGGTCCCTATTTCCTTGTAGAGGCCGGTATTGGACCTGGGGTTTTCGGCGAGTTTTAGCAGGATCTTTTGCGCCGAATCCATATCGGCGCTCGAAATTGCGTTAATAATGTCGTTGACGTTTTCCACCACCGTTTCAACCAATGTTTCATCCACGGCTCGCAGTGCCCCGGTGGTTACGCGCTGGCCGTCGCAGACAAGCTTTTCTATCTTTCTAAGCGTACCGGCCGATCCCGTAAAGGTGATCCTGAAAGTTCCCCCGGACTGTTGGTCTGAACAGGTTAAGAGTTCGCCTCCCAGGTTGGCGATTATTTCCCTGAGGTGTTCCAAACCCTCTCCCGCCTCATCACTGTCGCCATTCTTTGAAACCGGCGCGAAGCCCTGCGAATCTTCCGGCCCGGCGTTGGCATCCACCTCACTTTGGCCGCCCGAGGCTTCCTCCTGGAACGGACCCAATAATTCCAGTATTTCCTCCAGATTAATTTCATCCTCGCCTTTGCCCGCTTTAAGAGCCCTGATGGCATCCATCACCGAAGTAATGGCAAATCCAAGCGAGGCAATCGAATCCAGGCTAAAATCCGCGGAGACATCGCCCGACAGAAAGGCTTCGAGCCGGACTCCCACCTTCTCCAGTCCCCCCAGGCCGAGCATGGCCGCCGTTGTGTGGAAGGCCACAAGGGCGCGGCGCGTTTTTTCCACTTCATCCGCGCCGTTCTTGCCGTTCATTGAGGCTACGCTCTGCTCAGCTTCCCCCAGAAGCTGCACGAGCTCGTCCATATCCTGCCCATCCAACTCGATCATTTCGAATTTTCCTCGTATAAGCTGATGATCCCTTTAACATCGATAATCAAGGCGATCTTGCCATCCCCCAGAATGGCTCCCCCCGAGATACCGGGCAATTGTTCGAAAAGACTTCCCAGGCTCTTTATCACCACCTCCTGGCGGCCCACGATCTCATCGGCGAGCAAACAATAGGAATTTTGCCCTTCGATCACCACGAGAAGCAATCCCTCCCAGGGATCGCGATGCAGGGGTTCTTCCCGGAAATAATTATGCAGTCGAATGAGCGGCATGATCGAATCTCTTACCTTTACGAGTTCACCTTTTCCCTGAACCGTAAAGTAGGCCTCGCGGGAAACCTTTAGAGATTCCTTTAGAGCTATTGTTGGAACAATGTAGCGCTCAGCGCCGATCCGTACGATCATACCGTCAATAATGGCCATGGTGAGGGGCAGTTTCATCTGGAAAGAAGCGCCCTGGCCAAACCGGTTCGCTATTTCTATCTTGCCCCGAAGCCGTTCGATGCACTTCTTTACGACATCCATTCCGACTCCGCGCCCTGAGACCTCCGTTACCTTATCGTTAGTCGAAAAGCCCGGGTGGAATATCAGGTCTAAAACGGCCCTGTCGTCTAAGGAATCTTCTTCGGTAATTATCCCCCGCTCCAGGGCCTTCTCCCTAATCCTTTTGGCATCCAGCCCCCGACCATCGTCTTCTATGTCGATTGCTATATTGCCGCCCTTTTGCTCAGCCGAAATTATGATGGTCCCTGTGGGGTTTTTGCCTGCGGCCACACGCTGGGCAGGGGATTCGATCCCGTGATCCACCGAGTTTCTGATCATATGAACGAGTGGTTCGTATATTTCCTCGACCATGTTGCGGTCGATTTCGGTATCCTCGCCATTCATTAGAAGTTGTGTTTCCTTGCCCGATTTTTTGGAAAGGTCGCGGACCAGCCGGATCATCTTCTGAAAAGTATTTTTTATCGGGACCATACGCATCGACATAGTGATCCGCTGTATTTCCGCTGTAATCCTGTTTAATTGCCCGCAGTCCTTCTGCAGCTTCTGGTCCTTTGCCTTTTCGATCTCAGGGTTTTGGAGCACCATCGATTGGGCGATAACCAGTTCGCCCACCATATCGACCAGGTTGTCCAGCTTGCGGGTATCGATGCGCACGGACTGGGCGGTCTCAATGTTATGGCGCTGCTCGCGCAGAGCCTTGGAGACTTCCCTGGGACTGGCGATCCCTTCGTCGATAACCGCCTCGCCAAATTTCTTACCCCCGGATTTGCTCTTTTGAGCAATCTCGGGGACCGTCTTATCATCGAGGATACCCCGTTCGACAAGGATCTCGCCCACAGGCCTTCTCATCGGGATACCGGCATCAACAACCGGGTCGCGCCCAAAACTCTTGACCTTTTCGAGAAAGCCCTTTACCGCGGGAGAAGCTTCCCTGCGCCCGCTCCCGCCCCTTTCCAGTTCCTCGAGCAGCCCCTTTAGAATATCGGTAGCCACAAGGACAATGTCGATCATCGAATCGGTTACGGCCAACTTGCCCGCTCTTGCCCCATCCAGAAGATTTTCGACCTCATGGCTTAGTTCATGGATTTCGAAAAGATTTAGAAAACCCGCAACCCCTTTGATGCTGTGAAAAGGCCGGAATACCGCGTTTATCGCCTCAGTATCCGAGGGGTTTGTCTCCAACCCGAGCATGTTCATCTCGATTGTCGAAAGGTGCTCTTTGGCTTCCTCGATGAAATCCTTTAAAAGCTCGGGGTCCTGCAACTCGCCCGATTCGCCGTCCCACTGCCCGGAGCCGCCCTTAGAGGCCACCGGCTCCGACTGCCCCCCATCCTCACCCGAGTCGACAACAGCGGAGGCGAAAAAATCCTCTTCGTCGTCTTCCCCAAGGCTCTGCTGCCCCCCACCGGAGTCGACCGCGCCAGTTTGGCTCGACGCCTCTTCTTCCTCCCCCGGAGGGTCTTGCAGAGAACTGAGTAAATCCCGGACCATCCGCCAGTCTTTATCCGGATCGGATGATTCCTCCAAGATGAGGCGCTTAAAGATGAGCCTTACTTTTTCAATCTTTTTTTGCACCGGCTTTGCCGATCCGTTTTGACTTTCGAGTTCATCGAGGATGTTAAGACATTCCCCTATCCCCCCAAGGTCATCAGGACCGTCAATTACGCCATTGACAAGGCGGTCGAATAAAGTTTCCATTTTCTTCCCCGGGTTGGATAATTGGCGCCGATAATGGTCGGAGACTTTCCCGGCCGCTAGCGAGGAACGATTTTCGCCAGCTTCTCCTCAAGGGTCGCAGCCGTAAATGGTTTTACAATGTAGTTGCTGACCTTCGCCTTAACCGCCTCCACGATGTTTTCTTTCTGCGCTTCGGCGGTAACCATTAAAAAGGGCATATCCTTTAGCTTATCCGAGCCGCGCACCTCTTTTAAAAGTTCCAGACCGGTCATCCTGGGCATGTTCCAGTCCGAGACCACCAGATCGACCTTGGTAGTCTTTAAAACTTCGAGTGCAGCCAATCCATCCTCGGCTTCTATAATGTTTTCAAAATCCAGGTCGCGCAAAATCTTGCGGACAATGCGCCGCATCGTGACAAAATCGTCAACTATGAGCACTGTCATGTCCTTGTAAGCCATAGACGATCCTACCTCCCTTAGAGCCTTGCCTGCTTGGCATTGCAGGCAAGATCTCCTTTATCCGAATTCAAAAAATTCATCAAAGTGCGGGGAATGTCGTGCAAAGATACTACCTTGTCCACCCCCCCCAAACGAATAGCCTCCCGTGGCATTCCAAAAACCACACAACTCGCCTCATCCTGGGCAACCGTGAAGGCCCCCGCTTTTTTCATCTCCAACATTCCCGCGGCGCCATCCTTGCCCATACCTGTCATGATCACCCCCAGGGCATTGGCCCCGGCAAAGCGCGCAACGGAATCAAAAAGGACATCGACCGAAGGACGCTGATGAAAAACGAGCGGGCCGGTACCGACCTCAACATAATATGAACCTCCCACACGTTTCAATAGCATATGAAAGTTACCGGGAGCAATCAGAGCAGTTCCGGGCAACACGGGGTCCCCGTCCCTGGCCTCATGGACTTGGATATGGCACAACTCGTCAAGTCTTTTGGCAAAAGTGGTTGTAAATCGCGGGGGCATGTGCTGGACGACCACTATTCCCGGACTGTTGAGCGGCATTTGCATAAGAACGGCTTTTAGAGCCTCTGTGCCGCCGGTCGAGGCGCCGATCGCCAAAACCTTGTGGGTCGAGCGTTTGAGAGACAACCCCGGTACGCCTAACGCCACAGGCTCCCGCACCTTTGCTGGACCAGACACCCTCGCGCAGGCCGCCGCCCGGATTTTATCGGCCAACTGCAGGGCCATATCCCCTACCGAATAAGAGCCTCCGGGCTTGGCCAAAACCTCCACGGCACCGTATTCCAACGCTTCCAGGGCCATTTCACTGTTGGCGGGGGTAAGGGAACTCACGATAATCGCGGGCAAGGGATGGTACTTCATTAACTTGCGCAAGAAGCTAAGCCCGTCCATCCGTGGCATTTCAATATCCAGGGTTATCACATCAGGCTTTAAGCTAACGATTTTATCCCTGGCCACATAGGGATCCGGAGCTGCTCCGACAACGGAGATATCGGCGTGTTTGGACAGCTCCTGCGAAAAAATCTTTCTAACAATGGCCGAGTCATCGACAATAAGTACTTTTATCTGTTTCATCTCTATCGCCTGAGCTGTTAATTTGACTCCGGCCCCTGGGCCGAGCCCCCTGAACCGGGCAGATACCGCAAAAAGGCGGTGCCGGCCGGCTCCCCCAAAAATTCGAAGCATATCCCGCAGAGCCCCGAAGTCGAATCGGTCGTATCCGCTCCAATCCTCCAGGCCCTTGGTATACCCAATTTCCAGTCCGCATCGTTTACATGGGCGTGACAGCCTCCCGCAACCATGTTGGAAAATTCCTTAAGGCTGTCGACGAGTTCCTCTTCCCCGACCGTGTCCGCCTTTAGTTCATCGAGGCCCAGAAAGTTTGCGGTTATCATTCTTGCGAATTTTTCCCCCATCCGCAGGTTGAGCACTATGCACCCCCGGGGATTTACCAAAAGGGTCTCGGAGCCGTACTCAAAGGGCAAACTGCCAGTATCGCACTCTTCGAAATCCACGTCCGTAAAGAACATGGTTTCCAAAACTTCAGAAATCACATCCCTCAGAACTCTCTCCTGCAAGACCACCATGTGGCTCCCCCATGACCTGACTGAGCAACGCCCTTATTTCCTCGGGGCGGAAGGGTTTGCGAACGTAGCCGCCGGCCCCGAGCTCCATCAGCGTCCGCAGCCTGTCTTCATTGGCTTCGGTTGTAACAAACACTACGGGAGTATTTTTAAAGAACTCGATTTGCCTCAAAGACCTTAAGAATTCTATCCCGTCCATCTCCGGCATATGAACGTCGGAAAGAATCAGGTCCACCCACTTGCCCTCCAGCACCTCAAGGGCCTGTCTGCCGTTTGAGGCCTCATAGCACTCTCCAAGATCGAACCCGGAAAGTCGAAGGGTCTTGAGCAGCACCTTGCGCATCGATCCCGAATCGTCCACTATTAAAATATTGTAGGACATGGCCCCCTCGATCGCTCCATTCCAACTCCATCCATCATATCTCTACTTCAGCTTCCCTTCCCACCTTCATGATCACTTTTCCGGTATCCATCATCAACCGCACGGTACGCGTGACGTCCCCTCCGATGTGTTCGGCCGACACGGCCACGTTATTTTTCCAAAAAATCTTGCGCATCGCCAGGTAATTTCTTTTGCCTATATTGAAAACGCCGTTTGGATCAAGCGTTTGGGCCCCCCCAAACGTTTTGACCACGATGTTTTCCTTCTTGGCCCCCATCTTGTAGCTGCTTTTGAAAAGATGCGTTATTCCGGTATCTGCGAACATGCATGGGTTTTTTCGGGCTTTTTCCGGATCCAGATTAGACTCGGGCAGCATATAATGGAGCATCCCGCCAACCAGCGCGACGGGATCGAAGATTACTACGGCTATACAGGAACCCAGGGAATAAGTTATCAAAAAATCCTCTTTAGAGTTGCTAACAGCCATATCGGCCACCCCAATCACTCTTCTTATCCGAGTATTGTTTGCACTCAATGCCCCCGGATATTCCATCAAAGCTCCCATTTCCTAAAATCTCCGTTATTACAAATAACGGTATATAGCCGGCTGAACATGAGACAACTTATGATCGAGTCCCGTAAGACTTTCCGAATGGCCTACACAAAAGTATCCCCCCTTGCCAAGAAAAGCCGCCATTTTGTTGACCAGTTCTTCCTGGGTTCTTTTGTCAAAGTAGATCATAACGTTACGACAGAAAATAAAGTCAAAAGGCCCCTTGAAGGGATAAGGTTCTTTAAGATTAAGCCGATGGAAGGTTATGAGCCGTTTTATTCGGGCAGATATCCGGAAATCACTGTTTCCCTGTCCGCCGGCCTTTTCCAGATAGGCTTGACGCAGTGGCGCAGGCACCTTCTCTACCTTCTCGGCCGAATAAATTCCCCGGCTCGCCGTTTCCAGAACGCGAGTGGATATGTCTGTGGCCAAGATTCTAAAATCCCACCGTGTTTCGTCCTGTAGATGGGACATCACGCACATCGCAAGACTGTAGGGTTCTTCGCCCGTCGAACAACCCGCGCTCCAAATCCGGATCCGCCTATCCCTTTGTTTTTGTTTTTTCTCGATAAGCTCGGGCAGCGCCACCTTGTTCAGGAAATCAAAATGCTGGACCTCCCGGAAAAAGTAGGTGAGGTTGGTGGAAATAGAATCGAGAAAATTTACAAATTCGCCCGGGTTGGCCCCGCAGGTGATAAACTTGAAATAATCCCTGTAGGACTCAATACCTGTTAGCCGAAGCCGCTTGTTTAACCGTGCCTGCAAAAGGGCCTTCTTGCCTTCGTGAAGGTTGATCCCGCACTGCTCATAAATTAGCCGGCTGTACTGCAAAAACAGGCTGCTTGGCATATCGTCTTCCATCCGGCCACCTTTCAGATAGTACTCTACCCTTGGCAATTTGACGACTCTTGCCTTCTCGCTAAAACACTCGCCTCATCAGGCAGCCTTATCGATAAAACCTATCCCGCAGTTGCTTAAGACCCTGGCGATATCAAGCAGGATTTTCACTTTCCCCCCCGTTTTGGCCATTCCCAAAATGCAATCGGAACTCAAAGTGGTCCCAAAACTCGGTGCGTCTTCAATATCGGAGGCCTTGATGTTTAAGACCTCCGAAACCGAATCGACCACCACGCCTATGTGAAGCTTGGCCTGTGCATTATCGATTTCGACCACTACGATGCAGGTTCGCTCGGTATAGCCGCTTTCGTTCATCCCAAACCTTAGACGCAGGTCAAGGACCGGGATCACCTTACCCCGCAGATTTACAACGCCCTTGATAAAGTCGGGGGCCTGCGGCACGGGTGTAATCCGCATCATCCCGATTATTTCCTTAACCTTTAGGATGCCTATCCCGTATTCCTCATCGCCCAGGGAAAAGGTGAGGTATTTGCCTTCCCTGTCGCCTCCCGAGTTTTCCGCTCCCACTGCCTCGCCGACCTGATTGTTCATAAGAAGTCCTCCCCGCCGTTTGGCCCGTTCTCCGTCCAATATTTTACCGATCACCCTCTTGGGCGCCTTTTTTCTTTGTCTATACATCGGCAGAAAGGAAATTTTTCTTCAGTCCAAGGAGGTGGAATATGCAAAATATCTTTACTTTCACCTTTTATTCACCTAAATTGATTTTACTCTCACGAAAGGCTCGAGCATGACCCGCAACATAGTCTACATGCAGATTCCCGATTTTTACGCCTCCGTTGAAGAACTCAGACGACCGGAGCTCAAAAAAGCGCCTCTGGTCCTTGCCCGGCCCGGCCCCCGATCGGTTGTCCAGGGTGTAAACGGCCAGGCCGCAAAAGAAGGCGTGCGCGAGGGCATGCCGCTCAGCCTGGCGCTCCGCCTATGCCGTCGCATACAGGTAAGGGATTCTGATGTTTATCATTACAGGGCAAAACACCTGGAGATAGTGCGTCAATTCGAATGGTGTTCGCCCCTTGTGGAGGGGGGTCTGCCGGGAAGCTGCTTCATAGATATAAGCGGAACCGGAAGACTCTTTGGGGCCGGCCCGGATCTGGCCTGCCGGATGGAAAGAGAGCTCTGGGGAAAAATGGGACTTCGGGCCAGGATAGGACTTGCCTCAAACAAGCTGGTAAGCCAGGTCGCGGCCCGTTGCACCGCCCCGGGGGACCTCAGTTTTATTTTTCCGGGCAGTGAGAAAACCTTTCTATCTCCTCTGCCCGTGGACTATCTTCCCGGCATAGGCGAGGTTACAGCCTCAAAGCTGGCGGGCTTTAACATTTTGAGCATAGGCCGGCTGGCGGATTTTTCCCCGGATATGCTTTCGGCGGTTTTTGGCAGGAGCGCCGAGCGTCTTTTAAGGATTGCAAAGGGAATGGACACCTCGGCGGTGTTTGCATCCAAGGAAATCCCCCGCATATGCGTGTCAAAAATCCTTACAAGGGATGAAATCGATCCGCAACGCCTGGAATCGGCTTTATTTGAGCAGGTTGAGGAGGCGGGCTGGGAACTTCGCCGCCACAACCGCCGCCCGGGGGTGTTGCGCCTTGAAATCCGCTATGCCGACGGCATGTGGGCGGATACCAAAAGGCGGCTTACCCCCTGGGATGTAGTGAGCGACCGGTCCCTTTTCCAATCGGTTCTGGTCGCTTTCCGCCGGATTTTCCACAGGCGGGTGGCAGTACGCAGGCTGGTAATGGAATTTTCTCAGCTCGCGATGCCGGGTTTACAGCTTCCGCTTTTTACCTGGGAAAACAACAGAGGGTCAAAAGAGCGCGATCTCCAGGAAGCTCTCGATTCGATGCGAAAAAAATTCGGCAAAAAGATCATCTCCTGGGCAAGGTTGGCTTAAAAATGGACCCCGACTTTATCCACCTCCATGTTCATTCCTTCTATTCCATGATGCAGGGGGTAAATTCCCCCGAGGTGCTTTGCAGGCAGGCTAAAAGAGCCGGCTTTTCCCATCTGGCCCTAACGGATACAAACGGTTTTTACGGTCTTCTAAATTTCTTTGAAGCCGCCGCGACAGCGGGGATAAGCCCCATAGTGGGCGCTCAGGTAAAAACGCCGGAGACATCCGCCGTAATTATTGCCCGAACCCTCCGGGGCTATGAAATACTCTCGGAAATAATTACACGGCGCCATACGCGAAAAGACTTTTGTCTTCCCCGGAGCCTGCCGGAAAAAACGAGCGATCTTGTGGTCCTAAGCGAGGATCCCCAACTGCTCAAAACATTGCGGGGCCGCGTTGAATGCTTTTGTGAAATCGTGCCCGGCCCATGGGAGCGCAAGCTTCTGCGCACGGCCCATGAAATCGGCGTAGAGGTTGCCGCAACAAATGCGGTCCATTTTGCCGCAAAAGACGATTATCCCCTCCACAGGCTTCTAAGAGCAATCGAGCTAAACAAAACCCTGGGCTCTCTTGCACCCGAAGACAGCGCCCAATCCGACCGATGGCTCAAGTCTTCCCGCGAGATGTCGGCAAAATTTCCTCACTGTCCCGAAGCGCTGGCCAACACGGTAAAAATTGCCAAAGGCTGCCATACGCCCCCCAACCGTTTTCACACCGTCTTTCCCAAATATCTCGAAACAGACGGGGACAACCTCGGACTCCTAGTGTCTAAATGCCGCAAGGGCATCGGGGTGCGCTACGGCAAAACCTGCCAAAAGATCGAGGACCGACTGGCCGAAGAACTCGAACTTATCCGATCGAAGGGTTTTGTGGACTATTTTCTGGTCGTAGCCGACATCGTCGGCAGGCGCACGATTCACTGCGGCAGGGGCAGCGGAGCCGCAAGCCTTGTGAGCTATCTTTTGGGCATAACACACGTTGATCCCCTTGCCCACAACCTGCTGTTCGGCCGTTTTCTAAATCCGCAAAGAAAGGACCTGCCCGATATAGACGTGGATTTCCCCTGGGATGAACGCGACGGACTTTTCGACGAACTTAGGGCTCATTACGGAAACCGCAAAATGGCCTTTATAAGCAATCATAACACCTTTGGGCCCAGAGCCTCGGTGCGCGAAGCGGCCAAAGTCTACGGCATGCCCGCCTCCGAAATAAAGGAGGTTACCCGCAGGCTGGGCTACCGGAGTTTGCAGGAAACTCCGGAACAAAGAAAAGAACGTCGAGAAGACCTTGACGCCCCCTGCTCCACGCTTCCTGCTACCCGCTACTCAACGCGGCCCCAATTTCACGATTTTCACCTCGACCCGCCCTGGCCCGAAATCATCGCTCTTGCTTCGCGCCTGGAATCGATACCGCGTAACATTTCGACCCACTGCGGCGGCGTGGTGATCGTACCCGACCGTGTATCCGGATACGTTCCCGTCCAGGTAAGCGCCAAAGGGGTACGGATAATTCAATGGGAAAAAGATCAGGCGGAGAAGGCGGGTCTTGTAAAGATCGACCTTCTGGGCAACCGATCTCTGGCGGTGATCCGGGATGCGATCGAGGCGGTTCGTAAAAATACGGGAACGCCGATCGATTATGCGAACTTTAACCCGGTTGAGGACCCCAAAACCCAAAAATTAATCAGCCGGGGCGATACCATGGGGGTCTTCTACCTGGAATCCCCCGCCATGAGGCTTTTACAGGCAAAGGCGGGAAAGGGCGATTTCGAACACACCGTAATCCATTCTTCCATTATACGTCCGGCGGCAAACCGGTTCATCCGGCAGTATCTGGAACGCCTTCACGGACAGCCCTATAAGCCCCTGCACCCTAGCCTCGAAAAAATCCTTTCGCGGAGCTACGGGATCCTTGTCTACCAGGAAGATGTCGTGCAGTGCGCCATGGCGCTGGCCGGTTTTTCCTGGGGGGAAGCCGACAGTCTTAGAAAGGTTATAAGCAAGAAGAGCGGCGAACAAATCTACGACTACAAGGCGCGCTTTGAAAAGGGATGCGCGCAAAAAGGCGTCTGCCCCGAAGTGGTGGAAAAGGTGTGGGACATGTTCACCTCCTTTGCGGGATATTCGTTCTGCAAGCCCCACTCGGCTTCCTATGCGCTTGTAAGCTTTAAGTCCGCATACCTTAAGGCACACCATCCGGCAGAATTCATGGCCGCGGTCATTTCCAACGCAGGGGGCTATTACAGCGCTTTCGCCTATATTTCGGAATGCCGGCGCATGGGGCTGGAAGTTCTGAGGCCGGATATAAACCAAAGCGATCCCGACTTCACAGGAGGGGCCAAAAGGATACGAACCGGCTTAAAGCAACTTCAGGGGCTAAGAAGAAGCGGACTGGAAGCCATTGTGGAGCAAAGGCGCAAGGGGGGGCTCTTTGTAAGTGTCGAGGAACTTCTCAATAGACTCCGGGGCCGATTGCTTGCCGCGGATGCTTTGATACTGGCCAAAAGCGGTGCACTCGACTCGATCGCGGGCTCCCTTAACCGCCCCCAGATCCTTTGGCTGATCCAGGCATGGTTTAACAGGCTAAATCCGGAGACCGGAACGCAAACAGCTCTTTTCGGCCCCCGTCCCATAAAGATTCCAAACCTTGCGGACTTTTCCCCCCAAACCAAGCTCGCCCACGAACTCCAAACCATGGGATTTCCCCTCTCCGTCCATCCGCTCGAACTTGCAGAGCCACATTTTCGCAGGTTTCCATACAACGGCGTTCCCGCATCCGATATGGCCCGATACATTGGGAAAAAAATTCGCATCAAGGGATGGCCCATAACTCGAAAGGAAGTCACAACCAGGCAGGGGGAAGAAATGGAGTTTTTTACCTTTGAAGATCAAACCGCAATTTTTGAGACCGCTTTTTTCCCTCAACCGTTCAAAAGATTTTGCCGCGACCTTGACATGAACCATGCATACCTGCTCTACGGCTTGGTGGAAAGCGAATTCGGCGTGGCCTCCCTTACCGTGGAACATGCTTGCAGGGTTCCATTATGTCTGTGACTTCCAAATGCCCCGGGTCCTTAAAGAGCTCTCTAAAAGCCCTTCGAATGAATAGCCTCTAAAACCCTTTCGGGCGATAAGTCCCGCATGCACCGCCAGTCGGGGCAAACCTTTCTGGTATAACAGGGAGAACAGGCAAGATCGCGCCGGAGGACCGTGTGGATATCGCCGTAGGGACCGGTGCGCAAAGGGCTGGTGGGACCGAAGAGGGCAAAGACCGGGACTCCGAGAGCCGCGCCCAGATGCATCGGCCCAGAATCGCAGGTAACCAAAAACCGCGCGCCCTTGATTATAGCTCCGAGTTCCCCAAGGCTTGTCTTTCCGGCAAAAGAGAGTGCCTTACCGCCTGAAAGGCTTGCTATTTCATCTCCAAGGCCGGCATCGGAAGGGCCGGCTACGATAACCGAGGGCAGAGGCAGAAGGGAGGCAAGGCGTCCAAAGTATTGCGCCGGCCACCTTTTTACAGCCGTTCCGGCCGAAGGGGCGATAACGGCATAGCTGCCAAGCCCCTGTATAAAAGCTGGGGGCTCACCGAAATCGAGCAGGGGAAATTGGGGCGTGGCGATTTTACAGCCGACAAATCGGGCAATCTGGAGGTTTTTTTCCACGGCGTGGAGTTCGGTAGCGGTTTTTACCCTGTGGGCGTAAAAATATTTTGCCCCCTCCCTGGCCGATTCAAACCCCACGTTCTCTTTAGCGCCGGTAAAATAAACTATCATCGCGCTTCTAAAGAGCCCCTGCAAATCGATTACCAAGTCGAATTTTTCAGCTCGAAGCCCGCGTCTTAGGCCGCGAAGCTCGGCGATTGTGCTCCCAAGGCGTCCGGGCCGTTTCCAGCTGTCCTTATCAATTACCCAGAGCCGGCAAATGAGGGGATGTCCTTCCAGGATGCCGGCAAAGGGTTTGGCCACCACCCAGTGGATTTGGGCTTCCGGAAAACTCTCGCTTAGCGCGTGGAGCACCGGCAGACCATGAATCACGTCACCGAAGGCACTTGGCTTGACGATTAGAATTTTACGAAAACCCGAAGACGGAACGCAGATTTTTTTCATTTGGCCCTTTACTGAGAAGCGGGAAGGAAAAACAGACATCTTTAGGGGTTTTCCGCTTTTTCCCGCCCGCTGCCGATCAAAGCCTGCACGCCTGCGAGAACATCTTCCACCGATATTTGGGCCATGCAGCGGTGGTCGCCGGGACACTCCCTTTTAAGACAGGGGGCGCACTCTGTAGGTTTACGCACCAGGGCAAGCTTTGAGCATAACGGGGAGGTGACGGTATGGTCTGTTGGACCAAAGAGGGCGACAACGGGGCGATCGAAAGCCGCGGCAACGTGCATTGGCCCCGAATCATTGGTTACAACCAGCTCCGAGGAGGCAAGCAGGGCCATAAGACGGCGAACGGAAGTGCGGCCTATCATATTGAGAGCTCGCGCGCTCATCTCAGACAGGATTTCCGAGCCGATACCGGCCTCAGCCGGACCGCCCACCAGAAGCACCTTGAACCCGAAATCCGAGGCAAGAGCGTCGGCAACCCTGGCAAATCTTTTAGGATACCACCTTTTTGCCGACCCATAGGCGGCCCCGGGATTGATCGCGGCAAACCGCTCCCCTCCAAGAACGGAGCCAGCCCAGTTCCTTTCGGAGTCGGTGCATTGGAGGGTGGTTTTAAAACCCGCGGGGGCAATACCCAGCCCGGCCAGCATTTCGAGGTAATATTGACTGTGATGAAGTCTCAGGGCCTCTTTGGACCTTCGAACCGGATGGGTAAGCAGTAACCTTCGCCCGTCGGTGCTGAAGCCCGCCCTTACCTTAATACCGGCCAGAGCGGCCAGAATAGCCGCCTCCAGGGCGTTTTGCAAAAGTATTGCGCCATCGAAGTCTTCGGCGCCAAGGCGTCTGCTAAATTTCCAGAGACCGGCCGCGCCCCCGTCCACACCTTTTTTGTCATAAACGATAACCCGATCGCAAAACGGGTGGGGACTCATCAGCTCGCAGACAACACTATTGGCCGCAAGCACTATTTCCCAGGATGGGAAAGCGGCCCGAATGGCCCCCAGGGCCGGAGTGCTCATAACCGCATCCCCTATCCAGTTGGGGACACGCACCAGAATTTTGCGACTCTGCCCTTCGGCCAACAGGACTTGGCGGAAATTTTCACCCATTGCGTTTTAGCCCCGTCTGTGCCGCCGATCTCAAATCAAGGGATCCCCAGCCAGGTGGCCGGCTCAGGCAAATGCGCCATCAAAATCCGGCCCTGGCAAGCAGCCCTTCCCACTGTTCGTCCACATGTTTTTGAAATTGGGCAACCTGCTCGGCCGTCATTTTTTTAAACCTGCCCTGGATGGCTACATACTCATCGACCGGTTTTTTCCCGCCGCTTCTGGCAATACTTAAACTTTTTCCGGTAAGGCTCAGGCGGCCTTCCTCAATTTCGTAGAGCGGGAAGATGCAGGATTCGACCATCATGCGGCCGATTTTTACCGTATCTTTGGTAGGATAGAACCAACCCGTAGGACAGGGCGCGGAAAGGTGGAAAAACCTGGTGCCCTTGATCTGCCTGGCTTTTAGAAACTTTTTGTAGACATCGGCGGGATAGGCGCTCGAGATGCCCGCCATATACGGCAGCCAGTGGGCATCCATTATTTTCATGAAATCTTTTTTAAACTGCTCCTTGGGCCTTATGGGCGTCGTGGAGGTGAGGGCGCCCGCCGGGGTTGCGCTGGAGCGCTGGGAACCCGTATTCATATAGGCTTCGTTGTCGTAGCAGACATAGATGATGTTTTCGCCCCTCTCGGCAGCGCCGCTAAGGGCCTGAATTCCCATATCGAATGTTCCGCCGTCGCCCGCCATGGCAAGCACGTGCCAGTCTTCCCGCCCCGTGGCCTTGAATGCGGCCGAAAAGCCCGAAGCCGCCGCCGCGGTGGACGCGAAGGTGTTGTTTACGGTCGTGGCCATGACCGGTGTTTTGGGATATATCCCGTGCAATATGGTAAGGCAGCTGGCCGGTACGCAAATGACGGTTTTTTTCCCAAGCGCCTTTAACATGAACCTGTACGCTATGGTGACCCCGCAGCCGGCGCAAAGCCGGTTGCCCGGCAGAATATATTCCTGCTCGGGGTAGTCGAGAATTGCACTTTGCTCAGACATTGCCTACCTTTGCCTTTGATCTGCGGGCAAACCCCGCGTTACGGTTTCCTGCAAGGTTTGAGAACTCGCCTCTTAACACCCGATCCATTGCGCACCCTCGGGGACCACACCGTTTTGGGCAGCCGTGATGCTCTGCCTGGCCGCCTCGACCAGATCCGCGGTAGGCAACTCTTTACCCCCCAAGCCGGCAATATAATTGGAAATCAGCGGCATCGGGCCGCCTTTTCCATAAAAGGCCGCCTTGAGCTCCGAGGCGAGCGCTCCCTCGTAGCCATAGCTGATCGCTTTTTCGATAACCCCAACAACACGTCTATGCCTTAACGCCTGGTAGAGTTCGAGGGCGGGAAAGGGCCTGTAGATCCGCAAGGCGATAACACCCGCCTTTACGCCCTCCTGTCTCAAAGCGTCGACAGCCTCGCAGGCTTCGCCTGCAATGGCCCCCATGGCCACGAAGACAAAATCGGCATCTTCTGCGCGGTAGCCAAAAAGCGGGTCTTCGTAGGAGCGGCCAAATACCTGGCCAAACTCGCGACCGGCCTGCCTTATAACCGGCAGAGCGCCCTCATGGCTCTTCTGCAACCTGTGCCGGAAACCGATATAGCCCGGAGAGAGCACCCCGTCCGGATCGGGTATCGGCTCGCTGGTAACCACGGGATTGATATTTACCGGGTTGTCGCCATCCATGGTGTGAAAGGGCACATAAGGGGGCAGGAAGACATCCACCTCCTTTTGGCCCGGTACTGCCACGGGCATGTAGGTATGGGAGAGCAAAAAGCCGTCGAAACAGACCATGCAGGGAATAAGGAGCTTTTCAGCCGCCTTGAACGCCACGATGACAAGATCGAGCACTTCCTGGTTGTTCATGCAGTAGAACTGCATCCATCCGGTGTCGCGCTGTGAGATGGTGTCCTGACAATCGTTTAGGATAGTCCAGGGCGCGCCCACGCCCCGATTTGCAACGGGCATAACGATGGGCAACCGCGAACCGGCCGCCCAGTGAAGCTGCTCGTGCATATAGGCAAGTCCGTTTGAGGCCGTGGCGGTAAAGGCCCTTGCGCCGGCAATCGAAGCCGCGATACACACCCCCATGGCGGAGTGCTCGCTTTCAACGCGTACGAACTCAGCCTTGAGCGCCCCCTGCTCCACGTAGCCCGAAAGCGTCTCGGGAATCTTGGACTGGGGAGTGATCGGATAGGCGGCAACCACCTGGACACGGCTAAGCCTTGCCGCCTCAGCGGCTGCCTGTGCTCCGGTCAAAATCAGAGTTTGTTCCAATGTCGAGCATCCTTTCTGACAAAGCTCCAAGGCAACACATTCCTGACAGGCACAGGCTGCCGGGACCCAAAATAAGCTCACAATTGCATAACGGATGGACACCTGAGAAGTCAAACTAAATCGGAGTCAGCAATCCCTACCCGTTATTCCGGAGAAAAATGGGCCGCGTGGGAATCGGCGAAAGCGAACCTCCAAGGCAAAAAGCAGGCAGCAACAGAGCAGGCAGGGGAAAATCAACCCCAAAACTCTTGCCCCTTGTTCCCGGCTCCATGCCCATGGGAGGTCGCTCTAACGAACCGACGATGGATGCTACTTCTTTTTGTTGTTTCTCTTGGAAGCCTTGAGAGGATTGATCTTCTGCTTGTCCTGCACTTCCAACTTGGTATGGGTTGCGAAATTACAAACGCTACCCTTCCACTTGACGGCAGGATTTGGATAGCTGGAGCAAAACTTCCCGGCAGGAAATTCAACAGCGCGCTGGCACCCCTCGCACTGTTCCACGATCGGAAGGCAGGCGCCGCCGCCGTAACCGCATCCCGTTTTGGTCATGAAGGCACATTCGGTTCCCGCCTTCACTGTTGAGCAAATCATGACAACCACCCCCTAATTTGTTATCATTGCTTTCTACGAAGCAAGAAAAGCGTTGCGAATGATAACCGGGAATTGAACTGTGTCAAGGCCTTTTTTATTTTTCCGGTAGATTTTGAGACCTCTTTGAACTATATGTCAGAATTCAAATTTGTAATTTAACACAATTGTTGAGTCAAACGTTTGACATGCTGCCCGCGGCTACAGGCCGCTAACTCCGGCTATTAAAGCCTGGTCTCGGATTTTTTGGGAAGGATGTAGCGCTGTGGCCAAAAAAATTGGAGAGCTTCTCATCCAGGAAGGGCTGATCACCGCCGCTCAACTCAGCCAGGCACTGGACGATCAACGCCACAGCGGAGAGCGTATCGGCGCCACACTGGTAAAACAGGGCATAATCGACGAAAACACCCTCTACGACTTCATCGCAAAGCAGTATAGCTGTCCCCAGGTAAGTCTTTCCAAGCTAACGGTGGAAAAAGCAATCGCAAGCCTTATCCCTCTGGACATTATGCACAAATACCAGGCAGTCCCCTTCGGACTGATGGGCAATACGCTCCACGTGGCAATGGCCGATCCGGGCAACCTTTTCATAATCGACGATCTGCGATTTCTTACACGAAAAAACATCCAGATTCACGTAGCCTCCGATTCGGTCCTAAAGCAGGTAATAGCCTCCATTTCCTCCCAGGAAGACTCTCTTGACAATCTTCTTGGCTCGTTAAAAGACGAAGTCGAAGTCGATCTGTCCCAAGCCGGCGACGACATCGACATCTCCTCCCTGGAGGATGCCGCAGGGCAGGCGCCTGTCGTAAAACTTGTCAATCTCATCCTGATGGATGCGATCCGAAAACATGCAAGCGATATTCACGTCGAGCCCTATGAGAAAATAATGCGCATCCGCTTCCGCATCGACGGGGTCCTCTACGAGATGATGCGGCCTCCGATCCAACTGAGAAACGCCATTATTTCGCGCCTCAAAATATTGGCCCGCCTCGATATTGCTGAAAGAAGGCTCCCACAGGACGGACGAATAAGACTTAAGGCCAAGGGCACCGAAATGGATTTCCGGGTCTCGGTGCTGCCCACCCTTTTTGGCGAAAAGATCGTCTTGCGCTTGCTCGACAAATCAGGCCTTCAACTCGATATGACCAAACTTGGCTTTGAGGAACTTCAGTACAAAAATTTTCGCGACGCCATCTATTTGCCCTTCGGCATGGTGCTCGTTACCGGTCCAACCGGCAGCGGCAAGACCACCACCCTCTACAGCGCACTCTCGGATCTAAACAAGGTTGCCCACAACATCTCCACTGCCGAAGACCCTATAGAATACAATCTGGTCGGCATAAACCAGGTTCAGGTCCACGACGCCATAGGCCTTAGCTTTGCCTCGGCCCTTAGAGCGTTCCTTCGCCAGGACCCCGATATCATAATGGTCGGAGAAATCAGAGACTTTGAAACAGCCGAAATCGCCGTCAAAGCCGCTCTTACCGGCCACCTGGTACTGAGCACCCTCCATACAAACGACGCCCCGAGCACCATTAACCGGCTGCTCAACATGGGGGTGGAGGCCTTTTTGGTCGCTTCGGCCGTCAATCTCGTTGTCGCTCAAAGACTGGTGCGCAAGGTGTGCACGGAGTGCAAGACCGTCGAGGAAGTAAGCGCGGAGACTTTACTCGACCTCGGAGTGCTGGACGAGGAAATCGGCACCTTTAAATGCTACCATGGCAAAGGGTGCGCAAACTGTAACGATACCGGCTACAGGGGCCGGGTTGCCCTCTACGAGGTAATGCCTCTCTACGAGCAGATCCGGGAACTGGTCCTTATGGGGGCCTCTGCCGCCGAGATCAAAAAGGAATCCATCCGCCTCGGCATGACCACCCTCAGGCGCGCAGGCATCAACAAGCTAAAAGAGGGAGTGACCTCGGTGGAGGAAGTCATCAGGTCCTCGACAAAAGATTGATTTTGCGACTCCATCCTCTCCACCTTTTTGCGCCCGCTTGTCATGGCAGGTTGAAAATTTTTGGACCGCATATTGCATAAAGTATCGCGTTCTTTACCGACACCACAGGAGAGCAGCAATGGCGATTTATCTATGGACCGGCAAAGATCGGTCGGGCAAAAAGCAAAACGGTGAAATAGAGGCCGACAATCTTCCCCTGGCCCGCCAGATGGTTATCAAAAAAGGCATTGCGGTAAAGAGCGTCAGAAAAAAGCCCAAGGATCTGCTCGAATTTCTGCCCGCCATTGGCGGATCGGTTAAAGACAAGGAAAAAGTCGTATTCGTTCGCCAGTTTGCAACCATGATCGATGCCGGCCTGCCTCTTGTCCAGTGCCTGGATATCCTCCAGGAACAACAGGAAAATCCCAATTTCAAAAAGGTCATTGGACAGATCAAAAGAAGCGTTGAAGAAGGCTCGACACTCTCGGACGCAATCAAGAACCACCCCAAAGTCTTTGACAATCTATTTCAGAACCTGGTAGCGGCCGGGGAGGTCGGCGGCATTCTAGACGTCATTCTAAACAGGCTCGCCCAATATATCGAAAAAGCGGCCAATTTAAAAAAGAAGGTCAAAAGCGCACTCACCTACCCCACAATCGTTATCTCCATTGCCATAATCGTCGTAGCGGTCATCCTGATCTTTGTAATCCCGGTCTTTGCCGGCCTTTTTACCAACGCGGGAGTAAAATTGCCCGCGTTGACCCTTCTGGTAATGAAGGCAAGCGACTTCACCAAACACTACATCTTATGGATTATCGTTGCCTTAGCCCTGGTCGCCTATATGCTCAAGCGCATTTATAAAACGAAAAAGGGACGCTACTTTTTTGACCGGATGTTTTTGCGCGCCCCCGCCTTCGGCATCCTTATACGAAAGATTGCCGTAGCCCGATTTACCAGAACCCTGGGAACCATGCTCTCAAGCGGAGTGCCGATTTTGGACGGCCTGGAAGTGGTCGCGGCTACCGCGGGAAACGCCGTAGTCGAAAAGGCCATCAGGAGTGCCCGCATGGCGATTTCCGAAGGCCGTCCGGTTGCCGACCCCCTGGCGGAAACAAACGTCTTTCCCCCCATGGTTACCCAGATGATCGCGGTGGGCGAAGCCACGGGCGCCCTTGACAACATGCTCGGAAAAATCGCCGATTTCTACGACGAGGAAGTCGATACGGCCGTTAGCTCCTTGACATCCATGCTCGAACCCATGCTGATTCTTTTTCTCGGAGTCACCATCGGCTTTCTGCTGGTGGCGATGTATCTGCCGATCTTTCAGTTGGCCGATGTCGTCGCCAAATAAGAAGGGCAAATGGCTAAACTCCCCGGGACAAATGAAAACGGAACCGATGAGAGCCGCCTTGGGAGCAAGCTAAAAAAACTTCTGCTCTACCGGTTGATCATTGCCGTTTTCTTCCTGATTGTCACCATCGCGGTGCAAAGCAGAAGAGACAACACTCTTATAGGCGACCTGTTTAATCCCCTCTACCTTTTTTCCTGCATTCTTTTCCTGTTCACGATCTTCGGGACTCTGAGCCTTAAGTACCTGCACCGCTTGAAGCTATTGGCCATCTTTCAACTCCTCTTCGATCTTGGCTCCGTAACCGTCCTGGTCTATATGACCGGAGGAATCGAGAGCAGCTTTTCTTCGCTCTACGTACTGGTAATATTTAGCGCAGCCCTTTTGCTGGGCCGCCGCGCCAGTCTTTTTACCGCATTGGCCTGCTCTCTGATCTACGGCGTCCTTCTCGATCTTCAATACTTTGGGTTCATATCGCCGCTAAAACTGGCAACCGCCCCCCTCCATCCCCATGACAGCGGCACTTACTTCTTCGATATTTTGGTTGATACCGCGGCCTTTTTCCTCGTCGGTTTTCTTGCCGGTTACTTTGCCAGGGAACTCCAATCCTCCAAAATCCGCATTTTTGAAAAAGAAAGCGACCTTAGAAATCTACAAACCCTTCACACAAGCATCGTGCGCAGCATGTCGAGCGGCCTGCTTACCGTGGATCTGGAAGGGCGCATCCAATTTTCCAACGACGCCGCGGTCAAACTTCTTGGCATAAGCCCGGAAGGATTCTCCAACCGCCTCATTATAGAGATCTTTCCCGATATAGACTTTTCCAGGGTCCAGGCTGATACCAACACCCCTTCCACACTGCCCCCCACCCGTCTTGAGACCCGGTACAACCATCCGGCCGGACTGCCTATAGTCTTTGGCTATTCGGCCTCGGCCCTGAGGAAAGAAAACGAAAAGCTCTTCGGCTACCTCATCCTGTTTACCGACCTTACCAAGCGCAAAGCCTTCGAAGAACACATCCAGCGCATGGAAAGGCTTGTGCTGGCCGGCAGACTGGCCGCAGAAATAGCCCACGAGATCAAAAATCCGCTGGCCGCGATGAGCGGGGCTGCCCAGATGCTGAGCAACGAAACCGGGCAAAACCCCTTGAATCTAAGGCTCATTGGCCTTTTGCAACGGGAAATAGAGCGTGTAAACACCCTGGTAACCCAATTTTTGTGGATGGCAAAAGAGTCTCCCCAATCCGAGCGCATAGAAGAGGTAGCGGTTTGTCCCGCCATCGAAGAAATCGTAACCCTTCTTAAAGCAAACAAAAAAACATGCACAGCCCACACCGTGCGAACCGATTTCCGCGCCGCTCCCCTTATCTCAATCGACCCGCTCCACCTGCGGCGCGTGCTGTGGAATCTTTTCGTCAATGCAATCGAGGCCATGCCGACAGGGGGCGAGCTTACGGTCGCGGTTAGCCTCCAGTGCCCCCCCAAAACCCCAAACACCCTCGTTAGAATAGATGTGGCCGATACCGGATGCGGCATATCCGATCCGGTACTGCAAAGAATCTTCGATCCCTTTTTTACCACAAAGGATAGCGGCACCGGCCTGGGACTTAGCATTGTCTACCAACTGGTGGAAAAGGCTGCCGGCCGCATAGAAGTAAAGCGCAAACACGCAGGGGTCGGAACGACCTTTTCACTTTTTTTCCCGCTAAGCACTTCTTTTTCCCTTGCCAAATGAGGCTGCGATGATTAAAAGCACTCATCAAGAGAGAGTGCTAACACTGAGGGCAAGGCCTCATGCTACGCTTTGCCGAATTTTTTTTATTTTCAAACTGAAAGGAGTTGCTATGAACCTCAGACCGCTTAACGATCGCGTTGTGGTCAAACGCATGGAAGAAGAGCAAAAAACCGCAGGCGGCATCATCATTCCCGATTCGGCCAAAGAAAAGCCCATCCAGGGCGAAGTGATCGCCGCGGGCAACGGCAAGACCCAGGAAGACGGCTCCAAAAGAGCCCTTGACGTAAAAAAGGGTGATCGAGTTCTTTTTGGAAAATATGCGGGCACCGAAATCACCATCGACAACCAGGAAGTGCTTATAATGCGCGAAGACGACATACTCGCGATTATCGAATAAGGCTTTTATTCTACCCGATCTTTTAGACTACCAGGAGGAACAAGCTAATGGCGAAGCAGTTGACATATGATACGAAAGCTCGCGAATTACTTCTAAACGGCGTCAATACGCTGGCCGACGCGGTCAAGG
The DNA here is from genome assembly GCA_021780695.1 of Deltaproteobacteria bacterium. Classification (GTDB taxonomy): domain Bacteria; phylum Desulfobacterota; class Syntrophobacteria; order Syntrophobacterales; family Syntrophobacteraceae; genus SbD1. The sequence goes on from JAJXYD010000028.1 coordinate 76,643, forward strand.
TAACCCTTGGCCCCAAAGGGCGCAACGTTGTTATTGAAAAGAGTTTCGGGGGCCCCACGGTTACAAAGGACGGCGTAACCGTAGCCAAGGAAATCGAGATCGAAGACAAGTTCGAAAACATGGGCGCCCAGATGGTAAGAGAGGTTGCCAGCAAGACAAGCGATGTAGCCGGAGACGGAACCACGACGGCAACCATCCTTGCCCAGTCGATCTACTTTGAAGGCTCAAAGCTCGTGGCGGCCGGCCATAATCCGATGGCTATTAAGCGGGGCATAGAAAAATCCGTTCAGATCGTGGTTGAGGAACTCAAAAAGAACAGCAAGCCGATCAAGGATCAGAAAGAAATTGCCCAGGTCGGCACGATTTCGGCCAATAACGATGCGACCATCGGCAACATCATCGCCGAGGCGATGAACAAGGTGGGCAAAGAGGGCGTAATAACCGTCGAGGAAGCCAAATCCATGGAGACAACCCTTGAGGTTGTCGAGGGCATGCAGTTTGACCGAGGCTATATCTCGCCCTATTTTGTAACCGACCCCGAAAAGATGGAAGTATTGCTAAACGAGCCGATGATCCTTGTAAACGAGAAGAAGATAAGCAGTATGAAAGATCTTCTGCCCGTTTTGGAGCAGATCGCAAAGATGGGCAAGCCTCTTCTGATCATAGCCGAAGACATTGAGGGCGAGGCTCTGGCCACCCTGGTGGTCAACAAGCTTCGCGGCACCCTCCAGGTGTGCGCGGTAAAGGCCCCCGGCTTTGGCGACAGGCGCAAGGCGATGCTCGAAGATATCGCCATCCTTACCGGCGCCCAGGTGATCAGCGAAGAAAAGGGTCTGCGTCTAGAAAACGTTACCCTAAACGATCTTGGCCGTGCAAAGACCATCCGTATCGACAAGGATAACTCCACTATCGTCGACGGCGCGGGCGACAGAAAGTCCCTCGAGGGCCGTGTTCGCCAGATCCGCACCCAGATAGAAGAAACCACAAGCGACTATGACCGCGAGAAGCTCCAGGAAAGACTGGCCAAACTGGTTGGCGGCGTTGCGGTCATCAGTGTGGGCGCGGCTACCGAGACCGAAATGAAGGAGAAAAAGGCCAGGGTGGAAGATGCCCTTAACGCCACCCGCGCCGCTGTCGAAGAAGGCATCGTTGCCGGAGGCGGGGTTGCCTACCTGCGCTGCCTTCCTTCCCTTGAGAACGCAAAACTGAACGGCGACGAGGAGCTTGGCCTCAAGATCATCAAGCGCTCCCTGGAAGAACCCGCCCGCCAGATTGCCAACAACGCAGGCGAAGAAGGCTCGGTAGTGGTTCAGAAGGTTAAGGAACAAGCGGGCGCTTTTGGCTTCAACGCCGATAACGGTCAGTTTGAAGACCTTATCGCCGCCGGCGTAATCGATCCGACCAAGGTCACCCGCACCGCCCTTCTTAACGCAGCCAGCGTATCGGCTCTCATGCTCACAACCGAGTGCATGATCGCCGAACTGCCAAAGGAAGACAAAGGCGGTCCGGCCATGGGCGGAATGCCTCCCGGAGGCGGCATGTACTAGGATATAACGGCCTATAAGGATCCCACCGGTCCCTAACGGGTGGGTCTGCCCAGGCTGCCGGAAGTTTTTTGCTCTACGCCCCCGCGCCCCAAAAGGGTTCGGGGGCGTTTTTTCTCCCGGGCGCCAATCCCCCCTCTTGCCACTGACCGCCTTTTTTGAATGCAGGGTAATGAAGTTGCCGCTCCCCTTGGGGGGTGGGTCTTATTGCAATCGCTTCCGGCTCCGGTTATAAAACAAAGCAAGCAGAGTTGCATATTTTCGTGTCGTTTTCCGAGCAAGGGGACTAAAAAATGGCTAAGACTCCGTTGGAAAAGGAGTTGGACAGGCTTCAAGACGAGTTGATCGATCTTGGAGTAATGGTTGAGCGCAGCATAACCGATGCGATAAATATACTTGGCCGGGGTAGAATCGAGGAAGCCAAACGATTGATCGCGGCCGATTCGGAGATCAATCGCAGGAGGTATCAAATTGAGTGGGACTCCCTTGTTCTCATCGCCAGGCAGCAGCCTATGGCCAAGGATCTGCGCAGCCTTGCCGCCATATTGGAAATTGCCGGGGAACTCGAAAGAATAGCCGATTATTCCAAGGGGATAGCGAAGATTGTTATTCAGCTCGACTCAAAACCCCTGCTAAAGCCGCTGATCGATATTCCAAGGATGGCCGCGCTCGCCTCGGACATGCTCCACAGAGCGCTGCTCGCCTTTGTGGACCGGGACGTGGAAACCGCCCGTTCCATACCCGAGGAGGACCAGCTAATCGATGATCTCTATGCCCAGGTCTACCGCGAGCTGATTACCTACGTGCTGGCCGACCCCAAAAACATCGAAGGAGCAAGCCACCTCATGTGGGTTGCTCACAACATGGAACGGGCGGCCGACCGGGTCGTAAATATATGCGAACGGGTAATTTTTACGGTCACCGGAGAGCTCATCGAATTTGACGATCAGCCTCCCCTTCTTGCGGCCCACTCCGCCAAGGAGCCAAACCCTCAAGAGAAATGAGTCGGCAATTGGGGCCATCGAAGCCGATGCCCCCAATTGTCCAGGGTCTTGCAGGGGCGAGACCGCCGCCCCACGGCTATATCCTTAGAACGTCTCCGGGCTCATCCCGGTTCGCGCTCCAGTAGGGGTGAGAAATATCTTCAAAAACCGACAGGGCCGCCTCGGTTCCCTGCCCCATGGCGGTTACTATCTGTTTGTAGCCCCCTTCCACATCCCCCGCGGAATATATCCCCGCAATATTGGTTCTGTGATGGGAATCATGCTTTATGAAGCCCTCGGCCGAGAGTTCGAGGCCCAGTGCCCCGGCAAGCTCTACGGAAGGCTCATAGCCTATCGAGACAAAGACCCCCTGGACGGGGTAACCATGGACCTCGCCGGTCCTGTTGTTTCGCAAAACGACTTCGTCTACCCTTTCCCGGCCTCTTATCTCAACAACCTCGCTATCCCAGAGGACCTCGATATTGTTTGAAAAGATATTTTTAGCCAGGTGCTCCTGGGCCCTCAGGCTATTTCGGCGATGCACAAGAACGGTTTCAACGCCGATGTTGTGCAGATGGAGCGCTTCGGTAACCGCGCTGTTGCCGCCCCCCACGACGATAACCTTTTTGTCTTTAAATAAGGGGCCGTCGCAGGTTGCGCAGTAGCTTACCCCACGGCCCATAAACTGCATCTCGCCCGGAACGCCCAGTTTTTTGTAATTGGCTCCCGTAGCCAGCACCAGGGCTTTTGCAAGAAACCTTCTTCTGCTCGTCAGCACTTCTATCGGAGCTCCGGGCCTAATCTCGACCACCTCTTCTCCCTGGAAAATCTGCACATATTCCAGGGCGTGACTTACCAGGATATCCACCAGAGTTTTTCCCGGCACCCTTGCAAACCCCGGATAGTTTTCAACAATGGGTGTGGTGGCAACCTGTCCCCCGAGCGCTCCACGCTCGATAACGGCCGTTCCCAGTCCGCTTCTGACCGTGTAAATCCCGGCGGCAAGACCCGCGGGGCCTCCGCCCACGATAACGACGTCGGTTTCTATCACCTCGGCCTCGGTTTCCGGGATAAAGACGCTCTGCTGTTCCAATTTTTGAACAGAGGCGGCAAACAACTCCTCCGACTGGGCTCCCCGAGCTATCAGGATATCGTTTGCAAAGGTCTGAGGAACGCTAAAGGCTGAATATCGATTGGCCATCTCCTGATTGGACTGAATGTCGATAATTTCAAGCGATACCACATCGGGCCTCTCTATTGCGGCTTTGACTCCGTTTACAGCCTGGTCCGGACAATAGGGACAGGTAGGACTGACAAAAACCTTGATTTCCCTTACAGCATCGAGCTTTTGGATAACCCTTCGGCTCTGCTCGCTCATATTGCCCGTTCGAAACCCGATGAGCAGAATCATCGCCACAAGGGTCCTGCTCTCCTCTCCGTAAGGAACGCCAAGGTACCTTACGCAATAGCGATCGGGATCGAAAATAATGGTCGGAGCACTGGTCACATTGCGTTTCCTCGCCTCCTCGCTATTCAAATCGAACTCGCTTAGAACTATTCTTTTGGATAATCCGTTAAAATTTCGCAGCAGTTCCCGCGCAGCCCCGTTAAGGACATCCTTGCCCTCGCCTTCGGTAAAAAGCAGTACGGGCACATCATTTGGAAGTCCATCGAAAGCGATCCTCAGGTTTTTTTCCACTTCGGAGCCCCAAAAAACGTTTTTTTCATCCTCAGGCTTTTTCTCCACCATTTTCCCCCCTTGCTGCAATCGGTTAGAGATTTTTTATAATTGTTTAATATAAGCACTGCGGCTTTGTCGTTCCATCAAGCACAGCCTCCGCCTCTTGCTTAAAAAATTACCTTTTTGCCCTCGGCCAAATACTCAATCGGCGGTATTGCGTTTGGCTCTTTATGGGATACCATGTTCTCCGGTAAATTTTTCCTTTCCCCCAAAAGCGAGGGTGGACTATGAAGAGTAGAAAAGAGCTTTGCTGCCGCATCAGCACCTTAGCACTCTGGTCCCTTGGCGCAATGGTATTGCTAAAAATTTGGAAGTATCAAAAATCGCTCTCGGACCCCTTGGGCGCCTATGTGGAATTTACCCTCATGTTCCTCACCACCTTCTATGTTCTTGCACTCTTTCCGATCAAACTATTTTTAGACAAGTTTTTCTCGCATCGGATTGCCTTTAGCCGAAACGATCGCCTGAAGCTTTTAAAATAAACAAGAGAGAGGGAAAAGCGTTTGAAAATCTATCTGGCAGGTCCCCTGTTTACCCAGTCGCAACGCGCATGGCTTAGAAATCTCAAAGAAGAGCTTGAAGGCATAGAGACCTCCCAAAACGGCCCGCTCGAGGTGATCTGGCCCTACGATCTTATAAGCCGGACCGAAATCGCACGCCTTGCTCACCTGGCCCGACGGGAGATCTTTTTGCGCTGCAAGGCAGGTCTTGATGAGGCCAGGATTCTGCTCGCCCTTCTCGATGGTCCGCAGGTCGACGATGGCACGGCCTGGGAAATCGGTTATTTTTGGGCAAAAAAACGGCCGGAACAAAAAATTATCGGTATCCGCACCGATTTCCGTCAGGCGGGGGAGAGCCAGGGAGCGCTAGTAAATGCCATGATCGAGATGTCTTGCGATCTGGTGGTAAAAAGCAAAGAGGGCGCGCTGGGAATATGGGAGCAAATAAATCAGGAAAAAGCGATTTGCGGGACCTTGCAGAGATAGCCAAGCGTAGATAATTTGTTGAAAGAAAAAGGAACCGGCCCGCTCTGCCCGCAAGAACCGGGGGGCCCGGTCAAAATTCACAAAAGTCAAAATCCCGGTTTTCGCCCCCTTATCAGGGGAATACAACCTTCAAAACGGTGCCGGTAAATACCCCGGAAAAAGGAGTGGGTTTATGAACGATCCGTTGCTTGAAAAAATCGGTGACCACATTGCGGGAAAGGAAGGCTACCACGGGCTTAGGGGAATCGATGGTATCTACAGGTATCTTATCGACAAATACCACTGGCAACCTCTGGAAGTGCGCAAACTGCAAATGGAAGATCTGCACCTCCTGATCGCAGGCTACGAGGAAAAAGCCACCACGGACTGGGACTAGCTTTTTTAAACCATCTTCCCGGTTACAAAACGGCGCCTTTTAAACCCGGCACACTCCTGTTGGCTTACAGCCCAACGGGGTGTGAGTCAAGTCGGACCTCAGCCCTCCAGAGGCTGCAAGCTCACTCTCCATTTCGTTCCCTCGGGGGAGTCTTCAAGCTGAATGCGCTTTGCTTCGAGTTCCTTTCGGATGCGATCGGCTTCGGGGAAGTTTTTTTCGGCCCTGGCCTTGCGCCTCAGTTCTATGAGTTCGTATAATTGTTGCTCGCTCATACCCGTGGTAGGGAGCTTTAGTTTTCTCTGGCGATCAAAAAAGACAGCCGGCTCTTCGATAAGAAGTCCCATTAGCCGGCAGTGCTTCAAAAGTAAATCCGCCGCCATGGCGGCAAGGCGCGCCGATGGGCCCTTGAGGCTTTTCCTGCCGAATTTATCGAGGAAACGCTGGAGATTTCTCTGGAGCACAAAAATATAGCCGATGGCCTGAGCTGTATTGAAATCGTTGTTCATGGCCTCGGCAATCATGGCCGGAAGCGACCTCGCCTTCTCGTAGAGTTCGCCGTCCTCTCTTTTAAGGATATCCTCGGGATAGTCCGTCTCAGCGTCTTTTGCCGTTTTTTCCAAAGCGGTCTCAACGGTTGCATAGAGGCGCTCGAGTCCTCGTTCGGCTTCCCCTACTGTTTCATCGCAAAAATCCACCGGGCTTCTGTAATGCTTGCTTATAACAAAGAGTCTCAGCGATTCGGGGTGCATACAACCGAGCACATCGCGAATCGTGATGAAATTTCCCAGGGATTTGGACATCTTCTCGTTATTGATATTGACAAAGCCGTTGTGGATCCAGTAGCGGGCAAAAGGCTGCCCGAAGGCCGCTTCGGCTTGCGCGATCTCGTTTTCGTGATGGGGAAAGACAAGGTCCTTACCCCCCCCGTGAATGTCGATGGTGGCGCCAAGGTACTTTCTAGCCATTGCGGAACACTCGATATGCCATCCCGGCCTGCCCGGCCCCCAGGGACTCTGCCAGGCAGGCTCGCCCGGCTTGCTGCCCTTCCAGAGGACAAAGTCCATGGGATTGGACTTGTTTTCATCCACCTCCACCCTTGCGCCCGCCACCATGTCTTCGAGCGCCCGGCCGGAGAGCTTGCCGTAGCTGGAAAAACGCTCCACGCTAAAGTAGACATCGGTTCCGGCCTGATAGGCAATGCCCTTTTCCACCAGTTTTTCAATGACTTCGATCATCTCCGGGATATGCTCGGTTGCAAGCGGCTCCATGGTCGGAGGCAAAAGACCAAGCCCCTCCATGTCCTCATGAAAGGCACGGATAAAGCGGTCGGCAATCGTGCGGAAATCGACCCCCTCGGCCGCCGCCCGCCCCAGGATCTTGTCGTCGATGTCGGTAAAGTTGCGCACGTAGCAGACCTGGTAGCCCTGGCTTAGCAAAAAGCGGTATATCACATCAAAGACAATGGCCGAACGAGCATGCCCGATGTGGCACAAATCGTAGACGGTGATCCCGCACACATACATCTTAACCCTGCCGGGTTCCAGAGGAACGAACTCCTCCTTTTTACCCGTAAGAGTATTAAAAAGCACAAACGCCATTGGAACCGGTCCTTCCCTAACGCCCCCGCTCTGACTCTTCCACTAGGGCAACGGCATAGGCCGCTATGCCTTCCTCGCGGCCGGCAAAACCCAGGGTCTCCGTCGTCTTTGCTTTTACATTGACACAGCCTGGCTCAAGCCCCACACAGAGGCAAATCCTCTCGACCATGCGCGGGATAAAAGAAAAGAGTTTGGGCCTCTGGGCCACGATCGTCGAATCGATATTTTTTAATCTAAATCCACGCTCCGCAAGAAGCTCCATGGTCCTTTTCAACAGCACAAGGCTTGAGACATCCTTATAGGCGGGGTCGGTATCGGGAAAATGAACGCCTATATCTCCAAGCGCCCCTGCCCCTATCATTGCGTCGCATATGGCATGCAGGAGCACATCGGCGTCCGAATGGCCAAGAAGCCCCCGTTCGTACTCTATTTCAATGCCTCCAAGGATAAGAGGACGTCCTTCGACAAGCCTGTGGACGTCATAGCCAAACCCTACCCTCATCGCCTCCCCCCTTCACTGTCGGCCGACAGATACCACTGTGCCCAACGCAGGTCCTCGGGTGAAGTCACCTTGATATTGGTGCGCTCCCCCTCCACGATGGAAACCGCGCTCCCCATGCGTTCGACAAAGGAGGCGTCGTCGGTGCCGCTCCAACCTTCGGAAACCGCCCTTTCATAGGCAGCCGTAACGATTTGCCTGTCAAAAACCTGGGGTGTTTGCACAAGCCAGATCTCATCCCGTGAAAGAGTCTGGCGCACAACACCCTCGCACGCAAGTTTGACCGTATCGGTTGAAGGCAAGGCGGCAATACAAGCTCCGGTGGCCCTTGCGCCCTCCCAAACAGCCTCTATCAGCCGAGGGGAAGCAAAGGGGCGAACAGCGTCGTGGATCATTACCCACGCGCAGTCGGAGGGCAGCATCAAAAGCCCGTTATAGACCGAATCGCTACGCTCTTTTCCGCCTTGGGCCACAAGGATCTCGGGACACATCCCATCCTGTGGGCTTGCCCACTGCGCTGCCAGGTCTCGGACCCTTTCGACGTAGCCTTGCCCCACCAAAAGAAGGATCATGGACACAAAGCTTAGCCTGCAAAGAGTTCCAAGGGTATGCGCCAAGACAGGCCTTCCCGCCAGGGCAAGGTACTGCTTGGGCACAGCCGCCCCCATCCTTAGGCCGCTACCGGCAGCCGGCACGATTACACAAGTTTTATCCATACTTAAAAGCAACCGACACAATGAAATAAGAAAAAAGAACCGGAGCAGGGCATAAGCCGGGTTCTGTTCCCCAAAGGCCCCAAGGCCATCGAGGCATGATCATTCCTCTAGCCCCGCCGTTACCGGCGGGATCAAGCGACCAACCCAAGAGCTTCGGACGGGCAGCCCTCAAACGCTCTTCTATTCGGTCTTGCTCCAGGTGGGGTTTGCCTGGCTCCCGATGTCGCCACCGGGACCGGTGAGCTCTTACCTCGCCGTTTCACCCTTACCCCTTGCCCAAAGGCAAGAGGCGGTTTACTTTCTGTTGCGCTTTCCTCCTCGTCACCGAGACTGGGAGTTGCCCAGCACCTTGCCCTATGGAGCCCGGACTTTCCTCCGGCCGCACCTGAAAGGCGGCCGGCGATCATGCGCCCTACTCCGGTTGACTCCATTGTCAATACCAGTTTAGACCCACTACTCTCAGCAGTAGCTATATTAGCAGATTTAGCGCGTTATGCAAACGATGCGGCTTCTTTCTGAGCCATGGAAGTTATTTCGTTCATCGTCTGTTCGAGTTTGATCCGGTAGTTCTCGAGCTCGACCGAACTCGCGTTTCGCGGAACGGTTATAAGGGGACCGTAGGAAACGGCGACCGTGGAAAAAGGCATGGGCACGACGGTTTTATCCCAGGTGGGCAACCGCCAGCACCTGTTGGCCGCAATGCTTACGGGCATGATCGGAGCCCCCGAATACATAGCCAGAACGAGTAAGCCTCTTTGCGCCACTTGTGCCGGCCCCTGGGAGCCGTCGGCGACAAAGCCTCCGCCCCCGCTTTGCTTAAAGGCCGCGATCATGTTTTTTAACGCCGAGGCCCCGCCCTTGCCCGGAGAACCCCTAAAGGTAAAAAAACCCAGGCTTCGCACCATCCTTGCCGCAAACTCGCCGTCCCGGCTGCGGCTGGTTATGGTAAGGTAGCCACAGTCGCGAAATACGTATAGAATAGTCGGGTATGAAAAATGCCAGAAGGCTGCAATTCTAGGCACGACCTCGCGCGCGCAAAGCATATTTTCCTCACCCACCGTGACAAACCGGCAGGTCTTGTGAAGCAGCCTTAGAGACGCGGCGGCAAGACGAGGTAAAACGGGGAAGAGCTCCGCAATATTTCGGCGTGTTTTCGCCTTATCGTGTATATTTGAAGTTCGGGCAGCCATAATACTCTATAATGTTTAAAAAGTGAAAACGATGAAACTCACTAATATAGCACTTATTGGATTTCGCGCAACCGGCAAGAGCACCGTGGGACAAATTCTCGCCCTCCGTTTGAACAAAAGCTTTATCGACATGGATCGCCGCCTTATCGAGGAGGCGGGCCTCGACATAACCGACTGGGTCGGCCGCAACGGCTGGCCTTCTTTCCGAAGAGCCGAATCGGGTCTTCTGGAGATCCTTCGATTGCACAAAAATCTTGTACTGGCAACGGGAGGAGGCATTGTTCTCGACCCCCAAAATCGCGAAGCGTTAAGAAAAGATTTTTTTGCCGTATGGCTCAAGGCAAGCGGCCACACCATTCTTGCCAGACTAAATGAAGATCCCCAATCCCGGCAGACTCGTCCCGCTCTCTCGGCTCTGCCCCTGGAGGAAGAAGTCCTTAGCCTCCTATGCCAAAGAGAACCCGTCTACACCGGGAGCGCCGATCTTGCAATCGATACGGATTCAAAGACCCCGTCCCAGATCGCCCGCGAGATCGAAGAGGCGCTTTCAGCCGCCCTAAAGCCTGTCTAAGACAAGCTGCGCCACCCTCTCGGATATGCCCGAACAGTCGAGGAGATCGCGGATTTGCCTGAGTTCTTCCCGCTGGGCTTCGAGCAGGCGGGCAGATTTTAAAAGCCTCAGAGCGGCCCCGGCCAGAAGGGGCCCGCTTGGTTCTATGCGCGCAAATTCGGGAACTATTTCCCTTCCCGCTATCAAATTGGGAAGAGCCGTGAAATCCACCGTGATAAGGGGCTCGACAATCAGCCGGGTCACCCTCGAAACCTTGTAGAAAGCAACCATCGGGGTTTCGAGAATAGCAGCCTCAAGGGTCACCGTGCCGGTCTTTGTCAAAATGAGATCGCAGGCCCTTAGAGCCCTGTACGTGTCGTTTGCTGCCACTTGGAGTGGAATCGAGCAGTGCGCGGCTCTCTTTTCCAGTTCCAGGGCATTGACCGAAGGAGCAACCGGCATAATAAACCTGGCCTGAGGCAGAGCCCGCAGGATAATTTGCGCGGCCTCCATCAGCAGAGGAAAGAATCGCGTTATCTCACCACGCCTGCTGCCCGGCAAAAGCCCCACCAGAGGACCGTCAAAGCCGTGGTAGAGCAAGTTGCACGAGGCCTTATCGGCAACGTTTCTCAAAGAATCCGACAGGGGATGGCCCACGTAGTCCACATCAATTCCGTAGGAACCATAGAAATCCTTTTCGAAGGGCAAAATGACGGCCATCCCATCCATCAGCCTTCCGATTTTCTTTACTCGCCACTTGCGCCATCCCCAAATTTGGGGGCTGATGTAGAAAAAAACCTTGGCGCCTATTTTTTTTGCAAATCTTCCGAGCAAAAAATTGAAATCAGGAAAATCGATGAGCACGACAACAGAGGGGCGAACCGCAAGAAGATAGTCCCTCATCTTCACCCAGGCCGCATATATCGACTTGGATTGCGCCAGGACTTCGGAAACGCCGACAACCGAAATTTTTCGATTATCGACGACAACCTCCACACCGGCGGCCTTCATGAGCGGACCACCCAAGCAGGAGAGTTTGACCTGGGGGGCGAGCTTGCGCAGGGCACGGGCAAGATTGGCGCCGTGCAGATCGCCTGAGGCCTCTCCCGCGCTTAAAAAAATTTCCAATTTTTAGCTCTCCGGCAAAGCGTATTTTAGGCTCATCTGCTCCTCGATAAGCCTGGAAATCTCAAGGGCCACGGCAAGCGCCCTGCGCCCCTGTTCCCCGTCCACCTCCGGACGGCTCCCGGCCCTGACCGCTCGCATAAAGGAGCTTATCTCCTCTTCAAGCGCATCCTTTTCGACTATTTCGAAGTTTTCAAGGGAAAGCTGCGGAAAACCATCCTCCCCCGACTCGGCCTCCTTGTAGACAGCGTAGGCCCGCTTTTCGGAATAGTCGGCCGAAAAATAGCAGTTTTCCTGGAAAATACGCAGTTTTCTCATCGCTTTGATCGAGATCCTGCTTGCCGTAAGATTGGCAACCGCCCCGTTTTCAAATTCGATCCGCACGGTGGCAATATCGGGAAGGCGGCTTAGAACCGAGACTCCCGAAGCATGAATGCATTTAACCGGCGAATTGATAATAGTGAGGATTATGTCAATATCGTGGATCATCAAATCCAAAACGACATCGACTTCCAACCCCCTTTCGTTAAAAAGGGCAAGCCGGTCGGTTTCAACAAACATGGGAGAGGACAAGCGGTTTCGAACGGCGGCAAAAGCGGAATTAAACCGCTCGAGATGGCCTACCTGGAGGAGTGCACCGCTTTTCCCGGCAACTTCGATCAGCTCGTCGGCCTCGGCCAGGCTCTTTGTCATAGGCTTTTCAAGGAGGACATGGATCCCGGCGGATAAAAAATCGCGCGCTATGGCGAAGTGCTGCGGGGTTGGCGTAACGATGCTTACCGCGTCTACTTTGCCGATAAGTTGCCTATAATCGGTTAGCGAGCCGGTATGTACCTCGGCGGCAATTTCCGCGGCGCGCCCGGCATCCAGATCAACGATGGCGACAAGATCGGATTCGGCAAGCCTCGCATATTTTTGGGCGTGAAAACGCCCGAGATAGCCCACTCCGATAACGGCCGTTCGTATGGCGCCCGGGCGGGGACTGCGGACCAGAATCCCTTTTGAAACCGAGGGCTTTTTAGTCTCCCGGGGGCCAGATCGTTTGAGGCCCGGCAGCTCGGAACCGAGCAAGGAAAGCGCGTCGGCATCCTGATGCTCATTGGCCTCAAAGTCCTCCCCCTTGACGATAATGGATATTCCGGCCGCATCGGCGGCATCGATAGTTCTTTCACGGTCAAACAACAACGTTTTGCCGGCTTCAAGGACCAGCACCCGGGCGTTTACCCTTTTCATTACCTCGATGGTATCGGCCCCGGCCGCGGGTACATCGAAGCGCATGTCCTGCATGGGCTTGCTGACCTTTACGATCACCGCCCCCTCCCGGCAAAGCCGCCCGCCCCGCATAATCGTGGCATCGGTACCGTCTATGCCTTCTACTGCAAGCACTGCCCGGTTTTTTACCACCACGCACTGACCGATATCGAGCCTTCCGATAGCCTTTGCCAGGGTCCACCCAAAACCGATATCCGCCTTTTCCCGGTGATTGGGCTTTCGCCTCGTCAAGATCCCCTCGGGGGCCAAGAGTTGGGGCAAAAAGATGGTGGAGGGCTGGATCAATATGCCTTCCGATTCCAGTTCATCGGCAAGCGCTCTTAGAAGAGAGTCGTCCTTTCTGTTTCTAACCTTGCTGATAAAGCGAACGGCCCTCCAGTCAGGGCGAATCTTTAGATACATCCGGGTCTTATTGATTGCCCCGGCCATGGCTGCATGGGAAATTCCCGCACTTCTGAAAGTTTTAACAAGCCGATTGAGCTGTCCGAGCTTTAGCATGTGAAACTCGTCGACATACTTTGAAAGCGTCGGATCTGTTTCGCCGTCAAAACCTATCGCAATCACCCGAACGGAAGCCTGCCTGGCCGCGTGAGCAAAAAGAAGCGGAAACTGCCCGCTTCCGGCAATGAGCCCAACCTCCCGGATCCTGGCCTCTGAATCCCGCATATTTTCCGAAGACATTATCTGGTAAGACCTCGCCTGGAACCAACCGTTACGAATTCTATAAGCCGTTCGATCTGGGGAAGCGGCTCAAGTTCCTCACGCACCCTCTTAACCGCGTCGCTAAGAGTGAGGCCGGAGCGAAAAACTATCCTGTGAAAACCCTTGATCGCATGGATGGCTTGGGCCGAAAAGCCGTGACGCTTTAGCCCTATCAGATTGGGGCCGAAAAGTTTTGCCCCTTCGGCGCCTGTTGCAAGCATATAGGGGGCAATGTCCATGCGCACCCCCGAAAAGCCTCCCACACAGCTGTATTCACCCAATCTCACAAACTGATGGACAGCCACGATTCCACCAATTACCGCGTGGTCGCCGACTTCGACATGACCGCCCAGAGTAACCGCATTGGCCAGTATGGCTCCGTTTCCAACCTGGCAGTCGTGAGCCACATGAGCGTAGGCCATTAAAAAAACCCCATCTCCGATCCGTGTAACCCCATGGCCCCTGGCGGTGCCGCGGTGCACCGTTGCATATTCTCGAATTATACTGTTGTTTCCAATGGATACTCCGGTATCCTCATCGCTGTAGGTAAGATCCTGCGGCGGAAGTCCGATAGAGGCAAAGGAAAATATGCGACTGTTTTCCCCTATCCTGGTCCTGCCTTCAATCACCGCGTGATGACCCACAACGGTTCCGGCGCCAATGACCACCTCGGCGCCAATGATACTGTAGGCCTCGACCGTAACGTCTTGGGCAAGTTCAGCTTTAGGGGATATTATAGCACTCGGGTGGATCGGCATTTCTTCTCCCTATCATCCAGGCGTCAATGCGGGCGCAAAGCCGCACCGGATCGAAACACGTCCTTTGACTTGCGTCAGGACGGCACCCGCACCCGATTTTTTTTTGGGGAGTGCGGGGAAAAATCTCAGTCCTATAAAACGTTGGCCATCATTTCGGCTTCGGCCACCAGCACATCGTCAACGAAGGCTTCCCCCAGCATTTTAAAGAACCCCCCGCGCTGTTTTAGAAGCTTTACCTTCATTACCAGCTGATCTCCGGGCCGCACGGGCCTGCGAAACCGCACCTTGTCCAGGCCGGCGAAATAAAACGGCTTGTCCTTTAGCTGAGGATTTACCGTAAAGACAAGAATCCCGCCCGCCTGAGCCATGGCTTCCACGATAAGAACACCCGGCATTATGGGGTCGTTTGGGAAATGCCCCTGGAAATAGGGCTCGTTTACCGATACGTTTTTAAGCGCAACAATCCCATCGCTGGTATATTCGACGATCCTGTCTACTAGCAGGAAGGGATAGCGATGCGGAATGATTTCTTTAATCTCAACAACGTCCATCGTCGCCCCTTAGGACCTCCTCTATTTTACAAACCTTCTCATCGAGCCGCTTCAAGGCTTCCCTTAATCTGGACAACCGCCTTATATCCCCATATGTTTTAAACCATTCCTCGTAGGCCATGGCGGGAAATCCGCCAACAACAACCTCGTTGGCTTTAACGGAGCGATGAATGCCGGCTTTGGCCGCAGCCTTTACCCCGTCGCCTAACTCAATGTGTCCAACCACACCCGCCTGAGCGGCCAGCACGACGTTTTTGCCAAGCCTGGTGGACCCGGCGATACCGGCCTGCGCGACAATAAGAGTGTCCTCGCCCACCACCACGTTGTGGGCAATCATAACCAGATTATCTATTTTTACACCGCGTTTAATCCAGGTCTTGCCAAAGGTTGCACGATCGACAGTGGTATTGGCCCCGATTTCAACATCGTCGTCTATTTGCACAATGCCTATCTGAGGGATCTTTAAGTGCTTTCCACCTTCCTCGGAGGCATAACCGTAACCGTCGGCGCCAATAACCGCGCCCGCGTGGACAATCACCCGGTCTCCAAGGATACACCCGTCCAGAATAGTCGCCCTGGGATGTATAAGGCACCCCTGGCCGATTGTAACATTCCTTCCCACATAGGCAGAAGCACCGATCGTGGTTTGACTCCCAACCGTTGAACCCTCTCCGACGTGGGCAAGAGCCCCCACGCAAACGCCCTCACCCAGAAAAACCGCCTCACCCACAAAAGCCGTGGGGTGGACCGCCGATTCATTCTCTACGGGCGGGCAAAACAGCTTCGCCGCCCTGGCAAGGGCAAGATAAGGGTTTTCGACTATTAAAAGGTTTGATTCGAGCTCTTCGAATTTGGGGGAAACAATCAAGGCCGATGCCCTGCACCCGGTCAAAAGATGCTTATAACGGGCATCGACCAGAAAGCTGATTTCTCCCTCAATGGCGGTATCAAGTCCTCCGATTCCAAACACTTTCAATTCAGGGTCGCCCTTTAATTTGGCCTCGAGCAAAACGGCTAGTTCAGCCAAACAAAGAGAACCCTTATCCTCAAGATTTCTTTTCACGCTGTTTTCCATAAAGATCATTTTGAAACGGGTTAGCCGCAACACTTGTTAAAAGACAAAAAAAATCGTTCACACTCACGGGCAATCAAGGATTTAGCACTCAAAAAGGCGGGAATTAATCCCGCCTTTTTAGAAAATCTATTGGAGCCGGCGCCAAATCAATGATGAGAACTGTCAAGTTGTGCAATCACCTTGGCGGTTATATCCGATTTCGGAGAGGCCACAATGAGAGCGCTTCTATCGATAATCAAATCGTAGCCCTCAGATTTGGCAACACCACTGGCGGCATCATACATTGCCTTCAAAAGAGGACCCAGGGCCTGCTTTTTCTCCTGCGCGAATTTAGTCTGCGAATCCTGCATGAGCTGTTGCAACTGGCCGGCCATTTGAGATAGTTCCTGCTCCTTCCTGCTTCTGGCCTTTGCATCCATGATCGACCGTGACTTCATGTAGGAGTCCCGGGCGGTAATAAAGGCATTTTTCTTGGTCTGCACGCTGTTGGTAAGTTGCTGTTCATCGCTTTTCAAAGTCGCGCTGATCTGTTGGCCCCAATGGGTTTGCGAAATGACATTGGAGACGTTCAAATAACCGATCTTTTGGCCGCCGTACGCAAATGCGTAAGAACTGAAAGCCAGACTAACTCCAAGGGCCGCCGTCAAAATTTTCGAAAATCTTTTCATTCTCATTCTCCTTAAAAGAAAGCTCCGGCAGAAAACTGCCATTCATATTGTGGATCACCAGGTCTTCTGTCCAGTACATACCCCATTTCGATCCGAAGAGGGCCGAAAGGCGAATTCCAACGAATTCCTGGACCGACGTCTTCTCTAAAGTCGGCCGGATTTATCTCCTGGCCGGGCAGAAAGGCGTTACCCCAGTCGAAAAAGAATAAACCCCGCACTCCGTAATGCTCCAGTAGCGGAAAGAGCAGTTCGTAGTTTATAACCGCGTACTTATTACCACCTATGACAAGCCCGTTCGCGTCTCTGGGGCCGAGGTAGCCGTAATACCAACCACGCATTGAATCGATACCGCCAAGAAAATAGCGCTCCCAGACCGGAATGAGCGACGATCCGTTCTCAAAGCCCGCCTCGGCACGAATATGGCCGACGAATTTCCAGAAAAGCGGATAATAAATCCCGGCATGGTAATCCTGCTTCAGCATATTGTAGTCGCTGCCCAAGTCCCTGGAATCGTACTCGATCGTTGCCCCTGTGAAGGTACCCCTGGTAGGCAAAAAGGGCTGATCTGTCGTATTTCTTGAAAAGGCAACGCCAAAGCCGCTTTTGAACTGATAGCCCCGTGCCTGCTGGGCCTGGAAGTAAGGGTCTTTTTCCGCCAGGTTGTCAAGGTAGTAGATAGAGCCGTTTTCCGCCACATAATAGGCGCTCACATTGCTGTAATTGCCAATCGGATAGCCGGCGCGCAATTTGATCCCGTAGGTTTGCCATGCAAAATCCTGGTAGAACATTACAGAGTCGTATATATCGAAGCCGCCGGAAAACCGGGTATCAAAGAGCCAGGGCTTCGTGTAGCTAAGCTGGTAGAACTGGGCATCCTGGGCCAGCATGGCTTGCAAACCCAGATACTGCCCTGTGCCGTAGAGGTTTTTTTGCTGTATCTGGCCCATTACGAAAAGACCGTCCAACGTGGAGTAGCCGCCTCCAACGCTTATCGTACCCGTCTGTTTCTCGACAACCTTGATGTTAAGATCCATCACGTTTGGCTGAGAGGTGGAAACAGGAACGATCTCAACGGACTTGAAAAAGTCGAGCCTCTTTAAGGCCAACTGGCTGTCCTCTATGGCCTTTGAGTTAAACGTATCGCCTTCGGCGATCTTTAACTCTCGTCTTATTACATAGTCTCGAGTCTTTGTATTTCCTGTAATAAAAATGCGTCCGATGTGAACCACACCGAATTTCTGAACATGAAAATCAACCGCGATAGTATGCGCTGTGTTATCCCGGCTAATCATAGGCTCTACATCGGCTTTTGCATAACCTTTATCTGTGTAGAAACTCTTAATGAACTTGAGATCATTTCGAATATTGGCGCCACTAAAATACTGGTTCGCTTTGGTTTTAAGCTTCTTTTCTATCTTAGTTTTATATCCACTTATAAGATCTCCCGAAAGACGAACAGACTTAACTTTATATCTTACGCCTTCGTGAACCGGTATTTTTATATGGAATCCATTTTTTTCAAGAGTTACTGTTGGAGAACCAACAGAAGCGTCCATAAATCCTATGTCGTGATAATACGCATTCAATCTTTCTATATCTGTATCAAGAATATCGCGCTGTAATGTACCTCTTTCAGATACGTACGACAATAAACTCCAAGGCTTGGTTTGCATTTCACCCTGGAGTGTCCTAGATGATATCTGTTTATTGCCTATAAACTTGATAGATTTTACATATACTTTTTTATGCTCTACAATATTAAAAGTAACTACCGCCTCACGTTTACTTATCGGATAACTGATGTTCGTTGTGATATCGGCGTTATAATAAGCCTTCTGCTGGTATAGTTTGCGTATCTTCTGCACATCACTTGCCAAACTGCTTAGTTTCAAGACAGAATATTGTTTCGTTGAAATAGCCGCAAGGATGTCTTTTGTCTTGACCTTCTTGTTACCTTTAATTACAAGCTTATTTATGGTGGGGTTTTCCTTGACGACAAACGTCAGGATCTTACCGGCAGGGGTACTTTTGACATCGGCGTCAACTTTTTCGAAATAGCCCATTTTGAATATAGCGCGGATATCTTCGCTTACCTGCCTGGGATTGAGCAACTGCCCCTTTTTGCTTTTAACAACGGCCTCCAGCGCAGCCGATTCTATGCGCTGATTGCCTTCAAATCTGACCTGAGCGATGATTGCCTTGCCAAGGACATCGGCACTGGTTTGATCCACAATATTTTCAACAGCCGAGGCCAGATTTTCCACCCCCCGCTGCTCGGCTAAAAGCGAGACGGTCTTTTTTGCCCCGGACATATCCGCCAACTTGGCCTGAATGGAGATGGTGTCTCCCACCTGGCTATAGTCGCCGAACATGACGTAGGCGGCTCCGAGTTTTTTTCCAATAGCCCTGGCCTGGCTCTCCGAGTTCACAGGCCCCCCGGCGGCCTTTGAAACCAGGGCCGGCTCTATCACCGCAAGGCCGGCTCGCGCCCCAAGACGGGTAAAAAGCTCGTCCAGAGACTTTTGGGCCTCACCGGCGTTAGAGGAGCCATGCATAACAAAGGGCATTATGGCTATCTTGGGCTGAGAGTCGTCGCACCACCCCGTCGGAAGGCCAAACACAAGTATGAATAAAGCTAGTATCAGGCCTCCGGCCTTTATCCTACCCACCATGATTTCCTGCCCCTCCCCCATCCCGACTGACGGTCTGCAAAAAATATCTCAGGCACTTAGCCACGCTTCTGTCTTCTCCCGATTTTCAGGACTTCTCTAATACCATCCTTCTTGACTCATGCCCAATAGAATTTTTCGACTCAAGACCCGCCTAAGGCTTTCCGCCCCCCAGCGAAAAAACCGATCACACCATTTGGGTCAGGCTCTCGGGGGGCCGGTCCCGTTCATCATGCAGATGGGCATCCCTTAGACGCAATACCCTGTGCATCATTGAAGCCAGTTCCTGGTTGTGGGTAACTATTACCATGGTCAGCCCCTCGGATTCGTTAAGGGAGACCAGCAACTCATGAAGCGAGCGCCCCGTGCGGCTGTCGAGATTGCCGCTGGGTTCATCGGCAAGAAAGAGTCGGGGCTTTAAAAGAAGCGCCCTGGCTACGGCGATTCTTTGCTGCTCGCCTCCGGAAAGCTCTCCGACCCGGTGTTTTAGACGCTGTGAGAGCCCCAGTTTTTCGAGCAAATCGCAGGCCCTCGATCTCACTTCCGCTTTTGGCAGCCCCGCGATCAAACCGGGCATCATTACATTTTCAACGGCGTCAAATTCGGGCATGAGGCAATGAAACTGAAAAACAAAACCGATGTTTCGATTCCTGAATTTGGCCAGTTCCGGCTCTGCCTGCTGGAAAACATCCGAGCCGCCGTAGAAGACATGGCCCGAGGTCGGTTTTTCAAGGGTGCCGAGTATATTTAAAAGGGTCGATTTACCGGCTCCCGAACTTCCGACAATGGCGATCCTCTCCCCCTTGCGAATCACAAGATCGAGGTCCTTAAAGAGCTCGATAGTCTGAGTGCCGTTTACGAACTTTTTAGTAAGCCCCAGGGTGTGGACTTCTATGTTTTGCTTGGCATTATTCATACTTCAAGGCTTCCGCGGGGTCTAGTCCGGCAGCCTTGTGCGACGGGTAGAGCGTCGCAATCAGGCTGATGCAGATTGCCGAAAGGGCAATTACAGCCAGATCGGAGGCTTCCATTTTAACCGGAAGGGTGGCTATGTGATAGACCTGCTGGGGTAAATCTATGAATTTATACCTCTTTAGCAGCCCGCAGAGCAAACTGCCCCCCAAAAGGCCAAGGACCGTCCCGCAGGCGCCTATAAGAAATCCCTCCAGAACAAAGATTTTCCTTATACTGGCGGTGGTCGCCCCCATCGCCTTGAGGATCGCTATATCGCGGCCCTTTTCCATGACAAGCATAGTTAGAGAACTCACGATATTAAAGGAGGCCACAAGGATTATAAGGGTAAGGATTACGAACATCACGGTCTTTTCGAGCTTTAGGGCCGCAAAGAAATTGCCGTTCATCTTAATCCAGTCCGTGACATAGAAAGGATAGCCCAGGCTCTTTTTTATGGCTTTGGCAATCGCGCCCGCCTCGTAGATATCCTTAACCCTTACCTGAAGGCCGGTTACGGTTTTTCCGATGCCAAGAAACTGCTGTGCCGCGGGCAAATCGATGTAGGCAAGCGTGCTGTCGTAGTCGTACATCCCCGAACTGACCAGACCGACGACCTCGAAAAGCTCGCTTCTGGGCGCCTCCCCCATCGGAGTCAGCCTTCCGGTGGGAGAAATTATCGTGACAAATCCCCCGACACTCACCCCCAGGCTCTCAGCCAATTGGCTTCCCAAAATGATTCCGGGATAGGGCTTGCCTTTTTTCTTCGTCAAAGACTCCGACAGATCGGCAAGATTTCCCTCTATTAGATTATGCTGAAGCTTAATTACCTTAGAGGCCGAAAGCGGATCGATGCCATAGAGTATGGCCCCCGAACTCCTGGTTGCCGACATCATTACGGGGGCGTAAATATAGGGAGTTGCGTCCACGACGCCTTTTTGTTTATCGACCTTGGCAATCACTTCCTTGTAATCGGAGATCGAACCCGCATAGCTTGTGATGTTTACATGCGAGGTGACCCCCAGAATGCGCTGCCTCAGATCGGATTGAAAGCCGTTCATAACCGCCAGGACAACGATTAGCGCCGTAACCCCTACCGCTACTCCGGCGATGGAGATAAAAGAGATCAGGGACACAAACGTCTGTCTGCGCTTGGCCAGGAGATAGCGAAAACTTATAAAGAACTCAAAACTCATGATCGATTTTTACAGGCCCTTCTTTTCAGGTCTCATGTGGGGGAAAAGTATAACATCCCTTATGGAGGGCGAGTCGGTAAAAAGCATGACCAGCCGGTCGATTCCGATTCCCTCTCCGGCCGCCGGGGGCATTCCGTACTCGAGGGCCCGGATATAGTCCTCGTCCATCTGGTGGGCTTCCTCGTCTCCGGCCTCAAAGGCGGCGATCTGCCGTTTGAACCTCTCGCTTTGATCCCTGGGGTCGTTTAGTTCCGAGAATGCGTTGGCCATTTCACGGCCGCAGATAAAAAGTTCGAACCTATCGACAAATTCGGGCGCACCCTCGGTTTTTCTCGATAGAGGCGACACCTCGAGCGGATAGCGATAGATGAAGGTAGGCTGAATCAGCTTGGGCTCGACCACCAGGTCGAATATCTTGGTAAGAAGCTTTCCGTGGCCCTCGAAGCGCTCATGGCCTATGCCAAGAGATTTCGCGTAGTCAAGCGCCCCCTCCATGCTCTCGACGGCCTCCTGCGGCACGCCTCCAATGGAGGTAAGAGAATCCAGAAAAGCGCAGCGTCTCCAGGGCTTGCCCAGATCGATAACGTCTCCCTGGTATTCCAGGCTTGTCTTGCCCTCGTTAACCTCGCGGCACAACAGGCCGAAAAGCTCCTCGGTAACCTCCATGAGGTCTTCATAGGTCGCATAGGCCTGGTAGAATTCCACCATCGTAAATTCGGGGTTGTGTTGGGTGGAAACGCCCTCGTTTCGAAAATTTCGGTTGAGCTCGAACACCCTCTCAAACCCGCCCACAAGGAGCCTTTTGAGATAGAGTTCGGGGGCAATTCTTAAGTAGAGATCCATGTCGAGGGCATTGTGATGGGTCTTGAAAGGCTTTGCCGTAGCCCCTCCCGCTATGGCGTGCATCATGGGAGTCTCTACCTCGAGGAAATCTCGCTCGATAAAAAAGCGCCTGAGGGTGGAAATTATTTTCGCCCTTTTTCGGAAAGTCTCCCGTACCTGCTCGTTTATCATCAGGTCCACGTATCGCTGCCTGTAGCGCAGTTCGATATCTTTTAGACCGTGGAATTTTTCGGGCAGCGGCCGCAGGTTTTTGGTGAGCAAGGTAAAATCTTTTACAAGCAGGGTAAGTTCATCGGTTTTGGTCCGAAAAAGTGGCCCCCCCACCCGGATTATATCCCCTATATCCAGCCTTTTGGCTACAAGGTAGCTCTCATCGCCGATCTGGTTTTTCTGCAGGTATACCTGAATTTTTGCGTCCGAATCGCAGATGTGCATAAATATCGATTTACCGAAAGAGCGAACCGAAAGCACACGGCCGGCAATCATGAAGGATGTTTGATCGGCTTCGAGTTGTTCTGCGTTTTTTGCTCCCGATTTTTCCAAAAGCTCCTTTATTCTGTCCGGAACCTTATATCCATTCGGATAGAGCGAAACGTTTTGTCTCTCCAATTCGGCGGCCTTCTCCAGCCGCTCCCTTACAACAATATTTAAATCTTCCATATGTCTCAAAGCTTTCAAGGCAGCGCCGCGCGCTCCAAACGATTTCTCTACCCGAAAATAACCCCAGGCTCACCCGCGGTTCCAAAAACCGGCCCGACATTCCCAATTTGAGGAACGTTAGATTATTTGGCCTGCCGCGTCAAGGGTCTTGTCCCCGACACCAGGGTAAAGGCATGAAAATAGGACAACCACCGCAGTGGCGGGCGAATGCCCCCGGAAACTTCAGGGATGCCTTTAGCCTCGTTTCCAAGGCTTGCGACATTAATTTTTACCGAAATCTCAAAGGGTTTGAGAAATCGGGCTACGGCAAGGACTTTCCAATTCCTCGGGACCAAACAGAAAAAACAGACCCCGTCCGAGCAGATCATACGATGTGATGGCCGCGAGGCTGCTCCCCAAAACTTTTGAGCCCTTTCTTCGGCCCTCCCATAATGGGCCGTATGCCCCCCAATACCCTCACACTCAGACAGTTACGGCAATCGGAGTTCCCCATCGCTCATTCATCCGCAAGACCGATGGGTGGCTGTTTGAAATGAAGAATACACAGATTTCTTTCCTATCCCCTCCAAACCAAAAAGATACGATTCCAGCCCCCTGCCGCTCTTGCCACTTCGTGGGCGCCAGCCCATGGGGGGGTGACTTAAGCTCTGTTTGTCCCACGCGAAGACGCGAAAATGCAACCCGGAAAAAGCGCGATTTCGGACCGGTCTTGGGTGGCTAATTCAAGCCCGGATCGCTCAGGTCAATCCGGACACCTTTCCTATTGTGTTTCTTTGATCTCTTTTTTCGCGCCTTCGCGCCTTTGCGTGAGCCTAAATCAACACCACTGCGACTGGATCTCCCTTGGTTTCAATCCTTTTTCTCGCGGATGCTCGCTATAAACTCCAGTTGCCCGAAATTTCTCCTCGTCTTGAATTGTATGCTCTTTGGCCTCAAAATCATAGAAAGTTGCGGCGACGGAGTGAAGTTATGATCCTGTAGTTTTTCCATTTTCTCTGTCAGACTACCTTTTCACAAATATTTCCGTAGCAGCAGTCGGCACAACGGGCACGGGACGAAGTGGGGGGGGAAGGTAAAAAGCGGGTAACAAAAATTACCCACCCGGGAAATGTGGCCTCTGACTATCAGTAAAGTTTTAACTGGTGGAGGCGGCGGGAGTTGAAGCCGAGACTCGGCTCAATCGCTTGCCCCTCAAAACATTGTTAAATTCAACATTTACGATAACATAGTCTCGCTTTCCGGCTGATTTGAGTCCGTTAAAATGCGTCGTATTTCACCGAGATTTGTCACGTTCGGGGAAAGTTTGGGGAAAGTGGTCAAGGGGGATGGATGGTGCTATGATGCGGTTCTTGATTTTTATCGTAACACAGTGTTACGTTTCTCTTGACCACAACCCTCGTGGGGGATTATCATTTTGACTGTGCCATTTTCCTCTTCTGAGGCGATTAGGCGTATTCGGGAAATCGCAAATCTCGGTGATGTGCGGACCACGGGACACTGCCGCAAGAGGATGGCTGAACGAGGGTTCGGCTTTCAGGATCTGCTCTCAATTCTGCTGAACGGAGAGATTAAGAGCCAACCCGAATATGATGAAAAACATGATCAATTCAAGTATCGGATTGACGGAAGCACAATCGATGGGGATTCAGCCGTAGCCATTACCGTGATCGTGAGTTCTCACGCGGTTCTAATTGTTACCATTTTTTAGGAGCCGGTCTTGGACAATCTTGAAAAATGCCCGACATGCGGAAGTGGACATTTTGTCTTCAAGAAGACCCATCATCACTTTCTTGAGAGTGGGCTCGACAATGTTCACCTGACCAACGTTGAAATCGGGACATGTGCCAACTGTGGCGAGAAGATCGTTTCTATTCCCCACTCGACGGAATTGATGAAATTGATCGGCGAAAGCGTCCTGCTTAAACCCACGAACCTCAATGGCGCGGAAATCCGGTTCCTTCGAAAAAATCTTCACATGAAGATAAACGATTTCGCACAACTTCTCGGAGTGGATCGGGTGACGGTGTCCAGATGGGAAAATGGACATGAAAAGCCATCGAGGTCTGTTGATCGATTGGTGAGGCTGACCTACGCCGTGGAGGCAAATATCCCGGAGCCGACGATGGAACAGTTGCGAAGGAATCTCAGAAACGAAGAGGTCGATACGAAGGTCGATTACTTCGTGCCAATCCCTTTAGCATCATGAGGGCTGTTTTCATCAGAAAATGGGAAGGAACACTCTTATCTCCTCCGGATCAGAGGACTTCAAATCCAAAGATAGACAACCCTCCGTCATGCCAAGGACCTTCCGGGGTTGGGGCCTGTCCTCTCCGACCAACCGCTCAAGACGTGACGGTCAAGCATCTACTTAAAGCGGCTGGTATAGAAGAGAATGACCTTTAAGGTTCTCGCAATCAATTTTAGCCGCCCGGCCTCTTAATCTAGTGTCCATCCGGAAACTCCGGTTTTTCAGATTTGCGGCTGTGGCACAGACGGATATGAGCCGCTTTGACGATTGCGGGCATTCCTGCCAACTCGACGTGCTCATGGCTCCAGTCGAATTGGAACGCCTCCGCCGGGGCAAAGCTCAAGGTGTCACCGGCGGTCTGGAACTGATCTAAAACTGGCGGCTTGAAAGTGCTGCTAGCCCCCTGTATTTTCTTCCCCAAAATTCCGCGCAAGGTCTTCTTCAAACTGTCTTTTCTTCCTTAATTCTTT
>JAJXYD010000013.1 GCA_021780695.1 Deltaproteobacteria bacterium
GCAAAAACAAATCCTGTAAATCCTGTAATCCTGTCTAAGCTTTTGGTTTTTGGGCAGACGGACGGAAAAACTTTTGACAGGATTACAGGATTTACAGGATTAAAAAAAAGAAAGACCTGTAAAACCTGAAGTCTTGTCGAGGCTTGTGGGTTTTGGAGACGGCGCGGACAGGGGAAGTTTTGACAGGATGTAGAGGACGGAGAAAAACAAATCCTGTAAATCCTGTCTAAGCTTTTGTTTTTTTGGTTACGCGGACGGAAAAACTTTTGACAGGATTACAGGATTTACAGGATTAAAAAAAGAGAGTTAAAAGCCCGGCCTTAATTGTATATATTAAATCCTGTAAATCCTGTCTACCGTGGAGGAACTGATGGTAGTTGTAAAAGCTGAAAGGGTGCGAAGGCTCCCTCCCTATCTTTTTGCTGAAATCGACCGGCTAAAAGCCGATCTCATCGCCAGGGGTGTCGATGTTATAAACCTTGGGGTGGGAGACCCGGATCTGGCGACCCCGCCGCATATAATCGAAAAACTGGCGCAAAGCGCCCAGGACCGGGCCAATCATCAGTACCCTTCCTATTCGGGAATGAACGACTTTCGGGTAAGCGTTGCCAAATGGTATGGGAGAAGGTTCGGGGTCGATTTGGACCCGATGTCGGAAACCCTCACCCTCATAGGTTCCAAAGAAGGCCTGGCTCACCTGCCCCTTGCCGTGATCAATCCCGGAGACCTTGCACTGGTGCCCTCTCCGGCCTATCCCGTCTATGAGATTGCCACCATGTTCGCGGGCGGGGAAACCTTTACGATGCCTCTTTTGAAAGAAAACGGGTTTTTGCCCGACCTTGAGGCCATTGCGCCTGAAACGGCCCGGCGCGCCAAGCTGATGTTTATAAATTATCCCAACAATCCCACCGGCGCTACAGCCGACAGGGATTTCTACGAGCGCGTGGTGCGGTTTGCACAAAAGTACGATATTCTTGTTTGCCATGACGCGGCCTATTCTGAGATGTCTTTTGACGGCTACCGCCCGATGAGCTTTCTCGAGGTCCCGGGGGCCAGAGATGTGGGCGTGGAATTCCATTCCCTTTCAAAGACCTATAACATGACCGGCTGGCGGCTTGGGTTCGCGGTGGGAAATAGAGACGCCATTGCCGCTCTTGGCCAGATAAAGAGCAACATCGATTCGGGTGTTTTCAACGCAGTTCAGTGGGCCGGTATCGCGGCGCTGGACGGCGATCAGGCTCCTGTGGAGAGCATGCGCAAGATTTATACGCAAAGGCGGGACATCCTTATAGCCGGCCTAAATAAAGCAGGACTTCATCCCGCAGTCCCCAAGGCCACCTTCTATATATGGTGTCCTACCCCGCCCGGCTACACATCCAAGGATTTTACCTCCTTGCTTCTCAGTCAAACGGGAATCGTAACGACTCCGGGAAGCGGCTTCGGAGAGCCGGGGGAAGGATATGTGCGCATGGCGTTGACAGTTTCGGCCGAAAGGATCAAAGAGGCTGTGGAGCGCATCTGCGGGCTCGATCTCAAGAGGCCGCCCCAGTCGTGAAAGAGGCGGCAATCGCGGTGGGGGGAAATCTCGGGGATTCGGTGTCGATCTGCCGCGATGTTTTCCACCTTTTGGGGCATCACCCGGCAATGGATGGTGTAAAGTGTTCTTCGCTCTATAGGACCAGTCCCGTGGGAGACGATGCGGGCGGATGGTTCGTAAATGCGGCAGTGCTGGTCAAAACCATTCTCGATCCGCTGGCCCTGCTCGATGAGATGCTCGAAATCGAAAAGGGGTTCGGCAGAGTCCGTACGATAAAATGGGGACCGCGAACCCTGGATTTGGACATTCTTTTCTACGAAGATCGTCAGATCGACCTGCCACGGCTCAAAGTGCCTCATCCTTTGATGGACGAGCGGCTTTTTGTTCTGGCCCCGCTGGCCGAAATTGCACCTGAGTGGACCCATCCCGGGAGCGGACGATCGGTTCGCCAGATGTTTGATCAACTCCTTAAAACCGATCACGGGCAGCAGATTCAGAGACTGGACATGTGAAATGGTCGACTTGCTTATCTTCCTTTTGATTGTGTGGGGCGGTTGGCGTCTCGTTAAATTTTTTATCAAGGCCTATTTTGACTCCCTTAATAGCGCGCAGGAGCCAAACGACTCCGATACGGACACGGATTTGATCCGGGATCCGCAATGCGGGACCTACTTTCTCAAGCAAGAAGGGGTAAGAGGGGTCATAGGCGGCCGCACGGTTTATTTTTGCAGCAGGCAATGCTACGAGCGCTATGTTGCTAATCGAAGCGCTAAATAGACAATCCTATCCAGCTGGGGGCTAATGACGTGAAATTTTTTATCGATACGGCTAATCTCGAAGAAATTAAGGAAGCTCATATTTTAGGGGTCCTCGACGGAGTAACGACCAACCCCAGCCTGATTGCCAGGGAGGCAATCAGCGGCAGAGAGGCTTTCAAGGAACATATAAAGAAGATTTGCGACATTGTGGGTGGCCCGGTGAGCGCCGAATGCGTCTCGGAGCAAACCGACGGCATGCTTGCCGAAGCAAGAGAGCTTGCCGCAATTGACCAAAACGTGGTCGTAAAAATCCCAATGACCACCGAGGGGCTAAAGGCGGTCAAAATATTGTCGGCCGAAGGGATCCACACCAATGTGACACTGGTGTTTTCTTCTCTTCAGGCCCTTCTTGCCGCGAAGGCCGGAGCCTCTTATGTCAGTCCCTTCGTAGGCAGGCTCGATGATATATCCCAAAACGGTATGAATCTTGTAAGTGAAATTCTCGAGATATATTCCAATTATCTTTTTGAAACCGAAGTGATCGTTGCCAGCATCCGCAATCCCATTCACGTTCTGGAGTCCGCGCGCCTGGGCGCCGATGTTGCCACGATTCCCTATAAGGTTATAGAACAGCTGGCGCGCCATCCTCTGACCGATAAAGGCATAGCGGCCTTTTCGAAGGATTGGAAAAAGGTTGAGAAATAAAAAAGTTGGGGGGATGTCCGGGCCTGGTTGGGCAAGGCAGTGTGTGTTTGGGGCGGTCTCGACCATGAAATATCCGGGTTTTGACTCCCCCGGCTCGCCGCCTGGGGGGGTCTAAAAACAGGAGGAGCTATGAAGCGGACGGCAGGGGCTTTCCCGTATCTCCTTTTCGCCGTTACCACCATCGTTTTAACAGCTTTATTCCCATTGGCTCTGCGGGCTGAAATCTTTAAGTACGTCGATAAAGACGGCACGATTCACTACACTAACACGCCAACTTATGCGCGTGCAAAAGCCGTTAATCTGCCGCCTCTTACTAAGGCTAATTTTCGTAAGTATTTTCCCTCCTACGCAAATTCTTACGCAAGGTTGAGGTCCGAGGCAAGCTACCGCATGCGGGTAAATCAGGCGGCCTACGATTGCAATATCAGGCGGATATGCTGCCTCTACGGGCTGGATTGCAATCTGGTAAAGGCGGTGATAAGGGCCGAATCGGGGTTTAATCCTTCGGCGGTATCCCCCAAGGGGGCAATGGGTCTTATGCAGCTCATGCCCGGGACCTCACGCGATCTGGGCGTGATCGACCCACTGGACCCAAGTGAGAATATCGACGGCGGGGCGCGCTATCTAAAGATGATGCTCGATATGTTTGGCAACAACAAGACCCTTGCCCTTGCCGCCTACAACGCCGGACCGGAGGCGGTAATCGCCTGGGGAGGAGTTCCGCCCTTCGATGAAACCCAACTTTATGTCAAGAGAGTTATGGACTTTTATGATCGATACCGTTACTAAACGGGAGGAGCCAACAAAGGCCGAGATATCACGGTACCGGAAAATGTGAAAGTTGACTTTATGCTCGTACTTAATCGAAGTGACCTCTCCAGGCAGAGCCTTACGACCCTGCCCAACGTTCTCACCTATTTCAGGATCACTACCATTCCGGTGATAGTGGCTTTAATGGCGGCTTCCACCTCCTCGCTCGCCCAAAATCTGGCTTTTGCGCTCTACTGCGTGGCCTCGCTTACCGACTATCTGGACGGCCATCTGGCGCGGCGTTCCAATACGGTTACCTCCATTGGCAAACTGCTCGATCCTCTTGCCGATAAGCTTCTAACCACGGCCGTACTCATAATGCTGATTCCCAAAATCCACTATGTCTTCCCGTGGCTGGTTTTCCTGATCGTTGGCCGGGAGATAACCATAACGGGGTTGCGTTCGATTGCGGCAGCCCACGGGCTTATTATCGATGCGAGCCGCATGGGAAAAAACAAAATGGTCTCCCAGACCATGGGGCTGCTTTTGCTTCTGCCGGCACTCCCGAAGCTCCATTGGTTCCTGATGCCCATGGGAGTTTTTTTTCTGTGGGTTTCGCTTTTCCTTGGCTATCTTTCCGCCTGGCACTATTTTCTCAGTTTTTGCAAGGAGGCGAGGCGCCAGGGCCAGCCCGGCACATAGAGGGACAAATGTTTAAACTGCCCAAATTCAGCCCGCCGGATTTTAGTGCAAGTTTTTTGCGCAGCGCTCCCTTGGCGCAATTTAAAGTGGTGGAAAAAGCCGCAACCGCCCCGCAAAATTATCACGCCACGACGATTTTTCCCGAATATTTCCAGGTTCGAAAAGGCAAGTGGGTTCTTGCCAAGGAGTCGCGCATGGACTGCGTCGCGGTTCTTAGCGCAGAGGGCGCTATAGAAATAAGGGAGTTTTTCACGCTGAAGCCCGGAGATCTTGTGGCATGCGGCAGGAGGGAAAACGGTGAGGACGGCATATTTGTCCACGTGAAAGCCTTCCACGGCCATGGGCCGGAGTCTGAAAAATTTGCCTTTCGAATCGGAATATCCCGCGAGACATCCTTTTCCTGCGATTACGACGAACTCTATGAGCTGCTCGAACACGACCGCGAAAAGGGTTTCATTCTCTGGGTGCTTGGTCCTGCCGTAGTATTTGACAGGGACTCGCGCGACTGCCTGGCCGCCCTGATAGAGGAGGGCTTTGTCCACGGGATTTTGGCCGGAAACGCTCTGGCCACCCACGATATCGAGGCCGCACTCTTTGGAACGGCCCTGGGGCAGGATCTCTACACAAAAAAACACGCCCGTCTGGGCCATTACAAGCATCTGGACGCGATAAACCGCATTCGAAAATTAGGCTCGATCAAGGCCGCGGTCGAGTCCGGCGAGGTAAAAAACGGCGTCATGGCCTCCCTTGTCAAGCGCTCCGTTCCCTTTGTCCTTGCCGGTTCGATTCGTGACGACGGTCCCTTGCCCGATGTTATTACAAACACCTGCCAAGCCCAGCAGCATATGAGGGTGCTCGCAAAAAAGGCCACAACGGTCATAGCGGCGGCCACCCAGCTTCATTCGATCGCCACGGGGAACATGACCCCCTCCTACAGGGTTATGGAGGACGCCACGGTGCGCCCCGTTTATTTTTTCGTGGTGGATATGTCCGAGTTTGCCGTAAATAAACTTGCCGACCGGGGTTCTCTTACCGCGAGGTCCATTCTTACAAACACGCAGGATTTCCTGGTCAATTTACACCGCAAGCTTATCGAAAAAAAATGATTTTACCGTAATCGGATTAGCCCACTCGATCAGATTATTTGTCCTGAAC
This sequence comes from Deltaproteobacteria bacterium, assembly GCA_021780695.1. Lineage (GTDB taxonomy): Bacteria > Desulfobacterota > Syntrophobacteria > Syntrophobacterales > Syntrophobacteraceae > SbD1. The sequence goes on from JAJXYD010000013.1 coordinate 5,608, forward strand.
GAAACTTGACTTGACAGTGGGTCAGGTCCCCCCGAAAATTGTCAATGACAGTTACGATGCAAAATTCCCGTTCAGGTTCTTTTCCTGATAGAGCCTTTTGCCTTCAACAAATGTTGC
>JAJXYD010000005.1 GCA_021780695.1 Deltaproteobacteria bacterium
ATCATTATAGACGGAGCGTGCGGAAGCAGCAGCGGCGGATCCTTTAGCACGGCTCCGCAAACAAATCTTTGCGGGGGCGGGACGGCTTCGGCGGTTTCGGGCACGGGGCCCTGGAACTGGACCTGCACAGGTGAAAATGGAGGAACTACGGCAAGCTGTTCGGCAAACGTCATTATAGACGGAGCGTGCGGAAGCAGCAGCGGCGGATCCTTTAGCACGGCTCCGCAATTAAATCTTTGCGGGGGCGGCACGGCTTCGGCGGTTTCGGGCACGGGGCCCTGGAACTGGACCTGCACAGGTGAAAATGGAGGAACTACGGCAAGCTGTTCGGCAAACCCCTCCTCGACTGTGAGCCTCTGGCAAAATGCTGTAGACCTTGGAAATGGATGGAAATGGTGTTGGTTCGGTTTCTTTAATACCAGCCATTCTCCCTGGATTTATCATGCGCAGCTTGGCTGGCTCTACACTACAGGAACCTCAGCCGACAATATTTGGTTTTATTATCCTGCGATGAACTCCTTTTTGTGGACTAATATGGCAATTTATCCTGCCATGTACAGGGCAAGCGACGGAGCCTGGCTATACTATGATGAGGGATCTTCTAACCCGATCATGTTTTATAATTTTAAATCGAAACAATGGGAAAATAATTAGTCTTTTCAGTTTATAAGCAATCGGTATATCTAATCTTCTTAAAAATAGGTAAAACCGTGGCAATGCTATGCTTGTTAAACACTTTCTAACGACTTCCAGCTAAAATTTGCCGTACAGTAGTTACTCCCGCACAACTTTGTTTGACAAAAGGTAGCAGGATTAAGGAGCTAAAATAAAGATGACGGGCAGAAGCAAAGAGGAACTCGCATTGGAGACAGGTCGTTGCTTCTTTGCCCGCCTTGCGGCAACTTATTTGAAAAGCGCCTCTTTAGTCGCGGCCGGCCCTGAGTTTTGCGAGCGCATTGTGGGCCGCATTAATCAGTGGGTGAACCGTAGGGGCAGCTGAGAGCAGCGGGTGGGTGGCAATTTGCATCATCTCCAGTTCTCGGACATTCAGTTTCATCTGAATGCCGATTGAAAGAGCGTTGATTAACTCGCCAACTGAAGGTCCCCCTGAAATCTGTCCACCCAGCAAAGTGCCGCTGCGATCGGCAAAGACGAGTTTTATCTTCATGGGAAGCGCACCGGGCAAGGTCCCGGGGTGTCTGTCAGGAGCCGTGGCATCTCCTGTAATAATGCGGAATCCTTCCATCTCGCAGGTGCGGCACGTCATTCCAGTGCTGGCAAAGCAGACGTCTCCCATCTTTGTGGAAAAGGCGGAGACGGTCCCATGGATCTGGCGCAGGACCCGAATGCCGAAAATATTTGTTCCAGCGATCCTTGCTTCGGCCGTTGCCGTGGAGGCAAGCCATACGGGGACCTCTTCCCTTGTAAAAAAATCGCGTTTGAGGGCGCAGTCACCAACGGCGAAAACATTCTTATCACTGGTTCTCATATAGGAATTTACCCATATCGAGCCTTTCTTGGTGATCATCAATCCGGCCTTTTCCGCCAATTCCGAGTTGGGCTTTCCTCCAACGCCCACAATGACGATATCAGCCGGCAGGCTGGTCCCATCGTCTAAGACTACCGCCTTGACTCTGTTTTCCCCCTGGATCGATACTGCCCGCCTACCCGTATGCACCTGGACGCCGCACTTGATCAGTTCCTGAGTAATAGCGTCGCAGAATTCATCGTCGAAAGCCAGATGGAGAAGTTTTGGCATCATTTCTACGATATGCACGTTGGCAGAGTGTGTTTTTGACAATTCATCCGCGAATTCGGCTCCGATAAACCCCCCACCCAGAATTACAATGTTTTTTGCCGACTTGGTCCGCTCTCTCAAGGCGGTTAGGGCTGAAAGGCTCTTTGTTATGATAAAGACTCCGGGTTGTCGGATACCTTCCAAAGGAGGAAGAAAAGCCTTGCTGCCGGTGGCAAGTACGAGTCGCTCATATTCCAACTCGCGGCCTGAAAGCATAGTGAGTTTATTTGTGGCCGTATTGAGCGCTGTAGCCTTATCCACTACGATCTCAATGCCGGCATTTTCAAAGGGCTTATTTCCAACCATATTTTGTGAAGGATCGCTCATGGTATTTATCATATAGGGAATGGCGCAGGGGATTACGCCGTCACCAATGTCTTTTAAGATGCAAACGGATTTTCCGGGATAGACACTTTTGGCGGTAAGGGCCGTAATAGAACCGGCCGGTCCGCCGCCCACGACAACTAAATCAAATTTCATGAAAGCCTCCTCAATGTTTTTGCAAAAGCGGTTAGAAAAGAGAACACGAGAACGTACGGGAAATCAGCAGTCGGCCGTGAGGCACGATGGCGCAAAAGGAAGCAATGTTTGTTCCTGATGTTTCAAAACCGCTTTCAGACTTGTTCTGGAGGCAAATGTCCCAATGGGGAAACGTAAAGGTAACGTTACATAGTCTGCCTAAGGTTTCGGTTTGTTGCGATGTGTCTTTGGCGAAGGGCGGTCCTGGAGGCTTAAAGGGAGCTTTTGTTCTGCAAAAGCCGCTATTCTATCCATTTTGTCTGTTGTTCGAAATACATAGGAATCATTCCATATAGCGGAAAGGTCAAGTAGAGTTGCAATTGCGCCTTCTTTGACCAGTTCTTAGCGTTCTATTCATGGCCAAAGGTCGAGGAGGCTTTTTACCGCTTGCAAAATGACGTCTTTGGCCTTATAGGCATGTTGTTGGCGGTGCGATCTTTGCGATCCGGCAGGGGCAGCGGATTGTGCAAAAAAGGGGCTTTGAGGGGATGGTATGAATCTTTTTAAAGATGTCGGTGCAATAGCTCAAGAAGTTGAGGGGGAAGAGGCGCTCACAGTGGAACAAAATGCTGAGGCCGGGGGGGAATGGGTGGTTCCACCCGCTTTTCAGCGATCATTTGAAGAGCGGGGGGCGCATCGCTTCAGGTCGCCGGCGATTATTCGCAGTTCCTGGGTTCCGCAGATAGAAGAGGCAATTCACAAATCCTGTGAACACTTTTTTAAAACGCAGTATCCTGAAGGTTATTGGTGGGCGGAGCTCGAATCAAACGTCACGATAACCGCTGAATATGTCATGCTCACCCACCTTTTGGGTGTTTCCATCGAAGGGAAAAAAGAGGGCATAGTCAGCTACCTGCTTGGCCATCAGGATGAAAACGGGGCTTGGGGACTCTATTACGGCGACGGTGGGGAGCTTAGTACATCGATAGAGGCCTATTTTGCACTCAAACTTTTGGGACTGCATCCGTCCTGCGAACCCATGAAGAAAGCAAGGGCTTTTATCCTCCAGCATGGAGGCATAGAAGCTTCGAGAGTTTTTACCAAGATCTGGTTGGCGCAGTTTGACCAGTACGAATGGAAAAAAATTCCGTCGATGCCTGTAGAGCTCGTGCTCCTGAGGCCTGAGTTCTATTTCAATATCTATGAGTTTTCCAGCTGGGCCAGGGGCACTGTCGTTCCTCTGTCCATAGTGCTTTGCATAAGGCCCAAGTCTCCGCTGCCCGAATCCCTCTCCATTGCCGAGTTGCACGTTGGGGGGCATGGCAAAAGGCTTGACAGTCGTATAAACAAGCTCTTTTTCATCCTTGACCGTATCGCCAAAAGGCTGGAGAAAAGGCCGATAAGGAAGCTCCGACGCAGGGCCATCGAAGCGGCTCAAAACTGGATAATCGATCACCAGGAAGAAAGTGGAGACTGGGGGGGGATCCAGCCGCCCATGGTCTATTCGATGCTGGCCCTCTATTACCTTGGGTTTCCACTCTCCCATGAGGTCATGAAAAAGGGTCTTAAGGCGATCGAGGACTTTTGTATGGAGGACTCCGATGGCATAAGGATGCAGTCCTGTATTTCTCCTGTATGGGATACCGCCTTGACGGCTATGGCTCTTACTGACGCGGGTGTTTCAACCGAGCACCCGGCTCTGAAGAAGTCGGCGGAGTGGCTTATAGACCAGCAGATATTGACCGGGGGCGACTGGCAGGTCAAGAATCGGTGCCGTCCGGGCGGATGGGCATTTGAATTTTGTAACTCGCGTTACCCGGATGTGGACGATTCGGCTGTCGTTTTGAACGTGTTGAATCGTTTCAGTCCCAACGATGTCAAGGGACTCGAACTTTGCAAGTCCAGGGGGATGGATTGGCTAATCTCGATGCAAAGCTCTAACGGGGGGTGGGCTGCCTTTGACAGGGACAACGACATGGAGGCTCTTAACCGCATCCCTTTTGCCGATACCGAGGCTATGATCGATCCGGCAACAGCCGATGTTACCGGAAGGGTAATGGAGGTAATGGGCTGTTGGGGATACGAGCCTGGACACCTCGCGGTAAGACGGGGCATGTCTTTTCTGAAGCGCATCCAGGAAAAGGACGGCAGTTGGTGGGGGCGCTGGGGTGTCAACTACATATACGGTACCTGGTCTGTCTTGCGTGGGCTGATCTGCATGGGCGAAGATCCGAGATCTCCTGCCATAAGAGCTGCCATGTACTGGCTAAAAGATCACCAGAATAGCGACGGTGGTTGGGGGGAGACCTGCGCTTCCTATAAGCGGCCCGAATTGGGAGGCCAGGGTCCAAGTACCGCCTCTCAGACCGCCTGGGCCATAATGGGTCTTCTTGCCGGTGGGGAGGGCAAATCTGTTGAGGTCAGCAAGGGCGTTCAGTATCTGCTTAGAAATCAAAAGCCTGATGGGACCTGGGATGAAATCCATTTCACCGGAACGGGCTTTCCGGGGCATTTCTTCATAAGATATCACAATTACCGTAACTGCTTTCCGCTTATGGCCCTGGGGCAATACCTGGCAACTTTGCGGAAAGTATGATGCCTGAAGCCAAAAGCACTAAGTTTTTAGCCCCCCGCCGTTTTTGCTTGTGGCTTCTTGCTGCCGAGGGTTTACATGGAAGATAGCAGGGCCATAGCCGAGTTGCTCTATGAGGCTGAAAAAAGCCTGACTCCTGTTGAACCGCTTACGGCAACCTGGCCTGATTTGACGGTTGAAAAGGCCTATGCGGTTCAGCTCGACGGAGTGGCCATCCGGCGCCAGAGGGATTCGCTAAAGGTTATTGGGAAAAAAATCGGTTTGACGTCCCTGGCGATGCAAAAGCTGATTGGAGTTAGTGAGCCCGATTACGGGTATCTTTTCGATCGCATGCTGGTACGGGAAGGAGAACCTGTTTGCCGTAGCCGGCTCCTGTTGCCCAAGGTGGAGGGCGAGATTTGTTTTGTGCTCAAAAGAAGGCTAAAGGGACCCGGAGTTACCATAGCCGATGTGCTAAGGGCTACCGAAGGTGTGATGGCCTCCATCGAGATTGTGGACACCAGGGTTAAAGACTGGAAGATAAAGCTGCCCGATACCATCGCCGATAATGCGTCGAGCGCTTTTTTTGTCCTTGGGTCAAAACTTGTTGATCCCTCCGATCTCGATCTAAGGCTGATCGGAATGGTCATGGAAAAAAACGGGGAAGTAGTAAGCACCGGTGCCGGGGCTGCCGTTTTGGGCCATCCTGCGGCTTCAGTTGCCTGGCTTGCCAATAAGATGGGCGAATTTGGGGTGGCCCTGGAGGAAGGTGAAGTTATCCTCTCAGGGGCCGTTACCGCCGCTGTCGAGGCCGGGGCTAAGGACAACTTCCTTATGTCCTTTGGCGGCTTGGGTACGGTTGGCGTTCGGTTTTGCTAACCGATGAGCGGTCAACGACAAAGCTAAAAGAAATTAGAGCCCGCACCGCAAGAAGAAAACAAGCCCGACGCCTCTCAAATTAAAAATGCCATACCCACAGAATGCCGGGGCCGCCCTGTCGTGCGCCGCCATGTCCGTTTACCTGGGTGTCGGCGGTTGACTGCCGCACTATCTGAGGTTGGCCCGGTATGTACTGAGGGCTTGCCGCAATGGGTTGAGTGCCGTAATAGGTTAGAGGTCCAACGGGTCCAAACAGGGACTGCCCTGGAAAATAAAGGGGACAAGCCGCAAGGACCACTGCACACGAGAGCAGAAAATAAGTAAATTTTGGTTTCATCGTTGCCTCTTCCTCCTTCTATTGCCAGGGGAAACGGTGCATCGAAAACCACATCGATTATCCCTGCCGGGCCGACGCTCCTCAAATCAATTAACCACAGGGGCGCAGGCCACTGCGATTTTCGTCGGTTTTACCGGCTATAGTTTCAATATAAGGTCGGCTAAGCTCAAAAGGAACAGAGAAGAAGAGGTTGCTAGAAGGGGATATCTAAAGAGCGGCCCGGGAAGCTTTCCGGCCCGGGCCGAAGCGATCTAAGCTTTCGGGGTAAACTGCGATAAATCATAAATACCGAGTTTTTGTTCTATTTGCGCTACCGATTCGACTATTTTGCCAAAACCATTCTCGCCGAAAAGCTCGGTTTGTTTTCTTTGGAATTCTTCGCCTGATTGCGTGAACTCCTTGGGTGATACCATAGAGCGAAAAGCGGTAAAAACCACCGTATCTTCACGTGCCGCGTGAGGGCGATACATGCGAGTGAACTGTTCCAAAAGGACCAGCAGGCTTTGCTTGCTAAGCGGGATTCCACTTGCTGTCATTTTTTCCTCGCTGGTTTCCTTGCCAAGTATGTGAGTAATAAGAGGGGTTCCTCCGTATATCTGGGCTACCGCGGCCGGCATCTTTTGCCCTTTATCTTTTTGCTCTTCGCTGTGCACGGCTTGTTTAACCGCCAGGGGTTTAAAATATTGCTCGATGGAATCGGTCAGCCTCTGTCCTGCCGCGTGTTGGGCAGTCAAAATGGCGACCAGATTGCCAAGGCTTGCGGTCCCTGAAAAATGGGGGAAAATTTGTTCTTCTTCGAGCTTTTCATGGTAGTTATGGATGAAACGGCGGATTATGCCCGCGGCATCTTCAACAACGCCAGACGGTACTTGCATATTATTTCTTAGGCGATTTGCCGCCTCATCATAAATAAGCAGCAAACGGCGCAAAACGCCGTGTTCGCTCATGAGGTCCTCTACCGGGTTTAGCCCGGTTTCTTTTTGAGCGGCTCGAACCGCTGATGGAATGGCAGGTATAACCATACTCGCAGCCAATCCGCCGCTCAGACACAAAAAACGGCGCCGGGTGGTGAGCTTTCCGGTGTCCATAGACTTCTCCTCCTTGAAAATTGATTGCGAAAAGCCGCAATTTGTTTTAACCGCAGGTCTTTACGTTCCAGGGTGATCGGGGGCCCATTATGCAGGGTTGTGCGGCGAGGGGCAAGCCTAAGCTTTCTTGGACTGGTAAATTGTGTTAATTCGGGATAAAAGATTTGCCGTCGCGCGCAGGGCTAGGAACTGGGGCAAATTTTTGCTGAAACATTCTACGAGTTTGTTTGAGGAGATTAACCATTGTCATCGCTATCAAAGGAACAGGCAGCGGCGGTCGAGTACGTGGACGGTCCGGCTCTCATCTGCGCCGGGGCCGGAGCAGGCAAGACATCGACCATAGTTGCAAAATTTGAATATCTCCTTGAAAAAGGTTGCGATCCAGGAAAGATTCTGTGTATCACCTTTACCAATAAGGCAGCAAACGAACTAAAGGATAGACTCACAAAATCGACGGGACGCAGGGGGGGCGATTTCCCGTGGGTGAGGACTTTTCATTCCTCGATGCTCCAAATACTTAAGGCTCATGCGTCTGTGATCGGCTTTTCAAACCCTATCTCCATTTATGATGGTTCCGATCAGCTTGGCCTCATAAAGAATATCCTCGAAAACAGCTTCAATATGGACGGTAAGTATGCAAAAGCTGTCCGTGCCCATATCGGGAAGGCGAAAAATTCCGAGGCTGCCGATACTTACATCCATTCGGTAAAAGAATTCAGAAAACTCGATTTGATCTTTGAGCACTACAATCGGCGGCTCAAGGAATCCAATGCGATGGATTTTGACGACATCCTTGTCCACGCTCACAGCCTGCTGAAAAGAGAACCGCAGATTCGTACTCTGTATCAGGATCTTTTCCAATATATCCTTCTTGATGAACATCAGGATTCCAATTCGATACAGAACGCCATAGTGAAGCTGCTGGTAAAGAAGGGGAACATAACCGTCGTGGGGGATTTTTCCCAGTCGATTTATGGTTTTAGAGGGGCCGATCCAAACTATTTCGCAAGGTTTCCCTCCGAATATGAGGGGACGAAAATATTTCTTCTCGAGCGAAACTTTCGCTCCACTGCGCCGATTGTCCAATTGGGTAATGAAATTATCAGCTTTAACTGCGAGGAAATCAAAAAGCAGTGCTTCAGCACCAGGCCCGGGGAGCCTCCCTCGCTTAGAGGCTTTGAAAATTCCTATCATGAGGCCAGGTGGGTGGCCGAGAGGTGCCGGGCTTACCGCCGCGATGGACTTGGCCTCGATCAGATGGCTGTGCTTTTCAGGACAACTTTCATAAGTCGAATCATCGAGAAAGCCTTTAACGAAGTGGGGGTAGCCTACAAGCTGGTGGGAGGAGTTTCATTTTTCGAGCGTCGGGAAATAAAAGATCTTACGAGCTATCTGGCCTGTGCGGTAAATCCAAAGGATGATGTGGCCTTCGAACGGATTTTGAACGCACCCAAAAGGGGGATAGGGAAAAAAACGATCCAGAAAATTAGAGATATAGATATGCCGGGTGCCTCTTTAGTGGAGAAAAGCCCAATGGCGATTCAAAAAAAGACCGGTTTGCAAAAGGTTTCGGGGGGGATCGGGATGGTGCTCTTTATCCTGGATCGGATAAAGAATATGCCGCCTGGCGAGGCCCTAAGGGAAGTAATAGAGATCACGCAATATGAAAAGTACCTGGAGAGCTGGGCCGGGGAAGGAGAGGATAGCAGCCTTGGAGCTCGCCTGGAAAATATTGACGAGTTGCTAAGCATAGCCGAGGGCAAGCAGAGCATAGAGGAATTTCTCGAAGACTGTAGCTTGCGCTCCGAAGAAGAGTCCGAGGAGGAATCCGAAGATCGCGGGGTGAGGCTCTCGACTATCCACTCGGCCAAGGGCCTGGAGTTTCATACTGTTTTCGTGGTGGGGTGCGAGAAGAACATCATGCCCCATTGGCGTTCGGTCGAAGAAGACCAAGGAAATGCAAACGGCCGCAATATCGAAGAAGAGCGCCGGCTCTTCTATGTGGCGTGTACGAGGGCGGGGCGAAACCTGCACTTATCCTACGCAGGTACGCGGCAAAACAAACCGGCGGGAATCAGCCCATTTCTCGAGGAACTCTCCGATGAGCATCTCAACAGGCTGGACTGAGGTTTTGGCGTTGCCCCCGCCGGCAAAACCGGCCGACGGGGGTGCTTATTAGCTGCTTATCTTTGAGAACAGGATCACTTCAGGGGGTTCTGCCAGCAGGCTCTTAGCCTTGGACCTGAATTGGCGAATATGGGCAGTGGCGGAATGTTCGCTCAAAAGCTCCTTGTTTTCCCAAGTTTCATAGAATACGAAAAGCTCGGGGTTATCCAAGGCCTGGTGAAGGTCGTAGCCTATGCAGCCTTTATCGGACCTGCTGGTTTCTATGAGGCTCAAAAGAAGCTCTTTAAGTTCTTGGTCCGATCCCTGTTTAGCCTTAAAACGGGCAATTACGTTTATCTTATCTTTCATTCTTGGACACCTCAAGTTTGTTGGTTACCGGCAAAATGCCGAAGGCAAAAGTCTCTATTTCTTTCCTGTCCTTCCCGGTGGTTTCGGTGGTTTGCAGATCCCGGGTCAGCCAGCCTGAGCGGGAAGCGCTAATTAAGCCCCACAGGGAGATCCACGATAGCATGAATACGGACATAAACGAATAGGGAACAGCCCATAGCCAGCCAAACCATGTACGGTAGCGAAGCTGATAGACAGCTGCAGGCAAAAGAGCACCGATCAGGCATCCGAGCGCCAGGACACGGAAGGTTGGTAGAGGTTTCATGAGAAATTCGGCAAGTATTCCGACCTTGAGCGCTTCTCCTACCGTCAGCCTAAACATTTGGAGCCCGCTAACGAATCGAATCCATCCTCCCCCATTGTCGCCTTTTCTAAACCTTCGGACAACAAAAGTCATCATTATGATACTTTCACGGACGTTGCTGCGCGCCCAGCGCAGGAGCATTCGGCGCAGCCCCCGGAAAGTGGCGGGAATCTTTGTCAGTACTACGGCTTCTCTTTGATAGACGACCCTGTGGCCGCTTTTGAGCACAAGGTTTGTCATCGCCCTGTCTTCTCCAATGTTTGCCGGAGTTCCAAGAAAAGCCTGTTTTACCCACCCCGTCAAATTCCGCCTTATTACAGACGCCCTGTAGGCCGATAAAGCGCCCGGGGTGCAGAATACGCCGCCGTAGACACTTTGACCGGCCCGGATGAAGTCAAAGCCGGCCGTGAAGAAAACCTCCATCATCTTCGGGATAGCCCCGTCGGCCCGGTTAAGGACACGGACATTGCCCGCCACAGCCCCTACTCTGGGGTCGGTTGCAAGAGGGCTGACAAGGTGGCGCAAGGTGCCGGACATGACCTCGGAATCCGAATCTATTGTTACCCACACGGTGCCCACTGCATAGCCAAAACCAGTCAACAGGGCCTTGCGCTTGCCCCCGTTGGCCGGCTGGCGTACCAGTTGGATGCGGTCGGGATATTCCTTTTCAGCTTCAACCATCCATCGCCAGGTGTCGTCTACCGAGCCGTCGTCTACACATATCACCTGCATTTTGTGGGGTGGATAATCGCTTTGCATAACCGAGCGCACGGTTGGCAAAATCTGCCGGCCTTCATTATAGGCCGGAATAATGATCGTTACAACCGGCAGGTCCCCATCGGCTGCGGGAGGGCAAGACTTGTAGCGCCACGCCATCCAGATTCTCCAGATAAGCACGCACATCCCAAAAATTGCCAGAACCGCCCCTGGTCTAAGGCCAAGAAGAGGCGGGCAGGGATGCTTAAGGGTTTTCAGGATCTGTACTTTTCCCGACAGTCTCGAATAAAGGAGAGAGGCCGCAATCAGCAGGTCAACGGCAAGGACCCATAAATAGAGATGATCAATCTTGCTTTTAAGAGAATACGCTCTCATTTTCATAAGCTTATTCTTTTATGCCTCCTTGTGGCTAAAAGCTTAATCGGGACCTTGTCCACTTTATTGCCCACCCAGCAGAGGTTGCTGAAAAAGGCGCTCTTGCGAACAAGGTTTTTCCCTTCTACAAACTCAAAAGTTAGAATACAACAACTCCGGGCGTTGTAACGCGTGCTCTGGCATCAGCAAGGTCTGTTCCATAAAGCCTATTAGTCTTTTTATTAAATGATTTCAAATTGATAGATCATATGAAATGAAGCTTGCCGGGACTAAATCGACAGCTGCAGGTGACAACATCCGTAACCCGATAGATTCACATGTGAAAAAAAGGGGCACAAACGCGCCCCAAATTTTGGGCCTCAGCCGGCTTGGCCTTTTGTAAACAGGCTAAAACGGCAAAAACCCCTCTTCCCGTTCCATTTAGTGTTAGGAAAAGTCGTTTTACGATTTCTAACTGTTGGCAGGCTCGCTCCGTGAAGCTCTGACCTGGTCTTTGATGCGCTTCACATTTCCGCGTCCAAGCCCTTTAACTTCGCACCCAAGCTCGAAGTAGCGCCGGATATCGGCATCGGAAAGAATCCCGAAGCTATCGATTACTGCCACTGGTTTCCCGGTCATCTCCACAAGGTCGTCGGCGGATAGATTGAAATAAGGTTCATGGCGTACGGCAAAGACAACCGCATCGGCCCCGACCACTGTTTCTTTCATATCCTTGTTTACCACAAGCCGTTTGAGGTTTTCCTGGTTTCGGAAAAATCTTGCCCAGGAATGACCCGGAGCAGGGTAGGAATCCTGCTTTTCAAATTCCCACCAATGTTTTACGTAGGGGTCGTGGACTGAGATATCAGCCCCCATTTCGGCAAGCTTTCTAATGAGCATTTCCGAGCCCGAGTAGCGGGTATCTCCCACATCCTCCCGGTAGGAAGCGCCGAAAATGGCTATCTTGCAGGCGGCTATGATTTTTCCCATGTTTCGCAAAGCGTCTCGAACCAGACGAGCCACGTGAAGGGCTCGTGTATCGTTTATGTCGATGGCCTGGGAGGTTATTTTGAAAATATCGTCTTCAAACCCGAGAAGGGTTTGATAAGCCCATATGCCCAGTCCCCCGTCCTTTGGAAGGCAGTACCCGCCTATGCCCGGCCCCGGGAAAATGATATTGGAATGTGTGGGGCGAACCTTTATGGCTTCGATCACCTTTACCAGATCCACGCCGTTGCGTTCGGCAAAAACGCTCCATTCGTGCAGAAAGGCCAGGATAGTGGCACGGTAGGAGTTTTCGACCACCTTGCAGGTTTCGCTTTCCATGGGAGATTCGAGAACGGTAAGCGGAAATTTTTCGACATTGAGGATTTCTGAAAGGAAAGTCTGTACTCTGTGTTTGGACTCCTCGTTTATGCCGCTGCAAACTCTCCAAAAATCCCGAATGGAAGATACGTAGTTTTTCCCTGGCATAACCCTTTCAAACGAGTGGGCAAGGAGCGGTTCGGCCTCAATGCCCCGGGTTTTGAATGCCTTCTTTATAATGGGGTATGCCACATACTGGGTCGTACCCGGCGGTACCGTGGTCTCAATTAGTACCATGCATTGGGGGTCAATCTTTTCGCCTATTATCTTCAGACAGTCTTCGAGCGCTGCGATATCGGCGCAGCCCTGCCTGACGTTTCCAAGCGTTTCTTTCTGATAGTCGCATTGAACGTCAACGACCACTACGTCGGCAAGGCAGAGCACCTCATAGGTGTAGGTAGCTATTAGCGTTTTTTTGTCCTGGACGCACCTTTTAATAAGAGGGGCAACCTCGGGGTCTTCGGCTTCAACCGGGGCGATTCCACGGTTTAAGTATTCAATTTTCCAAAAGGATCTTGGCGAGGGCCGCTGCATTCCTATGACGAATTTGGCGGGTTTGCCCGTCGTCTTGTCCACCGAATCCGCCACCACCCCGGCCATTACCGCTCCGACAAAGCCAACGCCCATAACCACAACGATCTGCCGTCCGAGGCTGCGCTGCTGAGCGACAATTTCGCCAAGCCTGGCGATTTCCTTTGCGTGATCCGATTCCCCCGGAATCGGAAACATCTCGCCGGCCGGGCAAGTGGAAAAGAGGTTGTTTGGAACTTGCAGATCATGACCTGTGTGGCTCTGCATTTTGCATGGTCCTTTCATAAAAGAATATCAAGGTCTGTAAAGTTAGAGGATTATGTAGCGGTTTCACGCTCGATGACGTGTTTTTGAAAATTTTAAAAGAAAGGTCCACTATCTCAGACGAAAAAAAATATCAAGCGATTAAGGTTTGCCCATGGTTTTTTGTGTGTATAACCGCTGTGCGGCTTCGAGGCAATCGGGAGTATCCACACCCATTACCTCTTCTTGCCGGGCACAAACCATTCCTACCGGCAGTCCATCCGCGGTCATCATTGCAACCAGGTCGGTTAGAAAATACTCTTTAACGACAATCCATGTGTCGTTCCTCTGCTTTTTTACCTCGTGGGGTCTTTCTTCCATTCGATCCATGTAGGCTAGCAAAAGGGGCCTTTTGGCTGCATAGACACCCGCGTTGCAGTACCTCAGCCTGGCCTGTCTTAGCTCCGGATAGTCCTTCCAATATTTCCACTCGACGATGCCGGCAATCTTTTCGCCCTCCATTTCGATCATCCCGTACTGCGCCCGGTCTTCGGGTTCAAAGCCAAGTATCGCCAGGTCCCATTGCTTTAGCCCGTCCAGAAGTTTGCTATAGGTTGGCGAGGTGATGAAGGGAACATCTCCCATGGTGATTATTACGTGCTCTGTGGAGCAGGATTGGAGAAAGGAGCGGGCAGCCAGAAGGGCGCCACCCGTTCCGTTAGTTTCAGGCTGAGAAAGGAAATGGACTTCGGGGTTATTTACCGCATCGCGAACCTGTTGCGCGCAATGGTTTACCACTATTCCTTTGGGGCCGCGGGGCAGGTTGTCCAGGACCTCCATAATAAGCGGATGAGTCCCCTCGTATCTCGATTTTTGGGCAACAAGGGGCAGCAGGGTTTTATTGCCCGAGTAGCCCGTCATGCGTGTTCCTCGTCCCGCGGCAAATATTATGCTTGTAACCGTGTTCATTTCTTGCCAGCCTCATTCTTTGCTTTTTGGGAATCCGAAATGGCCTTTTGCTGTTCTTTAAGAGTAACCGAAAACTGATGGGTGGTGGCATTATTGCTGACAAAATAGAAGTATGGGACCTTTGCAGGGTAGAATGCCGCCATGATGGATTTTTCCCCGGGGTTGCAAATCGGCCCGGGCGGTAGTCCCTTGTTAAGGTAGGTGTTGTAGGGACTTTGTCTTTTGAGGTCCGCCGGGGTAACAGGCCCTGAAAAGCCCGGGACATCGTAGACCGCGGTTGGATCGCTTTGAAGAGGCATATTGTTTTTTAGCCTGTTATAGAAGACGCCTGCAATGATCGCACGCTCCGAATCGACCTTTGCCTCCTTTTCTATCATTGAGGCCATTGTAACTATTTGATGCAGCGTCATGCCAAGTTCTTTGTCACGGTTCTTCCAGTCGGCGGGCAGTTTATGCCGGAACCGGCTGACCATGCGTTTTAAAATGGCGGCGGCCGAGATCGGCTTCTTAAACCGGTAGGTGTCGGGGAAAAGATAGCCTTCCAGAGTGTTAGCCTTTATATTTAAAGATTTCGCGATCCTGCCGTCTGCGGCTGCCGCGATGATTTCGCTGCTTTTAGCAAGGTGGTCGCGAGCCACGATGGCCGCGATATCGCGCAGGGTGGAACCTTCCGGGATGGTGACCACATAAATAACAACTTTTCCGTCTACGATCTTATCGAGCACCTGTTCGGGAAGATCAAGGGTCGAGAAGGCATACTCCCCCGCCTGTAAACGGTGGGTGGCATGTTTCATTAAGGCCAGCAGATAAAATTCGTAACTGTTTCGGATCACTCCCTGCGCTTGGAGAAGCTTGGCCACTTCTAAACCGCCGGTTCCGCGGGAAATGAAAAACTGTCTCTTTTCTGGAACCGGGTTGGCCGGAAGGTGCAGGAAAAGCCAAAAATGAAAAAAACCTATCGTTGCGACAATGGCCGCAAGGCAGAAAAAAACCAGGAAGAATCCGCAGACCGCATTAAAGAGTTTTTTACCAAGCGACACCCCACCCTCCAACTTTGGGTCTCTATTATCACAGGAGTTTGGGGTCTGGCAACCTCGAGCGAGCCTGCAAAACGACAAAGCCTGCCGTTTCTATTTCCCGGAGCAATACTTTTCCAGCATAAGGCTTTTCTCGTTTTCGGGAAGGGAGCTGAGATAGGATTTCCAGCCCGGGCACCAGTTTGTATGCCACTTCCAAACCCGGCCGATTAGGGACCCGGGATTATCGTCGTATTTTCTCCTAAACCAGCAGTTGACGCAGTTTCGAAAAGCCATGACAAGATCTCCTTTTAAAGACGCAATGAGAGAAGCTAAAAATTATAACATAGTTCCATAGTATAATCATTTCTTTGAATAAAGACAGATGCTTTCCTCAAAACTAGAGCTGTCGTCTTTTTTTGACGCGGGACTTCCGAGTAACTATATTTTTAATGCGGGGAAGGGAAAATTCCATTGGGTTCTGCAAAGAATGGAAGATTATCTTCACTGCATGGTATTGTCAGACAGTAACAGCTAAGATAGGAGTAAGACATGAAAGTGAATTCGAAATTGATCGTAGCGTGTCTTGCAATCGCATTGGTTGTGACCTTTGGGGTAACGACCAACGCACAGGCGCAATGTTATTCTTTCGGCCAGGTTATAGGCGCGCCTATCTATGCGGCCGGGGTAGTTCTTACGGGAGCGGCCGAAATAGTTGGCGGGGCGGCATCTTTGGTGGCAGGAGCAGTAACTGCGCCCTTTAGGTGCGGTACATTTACGTCTTGCGCCCCGTGCGCTGCGCCGGCGGCGGCGGTATGTCCGGGCTATTGCGGCTGACTTTGTACCTAAATACGGTGAAGTCGGCAATTTTTGTCCCTGTTTGATGTACATTCCAACCTAGATCCCCCGTGGCCTGATGAAAGAGGTTCCAGACCGCGGGAGATCGGAAAATTCAGCAAGACTTGCTTCGCTCTTGGAGAAAAACAAAAGGGATCTCAATGCAGATCCAAAACGAAAAGCTGCTCACTTTCCAGTTCTGATTTAGCCAGTTCAACCAGGTGGCTGTGGTGAGTGAACATGATAATTTGAGTCATTTTACTGAGTTCTCCCAGAACTCGAAGGGTAGCCCGGGAGCGTTCGTTATCGAAGTGGACCAGGATGTCGTCGAGCACCAGCGGCAAGGGTTCGCTTTTCGAGGCGTAGTGTTCGAAGCTTGCAAGTCTTAAGGCCAGATAGAGCTGATCGGCGGACCCTTCGCTCATAGCCCGTACGGGCACATGTTCGCCTCCCCGCCTAAGGCCGACGATGACGTTTTTGCCCGAATCATCCCCTGCGATAACGCCTTCGAAGGAGCCCAGGGTAAGTGATTGAAACAGTTCGCTCGTTCGTTTTATAACGGGGCCCTGGCTCATTTGGCGATGGCGCTCCTTTGCCATTAGCAACAGTTCTTGGGCGATCTTCAGCCTTGAGTACTGACGTGAGCGGTTTTCAAGGTCGGCAAGATGCGCCTGTATCTGCTGGGCCACTTCGGCAGCTTCGCCTCGGCCGTTCCAGGAACTCAGCTGGGTCTTCTCCGAGCCGATAGCCTGATAGATTTGAGTTTTATTTTCGTTTAGTGTAACTAACTTTTCGTCCAGGTTGGCTATGAGCGGTTGGAGCGAATCGGGGTCCTGCTCCTCGGTCTGAGAGCAAAACTCCTCGAGCGATAATCCTGCCGCTAGTTCGAGGAGCTGTTCTTCGATTTGTTCGAGCTTTCCTTTAAGCTCCTTTTGAGTCGCGGATCTCCTCTCGGCCTCCGGGAAATGTTCGATGTCGCTGCAGGCGGCCTCAGCAAGCATTGCCGAAATTTCAATATTTAGCCTCTCGCTTCTTTCCAGCGCCTGGGTGAGTTGCTCTTCCTCCTGGACTATTTTTTTTGTCAGGTCCTGTTTTCTGATTTTTTCTTCCCTGGCATGGGTCATACGGTCGTAGATTGTCCGCACACCGTTTTCGGCCGCAGTCCCGTGAAGATCGGGGGCAACGGCGCAGGACAGGTTGGCCGCCTGTTTTTCAAATACCCCGCAGTCGGCGTCTAGTTTTTCCAACTGCCGCCCCAAACTTTTGGAATCCTTCAGGCAGGCAAAAATTTCCTGAAGTTTTCCAAGCATCGCATTTGCCTGTTCGGGGATGGATTTGGCGCCAAGCCCCAGAGGCGAGAGTGAGTTCGCCCATTGTTGCTGCCACTGTTCAAGCTCCTCTGCAGCCTTTGCGCACTGGGCCTCGGCGGTTTTTAACTCACGTCTTTTTTGCTGTAGATCGTTTTCAAGCAGGCCTCGCTCGGAGATAATGCGGGTTTGGATTTCGATGAAATGTTTTCCCTTGGCGGCCAGATCCCGGAGGGGCTGCTCGTTTTCACTACTTAGCCCCACCTCCTTTAGACATTGTGCAATAGTGCTTTTTAGCTCCTCGATTCTGTTTGAGCGGTATTGGGCCTCGGCCCAAAGCTTTGTTATCTCCATGCGCGCGCGAACGAGTTCGGCTCTTTTAGCCGCCCACTTTCGCATCTCGGCCGGAGGCCCCGCAGAAACCCCGCACGGAATCCAAAAGCTTTCCCACCGCAGATTAATCTGCTCGAGCTTTTTTGCGAGCTCTTCTTTTTTGGCCATAGCCTCGTTTTTTTCCAACTCGAACATGCGGGCAGCCGAAACATGGCCGTTATATTCGGCTACTCGATCGGCCTCGCGCCGGAGCCGGTCGCTTAAGTCATCGGCAAGGAGAACGCTCTTTTCGAAGGCATCCGGGAGCGTGTCCGCGCCGGGCACTTGGCCGATAAAGCTCCTCTGGTCCTGCTCGCAAGCGATTGTCCCCTCCATTGCCGCGCGGATCAATTTCCAGCCGGCCCCACGAAAAGACCTGGCATTTTCGAGGTCTTCGACCGACACGACCTCAGAGGCCCTTAGTTCTGAGATTCTACTTCCGATCTTTCTGATTTCTTTGGAAAACCTTTCGATTTCCCTGGCATAAGAGTTAATCTGATCGCTGGTTTCCCGGATTTTTCCATCGAACTCGTCGATGGTTTCCATTTCCGGTATCCGAAGCCTCTCCAGGTCATCGAGGCTGCCGGCCCAATCCAGTCGGGCCAAATCAATATCCGCCTGTTTCTGGGCGCTAAGAATATTTACCTCGATCTGCGAGTGCTCCTCTTCGAGCCTTGCGCAACTTTTTGCCTCCTCGACCGCGGCCAGAAGCCGCGTGGTGTCTTTTGCGGCGGCCATAGCGGTAAGCTGTTCGTCGAGTGCGGCGATTTCGATGGTGAGCCTTCTTACATGTTCAAGGGCGTTTTCAAGGTTTGCGGTGTGGTTGCCGCGCCTTGCGCCAAGGTTTCTTATAAGGATCTCTTCGTCGGTTCGAAGGCGCAGTTCCTCGATCCTTTCGAGGGGAAAGTCTTTACGCACCTGTGCCAGAAGATCACGAGCCTGGTCTTCGAGGGCCTTTTTTTGCACGATGAGCGTCGGACGGGCGGCCAGAGCGTCCCGGTAGCTTCCAAGCTTGAGATAAAGTTCGCTTATTTGTTTTGAAAAATCCAAAATTGCGGAGGATGCCCCGAGGGTGCCAAGCTCCAGACGGAGCTTTTCGATTCTCTGTTTTGTCTGCCCTGCGCTCTGCTCTTCTAGCCTGAGGGCCTGGACGGCCTGCTGCCTCTTTTCGGAGAACCCTTCCGCAAGGATTGGTGCGCGTTGGTAACCGGAAAGTTCCATTAAAAGGGACTTTCGTTTGCCTATTAGAGGGAGGGCGGATGTGAGGCGTTGTAACCGATTTCTTTCCTGCTGGGCCCTTGTAAGTTCTCCTTCGAGTTCCGCTGCCCGGGCCAGGGCATCCTGGCAGGCCTTAAAGTGACTGTCATATTTTTCGTTTGGGAGCTGAAGCTCTCGAAGCTTTCTCTGGTCGTCCCTGAGGTTTGCGAGAAGTTCGTTTATCTTGGGCTTCGCCCCCCCCGGCTTAAAAAGATCGTTTGCCTCATCGCGCACCTGCTCTTCAATCTTTCGAAAAGACGCAAGGCCCGCGCCCGCTGTGAAAAGGATCTGTGCGAGTTCTCCTTCGCCCTTAACGATTTCGCTTCCCCCCTCGACCAGGGCATTGTGATCGATTCCAAAGCGCCTGGAAAAGTCCCCGGCCGATATCCTCCCGCAGGCCTCATACCATAGGGAATCGTCTAACAGGGAATCATCGGGTTTTCTGAGGGTGTTGGCTCGACCTTTACGCCTTACGGCCTCGATTATCGTACCGGCCCCGGTCCTTATGGCGCCCCCTATTCTGAGCTTCTGGTAGGGGTGTAGGAAGTGGTCTTCGCACCTGTCGGGAATCCCGAAAAGGAAATAGCCCAGAGCGCGAAGAGCGGAACTCTTTCCCGCTTCATTGGGGCCGTAAATCAAATGCAAGCCTTCCTCTCCTCTGCCAAGATCAAGGCTCAGGTCGGTAAAGGGACCGCAGGCGATGAGATCGAGCCGCACTATTTTCATATCTTTGTCGCACTCATTTTGAAATTCCCAGTCTTTGAACGAGCATGGGCCGCACTTCGTTTAGCAGGCTCAAAACCGCTCCGGGATCTTTTGGAGATACAGCCGCCTCTGAGCTTTTTAGCTCCTGGGGAAGCTTATCCCACAGATCTCCAAGGCAGGCTCCGATTTGCGAGAGTTGCTCGGGGTCGGCTCCAATTTCATCGATAAGGTCCAAAAGGATTTCAACCGGTCCTCCGGCGCCGTGAAGGTCTTCGCCGGGAATAGCCGAAGTATTTAGCTTCACCTGCTCGATCCAAACCCTGTCATAGAGAAAAGAAATGGTTTCGGCTCGGATGACGTTTAAAAACCGCTCGGGATCCGAGCCAATACGATCGTGAGCCGGGCAGCCTCCAATGATGTTTACCCGGAGAGCCATCGCAAGATCGGTTTGCGAGCATATCTCCGATAGGGAGCTAAGGACCCTTTCAAGGATCTCCGACTCGCTTGCCAGGTCGGTGACATCGACTGTGCAGCGCTCCCACCGGAAGACCTCCAGAGGGCGAAATTGATAGTCAGGTATCCCGTCTTGGACCCTTACGAGCAGGCAGCCCTTCTCTCCGGTTTCCCGTATATTGCGGCCCTGAAGATTTCCCGGGAACAGTATGGGAGGGTCCTCGCAAAGCGTTTGCCGTTTGTGAATATGGCCCAGCGCCCAGTAATCGTAGCCCTTCATCCTCAAACCCTCCACGCTGCAGGGGGCATAAGGAGCGTGGTCGCGGCTTCCGGTTGCACAGGTGTGGAGCATTCCGATGTTAAAATATCCCTTGAGAGCGGGCGGGTAGTCGGCTGAAAGATCCCGGTTTACGGCCCCGGAGGGAAAGCTTTGACCGTGAATGGCCGCCGCGGCATGTTCGATGTGAAAGGTGGACGGTGAGAGCGGGTCGAACGTATGGACCCCCTCGGGCATCCTCAGGCTCCTGGTCATTTTATTTGCCGCGTCATGATTTCCCGCGACGATGTAGACGCCGATTCCGGCATCGGTAAGCCGCGCCATTCTGGATAGGAAAAAAAGGCCGGTATTGTAGTCCTTCCAATCTCCATCATAGAGATCGCCGCTAATCAGAACGAAATCGACCTTTTCAGAAATTGCAAGTTCTATGAGCTTATCGAGCGCCCTGCGGGTGGCCTGTCGAATTTGCTCGACCGGCGCCCCTTCATAGCCCTCCAGTCGCAGCATGGGGCTGTCCAGGTGAATATCCGCGGCGTGAATGAAAGAAAACATACCGTCCCTCCCCAAAAAAAAGAAGCTGAAGCATAGCCTGGTGAGGATGAGCAAACCACCCGTTATTTTTCTTTTACTTTTCTATTTAGTCTTGTCAAACTATACCACAAAAGTGTTGAGGCAGGTTTCCCAAATGATGGTGGATACAAGGAAGGGACTGTTATGGGTATGGAACACCCGCGTAAAGACAAAGGACAGGGACAAATGGAAATCCCGCTTTTGTCTTGTACTGAGAGCGCTCCGGCTTTGTGGCAAATCGTTCGTACCTGGTTAAAGATAGGCACGATCGGTTTCGGAGGAGGTTATGCAGTTCTGGACTTGATTCATTCGGAACTGGTTATCAAGCATAAGTGGATAAGCGAACAGCGCTACGAAAACATGACGGCGCTCTCCGAGATGGGGCCGGGCGCCTTCACGGTAAACCTCCTGGCCGCTATCGCCTACCGGCTCGGGGGGGTAACGGCGATGATCGCGGCTACTATCGCTCTTATTTTGCCTTCCTTTCTGATTATCGTCGCTTTGGCCGGAGTTTTTCTCGTCTGGGAGAAAAACCTGGTGGTAGAGTCTGCGGTGAAGGGACTTACCGCTGGAGTGGTCGGGCTCTTGATCGCGGTCGTATGGGACATGGTGAAGCGGATCCCCGGGCACTGGTGCTGTTTTTCGGTCGGTATCGCCGCTCTTTTGCTGGGGCTTTTTTTCCCCGTCAACCCGATCTGGCTGGTTTTGATGGGAGCACTGGCCGGGGCGGCCAGGGTGTTGGTGCCGGAAAGATATGGCAAAAAATCGGTCCAGGGCGGCCGGAACTTATAAGAATGGTTGAAAATGAACATATTCTACGAGCTTGCGTTATCATTTCTAAAAATTGGATTTTTCGGCTTCGGTGGAGGGTTTGCAATGATCCCCCTGATGCAGAACGCAGCGGTCTACCAAAACGGCTGGCTCACCTCTTCCCAGTTTGGAGCGGCCATCGCCCTGGGGCAGATCACCCCCGGACCTGTGGCAATCAGCGCAACCTTCATCGGCTATAAGGTCGCGGGCATTGGAGGAGCCCTTGTTGCCACGGCGGCAATTTTTGCCCCTTCGCTTTTGTGCATGTACCTGCTCGAAAAATTCTATCTCAAGGTGAGGGGTAAAGAGCTGACTAACGCCATTATGCACGGGGTCCTCCCGGTTGTAGCCGCTATAATTCTTACGGCGGCAATTTCTCTTGGAAAGGAGTCGATGCACTCTGTGTGGCAGATCGCGGTGATAGCCGGGGTAGCCGGGCTCGCCATTTCGCGCAAAGTCAGCTACGGGGTGCTTGTTGCCGGAGCAATGACGGTTGGCGTTTTCATGGCATTTGTCGGCAGATGATTTCTAAGAGTGCCGATCACTGTTTCCAAAGCATTCCGTGGGAAACCGAGACGCTTTTGATGACGGCGAAAACCCGCATGCCGGGTTTTAGGCCAAGCGTTGTAAGGGCAAGGGGAGTTATCCGTGCCGCCAGTGGACAGCCGATGTCAAGCTTTACGTCCACAAAGGAACCATTACTGCGGGTAATCTCTTCGATGGTCGCCGGGATGATGTTTTGAACGCTTGTTTGCTCGGGGGGCGAAAGCGCAATGGCCACGCTTCTGGCCTCTATCCGCACCCTCACTTTGCTGCCGATGGAGACATCGAGCTGCGGGACTTTCAAAATCCCTCCCTCAAAGTGAAGGCAGCTTACCCCCCCTGCGCCGTTATGTGATTGCACAACGGTGGACAATATCGCTCCGCAATCGGCATACCCGGTTAGACTTTGCAGATCGGGGCGGCTCATCAATTCTTCGATTTTGCCCGCAGCGACTGTGCGGCCCGCTTCCATTACTACTATGGCATCGGCCAAATTGAGGATTTCTTCTAGCGAATGGCTGACATACAAAATGGGAACGGAAAACTCGCGGCCAAGCCGGGCGATAAAGGGCAGTACTTCGGCTTTTCTGGCAAAATCAAGAGATGCGAGCGGTTCGTCCATTAGCAGGATCGAAGGGCTCGTCAGGATGGCCCGGCCGATGGCCACCCGCTGTTTTTCACCTCCCGAGAGTTTGGCGGGCCTGCGGTCCAAAAGCGCTTCTATGCCCAGAAGCGCTACGACCTGATCGAATTCCACGTAGCGCTCGCTTTTGGGTGTAAGGCGCATGCCGTACGTGAGGTTGGTTCTTACCGACAGGTGAGGGAATAGCCGGGCTTCCTGAAAAACATAGCCTACCCGCCGTTTTTCGGGAGCAAGGTCTGTTCGTGTCTTGGAGTCGAACAGGTAGCGGCCCCCTGCGATGATGTGGCCCTGGTCGGGGCGAAGAAGCCCGGCGACCATATTGATTATCGAGGTCTTACCAGCGCCCGAGCGCCCAAAGAGCGCCGTGACGCCTGCTGTCTCGGAGCGAAATGCCGCATCTATCAAAAAATTGCCCCGAAGGCTCCTTAAGGATACATCGAGCACGAAATAAACCCTCTAGCCCTTCATTTGGGCCGCATACCGTTTTGCCAAAAGCTCCGAGGCCACAAGAGCCCCCATCCCCAGGGCTATCGCAATAATGCACAGCCTCATTGCCGCCCGTTCTCCGCCCGGAACCTGGGTGAGCGTGTAGAGAGCCAGGGGAAGTGTCTGTGTTTGTCCCTGGATATTGGAAACAAAGGTAATGGTAGCCCCGAATTCGCCAAGGCTGCGGGCGAAGGCTAAAAGCGCCCCCGCTGTCACTCCCGGTACGATAAGGGGCAGAGTAACGGTAAAAAACACTCTTAGCGGCCCGGCCCCAAGGGTCCTGGCCGCGGCCTCCAGACCCCGGTCGACGTTTTCGATCGAAAGCCTCACGGCGCGCACCAGAAGCGGAAAAGCCATAACCGAGGAGGCCAGCGCCGCCCCTTTCCAGGTAAAGGCAATCGTAATTCCAAACATCTTATAAAGCCATGCCCCAAGGAGCCCCCTGTTCCCAAACAGAACGAGCAGCATATAGCCCACCACGACGGGCGGAAGGACCAGAGGCAGATGAAGCAGGCCGTCAAGGGCGGTTTTCCCGGTAAACTTCAGACGTGCCAGAATCCACGCCGCCAGGATACCGAAGGGCAGGCTAACGATCACCGCCCAGCCCGAGACCCACAAACTGAGCCTTACGGCCTCCATCTCTACAGGAGTAAGACCAAGCCAGCTCATTGTATTGCGCTAAAGCCATAGTGTTTAAAAATCGCCCGCGCCGCATCGGTTTTTAGAAATTTAAGAAAACTGGTGGCGGCAGGAGTCTCATGGCCGCAAACAAGCGCCGCGGGGTAGACAATGGGCGGGTGAGTCGCGGTTGGAAATACTGCGACGATTCGGACCTTTTTGGTAATTGCGGCGTCCGTGGCGTAGACGATCCCAAGGGGCGCCTCGCCTCTTTCAACCAATACCAGAGCAGACCTCACGTCGCTTGCCCGTGCAACGCTGTCTTTAACCGATTCCCAGACGCCAAGCGATTGGAGAGCCTGCTTTGCGTAAATGCCTGCCGGTACGTGAGCCGGGTCGCCCATTGAAAGTTTTCCCCCCGAAAGGAGCCCCTTTAAATCGAAGCCGGGTTTTATATCTACCTTGCCGATCTTACTCCGCGATGGGGCGATCAATACCAGACGGTTTCCAAGCAGATTGGAACGGGTGGCCGGATCGATCAATTTCCTTTTCGCAAGATAATCCATCCATTTTTCATCCGCCGATAGGAAAACGTTGGCCGGCGCTCCGTTTTCGATCTGCCTGGCAAGGGTCGAAGACGAAAGGTAGGCCGGAGTGAATGCGTACCCGGTTTTTTTAGAAAATAACTTTCCGATATCATTTAAAGAGTTTGTAAGCGAGGCGGCTGCGAATACGGTTACGCCGCCCTCTGCCCGTGCCGTTTGACTTGGTCCGGCAATGGAGGCCGCAACGAGCAGCAGCGCCAATATGATCTTGGATATCCAATGTCGCTTCATGATTACCTCCCTCTTAGCTTTGGCACAATGTAGCAGATAGCCCCGCGGTTGGGCTATCCAAATTCATAAGAACCTTGCGGCTGAACCGGTGAATGACCGGAGTGCCCGCGCCGTGCCGTACCGACCTCAAGACCGCCTCGGCGTCCATTGCCACCGTCCCGGCCAGAGTCCGGACGGGCAGCCCCGAAAAGGCTTCGGAAACCATCGGAGTGCTGGGCCCAAGCATTATCACTTTGACCTCGGGGCCTACGTGGGAAAGCACTTCCTCGGTAGTGCCGTTTAAAATGGAGGTGGAGGTGAGAATAAGCGTTTGCGCCCAGCCCGAGAGCTTTTCGTAGAAAAGGGCTTTCTCTGCGCCATGGAGGATGCGGGCAAACCCCAAATCTCCACCCCCCATGTGGTTGCCGTTTCGCTCTATCACCTCGACTTGGGCGCCTCTGGCCTTTAAAACCTTCATAAGCGGGGCAAATAGCCCGACCATGGCCACTTTGCTTCCGGCTCCAATGCCGAAAGAATCCATCCAGGAAATATCGGAAGGAGCCTCGGCAAGACCCTTGGCCCTCTCATGGTTGAGTCCGTTTATAAGAGCAAGGGCCATGCTTCGGGCAAGCGGTTGGGCACTCTTTATCAATTCGAGCAGTTCTACCGCGCTCTCACCCTCATAGTCGCGGTAGTCATCGGGTTTTGGGCAGCAGCCCCCCTCTCCCGTGTACGTGAAGGCGAGCCCCGTTGCGCCGGCATCGGTTACAACCGCCGTGTAGCGCAAACCGAGGCAAAGATGGACAACCTTTGTTTTTAGCGCTTTTTTATAAAAATGATCGTAGAGATTTTCTACCAGTCCCATAAAAATCCTCCTGTCAGGCTGCCTGGGCTTTCTTCTCGGCCACCTCTTGCCGAGGCAAGGTGAGAAGGTTAGTAAATGACGTCTATAAATTGATATTGACATGTATATCATACTATTCTATTTATTTTAACACTAAATGTCGTGTTAGAAATCAATGGCCGCTTCTGCTTTTTCTCGCCTTGATTAAGGCGGGCAAAAGTGCGCACAGGCTTGCCCAAGGCTTGCTTTGTCAAAAAAGGTGCCACCTATTCTATCCAGCGACTTTTGTCTTCTTAAAAGCGGGGCTGATTGGAACTTTTCAAACTCTAACGGAAGCTGAGCGGTTTTTTTGCATCAGGCGAGGGAGGATTGGCATGGAAGGCTTGGTAAGGGGCGCCTGCACCTTGGCGTTTGCCGTGGTGTTGTTTTTTGCGGCGCTGGCAGGGGCGGCCGGTGCGCAGGATGTCTCTTGTTCTCAGAATGGCAGTGATCAGGGTTTTTCGCAGACAGTAAAAGAGTCTGGGGATAAAGATGCCGAAAAGAAGAGTTTGTCTAAAGGCAAAAAAAAGCATTCAAAAAATGCGGGGTCTTCTAAAAAGAAGGATTCTAAAAAGGTTCAGGCCCAGACAAACAATGTTTTCCAACTGGGGCAGGTAGAGGTTTTCGGCAACGAGGCCCAGAGCCGGAATACGACGGTCGATAGGATTTATTCCAACCAGATGCTGCTGTTGGATGCCGACAACGTGGCGACGGCCGCTAACCTCGCTCCGGGTGTAACGCTGTCGTTTGGCGGTCAAAGAAACGAGGAAAACATCTACATTCGCGGCTTTGGGCCGCAGGAGGTACCGATCTTTCTCGATGGCGTGCCCATCTATGATCCCTATTTCGGCTATCCGCCCCTGGCCGAATTTGCCACTTACGGGATTTCGGAAATGGTGATTTCCAAGGGGTTTACCTCGGTTCTCTACGGTCCCAACACCATGGGGGGTGCCGTCAATCTTATCACCATGAAACCGCAGAAGGAATTCGAGGCAAACGGAGGGTCGGGCTATGGTTCAGGCAATACCTATCACGGCTACATGAATTTTGGAACCAACCAGGGACTTTGGTACTTTGAAGGTGGAGGCTCTTATGAGAATCAGGATTACTTCCCACTCTCTGGGGCCTTCACGCCCACAACGATGACTGGGCCCGGAGGAGTCCTTGGTTACCAGGGGGATGGTGAGAGGATAAATTCGGCCTTTGACGACTGGCAGGGCCACTTTAAATTGGGATTTACGCCAAACGACACAGATGAATACGCCATTTCTTTCATGAGACTGCAGGAGCAAAAGGATGCTCCCCCCTATGTGGGGACGGACCCTAACGATATGTCTCACTGGTGGCAGTGGCCGTCCTGGGAATTTCAGGACTTGCACTTCAATTCGACCACGGGGGTCTACGACAAAACCTACGTTAAAACGACCGCTTTCTACGATACCTACGATAATGAGTTGCAAAGCTTTACCAACGACGATTACAACGTTATCAAATCCCCCCCCGGGTATTCGTTTGACAGTTTCTATAACGACTACACCTACGGCGCTTCGGTGGAAACCGGAACAAAACTGCTTTCCTATAACGACATCAAGTTCGCGTTCCATTTCAAGGACGATGTTCACAATGAATGGGAGACCACCCCGGCGACCGCTACTACCCGTGATGAAGATCGGACCTACTCGTTTGGGGCCGAAGATACGATCGATTTTACCAGGAAGCTCTATTCGATCGTCGGTATAAGCTATGACGAACTCCAAACTGTTGAAGCCCCAGGCTTTCCGCTTCTTTCCACCAACGCGTGGAACCCCCAGATCGGTCTTTTCTATAAACTGAGCGACACCGCTACGATCCACGCGAGCGTGGAAGATAAATCCAGACTTCCGACCCTCATGGAAAGATACTCTTACAGCCTCAAGCCGGGGTTGCCCAACCCCTATCTAAAACCCGAAAGAGCCACCAACTATGAAGTCGGCTACAAGGACCTTTTGTTGGGAAAGCTTTCCCTGGAAGCTACCGCTTTCTACGATAACGTCCATGACTTCATACTGGATGTTCCTACAACCACCCCGGCGCCGGGGGGTGGGGTTTACTACATGAATCAGAACGTTGGCCACATCGATTTTTCAGGTGTGGAGCTGGGGGTTAATGGGGAATTATTTCCACATCTTAAAGGTGGTATGAACTATACTTACCTGCAATACGTAAATGTGGACAACAGTTTGCTCATTACAGATCTTCCCCATAACAAGGTCTTCGCCTACCTGCAGTACTTCATGCCCGTTAAGGGATGGAGCTTACTCGGTTCGGTCGAATATGACACCGACCGCTACAGTGATTCGGGATATGCGCCGGCCGTGGCTACAGCCTATACCCTTGTAAACTTTAAGGAAATCTATGAAATTTATCCCGGGGTAACGCTTGAGGCGGGCATAGACAATTTATTGGATGAAAACTGGGAGCTTACGGAAGGCTATCCCCTTGCCGGGCGAACGTTTTTTGTGCAGATGCTCTTTAAATACTGAGGTCTTGCGGGCCCAAGGCCGTTTAGGGGATTGAGGAGGCTGTTAATGACGGAAGATTTCAAAATCCTGCTCGATGAGGCCGAAAGATTTCACGGCCATCTGTGCGCAGGGCTGGTGATAGGCGCAAGGATGGCCGTGGCGGGACTAAGGGAGCTGGGCATAAGGGAGCCCAAAGGCCGGGAGGGTATGAATTTGGTGATATGGGTTGAAATCGACCGGTGTCCTGTGGACGCTATTATTGCCCTAACCGGCAGGACTCCTGGCAGGCGTAGCATAAAAATGATCGATTACGGAAAACAGGCGGCAACTTTTGTGGATACGCGGACACCTGATGCCGTCAGGGTATCCGTTAGAACCGGCTGCCTCGAAAAGGCCGAACTGATGGCAAAAGGTCTTGGAGGTTTTAACGATCAAAGGATAGCGCTCCATGAAGCCCTGGCGTCGATGCCCGAGGAGCAATTGCTTGCCCTGAGCCGGGTGAGCGTGACTATAGGAGCGCAGGATCTTCCCGGAGAAACGCTTGCGACCACTATCTGCCAAAAATGCGGAGAAACGGTTAAAGATGGTCGCCAGGCGGTGGTGGATGGAGATGTTTTTTGCCGCCCCTGCGCGCTTGGCCGCTCCTATTATGAGGAAATCTGAAATGATGCCCGTGGTGGACTGGAATCAAGTGTGGCAAAAGAGCCGGATGGAAAATAGTGTCGTAAGACGCGACCCCGATTTTTGGGATAAGCGTGCGGTTGAATTTACCAGGCATGCGACTAAAACCGACTATATAGGGCAGTTTTTGCAAATAATGAAACCCGAGCCGGACTGGAGCGTGCTCGATATCGGGTGCGCGGCGGGAACCCTGGCCGTTCCCCTGGCCCCGGCGGTAAAGTCCGTTACGGCGCTCGATCCTTCCCCCGTGATGCTCTCGCTTCTTGAGAAACGATGCCGCGATCACGATATCGCCAATATCAGGGCTGTGAAGGGAAGGTGGCAGGATGACTGGGATGACCTGGGCATTGGGGTGCACGATGTGGCCGTAGCCTCGAGGTCGCTTATGGTGGACGATCTGCGCGAGGCTGTCGTAAAGCTGCAAGGCCGCGCGCGAAAACGCGTCTATCTAACGGCTCTTGTAGGCGATGGCCCCTACGACCGAAAAATTGTCGAGGCCGCGGGCAGAAAATTTTCCCTCGGAGCCGACTACATTGTCGTCTACAACCTTTTGCACCAGATGGGAATCTACGCAAACATCGCCATTACCAAGACCTCAAGGGATGCCGACTATGCCGGTGTCGATGAGGCCCTTGACTCGATGCGTTGGATGGTTTTTGAGATGGGCTGCGAAGAAGAGGACAGGGTCGCAAAATTTCTTCGAAGCACCCTTGTTTTGGAGCAGGGCAGGTATAGATTGCCCTATTCGCGGATCGAACGATGGGCGGTGATCTGGTGGAACCTAAATCAGGCCCTGTGATTGCCGGAGCGGTTCTTTGCAACTGTCCTTTTTCTGTTAGGGTGTATTTTAGCTGCGGGGAGGGATCGGGGGTAAAAGAGCGTGTGCGGGAAAAATGAGACCCCGGTCCCGGCAGTCTCTTTTGAGGAAGCTATTGCCGGGCAGGCAAACCCGGTTAAAGACCTCGAGATCTGCGAATGGGTAGCGGGAGACAATCGGTCCCGCCGGACAGTTCGTCGCGAAACCGCTTTTGGGGTTGCGGTTGCTTTTGGTCTTCACGTCTTAGCGCCTTTTCTGATCGTATTTCTGGGTATGAGGTTTTCGGTTCCATCTTTTAGCGAAGCTCCTTTTATCCCGGTTAGCCTGGTAAGTCTGGCCGGTGCGGGCAAGGGCAGTGGGGGATTTCCCGGGTCTCGCGGAGCGGTTGGGACGGGTACCTCCGGGACCGTGGTAAAAAAGGTATCTGTTTCTAAGGGCAGGGGAGTTGGTGTTGCAATAAAAAAAAGCCCCGCGGCGCTTCGCAATGTCATTGCAAAGGCTGCAAAACCGCCTGACCGATTAGCAAAAAAAAGCTATAAAGTCACCGGCCCCCAGAGGCAAAAAACGGTCCGGCTCCCGGTAGCTGACCGTGATGAGGTGTCCGGTAAGCCGCCTTACGGGGGGGCTTCGGTTTTGGCCAATAAGGCGCCGACTTCGTCTGCGCTCTCTTCGGCAATGGGACATGGCTCTAATAGCAGCGGGCAGGGTGGGGGGGCTCCTACGGGCTTGGGCTCCGGAGCAGGTGCGGGGTATGGAACCGGCGGATCGGGAGGCTTTGGTCTAACTCAGGTTGACACACAGCCTGTTGTGATTAAAAAAGTCGAGCCTCGGTTTCCGGATGTGGCCAGGCAGATGGGCATTTCCGGTAAAGTGGTTCTCAAATTTTTGGTGAAGGCGAACGGAAGCGTCGATAAGGTCGCAGTCATCGCTTCCAGGCCGGAGGGAGTCTTTAACGGCAGCGCGATCGAGGCCGTTGGCCAGTGGAGATTTAAACCCGGTCGCTACCGGGGAAAAGCCGTTGACGTTTGGGTCGAACTCCCGATTCGTTTCGATCTCTCCAGATAGACAAAAGGAAATTGTTATGAAAACCGCGCTAGAGACAATATCGGAACCTGGCCGCAAACGGTCTGAAGAGCTCGGGGCCCCCGGTTGTTCAGGGTCCTTGCGCATAACCGGAAGGCTAAGGGAGGCCCTGGTAATTTCCTGCGAGCAGCTTTGCGCGATGGAAACCGAGGAGGTCGAAGACATTGCGGTTAATTGCGGCGAGGGAGACCCTGTCGGCAAAATAGCGAGCATGAAGGGAGTGCTCCTGGAAAATTTGCTTGCAAAGGCTTCAGTGCGAAAGGAAGACCACAACGATACCAAAAAGATGTTCATCGTGGCTAAGGCCTCGGACGGCTATAAGGCGGTATTCTCCTGGCAGGAGATTTTCAATACTCCCATCGGGGGCGGGGTCATGGTGCTGATCGAAAAAAACGGCAAGCCCTTATGCGGGGCAGGGGGCGGACTCGAACTTATTTCGCTCCAGGATTATTACAGCGGGCCAAGATATGTTAAAATGCTTGAAAGCATCGAAGTGGTTATGGTCGAATAAAACTTTTAGGGGAAAAGGCGCCGCCTTCGGGCTGAGGGGGCCGCAGCTCCATCCGTAAGGTGGAAGCCTTGGAATTGCCGATCGGCTTGCTTGCCCAATATCACCCTTTTGTGCCTTGATGAGGACGCTTATGTTGTCGCCGACCTTTCTATCTGAGGCCTTGACCCCTTCGAGGCTGACCAGGGAAGAGACGATAGTGCCGCAGTCAAGGTCAACTTTTGCCTTTGCCGTCACAGTGTCTTTCTCCACGTCCAATACTTTCCCCCTCTAGTGCGTTTGCGGCTCTGAGTTTCATGACGTATCTGCTCCGGGATAAGTTTAAAAAACAGAGAAGCCGAAAATGGTTGACGCTATGAATTCTTTGGCTTTTCGCCGGTAATGCCAAGGTGTATATAGGAAGTTATGCGCTTTTCTTCATGGGCTGAATGGCCGCTCCCGGCAAGGAGACAGGCGAAAACGCTGCGGAGGTCACATCAATGAAGACCGATAAGGATCAGGTGGTTTGTAACCTGAGGTCTATTCGCAAGGAAAGGGGACTTTCCCAGAGCGAACTGGCTGAAAGGGTGGGTGTAAAGCGCCAGGCTGTCTACGACATGGAAACCGGGCGTTATGTGCCAAATACTGCCCTTGCGCTAAAAATTGCAAGAGAGCTGGGTTGCAGGGTCGAAACCCTCTTTGCCCTGGATGAGTTGGAGGAAAAAAAGCCTATAACCTTGGTTGAAAAAGCCGAGGCGCCTAACGCCAGGGTATCGGTGGCGAGTGTGCGAGATCGTTTGGTAGCTTACCCGCTTGACGGCAAGTGGCTTCTAAACGACGGTTTTCAAGTCGCCGACGGTTTGCTCTCTCAAGACAGCGGGCAGGTGCAACTGCTCTCCGGGGGGGCAATCGACAAGAAGGTCTTACTGCTTGGCTGCGATCCGGCCTTTGCAATCCTTGGCGCGCGCGCATCCCTGCGGACCGCCGATGTCGCTGTGCAATGCCGCTTTGCCTCGAGCCGGCTTGCACTGGAAAGGGTTGCAGCCGGGTATGCCCATATCGCGGGTACGCACCTCCATAACGTACCGGCGGTTGAATCAAATCTGTGCTTTGCTCGCAAGATGCTCCCGGGCACCCGTGCGATGGTGGTGGCTTTTTCCTTCTTTGAAGAGGGTCTTATGGTTGCGCGGGGAAATCCTCGCAGGATCCTTTCGGTTGCCGACCTTGCCCAGGAAGGCATAAGATTTGTCAATAGAGAGCCGGGCGCTGCCCTTCGCTCCCTTCTCGATGACCGCTTGGCCCAGGCGGGTATCCCCGGTGACGCGATTGCGGGCTACGACAAGCTCCTTCCAAGTCATAACCTTTGCGCCCAGATGGTTGCCTTTTGCATGGCGGATGCCGCCCTCGGCCTTCGGGCCGTAGCCGCCGCCTACGGTCTGGACTTTGTCCCCATGGATGCCGTGCGCTGTGACTTGGTGATCCCCGCCGAATTCATGGAGCTTCCGGCAGTGAAGGTTCTCCTCGATGTCCTGCAGTCAAAATCGCTTCGTGACGAGCTTTCGGCTCTGCCCGGATACGAATCCTCCTGCACCGGCAAGGTGATTGGAGAGATACCCTGAAATCTTTCGAACCTCAATACAGATCTATTCGGATGACCGGGAAGGCTTCCAAGCTGATGCTGAAAATTAAAAAGCCAACCAGTGGGGCAGACCGGTCGGCTTCGAGGAGGAAAGAGTAGATATTTGCCTTTTATTAAGAGCAACTTTGATGCCAAATCCTATCGTTTCTTGATTTCCCTTTATTTGCGAATGGTTATCCGGAACAGGCAGGATCGGATCGCAAAAATGATCCAGCCATAATACGGTCAGTTATCCTCAAATCACGCCATGATCCAGTCATGGGAATCGCTCCATTAATTGCCATTATTTCCCGACTACGACGGGTGTTCCTTTATTGTCGATATATGTCTTGCCAACTTGCCTTTGAATGCTCTATTTTCGCCGTGCCGTTTTGGCAAATATGTCCAACCTATGCAGTGGAGCTCAATTGCGATGATCTATCTCAAAATCATAGTACTTGCGATTTTGCAGGGGGCCTGCGAACTCTTGCCCGTATCGAGTTCCGCACATGTGATAATTGCCGAAAAACTCATGGGCATAGACCCCGTGGCCCCTTCGATGACCCTTTTGCTCGTCATGCTCCACACCGGGACCATGTTTGCCGTAATCATTTATTTTCGCCGTGCCTGGAAAGAGAGCTACTTCCGATCCCGCGAGACTTTTCGAAGCTTTGCCTGCCTCGTTGTGGCGGCTACCTTTCTAACCGGCATCATCGGTATTGTGCTAAAAGAAGTTATTGAAAAGATTTTCCTTCGAGGCACGGCCCACGCACAGGTAGAGATGATCTTTGGAAATCTTGGCCTCATCGGAGTCTCGCTTGCCGTGGTGGGAATTCTAATAATTTTTTCCGGTCTGCGGGAAGAAGTCCGAAGGCCTTTTAGAGAGGTCGGCTTAAAAGAGTCGGCCTGGATTGGGGCCGTGCAGGGGCTCTGCCTGCCCTTTAGAGGCTTTTCGCGCTCCGGGGCCACTATTTCAACGGGTCTGCTGGCCGGTGTTGCCAAAAGGCAGGTCGAAGAATTTAGCTTTGCGCTCGTGGTCGTGCTAACTCCTCCGGTAATTCTTAGAGAAGTGTATCGAATGCTGGAGGTGCACCGGGCTGTGTCGGTCGGCTCTTCCGGCCTCTTTGACCTTTTTCTTCCCAGTATTTTCGGAATGGCTGCGAGCTTTTTGGCAGGCCTTTTGGCTCTAAAATGGCTTTCCAGATGGCTTGAGGCGGGCCGGTGGAAATATTTTGGCTTCTGGTGCCTTACTATGGCGGCCATTTCGCTCTATCTCTATCACACCGGCTTTTAGCGGACCCCTCTCTACCGCGTCGGGAGTATCTTGCCTTCCTTGTCCTTTTTTAATGTCTTGGGAGCTATTTTTGTGATGCCAGGCTCCTTGCGAGAAGAAGCCTGTGAAATGGGGGCTTTCGGGGGGGTGGCCTTTTGGGCGGGGTTGCCGCTGATCTCAGAGCTTAAGGGGGATTCGTCCCCCTTCTTGTTGTAGGCCGTAACCGCAAAAAAATAAGTGGTTCCCCTCTTTAGGCCTTTAATTGTGACTGTGGTTGTAAGCCTGCCTTTAACCCGGACCACTTTTGTATATTTGCCCGGTTTTAACCCGTAATGGACCCGGTAGCCAACCACCGAGGGGCCTGGACTGGGGTTCCAGGCCAGGCTTAGGGAAGCGGCTCCGGCTGGAATGGCGGTGAACAAAAACACGACGATTACTGCCAGATGCCTCAGCTTCATTTTTGCTTCCTTTTTCCCTCATCCCGCAGCGGTCCGGGACGCCGGCCGCTAGACCGCCAATGGCGGTTTCAATGGAATTTAATTAATAAGCCCCATGGAGGGCGTCAAGGTTTATCGAAAAAAATGGACCGCAACCACGCGAAGCTCCATGCGCCAAGACATTGGTGCCGCTTGTTTTTAGCTTTGCTCTACGGCTGGCCTTACCCTTTTTCTGCCTGCCTGCATTTGTTTCCAAAACCACCCATTTTCGGGGTCCGCCAGCATGGCCTCGGTTATAACCCTTCGCTGTCGATTGTCTTGCCCCGGCATCGGTCGGCTCTGGCGAAGCAATCGCGCAAGGTCTTGATGTTTACCTGCTCCCTTTTGATCATTTGATTTTAAAAGATTTGCCATTGTAGCCTTCCTCCGGACCTTGGCCTTTAGCGCCCAAATCCTTCTTTGTAGGGAATCCATTCTTTAGACATCCCGACTCAGGCTCGTCTTTTCGACCATTCTCTCAAATCCCCCGACCAAGCGCAAACGCATCTTTTCCCAAATCTTTTGCGCCGGTAGAAAATGTGGCCACCGTTTAAAAGAGGCCCGCGGTAGCTGCGAATGGAACGTTCGGAGACTCCCAGATACTGAGCAATTTGTTTCCACCCGACTATCAGATCGCTTCCGTTCATCCTGATCTCCTCCATCCGTGAACTATTTGGTCCAAATTAAATCTTTAATGCATTTTATACTTCGATATATGTTGTAAAATTTTGCAATGCCCTCTATAATCCATCATAGAGGGAGTATTTATAGCGCAAAAAAATATTTTCGCTCTTTGTATATTCAAATAATGAGAAAGGGGTGGTTCGGTGGGAGAATGTACATCACGCGAAGAAGTATTGTCAATTCAAAAAACGAAGTGCAATGGAGAAAATTCTTCCTACGCGCAAAGGATGAAACGAACCCGGGAAATCGCAGCCGAGGCAAGAGGGCTGACGAAACTGAGCCAGGTGATGTTTGCCAAAATCCTTGGCGTTCATCCAAGCGTTATCAGCCATATAGAGGCCGGCACCACGCGCATCCAGCCCGAGGTCGCAAGGATTATCGAGAGGGAAACCGGGGTGAGACAGGCGTGGCTGCTTACCGGCGATGGGCCAACCGGGCAAGAGGGCTTCGATTCCAGAGGTGCCCAATTGGGTCCGTTTACCTCTGGGACCGCACCGTTTTCGTTTGTCCCGAAGGTCAAATCGGTTCTTGACAAAGCTACCGGGCAGCTTATCGCCGAAGAGGCGGGACAGGAGCTCTATTCTTTTCGCACTGACTGGTTGCAGCGCAAGGGGTGTATCCCCCGAATGCGCCTTGCCGGGATAAGCGGAGATTCGATGTTTCCAACCCTTGTAGATGGTGACCTTGTGCTGATTGACATGTCCAGAAACGAGCCCCTTGACGGAAAAATCATGGCCGTAGGCATAGAAAATATTTTGTATATCAAGCGGTTGCGGGTTTCCCCCGAGGGCCTTTTTTTGGTAAGCGACAACAGGGCGGTCTATGAGCCATGGCGCTTAAGCCTTGAGACGGCAAACTTTTTGGGATTGGTCGTCTGGCACTGCGGTGAACTCTAAGGACCGGTCTGCCCCCGAAGCTTGAAAATCTTTTAAACAATTCAGATTCTGAATTGACAAAACGTCATTAATAGGCTTACGCTTCGTTAACTAGATATTTTTGTGCTTCAACCACGCATTGCTGCAATTACTCTAAAAGGGAAAGGATGGCAAAACGATGGTGTGTGTCGATTGTTCCAGCCTGAAGAGCAGGATTTGCGGTGCGCCGGAAGCTGAAGTGAGACAGGGAGGCGAGTGCGGAGTCAAAGTTGGCGGTTTAGGGGTTGGTTTTCAAAGCCTTGAGTCTTTGATCCGGGAAGGGGCCGCCCTTAAACGGGAAATCGAGTTAAAAACCGCAAGGCTTCGAAGTATAAACCAGCTTTTGACCGAAAGAGCCCGCTTTGAAGAGGGCCGTAAAACCTCCGTTCTGATAGGGGGAGGCTACAAGGTTAGAGTGAGGCTGCACGAAAACATTACCTGGGATCAGGACAGAATCGCCACTTTTCGAAAGTGTGTAGAGGCTGAAAAGTTTTTCGAACTTTTTAGAATGGTTTATGAACCGACTTCCAAAAGGGCAGTCGAGGGTTTTATCGCTCACGCCGCCAAGGGACTCTCGGAAGGGCTCAAGTGGTGTATGAGCGTAAAGCCGGGCGCACCGCAGGTAGCCTATGAGCAATGTGATTGAGGGGCTTTAAATGGCTGTGGTGAATTTAAATCTTTTCGGCTACGAAGCCGATGGTTTCGATTTGGCGCAACTCCCGCCTGGCGATTATGAAGTAAGGATAGTGGGTTCGCGGTTGCGGGAAGTCTTTAAGCCTCAAAGCGAAAAAAAATGGGAAATAAAGCTTGGCGGGGCGCGGGATCAGGGCGGCCCATCTCGGGTGTGGACCTCAGCCGTGGAGTTGGAACTGGAGGTTTTGGGACCGGTTTGCAAAGGCTCGCGGCTCGTGGATACCTTCCTTCTTGGCGAAGACTCTTCGATGCGAAGAATGAAAACCCTTGCCCTTGCCGCTCGGTGCGCAAACCCCGATTTTATTGGCGACACCGCGGAGTTTCACGGGCTGAAGTGCAGAGTGCGAGTCCAGCGGCTGGGCGGTTTAGGAAGCCGGGGTCTTAGAAGTGTCATTTCGGGATATATGTTTAGCAGCGCTCAGTTTGGTCATCCCAATCGGATGTCTTAGTCGGCAATCTCGCTATGTTTTAAAGGAATGCCCTCTCGATTTTGCTTCCCTAGGGCAAGACCCGAACCATCGAGCACAAGCCTTTGGGTATGCCAGGCAAGAAGGGTTGTCCTGTGCCCTACGCTAACGACCGTAGAGTTTGGCAAAAACCTTGTGATAAGCTCGTACATGGCCGCCTCGGATTGTTCATCTACCGAGGCGGTGGCTTCGTCCAGGAATATAAAATCGGGTTTTGCGAGCAGGATCTTTGAAAAGGCAAGCCGCTGCTGCTCTCCTGGTGATAGCACGTGGAGCCAGTCATTCTCATCTTGCAAAGATGAGGCAAGGTTGGGGAGGTTGCACAGTGTGAGCACCCTTTCGAAGTCCTCCTGCCGATATCCGTTTGAACAGGGATAGGAAAGGGCGTTATGGAGGGTGCCCGAGGGCAGGTAGGGCTTTTGGGGTAAAAACATCATAGTGGATGCTTCTGGCAAAGTTATGGTGCCGCGGTAAAATGGCCAGATGCCCGCCAGAACTCTTATTAAAGTGCTTTTACCACAACCTGGGGGCCCGGTTATAATCAGGCGGGTTCCCTGTTGCACCGTCAGGTTGAGTTCTTTTATAAGGGGAGTTCCATTGGGCAGGTAAACATTTAGAGAATCAATTTTTATCGCTTTTTGAGAAGCCCGCACCCACCTGGATTCAGGCACAAACCGCGAAGTTTTAAGCCTTTCCAAAGTTCGGGAAAAGCCTGTGAGGCGCTCAATTACAGCTTGCCATCTGGCAATCGTGGTGTAGCTGTCGACCAGGAAAGATAGAGAGCCCTGGACGGCGGCAAAGGCATCGACTGTTTGCATGAGCCCGCCAAGGTGCATGTGACCGGAAAAAAAACGAGGGGCGGCCATGAGCAGCGGGAATATGATTGCCGCTTGTCTATAGGAATTTGTCACCCAGGAAAGCCGTTTTTGCCTCCTCATGATTTTCCAGAAATTGTCGAGCAGGCTTTTGAAACGATTCTGCAAATGGATCGATTCCTGCTCTTCTCCCCTATAGAGTGCGATAGGTTCACTGTTTTCCCGCACCCTTACCATGCTGAAGCGAAAATCAGCCTCAAATCTTTGTTGATCGTAGTTGAGGTTAACAAGGGGCTTTCCGACCTTTAAGGTAAGCCAGGTGCCGAAAATCGAATAGAGAAGTGCTGTCCAAACCATGTATCCGGGGATGTTAAGGATTGTGTGATGTCCTATGGGAATGCCAAAAGAGCCCGAGAGGATCCATAAAATGCCAAGAAAGGAAAAAAGCGAGGCCAGCGAAGTCAGCAGGTTCATCCCGAGGCTGATTGTCTGCTCGGTATAGGTGTTGATGTCTTCGCTTATGCGCTGATCGGGGTTGTCAGTTGCCTCGCCGTCAAAATTTATTCGATAATAGTTCGTGCTCGCAAGCCATTGAGACAGATAGTTTTTGGTGAGCCAATTTCGCCAGCGGATCTGGAGCATCTGGGCCAGATAGAGCGCATAGACCGCCTGCACCGTATAGGCGCCCGCCAGTAGACAGAATCGCACCACAGAGGAAATGAACTTCGCCTTATCGCCCGTTTGCAGTATGTCGTAGAAATTCTTGATCCATAGATTTATTTCCACGAGCACATAAACCGTTCCAAGGTTCATTGCCGCGACTGCCACAAGGAGTCCCAGAGCCTTCCATTTCTCCTCGGATTTCCAGTAAGGAAGGGCAAGCTTTTGGAACGACTCTAGGAAATTGGACATGTTCGCCCCCCCTCATTGCTGCCGGTCGCGTCTTGGATGCCGAAAGGTTTGCGGGAGGTGATTTGCGATCAGCCCCGGGTTCTTCGGATTTCAAGCCGTTGTTTGGCTCTTTGGAAGCTTTCCGCTCCGAAATTTAAACTCCATGGCAGTTCTTATTAATTATGGTGGACCCCAATGGTTCTGTCAACCGGGCTGGCCTCATTTGCAATGAGCCTTTGGGGTAACATCCGCAATAGATTTTTTGTCCAGGATGTTTTTGCCGTCTCTATTGCCGCTCGTCCTTTCCGCTTGAGGTTTCCATTTCTGGATGCCTTTTGGCGGTAATAGAGGAGGCCGTGATATTGTAGAAAACAATTGTTTGGGATGGGGGCTTTGGTCCAGGTGGCCGTGTGCCTTTGGTGCCGTCTCGATGCCCCGTTACGGCCACGATTAAAAGGGGCTAGGTTGAAGACATCGAAAGGATGCCAAGTTCACAGTCCGGATCCGTGCGCGCAACTGGCCGCGGATCTCGCAGGCTATGTTTGTGACCCCTATGGATGGGTGCTCTACGCTTTCCCATGGGGGGAACCCGGCTCGGAGCTTGCTTCTTACTCAGGGCCGGACAAGTGGCAGGAGAAAATCCTTAAAGGGATCGGCCGGAGACTGGAGGGGGCTTCGCGAAGCGGTCCCGCCGCCGGGGCCATCGTAAGGGAGGCAACGGCCTCCGGGCACGGAATCGGTAAGTCCACCCTGGTAGCCTGGCTTGTCCTGTGGGCCATTTCGACCTTTGAAGATACCCGGGGGGTGGTGACGGCAAATACTCAAAAACAGCTCGTAACCAAAACCTGGCCGGAATTGTCCAAGTGGTTCAGGCTGTGCTGGTTTTTTGCGGCCCTTCCCGGTGCGGGGCGAGCCCTGTTCGAAGTTAACTCGGGGGCCGTTTACGCTTCAGATCCCAAGCATCAGAAGACATGGCGAATCGATCAGGTCCCCTGGAACGAAAGAAATACCGAAGCCTTTGCCGGTCTTCACAATAAAGGCAGGCGCATACTCCTTGTCTTTGATGAGGCCAGCGCCATTCCCGATGTGATCTGGGAGGTAAGCGAAGGTGCTCTTACCGATGAGGGTACCCAGATTATCTGGTGTGTCTTTGGAAACCCGACTCGAAACAGCGGAAGATTCAAGAATTGTTTCACGGGTCCGCACGCCGGAAGATGGAACTCTCGCCAGGTCGATTCGAGGGAGTGCTCGATTACCAATAAAGAACAGATCAAACAGTGGGCAGAGGACTACGGAGAGGATTCGGACTTCTTTAAGGTTCGTGTAAGAGGGATGTTCCCATCGATATCGGCGCGCCAGTTTATCTCGATCGCTGATGTGGATGCCGCGTTTGGGCGGCATTTAAGAACCGATCAGTACGATTTCGCCCCTAAGATACTTTCGGTTGACCCAGCCTGGGAGGGTGACGATGAACTGGTGATCGGGCTTCGCCAGGGGCTTGCCTTCTCGATTTTAAGGACGGTCCCCAAAAACGATAATGATATAGAGATAGCCAATATGATTGCAACGCTGGAAGACGAGCAAAAGGCCGATGCCGTCTTTATCGATGCTGGCTACGGGACTGGAATTGTTTCGGCTGGGCGCACACTTGGGAGGACTTGGCAGCTCGTGTGGTTTAGCGGGTCTTCCTTGGATCCCGGGTGTGTAAACAAGCGGGCCGAGATGTGGACGCTCATGCGCGACTGGCTAAAACAGGGGGGCGCGATCCCTAAGGACAGTGTCCTCTATAATGATTTGATTGGACCGGAAACCGTGGCGCGCCTGGATGGCAAGATTCAGATCGAGCCCAAGGACGCGATGAAAAAGCGGGGCTTACGATCTCCTAACCGGGGGGACTGCCTTGCAATCAGTTTCGCCTACCCGGTCGCGGCTACGCGCAGCCGACCTTTGCGGCCGGCTTTCGCTCTCACCGACTACGACCCCCTCGAATATGACTGATAGAGGGGTTTTCTATTGGGGGAGTATTTGCGGCAAAATTGAAGTGAACATTTAGGTAGGTAAAATCAATATGGTTCATGAAGTGCAGAGCATCTTCGCACAGGGCGGAGGGCCAAAGGTTCGGCAGTTAAGGCAGTACCTAGACCAAAGACTTCTCGGTCTAAGAATCGTAGGTGGTCCTGGTGGCAGCACTGGCGGCAACTTAGTGGCTTCATCCCGCCGCGCCGAGGGCGCTATTTGACCTACCCGAACCAGATGGCGCGTGGTGATCCATTGGGGTCTCGAATAATAAACGAGACACCGATTCTGGCGCATCGAACGCTTGCCGCAGGTCTTATGGCTGGACTTACGAGTCCCGCAAGACCTTGGTTCCGTCTGGCCCTAAGGGATTTTTCTTCGGCTGAAAATACTCCGGTGAAGTTATGGCTTGACGAGGTCACACGGAGGATCCAGGTCGTTCTTTCCCAAAGCAACGCCTACAATTGCCTGCATGTGATTTATGAAGAGTTAGCCTGCTTTGGCACGGGCTGCATGCTTATCGAGGATGATTTCGAAGACGTTATCCGCTGCCATACCCTTACCGTGGGGGAATATTTCCTTGCAAGCACCTACCGCGATGAAATCGATACGCTCTACCGGGAATATGTCCTTACGACCGGCCAGATTGTGGAGCGGTTCCAGGTTGCCCCCAACAGGAAAAAAAAGCGAAAAGAGAGGTAGAGACCCGCGCGTTCTCCAAAAAAAAGCGCGCTTCGGGCCAAAGTGGCCGATCCTGGAGCAGGATGGGGGAGCTTCTTGGCCTGTGGGGAGTATACCGCTTTTCGCTTGCAAACGAGGCCCTGGCGATGGCCCTAAATGGCGCCGGAGCGGACATGGGATTTTAAGTCCTTTTTGTAGTCGTGTGCATCAGCTCTTTTCACGTTGTCGGGTTGCACCTCCTGTTGGCCTATGGCAGGCAAACTCTATGGGTCTGAATTTCTGTCAGTGTCTCCACCCACTTCGCCATTCGGGCCAGGTTATGTTCTCCAAGGCCTCGGATGACCATTTGTCGGTTTTCTTCCCCCAGGATCGAAAATTCTATGTCCCATCTTTTCGCGGGCAGAAGCCCTCCCAGACGTTCGGGCCATTCGATGACGGCCACACCGTTTCCGAAAAGGCATTCCTGCCAGGGAAGGCTCTGGAGTTCCTCCGGGTCCGAGAGCCTGTAGAGGTCGAGGTGGAACAGAGGAAGCCGGCCCCAATATTCATTGATAAGGGTAAATGTAGGGCTTGTGACTCTAACCTCCTTTGGTATGCCAAGACCCCATGCAATGCCCCGGGTAAGAAGCGTTTTGCCGGCGGCAAGCTCACCCCGCAGGGCTACAATGTCGCCGGGTTCGAGCAGTTCGCCCAGTATTTGCCCAAGAAGAAGCGAACAAGCCTCGCCTGGTGAGTTAAAGACAAATTCTTTCATGAGCTTTCCCCACGTTCCAGCATTCCCAATACACAAGGGAGTTTTTCGAGCATGTCTGTAGCCAGAAGCCCCCGGCTGGCAACATCGCCAAACGAAAGGTCGCATGCGGCCCCGTGGGCGTAGACCCCAAGGCATGCGGCCCGAAAAGGATCGATCCCCTGGGCGATCAAAGCGGCGATTACCCCGGTAAGGGTATCTCCCATTCCTCCGGAGGCCATCGCGGGATTTCCCGTGCTGTTTATGGCAAGTTTTCCATCGGGGGCGGCAATTATCGTTTGGCGGCCCTTGAGTACGAGCACAACCCCGTACTCTTTACTAAATTTTGAGGCCGATTGGATACGGTTTCCCTCGATATCTGGAACCGAGCAGTGACAAATTCTGGCCATTTCGCCAGGATGCGGGGTTAGGACCAGCGGTGCGGAAGCTTTTCGCAGAATATCGGGTTCATCGGATAGAGCCGTTATTGCGTCCGCATCGACTACTACAGGGCAGCATGCGTTTAAAAGAAGTTCTTTTACCAGCGCGGTCGTATCCTCCTGAGTGGAGATTCCAGGCCCCATTGCCAGGGCCTGCTTGCCGCGCAGGAAATCAAGAATCTGGCCGGAAGCGGTCGAAGAGGGCCCCTTTTGCGCGGTTTCCGGGATCGGAAGCGTCATCGTTTCGGTCAGTTTTACTTCCATGATTACGTTGAGGCTTTCGGGAACAAAGAGGGTAACAAGCCCGGCACCGGCTCTTGCCGCGCCAAGACACACCAGACTTGCGGCACCGGTCTTGCCGGGCGAGCCGGCCAGAACGCAGACATGGCCCGCCTTTCCCTTGTGTATTGCAGGGTCTCTGGGGCCCAGCCAACCCGAGAGCAGTTTTGGACCAAGATACCAGCGGCTAAAACCGCAGGACTTAACTATGCCGGGCGGGATCCCGATGTCGATTAGCTCGATTGTACCGGTAAACTCGGGCCCGGGTGCGATCGCGCATCCGAGCTTGACAAATCCGAAGGTTGCCGTTGCCGTGGCTTTTACCGCCGCTCCCAGGGGCCGTCCGGTCGAGGCGTCGAGGCCCGATGGAACATCGAGTGAGAGTATTGGGACTCTCAGGGTGTTTAGTCTTTCAATAACTTCGCGGTAGAGCCCCTTTACCTCGCTTTTTAGTCCCGTGC
Organism: Deltaproteobacteria bacterium; assembly: GCA_021780695.1. Taxonomy (GTDB): domain Bacteria; phylum Desulfobacterota; class Syntrophobacteria; order Syntrophobacterales; family Syntrophobacteraceae; genus SbD1. The sequence continues at coordinate 43,730 of JAJXYD010000005.1, forward strand.
CCAAAATGGCGTCGATTACGGCGTCGCTCCTTGACACTGTTTTCCACTGCGCATCGAAATCGCTGTCTTCATTCCAAACCGATACTGGAATTTTAATCCTTTCCAGAATGTTAAAATTCGTAAGCGCGTCACCTTTTAGTTTTTGTGAGGAGCGTAGGCAGACCACGCTGACTTTGGCCCCCCTGGAATGGAAAATCCTTGCCAGGGCAAAGCCGTCGCCTGCGTTGTTGCCGCTTCCGGCCAGCACCGTAATGTGTCTTTGCAGCAGATCGGCAACAGTGCGCAGGAAAAAAGCCGCCGCGCCCTGTGCGGCGTTTTCCATGAGAACGATGCCGGGGATACCGGCTTCCTGGATTGTTTTTTGATCAAGTCCGGCCATTTCGGCGGCGGTAAGCACCAGCATGTAAAGCCTCCTCGAAAGAATCTTAGCTTTTTCGCGAAATTATCATAGAGAGCATAATAAGTAGCAAAAAAACTTGCGCTACATGACAGAATCTGCTATTGCTCCTGAGGTTTTGGTCGAATTTTTCTGTTCCAGGGCTTCCATGCTCCCGGGTAAATGGTTTTTTAGGCAAAAGGAGAGTATTTTTTAAATATAGGGCCAGTATTTTCCATGCTCTGAAGTCTTTTCCCTGTCCGGACTGGCATTTAAGGTAAGATGCGTAATTCCCGTTTTTGTAAGTTCATCTCGGGTCTTTATCGTGCATTCTGATTTAATTGCTACACTATTTGACCCGCGCGGCGAAACGTCCATCCTACCATATAATCCGGTTCATCGTATAATTTTTAAACCAGAGGAGAATGGCTTGTGATCCCTCAAAAGCCTATGGGCGATTTTTTGGCCGTAGCACTGTTCCTGGTTGCCGGGCTGGCATTTGCAGTCGTACCTATGATCATTTCCAGGCTGATCGTAAAAAGAGGACAGGGTGCGCAGCGAGAAGCCACTTATGAAAGCGGCATGGAGACTATCGGCAGCGCCTGGATTCAGTTCACCGTGGCATATTACATATATGCTCTGATCTTTCTGGCCTTTGACGTCGATGTGCTCTATCTGTTTCCGGTTGGGACCGTCTATGGTGAATATGCCGTTCGAGATCTCGTAGAAGTTATCGTCTTCGTGGGGATTTTATCGCTGGCGATTGTCTACGCATGGCGAAAAGGAGTTTTTGAATGGAAAAGAAGGTAAGAGAACCGGGCGGGCCTCCTGTTCAATTTGCTCTTCTTGACGATATTTTAAACCTCGCGCGGGCCAATTCGTTGTGGCCGATGACCTTTGGTCTTGCCTGCTGCGCCATAGAAATGATGGCTGCCGGGGCTTCGCGCTTCGATTTGGACCGGTTGGGAGCGGGTGTGTTCAGGCCCTCGCCCCGTCAGTCCGATGTGATGATTGTGGCTGGAACCATTGCAAAAAAGATGGCCCCTGCCATTCAGATGCTCTGGGAGCAGATGCCCAATCCCAAGTGGTGTATAGCGATGGGGAACTGCGCGATTTCGGGCGGTCCTTTTGCCTATGAGGAGCAGTACGCGATTGTGCCCGGAGCCCACCTGATCGTTCCGGTAGACATTGTAATCCCGGGTTGCCCCCCTCGGCCCGAGGCCCTTATTCAGGGACTTCTGGCCCTGGAGGATAAGATCACCAAGGGCGAGGGGAGAAACGTGCTTCGCCGTTTTAAAAGGGTCTCGGGAGGCGAGAGCTGAAATGATGCTAAAAGATATTGAAGCAAGGATGCAGGCCAAGTTTGCCGACTCGCCCCTCAAGCGCGACGAGACGGGGGTAACCGGGGCCAGGTGGTCGGTGGAACTCCCGATCTCGGCCATAAGGGAGGCGGCTATGGAGTTCAATGGCGCCGGCTTCTTCCTCGAATCGATAACGGCCCTGGATTTTGAGGATACCTTCGAGTTGGTCTATCATTATAATTGTTTTGAACCGGCCTCCAGGGTGACGGTAAGAGTGCTGTGCGGACACGATCAGAGTCCTGCTTCGGTTTGCGATATTTTTCGCGGCGCGGTTTGGCTCGAACGTGAGGTGCATGACTTCTTTGGGATTAAGTTTGCGGGCAATCCCGATATGAGACCGTTGCTGCTCCCAGAAGATGCTGACTATCATCCTTTGAAAAAGACCTTTGGAAAAGTTGGCGCATATCACAAGCGGGAAGTGATCTATGGATGAACTGGTAAGAAATGAGGCAGGAGACAGGATTTACTCCTTAAATCTTGGGCCGCAGCATCCCAGCACGCACGGTGTTTTGAGGATCCTTCTGGACCTGGACGGCGAATATATCGTCAAGGCCGACCCGGTCATAGGGTACGGCCACCGGGGGCACGAGAAGATGGGAGAAAACCGCCAGTATAAGCAATTTCTGCCCAATACGAGCAGAATAGATTATCTGTCGGGGCTGCTCTATAACCACGGATTCGTCCTGGCAGTTGAAAAGCTTGCCGGGATAAAGGTTCCCGAGCGAGCCAAATTCATCCGGGTGATAGCCGCGGAGCTAAACCGGATTTCGAGCCACCTGCTCTGGTTTGGGACCTATCTGCTCGATATCGGCGGCATTACCCCCTTTCTGTATGCTTTCGATGATCGCGAACATATCCTCGATATCCTGGATACGATCACCGGTTCGAGGCTCACCTATTCCTACTGCCGTTTTGGCGGGGTTTGCCGTGACATCGACTGGAAGTTTATCGAAATGAGCCGCGCTTTTCTAAAGCGTATGGAAGCTCGGTGGGCCGATTACGAGGCCCTTGTGACTAAAAACGTCATCTTTATTCATCGCACCCGGGATGTCGGGGTGATCGACAGGGAGTTGGCGAGGCAATACGGGGTTACAGGTCCTAACCTGCGTGCTTGCGGCGTGCCCTTTGACGTTCGTAGGAGCGAACCCTACGAGGTCTACGACAGGTTGGATTTCGAGATTCCCACCGGGACCAAGGGAGATGCTCTTGATCGCTACAATGTTAGATTCCGCGAGATGCAACAGAGCTGCCGCATCATCGATCAGGCGCTCGATCAGTTGCCCGAAGGCGAGGTTCTTGCCCCTAAAGTGCCGCAGAAGTTAAGTCCGCCGAAGGGGGAAGTTTACTCGGCCTTTGAAAGTGCCCGGGGACTGAGCGCCTACTACATGGTAAGCGATGGAAGCTCGGGTCCCTACCGCTGTCATATTCGGGTTCCAAGTTTTGGAAATCTCAATGTCTTAAACGATGTGCTGCCCGGAACTTTGGTAGCCGACGCCATATCGATTCTTGGCAGCATCGATGTGGTTATTCCCGAAATAGACAGGTAGCCAAAAGGTTTTTCAGTCCTAAAGCTGGGTTAAGCCTTTTTCAGGAGGAATAAGAATTGTCCGAGGGCTTGTTGGGTTTCGAAGGGTTCCGGTTGATTTTGGGCATGGTGATCGCCTTGAGCTTTGCATCGGTCAACGCTCTTTTCCTGGTGTGGCTCGAGCGAAAGGTGTCCGGACATATTCAGTTGCGCCCGGGTCCGATGGAAGTTGGACCTCACGGTGTGCTTCAGACTGCGGCCGATGCGTTGAAGCTTATCGGTAAAGAGCTGATACTGCCGCTAAAGGCGGACAAGAAGCTTTTTTTCCTTGCTCCCGTTCTGGTCTTCACACCGGTTCTTGTCGGGTTTTTGGTCTTGCCCTTCAGTCCGGGGCTTATCATCCATGATATGAACCTGGGGGTGCTGCTGGTCTTTGCCTTTTCGACCATCACCGTGCTTGCGATCCTGACCGGTGGGTGGGCCTCAAACAATAAATACGCTCTGCTCGGTGCGGTGCGATCGGTAGCCCAGAACGTTGCCTATGAAATCCCGCTTCTGTTGGCCGTAATGAGCATCGTCTTGATGGTTCACTCCCTTAGTTTTTCGCATATCGTGGTTTTGCAGAAAAACGTGTGGTTCGTTTTCCTGCAGCCTCTGGCATGCCTTATATATCTCATTGCGGCTACAGCCGAGACCAACCGCGCCCCATTCGACATTCCCGAGGCCGAGTCCGAACTGGTGGCCGGGTTTCATACCGAATATAGCGGCATGGGCTTCGGTCTCTATTTCCTTGCCGAATACACCAATATGTTCATTGTCTGCGCGGTTGCAACAAGCCTTTTTTTCGGAGGCTGGAACGGTCTTTTCGGAATTAGTCTTGGGATTCCCGGGGTTTTTTGGTTTCTTTTTAAAACCTACTTTCTGATTTTCGTGATCATGTGGGTGCGCTGGACCTTTCCTCGTGTGAGGTTTGATCAGTTGATGAACTTCTCCTGGAAGGTGATGATTCCGCTTAGTCTGGTCAATCTGGTGATAACGGCCATTGTCGTAAAGATTATCTGAATGTTTGGAGTTTAATTTAAGATGGGATACTTCAAAGATATATTCGATGGCGGTCTTAGTCTTATCGAAGGCATGGGTGTTACCATCCGCCGGATCTTTCGTCCCCTGGTGACGGTACAGTATCCGCGTGAGAAGATACCGCTTTCCGGCGCCTACCGTGGCCATATCGAACTGAAGATATTTGAGGAAACGGGCAACCATAAGTGCATCGTGTGCATGAACTGCGAAAAAACCTGTCCCAGCGGTGTGATAAAGGTGCAGGGGGAAAAACTGAAGGAAAAAGGGCCTAAAACGTTAACGGGCTACGTAATAGACTTTAGCAAATGTTCGCTTTGCGGTCTTTGTGTGGAGATTTGCCCGACCTCTACCATCCAATACTCCAGGGAATACGAGTTGGTGGGCCAGACGAGGGACGATTGCCAATTCGATCTGTTGGCCAGGCTTGCCGGGCAGGTCGAAAGAATGAAAGAAGAAAAGAAGACTCAGGGGATTGCTGCCTGATTGTTTTGGTAACTTATTAGAGGCAAGGGGACATGGGATGGATACTTCCGGCCTAAACTTCATTTTGCAGGCGGCCTTCTGGGTTACGGTCGCGCTGACCATTTCGGGTGCCGCAATCGCGGTTTTCCCAAGAAACATACTCTACAATGTCTTGGGTCTTGCCCTCGCGCTGATCGGCGTATCCGGCTTTTATCTCTATCTGGGAAGCCTCTTTGTCGCCCTTATGCAACTTCTCATTTACGTGGGCGCAATCTGCATAGCGATCGTGTTTGCCATAATGCTTTCGCGTCCGCTTCACGTCGATATTCCGCCACGCTCGGCCGGTAAAGTCTGGCTGGGGATTTTAGCCGCCACGGTTTTTTTCATCGGTGCGGCGGGAGTTGCTCTCAAGACGAATTGGCAAGCGGCGGCGGGCCATGTATACAAGGCCTCGCAGTGGTCGGTCCAAAACATCGGCAATGCGCTGCTTACCCGCTACGAGTTGGTATTTGAAGTAATTTCGCTTGTGCTTCTCGTAGCCATTATCGGTGCGGTTATTACCGCCGGATTCAGCCGGAGGATAAGTTCGTGAACAGCCTATCGACTTACCTGCTTATTTCGGCCCTGCTTTTTTCTATGGGCCTCCTTGGGATTTTGCAGCGCCGCAACCTGATCGGTATGCTGATATCCGTCGAGCTTTTGCTTAATGCTGCCAACCTCAATTTCATGGCCTTTAACAGGTTTCTTGCTCACGATCCGGTTACGGGGCAGGTCATCACGCTGTTCGTCATGGGGCTTGCGGCGGCCGAAGCCGCTATAGGCCTTAGCATCATTCTGGCACTCTACCGCAAGATGCACTCGATAAACATCGAAGCTGCTCAGAAGATGAAAGGATAGAGCCGACATGGGCGCATTGTTTAGGGACCCCGTCCTGTTCGCGACCGTTCTGGGTACAAACCTTCCATTTTTTTCCATGGCGGTTATTTTGCTCTTTACCCGGTCTAAGCCGACGGTGTCGAGCAGGATATCCGTAGGTTCGATCGCTGTTTCCGCGATCTGCGCTATTTCACTTCTAGCAAGGCTTTTTAGCGCTCCGCCTCTGCAGTACCAGACCCTGTGGTTTTGCTCCGGGAAGCTAAATATTGTCTTTGGCTATTATCTGGATCCGCTAAGTCTTCTTATGCTAACCATTGTCGGCATCATTGCCTGCCTGGTTCAGATTTATTCGCTTGGCTACATGGCAGGAGATCCCGGCTACAGCCGCTATTATGCTTTCCAGTCTCTTTTTGCCTGGGCCATGATGAACATGGTTATTGCGGGCAGCATGCTTCAGTTGTTCATTTTCTGGGAAATGGTGGGTCTTGCCTCCTACTTCCTTATCGGTTTCTACTACGAAAAGTGGAGCGCCTCCCAGGCCGGCAAGAAGGCCTTTGTCATGAACAGGGTTGGCGATGTGGGTTTTTTCCTTGGTCTTATCCTGCTCCTGATAGGTTTTGGAAACCTCGACATTCCGACGCTAAATCACGCAGCGGTTTCCCACGGTATTTCGCAGGGATTGATCACGACTTCGGCACTTTTGATTTTTTGCGGCGTGATTGGAAAAAGCGCTCAGTTTCCACTCCTTACCTGGTTGCCCGATGCCATGGAGGGTCCCACCCCTGTAAGCGCGCTCCTTCATTCGGCTACGATGGTTGCTGCCGGCGTTTACATGTTCAGCCGAATATTTCCTTTTTTCTCTGCTTCACCGCAGGCTATGGCGGTCGCTCTTGCGATTGGCGCGGTCACGATGATACTTTCTTCGACCATGGCTATGGTTACCTACGATCTCAAGCAGGTTTGGGCCTATTCGACCGTCAGTCAGCTTGGATACATGGTGATGGCCCTGGCCGCCGGGGGCTACTTTGCGGCCGTCTTTCACTTGACGACCCACGCCGGTTTTAAGGCCCTTCTTTTCCTTTGCTCGGGTATCTTCATTCATGAATTTCACACCAACGACATGCGGATAATCGGAAAACAGGGTGGGCGAAAGCTTAAAATCCCCATGACGTGCATTACTATCGGCGCTCTGGCGCTGTCCGGGGTTTTCCCTTTTTCCGGATTTTTCAGCAAGGAAGCGATCCTTACGGTTCTCTACGCCCAGCCCAATAAGATTTGGTATGCGGCCGGCCTTTTCGGCGCTGTTCTTACGGCCTATTACAGTTTTAGGCTGATTTTCCACCTGCTGTTTCCCAAAGACGGGATTGAGGAAAAACATCATCATGGGGAACACGAAGCCGGTTCTCACGAGCATGAAGAAGGGCACCAAGGCTTTGTTTTCTGGGCAATGGCCATCCCTGTGATGATTCTTGCCGGTGTTAGCGTGGTCCTTGGATTTTTTGAACATGGCCTCGAACATTTTATAATGCGCAGCCTTCCTATACCGGAAGAACTCGCCCGTCACGCTGTTCCTGGTGTGCATGCTGCGGCTCATGCCCTCTCCGAGGGCGCGCAGCGAGTCCATGAACCAAATGGATCTCTTCTGACTATCCTTGGGGTTTCCGCGGGCCTTCTGGGTATAGCTGTCGCCTGGTTTGAATACGGAAGGCAGGGGGCTAGCCGCAAGGGATTCTTAAGCTATTTTCCAGCCATCTGGAAGCTGTTCGACCTCAGGTGGTTTTTGGATATTTTCTACCGCAAGGGGTTGGATACGCTCGTCTATGCAGGCCTTACGAGTCTATTTGTCAGAAACGATCGGCGCATAATAGACGGAGGTATCGACGGAATATGCATCTTTACCGAGGGAAGCGGACGGCTTTTCAGCTTTCTTCAGTCCGGAATGCTCCAATTTAACCTTGTGCTCATGGTGCTTGTCGCCGGGGCCGCAGTTCTCTATTTCGTGATTTAGTTCAACAATAACTATCACAAGGGCATCAAATGACTGCGATGAACATGGCCGGTTTTCCTATCCTGACTACCATCCTGATGACTACAATCGTCGGGCTGTTGGTTATTATTTTTATCCCGCCCGAGAAAACAAAGCTTATTAAGCAGGTAAGTCTCGCGAGTGCATCGCTGGGCCTCGTGCTCTGTCTTTGGCTCTATCATGCCTATGATTTCCACAAGGGCGGACTCCAATTTGTCGAACGTTTTCTGTGGGTAAGGAGCCTGGGGATTTACTGGTTTAACGGCATTGACGGGATAAATCTTCCGATGATGCTGCTTACCTCGATTGTTCTGTTCACCGGGGTGTGGACAATGTGGGAGTTGGAGCACAGGGTAAAAGAATTCTACGCTCTGATGTTTCTTCTGGTTGCCGGGGTCTACGGCGTCTTCATGTCGATGGACCTTTTCTGGATATTTGTCTGGTATGATGTTTCGCTTTTTCCGATGTATCCCCTGATCGCCATATGGGGCGGGACGCGCAAGGAATACGGCGCCATGAAGCTGACGCTCTATCTGCTTGCGGGAAGCGCCTTCATTTTGCCGGCTATATTGTTCTTATGGGCCAAGGCAGGCGGGCATACCTTCGATCTGTTCATGCTCCAGAAAATCGGCTTTACCCCGTTTGACCAAAAAGTGGCCTTTTTGATGCTTTATCTTGGTTTCGGGATTCTTGCCGCGGTCTGGCCCTTCCACACATGGTCTCCGGTTGGTCACGTCGCTGCGCCAACGGCAGTCAGCATGATTCACGCCGGTGTTTTGATGAAGCTTGGCGCCTACGGCGTTCTGCGTATCGGTATGACTCTGTGTCCGCAGGGTGCTGTTTACTGGTCCCACCTCATGGCTCTTCTCGGGACCATTGGAATTATCTACGGGGCGCTGGCGGGTCTGGCTCAAACCGATTTGAAGTACGTGATCGGTTATTCGAGCGTTTCCCATATGGGCATTGTGGGGCTGGGGTTGGCAACTCTTTCGGTAAACGGTATCAACGGGGCGGTTTTCCAGATGTTTGCCCACGGTATCATGACGGCTCTTTTCTTCTCCTCTGTCGGCTTCATCTATGATCGCACCCATACCAAGATCATTCCCGAGTTGGGCGGTTTGTCAAAGACCATGCCGGTTGCTTCCTCGTTTTTCATCTTTGCTGCGCTTGCCGGTATTGGCGTGCCGCTTATGGCCAGCTTCTGGGCGGAACTGCTCGTTCTTACCGCTGCGGTTAAGGTTTTCCCCGTTGCGGGTGTTCTTGCTTGTTTTGGGATGATTCTTAGCGCGCTTTTCATGTTGCGGGTGGTGCAGAGAACCTTTTACGGGGAAAAGAACCCGAAGTGGGAGCACATTCCCGATATTTCCAAGTTTCTTGCCGTACCGCGTGTAATTTTGATGAGCTGTATCCTGTTTTTCGGTTTGTTTCCAAAGGTTATTCTCGACGTGATCCAGAGTGCGGTTATTCCGTTTGTGACCCGGTTCTAAAAGCTTGTCAGGTAAAGGAATGTGATGACGGATTTTATGCTTTTTCTTCCCGAGCTTTTTTTCATCCTGGGCGCTCTTCTCTTCTTTGTCTTCTCTTTGAGAAAAACGCCAAACCCGGCCGGGTATCACAGATGGGCGGCCGTCGTGGCTGCTGCCGGTCTGCTGGTAACCGTTGCCTCATCCCATCAGCAGGGGATGCTGTTTTTTAACTGCTACCGAGTGGATCTGTTCAGCCAGATATTCAAGGTCCTGTTAGGTCTTGGAACCATCTGGGTTATCTTTTCATCCGGTGAGCTAAAAGGTATCGATCCCAGGCAGCACGCGGAGTATTATTTCCTGATCTTCGTTTGCACCCTTGCTATGATGATGCTGGTAAGCTCGGTGGAATTGCTTACGATTTACGTTTCCATGGAGCTTTCCTCCTACTCGCTCTACCTACTGGTGCCGATGCGGAGGGGAGATGATCGCTTTTCGGAGTCGGGCATCAAGTATTTCATGATAGGCGTTACCGCTTCGGGCCTCATGCTGTTCGGTATAAGCCTTCTTTTCGGTGTTGGACATACGACTTTTGTTCCTCAACTGGTTAAGACGCTCCCAAGCCTCATATCGCAGCCGGCCGCGATTGTCGGGCTGGTGCTTGTGCTCGCTGGCTTTTTCTTTAAACTAGCGCTTTTCCCATTCCATGTTTGGGCGCCCGATGTGTACCAGGGGGCCGCTAACCAGGTCACCACCTATATTGCCACAGTTTCAAAGATGGCTGCTGCTGCAATGATCATCCGATTTGCCGGTCTTTCGGGAGGGGCAAGCCCGGGAATGATCAAGCTGCTGATCGTGCTGTCCATAGCTTCGATGACTTTCGGAAATCTTGTTGCACTTATTCAGAAGGATATAAAGAGGCTCTTGGCCTACTCGAGTATAGCGCACGCCGGCTATCTCCTGATCGGTATTCTGACGCTTAACACCCAGGGTTTTGCGAGCGCTATTTACTATGCGGCCGCGTACCTCGTTATGAACTACTCGGTGTTCATGGTTATTATGAAGGTTGCTGACGACGGCCATAACCTCCAGATAAAGGAGTTGGCCGGTCTTTACAAACGTTCTCCATTGCTTGCGATGACCTTTATGCTGGGTTTGTTCGGCTTGGCCGGTATCCCGCCAACAGCGGGCTTTACGGGTAAATTTCTCGTATTCGCTGCGGCCGTGGACAAGGGATATCTCTTCCTGGCCATCATCGGTATGGTAAACGCCACCATATCTCTTTATTACTATTTGATTGTTTTTAAGGCGGCTTACCTGTTAAAGCCCGTGAAAGAATACCCTGCTATCCATGTTGACATGTGGACCCGGTTTATGAGTATCAGCCTGGTCATTATGACGATTTATCTCGGTCTTTTTCCCCAGCAGGTAGTCTCGCTTACCGAGGCTGCCGCAAGGACGCTTTTCTAAGCTACGACACGTGTTATTTTAGGTGTTAAAAGAGATAAACCCGCCTTGACTGCGGGTTTATCTCTTTTTTAGCCTCAAAGATTATCCTCGGTGCTTCCTTCTATTCTGCGCGTTTCCTCGTAAGCATTTCGATTTGATCCGATCGAGGTTAAAACCTTGCAGCGCTACGACTGAATTATTTTTTGCGGCCTGCATTTTACCGTTTTTGCTTCCCTTCGATGCTGCCGCTTCAATCGCCGTTTCTTGTCGCCTTTTTGCCGACGGATGAACATTCGGGGTATACCTGCGCCATCAAAATTCAATTGTTTTGAAATAATCTTTTGCGCTTGCCCTGGCCCGGCTTAAGCGCAGCAATGAAAAGCCTGATTCGCAGCTGCGGCGAGTCGGGCTTTTTTATTGGCACGAAGGAGGAATGCAAATGAGTGAGGAAGGTTTGGTTACGGAAGTTGGTGTTGAGGCTCCAGTGAGTGTTGAGAGCCCATCGAGTGTTTTGAATGCGGGGAAAGTTGCAACTGAGACTCCTGCGGCAAGTGTTCCACAAGAAGAGGAAACACAAAAGGGGCTTGAGCAGGGCGGTAAAGAAGCGGAAGGTGCAAATCCAGAAAAGCCCGAAGTGCGGGCACCGGAAGAATATAAAGATTTCGCACTTCCTGAAGGCATGAAATTGGAGGGCCAGGACCTGAGCGAGTTTAAGTCCTTTGCCAAAGAGCAGGATTTAACACAGGAGCAGGCACAAAAGGTTCTCGAATTCGCGGGGCCAAAGATCAAGGCAATGATCGAAGGGCCTTATAAAGCGTGGACAGATCTAACAAACGACTGGTGGGCAAAGACCAAGGAGGACGCCGAAATAGGCGGGACAAAACTTGAGCAGTCGGTAAAGGACGCAGGAAACGCGTTTATACCGGGCGAGTCCAACCCCTTCTTTAAAACGGAGTCCGAGGTCACGGCTATACGGGAAGCTCTAAAAGCTACCGGCGCCATGCACCACCCGGAAGTCCAACGGCTGTTTGTGCGCATGGGTAAGATGCTGGCAGAACCGGCTCACCTTACCGGGAAACCTGCCGTGCAGGACAAGCAGCAAGCGTTCTACGATGCGATGTATCCAACAATGCGTGGAGGAAACAGGTAGTGCCGCAAGACCGTCGGGAGATGGACAAAACGGCATTGTCCTAAACATTAGACCGTCGGGAGACGGACAGGAGGAAATAGATGGCTACACTCGGCCCTCTGGCAATGACACTCATGGACTGGGCGAAACGGATAGACGATCAGGGTAAAATAGCCCAGATCATAAACCTGCTCAGCCAAACCAACGAGATTCTGGAAGACATGTTGTGGGTAGAGGGAAACCTACCAACCGGGCACAAGACCACCGTTAGAACCGGCCTTCCCCAGGCTTACTGGCGGCTCTTAAACCAGGGCGTTCCGCGCGGTAAATCGACGACCGCTCAAATCACCGAGAGCTGCGGTATGCTTGAGACCTATTCCGATATCGACACCGACCTCATGGCTTTGGCTGGAGACAACACGGCCTTCAGGCTTTCCGAGGAACTGGCGTTTCTTGAGGGGATGAATCAGCAGATGGCCTCGACCATCTTCTACAATAACGTAACGACCGTCCCGGCGGCCTTCATGGGACTTGCGCCAAGATATCCGACCGTAAACACGGCAACGGCTCAGACGGCAAATAACGTTATCGACGCGGGCGGGACTGGTTCCACCAACACTTCCGTTTGGCTTATCATGTGGGGTCCAACCGCTGTTTGCGGGATATTCCCCAAGGGCAGAAAAGCCGGTTTTGTGCAGGAAGACATGGGCAAAACCCCGGTTTATGACAGTAACAACAATCCGTACTACGCTTGGCGTACCCATTACAAATGGGATGCGGGCCTTTGCGTAAAGGACTGGCGGTTTGCGGTTAGAATCGCAAACATCGATGTTACCACGCTCTCTGGCGCGAGTCCTCCAAACCTCATAAACCTCATGGCCAGAGCGATTCACAGGCTTCCCATCCAGCCCGCAAGAGCGGGTAACGTTCAGACCTCGGGCCAAAACGGAGAACCTCAGCTTTCCATGGGGCAGGCCGGGTTCTACTGCAACCGCGCAATTTCCACGTGGCTCGATATCGAGGCGCTAAACAAGTCCAATATGCTCCTCAAGATCGACGAATTCGCCGGAAAGCCGGTCATGAGTTTTCGTGGTATTCCCGTAAGGACTTGTGACGCACTGCTAAACACTGAGGCCAGAGTAGTTTAATCGGCTAAAAACAGGAGATATTTCGCCATGATAATGGATTCTCAATTGATGTTTGACGGGGGGTTAAACGCGCAAGGCGTTTTCTCCGGGACAAGCGTAGTTTCGGGCACGACCTTTACGACGACTGCCGGAACCGATTCGGCCAACATTATCGATGTTAGCCAGATCGCGGCAAGCGCCCAGGGACGTGGCCGAGACATCGGTATTGGAGATGACCCTCAGCTCCAAATAGCTATCGAGACACTTCAAAGCTTTGCCGGAACTGGCGCCAGTATGCAGGTAGAACTTCAGACGGCCCCCGATAACGGCAGTGGCGCACCGGGAACCTGGAGCGTTCTTGCCGCCGGGCCTGTTCTTCCGGTTGCAACCCTCGTTGCCGGATACCAGCACAATAACTTCGTGATACCTCCGGGGGTGCAGAAGTTCTTAAAGCTCACCTACGTGGTAACGGGCGCGAACATGACGGCGGGCCAAATTGCTGCCGCCATCGTGGTCGACCGGGATTTGCTTGGACCAAACCTCGGGTATCCTTCGGGCTACTCGAACCAGTACGTGTAAAGCAAATGGCGCGAGAGCGAAAGCACGCGTCTTCTCTGTGGCGTTGCTGCCGAAGTAAAACCCGGTTCGACGCACGGACAGCCAATGCTTTCATTAAGCGCCGGGTTCTTGAAGGGTGCACGGATACCTTAAGAAAGTATCTGTGCCCCTACTGCAACGCTTACCACGTGTCTCATAAGGAGTTGGAATAATGGCTAAGTACGAACTGCTTGAAAAAGCCTTCATAGATAACCGGATTTATGAACCGGGAGAAACGGTTACCGTTGCCGATGATGTGGTGCCGGGACCGTTTATGAAACCGCTCGATGCCGCAGCCAAGAAAATGGCTAAGGAAGTTGGGCTTGTAGTCGGCCCGTCTCCAGATCCCGTGGACCAGATAACCGCGACGAACGCTGAAACCATCGGGGCAGCTCCGCAAAACGTTAAAAGCGGCATGAGCGCAAGCGCGTAGACCCTCTAACCGATAAGGATTAAAACCGATGAGGACACTTAAGACCTTGGCCATTTTGGCGGCAATAATGGGGCTTGCGGCCTGTTCGACCACCGGAACTACTTCGAGCACTTCCGGAAGCACGACCGCTGTCACCACTTCCGACGTTGTAAACTACGTAACCCCCTGGCTTGAAGCGGCGGCAAACGTTGCCAACGTCATGGCTACGGGCGGCATTGTAAACGGTGCGACCATCGCTACGGCTGAAACGATAGCCAACGCGGCCCTTAACGCGTTTAAATCAACTCCTACGCCCGATACGCTAAACACCTTGAACACGGCCATGGTGCCCGTTTACTCGAACGTTAACGCGGCTGGAACCGCCATTAAGGCGAAATAAGGAGAAACGGCGATGAGTTTTGACCCTCATTTCATTGCGGCCCTCGCGGCCCTCGTGCTTTCGGAGATCATACCGATCATTTCCAAGAGCAGGTACGGAGGTATAGTCCATGCGCTTACGTCTCTTTTGGGAAGGCTTTATGCAACGCCTTCCGATGTTTCCGCTATTGCAACCGAGATCGCGGCCCTTAAAGCTCAGATCGACAAATTACAGGCCGTTTCGTCTCCCGCGCCCGTTCAAGCGCCCGTAACCGCTCCTGCTCCCCAGGCGTAGAAGGGAAGGTTAAGCGATGGATCTTCTGGAACTTAGAGACGACTCGGTTCTAAAGCGCATGATCGCAAGCGATGAAGGCATAAGATCCACGCCTTACCGAGACACCAAAGGAATCTGGACGGCTGGAATCGGCCATAACCTGGAATCTCACGGCGATATGGGAAACCTAAAGGAATGGCTGAAGGCGGGCGTGCCCGATGAGAAAATCCGGGACTGGTTTAAAGACGATTTGGACGCGGCGATTACCTGCGCGGCCCAGATATTTGCGCCCGAATTCGAGCTTTTGCCCGATAACGTGCAGCGCGTGCTTGTGGATATGGCCTTCGACCTCATGTACGAGCTTTGGGACTGGGTTGTTTTAAGGGCAAAGATTGCGGCTCACGATTGGGTGGGAGCTGCTCAGTCGATTCTTCACAGTCTATTTGCACAGCAGGCCCCCGACAGGTGCGAGCGATTGGCGCAGCTTCTGCGGAAGGTGCCGAAATGATGAGCGCCCATGATTTTTTCACCATGGTGGCAAGTGTCGTGGCGGCTTTAATCGCCATTTTGCTAAGCTCCATTTCATCCCGGCTGGCGCGCATGGAAGAAAAGCTTGACCAGAAGCAGGACATAAAAGAGTGCGAGGTGCGCGAAACGCGGTGCTGCAAGAGCGTAAGCGATCTGTGGGATGCCTTTGGGAAGCATTCGCACGAGGGCCTACCCAAAGACAGCAAGGTTACGCGATGAGTCAAAGAGTTTCCAGGACACTCCGACACGGAAGGAACCAGCCCCCAAGCTGTCTTGAGGTGTTAGAATGTCCTGGAATTTCACATACCGGGAGGGATAACCGATGAAAGACGGACAGTGTTGTCAGAATTGTTATCACTTCGAGCGCAAAAAAGGAAGATATGGAACCGTTTATGACATCTGTTACGAATCTTATCCAGTAGTTCGTATCTCAAATCCTCATTCCTGGATACAGAGGCATGTTGAGGGAGTAACTTTATGGTGCAAAAAATGGCAACCTCAAAAAAACAAGAAAATATATGAGGAGGGTGCTCGATGAAAGATGGTCAGAACTGCAAGAGCTGCTATTTCTATGAAAGGGTTACTGGAAGCGATGGAACGGTTCACGAACTGTGCTGCGAGTCTCCACCGGAATATATTGCAAAGGCTAACGCCTGGATGCACAGGCGAACCGTCGGTGAAACGTGCTGGTGCGGCAAATGGAGAGCGGCATAGTGAAAGGGGTTTTTGATGGCTTTAGATAGACTCGGCGATTGGGAAGAATTTAGCAGGAAAGTGCAAAAGCACATTCTGAAATATACAATCCCTCAGTACCAAAACGAGGACGGAGAATCGGACCAGGTTGGGATTTGGACGGCAAGCGATTGCGTAAACGCGATCAGGAGGTATATAGGGCGCTTCGATAAGAACAGCCGAGGGGAGATCGATCAATTAAGGGATTTTCTAAAAATCGCCCATTACGCTCAGTTCGCCTACGATAAATACCGAGACGAAAAGGGTTTGCCGGATGTCTACCCGGTAGCGGAGCGCATGGATTACGGGGTGACAAAATGAATCGGGAACAACTCATTTACCTCATGGCTGGAAATGGAGGACATAAAGGATGGCAAAGCTAACGACCAGGGCACGGAAAGCAATTCCTAAAAGCGACTTCGCGCTACCGGATAAGCGCAGTAAATCTGGCGGTAAAGGCGGTTATCCGATTGAGGACAAGGCTCACGCCAGAAACGCGTTGGCTCGAGTATCCGAGTTTGGAACGCCGGCACAAAAGGCCGAGGTGCGGGCCAAGGTGGAAAAGAAATATCCCGGAATGGGCGATGGCAAGAAAAAGGGCGCTGAGCGGGATCGCGGCAGACGCTCCGATAAGCGCGAGGGCAGGAGGTAGCTAATGGGCGCTCCATCCATTTCGGTTCCACCGACGCCGGTAGTTCCGCCGCCGCCAAGTTTACCCGACCAGGGAGTACAGAACGCGGCGACAAACGAACAGCAGCTTGCAGCCATGGAATATGGCTCGACGGGCACTGTTCTAACGGGCGCGCAAGGTTTAACCAAACCCGCAAAGACCACGGCGGGCACACGGTCCCTTTTGGGATAGGGAAGGACTAGCATACCATGGCCGAAAAGACCCATTCTCATCCGATAGTGCATACCCACGACGGGGGTAAAGTCCATCGTCATCACGCAACCCACACTCACGAGGAAGGCGAAGTTCATGTGCATCCTCACGCCCATCCGGGAGACAGTGCGCCAGCTCCGGGAGAAATCCACGGGCAGCAGCATACCCACGACGCGGTTCCAGACGATCAGGTAGCGAGTTTACTTAACTCAATGTATCCCACAATGGGTCAAGGCGGTCCGGGAGCACCGGGCGGCGCTGGACCACAGGGGTAAAAGATGCCTTCTCAGGTAGATATGTGCAACCGGGCGCTTTCCGTGATCGGCACAAGATCGTCGATTGCTTCCATGAACGAGGCGAGTACGGAGGCCCAGGCGTGTTCGCTTCACTTCGAGCAGGCGTGCAGGGCCATGCTAAGGCTTGCTCCTTGGTCGTTTGCGCGGGCTACGGGCTCGGGGGCGCTTATCGCGGCAAGTGCCGGGACTCCTGAAAATCAGACTGGAATCGTTCCCATTCCGCTTGTGCCCGTAAGCGCGGCAAATCCTGCCGGGACGATTCCGGACCAAATCGTTTCCTGGAGCTACGAATACGCGTGGCCCCAGGACTGCGTGAGGCTAAGGCAGGTAAGAAATCCGTTTACGCCTCCAGCGACTTCCGGGACGGTCGTGCCGTTGTGGCCGGGCGTTCTTTCATCGCCCCTGGATATGGGGGCAGCAGAGGGGCTTTCTCTTTCAAACCGCGTGCCCTACCAGATATCTCTTGACCGGGACTCTTTTGGTAACCGCATCAAGGTGATTCTAACCAATATCGAGTCGGCCCTTTTGATCTACACGGCGATGATTGATGACCCGAACCTTTGGGATGATGAGTTCTCCGAGGCCTTCGTTTATGCCCTTGGAAGCCATTTGGTTGGGGCTTTGATCGGGGATAAGCAAATGGACAAGGACTTGTGGGGGAAGGCTCAAATGCTTGCCGTACAGGCCCGGGCGGTCGATGCGAACGAGCAGCCGCTAAGTCCTAACCATACGCCCGACTGGATAAGGGCACGGTACGGATTTCCACTGACCGGTCTTATGCCTTATCCGGTGGATAACGATAGCGATTTTGGATTCTAGGAGGAAACGCGGAGATGAACCGGGAAGCCATACTTTGGAGCGAGGTTTTAATGCAGGCGAAGAGAGATTATTCGCGCAAGATCTCAAAGCTGAAAGATTCCGTTGCCGGGACGGAAAGTATGAGGATAGCCCGCTCTGTTCGAAAAGGGCAGAAGACCGAGGCGGCCAAATGGTTTGCAGGAAAAGACACAAGACGGGGGAGTTTCCTTTGGGTCTGCGAGGCGCTTGGGCTCGACAGCCACGCGGTTCTTAAATCAATAAGGGGGAAAAGCAATGATTAGAGCGGTCCAAGGTTTAGATGGTTTCATGAACCCCTTGATCGGTAACCTGCCGCCATCAGATACCATCTACGCAATTGATCTCGCGGCCAACGCAAGCCAGCAGATACCGATTCCGGCAGGAGCCAACCTTGTGGTTTTCGGGCCCATTTTGGGCGCGAACCAGTATGTGAAGTTTACAAACTCGGCCATTTCTGTCCCGGCGGCAAATATCGTGGACGGAAGCGCCCCCGAGAGAATGCCGGACAGCAGGAATTGCACGGGGAAGAGCTACCTTAGCCTGGTTAGCGACACGGCTGGAATCGTTACGCTTTCGTTTTACGCATAGGGGAAGCCATGAGAAGGATTTTAGCGTTTATAGCGATTTTGCTTTTCTGCGGTACGGCTGCTGCTAACGGCATATTTGGCAGCGGAACGGTAGCAAGCAGTAGCGGGGGATCTTCGAGCCCGGTCGTCGTGGTGTGCCAAAGCGGGACTCCGGTTTCAACAAATGGAGTGGTAACTTTTGGAATGACACTCGCTACTTGCACCGTTCCAGCCAATTTGCTTGGCCCCAACGGGTTTTTGAAAATATTTACACAGTGGAGTGCGCCTAATAGTTCAACTTATAAATTTCCACAAGTATTATGGGGTGCGACTCTCCTAGATCAATACTATTGGAATGGTACAAACGGTTATGCCCTTACACTCCAGATCGCTAACCAAGGTGTAACTAATTCTCAAATGACAACTAATGTTTCCAACGGGACTCTATCTTACACTCAAACATCTCTTGATACCACTCAGCCCCAAACCATTTCTTTTACAGGCGGCAACCGCCTGGGAACAGCGATAGCCACTACAGCGGTAAGCGCGAATGGAACCTATTGTACGGCAACGGTCGCAAGCGGGGCCTATCCAACGGGCGATTTTGTCTACGCTGCGGGGATAACCATGTCGGGGACATCGGCATCTTGTGCCAACGTAGGAACTTCTTCGAGCAGTACGGTTTCCGTAACCAATATTTCGTCAACTCAGTTCGAATATCCGTGTTCCTGCGCAAGTGGGACCTCGGCTACAACGCAAGGAACCGTTCAGGATATAACTCCTATAACTTTAAGTGGATATCAGGTAATCGCTTACCCGCACAATTAGACGCCAACTTTTTAGAAAAGGGCTTCAATCCATGGCTAAGAACGCGAACCCTTCCGAAATGCCCACCATATTCGCCCAGGGTGGAGGCCCAAAGATCCAGCAGCTAAGGCAGTACGTGGACCAGCGGCTTTTAGGCTTAAGGGTTGACAGGTGGTCATGGTGGCAGACGTGGCGGCAGCTATCCGACTTCATTTTACCAAGGCGCGGAAGATATCTCACCTATCCAAATGAAATGACCCGGGGCGATATTTTAGGGGCGAGGATAATAAACGAAACGCCCATTCTGGCGCACAGAACGCTTGCAGCAGGGCTCATGGCTGGACTTACAAGCCCTGCAAGACCGTGGTTTAGGCTTTCGGTAAGGGATTTTCCAACAAACGACAACACGGCGGTAAAGCTCTGGCTAGACGAGGTTACGCGAAGAATCCAGGTGGTTCTTTCGCAGAGTAACACCTACAACAGTTTGCATGTCATCTACGAGGAATTGGGCTGTTTTGGAACGGGCGTAATGATGGTGGAAGACGATTTCGACGATGTTGTACGCTGCCACACGCTTACCGCGGGCGAATACTTCCTGGCCAATTCCTACCGCGACCTGGTAGACACTCTCTACCGGGAATATGTGCTTACGACCGGGCAGATCGTCGAGCGGTTCGGGATAGAAAATTGCAGTGAGCAGGTAAAGTCTCTGTGGATGTCAGGCCAACTCGATAAAGAGGTAAGAATCGCCCAGGCAATTGAGCCAAACGATGAAAGAAGCCCGCAAATACCGGGTTTAAAGGGCCGAAAATACCGGTCGGTCATTTGGGAGTGGGGGCAGAACACGGACTTGGTGCTGGACCTTCGAGGCTACTATGAGCTGCCTTTTTGCGCTCCGAGGTGGTCGGTCATAATGAATGACGCCTACGGCAGAAGTCCCGGCATGGAGGCGCTTGCCAGCTCGAAGATGCTCCAGCAGCTGGAAAAGCGTACCGCGCAGGCAATAGACAAGGTGTTAAACCCGCCCATGGTGGCAGACGTTTCCATGAGAAATGAACCCGCAAGCCTTTTGCCCGGTGGCGTTACCTATGTGGCCAATATGGCTCAAAGCGGCTTTAAACCGGCCTATCAGGTTCCACCCGATATCCGGGGAGCGATGGAAAAGATCCAGGGATGCGAACAAAGAATCAATCAGGCGTTCTTTGCCGATCTTTTCCTTATGATTTCACAGCTCGATACGGTTAGAACGGCTACGGAAATCATCGAGCGAAAGCAGGAAAAGATGCTGATGCTCGGACCGTTTTTAGAGCGTAGCCAGTTTGAGCTAATAAACCCGCTGATCGAGCGCGTGTTTGCCATGATGCAACGGGCAAGAATCATTCCGCCTCCACCACAGGAAATAGCGGGCGCACATTTTGATATCGAGTGTGTTTCAACCCTTTCCGATGCCCAGAAGAGCACGGCCACAACGGGAATCG
This sequence comes from Deltaproteobacteria bacterium, assembly GCA_021780695.1. Classification (GTDB taxonomy): domain Bacteria; phylum Desulfobacterota; class Syntrophobacteria; order Syntrophobacterales; family Syntrophobacteraceae; genus SbD1. The sequence goes on from JAJXYD010000005.1 coordinate 64,392, forward strand.
AACGGCTAATGGCCTTTACGGGAAATTTGGCTGCGGCTTACGCGGGACAGCCCAATAACCCGATAGACAATATCAATAGCGATGAGGTAGTGCGGGAATACGCCGATCTTTTGGGAGTCTCGGAAATGATGCTCATGTCTCAGAAGGCAAGAGACGCCATAAGACGCGCCAGGATTCAGCAGGCCCAGCAGGCCCAGGCCGCGCAAATGGCCATGGCTTCGGCGCAAGGGGCAAAGACCTTAAGCGATGCGGACGTTGGAGGCGGACAAAACGCGCTCCAGATGATGCTTGGAAACAGTTCGAACGGGCAATGAGGATGAGGAAAAGCCATGCGTAAGAAAACCGGGATTTCGATAGCGATAGCGTTTGTGCTGGTAATAATGCTGAGTGCTGGGGCTTATTCCTACCTTGGAGGGCCGACTCCAAGCAAGAATATGGGAAGCTACAATTCCTTTTCGTTCTACACGGATACGAGCGGAAACGCGGCTGTCCAGTGGATGCAGCCGGGAAACGCTCCCAGTAACCCGGCGGATGAATTCTGGTTTGGTCCAGGCGGGGATTTCCACACCTCGGCGGGGATAACCAGTCCAGGGCCAGTGGCTATAGGAACGAGTTCGACCACGGCAAATAATCTCGCGCAGCTTACCTCCGATGCGAACTTTGCCGGAACGGTTTACTTCACGGGGAATGCGACGCTTACACAAAGCCTTACTACGACTTGCGATTTGAGGATGGTAAACGGGGCGACCATATCTTCCCCACTGGTTGCAGGCGCAAGCGGCTCGGTAGTTACTTCCGGCACTATAGCCCAACAGACCATAAACGGCACGGTGTGTAACGTGTTTACCCCGCAAAACACCCCCTCCAATATCGTGGTGATAACAAATTTAAACGATGCCGGGGACTTGGCGAATGGTCGGGGAATGCTCGTTGTAAATACTCCCAACGGAACACAAAACGAGTTAGTCGTAACCTATCCCACAGGTTTCATTAACGGGGGAGCAGTTACCAACAGCGCGGGAACCGTTATCGGATATGAGGTGGTCCTGATTAGCCCCGTCACTTGGTATAATGGTGGGGCGGGTTATTCATACTCTATGGCGAAATCTCTACTAAATATAGAGGGTTCATTTGAGGCGGGAAATTACCAATGCTTTACTCCGCAAACACCGGTCCAATTTGGACTAAATAGCGTCAAAGCTATCAATCCCGCCTGGTGGGGCGCGAAAGGGAATAATACAAACGACGACACGGCGGCTATCCAGGACGCATTTAACGCAGCGCAGGGAGCGGGCAATATCCCGTCTACTACGATGGGAGATGCTGCAACGGTACAATTTGCGACGGGCTCACTCTATAAGACCACTTGGTCACTATACCTACCTCTCACCGTCAGCCTGGATGGAATGGGATCTCAAATAGTCTACACGCCACAATCGGGAATAACTAAACAGGCCGCGTTAGTATTGGGATCTGAGCTAGACGGGCCGTCGGACATTTATATCTGGCAAGCTGGAACAATTCGCAATCTTATTATCCAAGGCCCACTTAGCGGCTCTGCGCTCGGAACAAGAGGAAGCCCCCCGGCAAACAACTATGTGGGGATTTTTGCTGGAGCGGACTACGCGACTACGAATGGCTTCGCTCCTTCTACAAGTTGGGGTTTCAATGTAAAGCTCGTAAACACTGTAATCCAGGGATTTACAACAGGGTATGAATATGGTGCCATTCAGCCACCAACAGGTCTGGTAGTGGGGGCGTTTGAAAATGCCATTACCGATTGTACCTTCGATAATAATTACGATGCTATAGCAAGTCTTCCCTACAGTAGCACCTATTCAGGTTTTTCAGAGATGAACCGGGTAACAAGCACTAATATAAGCAATAATGTAGATTGCGGCTTCAATATTCAGGTTGCCGGAGACGAGTGGGAAATGGCGGGGGGAAGTCTTGACTATAATGGGTATAGTGTTTGTGGTGGTCCCGTTATGTCCCTTACAAATGTCCACGAGGAAACCAATAACACGGCTTCTCCAGGAGGTACATCTACAGCCCCGTCGGGAGCGGCTTTTTGGAATATCACAGGGAAGGGATATGTTCGGAAAACGGGAGGTTCTTGGCAGGTAATGTCTGGCTACTATCAAGGGTTTGCAGCTAATACGGGGGCGTCTTTTATTTCCGTAAAAGACATAACTCTAGTGCAGGGGTCGGGTGTGGAAACGTATCTAACCTGGACTAACGCCGCAACTTCGGAGAATTTTTGCTACGGGGGACTCATGCAACTGGAAGGAACCCTTCCTGCTGTCTCGGATGCTACTTCAGTAACGTGCACGCATAACTAAAGAAAAGGAAGCCTACGGATGCTGACGACGACCCAAAGTTATGTGACCTACCAGGGAAACGGAGTGACCACGGCCTTCCCTTATCCGTTTCCGGTGGCCGAGGCCGCGTTTTTGCAAGTCTCGATCACCAACGGAAACGTTTCCCCTCCGGTTACGACCGTTTTATCCCCATCGCAGTATTCGGTTACGGGGATTGGAAACGGAATTGCGGGGTTTACAACGGCTTTGGGGACGGGCATACCGGGAAACCTTAACCCTCCGGGGGGCGTTGTGACCTATGCCAATAACGGCACGCCTCTTGCCACGGGCTGGACGATCACCATTCAGCGCATCGTTCCCTACCAGCAGGACACAACCCTTCAAAATCAGGGAGGGTTTTATCCCCAGGTGGTCGAGGCGGCTTTAGACGATGTGGTCATGCAGACGCAGCAACTCGCGGCTCAGGTAACAAACCTTCAGGCGCAGATAAACCAGCTTGCGGCAAACGAGGGGGTGGTAAATACGCTCTCCGCAACCATTCAGCTTCCGGTTTCCTTTACGGCCAATTCATCCACGCAGAGCTTGAGCAGTTTATCTACCACTTATCTTACGGCCAATACGCAAGGAACGACTTTCACCACGTTTACGAACCTAACAAAGGGCCATAACTTCAAGATCATCGTAGCCGACCCCTTTACGAGCATTCAGTTTTCCAATTGGAGCGCAGGGCTTGGCGCGGGCATGATCGTAGGCCACAAGGGCCAGCTTATAAACTTCGTCGAGGGCGATATTCTAACGTGCGTAACCGATGGAACTTACGTCTACGCCATAGATTCGGAGTTAATCGTGCCGCCTCCTATCCTTTCTCCCTGTGGCGGATTGGCCATAACCAACAATATTTCGGCTCCAAATACCGAACTAAATATTTATGCCAACTCGATTACCATGGCCAACGTGGGAGCGGGGGAAAATCTTTGCCAGACATGGTTTGAAGGGCCTGGAACCACCCGAACGCCTTTTTTGCTAAACGCTTCGACTCTTGGCCCGGGTGGAATGGACACGGGGAGCTTGGCTCCGAGCACATGGTATTTCATTTGGGCCATAGGAAACGGGGCGCTTGTAAACGTTTTGCTCTCAGCGGCTTCCGCATGGAGTTCGGTTAACCAGACAAACATCGGGGGCTATGACTACGCAAGGCTGCTGGGGGCTGTCTTAACGGATGTAAACGGTAACTTCATAAAATCGGGCCAGACGGGAAACAGGTTTTTCTTTAACGCGCCTCAGCAAGAGACGATGACGGCGCCTTCCCCACTTGCCAATATAACGCCCACAGTGGCCCCTCAGGGCCATTTGGGGACAAATACCTACAGTTACGCGGTAATAGGCGTGGACGTAAATGGAGGCACTACAGAGGCCGTAGCGGTTACGACCACGCAGGGCAACCTTACCCTTTCGGATGCAAACTATAACCAAATCTCGTGGACCTCGGATGGAGCCTCGACCTACACGATCTATCGGACGGCGAGTAACGGTTCTCCTTCGACAACGGGCGTCATCGCTTCAGGTCTTTCGTCTTCTACTTCGAGCTTTGCCGACACGGGGCTGGCAGGAGACGGCACAACCCCTCCTTCCACCAACACGACGGCGGCAGGTTTCGTGCCTCTTGGGACCTCTTTACTTTACCCGGTTATGATAGGGGCAACGGCCCTCCTGGCGGTAGAAGAACTTCAGGCAAGCGTTAATTCGGGGTTTGTCTCGGTAAGCGCGGACGGCTTTACACCTTATTTCTTTATAGGAGCTGATTCTGGTGGGCCTCCGGTTTCCACTCAGTTCGAAGTGCCCCTAACCTTTGGGACTCTTTGGACCTCATTTTCCAATGTGCCCGCTACCTCGCTTCTTTTTAGAGGCTTTACCTTCAACCTGTAGGAGGGTAATTCATGGCTGTAAACTTTATCCAACCATCCTACGGGGCGGGTGAAATTGCTCCAGCACTCTATGCACGGGTCGATCTCGATAAATACCACCAGGGGGCTAAGCTTCTAAGGAATTTCTTTGTCTGGCCTCAAGGCGGCGTAAGTAACCGCGCGGGCACCATGTTTGTCGGACGGTGTAAAAATTCCTCGCAGCCCGTTCATTTAATCCCTTTTCAGTTTAACCTCGTGCAGGCCTATATCCTGGAATTTGGCCACGAGTACATGCGCGTCATTATGAACGGCGGGTATGTCCTGGAACCTGCCTTTACGATTCAAAGCATCGACAATCTGGTTCCTCCGGTCGTTACCACAACGGTTCCTCACGGCTATTCGAACGGCGATCAGGTCTACATCGCAGGGACGGGTCAAACTCTTGACTCAACTCCTGGCAAGCAATATCTGGTTTCAAACGCTACTTCGACCACCTTCGCCCTCCTGGATCTCGATGGAAACCCGGTTACCGATACTGTGGACGGCGCCTATCTTGGATGGTACGGCACCGTTGCGCGGGTTTATACCATGGCTACGCCTTACCAGGGCGAAGACGTTCAGGAAATCAAGTGGACGCAATCAAACGACGTTTTAACCCTTTGCCACACGGGCTATCCTCCACAGGATGTAACCCGGACCGAACATTGGGTTTGGACCATGACACAAGTATCTTTCGCGGCCAAGATTTCGCCTCCCACGGGTGTTTCCGTAACCCATAACTCCGGGACCAATTCACCGACCGGCCAGCAGTTCTATTACTCCTACGTGGTAACGGCCCTTTCAAGCTCTCCCCCGGAACAGTCGGTAGCATCGAGCGCGGCAAGCGTTCAGTGCTGTTTGCTCGATTCGGACACGGGAAGCGAAAACGTTATTTCCTGGGCGGCTGAGACGTCCGCGGATATTTACTACGTCTACAAGGCAAACCCTCAAACGGAGGCGGTTCCCTCGGGGGCCATGTACGGCTACATTGGGCAAACGACTTCAACGACCTTTACCGATACCGAAATTGCCCCTGATTTTACCCAGGCACCCCCAACGCACACCGACCCTTTCAACGTGGGGCCTATAGCAACGGTTACGGTCACAAACGGAGGTTCGGGCTATAGTTCGGACTGTACGCTCTACGCAAGCGATCTGACGGGCTCGGGGGCGGTTCTAACGCCAACCATCGTAAACGGGGTAATAACGGACGTTACGATTACCGACGGGGGCCAAAACTACCAGGCCCCCGTTATTGGAGTCGCAAACGTCGGCCAGGAAGCCGCAGGCCACATTAACGTAAAATCCATAAATACCGGGACCATTATCATGGGAACGGTCACGGCGACGGTTACCTCGGGCGGTCAAAACTATTTTGGACCCGTAACGGTAGCTCCGGCCTCGGGTGGGACGGGCTTAACCTTTACTCCCGTAATCACAAACGGGGTAATAACATCGGTCACGGTTTCGGGGAACGTGGCGGCTTACGCGCAAAACTACAAGGACGGAGACGCGCTCGTTTTCAGCCAGCCGCTTGGAAGCGGTGCGACTTTTGCGGCATCCATAGACCCCTCGGGAAATTATCCGGGATGCTGCTGCTACTTCCAGCAAAGAAAAGTCTTCGCGGGATCTCTTAACTCGCCTCAAACTATCTGGATGACTCAGCCTGCCGACTATCACAATATGGATGTGACAAATCCCTCCCAGGCTTCAGACGCTATAACGGTTACGATTGCCGGAACACAGTCGAATGCGATCATGCAGCTTTTGCCCATGAATAACCTTTTGATTTTTACCGCCGGGGGCTTGTGGTCGATTCTTACCGGATACATTTCACAGCCTCAGCCGGTGACTCCCACAAACGTTATAACCGTTCAGCAAAGCTTTATCGGAGCAGCGGATCTTCCGCCCATTCCGATCAATTGGGACATACTGTATGTGCAGGCCAAGGGTTCGATTGTAAGGGATTTACAGTATAACTTTTGGGTTTCTGTCTACACGGGCCAAGATATGTCGGTAATGTCGGAGCATCTTTTCTTTGGGCATAACCTTGAGAGATGGTGCTATGCCGAACAGCCTTGGTATCAGGTTTGGGCAGTTCGAGACGATGGGGTTCTTTTAAGCTTTACCTACCTTAAGGAACAAAACGTCTATGCCTGGGCGCACCACGATTCGCCGGGCGTCTACGGGACCGATTCGTTTGTGAGTGTGGCCTCTATTCCAGAGCAGCAGGTGGCCGGCATAAACTTCGATTCGGTCTACGTGGTGGTCGAGCGCACCATTCCGGGTATAAACGGAGGCCAACCCGTAAAGTACGTCGAGCGCATGGACTCGCGCAACATGGGTACTCTTGGGGCTTCCGACGTAAAGAAGGCGTGGTTTGTGGACGCAGGGCTTCAATATTCGGCTGGGCCTACGACCGAAATAGCGGGTCTCGATCATCTAAACGGGGCTACGGTAAGCATTCTGGCCGATGGCAATGTTATGCCGCAGCAAGTGGTGGTGGGGGGTAAAATCACCCTTCAGGCCCCGGCAAGCCTTGTTACCGTTGGCCTTCCCTTTGTCGCGCAGATGCAGACCCTCCCCATGATGCCACAGGGGATGTACATGCAGGCCATTGACTACCGGAAGACCTTAAAGGCTATTTGTCTGATTGTGGAAGATAGCCGGGGAATTAAGATCGGGCCGACCTTTAATAATCTTACCGAGGTAAAGGAATGGGGGCCTCAGGTCAACATGGGTGGGTCTGTTCCTCTTACGACCGGAATGCAGCGCGTTTTAGTCGACCAGCAGTATACCGTTAACTCTCAGGTGTGCGTGCAGATCGACCAGCCGTTACCTTGCACGATTTTGGGCATTAGTCCTGAGATGAGTTTGGGAGACAGCCCAGGTTAACGTGGGAGTGATTCTATGAAATGTGTTGTTGTCCCGTTACAAAAAGACCATTTACCATACTTGGCCTCACAGATGAGCGCGGAAGACCGGGCGGAATGCGCGGCCATGGGCTTTGGTCCCTACAGGGCGCTAAGACTTGGTTTTGATCGTTCGGTAGCCTCCTGGTGTGGGTTAAAGTTACCCGAAAATAGACCACTAGGGGCTTTTGGGGTAATGCCCGTGGACGGTTTGTTGGGAGAAATGGGCGCTCCTTGGTTTCTTTCCACGCCAGAGCTTAGGCGTTACCCCGTGATGTTTTTAAAAGAGTGTGCTGAATCGCTTAGGAAGGTACACGATATCTTCCCGGTCCTGGTGGAAATGGTGGACGCAAGGCATAAGCGCGGGATTAAATGGGTTAAATGGCTGGGATTCGAGCTTACCGGCCCTGTCAAATGGGGTCCTTTGGGAATGGATTTCTACCGCGCGGAAAGAAGGAGGGATTAAGATGGGACCTGCCGTAGCTATGGCGATAGCGCCTTATATAATGGGGGCTTCTCTTGTAACGGGAATTGCCGGAACGGCCATGCAGGCTGAATCATCGGCGCAGTCAGCCTCCTACATGGCACAGGTTGCGGCCAATAACCAAAAGATCGCAAACCAAAACGCTCAAATGGCCCTTGAGCAGGGAACGGTTGCCCAGGAGCAGGCCAAGGAAAAGACGGGCGCACAGATCGCGCAGGAACGTGCGGCTTACGCGGCCATGGGGATCGACCCCAATTCCGGTTCGCCTCTTGATGTAAGATCGAGCACTTCGGAACTTGGCCAGCTAAACGCCAACACGATCAAGTACAACTCGCACGTTCAGGCGTGGAACGATTTAAATCAGGCGGCTTCTGCAGGGGCGCAGAGCAGTCTCTATTCCAGCCAGGAAGGTTGGAACATGGCAGGCTCGGTAATCTCTGGAATCGGCAATATAAGCAGTAAGTGGCTAAGCTGGCAGACGATGGCAGGGGGCACAGGCGCAGGGGCTGGTGCCGCTGGAAATCCGCTTGGATCTTCCTATAACGATTATTACGCACTCAATTCAAGCGGTGGAGCGGGGTAAGGAGATATTGCCATGAGCGATCAGCAAACTGAATATAACGCGGCTGAAGTCGAACAGGTAAAGAGCCGGAAGGAAAAGATAAAGACCAGAGATCTCCAAAAGAAGTCTGCGCTTAGGGGCCTTATGTCTAATGCGGACGGTCGCATGTGGATGTGGGATTTACTTACCCTTTGCGGGGTCTATCATTCGTCTTTTTCAAATGAAGCGCTTGTAATGGCCTTTAACGAGGGTAGACGCGATACCGGAAACCGCCTGATAGCCGAAATAAACCGGCTCGACGGCGGTTCTGAGCTTTTCCGTCTCATGGCCGTTGAAAACCAAAGGGAAGGTTAAATTATGCCTCAAGTACCCTATTATCCGGTCCAGCAGGTTTTGCCACAGGGGCAGATCGGCCCGCAACGAATCGAGGCCACGCCGGCTGATTTCGGAGCGCAGGCCGCGCAGGGACTTAACCAGGACTCCAACCAGTTGTTTCAACAGGCAGAGGTTAAACAGCAGCTTGCCAATGAAACGCAGGTAAACGATGTTATAAACAACAAGTTTTTCCCGGCCTTTCAGGATATGTACCAAAAATATTACAGTCTTCAGGGGAAGGACTCCGTTGACCAGCTTGGCAATTACCAGCAACAAATGAGGGATTTGGTCCAGCAGTACCGCTCTCAGCTCCCAAATCCTATGCAGCAGCGGCTTTTCGATCAATCGACGGGGTATATGCTGCGCAAAGAGTTTGCCGGAATGGGCAGACAAGCGGATATGCAAAACAAAGTCTACCAAGCCCAAACCTTTGAGGGGACGATAAACCGCCAAATAGCCATGGCCGCCGATAAATGGAACGACCCCCAGGCATTAATTGGTGCCGCCCAGGCGATTGGGATTTCAAGTTCCAAGTTCTATCTGGCAAACGGGGCAAGCCCTGAATATGCGGATATGCAAACGTCCAAATATTGGAACCAGTTGTTTACCCAGGTTATTCGAAACCGCTTGCAAGCAGGCGATGTGGACGGAGCGCAGAAGATCTACCAGGAAGGAATGCAGAAAAATTTCATTACGGGAAATGGAACAACGCGGATCGGTCAGACTCTAAAACCCTATTTGCAAACGCAACAGGCGGCCAAAGCTTTTAGCCTTGCAATCGGGGGCCCCGTAGCAAGTCAGGTAGCCTCGGGATATTCGGGAGCCGGTCTTACGCCCTCCCTTGGGCTCGCTACGATGTATCTGGAATCCGGGGGCGTGCCGGACGCAAAAAAACCGCTTCCGGGTTCTACTTCAAAGGGGCTTTTCGGTATGACCGATTCGACCTGGAGAGGTCAGGGAGGAACACCCGAGGAGCGAGGCGATATTTTAAAAGACGTGGCTTACAATGCTCAGTATGACGCCAAAAACCAGAAGGGCCTACAGGCTTTTTTGGGACAATCTCCCATGGATTGGCAGATCTATCTGGCACACCAGCAAGGGCTCGGGGGCGCGAAAAAGCTCCTGTCCAATCCGGGGAAAAATGCCATAAGTCTTGTGGGGGAAAATGCTGTTATCCATAATGGGGGCAGCTCCGATCTGAACGCGTTCGAGTTTATGCAGATGGTAAAGGAAAAATACGCCAACGCTGCGAACATGTTTAATCAGGACGGAACGCCCACGGCCTCCTATTACCGGAAACATTACGAGCAGGTCCTCTCCAATGTGCGCGCCCACGTACTGCAAAACGATCCGGGAGATCCGATGGCGCCCGACCGGGCCGTAAATCATGCCATGCAGCAGATGGGGACGGCCATACGTTCAGCTCGTATGGACAAATGGGCGAATGAGGCCGTTATCATGAAGGCTATAGACGCTCCCAACGGCCCTATGACCTGGCCTGAATTTCTCGCCAACACGCAGGCCTTGCAGGCATATCTTAAGCTGAGTCAAACAGAACCGGATATTTATGATTCAGTGACCGCGCAATTGACTAAAAATGCGCTGGGTTCCCAAGACCCTCCCGCCACAGCCAAAACTCAGGAGCTTTTTCACAGTTTTCTCGGAATGGAGAAAACCGATCGGCAGGAATTTGCCAATAGCGACTTGTCGGCTCTTCGCGGCGAGATACCCCTTGCACAGTGGCAAAGACTTGGCGCTGATCAAAACAATATTCGCTCGCAGACCGGGCAGGGCGAAAGCGTCGTCAACATGGCGCATGCGCTCTCTATCGCAAATCCTCTCATGGCGCAGGCAGGCGTCAGGGTCATTGAAAATCCCGTTTCAAAAGATCCTGCGAGCGTCCAATACAATGCTGCAGTCGGTTGCTATTGCCAGGCTATCGAAACCTGGGAGCAAAACAACAGCGGCAAGAAACCAACTGATATGGATCTTCGAAAGATCGCTCAGGAGACTTTCCCGCCGCTTGAGCTCGACTCCGCTCGAACCGAAAATCATCCGGAGGGCCGGTTGTCGCCAGACGACACTGCCGGGGAAATGGCCTTCAGGACCACCCCGTAGAAGTTTCCAAACCAATAGCGGTGCAGGTGTCGGCATGCCGGCACCTGGTGGCTGTTTAGGCCGTGGAGGCACATCGGGTGTTGCAGAAAACCGGTTGCCTGCTCCGGATAAATCCGCTCCAGTGCGGAAGCAATGCAACTTGCGATCCTTATAAGAGGAGTGGACCGCTCATTTTTATCCCCGCAGAGCCCGCCCTTTGGCAGCACAGCCCGGACTTGAAGCCGTGGAACGCTGTTGCACGCCACTTTGAAGTACAGTGATGTTTTTTATGCCCAACTCGTGCTTGACACTTGGTTTGGCTTCCTTATTTTCACAGTAGGGCGAATTTTAGCCGCAACTTCTTAGCAACGCTAAACTCTTTAAAGAGTTCGAAGAGCGTTTTGTCTCCCGCTACCTTTCTTTTTTTTATAGAAACACATGATATCGGCGAATTTGGGTACTCCCTTTGAAAGTGAGTGTCATGGAAGCCCCAGGAAAACATAAGGTCGTCTTTTTAGACGATGATAAGTACGTTGTTGAATCGGCCATACAAGCCATTTATAGTTGGGGGCTCGAAGCGAAAGGGTTTACAAATTTGCAATCGGCTATCCAATACATCGCCCGCAATAAGTGCGATATCGTAATAGTTGATGTAATTGTATCGGATGTCTGTTGCCCGCCTTTGATAATTCCGGCGGCCGCAGAGGCAAAAATCATAATAATGGCCGATCGCGTCGATAAAAGCACGGCTATAAAGTCCCTCGAACTCGGTGCCTTCGACTGGCTCGAAAAGCCCTTCCGAAATGAACTTTTGCGCCATTCGGTTCTAAGGGCTTTAACGCTGTTGGAAAAAGAGCGTGAATCAAACAGACTCTCGGATGAACTCAAAATCAGTCGTTCAAAGCTGCTGGCCCAGCAGCAGCACCTTGAAAGTTTGAATGCCCAGCTCCTGGATACCAATAGAGCCTTGGCCGTTTTCGCTCAGAACATGCAAAGAGAAAGAGAAGAACTCGAAAAACGAGCCGCCCTGAAATTGAGAAGTATCATACTGCCTGTAGTGGCAAAGCTTAAGAACTCCGAGGCGCTTCATGCGTTTGAATCCCAATTCGATATGCTTACCTTGCAGGTCGAAGACATGACGACGGGGTTTGCATTGGACTTTAACGTTGCGATGGTTCTTTCGGCGGCTGAAATGCGGGTCGCCTCCCTTATAAAAAACGGAGCAACAACTGTTAAGATTGCCTCTTATCTGCACATTTCAGAAAACACCGTGCGTACGCACCGAAAAAATATCCGCAGAAAGCTAAAAATTGGTGCTCAATACAGTTTGAGAAACTTCCTCAATTCCCGAATAAGTCAAGCCCGCCAGGTTAGCCTTATTAAAAATTGAAAGTTTGGCCCGCTCTTTGCCTCTCCTGAGTCTGTCCGGCTTTTCGACTTACTCCTGCCTTATTGTCTATTCCATTGTCGTTATTGCTGGTTTCCCGGAAACTTTGTATTAAAGTGCAGACTGTGCAATGTTCGCGTTTGCGCGGGGCGCGCACCCACCCAACCTCCATGCAAAGGAGACGAAATGAAAGAACTCAGTGAACTGAAGGCTCCGGGCGATGTCCGCTACACAAAAGAACACGAATGGGCAAGAGTCGAGGGTGATATAATTCGCATTGGCGTCACCGACTATGCCCAGGACAGTCTGGGGGATATTGTGTTCGTCGAGCTGCCGCAGGTTGGCAGAAAATATGCCGAAGGCGAAGAATGCGGCGCTTTGGAGTCGGTAAAGGCTGTGGCTGAAGTCTACATGCCGATTGGCGGAGAAATTGCCTCGGTAAATAGTGTTCTAGAGGGTGCGCCCGGTCTGGTCAATTCCGCTCCCTATTCCGATGGATGGATCGCTGAGGTAAAGGCCTCCGGGATAGCGGACATGGAAGGGCTCATGACCTGCGATGAATACATCGCAATGCTAAAGGGACATAAACAATGAGATACCTGCCGCACACAGAAGATGATATCGCCCGGATGCTTGAGGTAATTGGCGCATCCAGCCTGGAGGAACTTTTTGAAACGATCCCCCGGGACTGCCGTTTCGAGGCGGACCTGAAGCTGCCCGCACCGGTGACCGAGTGGGAATTAAACGATATGATGGCGGCCCTGTCTCAATCCATGGCGGTAGCCCCCGAGTATAAAATCTTTTTGGGGGCGGGAAGCTACCACCATTTCATCCCTGCGACGGTTTCCTATCTTCTTGGAAGATCCGAGTTTTCCACCTCCTATACCCCGTACCAGCCCGAAATGAGTCAGGGAACCCTCCAGGCCGTTTTTGAGTACCAGACCTACGTGTCTCGGCTTTTGGGAATGGATGTGGCTAATGCTTCACTCTATGACGGAGCCTCGGCTTTGGCTGAAGCACTTCTTATGGCCGCCAGGGTTACGGGGCGAAAAAAGGTTGTCCTCTCCGGTCTTGTGCATCCGTCCTACAGGCTTGTGGCGCGTACCTACCTCGAACCGGCCGGTTTTGAAATCATCGAACTGGCCTGTGGAGTGGACGGTCGAACGGACTTTACCGGCCTGGAGAGTATCGAAGAACTTGGGGCCGTTGCCGTCCAGTCGCCCAATTTTTTCGGCTCTATTGAAGACTTGGGTCTTGCCGCCGGTCTGGCTCATGATAGAGGGGCGCTCCTGGTCGCATCCTTTACCGAACCTCTCGCTTTTGGCCTCTACAAAAATCCGGGCGAACTTGGCGCCGATATTTGCTGCGGCGAAGGCCAAAGTTTCGGGATTCCTCAGAGCTACGGTGGCCCGGGGCTCGGAATGTTCGCTTGCGTTAAGCGCTACGTGCGGAGCATGCCCGGCCGCCTGGTTGGAAAGACCGAGGACAGGGACGGAAAAACGGGCTTCGTTCTAACTCTTGCCACCAGGGAGCAGCACATAAGGCGAGAAAAGGCCACTTCCAATATCTGCACTAACAGCGGCCTTTGCGCGGTGACCTCGGCAATGTATATGGCTTCGCTTGGGGGTAGCTCGCTTCGGGAACTTGCGCGGCTAAACTATGACAAGAGCGAATATCTAAAGAGCGAGCTAAAAAAAATCGGCTTGAGGCTTCCCTTTACGGCTGCGACCTTCAATGAATTCGTAGTTGAACTTCCGTCTGATCCGCAAAGGCTCTACCACCGCTTGCTCGATCGAAAAGTGGTTGCGGGTTTGCCTCTGGGCTCTTTCTACCCGGGGTTTGACAATCGCTGCCTGCTTTGCACAACCGAAACGATAACAAAAAATGATATGGACGAACTCGTGGGCCTGTTGGCGGGCAATTAAGATTTCTAACAAAAAGCGGGGCGCAAGCGAGGTTTGGTTATGAAAGAATTCGCAGGTTCGACCGGTTTGGTGCTTAATGAGCCATTACTATTTGAAAAAGGCAAAAAGGGAAGATCGGCGGTGTCGATGGTGCGAAGGGATGTGGATTATTTCCCGGTAAGCGAGGAGTTGACAGGGGCCGGTCCAAACTTTCCCGATCTTTGCGAGGTCGAGGTTGTGCGCCACTACACGAGGCTCTCCACGTGGAATTTCGGCGTGGATACGGGTATGTATCCCCTGGGGTCGTGCACCATGAAGTATAATCCCAAGACCAACGAAAGACAGGCCTGCCTGCCCGGCTTTGCCGGTGCCCATCCTCTGCTGCCAGATGAATTGGCGCAGGGCCTTTTGAAGATGATGTTCGAACTCGAGCGGTTTTTGGCCGAAATTACCGGAATGGAGGCCGTTTGTCTTCAGCCGGCCGCGGGGGCCCAGGGCGAACTGGCCGGTATGTTGCTCTTGCACGCCTATCTTAAGAGCAAGGGCAGGAAATGCGCAAAGATCATCGTGCCCGATACCGCTCACGGCACTAACCCTGCCAGCGCTTCGCTGTGCGGTTTTGCTCCCGTGACGGTGGGCTCCAATGAGAGGGGAGTGCTCTCCTTGGAAGCCGTTGCGGCGGCAATGGATGAGGACTGCGCCGGCATAATGGTGACAAACCCCAATACGCTCGGTTTTTTCGAAGAAAACATAAGGGGGATTGCCGAAATAGTGCATTCAAGAGGCGGGCTGGTTTATGCCGATGGGGCAAATATGAACGCCGTGATGGGGATCGTCAGGATGGGGGAGATTGGCATAGACGTTCTTCACCTCAACTTGCACAAGACTTTTTCGACCCCGCACGGTGGAGGCGGCCCCGGCGCCGGTCCGCTATGTGTGGGGAAAAAACTCGCTCCCTTCCTGCCCATACCCCGCATTGCCCGCGAACAGGGCCTTTTCAGGCTTTCGAGCGATTTTCCCCTCTCGATTGGAAAACTTCATGCCTTCTACGGTAATGTGGGGATCATGATAAGGGCTTACAGCTACATACTAAGTCTTGGACCCGAACTTAAAAAGGCGAGCCGCCTGGCTGTTTTGAACGCAAACTATGTCAAGGAAAGGT
Organism: Deltaproteobacteria bacterium; assembly: GCA_021780695.1. GTDB lineage: Bacteria > Desulfobacterota > Syntrophobacteria > Syntrophobacterales > Syntrophobacteraceae > SbD1. The sequence continues at coordinate 79,539 of JAJXYD010000005.1, forward strand.
TAAGGGGCATTCTCCACCTTGCCTATGACAGAGCTTGCATGCACGAATGCGTTTTTTCCGATAAGCTCCAGGCTCCCTTGAAAATATCGACCCTTGAAATAGCCAAAAGATTGATCGACTATGGATTCCATCCTCCAACTATATATTTTCCTCTGGTTGTTTCCGGGGCCCTCATGATCGAACCCACTGAAACCGAGACCAAGGAGGAATTGGACTTGTTTGTTGAAGCGATAAGACAGATAGTTGAAGAGGCCGGTGAGAAACGGGAACTGCTCTACAGCGCTCCGTTGCGCACGAAAGTGCGCCGGCTCGATGAAACGGGAGCCGCGCGAAATCCGCGCCTGACATTTCCTTTTAATGACCTGGCCGGGAAAAACGGCTAAACGGGCGAGTAGTTTAAACGACTCCGCGGCGGGCGACGGTGTTTTGGACCTGTTAAGTCCGCTTTGCGGCCACACGTCGAAGGTGAACAGGTATGAGTAATTGCAGGTTTGATAGAGCTAAAAATGAGCTCTACTTTGAAGACTACCGGATTGGTTGCGTCTACGAATTGGGTTCGATTAGCCTCAGTCAGGCTGAAATCCTTGAATTTGCCGGCCGCTACGATCCGCAGCCCTTTCATACGGATCCGAACCGGGCACGGAGTTCCGTCTACGGAGGCCTTATAGCCAGTGGATGGCATACGTCCTGCCTCATGATGAGGCTTTTGGTCGATCATTTTCTGTCTTCGGCCGCAAGTCTTGGGTCTCCGGGCGTCGATGAACTCCGCTGGTTAAAGCCCGTTCGCCCCGGCGATGTGCTGAGCGTACGAGTTACCGTTATGGATGCCAAACGTTCTCGGTCCAAACCCGACCGGGGCATTATCCAATCCTTTATCGAGGTCTCAAACGGGGCCGGGGAAACGGTAATGACCATGAAGGCGGCGAATTTGATGCTTTGCAGGGAGCCCGTGGCAATGGACGCATAAGTGTCACTATGCCGGGGATGGCCCCAACTCCTGGAGGTCTATTGCAATGGAAAAACTTCAAAGGACCGTTCTCTATGACAGGCACAAGGCTCTGGGCGCCCGTATGGTGGAGTTTGGCGGCTGGGAGATGCCCATCGAATACCCCGGAGGGGTGGTTGCGGAACATCTGGGCGTCAGATGTGGGGCGGGAATCTTCGACGTCTCCCATATGGGCAGGTTTGTAATTCGCGGAGAAGGCGCGCTTCCCTTCGTGCAGCATGTGCTCTCAAATAATGCCCTGGCCCTAGATCTTGCTCCTGTTGGGGCTCAGTATACCCTTATCCCCGACCAGACCGGGGGGGCGATAGATGACGCCTTCCTCTACCGTTTTGTAGACGGAGAGTACCTGCTTGTCGTAAACGCTGCCAACCGCCAAAAGGACTGGGACCACCTTCAATTGCATGCCGCCGCTTTTGAGGGAGTTGAACTTGTTGATATCACATATGATATCGCAATGTTTGCGCTGCAGGGCCCAAAGAGCCGCGCCATAATCGAGGCGATTGCAAAAGACCCGGCAGACCTTCCCGAACCCTGTCGAAATGCGGTAGGCATTGCTTTTCTGGCGGGCGTTCGGGTAATGATATCTCGTACCGGCTACACGGGAGAGCCTTTGGGGGTTGAACTTTTCGTGGGCCGCGAGCACGCTCTCAAACTGTGGGACTGTCTTATCGAAAAAGGAGCCGTCCCTTCAGGGCTTGCCGCCCGCGATACCCTGCGCCTCGAGTCCTCTTTGCCCCTCTACGGCCATGAATTCGGGATCGACGGCCATGGTCGGCAAATCCCCTGTTTTGCCTTTCCCATTGCCAAATGGGCTGTTAGTTTTTCCCCTCTGAAGGGCGATTTCGTAGGGCGTGCGCCCCTTCAAAAGCAGTTCGCCGCCTACTCCGGGATCATCTATCGCGATTATTCGCTCCTTTCCGATCTGCCCCGCATGTTCCGGTGCGTGGCCGTAACCGGCAGGGGAATCGCCAGGGCCGGGGCCAAGGTCTTTAAGGAGGGTAAATCCGTCGGATATGTAAGCAGCGGGACCATGGTTCCTTACCGGGAGTTCGAGGATAAAGGGCTTTTGTCCCGGCAAATCGGTGAGCACAGGCTTCGCTCTCTATGTTTGGCTTACCTGGATAGCGACCTGAACGAGGATGACGTGCTCACCATAGATATTCGCGGCAAGCTGGTGGAAGCCGTCGTTGTGAAATACCACCTGCGCTCCGATGCTCCTCCCTATGCCCATCCGATAGTCTATGGCCGTGAAATCCCCAAGCTTCCCTTTGCCTGTCCGCGTTCGTTTTGCAAAGGTGGCGGGAAGCCGATCGAGCCCCCTGCGGCGGAGGTGCCCGAACCCTGTGCCGCTCCTGCCCGACTCGTGCGCAAGGCCGTGGATAATTTTCGATGGCGTCAATACGAGTGCATCAATCTCATTCCTTCCGAGATGACTGCCTCGCCCATGGTTCGCCTGCTCTCAATAACCGATCCCGCCTTCAGGTACGCCGAGCACAAGGGGGCAAAGGCTTTCTACGACGAGGAAATCTTTTATTACCAGGGCACCGATTTTATAGCCGAAGTCGAATGGATGCTCGAAGAGGAGTTCCGCAAATACCTGGGGTGCCAAGAGGCCGAGACCCGCGTTATTAGCGGGCAGATGGCCAATATGACGGTTTTTAGCGCCATGGTCGACTATATCAATCGCGCCGATCGTCATAGCGAGCCCCGACGCATCGCGAGCGTGATGAACAACCACATAGGCAAGGGCGGCCACCTTAGCGCTCAACCCATGGGCGCACTGCGCGACTTTGTGGCCAGAGATCCGAAAACGGAGCGACCCGCGGTCGTAAATTTTCCCGTTCTGGCCGAAAATCCCTACGCAATCGATCTTCCCGCGGCCTTTGAATTGATCGATTCCTGCCGGCCGGAAATGATTATATTCGGCAAAAGCATGATGCTGCACCCCGAGCCGGTGGAACAGGTCCGAAAGCATCTGGTGGAAGCCCGAATCGATTCGGTTATTATCTACGATGCGGCACATGTGCTCGGGCTTATCGGTCCTTATTTCCAGGACCCTTTTGCCGATGGGGCCGATCTGATAACGGGATCGACTCACAAGACCTTTTTTGGCACCCAGCGGGGGGTAATAGCCGGTCGCTACGAAAAGCACGAAGAAAAATACGAACTCTGGGAGGCCGTTAGGCGAAGGACTTTTCCCGGGGCCGTTTCCAATCATCATCTCGGCACCCTCCTGGGACTTCTTATGGCTGCCTATGAAATGAATTTCTTTAAAGACCGTTACCAGCAAAGCGTTATCGCCAACGCGAAAGCTTTTGCCCGGGCGCTTAAAGACTGCGGTTTCGATGTAGCCGGTTCTCCTGATGTGGACTTTACGCAAACCCATCAGGTCGTTTTGAACGTAGGTTACGCGAGGGGGCCCGAGGTTGCCGAAAGACTGGAGGCCAACAATATCATTTGCAATTACCAGGCTACCCCCGCCGATGAAGGCTTTTCGGCCGCAAGCGGCATACGCATGGGGGTAGCCGAAATGACTCGTTTCGGCATGGGAAAGGTCGATTTTCAATCCCTTGCGGCTCTGATGAAGGATATAGTTTTTGATGGCGTAAATGCCCTGGATAAAGTAAAGGCTTTGCGCGAACCGTTTCGTGAACTTCGCTACTGTTTTGCGGACGATGAGTACGCCCCGATTTTGGAAAGTCTTCGTGGGCTGGTATAGCCGTCAATGTTGTTGATTTAGGCTCGCGCGAAGACGCGAAGGAGCGAAAAAAGAGATCAAAGAAACACAATAGGAAAGGTGTCCGGATTGACCTGAGCGCTCCAGGCTTTAATTAGCCATCGAAGACCAGTGCGAAATCGCACCTTTCCCGGGTTCAATTTTCGCGGCTTCGCGTGGGACAAACAGAGCTTAAGTCAACAGTGTTGGGTATAGCCGTCTGTTATTTGTAACTTTATACGAAAATAGGAGTTCGGTTTGAGAAAGTTAAACAGGGTGTTATCCTCTGCGGTATTGGTTGTCGCGATTTTTTCCGCAAGTGTGGTCTTTGCGCAGATGGGAGGAATTGATCAAAGAATCAGAGCACAGTGGCATCACATAGATCATGGGCTAAGAGCCGGTAGACTTACTCCTCGGCAGGCCCATTTTCTTCGGCGAAATCTGGGCCGTATCCGGCATCAATTTGAAAAGGCGCGTAGGATGGGCACTCTCGATTATGGCACGATAAGATGGCTAAATAAAGAATTGAACCATAACCGCATGAGGATGGAGAGTATGGAACAGGGCGGTTGGGGCGGTTTTGAACACGGACCCCATGGAAATTACTAGTGATGACATCCTGGTCTTCTAGGGGGACTTGATGCGGCTGGGGATCGACCTGGGAGGCACAAAAACCGAAATCATTGCTCTTGACGGCGACGGGGTGGAAATTTACCGCAAAAGGGTAAAAACCGATTCTAAAAGCTACGAGGCGATCGTGTCCCGGATAGCTGAACTGGTAACCGAAGCCCAGGGGGCTACGGGGCAAATCGGCACTGTGGGGATCGGGATCCCCGGAGCTGTTTCCGCCCGGACGGGTCGTGTGAAAAACGCCAATACCATCGCCTTGAACGGCCATCGGTTCGACCGGGACCTGGCTGCTGTGCTTAGCCGTGCAGTGCGTTGCATGAACGATGCAAACTGTCTTGCTCTCTCCGAGGCCGTCGATGGGGCGGGAGCGGGATACCGCATGGTGTTTGCCGTCATTCTGGGCACGGGTTGCGGGGCCGGTATCGCAATCGAGGGGAAGCTGTGGCCGGGGGGCAATCTGGTCGCCGGAGAGTGGGGGCACAATCCTCTTCCCTGGATGAATCCTGACGAATATCCCGGGCCTGCTTGCTGGTGCGGTAAGTCCTCCTGCATCGAGAAATGGATCTCGGGAACCGGTTTTTGTGAGGACTATGCCCGGGAAACGATTCAAGCTCCGGGTTCCCATAAACTTACGGGACAGCAGATTGTGGCGCTCGCCCGCGGCGGCGATAAAGTCGCGGGGATGGTTTTAAACCGCTATGCCGACCGCCTCGCGCGTTGCCTTGCCCAGGTAATTAATATTTTGGATCCGGACGTAATTGTTTTGGGCGGTGGTATGAGCAATGTCGATGAACTCTACGAATTGGTTCCCCCTCTGCTGCCCGGCTACGTGTTCGGCGGCGAGGCCGATACGCCGATAATTCGCAGCCGGCACGGCGATTCGAGCGGGGTTCGCGGTGCTGCCTGGTTGTGGCCCGGATGATAAGGAGTGAGTCTATAGTCGAATTCGAAAATAGCTCTTACTTCAAGTTTATTCTTCCTTTGGCTTTGTGCCGCAAGCTATAATCTGCTCTGCGAGGGCTTTTAACGCCGGCGGGTTTTTCCCTTATTTCAAACGTGGACCTATATGGCTGTAATAACAGTGTTTAGAGAACCTGGAACCATGGGAAAAGAGGTGGCCGCACGGCTTGCCGGGCGCCTTGGATTTTCCCTGATCGACAGGGCAAGGCTCGTTCAACTCTGCGGGGAAGTCGACCTCGATGAGCTCAGGCTGCTCAAGCTAGAGGAGGCTTTTTCAAAAGGGGGCGCCCTGATCGATTCCGAAGTCGAAGGCTACGCCCGGCTGTTGCAGGATCTCATTGCCCAGTTGGCCGAAGAGCAGGACCTGGTGGTCCTGGAGCGAGGCTCCCAGGGGCTTTTTCACAACCGTCCCGGCACATTGCATGTGCGATTCGTCGCGCCGCGAAAGTTTCGAGTAGCACAGCTATGCGGCAGAAAGGGGCTCTCGGAGCAAAAAACTCTCAGGTTTACAAAGGCCCTCGAGGCCGAACGTGCCCGTTATTTGCGTTTTTTGTATCGCCTGGATGCCTCCGACCCCACCCTCTACGATTTGACCCTCAGAATGGATCGGTTGTCGGTCGAACAGGCCCTGAAGATTATAGTCACTGCCGTTGAAGAGATGGGTATCACACAGGTGCCAAGGGAGACGATAGTTGAAAATATGGCGCCAAGGGGCCAGGAAAAACACGGACGTTTCGTAAACGATGCCGAATCGGAGTTCGCTCGATTTCTTACCTTCTACAATATCCCCTTCGAATACGAACCGAGAACCTTCCCGTTGGAAACCGATGCTCAGGGACGCACCCTTGAGGCCTTTACCCCCGACTTCTACCTGCCCGAGCAGGACCTCTATATCGAGCTTACAACGTTGAAGCAAAGCCTGGTGACCCGCAAGAACAGAAAGGTGCGCAAATTGCGGCGGCTCTATCCTGAAATCAATATTCGCATTTTCTACCAGCGCGATTTTTACACCCTTATGGCCAAATACGGCTTGTTAAGCGCAACGGTTGCCGATGAACGATAAACCGGAAGGCATAGTCGAGATTTTGATACAGCGGGAGGCTATCGGCCAGCGCATTGCCGAGCTTGGCAGCGAGATATCCGCGGCCTACAAGGACCGCTTGCCCCTGGTCGTGGGAGTGCTGAAGGGCTGTGTCCCCTTTATCTCCGACCTGGTAAAGGAAATTGAAATTCCCCTGGAAATCGATTTCATATCTCTTATGAGCTATGCGGATGTGCGCAGACCCGGGGGGGCCGTCCGCATAACCAAAGACCTCGACTGCGTGATCGAAGGTAGAGACGTGCTTTTGGTCGAGGGCATAATAGACACGGGAATGACCGCGGGCTATCTTTTGAGAAATCTCGAAGCGCGGCGCCCGAAAAGTCTGCGCGTGTGCACTTTCCTGGACAAGGAGGCCCGGCGGATAGTAAGGATTCCCATAGCCTTCAGGGGCTTCAAGGTCCCCGATCGATTCGTGGTCGGCTACGGCCTCGATTTTCGTCAGCTCTACCGCAATCTGCCCTACGTCGGCATATTGAGCGATGAAATCACCGGACTTAACCGCCGTTAAAAAAAGCCTTGACAATCGTTTTGCCTGTCTTAACTTAGAGCTAACCCCGAGAGGTTCGAGTAAGATGCCCAGTTGATATGCCCGGGGAAAACTCAACGGAAAAAAGAAGTCCAAGAAGCTTCGATGGGAAGTTGAGAGAGTTAACCGGGATGAACCGAATGCGGTGAAGATGGGCAGATGAAAAGGTCACTCGGGGTTTATTTTTTTAACCGCCTCCAATCCGGCAAATCCCCAAATCCTGTGAGACGCTTTTCCCTCCTTTTTTATCGGCTGTCATTCCACTTTTACTGTGGCGCGTGATGGCGATCGGAATATAATGAGCCCGCGATGGCTTAAAGTTGCAAACTCCCGTTAAAAATGGAGCGCTGCTCTCTTATTTTGCGTGGTGGGCTAAGTGAAAAGAAAAATAATGCACCTCGATATGGACGCTTTTTTCGCCTCGGTAGAGCAGGCCGACAATCCGGAGTTGGCTGGAAAGCCCGTAATCGTTGGCGGGGAAGCTCGCGGGGTGGTATGCGCCGCCTCCTATGAGGCCAGGCGCTTTGGCGTTCATTCGGCCATGCCGGTTTTTCAGGCCAAAAAGCTTTGCCCTCACGCTTTTTTCCTCCCGGTCAGGATGAGCCGCTACAAGGAAGTATCGCGCAAGATTATGGAGATTTTGCGGCACATATCGCCTTTGGTCGAACAGGTTTCCGTGGATGAAGCCTTTGTGGATATTACGGGTACCGAAAGACTGCACGGCTCGGTCCTTGTTCTTGCAAAACGGATTAAATCGCTTGTCTTTGAAACGGCCTCGCTTTCCTGCTCGATCGGAATAGCGCCGAACAAATACCTTGCAAAAATAGGCTCCGATTACCATAAACCCAACGGGCTGACCATTATCGAACAGGAGCAAATCGAGGCATTTTTGAAGACCCTGCCTGTTGGGAAAATCCCCGGGGTCGGTCAAAAGACCGGGGAACAGCTAAGAAAGCTGGGTATGGTTTTTGCCGCCGATATCTTGAATTTTCCCCCAAACTATTGGGAGGCAAAGCTTGGTAAATGGGGCGCCTCTTTGTATGCAAGAGCCGCGGGAATTGACGATTCGCCCGTCGAGCCCTACTGCGCTCCAAAGTCTGTTAGCGCCGAACGTACCCTTGCCTGCGATACCGACAAGAGGGCCGAACTGGAAAAATTGCTCCTTTCCCAGGCCGAGGAAGTCGGCCGCGAGCTTAGAAAGACTAAGGTGAGGGCAAGGACCGTAACGCTTAAAATCAAATTTTCCGATTTTAAAACGATTACGAGAAGCCTCACCCTGCGCGAACCCTGCGATTCTACCGACATCCTTTTTGCAACCGCGCAAAAGCTTCTGGCCGATCTTGGATGTGTTGGAAAGATCCGCCTGATAGGGATAGGTGCCTCAAACTTTGCCTCGGGCCCCTGCCAGATGCACATGGATTCGCCCGGTCGGGACAGCCGGAAAAGTGCGCGCCTGGACCGCGCATTGGACGAGTTGCGCAGCCGCTATTTCGACGACATTATCGTGCGTGGACGAATGATCGACACCATTTGAATTCTTTTTCCGAGGAGGACCGAATTGCCGGACGCAAAATACAAGTATCTACGATCTGATTTTGGTGAGCTTCCCGTGCGGTTGCACCACCTGGACATTTATATAAACTTCCTTGACGACCGGGTCGAGGCGGCAAACCGGCTTAAAATGACCGCTGCCCGCGATCTCGACAGGCTCGAACTGGATGCTCGCGATCTGGAAATAGTGAGCGTTGAATGGGGCCGGGAAAAGGATTCGGACCCGGTCCCTCTCCACTATGACTACCGTACCGGCCAAAATAAACTTGTCGTAACACTGCCCGAAACTGTGCTCAAGGGGCAAACCTTCTGGGTTGGAACAAAAAGCGTATGCAGGCCTTCCGAATTTCTGCTGGAGGGGATTTATAAGGACGTAACTCCCCCCGGAGCTCCGCAGCAGTACATGTCTCAGTGCCAGCAGTGGGGTTTTCAGAGGATAATGCCCATCTTCGACGACTGTTGCGCCAAGTGCACGATGAGGACCACTCTGGAGGGCGATGCCGCCTACACCCACCTCATAAGCAACGGCAATATCGACCGTGCCCTAAATCCCGATGGTGTTGCGGTCCAAAAGCCGGATCGGCCCGACAGAAAGGTCATTACCTTCGATAACCCGGTGCCCATGCCCCCCTATCTTTTCATCGCCTGCGCGGGCACATGGGATGTGTTAAAAGACACCCTGACCTATGACAGTGGTCGCACGGTAAATCTGGAATACCTCGTCCCGCGCGGGCAAAGCCGCGGGGCCGAAATCCCCATGAAGATCCTAAAAAAATCGGTGCTTTGGATAAAATCCACCCAGGATTATGAATACACCGGAGATACTTACCGCACGATCTGCATGAGCAGGTCGAACTTCGGAGGGATGGAAAACGTCGGAAACACTACGATTGTCACCGATGCCGCCCTTATCGGCGAACACACCATGGACCAGTTTCTCTTCTACGCCCACGCCGTTATCGTTCACGAATTCGAACATAACCAGTGCGGCAGCGAAACCACCATGGAGACCCCTTTCGATGTCTGGCTAAACGAGGCCTTTACGGTCGATGTCGAAAGGCAGTTCATGGCCGATGTCTTCAACCCGGCGGTGGCAAGGCTAAACCAGGTCGATGCCATTCGAAGCCCTCTTCTTGGCCCCCTTTCCATCGAAGATGCCGGACACGCCGGGCGCATCGTGCGCGAAGGCTTTAACGATCCCGACGAATTGATCGACGGGGTTACCTATGTTAAGGCCGCCGAGGTCATTCGAATGCTGCGACTGCTGATTGGAGACGAAAAGTTCCGGGCGGGCAAAACCCTTTACTTCACGCGCTACAGGTTTGGAAACGCTAATACCGATCAGTTCTTCGAATGTTTCGAGCAGGCTTCGGGCAGGTCCCTTTCCGAGTTCAAAAACCAATGGCTCTACAGGATAGGTTATCCGGCCGTGCGCGCGATAACCTGGTGGGACGACGGAGAGCGTACCTTCCATATCCGTTTTTCACAGCAAATCCAGGATGGAAAGCCCCCTTTTGTGATCCCGATCAGCCTTGCCCTGGTGGATGCCCGAGGTAGGGACATGCCGGGCACCGATCAGGTGTTCGAGCTAAACGAGCCTGAGGCCGAAATAACCTTTGAGGAGTTGCCGAAGGCTCCTGCTTTTGCCTCGATAAACAGGGATTACTCCTTCTACGGCACTTTTGTCGAGGATGGAGCAAGCCTGCGCACTCTTGCCGACCAGGCGAGAAAAGACCCCGACTTCTACTGCCGCGTCAATGCGATGCGCATGCTGACCGATAGGGAACGAAAGAAACTGCTTCTGGGAGAGAGTGGGCAAGTCGATCCCGCATGGCTCGGATTATACGGTGAAATCCTCTCCGATCCCTCCATTTCGCCCGCCCTTAAAACATTTTTCCTTAGAATCGACGAACAGCCCATGGACAGGGCTTACTGCGCCTGGTTTCCAGAACTTGCCGCGGCCAGAAAACACCTCATGCTGGCCGTAAACGAGCACTACGGAAGCCGGATTTTAGAGCTTTTCAACAGCCTGGACACCTATGCCCCCTGGTCGCCCGACACCCTGCTCGACGGCCTGGAAGACAGGCAGCTGAAAAGCGTTCTGCTCGATCTTATCGCCGTAAAAGACACCGGTGAGAGTCATGCCGTTATTCTAGATTATTTGCGCCGCGCAACCATAGCCAATGACAAGGTTTGCGCTTTGGTCGCGCTCAACCGCTCCTCGGCTCCCGAGCGGCTCGATATCCTTGAGCAAACCTACGCGAAGTGGCAGTCGTGCATAACGGGATACGCCAATTATCTGCGTGTGATAGCCGGTGGAAACCGCCCCGACGTATTCGAACAGATTGAAAGGGAGCGTGCCCGGCCAACCTTCCAGATAACCCAGCCGACGTGGTGCAGGGCGCTTTTCCTGACCATGGCCAATAATAACGAGATGATCTGGAACGAACGGGGCATAAACTGGATTGCCGATCTCGTAATCGAACTGGCGCCCTTAAACTATACGAACTCGGCGCGGATGCTCAATACCTTTCAGCACGTGCGCAAAATGAAGCCCGGTCTCCAGACCCTTGTCACGGCGGCTCTTGAAAGGGTCGTCGCAAAGGTGTCCGACGCCACCTGTACCGCCGTGCACCGGCAGGCCAGGGCGTATCTGAACGTGTAACGGCCAAAAACTCGGCTTCCCATGCCGGGTGCAAGGAGCTAAAGCGGCGGCGGGCGGACTTGTATATCCGCTCGCCTGCCTCCCTGGAAATTCCCCCTCCCCCTGATACGTCGCACAGCCTTTGATTGCTACCCTCGGATTTAAATCAGCCCCGTTACATATACCAATTGCGCGTTGGAAACTTTAGAGATAGATTATTACGCTCAATACCCCGTGTACGCCATGTGATGTGTCCCGAACGCCCGGAGGATTAAATCCCGGGATGTGGTGGAAAAAAGCTTTCCGGGCCTGACCACCCTTTTTATTCACAGGATTCGAAGGGGGGGCAAAACTTTGAGCAAGAAAAATTCCATCTCGCATTTTTCGTCCTGCCGGAATGAAAGCCTTGCGGCTTTCGAAAAGCACCTGACCCAAAAGGGCCGCTTCGAAAAGATAGTTCCAGTTTAAAGCTCCACCATACATGCGTCGGGTTTCTTCTGCGGGGAGGATCTCCCAAAAGGGTCCTCATCTTGGCGGGTTCCAGGAAAACGACCTCTATGCATCCGCCGATTCCATGTCTTGAGCCGCTCTTTTTCCGAAAGGAAGGTTATGAACGACGGGTATCTGGCGCACAGCGCAAACAAGGTTGGAGACTGCCACCGGTTGTTGGAGCATCTTGTTTCGGTCGCCAAAAATGCGAAAGATTTTGCCCGGAATGCGAAGTGGGCCGATGAGGCCCTGCTGGCCGGTCTGCTCCACGACCTTGGCAAGTATGCCGATTCGTTCCAGGCGCGGTTGCGCGGTGAGGCTTCCGGGCTTGACCATTGGTCGGCGGGGGCCTGGGTATCGCTTAAAGACCTTCATGCCGTCGCTGCCTCATTGGCCATACAGGGGCACCACGTTGGATTGCAAAAAGGAAGCCTAATCTCACTCCGAGACTTGAACCCGGCCAGTCTTACCCATCAACACCCTTTAAATCTTAAGCTGAGCGATCCCGATATCGGCAATCTGTTGGCGCGGGCAAACAGTGACGGCCTAAACTTTACAAAACCCCGGGCTGTCGCGGTAAATCCTCGTGAGGGTTTTACAAACCCCGTTGCCGCCATGCTTGACGTGCGGATGCTTTTTTCTTGTCTTACCGATGCCGATTTTCTCGATACGGAGGCCCATTTCGAGGGAGATAAGCGGGGAAAGCGTTACCGAGAAGCAGGCCAGGAGCTAAATGCCGTTGCGGCTCTTGTTGCGTTGGAAGCCTTCATGTCGGCTAAGATCCGCTGTTCGAGCAAAGCGGATAAGCCCGTACTCGATGCCCGGAATTGCCTGTGGGAAATGGCGGGTAAAGCAGCGGGCATGCAACCGGGGCTGTTTACGCTGACCGCGCCGACAGGCAGCGGCAAGACCCTGGCAATGCTTCGCTTCGCTCTTGAACATGCGGCAAAAAACAGCCTCAAGCGGGTCATTCTAGCCGTGCCGTTTCTGTCGATCATCGAACAAACCGCCGAGATTTATCGGGCCGTCTTTCAAGCGTTTCCGGACAATTTCGTACTTGAGCATCACAGCCTGGCGGGTCTTGGAGTTGAAGAGGCAAAGCAGGATGCCGAGGCTGCCAACGAACAGGCGCGCCGACTTCTATCGGAAAATTGGGATGCTCCCATCATCGTCACGACGAATGTGCAGCTTCTCGAATCGCTTTTCTCCAACCGGCCTTCGGCCTGCCGAAAGCTCCACAATCTGATGGAGTCCGTCATTATGTTCGACGAGGCTCAGACCTTGCCTCAATCTCTTGTGGTGCCGACATTGGCTGCCCTCTCTCATCTTTGTCGGACTTACCGGACTACGGTTCTTTTCGCCACGGCTACGCAACCCGCCTTCGATGCGCTGGAAAACGGTGTTTCCAGGCTTGTCCCCTCCGGATGGCGCACAATCGAGGCCGCGCCCGACCATGCCCGTTTATACGATGCGCTTCGCCGCTACGAGGTGCGATGGCCGCAGGCCGGAGAGGTTAAGGAATGGACGGCCCTGGCGACGGAGCTTGGAAAGGAGGAGCGCGTGCTTTGCGTCGTTAACCTCAAAAGCCATGCCGGGGCGCTTCTCGAAGAGCTAAAACATGACGAGGCCATTTTCCATCTCTCCACCAACCTGTGCGCCTTGCACCGCAGCGCCGTTTTAAGTGAGGTCCGCGCCCGGCTTAAGGCGGGCCGGCCGTGCCGGTTGGTTTCCACTCAGTGCGTGGAGGCAGGCGTTGATGTCGATTTCCCCGTGGTCTATCGAGCACTGGCTCCGCTCGATGCCATCGCTCAAGCCGCTGGACGCTGCAACCGCGAAGGACGTCTGACAGGCACCAACGGCCAACCGAAGATGGGAGAGGTGCGGGTGTTCGAGCCCGCCGTCGCTGGCGACAGCCGGAAACGCTACCCGACCAGGGCCTATTTTCAGGCCGCGGAGGTGACGAGAACCATGCTCATCCTGGCTGGAAAAGAGGGACTCGATCTGAACGAGCCCTCGGTGTTCCGCGATTACTACCATCGGCTCTACGACCTGAGCAAGCCTGAAACTCAGAATCGGGAGCTTGACGAGGCAATCAAGGAAGTCGATTTCGTTCGCGTGGCCAAGGAATATCGTCTGATCGCTCATGACGCCGTCCAGGTATTGGTCCCCTACGGCAAATGCATCGAAAAGTTCCAAGAACTGCGCCGGGCGCAGGAAGACGGGATAAACGCTAAGTGGATAAGACGCGCCCGGGGGGTGGCTGTAAGCGTCTATCGGCCGCCGAGCGATCATCCCGCGTGGGAGATCTTAATTCCCGCAAAACTTTGTTACGGGCGGGGGAGCTCCGATGAATGGTTCATCCTGGAAGACCCCAAGGGAGAGTTCTACGATGATGTCTTCGGGCTGCGGCTGCCCCAGTCGCAGCAGATAATGATCGGGTGAAGAAAGGAGGACGAATGAGTGACACAAAACCCCATATACTGGAAGTCTGGGGCGATTTTGCCTGTTTCACCAGGCCGGAAATGAAGGTCGAGCGCTTCAGCTATCCGGTCATCACCCCCTCTGCGGCAAGAGGGATATTCGACGCCGTTTACTGGGAAGGAATCCGTGACGCCCAGGGCATCCGCCCCTATTTTTTCTGGCAGGTCGAAAGGATCGAGTTGCTGGAAATGCCCAGGTACATCGGACTGCGCCGAAACGAAGTCAAGGATCGAGTCCCCTCCGAGAGGACTCTCAAAGCATGGATCGAGGGGAGGGAACACCCTGAGCCGCTTTGGGCCGATGGCGGTAAGGAGGAGCTTGGAACCGACCAGAAAGGGCGCACCCAGCGCCAGACCATGGCCCTCAAGAATGTTCGCTACCGTCTAACTGCGCGGATTATTCCCAAAAAACAGTTCTCCGCACCGCAACATGTCAACAAGTTTAACGATATTTTCGAGCGCAGGGCAAGACAGGGAAAGTGCTTTCAGCAACCCTTCCTTGGCTGCAGCGAGTTTCCCGCCTTCTTCGAGTATGTGCAACCGGCCGGGCAAGCATCCATAAAACCGGTCCCGTTTGACGGGCACATCGGATGGATGCTCTACGATGTCTTTGATCTGCGCCGTGAGGTGGTGCGCGACGATACGCCGTTTATCTCCCTCTTCGACGCAACGGTCAAGGCGGGCGTGCTCGAGGTTCCCCCCTTCGGGAGTCCTGAGGTGCGAAAGCCGGAAAGGAAGAGCCCCTGATGCTGACTGAACTTGTTCGTTACGCCGGGATATACATGCCGGATTCGGAACCCGGCTTTACCACTCGCACAGTGCGCTGGCTGGTTGAACTCGACCGGGAGGGCCGGTTTATAAATGTTTTGCCTCTTGGAGACGACAAAGGAGAGCAGACCCCCAAGTGTCCGGAAATGCACAACATGAATGCCGGAGGCCGCGCCCATTTTCTCGTGGAAACCCTTCAGACGGTCGCCTTGCTCTGCAAACCAAACGAAGATCCCAAAAAGCTTGCGGGATCGAAAGAAAAGCATGCCTTCTTTAAGGCTATGGCGCGACTGGCCTCGGTTGCGGCTTCGTCGGTTAAACCGCTTACCCTGTTTCTGGATAAGCCGGAACAAATAGAACAGTTGCGCGAGCGTCTGGTGGCCGAAAAAGCCAAGCCCACCGACTGGCTGTGCTGGCGGCTGGACGGTACCGACCCGCTCCAACAGGCAGAGGTCCTGAATTGGTGGCGAACCTGGCGAGAGGCCGACCAGAAAAGTGAAAGGAGGTCGGAAAAACCCAAAAGGGGTAACCCCGCGCCCCAAAACAATGCTGAGATCAAGGCTTCCGGCATGGTTTGCTTCCTGACCGGGGAAACATTGGCGCCCCTTTCCACCCAGCCAAAAATTACCGGTCTTTCCGGTGTCGGCGGATTGGGTACCGGAGATGTTCTGGCTGGTTTCGACAAGACCGCGTTTTGTTCCTTCGGGTTGGAGCAGGCGAGCAATGCCGCCATGG
Organism: Deltaproteobacteria bacterium; assembly: GCA_021780695.1. Classification (GTDB taxonomy): domain Bacteria; phylum Desulfobacterota; class Syntrophobacteria; order Syntrophobacterales; family Syntrophobacteraceae; genus SbD1. The sequence continues at coordinate 95,146 of JAJXYD010000005.1, forward strand.
GGGAGAAGCCGGTCCGTGAATATGTGGATGCGCTTAACGATCTCATAAAAAATCACTCCCGTAAATTGGCCAATACGCTCGTTGTACACTGGTTCGATGAGGCCCTGAAGCCTGAGGAAGATCCTCTGGATTTTCTTTATGAGCCCCCGGAACTTACCGAAGCGGTTGCCTACGCCTCTGCACGCCAAATCCTTGAATCCCTGCGTAGCGGGCAGCGCCCGCTGCCGGCCAACAACCGCTTCCATGCCCTGACTCTTTCCGGTGCGGCCGGGCGGGTAATGGTGCGTGACTGGATGGAGGGCAGCTTCGAGGAACTGGTCGCCAAAATCGAACAATGGTTTTCGGATCTGGAGATTGTTGCCAGAGACGGCGACAAGACCGCGCCCGCCCCCAAGTTCCTGGCGGTGTGCGGCGCCATCATGCGCGTCTTGAAAGACCATCCCGCGCCTGCCCCCAAGTTCCTGGCGGTGTGCAGCGCCATCATGCGCGACTTGAAAGACCTTCCCGCGCCAACGGCAACGACTTTGTGGCGGGTCGCCCTGGCGGGGCTGCCGATACCGCGGCTGTTTATCGCCCAGGCGCTGGCCCGCTTTCGCGCCGACCTCATTAAGAACAAGCCATTTTGCCATGCCCGAATGGGTTTGATGAAAGCATACTTTATCCGCAGAGGAGGAGATCACAACATGAGTGCGTACCTCAACAAGGAACACCCCGAGCCTGCCTACCAGTGCGGGCGCCTTCTGGCAGTGCTGGCCAGTCTTCAGCGCGCCGCTCTTGGCGATGTCGGCGCCGGCGTCGTGCAACGCTACTATGTGGCCGCGAGCCAGACCCCCGGGCTTGCCCTCGGCCGGATTTTGGGCAACGCTAAAAACCACCTCAACAAACTGGAGGCCGGGCTTGCCTTCTGGTACGAAGAAAATATTGCCGAGATCATGAGCCATTTTAAGGATCGTATTCCCACGACCCTCGATCTGGAAGGTCAAAGTCTTTTCGCCCTCGGCTACTACCAGCAGATTGCCGCCAACCGGGCAGGCAAGAAGAATAACAATGACGATACCAAAGGAGCGAAATAATGAGCATCCAGAACCGTTATGAATTTCTCTTCCTCTTTGACTGCGAAAACGGCAACCCCAACGGAGACCCGGATGCCGGCAACAGCCCGCGCATAGACCCGGAGGATATGCACGGTCTTGTCTCGGACGTGGCCCTTAAACGGCGCGTGCGCAACTTTGTCCAGGACAAGTTCGGATGCGACATAGCCACTGCCGCCCCTAATGCCGTGTACGTGCAGCATTCCAGCAACCTCAATAAGTATATAACCAGGGCTCACCAGGAAACCGATGGGAAACCGGAGGGAGGAGGCAATCGAAATCAAGTGGCAAATGCCCGCGATTGGATGTGCAAAACTTTTTTCGATGTCCGTTCCTTTGGCGCCGTAATGAGCACCGGAGCAAACGCCGGACAGGTCAGAGGACCGGTCCAGTTCACTTTTGCCCGTTCGGTCGATCCCATCCTGCCCCTGGAAGCCTCCATTACCCGCATGGCGGTGGCCGAGAAAGTCTCCGGCGCCAAATCCTATGAAGACTATCTGAAATGGGAAAGCGAGCAGGAAGAGGATAAACTTCGCACCATGGGGCGTAAGGCCCTCATTCCTTACGGTCTCTATGTGGCCAAAGGTTTCATCAGCGCAAATCTGGCAAAAGGGACCGGTTTTTCCGAAAACGATTTGACCTGTTTGTGGGAAGCCCTGCTCAATATGTACGACCATGACCGTTCCGCCAGTAAGGGGATGATGTCGTGCCGCGGCCTCTATGTGTTTAAACATGTCGGAACCGACAGCGATCCCAAGCAGCGGGTTAAGCAGGCCATGCTCGGCTGTGCCCCGGCCCACAAGTTGCTCGACAAGGGCGCCATTGTCGAGATAGTCAGAAAATCGGCTGACTCCGCCCGCTGCTTTTCGGACTATGAGGTCATTATCCACAAAGAGCGGTTGCCCGCCGGCGTTGAACTGCTGGTGCTGTGAGCGCCTTGGGGAAAGACGGCGTGGAGACGATCGCGGTCTCCGCGCTCAACCAATATACCTACTGTCCCCGTCGGTGCGCCCTGATCTTCATGGATGGTGAGTTCGAAGACAACATCCATACTCTGCGGGGTACCGATGAGCATGACGTGGCCGATCGCTCCTTTCATGTCTGTGCCACCGAGGGAGTGCGTCTCGAGTATGCCCTGCCGATCTGGTCCACTCGCCTCGGGCTTTCAGGGCGCTGCGACGTTGTGGAGTTTCACCCGGACGCAACGGTCTACCCGGTGGAGTATAAGCACGGGAAAAAGCAGAGGTGGCTAAACGACGATCTGCAGTTGACCGCCCAGGCGCTTTGCCTTGAGGAGATGCTCAACATTGGCATAGAGCGCGGGGCTATTTTCCACAGGGGCTCGCAGCGACGCCGGGAGGTGGAGTTTATTCCCGGTTTGCGCGCGGAATTGGAAAAAGCTGTTAGTGCAATCCGGAGTATGCTGGCCGCCGGCCTCCTGCCCCCGCCCCTGAACAACCAACGCTGCCCGCAATGTTCGCTAAAAAACGTCTGCCTCCCCTCTGTGGTCGTCGCCAAGGAGAGAAACCGAAAAGCCGCGAGGCAATTATTCGAGGTAAAACCATGAAACAACTCCTCAACACGCTCTACGTCATGACCCAGGGGGCCTACCTCTCGCTCGATCACGAGACCGTAAGGGTTGAGGTGGGTGGCGAATTGAAGATGCAGGCGCCTCTGCATCATATTGGCTCCGTGGTTGCCATGGGAAATGTCCTGATAAGTCCGTTTCTTCTTGGAAAGTGCGCCGAGGAGGGGAGGGCTGTGGTGATCCTTGACCGCAATGGCCGCTACAAGTGCCGCATGGTCGGCAAGACTACGGGAAATGTTCTCCTGCGCCAGGCTCAGTATAAGGCGGTTCAGGACCAGACCGTGGCGACCGCTTTGGCTGCGGCCATTACCGCCGCCAAGGTCAAGAACGGTCGTAACGTCCTGATGCGAAGCGCTCGCGAGGTCCAATCGGCTGACGAAGAGGCTCTTCTGCGAAAATCCGCCGATAGGCATGCCCATGCGCTGCGTACTCTGAAGGAACCCCGCGATGTCGACCATGTCCGAGGTCTGGAGGGGGAGGCAGCCGCCGCGTATTTCGCAGTTTTCCCGCTCATGATCAAACCATCCGAGCGGGACGGCCTGCCGATGAAAGGACGCAGCCGCCGTCCGCCTCTTGACCCGGTTAACGCGCTGCTCTCCTTTCTTTACACTCTGCTCTTAAACGACTGTATCAGTGCCCTCGAGGCGGTCGGGTTGGATCCTCAGATGGGATTTTTGCATGTGCCCCGCCCCGGCAGGCCTTCCCTCGGGTTGGACCTGATGGAAGAGTTTCGCGCTTTCTGGGCGGATCGCCTTGCCGTCACTCTGATCAACCGCAGGCAAATCACCAAGGAAGACTTCGAGCCGCGACCCGGCGGAGCCGTCTATCTCAGTGAAAAAGGGCGTAAAGAGGTGATAACCGCCTGGCAGAAGCGTAAACAGGAGGAGCAGGACCATCCGCTTATGGAGGAAAAATCTCCCATCGGCTTGTTACCTCACCTCCAGGCTCGTTTGTTGGCCCGGTATTTGCGCCGCGACCTGGAAACCTACTTACCCTATATCCATCCTTGAAGGAGTTGCGCGGCTGCGGGCGTCTTCGCGGGAGGTATAAATGTGGATCGTTGTCTGCTATGATGTCAATACAGAAACAAAAGAGGGCCGCAAACGGTTGCGCCGGGTGGCGCAGGTTTGTAAAAACCATGGCCAGCGCGTCCAAAAGTCGGTTTTCGAATGTCAGGTCGATGAGATGAAGTCGGAACAGTTGCGGCGAAAGCTCTTGAAAGAGGTCAACCTTTCGCAGGATAATCTTAGAATATACCGTTTGACGGAACCGCGCGACAAGCATGTCGAAAGCTATGGCGAGATTCAAACGATTTTGTTTGGTGAGGACACATTGCTCGTTTGATCCGCGAACCAGATGCTTGTGCCAAAAAGCGGGAGGATCGCGTTGTCTGGAATCATTCCTATTTCTGGTGGTGCAATGAGTTTGAACTTACTCTATAGTGCTGATGTTAAACAGGTTCGCGATTATGGTGTCGTAACATCTTGTATACTGCCCTCTTTTTGACCGGGCCGTATCGCCCGCCTTCCATGGCGGGCGTGGATTGAAACCTATCCGAAGCGCCTTGATTGCCGCTATTCGCGCGTATCGCCCGCCTTCCATGGCGGGCGTGGATTGAAACTTAGACAAGCGCTATCAGCCTTCCCCGGTATTTTGTATCGCCCGCCTTCCATGGCGGGCGTGGATTGAAACTTTGTTTTTAATTGAGATTCCGTGTTTGCAGTTACAACGTATCGCCCGCCTTCCATGGCGGGCGTGGATTGAAACGGAAACTATAAGGACCCTACGACGGGACTTACACGTATCGCCCGCCTTCCATGGCGGGCGTGGATTGAAACCGTAGCCCCATCGTTTTTGTTTTTCCTGAGTGCGAGTATCGCCCGCCTTCCATGGCGGGCGTGGATTGAAACACCAGCTTTAGAGCGTTCCCAAAAAATACTCTCGTATCGCCCGCCTTCCATGGCGGGCGTGGATTGAAACTATATTTT
>JAJXYD010000021.1 GCA_021780695.1 Deltaproteobacteria bacterium
GGAGGATTCTCGGCGGAGCCAAGCTCTTGGCCGAGGTGGTTCGGGGAATCAAATTCGTCGACGGAATTCAGCAGGAAGATGCGCCGCCGCTCGGCGCCGTACACAACATTTGACAATAGCTCCAAATATTATTCTGACGGTTCGCAAAAAAGTATAATCGAGTAACCACTCTATAGCGGATAGCTTAACTGATTTTACTGCATTTTTTATCCCCTTTGATTAATGGCTTGAATCCCGGGATGGAATCTGATATTTTCGGATGCAAATGTTGGTCATTATCTAACATTGCCTGTGTCACGTTTGCCCCTGGAGTTTTTTTGCCTCGGTGCTGCCGGCGAAGGTTTGGAAAACGGGTGAGTAATGAGTAGAGATAACCAAGAGATAAGTGGGGCGTTCTACTCCGTTGAAGAACCGGAAGGGAAGCTTTGCGAGGTTTTACTAAATTTTTGAATTGAGATGCATCTATATAATTCTCGTATGTGTCCGCCTTGCCACAAAGAGAAGGCATGACCGGCATCCTGGACCTGAAATATTGTCCATGACCCGATACGCCTTAAGGCCGCGGAAAGGTAGAATCGATCACGAAGAGAGTAAAGGAGACGAATATGAAGAGAAGTTTTCCAATTTCACCCCTGACGGCAACAATGGTTTTAGTCGTGATGTTCTTTTGGGTCGCGGGATCGTGTTTTGCCGACCAGCCGCCGGCAGCCCTGCCCCAGGTGCCGGCCAAGGGTATGGTCACCATGGTCGATCTCGGGGCTTCGGGGTGCATACCCTGCAACATAATGTCGGGTATCGTGGACTCACTTCAAAAGCAATACAAGGGCAGGGCGGCTATTTACTTCATAAATATCAGGAATCACCCGGAAGAGGGCCCCAAATTTGGAATCAGCGTCATTCCCACCCAGATCTTTTATGATAAAAGCGGCAGGGAAGTCTACCGCCATGAGGGCGTTATGCTCCAAGGGGCGATTATTGCGAAGCTGCAGAGCCTGGGGGTGAAATAGGGAGATACGATGCTTGAACATGTCTTTCTTACCATAAACGCATGGATGATGGGCAATTTGCTGATCGGTGCGCTGGGCTGTCTTCTGTGGGGGATAGTCAGTGTGGGTCTTAGTCCGTGCCATTTGGCATCCATCCCTCTGATCGTAAGTTATGTCGCGGGCCAGGAAAAGAGCCTGGAGACTAAGGATGCCGTTCTTTGCGCGGTGATCTTCAGTACGGGACTTTTCATAACCATCGCCACCCTGGGAATTGTCTGCTCGCTTCTTGGCTCCATGCTGGGGCAGGTCAGCCCTTACTGGACCATCCTGGTGGGGGCCATTCTTATATGGGTCGCCCTGGATATATGGGGGATCTCGAAGTGCTCCATGTCCGGAAGCCTCATGGGGGCGATCCAGGTGAAGGGGTTGTCGGGAGCGCTTGTTCTGGGGCTTGCCTACGGTATCCTGTCGGGTTCGTGCACTTTCGGTTTCATTGCTCCGATTCTCGCCGTCATAACCGTTCAGCAAAAGATCCTGACCGGGGTCCTCTATATCGTACTCTTCGGCATCGGTGAGTGCATACCCATCGCCGTGGCCGGCAGTTCCACCGCAAAGGTGAGAAAACTTCTCGAAAACAGTTCCTTTCATCAGGGGAGCCTGTGGTTTAAAAAGTGTGCCGCCGTTGCCATAGGTATTTTGGGTATCTACTTTGTAATCCATCCCTTTATAGGCACAGCGTAGAGGCCGGTTTCATCTTGAAATTTCCAAAACCTAAGGATGCTCTTTTGAATAAAAACACCGATAAAACTCTTTTAACCGGGTTGTCGCCACAGACAGGGCAACCCCCTTTTGTTGGAAACGGGACCGCAAAACCTCTCTGCTGAGGGCCAAAGACTACAAAGACCCGGGTGGGTCTTCCCCGTTTGGATCAGTCTTTTGTCTCAGGTTCCATGGAAACCGCCGTGGGCAAGGTGGCTTGTGTAGAGTCCGCGTTGACTTTTGGGGACCGGTTGGGCGGCTGGAAAGTCCGTTGGAACATTGGGCGCATGAGCTACAAGGTGGACCCGGGCCTCTATGCGCTGGGACACCCCGATGAGGATTCTCCGGTTTTCGTATCGGCCAATTTCAAAATGAGCTTCGACGTGCTGCGCAAATCGTTGCGTCCGGGAAGAAGCGGTTGGATACTGGTCCTTGATACCGAGGGGATAAACGTGTGGTGCGCGGCGGGCAAGGGGACCTTCGGCACAAAGGAACTGGTGGAGCGAATCGCATCGAGCGGCCTGGGCAAGGTGGTAAAGCATAGAAGACTCATCGTCCCCCAGCTTGGGGCTCCGGGTGTTTGCGCTGGCGAAGTCCAAAAGCTTTCCGGGTTCAAGGTTGTCTATGGTCCGGTTGGGGCTAAAGACCTTCCCGATTTTCTTGATTCGGGTATGAAGGCCGGGGCGGGCATGCGCATTAAAACGTTTGAAACCGGCGAGAGGCTCTCGCTTGTCCCCGTCGAGGTCGTGCATGCCGTGAAGACTTTGCTGCCCGCGCTTCCCGTAATATTTGTTCTTAGCGGCTTTGGAGGGCGCACGGCGTTTGTGTCTAACGCCCTCAGATTTGGCGGAGCCACGCTCATCGGTTTTCTTGCCGCAATTGCCTCGGGCTGTGTTCTAACCCCCCTGCTTTTGCCCTGGCTTCCCGGAAAAGCTTTTTCATTAAAGGGCCTTTGGCCCGGGATCGTAGTCGCGGCGGTTTTTCTCTATATACGCGATGGGCTGTGGGGGCTTCATGGGGCGGGTGCAATCGAGATTGCCGCCTGGATGTTGATTATTCCGGCCTTTTCAGCCTATCTGGCCATGAATTTTACCGGCTGCTCGACTTTTACATCGCTTTCCGGGGTCAAAAAGGAGATGAAGTGGGCTTTTCCGGCAGAGATTGTCGCAGGGGCACTGGGTACGGTTCTCTGGGTAACTTCGATTTTCCTTCGATGAGGTTTTTATGGGCAAACCGGTATATCTAAAAAATGTAGTGACGCTGCAACTAAACGAAGCGGCCTGTTCGGGGTGCGCCATGTGCAAAACGGTCTGTCCCCGCGGGGTTTTCCAAATATCTAAGGGCAGGGCGCGCATAGTCGAGAGGGACTCCTGCATCGAGTGCGGGGCCTGCGCCCGCAATTGCCCGGAGGGCGCGGTTTCGGTGCAAACGGGTGTCGGATGCGCCTCTGCTGTGATAAACAGCCTGCTTGGCTGGAGCAACGGCTGCTGTTGTTCCCTCGACCAGTATGAAGAGGGGGGCGAAAATGGGGCGGGAAAAAGTGGATGCTGTTAAGAGGAGTCCCTTGGGTGCGCAACAATAAGTGGTGTGCCAAAAGGGTGGAAAAGGTGGCACATCCTTAAAGCAACAGCATTGCCGTTTTCCCTCAGCCTTCTAAGCCCCATGTTTTTGGTTACTCCACGATGATTTTCGTGGCCTTTTTACCCTCCTCGCGGTTCTTTCTTTTTTCCAGGTTTTCGATGCGCTCGTCGATCAGGGACCTGAAGGCCTGGAGCACTTCAATACGGGCATTGTACATGTGGGTGTGGAAGGCGCCCTGTTTTTGCTTCGTGCTCCTTAATGTTTTTACAAGCGAGCAAAGCAGACAGTTTTGGTCTTCGCCTCCAAGTTCATCTTCCCGAGGGTATTCATTCATGGTTTCCTCCAAAATCGATTACGAGATAGTCCCCGATTAGCCGCGCCTTCTCAGTTTCCAGAGGTACAAAGGAGCGGGGCAAGATAATATTTCTTTTGATGTTGCCTACTCTGATAATGAGTTCTTCGCCGACTTTGGAAAGATCGACTTCGGCTTTTTGTGTGAAGGGCAGGTGAATTTTAGCCCTGTGGGTTCCGTTAGTCGCGCTGAATTCACAGGTGCGGTTAGTGTAAAAGATATCGGCCGGATTGCGGTCTTTAAAAAGTTGGTCTCCCAGGTCTGTAAGAGCATCGTGTCCAAGAATCTCCGAACTGTAGAAAGGGACCTCGAAGAGTGGGACCGGGTGAAAATATGTCTTGGCAAGGTCAATGTAGGCCTTTTGGGATTTTTGCCGCGACTCCATGAAACCCACCTGCGCCTCGTCGGGGAAAACCCGGTTTATAACCACCGCGTCGATGGAGAGTTCGTGGAGCGAAAAAAACATGAAAGCTCTCTGTGTTTCCCGCAGAACCATTTTTTCCAGGTTTGTAACAAGCCGTACTGAGGTGGTCTCGGGGTCGGTAAGAAGGCGGTCTACTCCCTGAAGCCGTTGGGAGAGCCGCTCGATGGAGGCAAAGTATTCATCTTCCGGGAGCGGTACATCGGAGAACCTTTTGGCTACCGGCCGCATGTAGCCGATTAGCTTCCTTTCCACCCGGAAAATCTTTTTCATGTACCACTCCAGGGTCTTTGGAAGGCTTATGAAACGGATTGATTCCGCGGTCGGGGCGCAATCGAGAATTAAAAGGTCGTAGGCGTTTTCCTTGGCATACTGGTTTACGTAGAGAAGGGCGGCTATCTCCTCCATTCCCGGCACAATCGCGAGTTCTTCGGCAAGCACGTCCTCGATGCCCGAGGCGCTTAGAAGAACCGAGATATACTTGTGAACTTCACCCCAATACCTTGAGATCTCCTCGTATATGTCCAGTTCCTGGATGAAGAGCCGTTCGCCGACACCAATGGGCGCCCCATGATTTTTGTCCATGAGCGTGCGGTCGAGGTCAAAGGCGTCGCTAAGACTGTGGGCCGGATCCAGAGACATCACCAGGGTATTTAGTCCCCTTCGAGCGGCGAGGACTCCGGTTGCGGCGGCAACGCTCGTTTTGCCGACTCCGCCTTTTCCCGCATACAGCAGAATTCTCATGGTTGAATGCTCCTTTAAGTTAATATAGAGTAATTCTAACCGGAGGATTGGATACGTAAAGCTTTCGGTCGGCGGATTCAAAACCGTTGCGTGCGTTTCAATCCCTCGCTTGTTTGCCTCTAATGTCTTGAGGCGATGGCTGCAATGGGGGCACTGCCCCGCAGGTGCTCTCTTACGGTTTCCTTTTGACTCGAAAACGGAGTGGCATATGGATCAACCAACGCTGAACGATATCATAGATAAAATAAAGAGTCGGGCCGATTTCTCGAAGGTGGGCATGATTGTCTGCCATAACGGGGTGGTGCGCGGTTCGTCGCGTTCCGGCCAACCGGTGCAATATCTGGATATAGACGTGGATGCAAACAGATGGGAGCGGGTTCTTGAAGAGTTGCGGGCCGAACCCGGTATCATCGCCCTTGAAGCCTATCTTTTCACCGGCAGGCGCTTCGTTGGTCAGGATGTCATGTTTATCGCCGTAGCCGGAGACATCCGTGAAAGGGTTCTTCCCGTCCTTGAAAAGGCGATTAACCGTCTGAAGGCCGAAGCGGTCAAAAAACAGGAGAAACTGCTTTTATGAAGAACAGCCCTGGCTGGATTGGCGCCGATAGAAGAAAGGTGGGCGGCGCTTTTGCTTGCCGAAAAGAGATGCCTTTTGGGGGATTTTGGGGATTATTTTATTGCCATGTTGACAACGCCACAATTTGCTGATATTAAATCGTACCCGAAAATACTGGTCCGCTGATTACGCGAAACAGTTCTTCTTCTTCTCTTTTCATCCTGCACTCCCTTGTCGTATTTCGCCAAAGCTGGACAAAACCGCAATCCTTTATTCACACATTTTTTAGGAGGTTCCATGTCCACGAAGATCCCTGTCCAGGACGCCTGGACCAAAGGCTCGCACTGCGATAATCAAGGCTATCTCGACATGTACAAAAGGTCGGTCACCGACCCCGAAGGATTCTGGGGAGAACAGGCCAAGGGAATCGACTGGTTTACACCCTGGACTTCGGTGAAAGAAGGGGGGTTTACCGACGGTATCCACATCAAATGGTTTTCCGGTGGAAAGCTAAACGTTAGCTACAACTGCTTGGATCGCCATCTGGCCAAGCGCGGCGATCAGGTCGCCATAATCTGGGAAGGCGATGATCCCTCGGTTAGCAAAAAGATCACCTATTCCGAGCTGCATAAGGAAGTTTGCAAATTTGCAAATGTAATGAAGTCTCTTGGCGTAAAAAAGGGGGATCGCGTAACCATTTATCTGCCGATGATTCCTCAATTGGCCGTTGCGATGCTCGCCTGCACCAGGATTGGCGCCATTCACTCGATCGTCTTTGCGGGATTTTCTCCCGATTCTCTGGCCGGACGCATCCAGGACTGCCAGGGCAAACTTGTAATCACAGCCGATGAAGGTCTTAGGGGCGGCAAAAAAGTTCCTCTGAAGGAAAACACCGATGCGGCGTTGGAAAAATGCCCCACGGTTGAGAAGGTTGTTGTCGTAAAGCATACAAAGGGCAACGTGGCGAACGTGGCCGGCCGGGACCTCGACTGGGACGACTTGATGAGCAAGGCATCCGCGGATTGTCCCCCGGAACATATGGACGCCGAAGACCCGCTTTTCATCCTCTACACCTCAGGGTCTACAGGCAAGCCCAAGGGCGTTTTGCACACCACCGGAGGCTATCTCGTCTACACTTCTCTTTCCCATAAGTATGTCTTCGATTACCGGGATGGCGAGGTCTACTGGTGCACGGCCGATATCGGCTGGGTTACCGGCCATAGCTATATCGTCTACGGCCCGCTTGCTAACGGCGCCACTACCCTGATGTACGAAGGCATTCCCAATTATCCCAACTGGTCCAGGTTCTGGGATGTAGTCGATAAGCATAACGTGAGCATCTTCTACACCGCGCCCACGGCGATCCGCGCCATCATGCGCCAGGGCGAAGAACCCGTAAGGCGCACCTCCAGAAAGAGCATAAGGATTCTAGGCACGGTCGGCGAGCCGATAAATCCTGAGGTTTGGCTCTGGTATTACGATGTCGTGGGCGAAAAGCGCTGCCCCATAGTCGATACCTGGTGGCAGACGGAAACCGGCGGTATATTGATCACTCCGCTTCCGGGCGCGACCGACCTCAAACCCGGCTCGGCCACCAGACCCTTCTTCGGGGTCCAGCCCGAGATTATTTCTCCCGAGGGGCAGATCATAGTCGGCGCCGGCGAGGGATATCTGGTTATGAAGGATTCCTGGCCCGGAATGCTGCGAACGGTCTACGGCGACCACGACCGTTTCAAACAGACCTACTTTTCGAACTATCCGGGCCTCTATTTTACCGGCGACGGTGCGCGCAGGGACGAAGACGGCTACTACTGGATTACCGGTCGGGTGGACGACGTTATTAACGTTTCGGGCCATCGCCTCGGAACAGCCGAAATCGAGTCCGCACTTGTTGCTCACCCCTCCGTTGCCGAATCGGCGGTCGTTGGTTGTCCCCATGATCTAAAAGGCCAGGGGATCTATGCCTTCGTTACGCTTAAGGCCGGCATCGAACCCAGCGATCAACTCCGAAAGGACCTGATCCAGTGGGTGAGAAAGGAAATCGGACCGATCGCTTCTCCGGATTCGATCCAGTGGGCGCCCGGACTTCCCAAGACAAGGTCGGGCAAGATTATGCGGCGTATCTTGAGAAAGATTGCCGCAAACGAGGTCGAAAACCTTGGCGATACCTCGACCCTGGCCGAGCCCGCGGTAGTTGACGATCTGCTGCAAAACCGCCTTTCGGCCTGATTGGAACTGATTTTATCTGTTTGAAAAAAAGGAGGCTCCAGTGTGGGGCCTCCTTTTTTGTCCTTTTTCTCAAAAAGTCAATTATCCCGACTTGCGGGGTTGCCCGTAAAAGTTTATAAACCACCGTTAAGCAAAAGAATTTGGCGCTCCGGAGATTTATCTCCCGGGGCAAAACAGGTGGCGCGGAGTTCTTCGATGTCCTTTAACCCCTTTAATATGCTAATTGTTTTTGTTTTGTTTCTCATTCCGCTGCTCCCTACGCTCTGGGCGATAGTGGATTTGCCCAAAAGGCGGTTTTCCAGGACGAGATGGAAAATTATCTGGTTTGCGCTGGTGGCCACATTTCCCCTTTTTGGCGCAATCGCCTATTTTGCGCTCGTACGGCGGCACACTGAACCTCTCTGATTTTTGAAACGGCAAAAGGATTAGGTAAACAATGCTCGATCTGGTAAGAAGACATTCGAGGTCCTGGGCTGCAAAGGCAATTCTCATAGCTCTCATCATAGTTTTCATCGGATGGGGCGGATATCTCTACCAGAGCCGTCACGCTAACGACGTGGCTTCTGTGGGCGACCACTACATCACTATGCAAGAGTACCGCTCGGCCTATGAAAACATGGTCCGGGCCATCCGCCACCAGTTTGGCGGTTCTGTGCCTCAAAAGCTCATGGAGGCCCTCGACATCAAAAAACAGGCGCTGGACTCCCTTGTTCGTCGCTACCTGGTTGTTAGAGGCGCTCGAGAGCTTGGCCTCCAGGCTACCCCTGAGGAGGTGAGAGCCGCTATATTGAAGATTCCCGCCTTTCAAAACGACGGTGGAAAGTTCGATATGAGGCGCTACCGGGCTATTTTGTTTCAGCACCGAATGACGCCTGAGACTTTTGAAAAGGAAATGGCCGATGATCTGACCATGTCCAAGGTCCAGGTTTTTATTATGGGCCAGGCGATTGTCACCCAAAGTGAAATTCTTGCTTCTTATCATTTCGACAATGACCAGATAAAACTGGCTTACACCCTTTTTGATCCCTCCACCTTGGAAAACAGCGTAAAACCGGATGCCCCAGCCCTCCAGGCGTACTATAAGAAACATCAAAATCAATACATGGATCCGGAAAAGCGTCAAATAACCTATGTTCTTTTAAATGTTTCCGACCTGGAAAAAGATATTAATCCTACCGAGGCCCAGATCAAAGAATATTACGACGACAATACGGCCGAGTTTGCCGGTGAAAAGCAGGTGAGCGCGCGCCGCATCCTTTTGAGCCTTCCCCCCGGAGCTTCGGCCGCCCAAATCAGGGAGGCCAACGCGCAGGCGGCAAAGATCCTCGCTCAGATCAAGAAAGGAAAGGATTTTGCCCTCCTTGCCCAAAAGTATTCCCAGGACAAGGCGAGCGCAAAAAAAGGAGGGGATTTGGGGTTTTTTTCCTATAAACAAATGTCGCCGGCTTTTTCCAGCGCGGCTTTCGCCCTCAAACCCGGGCAAGTTAGCCCAATCGTGCGCACTCCTTCCGGGTTAAACATTATTAAGGTCGAGCAGGTGAAAAAGGCTGGGACCGCTCCCCTCGATGCGGTAAAAAATGTAATAATAAAGGACATCAAAGTTCAGAAAGCCCGCGATCTTGCCTATAAGAAGGCCCAGCATCTCAGAGATCTTGCCTATGCAAGACAGGATTTGGCTAAGGCAGCGCTTGAACTTAAAATGAGGGCCTCCGATCCGGTTTGGATTAGCCTAAACCAGCCCCCGGTTGCTCCGCTTACCAAGCCGATTGTACAAAAACTCTTCGGACTGGCCCAGGGCGATGTCAGCGACATGCTCGATATTTCCGGAGGCTACATGGTGGCCCAGGTAAAAGCTGTAAAATCTCCCCAACCGGCTCCTTTTGCCCAGGTTCAAGACAAGGTCTTAAAGGATTGCCGCATGGCGCAGGCAAATAAACTTGCGCTAAAGCAGGCAACAGCTCTTCTCCTGAGCGCGAGGGCTAAAAATAGCCTTGAGGCCGCCGCCAAAGCCGCCAATGTGACTGTCCTGCAGAGCGCATACTTTTCCAGAAAGGTTCCTGATAAAGATCTTAAACTGCTTCAGGGTACAAACCTTGACAGCGTTTTAATGCTCGGACCGTCCGCCCCTTTTCCGCAACAGCCGATCCAAATGGGTTCAAGCTACATGGTATGTCGGTTCGAGAGCCAAAAGGTTGCACCCGCTCCTTCGCAAAAACAAATTGCCCAAATCTCCCAGAGGATTTTGCGGCAGAAACGCAATGTGGTCTGGAGCACATGGCTTGCCCAGTTAGCAAAAACGACTAAAGTTAAATATTTGACCAGTAATTAGCTTTAATTTTAGTTTGCTCCTCTGCTAAGCCTGCCCCGGAGGGTTATAGCCGGGGCTTTTCGCAGGGGAGCCTTCCTTGTAGTCTTTATCCCACCGAAGTGGGGAAAGCTTCGAGGCCATCACGGTGGGGAATACAAAGTATATTCCGGTTGATCTTTTCTCTCTCACAAATCAATGGTTTTGAAATTATCGGGTTTGACTGTGGGAAGTTTCCGCATCGACGCCGCTGATCGTTTCACTTTTTTCTCATGCCCAATCCCAAAAGATCCGATTTTCCAATTGAAGGGTGATGTCGCGGACGTGCTCTGTCAAGCCGTTTGGGACTTGAAGCCCCGCTTCCAACTGTATCCAAACTTGGAGGTTTTTTCTAAAATGGATTGTTTCAAGGATTTCGAGGACGATAGGGAGTTTCTCTCTCTGAGGGAATACGCCAGGGTGACAGGGTATTTGCCGATAAGTATCCGTGCCGTTACGGAAGCCGAAAAGCTTTCTCTGGTCTCAAGAATGGTCTTGGAATCCGTTTGCGTTGAGACCCAGCCTCTTCCTGAGATCGAGGACGAGGCTCTTTCGTCCTTTCTTAAAATTCTAAACTCCAAGCTCGATTCCATCATCAGGATACTTTCCGGTGAATCCTGCGGTAAAGGGTTGGACATGGCCAAAGTAAATATTAGCGATGGAGGTCTTAGGATCCATGCCCCCGACAGTTATGAACGAAATTCCGATGTGGAAGTCAAGCTTATGGTGCCGACCGCACCTTCGATGGTCTTCTACATTTACGGAAAGGTCGTCAGTTGCGAACCGGCCGGTGATATGAGCGAGCTTTGCATTGAATTTACCGATATAGACAACGACATTCGCGAACATATTGCAAAATATGTCTTTCACAAGCAACGTGAGCTAATAAGAAAAAAAAGGAGCCGTACACCCTAATGTTCGTTATTATCGGAATAGTAATAGTTTTGGGTGGGGTTCTGGGCGGGTATCTGGGTGAGAATGGCAATATCAGTCTTCTTATTCAACCTCACGAATACATCATCATTTTCGGAGCCGCTCTGGGCGGATTTGTCATCGCATCGCCTCTGAAGGTGATAAAGGCCGTCCAGGCAGGTTTTGTCCGGATGTTTAAGAGCCGTGCCTATTCCAAAAAAGATTACCTCGATGCCCTGTTACTGTTGAGTGATATATTCTACAAAATTAGAAAAGAGGGCCTGGTTTCCATTGAAGCCGATCTCGATGGTCCGGAAAAAAGCCCGATCTTTAAAAATCATCTCTCCTTTATCAAAAATCATCACGCACTGGCTTTTCTTACCGATACCTTGCGCACTCTTACCATAACGGATATAGAAGCCCATGAAATGGGCGAACTTCTCGACTATGAAATTGAGGCCCATTACGAGGAAGCTCTGATTCCGTCCAAAAGCATCGCCAATGTCGCTGATGCCCTTCCGGGGTTGGGCATTGTGGCTGCCGTTCTGGGGATCGTGCTGACGATGAAAAAAATCGACGCCCCTCCCGCCGTGCTGGGTGGATGCATCGGCGCTGCCCTGGTTGGCACCTTTACGGGCGTTCTTATGTGCTATGGTTTCGTTGGGCCGATGGCCAAAAATCTGGAAAACATCGCAAACGAGGACAAGGAATTTCTAACGGTCATAAAAGCCGGTCTTCTCTCCTTTATGAGCACCCCTTCTCCGCAGGTGGCCATAGAGTTTGCTAGAAGAGTCGTTCCCGAAGAACTTCGGCCCACCTTTTTGGAACTTGAAAATATGGTCAAACAGTCTAGGAAAAAATGAGATGGATGAGGGCAAATCGAAAAAAATCATAATAAAAAGAGTCAAAAAAAGTCATGGGGGAGCTCATGGCGGAAGCTGGAAAGTGGCGTATGCCGACTTTGTAACTGCCATGATGGCCTTCTTTCTGCTTATGTGGCTGCTCAATATGACCTCTCAGGAAAAAAGGGCCGTTCTGGCGCTGTACTTCAGAAATTTTAGCCTTTTTACCAAGGGCGGTACTTCCTTCATGTACAAAGGCGGGCCCAGGCCTGTTGGCTCCTCTTTTGGCAACGACGTCGTCGTCGACAAGGGCAACGACAAAGGCGGTGTCACAAACGACGATATGGCCAAGCGCCTTATGACCGGCATCATCCAGGGGGGACCGGTCGCGGTGGCCCAAAAGCACGTCTTTATACAAGAAAGCCGGGAGGGTATTAGGATTCAGATAGTTGATACCGCAAAAACGCCGATCTTCCCACCGGGAAGTGCTGAAATCACGGATTTGGGCAAACAAATCATCAAATCCGTTGCTAACATTATTATTAATTTCCCCAATAAAATTGCGGTGGAGGGCCACACTGACTCAAGCCCTTCGGGGGCCGGCCAGATGTCTAACTGGGATCTCTCGGTTGCCAGGGCTCTTTCGGCCAAGCGGGTGCTCGAAGCAGACGGTATAAATCCCATAAGGATTTGCAGAGTCGTCGGTTATGCCGATCGTATGCCCATTTTCCCCATTGATGACCCTAGAAATCGGCGAATCAGCATACTCTTCTGTGCGGGAAAGACCCAAAAGCCTCCCGAAAATCTCAAATGGCTCCTAAAACCCCCTGAGTAGTCTGCTATTTGCTCATTTCATAAAACAGTGCTGCCGCGGACCTTATCCCACGGGCAAAATCTTCGAGGTTGAAGCGTTCGTTTGGGGAGTGAGGGCCATCATCGGGGCTTCCCCAACCCAGCAAGAGTATATTCTCCTGGTTGAGATGTTTTCTGAACAGGTTTACCACGGGAATGGAGCCGCCTTCTCTTTTGAACCTGGGCCTTTGCCCAAACCCGGCCTCTATCGCTTTTTCAGCGGCCAGCATGCTGGGGGTGTTTCTGTTTACTACAACAGGCTCCGCATGATGAAGACCTGAAAATTCAATGCTTACTCCCGGAGGGCATAGGCCTTTGACATACCGGGTGAACAGGGCCTCGATCTTTTGTGGGGTCTGGTTTGGAACCAACCGCATGCTCACTTTGGCCCCCGCTTTGGCCGGAATTATCGTCTTTGCCCCCTCCCCGGAAAAGCCGCCCCAAATTCCGTTTATATCCAATGTCGGCCTCGCGCTGCTGCGTTCGACCAGCGAATAGCCGGGTTCGCCCGTGAACTCGCTGACCCCCAGATAATTTTTCAGAGCCTCCACATCAAGAGGTGAGTCGGCCATTTCTTCCCTTTCCCACTGCTCTAAGCCGATAACCTCATCATAAAAGCCGGGGATTGCGACCGTGTCATCGGGGTTCTTTAGCCTTTGCAGGATGTTTGAGAGCACCTGCGCGGGATTATGAACGATCCCTCCAAACCCGCCGGAGTGAAGATCAAACCGCGGTCCCCTGATATCTATCTGTAGATAGCAAAGGCCTCGAAGGCCGTAAGTTATTGCTGGAATTTGGTGGGCGAGTTGGGCGCCATCCGAGATTGCCACGGCGTCGGCC
Organism: Deltaproteobacteria bacterium; assembly: GCA_021780695.1. Classification (GTDB taxonomy): domain Bacteria; phylum Desulfobacterota; class Syntrophobacteria; order Syntrophobacterales; family Syntrophobacteraceae; genus SbD1. The sequence goes on from JAJXYD010000021.1 coordinate 13,419, forward strand.
CTTAGTTCTTCTCTGTGTTCGATTAGAAATCTTTCGAGGTTTGGGCTGCCGATTTCCTCCTCGCCTTCGACCAAAACGATAATGTTGATCGGAAGCTTTCCCGAAACCTCCAGCACCGATTCGATTGCCTTTATATAGGTAAACAACTGGCCTTTATCGTCGGTTGCCCCCCTGGCGTATATAAAGCCTTGCCGTATATCTGGTGAAAATGGCGGGGTTTGCCATTCCTCCAACGGATCTGGGGGTTGTACGTCATAGTGGCCGTAGATAAGCAAAACCGGCGCACCTGAAACCTCCGGGGAGCGCGCCAGTACGACCGGATGGCGCTGCGTCGGGTAGAGCTTGCCGCTCATGCCGCACCTTTTGAGTTGATCCAGCACCCACTGGGCGGCGTTTAAAACGTCCCCGGTATGTTCGCTAAGGGTGCTGACGCTGGGAATGGATAGAAACTGGATCAGTTCTTGCGTAAAGGCCTGCATGTGATCTTGTGTGAATGAAAATATCCGATCCCGCGGCATACTCCATCTCCTTCTGATTCCGGGTCCGCATTCAAAGTAATACCGTCTATATCTTGGCCCAATCTTGATCCCAACCTCTTCTAAGTTGTGATACAATATAAAGTGGTTAATAAAATAGTATAGGAGAAGCAATCCTGCCAGATGGAAATAGTGGAAAAAGTATTATCGCAAATCGAGGATTTCGACCTCCAGCAGTGGAATGCCTTGGCCGTTGATTCCGTGCCCATGCTCGAATATGAATATCTGCATGCGCTTGAAAAATCCGGGGCGGTTTGCGCGGCCGGTGGCTACAAACCCGCACACCTTGGCCTTTACCACAATTCGTCCCTCGTGGCCCTTGCTCCGCTCTATCTGCGAGACCGTGCCTTCGTGGAGTTTGGAGATGGGGGAATGCTCGAATTCTTATCCGAAATTACCGGCCTTCCTTTCGGTTCGGGTCTGGTCGGAAGCATTCCCTTTACTCCCGTGCCCGGATACGATTTCCTCCTTGCTCCGGGCCTTGACCGGATTGCCATTTTTGAATCCATTTTAAAAAAAATCGATGCAATTTCAATGGAGCGTGCTCTTTCGACTAGCCGCTTTTATTTCGTCTCCCCCACCTCTTCTCTTAACCGTATTCTGACCCAACACGGATACATCAGGCTTAGCACCCCGCATCTGGTCTGGGCTAACCGTGGGTATCGCACTTTTGAGGATTTCCTGCTCTCCTTTAAATCCGCTCGAAGAACCAAGATTAGGCGTGAATATCGCTCCATTCGCGATCAGGGCATAGAGTTGAGTATGCTAGAGGGCCTAAATGCCTCTCCCTCTGTCTATAATGACCTCTATCTGGTCTACCGGCGTACCTGGGCAAAATATATGGGCTCCGGGATAAAACCCTTTCTCAATGAAGCCTTTTTTCGCCTGCTGGGTGAAAATTTCGGGCGAAGGTGTACTTTTTGTGTGGCTAAAACGGCAGAGGAAAAAGTCGGAATGGCCCTTTTCTTCACCAAGGCGCAACGGCTCTACGGAAGATACTGGGGGGCTTTCCGTGAGGTGCCCTTTCTGCACTTTGCCACCTGCTACTATCACCCGATATCCTTTGCAATCGAAAACGGATTGCAGACCTTCGACCCGGGTTTTGGCGGTGAGCACAAGACCATTCGGGGGTTTGAAGAATCCTCAGCGGTTCACTACATTAAATTCTATGATGACAATCAGCGACGCCTTGCTTTCGCTGTGTTGGAGCAAATTCGAAACCGGCAATCTTCCAAATAGTTAAAACGGCCGCATCTTTTGGCTTGGGCTTTGCGGAAAAAAGCCTTGGCCGTTTTCGTGGCTGCAAGGACAGGAAAAATATGAAGTCCGGAAAACGTGTCATTATTATCGGTGGTGTTGCCGGTGGGGCCTCTTGTGCCACAAGGGCAAGGAGACTTTCTGAAGACTCCGAGATCATTATGATCGAAAAAGGTCCCTACGTCTCCTTTGCCAATTGCGGTCTTCCCTATCACGTGGGAAAAGTAATCCGGCGGGAAGAAGCCCTCCTTGTGGCAAACCCGGTCCTGTTCAAAAACCGCTTCAATATCGACGTGCGGCTAAATTCCGAGGCCACCTCTATCGATAGGCAAAACTGCGAGGTCGAAATCCTTGAGGTCCAAACAGGAAGAAGATATCGCGAAAAATACGACGCCCTTGTCCTCTCTCCCGGCGCCAGGCCCGTAATGCCCCCGGTTTCCGGCGTTGAACTGCCTGGAATCTTTACCCTGAGAAGCATTCCCGACACCAGGCAGGTCAGGGACTGGATAGAAAAATTCAAGGCCAGGCGGGCGATGGTGGTGGGCGGGGGCTTCATAGGCCTGGAAATGGCTGAAAACCTCGTAAGGCTTGGAATCGAGGTGAGTCTTGTTGAAATGCAGCAGCAGGTCATGCCCCCAATGGATGCCGAGATGATCGGCCCGGTTCATGAGGAGCTTAGGAGAAACAACGTTTCACTGCGTCTTGGAGACGCTGTTGCCTCTTTCGAGTCGGTGGGCGAGGGTTGCCTCCGTGTAACGATGAAATCGGGCGATACGGAAACGGTCGATATGGTGATTGTCGCTGTCGGCGTTCGGCCCGAGACTAAACTTGCCCGTGACTGTGGCCTGGATATAGGAGAGCTTGGCGGTATCAGGGTCGACGACCGGATGAGGACTAACGATCCCAAGATCTGGGCCGTGGGCGATGCCGTTGAGGTTAAAGATTTTGTTACCGGCAAGTGGACCTTTGTGCCGCTTGCCGGTCCTGCCAACCGCCAGGGACGCATTGCTGCCGATGTCATTTTTGGAAAAGCCATGACCTTCAGGGGTGTCCAGGGTTCCATGGTTTGTGCCGTGTTCGACCTCCGGATCGCCTCAACCGGTTCGAGTGAAAAAGCCCTGAAAAGAGCAGGGCTTTGGGATCAATGTGAGAAAGTCTACCTGCACCCCGCAAACCATGCGACTTATTTCCCCGGCGCAAAGCCAATGAGTTTGAAACTGATCTTTTCCAAAACCGATGGCCGGGTGCTGGGTGCTCAGGCCGTTGGCCAGGAGGGGGTGGAAAAGCGTATCGACATTATAGCCATGACGATCCAGAAAAACGGTTCCGTCTTCGATCTCGAAGAGGCCGAATTGTGCTACGCCCCTCAGTTTGGCTCGGCCAAGGACCCGGTCAATATGGCTGGAATGATCGCGGCCAATATACTCCGGGGCGATGCTCGCATCTCTCAGTGGGAAGAGCTCGAAAATTCCAGTGCCTTTATCCTTGACGTTCGCGATCCATCCGAATTCAAAAAAGGACACCTCGATACGGCGGTAAACATTCCTTTAAACGAACTGCGCTCCAGGCTCGATGAACTGCCCAAAGACCGCGAGATCCTGGCTTATTGCGCGGTCGGGCAAAGGTCCTACTACGCAGCAAGACTTCTGTCCCAGAATCTCTTTGACGTTAAGAGCCTTAGCGGAGGCTATAAGACTCTCAGTGCCCAAAACGGTACATCCGCCCCTGCGAAAACCGGGCACTGATTGGTTTGCCCTTGTACCCAACCGGTGGGTAACTGTGAAGAGCCCTTCCCGGCACCCCCCCCAATTTCTATTGCTTAACCTCGCCCGGGGGCAAGTTGGCTTTGACCGGTTCTTCTCGTGGCACATTGAGGCTTTGATCGATAAGAATTAAATCTTTATCCCGTATCTTCGGGTTGGCCTGGAGAATCTTTTTAAGTCCCAGGACTGGCTCGTCTGGAAAACATCGGGCGGCGATACGGCTAAGCGAATCGCCCTTTTTTACAAAGATGGTCCTGTAATCGGTCCGCAATGGGGCAGGATTATTCTCCTTGGGCTCTTCCTTTGTCGCGCCGCCAGGGACGGCTGGTATCGGGTAAACGGGGGGCTTCTGCGATGTTTTGACCGATTGAGTCAGGCTCTGGTGGGGCAGGGGGGGCGTGCTGTCGGTTTTCCTGGGTAGTGGAAAAGTTTGACCGTTATCTTGGCGCGGGGAAACAACCGTTTTACCCTCTTTTTGCCCTTTCCCGATTGTAGGGGCCGGCTGTAGAGGAGCTAAAGCGCTTACCCGACTTTCCACAGTTTTAAGCGGCCTCCTTGAGATGTTCCTTGCCGATAGAAAGTATCCGGCTGCCAAGACGATTAAGAGCGTAGCGGTCGCCAGAGCGTGCCGAAAATTTTTTCTCCGGTCTCCCCGGCCAATGCCTCTCCGGGTCGAATCGCTTTCAAGTGCCTTGTGGGCCTTCCTTAGAATCCCCTTTGTCACCCTTTGGGTTTTAAGCGTCATGCAGATGAGAAAGGCCGTATCGCACAACCTGTTTATATTACGAGGCACACCCCCCGTGAGTCTGGTGATCAGCCTTTCGCTGCCGGGTTTAAAGCAGGCCTCGAAACTGGAACCGGCTATCCTTAGCCTGAAGTCGATATAATTGATCGTCTCTGCCTGCGTCATGGGAAGGAGCACCCGATTTATTGTGACCCTCTGGCGGAGTTGGCGTAGTTCGGGCTTTCGAAGCTTTAGTGCCAGTTCGCTTTGGCCGATCAAAAGTATCTGGAGAAGTTTGTGGTCGGCTAATTCGATGTTTGACAGAAGCCGGATGCTTTCAAGGCTTGAAATAGGGAGAAGATGGGCTTCGTCTATTATCAGCACTACCTGATTGCCTTTCGCGCCCATCGTTGCAAGCCTTGCTTTTAGCTCGTCTGATAGCTCGAGAACGCCCTTCCTTTCGGTCCCAAGGCCTAACACTCTTGCCAGGTAACGAAGCATCTCTATGTACTCGACGTCAGGATAGGGAAGCAGAATCGCCACCACAGATCCGGGAAGCCGTGCCAGAAGGTGTCGCACCAGCATCGTCTTGCCCGTTCCCACATCGCCGCAGATTAATGCAAAGCTTTTCCTCTCCATCACAAAATAGAGGAGCGCGGCGGTCACTTCCTCATGGGAACGGCTCATGAAAAGAAAATGTTGGCCAAGGGTATTTTCAAAGGGAAAACAGGTTAGCTTGAAATGGGCCGCATACATTTTTTGCCCTTCCCGATGCGAGACTCTCTTAGAGCCTCTTGTATAGCCATTCGGGTATATGCCGTCTTTTCTTGTTCAAAACGACGCCCAAAACGGTGGCTCCTGTGCTACCGAGGGTGTCTTTGGCCTTGTGGATAACTTCCCACCGGGTCTTTTCGGCCTCTACTACCAAAACCACTCCGTCCATAAGGGAGGCCAGTTGCATGGACGGGCTGTGTTCGAGCAGGGCCGGAAGATCGCAGATAATGAGACTGTATTCGCGCCTGAGCAGCGGTAGAGCTTGAGAGAAGGTCTTGAGGCCGATCGCGGCAAATCCATTCTCGTTTTTGCCCGCGCAAAGTATGTCCAGGCCTTCGTTTGAGGTTGGCTGAATGCAGGTTGATGCCGACCGAGGGCTATACCCGAGTTCTGCAAGACCGGGGGAGAGCTTCGTTCCAAATAGTATGTGCTGCTCGGGGCTTGAACAATTTGCGTCTATTAGCAAAACACGGCCTTCGCCGCGCTCTGCGATCTGGCCGGCGATATAGGCCGAAGCCGTGGTTACCCCTTCTGCCGGATGGCAGGATGTGAGGGCAATTGCTCCGTGACCGCTCCGGGCGCCGCAGGCTAGAAACGTTAAAAGTTCGCCGAGTCCGGAGCCCTTTCCATTTTGCCACGGGAAGGCTCCAGGCTTGGATGGCGTCTCGAGAAAGCCTGGTGGCGCAAGTGGGGGGGGCTTTTCGCCCTTCCTGGCAAAAAACATCGGGATAGACCCCAGTATCGTCAGATGCAGCCTGTCGGAGACATCCTCGGGGTTTTTTATAGAATGGTCCTGAAGTTCGAAGAAATAGGCCAGGCCAAGAGAGCCAAAAACCGCGATAAATAATCCCATCGCAAGGTCCAGAGCCCTTTTGGGTAAAATCGGTTTCAAGGAGTAGGTCGCGGGTTCTACTATACCGATATTGGATATTCTTTGCACATCGAGGGCCTCGTTGATCCTTGCCTGCTCAAGGCTATCGGAATACTTGGAAAAGTTGGCCCTTTGAATCCTCAGCTCCCGGTTTAGCCTCTCGAAGCGCACCTGAGCATCGTTTAGATTGTCCATCTCCTGCGTGGCGCTTCTTAGTTGGGCTCTGATGGTCGCGGCTTTGGCGTCCAGAGACGAAAGATTTCCTTTCTGAGTCAAAAGAGCGAGTTGCAGTTTTTGATAGTTTACATTGAGTCCCGTGGTCACCTGATTTTGCTCCTGCGCCCTGGAAAGGAGCAACTTGCCCTCTTCTATTTGGCGGCGGATTTCCTGCACCGGTATGCTGCTTTCAGTATAGGTCGATAGAAGTTTCTGCTCCTTTAGCTCCAGATCGTAGACCTGCTTTCTCATGGCATCGGCTGCCGAGTTGGCAAATCCGGTCGTCACATCTTTTCTCACCTTGCTTGGCAACCTCGAAAGTGTGGCTGTAAGCTCCTCAACCCTGGCTTTGGAAGCCGCGGCGGAAGCCTCGATGTCTCCAAGCTCCCTTTTCATTGCCCCGATTCGTTCTAAAAGTATGCGGCGCTGATCGGTTATGGAGGCTATGGAAGTCGTGTTTTTAAGGTCTTTTAGCTTCTGGTCCGTGCGCTCGAGTAGAGTCTCCAAATCGCCTTGCTGCTTTTTAAAAAATGCATAAGAACCCGATGTGCGATTTACCTCGATGTGTTTTTCGAGATAGAAGCCGACCAACCGGTCCAAAACCTCGCGTGCAAGTCCGGGGTCGTTTGTCTGATAGGTTATGCTAATTATGTTGCTTTTCTTTGATACCTCCACTACGAGCCGTTTCATAAGCGAGGCAATAGCCGAATCTTTTTCCCTGAGTCTTTTGACCGCAGTTTGCCCCTTGCGCGGGGAGAAAAGCCCCGAGAGGGCGCAAAGAGGGTAGACAGCCGCGCGCCTTGCATAATAGCGAAGGGTGGCTGAAAGGGTCGCTTCGGGCGGTAATGTCTCCTTTGCCCCGTGGAGGATAAGCTCGGGACCGATCACTTTTACTACCTTCTCGGCAAGCTCGCGGCTCTTTAGAATGTCGGCTTCCGAGTTGATCTCGTTTTCTCTTTCCTGACTGATATTTATCATCTTGCCGGTTGCCACTGTGGGACCCGCGCTTGCATTCTCGCGGCCGATTCGCACGAGTATCTCAGCCTCTGACCTGTATATGTCCGGAGTAAGTATTACCCATAGAATAACGGCGGCCATCACGGCCAGAAAAAAAAAGATCATCTTTTTTCTCTGCCGGAACAAAACATTATAAATGTCCCGCATCGAAGTCTCAGGAAAACTGGTTTTAGCTTCGCTATCAGCCATATCCTCATCTCTCCGCCAGGTCGGGGTATGGATAGAGTAGATATCAGGTTCTGTAGCCGATTTTTACCTTGCGCTAATATACATTGGCCCCTATGCCCAGGGGCGGAAGCATTTGCCACAGGTGCTGCTGAACCCATAGATCGACATTTACTATAGGGGTGCTTGGTACATAGACAATATCTCCTGGTTTTAGATAAAATGAATTCGTTGTCTCACCCCTCAATGCCCCTTTGAGATTTAGGGCTTCTCCCCTTATCTGGCCGTCAATGTTTCTAACCACGACCACATTGGTTGTTTCCGCCGTCTCTCTGTTGAACCCGCCCGCGTTCATCACTGCGTCCAAAACGCTCATTTGCCCAGGCATCAACACGGCGCCGGGCTTTTTTACTTCTCCTCCCACATAGATCCGGCGATCGTAGAATCCCCTCACAAAGACCGCCAGTTGCGGGTGCTTTAGCTGTTTGGCATATAAATTCATGAGTTCGTCTCGAAGTTGGGAGGGTGTCTTTCCTTGTACCGAAATCTCGCCTACAAGCTGGAGTTCGATCTTTCCATCGGGGCGAACCGTCTCGGTTTGGTCAAACTGGGGAGCGTAGGCAAATTTTATCTCTACTATGTCGCCGCTTCCAAGAGCAACAGATGATGCCGGCCCGGGCCTTACGGCCGGCAATTGTGAAATGGCCGATGCAGGAGCGGACGCGGTGTTGGCCGTCTGACAGGCGCAGGGCAAAATCAGCATGGCGAAGGCATAAAAAATTTTCGCAATCTTTGTATCGACCCAATACTTCATCTTAGTTCCCCAACGATGGATGGCAAGCTGAAGTCCGGTTGATATCCTTTCACAGGGCGTTATTGCTTAACGAGCCGGTTATCTGTGTTTAGTCTTCAAAATAGAGGTGATATAATGCGGTAAACATGTCCCTAATCACAGTTGCTATGGCGTTACATCACTATTGTCCCTATATTGATCACTCAAACCATAGACACCTTAAGCCTTAATTGCCTTCAGTAAAGGAGGACCCAGGAGGGTAAATAACAGGTGGATCTTCTACTTTAAATCGATATACATTAATTAATTTCAAATAGATGGTTATTTAAAAACGATCTTGAAAAGTTGCCCCAAGATAAATTTCGGGTAAGAAGGAATAGATAAATTAGCCAACATCATCTTACTTGGGATGCTCCCGGGAAGGGGTGGGATTTAACCACTGCGAGCCTGATCGAAACACTCACGCGGGCGCAAAAATTCCGCTGCCAACCCTCACAGGGTTTCCTTTGAGCAGTCGCCCTCTGCTGGCCGCTCAAAAATAAATTCCCTCTGCGCCTGTGTGCTCTGCTCTTGTTCTTTCTCCCTTGGGAGGACGCCGCTCTGCCGCATTGTGATACTTTCCCGATTCTGCTAATTTCCTATTGACAGGGTTGCAAATTACTTTGTATAAGCTCATCTTAATAAAAAACAAAAAAATTAGTATTGGTAAAGACTTTATCAAACCTGCTGTGTTTTGTTCCTAACTGGGCGCGAGTCGGTATGAACATCGGCACACTTATTAGAAAATGCAGAAAAGAACGAAAGCTCACTCTCAAAGTCGTTGCCGAAAAGGCCTCCATTTCTGAAGGGTTTCTCAGCCAGGTCGAAAACGATGTAAACTCCCCTTCGGTCGATACCCTGATAAGGATCTGCAACGCTATCGGCGTCGATGCCGGTGAACTCATCTCCAGAGTCAATAGATGTAAAGATATTGTGGTCATAAGGAAATCCGAATGGGATGAGGTTGATTTCTCCCATACCGGTTTTGTAACCCGCCGTTTTTTTAGTCCCGAGTACCGTACGATTATTGATTCGGCAATACTTGTCGTAGAGCCGGGCAAGTCTATTCCGGCCCGTAAAAACGTGAAAAACGGTCAGGAAGTTCTCTGCCTTTTAAGGGGTTCGATTGAATTGATTTTAGGTGAGAGCACTTATCAGCTCATGGAAGGGGATTGCGTTCACCTTTTTTCAAACCGTGAAAAGGAGATGATCACCAATACGGGCTCCGCTACAGGTTTTGTCCTGTGGGTTGGAACAGTCTAGATTTTTAACTTATGCACAAAACCTGTTAGGCTGGAGGAAACTTGCAGGCGTATTGTCGACGTAGTCTCAAACCAGGGAAAATTCTATGTGACACTGTGAGGTAAATTCGGTGCCCGCCGGCCTTTGTGGTGTTATCTGCGCCGGCGTCCCGGGTTGGCCTCGCTAGGCTCCAATTGCCCGACCCTAGAGGAAGCTCTCTTTTGATGTTACGGTGGGACCGGCGGTTACGGCCGCCATGCGCAAACGCTTTTCAACTTCTTATCCGAATATTTTCAGGGTTAGGTAACAAATTTTATCCACCGCTTGCGGGAAAGATTCGAATATTGAGTCGACTGATTTTATGGGAAAATGTCTTCGCGTTGGGACTCCTTGGGAGATCCTGTCCTGATAACCTGAAAATATCGAGGAAAACGGATGGAAAAGCCAAACATCACAGCGGGTAAGGTAACGATCGGAAATCTTGTCGATATTCTAGCTAAAGACTTCGGCGATAAAATCGGCATGCAATACTACGATCTTGGTATCTCCAAGACCTTTGCGGAACTAAAGGATATATTTGACTCCGTGGCCAAAGGCCTGATGGCCCTGGGGGTGGAGCGTGGCGATAAGGTTGCCATTTGGGCCAACAACGTTCCCGAATGGATCTATACCCATTATGGAAGCGGCCGCATGGGGGCTGTTCTGGTTACGGTAAACACAAATTATCGCAGTAGCGAACTCGAATACCTTCTCAAACAATCCGATGCCACCACCCTTATTCTGGTTGGCGGGGTGCGTCAGCCTGACGAATACCTCAAGGTGTTAAATAATGTTTGTCCGGCTATAGCCGAGAGTCAACCCGGCAAAATCGATTGCGAAAAGCTTCCTTTCCTCAAAAACGTCATCTATCTTGGCAAGGAAAAAATTCCGGGGATGTACAACTGGGATGATGTTCTTGAGATGGGTAAAACGATATCCGATGAACAGTTGCAGGCCAGACTCAACTCGCTCGACCCCGATGATGTCATCAATATGCAATACACTTCCGGGACCACCGGTTTTCCCAAGGGCGTTATGCTCACCCATACAAACATTATCGGAAACGCTCTTAGCATGGCCGAGCGTATGGATCTTAGCTCCAAGGACACCGCGTGCATTCCTGTTCCATTTTTCCACTGTTTTGGCTGCGTTATCGGGACTCTGACCTGTATGGTTTCGGCGGCTACAATGGCGCCTCTTGTTTCCTTCACAGCCGAAGGGGCCATGAGGACGGTGGAAAAGTTGCGGTGTACCTCCCTTCTTGGCGTCCCGACCATGTTTATAGCCGAATTCGAAGAGATGGATAAGAAGGGCTACGAAGTTTCCAGTCTTCGCACCGGTGTCATGGCAGGCTCTACTTGTCCCATCGAGCTTATGAAGCGGGTGATCGCCGATATGGGGGCAAAGGAAATGACGATTGTCTACGGACAGACCGAATCCTCTCCGGGTATTACCCAAACGCTTAGAGACGATTCGCTCGCACTCAAGACCTCAACTGTTGGCAAGGCTCTGCCCCATGTCGAGGTAAAAATCGTCGATCCGCTGAGCGGAGAGGAAGTTCCGCGCAATGTGCAGGGCGAATTGTGCACCAGGGGCTACCATGTCATGAAGGGCTACTACAAGATGCCGGAGGCCACGGCCAAAGCCATAGATACGGACAACTGGCTCCATACCGGAGATCTTGCGACAATGGATGAAAACGGCTATTGCAAGATAACGGGCAGGATTAAAGATATGATCATCCGCGGGGGAGAAAACATCTATCCGCGTGAAATCGAAGAATTTCTCTATACCAATCCCAAGGTTAAAGACGTGCAGGTCGTGGGGGTGGCCAGTGAAAAATACGGAGAAGAAGTGGCGGCCTTCATAATGGTAAAACCCGGTGAAAAGTTGACTCAATCGGATGTGATCGCTTTTTGCCGGGACCGGATTTCTTACCACAAGATTCCTCAGCACATCTATTTTGTCGATGGGTATCCAACGACCGCAAGCGGCAAGATCCAGAAATACAAGCTAAGGGATATGGCCCAGGCGGAACTGGAAAAGTAATGGGGCAATGGCCTGGAGCCGTTTTGTCTTGAAATACGAGGGGTGGGCGCTGCTTTTTTGCCCGCCCCATTTAATTTATACTGCTGTCAATGGAAAATTTTTGTGTTTGTAAAATTTACTTGAAATCTTCGATTAACTCTGTTAGAAGAGTATTAACTGCTAATGGAGATTGTTTGTGATAAGGAACCTGGTTGATAGACTCTATTTTTGGTGCTGGTGGTGCAGCTGTGAAGGCGTTTGCCTGACGGTATAGCCATCAGTTCGAATCCGGATAACTGGTTGGACCGTGGGCCGCGCCAAGGCTCACGGTCCTTTTGTTTTTTAAAAGGGACCGTGGATTAAATCCTCGGTCCCTTTTTTTTAAAATTCAAAAGGAGTCCAAAGTTGCTTGTCGTTATGAAAAAAAGCGCCATCGCCTCGGAGATCGAGGCTGTGGTCGACGCAATCGAGGCGAAGGGGTTGACCGCGAGGCCGATTCCGGGGGGAGATAGGGTTGCCATTTGCATTCTTCACAATCGCGGTCCTGTGGATGCGTCTTTGTTCATGCAGATGCCGGCGGTACAGGAGGTAATTGCCGTCACACGGCCCTATAAGCTTGTCAGCCGGGAGTCTCGGCCCATCAACACGGTTATCGAAGTTGGGCAGGTTGTTGTGGGAAAAGACAATCTGGTGATCATGGCCGGGCCATGCGCTGTGGAAAGTGAATCGGGGGCCCTTGAGATTGCCCGGATGGTAAAAGAGCGGGGCGCGCAGATTTTCCGGGGCGGGGCCTACAAACCCAGGACCTCTCCTTATGCTTTTCAGGGGTTGGGTGAGGAGGGGTTGAAGGTTCTGGCCAAGGTGCGCAGTGAAACCGGAATGCCTGTAATAACCGAGGCAATTGATCATGAGGTCTTTGATGTGGTTGAGCACTACGTCGATATTGTCCAGATTGGTGCGAGGAATATGCAAAATTTCAGTCTCCTGCGGCGCGCCGGCAAATCGAAAAAACCGGTTCTTTTAAAGCGGGGCATGGCCGCCACGATAGAAGAATGGCTTATGGCCGCCGAATACATCATGGAGGGCGGAAACGAACAGGTGATTCTTTGCGAGCGTGGGGTTCGCACCTTTGCCAACCATAGCCGCAACACCCTCGATCTTTCCGCCGTTCCCGTTGTTAAGCAGGAGAGCCATTTGCCTGTAATCGTAGACCCAAGCCATGCCGCGGGTTTCAGGGATCAGGTGGTCCCGCTCGCCAGGGCCTCCGTTGCCGTTGGTTGCGACGGTTTGATAGTGGAAGTTCACAACAAGCCGGCAAAGGCCTTGAGCGACGGTGCTCAGTCGCTTTATCCCGATCAGTTCCGCGATATGTGCCGGCAGGTGGAGGCTATTGCCTCGGTCTATAAAACATCGGTTAACTGTTAGAGCCTGGGGATACCAGGATGCCGTGGCGTAATGCCTGGCCGCAAAGGAGACAGACTATGCAGTTGGGGGTTTACCCGGAAAGAACCGAGTTTCGGGCTATGGCGCAAAAGGGAAATCTTATCCCCGTGTGTATGGAAGTGCTTGCCGATATGCAAACCCCTGTGTCGGCGCTTGCAAAGATATACGACGGCCATGGTCCGCTTTTTCTGCTCGAAAGCATGGAAGGCGGTGAGAGGTGGGGACGCTACAGTTTTCTTGGCAATTGCGCGACAACCAGCGTCAGGGTTTTTCGAGATGAAGTCGAAATCGAGAGAAAAACGGGAAAAGAGCGAATAGCCCATAAGGGGGATCCCCTCCAAATCCTGCGCTCTCTTATGGCGGCTTATAAGCCCGTAAAGCTTAAAAGACTTCCGAGGTTCTGGGGCGGGATGGTCGGATTTTTCTCCTATGAATTCGTCTCCTTTTTAGAAGGAATTAAAAATCAGCTGCCCGCGGATTTCCCTTTTGCTCATTTCATTTTACCCGGAGAGCTCTTCATTTTCGATAACGTGCGCCATACGCTCAGCCTGGTGGCTTACGCCCATATCGAAAACGGCGAGGTCGATAAGGCCTACGATCTGGCTTTCGAGACTCTTTTGCAAATGCAAAAAAAGCTCGAAAACCCCTCCGAGCCCTTACGGCAAAACGGCAATAACCATTTTACATTGACCAACGAAACCGAGCCGGGCAAATTTTTAGCCGATGTCGCCAGAATAAAGGACTACATCCTGGAAGGTGACGTAATTCAGACGGTTTATTCGCAGCAGTTTAGCTGCCCGACGCCTCCCGACCCCCAATCTCTCTACCGGGCCCAGCGCTTCATCAATCCTTCCCCCTACCTCTATTTTCTCCATTTTGACGACAATATCCTCGTGGGCTCCTCTCCCGAGACCATGGTGAGGCTGGAAAACGGGGTGGCCACCCTTCGTCCTATCGCCGGCACCCGTCCCAGGGGGCAAACCGAAAGTCAGGATAGAGAGCTTGCCGACGAGATGCTAAAGGATGAAAAGGAGCGGGCCGAGCATCTGATGCTGGTCGATCTTGGCAGAAACGATCTGGGGCGGGTCGCCGAAACCGGTTCCGTCCAGGTGACCGACCTCATGGTGGTCGAAAGATACTCCCACGTCATGCACATGGTCTCAAACATTAACTGCGATCTTCGCGAGGGGTTGGACGCCTTTGACCTCTTCAGGGCGGCTTTTCCCGCCGGAACCCTTACCGGTGCCCCTAAAGTGCGGGCCATGGAGATTATCGCCGAACTCGAAAATGAACCCAGGGGTCCCTATGGCGGCGCGATCGGCTACTTTTCCTTTACCGGCAACATGGATCTTGCGATTACCATCCGCACCGCCTGCATTCGAAGCGGAAAACTCACGGTCAGGGCCGGAGCGGGAATAGTTGCGGACTCGGACCCCGAGCGTGAACGGCAGGAGACGATCAATAAGGCTAAATCCATTCACAGGGCCCTTCAGATGCTCGAAGGAAAGTAGAACCGCCGGGGGCTGGGCGAGGCACGCTCGGCAGGCGGTCCCACGGCCCGAGGGAGATGTTATAATGATTTTTATGATCGATAACTTCGATTCTTTTACCTACAATCTTTTCCAGTATTTCGCCATGCTTGGAGCGGAAGTGAAGGTGGCGAGGAATAACGAAATTTCGGTTGATGAGATCAGCCGCCTTGGGCCTGCGGCCCTTGTGATTTCTCCGGGTCCGTGCAGGCCCGAGAGTGCCGGGATCTCGATTGAGGCCATTCGAAGATTTTCGGGAAAAATCCCAGTCCTTGGAATATGTCTTGGCCACCAGGCCATTGCGGCGGCTTTCGGGGCCGAAGTGGTGCACGCCCAAAAATTGATGCACGGCAAAGTCTCGATGATCAACTCGGATGGAAAAACGATTTACGCCGGGCTCTCCAACCCTTTCCAGGCAATGCGCTACCATTCTCTGGCCGTTGCCCCAAACAGTCTTCCCGAATGCCTTCAGGTGACGGCTACATCCGAAGACGGCGAAATCATGGGAATCCGGCACAGGGATCATCTTACCGAAGGGGTGCAGTTCCATCCGGAATCGATCATGACTCCCGTTGGCAAACGGCTTCTAAAAAACTTTTTATCTCTTGCCGGCGGGCAAAAAAGCTCGGGGAAGGAATAATCATGATACAGGAAAGCCTTAAGAGCCTGATCGCCAAAAGGGATCTGGACGAAGAGGAAATGGCCGGGCTTGTTGGCGAGATAATGTCGGGGAAGGCAACCGATGCGCAAATCGGGGGCGTGCTCGCCTCCCTTGCGACCAAGGGAGAAACCTACATCGAACTCGTTGGCGCGGCGCGCGCGATGCGCCGCAAAGCCGCAAGGATCCAAATAACCGCCGATACGGTGGTCGACACCGTGGGAACCGGCGGTGACGGCTCGGGCACTTTCAATATCTCGACCACTTCGGCCTTCGTCGTGGCGGGTTGCGGGGTAACCGTCGCCAAGCACGGCAACCGTTCGATCACCAGTAAATGCGGCAGCGCCGATCTTTTGGAAGCTCTGGGAGTTAACCTGGAGGCGGGGCCGGAGGTCGTTGAGGAGGCTGTAAGGCAGATCGGCATCGGATTTCTTTTTGCGCCGCTTTTTCACGGCGCCATGCGCCATGCCGCAAGGGCGAGAAAAGAGCTTGGGGTGCGCTCGATTTTTAACATGCTGGGGCCTCTTACCAACCCGGCGGGCGCCAATTGCCAGTTGATCGGAGTCTACGCTGCTGAGCTTACCGAGATGTTTGCCCGCGCGCTGGAGCGGTTGGGCTCCAGGCGCGCCTTTGTCGTCCATGGCCACGATGGTCTTGATGAGATAAGTGTCTGTGCCCCTACCAGGGTCTCGGAGTTAACCGGCGGGCTTATCCGCACCTACGATATTACCCCCGAACAACTGCTGGGGCGGACCGCGAAAGAGTCCGATATGACGGGGGGAACTCCTGCCGATAACGCGCAGATCACGTTAAAGATCCTGATGGGTGAAAAGGGCCCGAAACGCGATGTGGTCGTAGTAAATGCCGGGGCTGCCTTGGTGGCCGCAGGGGTTGCTCGGGATTTTTCGGCCGGCATCGAGATGGCCCGCGCCTCCCTCGATGACGGAAGAGCGAAAGCCAAACTCGAAGCCCTCATTCGTTTTACCAATAATTAGGATAATCCCAATGTCCGATTTTCTTTCAAGGATCATCGAGCGCAAGAAAGAGGAAATCCGAGCTGCCGAAAAATCCATGCCGGAAGCCTCCCTGCGGCGCGAAGCCCAAAACTCCGGTGGACGAAGGCCTTTTTTGGGCGCGCTCCAAAAGCCTGGACCCAGGGGGAGGAACATAATCGCAGAAATGAAACGGGCCTCTCCTTCCAAGGGTAAAATTAGAGATAACGTAGAACCCGGCGAAGTTGCGCAGAAGTACGAGGCGGGAGGCGCCGCCGCCATATCGGTGCTTACCGACCGGGATTATTTCGGGGCACATCCTGACGATTTGTCACAGGTAAGGGCGGCCTGCCGCCTGCCCGTTCTACGGAAGGACTTTATCATCAGTTCCTACCAGGTCTACCAATCGGCGGCTATGGGTGCCGACGCGATCCTTCTGATCGTAAGAGCCCTTGACCCCGAGTTTCTAAAAGATCTTTTGTCTCTATCTTCTACACTGGGGTTGGACGCGCTCGTAGAGACCCATGACGAGAATGAGTTCGAGATCGCGGCAAAGGCCGGCGCCCGACTTATCGGCATAAACAACCGCGACCTTTCGACCTTTACCACCGATATTGCGGTTTCTATTCGCATTAGCCGAAATGCCTCCCCCGGCCAGGTGCTGGTGGCCGAAAGCGGTCTTAATACGCGCTCCGATATCGAGCGACTTCTCGAGGCCGGGATATGGAACTTCCTGATCGGGGAGAGCCTCATGAGGGCCCAAGATCCGGTGATGCTGCTGCACGATTTGCACGGAGTTAAGAAATGAAAAGCAAAGCAGGGAACAGTTGTGACGGCTACCCGCAGATCAAGGTGTGCGGGCTGACTCTGGCCGATGAAGCTGTTGAGTGTGCGCGGTTGGGCGCCGATGCCATCGGGATGGTCTTTTATCCGCCGAGCCCCCGCAATGTATCGGCCAAAGCCGCCCGTGAGATCGGAGCCAACCTCCCGAGGGGGGTGCGTAAAGTGGGTGTCTTTGTTGACGAACCTTTTGTTCAGATAATGAACATAGCGCAACTGTGCGGCCTCGACTTTGTCCAGCTTCACGGCTGCGAGTCCCCCGAGATGGTCGATGCGCTCCAATCGAACGGAATAGCGGTTATAAAGACCCTTTTTGCAAAAAAACGGCCCTTCCTCTCGGAAGCCGGCGATTATCGGGCTTCGGCTTTTCTTGTCGAGGGCGGGGCGGGGGAGTCCCTTCCCGGTGGCACGGGGCTTGGTTGGGAGTGGAGTAAGGCCGATAATGCGGCTGCCTTGAGGCCCTGTATTTTGGCCGGAGGCTTAAACCCTGAAAACGTTGGCGAGGCCATTTCTCAATTTGGCCCCGACGCCGTGGATGTCAGCTCGGGCGTGGAATCCGCGCCGGGAAGAAAGGATAGGGATAAGGTGCGTGCTTTTATCGAAGCGGTAAGGAATACAAAACTGCGTTCCGCGCCGGGGAGGGTTTTTAAATGAAACTGCCTGAGAACAATTCGCAGATCAATTGCTCTAAACATGTTTTGCCCGATAAAAACGGCCACTTCGGCCTCTACGGCGGCCGCTACGTGGCCGAAACGCTCATGCCGGCATTGATCGAACTCGATCGAGCCTATGTGTCCATTTGTGCCGAACCCGCTTTTCAGGCCGAGCTGCAAATGCTTTTAAAAGATTACGTCGGTAGGCCCACCCCGCTTTTTTTTGCCAGCCGGTTAAGCGCCAAAGTTGGGGGGGCTCGTATTTATTTAAAAAGAGAAGATCTCACCCATTCGGGCGCGCACAAGATCAATAATACCTTGGGCCAGGCGCTTCTTGCCCGGTGGATGGGTAAATCGAAGGTAATCGCCGAGACCGGCGCGGGCCAGCATGGTGTCGCTACGGCCACGGCGGCGGCCCTTTTCGGCATGGAGTGCAAGATCTTCATGGGGATCGAGGACATTGCAAGACAGGCCCCTAACGTCCAGCGCATGAAACTGCTGGGCGCCGAAGTCGTTCCGGTCGATTCGGGCACCGGGACCTTGAAGGATGCCATGAACGAGGCGATGCGCTACTGGGTGGGCGCCGTTCGCGATACCTTCTACGTCATAGGCTCGGTTGCCGGTCCTCATCCCTACCCGGCCATGGTCCGCGACTTTCAGCGGGTAATTGGAGACGAGGCGAAATCTCAGATCCTGGAAGCCGAAGGCAGGATGCCCGATATGCTGCTCGCCTGCGTTGGCGGGGGCAGTAACGCGATGGGCCTCTTCTATCCCTTTATCCCGGAGGCGTGCGAGATGGTCGGTGTCGAGGCCGCGGGCTGCGGAATAGAGACCGGAAAACATGCCGCAACCCTTGGGATGGGTTCCGTAGGGGTCCTTCACGGCTCCAAATCCTACGTGCTCCAGGATGAAAACGGCCAGATCAAAGAGGCTCACTCCATATCCGCAGGCCTTGACTATCCGGGCGTCGGCCCCGAGCATTCCTTCCTTAAGGACACCGGCCGTGTTCGCTACGAAAACGTCATGGACCAGGATGCCCTAAACGCTTTCCATCTGCTCTGTTCGGTCGAAGGCATAATTCCGGCCCTTGAAAGCTCCCACGCGGTTGCCCGCGCCATTGTGGAAGCCGGCCGAATGCCGGCCCAAAAAATCGTCGTCGTGAACCTGTCCGGACGGGGGGATAAGGACCTTGGAATAGTGGAAAAGGCGAAAGCGAGGTGAGATAAGATTATGAGCAGGATAGCAGAAACTTTTCACAAGCTGCGTTCGAGCGGACAAAAGGCTCTGGTAGGCTTTATCACGGCCGGAGATCCCGACTTCGCCACATCCCTGGAGATAACCAGGCAAATGTGCCGTTCGGGAGTTGACCTTCTGGAACTTGGTATTCCTTTTTCCGACCCGGCCGCGGACGGACCGGTTATCCAGCGTTCATCGGCGCGCGCTATCGCCGCCGGAATGAACCTTGCCAGGGCCATGGAAATGGTCCGCATGATCAGGGAGTTTAGCCCGGTTCCGATAGTTATTTTCAGCTACTATAATCCTATCCTGGCCTACGGAGCCGAAGGGTTCTACCGGGACGCGACGGCTGCCGGCGCCGATGGAGCTCTTGTCGTGGACCTTCCGCCGGAAGAATCCGATGAACTGACCGATCTTTGGGGAAAAGACCTGGATTTCATTCGGCTTGTGGCCCCGACTACGCCCCCTGACCGCATGGCCGCAATCGCTTCGAAGGCCTCCGGTTTTATCTACCTTGTTTCCATGACCGGCATTACGGGCAGCGGAGGGCTGAAAAGTGAAGAAACAGCCGTTGTGGCCAACGATTTGAAGAAAAACTGCCATGGCCTTCCCGTATGCGTCGGCTTTGGTATTTCCACTCCCGAGGATGCTGCCGGTATGTCCAAGCTGGCCGACGGAGTGGTTGTTGGAAGCGCCTTCGAAAGACTCATCGAGTCGGGCCTTGGCGATAAGGATTTGGCGGCCAAAGTCGGCCGGTTCGCCGCCGGTCTCAAGGCGGCGATGTAAAAAGAGAGGGCCTATCGGCAAATGGGCGGAAAGGACAGGGCCTGAAAAGCCTTGTCCTTTCCACAAAAGAACTTCGCGCCCAAAGGGCTGCCATGGAGACCCCGGTTGCTGCCTTCCTGATTTTGTAGCCAAACATAGCAATCGTGTTCGAAGTGTGGTATAAAACCGACCGTACAGATTTATCGATTTGTGATTGAGCTAACTTGCCGTCGCAATTCGAGGATTTTCCCATGCGAAGTCGCGGGGAGGCAAAAAGTCTATCCCGGCCGGATAAATTGGGGCCGGTGGACGTTTGCCCCTTTCGCGAATCGAGAATATGAGGGTTACGGCGTATTATGGTGGCTACTGATATGAGCGAAAGCAAAAAGGTCCTGCAGTTTCCAAAGGTTTCGCACCCAAGCATCGATGAGGTGCTGGCGCTTTTTCTGAAAGATCAGCAAAAGCGGTTGAAACCGAGGACTTTTAACAAGTACGAGGAGGTAATAGATCTTTTACGCCATTGTCTTAACGGACACGGCTATCACGAACTTGACAGTTCCTCGGATGTTGCGCTCTACGAAAAGCTTTATTTTCAAAAAAATCTTGAGTTTTGTTTTATCTTCGGTCCGGAAAAGATCGCTTCCTCGCTTCCCAATTTTTTGAACTATTTCATGATTCGCAAAGTCATGGCCTCGGAGGCTCTGCTGCAGTCCGCGGGGGTGGTTGCCAAAAAATTGGCTAAATGGCTCGAGGAAAATGGACATATCGGAAAGGAAACGGCAAACCGGATCATCAGGCTCGCAGCCGAAGCCGCAAGAGAGCTTCCCGCGGCCGAACGCCTTGCCAGGCTAATCTACGAATATGCTCAAAGCCATGCCCCCAGGTACTGGACCGCCGAGTTGGACGACTATTTCATGATCGACCAGGTTCACCCGGGAATACTTATCCTTTCGGGTATGGCGACCTCGGGAATTGTGGAGGTGCGTGTGCCCAAGGAAATTACCGATCATTGCCGCAAAGGCTGGCAGGTAAACCTCCTTCTGGGAAAAACCAGAAACGGCTGGTGCATCCTGGAAACGGGAAACGTCTATCCCAATTGATCTTGCGGGCCCAAAAAACAAAATTATCGAAGGCGGGTAACCTCGCCCGCCTTCTTATCCTTATCCCTTAGGCTAGTCTTGTATTTACAAAATCCCAGTTGATCAGGTTGTCGATCACCACCTGCAGAAAATCCGGCCTTCTGTTCTGGTAGTCCAGATAGTACGCATGCTCCCAGACGTCGATGGTAAGAAGGGGTTTGATGCCGTGGGCCAGGGGCGTATCCGCGTTTGCCGTCTTCATTATCTCCAACTTGCCCTCTTTTAGCACAAGCCAGGCCCAGCCGCTTCCAAACTGAGTTATGCCGGCATTTTTGAGATCTTCGGCAAATTTTTCGTAACTCCCGAGATCCCTTTCGATTCGCTTGGCCACCTCTCCGGTGGGCCTGCCTCCGCCTTTGGCTCTAAGGCAATTCCAAAAAAACGAATGGTTCCATGCCTGGGCGACATTATTGAATATCCCGGCCTTGGAAGCATCCGCTGCAACCTCCTTGATAATCTTTTCCGGGTCCTCTTTTTCCATACCGGTCCCGGCGAGTAGCTTGTTGGCGTTGTCGACATAGGCTTTGTGGTGTTTGTCGTGGTGAAACTCAAGAGTTTTGGCGCTTATGTGAGGTTCGAGTGCGTTTTTGGGATAGGGCAGGTCGGGCAATGTCAAGGCCATGATTTCCTCCGTGGTTGGTTCGAATGCAAAGGAGCCTTAATTCCCCAAATCCGTATTCTGGCGGCGAAGGGGACACCCCTTTTGCACCCCGCGATGGATTCCGGGGAGAGGTGTGGTCTGCCGCGTTTGAATACGGAACTTTAGATCCAGAAAAAATTAAGCACCCGATATGCGATACTCAAGGCAGAGAGGGATTAAAATACCCAAGTCTTAGATCGGGGAATTCCTCTCTAAGCATCCCTATCAGGCGGCTCATTCCGAGCTTCTTTTCCTTGCGATCTACTTCCAGTAGATCGATATACCATTCCGGATCTATGTTGAGGTTGCGCATCTGGATCAAATCGAGGCCCGTTTCGGCTATCAGTTTTCTTAACGATTGCCATTCGCTTTCCTGGTCGGTAAATCCGGGAAAGACAAAGTAGTTGATAGAGGCAAAACCGCCGGCGGCCTTTACCACGCGGATGGAGTCGCGGGCCTGCTCGAAGTTGAAACCTTTGGGGCGAAAGTATTTTTCGTAATATTGGGGGCGAGCGCTGTTCATGCTTACGCGGATACTCTGAAGACCGGCGCGGCAAAGCCGCTCGACCGCATCCGGAAGACTGCCGTTGGTATTTAAGTTAATGGTTCCCCGAGCGGTGGCTTTTCGAATCATTTGGATAGAGTGCTCAAGGGTTTTGGCCTGGAGAAGCGGCTCGCCTTCGCAGCCCTGTCCAAAGCTCACGACCGCCCGCTGCGCTTCCCGCAGGTGAGGGATTGCAACCTCGCTTATCTCCTCGGGAGAAGGAACAAAATCTATGCGATCCTGGGTTGGGCACAACCCCGTGCCTTCCTGACGGCTTATGCACCCGATGCATCGCGCGTTGCACTCCGGAGAGGAGGGAAGAGGCGCCTCCCAGCGCTTCATGAAAAGGTTTTTCGCTGCCGGACATCCGTAGGTGAGCGCACACTTTCCAAGGTGCTGGATAAGCCGGTTTTTCCCTTCGGCCTGCATGCGCCTGCGGGCGTTTCGCTCGATAAGCTTGAGGTCAAAGTTGCAAAAATCCTGCCGCCGGTCTCTATCGATCCTTACCGCCGGGACCACAAAACGCCCGTTTAGCCAGCCCACCGCGGTGTAGGCGAAAAGCGGCAGAAGGGGTGCCCCTGCATTGGTCTTGTATGCGGGCGAGTGAAGATGGGTGTAGGCCGGAGAGATGAAAGCGGCCACGGCGCGCACAGGTTTACCCGGGCTGAAGGGGTCTTGCGAAAGAACCTCAAACCTGCGTTTATCGGGATTATAGCCGACCGGCAACCTGTCGGGCAGTAAAAACAGCTCGCTGCCTTCAGGAAGAGCGATCAATTCGGAGGAAACCGTTTTTTCCCATTCACCGGCGCAGGCCCCGGCCATTTCAAGGTCGGGCCAGTCGAGAATGTTGCCTTGCGAATCGGCGTAAACTAAAGTGGCCTGGTTTTTCATAGCACTTCTTTCCTTGTCATCTCTCCCTTTATAGCATATTCGGGTTTACAGTCCATCCTGTTAAGGGGTATGTCTAATGGGCAGACAACAAGATATCTTTGCTGCGCGTTCAAAATTCTTGAATCTTTAAATCG
Organism: Deltaproteobacteria bacterium; assembly: GCA_021780695.1. GTDB lineage: Bacteria > Desulfobacterota > Syntrophobacteria > Syntrophobacterales > Syntrophobacteraceae > SbD1. Next base: position 36,347 of record JAJXYD010000021.1, read on the forward strand.
CGGATAGAACAGGGAAATTTAATGGTTGATGTCTCCAAAGAGTCCAACGCGGCTTTTAGCCGCCGTGTAAAAACACATATCACCGGGCACGAACACCGTTTCGCTATAACCACGCCTCAGGAACTGGCGCCGATATGTCTTGGCGAAGCGGCGCTTCTCGACATCCCGGCTCCCGAATTAACGGAGGCGGGAGTCGAATTTACCGGCAGGCTTAAAGACGCCTATGCCTGCAACCTCTGGCTGAGGACTGCCGGAAGGGTGCTGTGCAGGCTTTCTTCCTTTCGCGCCGGCGCTGTGGAGCAACTCTTCTCCAAGGCTTCGCGCATTCCGTGGGAGCTGTGGTTAAATTCTCGGATACCGATCGATCTTCAAGCCGGAGTAGAATATTCCCGGATAAGCAACGAAGGAAAAGTCGTTGAAATAATCGCTCAGAGCATAGAAAAACGGTTGGGCCAAACAGGGGCAATTCATCTGCCTCAATCGGAGAAGGACGCTCATGATGGCGGTTCCGGCCAAAATCAGCTCATTCAAAAAATCCTTGTCCGCCTGGTTGAAAATCAGTGTCGGATAAGCCTCGATACGTCGGGGTCCCATCTTTATCGGCGAGGCTACCGGTTGAGCGGTTCAACCGCTCCGATTCGCGAAACGCTTGCTGCCGCTATTTTGCTCAAAGCGGGCTGGAAGCCCGACTTCCCCCTGGTCGACGGTATGTGCGGTTCGGGCGTCTTTGCGATAGAGGCGGCGCTAATGTCTCGAAAAATTGCTCCCGGCCTGGGACGGGATTTCCTGTTCCAAAAGTGGCCCTCCTTCCAGGAAAAAAGCTGGGCATATCTACGCCGAAAGGCCGTGGAGTCTTCGCTGAGTAAAGCCGCCCAACCTATCGTTGGAATCGACATCTCTTCGGAGGCCATAGACCTTTCGCGGCAAAATGGCAGCCGCGCCGGAACCGCTTGCGATATTGACTGGAAAAATAGTGACTTTTTCGATTTTATCCCTGCCAAAGAGGGGCTTGAGAAAGGTCTTGTCGTTTTAAATCCGCCCTACGGAGTGCGCCTTGCCTCGGATGGCCCCGGCCTCTACGAAAAAATCGGCGCCCATCTAAGACTCAATTTCAAAGGATGGAAATACGCCGTTTTGGCAAAATCGAGGCTGGAAGCCGCCGCCCTTGGGGCCGGACGGATGCGCCACTGGAACATCCGGCACGGAGGAATGAACATTACCGTCGCAATCGGTTCTATTTCGTCCTGATCTCTTCAACACTAGGCGTCCCTTCCTTCCACCCGGATGGGACGCCGCTAGAGTCGTCCCGATTTCCGGTAAACCGCCATGACTTCCTCGCAGGTAACCAGGGATTTTAGAAAGGGGACTTCTTTTTCGATATTTTTCCTGCCGTTCATTTCCTGGCGATCCACCAGGGCAAGGGCGCCAAGAATTTCGAAACCCGCCTCACGGCATGCCGCTATTGCCTGGAGCGTTGAAGCCCCGGTGGTAACCACATCGTCTAGAACCACCACCCGGTCTCCGGCCTTGACCTTGCCTTCTATCGCGGCAACGATTCCGTGGTCTTTTTGTTTCTTCCTGACAATAAAAGACTCAAATGGCTTGCCTTTTACCCATGATGTGTAGGCTGCCGCGTTTGCAAGCGCGTCGGCCCCAAGGGTGAGGCCGCCCACCCCGGCGGGTTCAAACGCGCTCAAAGCCTCGAAAATGAGGTTTCCTATAATATATTGGCCTTCCGGATCGAGGGTGACCTTTTTGCAGTTAAAGTAAAAGGAACTCATTCCGCCGTGAGCAAGTTTAAAGGACGGACGCTCCGAATATTGAAAAGCATATTCGATGACAAGCTCCACAAGTCGTTTGCGCATTTTGTCGATATCCACCGCTTCAAGATTCATAGGTGTTTTCTCCATCTCCGGGAAGCCGCCCGGCAATCAGGCGATCAGATGTCTTGCCGGTCCGGCCAATTTTTGCCCTGGTACAATTCGTTTTGCTCCATATACGTTTTCACGGCGTCCAGATTTTGCCGTTTTTCAAGCGCCCATGCAGGGGCTGCAAGCTCTTCGGGGTGAGGGTCTCCGGTCAGCCTCTGAATTATCAGATGAGGAGGCAGCAACGCAAGAAATTCTCCGGCCGCGGCTGCGTAAACCTCTCGGGTAAGACAGGAATAGGCCCCTGCCTCGTGCATCTCATGGATCGCGGTTCCCTTTATGACATAGAGCAGGTGTATTTTTACAGCCTGAATGTCTTGACGAGCAAGAAATCTTGCCGTATCGAGCATATCTTCGACATTCTCACCCGGAAGGCCGAGGATAACGTGAGCGCAAACGGGAATGTTTCTGGCGCGTAACCGCTTGACCGCGTCAACGAATGCCTGCACCGAGTGCCCTCTGCGTATGCGTCTAAGGGTGTCGTCGTTTGCCGATTGAAGCCCCAACTCGATCCATACGAGGCTGGTCTTGCCGATTTGCCCCAGAAGGTCGGCGGTTTGCTCCGCCATGCAGTCCGGGCGGGTGCCAATGCTTAGCCCCACGACGTCTTTATCTTGCAGCGCCTCGCCATATAAGGCTTCAAGCTTTGAAATCGGTGCGTAGGTGTTTGAAAAAGACTGAAAGTAGGCAAGGAATTTTTTGGCCTTATACCTTCTGGAAAGCCTCTCCTTTCCCGCTCTGATCTGTTCTGAAATAGAGACGAACCGAGCCGCCCCGGTGCCCGAGCCCTTCTCGTTGCAATATATGCAGCCCCCCCTTGCCAGTGTGCCGTCTCGATTCGGACAGGACAGCCCCGCATCGAGAGAAATCTTTTGGACCCTGCAGCCGAAGGTTTCGCGCAAATAGCTATTGAAGTCGCGGTAGAGTAATGTGGCCATTTCCGCTCGTTTACACTTTTCTCCGGGTTTTATCAGGCGAAGATGCGAAAAAAACTGGAATTGATCTTAAAATCCTCTCGGAAAGAGTGGGGTTTAATCCTGGCCGTTGATTTTAGAGGAGCATCCCGCAACGGCGGCAACTCCATAGGACCTCATAAGCTCGACAAAATCAAGGATATTGTTTTCCCCTTATGAGAATTGATGCACAGGATATCGAAGTTCATGGCCCTTTTAAAAAGCCACGGGAAGTCTTTGGAGGTAAGCGCTGAGGAAAAATCCTTAAATGGCGCTCTGGTGTACTGATGGGTCCACCTTCCTTCGGAGCCCGATTCCATCAACTCCCAGAAGGTGCATCTGTCCAGATCGAGGCATTGGGCGATTTGCTCCAATGCCCAATCGATTTTGGCATTTACCTCCAACGAGGGGGTGTTTGCGAATTGGGTTGAAAATTCTCCGAGCAGCTTATCCAATTCGATAAACCTCCCGGCGCCGATGCGGATTGTCGAGTTCCTGCCTTGCATGCCACGTCCTGTGAGATTCTCAGCCAAGATCTCCCCGGCACATACGAGGATGCTTCCCTATAAAATTATAAAATACCGGCCGCTGCCCAAAGATACTATTTCCTCCTTTAACTTTCCACAAAAAGGCTGTATTTTTATTTTTCCGGTAAAGATCGGCCGGTTTAAATTGTAAAAAATCGAAAATCCGCTTCAAATACTCAGAAACCGCTGAGCAAAACGTTCGCCTGCGACTCTATCTAAACGCTATTGGTTCGTCTCCCTCCCGGTAAAGAACTTGCGACGACAACCATAGTCTGATATTGGTCCGGGCCTTGGGCGGTCCTGTAATTTTTTCTTAAGAGGTAAGGCATGAAAAAGGGACGGATCCTTGTACTGATTTTCTGCTTTCTGACCCTTACCGGGTGCGGCTCCGTGGGTGGTCTTGACAGTTGCCGCACGGACCCGGCCGGGTCTAAAGGGCTGGAAAATAATTTGCCGGCTTATCTTCAACAGATGAGCGGGGCGCATGTGCAAAAAGAAAAAAACGCCGTAAGCGTAACAATACCCTCCGATTTGTTGTTCCAACCCGACGCCGGCAGTGTGGAATTATATAATCATGCAGATATGATGCTCCTGGCTAATGCCTGGAAAAAATACCCCTGTGCAAAACTGGCTGTGGATGTCTTCACCGACTGCAAACACTCGGAGGAAAAAAACCTCGTTCTCACTGAGCTGGAAGCCTGGATGATAAAACAGGCCCTCATGAGCTGCGGGATAGCCGACGGGAAGATATCCGCCCAGGGTTGGGGCGAATCCAAGCCGGTGGCAACCAACGGCACTGCCGATGGCAGGAAAGCCAACAGGCGCGTTACGGTAACTTTTGAGTCCGGCAAATCCTTGGCAGCTAAATAAGTCCTAGCGCGACTCTGCCCATTGAAACAGTGCTATCGCGGTCGCTACAACCCCGTTTAGCGATTCGACCCCCGCGCAAATGGGGATCGAAATCGCATCTTTTCGAAACTTTTCCGGAAGTCCGGGTCCCTCTATGCCGGGAAGAAGCCCGAAGCTTGCCGGGAATTCGAACCGCGAAATCTTTTTCCCTTCTTTGGAAAGCGCTACGATCGGCAGGTCCTCGGGTAGTTCTCCAATGGACGGTCCTTCAAATAGAGGAGCTCCGAAGACCGTTGCGGCCGAGGCCCTTACAGACTTTGGGTGGTATGGGTTGGCGGCTTCTGCCAGCACGACGATTGCGGAAACCCCGAAGGCCACGGCCGATCTGATGACAGCCCCGACATTTTCGGGGTCCTGAAAAGGGATAAAGAGAGTGCATCCTGTGGCAAAGCCCTGCGATGGCGACCACTTGGGCATCTCCTTTATCCTTACAAGCAGCATCGGACTGGACGTACCGAAAATATCCAGGGTGTCGAAGAGTTGCGCGGCGAGCCTGTACCACGTCAAATGCGTGGGGCCGTCCTCGGGCGGCGGATTTTGATCCCCTCTGCCAATCCAGGCGATGCAATCGCCTGGATTGCGCGCTACTGTTTCCAGTACCTGCTTTTGTCCGAAAACAAGCGCCTGCATTTGTTTGCGTATACCGCGTGGGGTGAGGAGCTTTTTTAATTCCCGGAACGTTTCATTGTTTTCGCTCTCTATGGTTTTCACAAGATTTGCCTTTTCGAACTCGGCCCTTCTTAGCCGGGGTGGACAATCCAGCCTCTCGAAGACAACCAGTCTTCGCTCGTCTGCGGAATCGGGCAAACGGTAATGATGGTCGCCTTTTAGCCGGTAGCGATCCGGGAGGCGCGCGAGTGCCTCCTGGATTTCCTCTTCACAGCGCGGTCCTTTCATAAAGATCGCCAGACCGCCCCTGGAAAGAGTCCCGCTTATTCTTTCCAAAGTGGCCGCGATGGCTTCGACCGCTCTTGTGATTATACCGTTTACGGGTATCTCTGTGGAAACGTTTACGCTGTGGCCAAAGACGCTGATCTTCGAAAGTTTTAGCTCGGCAATGGCGGCTTGAAGAAATTCGACCCGGTTTTGCCTGCTTTCCGCCAGGATGATCTCGATATCGGGGAAAGCTATTTTTAGAGGGATCCCGGGCATCCCGGGGCCGCTGCCAATGTCCATTAGCGGCGAGGGCAGCTCTATGATTTTGCCTGGAATGATCGAGTCCACATAGAGCTTGCGGACCATGTTGGCAAAGTTGTGAATCCGGGTGAGATTAAGTTCTTTGTTGTATTGTCTTAGCAGCAGGTGATATTTCCATAAGCGGGCCGCTTGGGCCTGCGGCAGTAAAATACCCGATGCCGACAGCAGCCTTGAGAGCTGTGCCGCATCAGGTTCTGCCCCGAAACTTTTGTGAGGTCTCAAAGCTGCTCCTTCAGTTCCGGATTGCAGGTAACGATATGAACGATAATTATTTTTTTCATAAATCCTGGCCGATTTTCTACCGTGACAATCACTTGCTGGTCCTCTACAAGCCTGCCGGTCTACTGGCCCAGGGGGACCAAACCGGTGAAATTTCCCTGCTGGAACTCGGCAAGCTCTGGATCAAGGACATCTATAACAAACCCGGCCGGGTTTTTCTCGGCCTCGTTCATCGCCTTGATAGGCCGGTTGCCGGGGTAATGCTCTTTTGCCGTACCTCAAAGGCCGCGGCAAGAATAAGCGAGCAGTTCCGCACCGGCAAATCGGAGAAATACTATTTGGCGGTACTGGAAGGAGAACTGAAGGAAAAATCCGGAAGTCTCCAAAACTTTATCGACAGGCGTGAGAACCGCTCGAGCTTTATCGTGGATAAAAAGACCCCCTCAGCCCGCGAAGCCCGGCTCTCGTTTGAAACCCTCGATTGCGCTAAAGGCCGCACCCTGGTAAGAATACGGCTCGAAACCGGCCGAAGGCACCAGATACGGACACAATTCGCCCACATCGGCCACCCGGTCGCCGGGGACTTGCGCTACGGGGCCCCGGTCCCGCTTGCCCAAAAGCAAATAGCCCTTTTTGCCAAAGAGCTTGTCGTCGATCACCCCGTCAGCGGCCAAAGGCTGCGGTTCGAGTCGCCCCTTCCCAGGGACTGGCCCTGGTTAAACGAGGGGGCGAACAGTCAAATTCCCTGGGACTGGAGGCAACTGGAACAACAACTCGATCTGGACCTGTCTATACGCGCCGGCTCTTAAAATTTATCCACAATTATCCGAGACTCTACGATATTGGTCTGCTCGGGTATTCCATTGTTTAAATACTCGACCCGGACTCGTACCGTGTTATAGTCGGCATGGAGATTTTGCGGACGGATCCTCGCAATGAGCCTCTCAGGCGATTGGAACCTTATATCGGGAGCCCCGACGCAAAACTGCTCCGACTCCATGGTCGTCTTCGCATCCCGGGGACCGGGGCTGCAAAAACCTCCCGAAGGCTTGAGACCGCCGCCGCCTGCCAGACAATCAGACGATGAGGACGAAAGGGACGGGCTGCGGGTAAGCCATTGGAAACACACTTTCTCCACCTTCACCGGTCCATCGGAGCGAAAATGCAAAATCACGTCATAGGGAAGGTTCTCCCGTATATGCGTGACCATGTCGATTCCCGTAAGTTTGGCTTCTCCGCTGGAAAGAGGCTTGATCCTTCCAAGGGGGGACTGGGGTTCAAATGAAGAGCAGGAAGAAAGCATGATGATTGCGGCGACAATCGCCAACCACTTGGCGCTTTGCATCTGGAGTCCTTTCTGAAAAAAAACGGGCGTTGGGCATCAAAGGTAAACGTGCACAATAAAAGTTTAAAAAAAGAATGTCAAATATTCATCTGAAAGGTTAAAAGCTGCGCTATGAGGATCCTTTTGACAAACGATGATGGGATTTTTTCCAAGGGAATAGAGACTCTCTTTAACGCTCTGTCGCTGGAACACGAAGTTAACGTTGTTGCTCCTGAAACCGAGCAGTCCGCCATCGGCCACGCTATCACGATGCTTGAACCTTTGCGTGTAAACTCGATAAAGCGAAACGGCCGTTTTTTTGGCTATGCCCTTAAGGGTACCCCTGCCGACTGCGTTAAAATAGCCGTAAGCGAGCTAATGGACCAGAGGCCTGAAATAGTTGTCTCCGGCATCAATCTGGGAGCCAATATCGGAGTCGATGTCATTTACTCGGGCACTGTATCCGCGGCCACCGAGGCAGCCGTTCTGGGTATCCCTTCCATAGCGGTCTCCATCGACTCCTTTGCTCCGGCCACTTTTAGCGGGGCAACCCAATTCATTTCAAAATTAGTTCAGCTTTTTGGAAAAGATCACCTGCTGCCGGGCGGGTGCCTCAATGTCAATGTTCCCAACCTGCCGGAGGAAAAAATTCGCGGCGTGCGCTTTACCAGGCAGGGAACTCAAAGATACCTCGAAAAGTACGACCGTCGCATCGATCCCCGCAACCATGTCTATTATTGGCTGGCAAACGAATCGGTTTCTCGGGACGACGATCCCGATTCGGATTCCTCGGCCCTGGCTGCGGGATATATTTCCGTTACCCCGATCCAGCACGATCTCACAAATTACCCGGCGCTCGAAATTTTAAAGAAATTAAAAATAGAGGAACTGCGCCGGCATTGACTAAGCGCTGCTAATAACGGCGGCACGGCTAGTGGTCTAAATATTTTTGCACTCTTCCAACCAGGTTTTTGCAGTCAAAGACCTTTTGCATGATCCTGCCGGTAAATTCGGCGCCTTGGCCGTTGACGGGTTTACCTGCATACGACTGGTTGTAATTAGCCTCCATCGGACCTATTTGGCTGCATGTTTCGAACATCGATGTTCTGGATTGGACGAAATCTTTGAAGCCCCCGGGATTTTTAAACATTTCCCCCTCGTTATAGAGTTCATAATTCCACATTGAGGGCTGAGGGATAAAACCTCCCGTTGTCTCTACCGGTATCCAGGTCGATCGCGCGACTCTGGCTAAAACCCATGCGTGGTTCATTGTTGCGATGTATTTCTCGACTGTGTCCAATTGGGTGATATCGGTTCGAACGTTTCCCACCATCAGCCTGGCCTTTATCCCGGCAGTCTCCAATAAATCCCATACGTCCATAGCCATATCGACACAAACAAAGAACTGGTTCCCAACATAGGTGTGCTGGAGATGATAGTTATATAAAAGATAGCGGATTTTGTTATAAGTGGGTAATGTCTTTATGCTGTCCCAATCGGATGTGTCCAGGTCGTTTTTATAGTAATACGAACTGTCCATGGGGCGATTGAACGTATCGGCTATCTTGTGAATTGTCTCCGATACCTCCTGAGCGTTATAGGCCATCGGCACGGAAACGGAGTGAGGCACAGGAGAGCCGCTTTGCGCGCTGGGCGGTTGCCCCTGTGCGGCTTGCGGGAGCGCAGGGGGCGCGGCAGGGTAAGCCGTGTGTGAATCGGACTCCGCGGCTGATGGGGGGGAGGGCCTTTGCGGGCTTTGAGCCTGTTCCGGCGCCCTTTTGCTCAAATCGGAGGAGGCGGGCTTATTAACCCCTTTTGACACGACGATGTAAACGGCTCCAACAATGACAAGAGCGGTCAGGAGCCATAAAAAAGCCCGGTTTTTTCCAGGCTTTTCAACGTATATGACCATCCTTGCGCCATCGAGCTGCTTATCCTCTTTTTCGAATTTGTCGTAAACTATCCCGCACTTGGGGCATTCCGACGCAGAAAAAAAATCCTCGTCCTCGGGCTGTCGGACATATCCGCATTTGGGGCAGGCAACCATTCTGATTTCCTCTGAGAAAGGAAGTGCGCGGGAGATTTACATGTCAAAAGAGCGCGGCCCCGGCAAACTTCATGGCCCAACCGCGCTGCCTGCGCGGGGGCCATGAAGCGGGGTGGCCCTATCGTGCTGCCGCGCTAGCAGCATCCATGGGGCAAAGAAGCCTCTTTCCCATTGGATCGCAGAAGGTCGTCGAAGTAATCGATCGTCTTCTTTAGGCCCTCTTGCAGAGGAACGGTTGGTTGCCAGCCAAGTTTTTCCTTTGCAAGGGTTATATCGGGTTTGCGCTTTACCGGATCGTCCTGTGGGAGCGGGTTTCGAACCAGCGTCGACTTCGATCCGGTCATTTCGATTACCATGTCGGCAAGTTCGAGAATGGTAAACTCCACGGGATTTCCAAGGTTTACCGGACCGGTAAAACCCTTGGGAGAGTTCATGAGCCTTATAAAACCCTCTATCAGGTCATCGACATAGCAAAAGGAGCGGGTCTGTTTGCCGTCGCCATAGACCGTTATGGGCTCGCCCGTTAGTGCCTGAACGATAAAATTGGACACGACCCGGCCGTCGTTAGGGTGCATCCTCGGTCCGTATGTATTGAAAATCCTTGCCACCTTTATATCCAGCGAGTGCTGCCGGTGATAGTCGAAAAAAAGCGTCTCGGCGCACCTCTTGCCCTCGTCATAGCAGGACCGGGGCCCGATGGTGTTTACGTTTCCCCAGTAGCTTTCCTTTTGAGGATGCTCGAAAGGGTTGCCGTAGACTTCCGATGTCGAGGCCTGCATGATCTTTATCTTCAATCTCTTGGCAAGCCCCAGCATATTGATCGACCCGTGTACGTTTACTTTCGTTGTCTGTACCGGATCGTTTTGGTAGTGAATCGGAGATGCGGGACAGGCAAGGTTATAGATTTCGTCAACCTCGACATACAAAGGATAAGTAATATCGTGTCTCATAAGTTCGAAATAGGGATTGTTCATGAGGCTAACGATATTTCTCTTGCTGCCCGTATATAAATTGTCGATGCACAAAACATCCTGCTGGTCTTTTAAAAGCCTTTCGCATAGATGGGAGCCCAGAAACCCGGCCCCGCCGGTTACTGCACATCTTTTCCTAAGATGCATGGCATTTTTCCTTATAGATGACAAAATCGGATAAAACCGCAAAAAGGCTGCCGAACTGTCGGAACCTGCGACATTATACCTGTTTAATCTCTATTGACAATATTTTAGATTCGTCTTGTATTTGCCCTCGATTAGGCTCGGCGTCTTTGACTTTTATGTATTTCGCATTTGCCCGCTCAATGCTTTTTCAAATTTTACCTTCTGCTTTAACAGGTAATCGTGCAATTTACCCCCCTCCTCGAGTGCCTTGTCGATTGTGGAGACCGCATCCGCATACATGCCGTTGACAAAATAGGCTTCGGCCAGGGTATCGAGAATATCGGGCACCGGATCGAGGGACGCCGCCTTTAAGGCAAGCTTTAACGAGTCTTCAGGATGGCGGAAAGCATAGGGGCCGGTGGCATAGAGCCAGGCCAGATTGTTTAAGGCCCATGCATTCTCGGGGGCATTGCGTATGGCTGCCCTGAGGACCGATTCGCACCGGGAGTATCTTCCCCGTTCGTAGAGAAAAGCCCCGTAAGCCGATAGATATGCCGCCTTGCCCGCGTTTCCTGAAACGGAGTTCTTTAGCTTTAAAAAGTAGAGCTTTGCCTGGCGCTCTCTGGCAAAGCCCGACCTGTCGATCCTCCAGTTGGCAAAGAGAAGGGCAGACGTTAGAGCCGCAAAAATCAGTACCGACCCATAGAGCTTCCGGTTGTGTTTGCCAATGAGATCCCGGCTCCTTGAAGCCTTGAGCAAAAAATCAACTCTTTGCCTTATGCTGTAATGATGCCAGCTTGGAAGATCTTCAATCTTTCCGGAGTAAAAGGCGATCTTCTGAAGCGAAGTGATAAGCGGCTCAGGAGTGCCAAGAAGCTCCATGGCGTAGAGGTCTGCCTGGCGTTCGCTGTTTCGAAGAAAATAGCCGAAAATAAAGCGGAAAAAAATGACCATTGCCAATACGATGGGCAGCACGGACAGCAGAGAAAAAAAAGAACTTTCCAAACCTTTGTTGGAAACCGACAGGTTGAAAATAGTTTTGTTTGAAAGCGCCAGCCATGTCAGGGTATCGCCCAGCTTGAAAACAAGAAGGACAAATACGATAAAAAGCGCTACGAAAAGCAACATATGCCTTTTTCGTACGTGCCCCATTTCGTGGGCGATTACCGCCTTTAGTTCCGAGGCGTCAAGAACTCTGAGCAAACCCGACGTGATAAGGATGTATCTAAGGCGGGGCAGAATACCCACTACTCCGGCCGTGAGAATATCGGCTCCAAAAAGCGGCCACAAAAGAAGACCACCGGTTTTGAAATCGTGCTCATCGCAAAATCTTTGAAGCTCATCCCTTATAAAGCCCTGGGCAAGCGGCTTACACCCCCACACTCGAATGATCAGCCACGGGGCTAACATTACCATCGCCGTTAGGGCTATCGCAATGAGGCCGAGTTGGACCATTTCCGAAGACATGAAAGCCGGAGCCTTTACCAATTCGAGCAGGTCCGCGACTATCGATATCAAAAGCCAGGGAATAAGGATTACCACGCTAAAGGACATATGTCCTTTTATAAACTGGGCTCGCGAGGATGTGGAATGGGTAAGACTCTCCTGTAGAGGTTGGCCGAAATACCAGATAACCGCCATGTGAAGCATGAAGACCGCCAGGCCGATCAGTCCCGAAATGGTCATAAACCTGCTGTAGCCCGGAATTGCACCAAGGTAGCGGCCAAGATCGAATACATAAAGATATATCGCGATAAATCCAATGGCCGTAATGGAAAGCAAACTCTCGGCACGAAAGTAGGCACGATGGAGGGCGGCCGATACGTTGCCTGCCTGGATGCCTTTTCGCAGTTTTGCAAAAGTGCGTCGGCAGTAAAGAATGAAAAAACAAAAAAGGGCGATAATGCATGCGCCGTTTTGCCAGTGAGCAAAATTGGGTTCGCCTGTTTGCGCGGGTGATCCGAAAAGGGCTAAAATGACTATAAAGTAGATGAGTTGGTTATACATTGGAATCTTTGAGTCCTCGATTGCGGGGAAAGGCAGGGCAGTGGGTGGGTTGAATCAGATCCAAACCACCCACGACTTTCTAAAAGGCAACCTAAGACTCAAACGTGAGAATTAAAACGGCAGGACGCTGAATCTTTTTCCTCGAAACAATGTTTGCCTACCTCATCGTAGAATTTAACCGGGTAGTCCCCGTTAAAGCATGCCAGGCAGAAGGGATGATCGTTGACATCGGTTCCTGTTGCCTCGAGCAACCCCTCGATGCTGAGATAGTTAAGCGAATCAAGGCCGATGTAGTCGCAGGTTTCCTTAACCGTATGCGAGGCGGCGATAAGTTCGCCCTTAGTGGAAAAGTCGATTCCGTAAGGGCAGGGGAAGCGGTGGGGCGGACAGCTGACAAGCATGTGTACTTCCTTGGCCCCGGCCAGACGCAACGAATTTATCCTTGTGCGGGTCGTGGTGCCCCGAATGATCGAGTCCTCGATCAGAAGAACGCTCTTGTCTTTTAGCAATCCACGCACAGGGTTCAATTTGACTCTCACCTGGAATTGCCTCATCGCCTGGCTGGGTTGGATGAAAGTGCGGCCAACGTAATGATTGCGTATGACGCCCATCTCCAGCGGGATATTATTGGCCTGGGCAAACCCTATGGCCGCGTAGTTGCCCGAATCGGGGAAGGGCATGAGAAGGTCGGCGCCAACCGAGGGGTTTTCCTTGGCCAGAAGGCCTCCCAGCTTCTTTCTGAACATATAGACGTTCTGGTTGAAAATATTGCTGTCGGGCCTTGCGAAATAGATGAACTCGAAAATACAATGGGAAGGCCGCTTCTTGGGAAAAGGAAAAATCGAACGTAGCCCGTCTTCGTCTATAATGAGAATTTCTCCGGGTTCGACGTCCCTGATGTAGGCGGCCTCGACCAGGTCCAGGGCGCAGGTCTCCGAAGCCAGCACGTAGGCGCCGTCTTCGAGTTGGCCCAGGCATAGAGGCCTGAATCCGTTCGGATCCCTTACCCCTATTAGCGTGTCCTTGGTGCTCATAACCAGCGAGTAGGCCCCCTGTACCTTCTTTAAGGTCTCTACCAGGGCCTCTTCGAGACCGCTTGAGAGGTTTCTCGCCAAAAGGTGCATAAAAACTTCGGTATCCATCGTGGAGCGGAAAATCGCCCCCCCTTTTTCCAACTCGCGCCTGAGTTCGACGGCGTTTACAAGGTTGCCGTTGTGCCCGATGGCATAATGGTTATTGCCGTGAAAGACTACGAAAGGCTGCGCGTTGGCTCGAAGAGAGGAGCCCGTGGTGGAGTAGCGAACATGCCCTATGGCTACATAGCCCCTTAGAGCTCTTAGGATATCTTCGTTAAATATTTCGTGGACCAACCCCATGCTCTTGTGGGTCGTTATACGGGCGCCGTCCGAGACGGCAATGCCGGCGCTTTCCTGACCGCGATGCTGGAGTGCGTACAGACCGAAATAGGTGAGCTTGGCTGCGTCCTCATGGCCGAAAATACCAAAGATGCCGCACTCTTCCTTCTTCGACGGATTAAAGGGAGTCCAAATGCGCCGATTTGCCGAGGCTGTGATTTCGTGCCCGGGCAGCCTGTTTTCTGTCACGGTTATATCCTTTTCGGGAAAAACATATTACGTAGCAAAAAGCCTACGGCAGTCATGGATGTTGCTTGCCAACACCCGGATTGAGGAAAATCTTTGGGAACGCGATCGAAATTTTCCTTCCGTCCCCCTCGTTTCCCGCTGCTTTTTCTACTCGATCGCCTCATGATACTCCTGGAGCGTCTTTACGTCCCAGTCGCCCTTCTGAAGGGCCGAAACCGCCTCGGCAATCGCCTGGGCTCCGGCAATCGTGGTCGCGTAGGGAATATTGTACATCACCGTTGCCCGGCGGATTTCATAGGAATCCGAAGTGGTTTTCTTCCCCAGGCTCGTATTTATAACCAATTGTATCTGACCGTTTTTGATTTTATCAACGAGATTGGGGCGCCCCTCCTTTAATTTGTAAACACGCTCGGCGCTTATGCCCTTACTTTCCAAAAACTTTGCGGTTCCCTCGGTTGCAATAAGTTTAAACCCGAGTTCGGTAAACTTTTTGGCCGCCGGAAGCGCCTTGGCTTTATCCCCGTCGTGAACGCTTATAAAAACCGTTCCGCCCTTGGGCAGTTCGTAGCCGGTTGCGGCCTGGGCTTTGGCAAAGGCAATCCCGAAAGTCTCGCCGATCCCCATGACCTCACCCGTCGACTTCATCTCGGGGCTTAACAGTGTGTCAACTTTTGGAAAACGGGAAAAGGGGAAAACCGCCTCCTTTACCGAGATGTGCCTGGGCTCAATTTCCCGTTCCAACCCGACCTCCCTCAAGCTCTGCCCAAGCATCACCTTGGTCGCAAGCTTTGCCAGCGGACGGCCGATGGCCTTGCTTACAAACGGCACGGTGCGCGATGCCCTCGGATTTACCTCGAGGATAAACACCTCGCCGTTTTTAATCGCATACTGAATGTTCATAAGGCCCTTAACACCCAGTTCTTCGGCAAGAAGCCGGGTCTGCCTCTTGATTTCTTCCTGCACCCCTTTTGACACACTGTAGGGTGGAAGTACGCACGCCGAATCACCCGAATGGATTCCCGCCTGCTCGATGTGCTCCATGATACCGCCGATAATCGTTTTTTCCCCATCGCTTATGGCGTCGACATCGAGTTCGATGGCGTCTTCGATAAACTTGTCGATGAGGATCGGGTGCCCGGGCGAAACGTTTACGGCCGTCTTCATAAATTTTTCGAGCCGGACATTGTCATAGACTATTTCCATGGCCCGTCCCCCAAGAACGTAAGACGGACGCACAACCACCGGAAAGCCTATTTTATCGGCCGCCTCGAATGCTTCCTCTATATTGAAGGCCGTGGCGTTTTCAGGTTGTTTGAGCCCCAGTTTGTGAAGAAGCTGCTGGAACCTCTTTCGGTCTTCGGCCCTGTCAATTGCATCCGGAGAGGTGCCAAGTATTGTCGCCCCGGCCTTTTCCAGCGGTACGGCAAGATTTAGCGGGGTTTGGCCTCCAAACTGCACTATGATCCCCTCGGGCTTTTCGCTCTCCAGGATATGGAGAACGTCCTCGCGGGTAAGAGGCTCGAAATAGAGCCTGTCGGAAGTATCGTAGTCGGTGGATACGGTCTCGGGGTTGGAGTTGACCATGATCGATTCATGGTTTTCATCCCGAAGGCAAAAGGAAGCGTGAACGCAGCAGTAGTCGAACTCGATGCCCTGGCCGATCCTGTTCGGTCCCCCTCCAAGTATTACCACTTTGGGCCTCTGCGAAGGTCTGACTTCGTCCTCGGTCTCGTAAGTGGAATAGTAGTAGGGGGTGTAGGCTTCAAATTCGGCCGCGCACGTATCCACAAGCTTGTAGACAGGCCTTATCGAGTGCTTGAGCCTTTTTTGCCGCACCGTCTCCTCGTCTGTTCCCGTAAGCTGCCCAAGGCGCCTGTCGGAAAATCCCCATGCCTTGGCTGTCCTTAGCTTTTCCGGATTATCGAGAAAAGTGGGCTCCGATGCAATCGCCTGCTCCATTTCGACAATTTCGCCGATGTGCTTTAAAAACCACGGGTCGATAGAGGTGAGCCGGTGAATCTCTTCGGCCGTTACCCCCGCCTTCATCGCTTCGGCTATTTGGAAAAGCCTCTGTGAATTGGGCTTGGTAAGGCTAAGCTTTAACTGGTCGATTTGTTCGCTATCCATCCCCGAGGGAGGATCGCTAAATCCGAAGCGGCCGATTTCAAGCGAGCGGATCGCCTTGTGGAGCGCCTCTTTAAAGGTTCGTCCTATCGCCATGGTCTCGCCCACCGACTTCATCGCGGTGGAGAGAATATCGTCTGCCCGGGGAAATTTTTCGAAGGTAAATCGCGGGGCCTTCACCACGCAGTAGTCTATGGTGGGCTCAAAGGATGCCCTCGTTTCGCGGGTTATGTCGTTTGAGATTTCATCGAGCGAATAGCCTACGGCAAGCTTGGCGGCAATCTTTGCTATCGGAAACCCTGTCGCCTTCGAGGCCAGGGCCGAGGAACGCGATACGCGCGGGTTCATCTCGATTACCACCATTTCGCCGTTTTGGGGGTTTACGGCAAACTGCACGTTAGAACCCCCGGTTTCAACCCCTATTTCACGCAGAATGGCGATCGAAGCATCGCGCATCTTTTGGTATTCCCGGTCGGTCAGCGTCTGGGCCGGGGCAACGGTTATGGAGTCACCGGTGTGAACGCCCATCGGGTCGAGGTTTTCGATCGAACAGATGATGACGACGTTATCCATGTAGTCGCGCATCACCTCGAGTTCGAATTCCTTCCAGCCAAGAATCGATTCTTCGAGCATTACCGAATGGATCATGCTCGCATCCAAACCCCTCTGGGTTTGATCGAGAAGCTCTTCGCGGTTATAGGCAACCCCGCCTCCGGTTCCCCCCAGGGTAAATGAGGGCCGCACGATAACCGGATAGCCGATTTTTTGCGCAAACTGCTCCGCTTCGACCAGATCGTTGACAATAAGGCTCTCGGGCACCCTCAAATCGATATTGGCCATGGCGTCGCGGAAAAGCTGCCGGTCTTCGGCCTTCTTTATGACCTCGGTGCTCGCCCCTATCATCTCTACGCCGTATTGTTCGAGAATACCCTTTTCGGCAACTTTTATGGCCACGTTTAACGCCGTTTGACCTCCCAGGGTGGGGAGCAGGGCGTCAGGGCGCTCGCGCCTTATGATCTTTTCGACAACCTCGGGCGTTATAGGCTCTATATAGGTGCGGTCGGCCGTTTCCGGATCGGTCATAATGGTCGCGGGGTTGCTGTTTAGAAGCACTATTTCATAGCCGTCTTCTCGAAGCGCCTTGCACGCCTGGGTCCCGGAATAGTCGAATTCGCACGCCTGGCTAATTATGATCGGCCCGGATCCGATGAGCAGTATTTTCTTTATGTCTGTGCGTTTGGGCATTTAGCTCGGTTTCCTTGAATGCTCGCTCGTTATATGGCTGCTTGTATCGCCGGCTTGTTTTTTTCCATCATCTCGATAAACCGGTCGAAAAGATAGGAAGCGTCATGAGGGCCGGGAGAGGCTTCCGGGTGATACTGCACACAAAAGGCCGGAATCTCCAGGTGTGCCATGCCCTCCAGCGTATTATCATTTAGGTTGATGTGCGTAAGCCTTACAGGCACTCGCGAAAGAGAATCCGGATCGACGCAGAAACCATGGTTTTGGGATGTGATCTCGATTTTGCCGGTTGTAAGGTCTTTTACCGGCTGGTTTGCTCCCCTGTGGCCGAATTTGAGCTTGAAAGTCTTTCCCCCAAGCGCCAGCCCCATCATCTGGTGGCCAAGGCAAATACCGAATAGCGGTTTTTGCCCCAAGAGGGTGCGAACCGTTTCGATAACATAGTGGACCGCGGCCGGGTCCCCGGGCCCGTTTGATAGGAAAATCCCGTCGGGCTCGCAGGCCAGGATCTCGGAGGCCGTGCTGCTTGCTGGAAATACGAGTACCTGACAACCCGCACTTTCCAGCATTCGAAGAATATTGTACTTTATCCCGCAGTCAAGGGCCGCCACCCGCCATCTTGCGTCGCGCGCCGGCCACTGGGCCCTGTCCATTTCAACTCTTTTGCCGTTTTCCCACCGGTAAATCTTCTTGCAGGTCACTTCTTTGACAAGATCGATCCCGGTTAGCCCCGGGTAGGCCCGGACCTGTTCAAGCAACTCGGCCGTATCGGTCGTGTCGGTTGCGATAATTCCGCGCATAGCGCCCCTTACCCGCAAATGCCTGGTAAGGGCTCGCGTGTCTATGCCTTCAATACCGATTTTGCCGTGTTGGCTAAGAAAATCGGCCAGGGAACTCTCGCTTCGCCAGTTGCTTACAAAATCCTGGTACTCCTTTACGATGAAACCTTCCACCTGTATGGCGGCCGATTCCATGTCCTCGCGATTTATTCCGTAGGTTCCGGTTAAAGGATAGGTCATCGTGACGATCTGGCCCTTGTAGGAAGGATCGGTCAGCACCTCCTCATAGCCGGTCATGCTGGTGTTGAATACAACTTCTCCCAGCGTTCTGCCGCTGCCCGCAAAACCGTATCCATGAAAAACGGTCCCGTCCTCGAGCAAGAGAACTGCCTTTGGGCGATTCCAGGGAAGGCTCATAAAAAGTTCCTCGCAAATTCAATTTTACATTGAAAATTCAATTTATTCCAAAGACATTCCTGACACCCAATTGTAACGGGTATGCGCAAAATGGCAAACTTTTATAGAACCCCGCGATGTTCAGCCCGCCATACTATGATAAAGTAGCGGCTGGATGCAATAAAGAGTTTGCTCTAAAATTAAACCCGCCGCCCGGACACCCGGAGCGCTCGGGTGGGGATTACACATTTGCCTTCCCCCCGCGTCTATGCCGGCGACTGTTCCCAATAGGTGCCGAAGGAATAATAATGAACGAAATAGACTACATCGCGCTATGCTCCCGGTATTTCGCCATTCTTCTGCGAAAAGATCCGGCCTGCAAGGATTGGCTCCTTGGGGATGCAAACATTAGGCGTAAATACCCTCTTGCGGTCCTCTATTCGGACCTTCGAGACCTTGCCTCCAAGGCGGGTTGCTTTAACGACCTGGTCCGGCTCTTTCGCCGCTTTAAACAACTGCATTTTTTACGCATAGGCGCAAGAGATTTTTGCCGCTACGCGGAACTTTCCGAGACCACCGGGCAGCTTAGCGACCTGGCTTCGGTGTCGCTCCAGGTTGGCCTTGAGCTCCTCTCGGCCCATCCCGACTGGTGGGCGGCCTACGAAGACCCGGGTATTTTGCGCCGCCTTGATTGCCCCGTGCCTCTTGTCATTTTAGGTTTGGGAAAACTGGGCGGCCACGAGTTAAATTACGTCTCCGATGTCGATCTCGTGTTCCTCTACCCCGACCGCGAAGACGCCGCCCCGGCGCGGTTGCTTAGCCTTCTTATCCATCGGCTCTCCAGGCTTCTGTCCGACCAGTTCGAGGGGGACCGTGTCTTCCAGGTCGATTTCCGCCTGCGCCCCGGAGGCAAGGAAGGCGTGCTCGCTCATTCGATCGATGCAGCCCTCGACCACTATCTTCTGCACGGCAAATCCTGGGAGCGCCAGATGCTCCTCAAGTGCCGGCCCGTTGCGGGAGATCGCTCCGAAGGAAACAGCTTTGTTCGTGAAGTCCGTCCGTTTGTGTTCCGAAGATTTCTCGATTTTCAGGCCCTTGCGGAAATAAAGGCGATGCGCAACCGCGTCCTGGAGGAGGCCCGCCGCTTCCATCCGGGTGCCCGGGGCTACGATGTAAAGCTTGGCGTAGGGGGTATACGGGAGATAGAATTTCTCGTTCAGTCGCTACAGCTTATTTACGGGGGGCGAAAGCCCCAGCTTGACGAACCTAATACTCTTTGCTGCCTAAATAAGCTCTCGGAGCTTGGCCTGCTGCCCGCTCAGACGGCCTCCGATCTGAAGGATTCCTATATTTTCCTCAGAAACCTCGAACACCGCGTTCAACTCGATCAAAACCGTCATACCCAGCGGATGCCCCTCGGCGAAGATGCCCGCATGAGGCTCACTCTGGCGATGGGCTTCGAAGATGATGAAAAAGCCTTCCTCGATGCCCTGAAATGTCACTCTCAGTTCGTAAACGCGGCCTTCCTCGATCTTTTTGGGGAAAAACCGGTCGCCTCCACTCGTTTTGCACAGGGCGATTTGGAAAAAGCCAAACCCGGCTTCCCGCCCGCCGTGGATTCGTACTTTAAAAAAGTCGCCCGCCGACCCGGACTCATGAAGCTTTTCTCCACCGGCGAGCCCTGGGTTGAGCCCTTCTGCAGACTGATCGCATCGAGTGTCTTCGCTTCCTCGCTTCTTTCCCTAAACCCCGCACTGGTCGAGGGCTGCACCGCGCAATTCGAATCCGCCGCCCAATGGGAGATGTCCGCTTCGGAGCTTGTCGCCAGGGCAGGGGACTACGCCGAAAAACTGGAATGGATAAGGAAGCTGAAAAACGAACGCACTCTAAGTCTTGCCCTGGTCGATCTGGAGGGCGAAATAGATTTCGCCGATCTTGAAACCGAACTGAGTGCTCTTGCCGGCTTTGTCGTTCGAAAAACTCTTTCCACTGTCCTTGAAAATCTCGGTTTGCCTGAGGACCTGCCGCTTTCCATACTCGCCATGGGAAAGTTTGGCAGCTCTGAAATGAGTTATCTCTCCGACCTTGACCTGGTTTTCGTTTACGCGCCCCCATCCGGGGACGCCGTGATCCCTTCGGATGTCGTCCGCCTCATTCAGCGCCTCATGAACATGCTCCAGGTCCCTCTGGCCGAAGGCCCGGGCTATCCCATGGACGTAAGACTGCGACCCACGGGAACTCACGGCCCGCTCGCCGTGACGGAAAAATCCTGGCTCGAATATTACAAAAAAGCCGATATATGGGAGATCCAGGCCCTGCTCAGGATGCGCCACATTGCCGGAAACGATTGCCTCGGACGACGGCTCGAAGAAAAGAGCGTGCAAATCTGCTCGGCCCCCAGGCTCGCCGAATCTGTGTGGCCGCGGATTTGTCATTTGCGGGGCCGCATGGAAAGGGAACGTGGCGGCGAAAACGGCGGGGAAATCGACTTGAAGCTCGGTTCTGGCGGCCTGAGCGATGTTGAATTTATTGTCCAGGGCCAACTGCTGACTGGGATCTTGCCCGTAGCCTCATTGGCCGGCCGGCCGGTGCGCCAGATCGTCGAACAATTCTCCAAAAGCGACCCAAGGCCCGAGGCGCAAAAACTTGCGGGCATGTTTGAGGCCCTGCGCGCTCTGGACCACAGAGTGAGGCTGCATAAAAACGCGAGTTCGGCAAAGCTCGATCAAAGCAGCTTCGAGGCAATGGTGTGCCTCGGGCTCTGGCCCCCTCGCGGCGATGGCCGCCAGATCGAATCCTGGCAGGACGTTCTGCATCTAAAAAGGCAGATAAGGGCCGTCTTCAGCCTCTTTTGCCCTTAAAGGACAAGTTGGTCTTTGAAAAAGTGAAAAATCCCTCCGGATCGACAACCGGAACCGCTCTTATTTAATCCTGTCGTCGCTGCGGGCAATGGTGGGCGCGCCACATCCTCAAATAATCCTCGATCTCCTTGTCCCACTGCGCGTCGCTCCACGACATAACCGGCCCGCATAAAGCCCGAATCTCATCGAGATGAGCCTTTCCTCCTTCGGGAAGCAAAAGGCCGATCCTGACCCGTCGAAGCAACAAATCATCGAGGTGGCGGATTTTTTCGCGGGCTGCCGCATGGGGCAGTTCCGCCAGAATGGTTTGAGTCCCGGCAATGACCCGAAGATGCTTTTCCGGTGCATTTGCCAGCATGACGGATGCTTGCCTGCCGTAGCGTCCCCATAGCCTTTGGTGAGTTTCAAAAGAAAGACCAGGCGGAGTCGCTTCCCCTGTCCAGGGCTCGAAGATCGGCTCAATTGCCTCGCTTAAGCCCTTTGAGGGAAGATAGTCCCTCGCCGCGGAAAGCGCATCCCTGGCCAACACTCTGAAAGTCGTGAGCTTTCCGCCCGTAACGGTCACAAGCCCCCTGTCCGTCCATATCACATGCTCTCTGGATTCCCTGTCCGCGCTAACCTTGCCTTCGCTTACAACGGGCCGTACTCCGGCAAAACTCGACAGGGCATCCGCGCTTGTCAGTCTTAGGGAAGGGAAAATCGTGTTTATTCCCTCCAGAAGATAGGCGACCTCCTCCTCTGAGGCAAAGGGTTCCTCGCTAAGGGCCCCCTGGTGATCGATGTCCGTTGTCCCAACCAGTATGCCCCCCTCCCATGGGAAGGCAAACTGCTGCCTGCCGTCTTTTGGGCTAAAAAAGCTCACCGCCGTTTCGATGGGAATTAACTCCTTGGGGAAAATGAGATGGCTTCCTCTTAGAGGCCGCAAATGCTTGTTCTTCTCGGGCGAAGGGTGCAAACCCTCCGCCCATACGCCCGTTGCGTTGATTACCAGACGCGTTTTGACACATGCCGCCTCCTTGCTCTCGGTATCCTCGAGAAAAACTCCACAGACCTCTCCACGAAAGTCCCGTTCGAGGCCCGTTACCCGGGTGTAGTTAAGAGCCAATCCTCCGGAGCGCTCTGCCGTACCGATAAGACTCAGCACCAGGCGAGCATCGTCAACCTGTGCGTCTGTAAAGCTAAAGCCGCCTTTAAGACCCTGCCTTGCAACCAGCGACTCGATTTTCATATAAGCGCGCCTGCCGTAATAGCGATAAGACCGCTTCCCCGAAATCAGGTCGTAAATGGTCAGGCCGATTCCCATCGTCCACGCCCCCGGCTTTAGGCCCTTGTAAATGGGCAGACGAAATTCGAGCCGCTTCACCAGGCCGGGAGCTTCCCGGATAAGCCTTTCCCGCTCCCGTACCGATTCGCGGGTAAGTGCGAATTTTCCCTCTTTTAGGTATCTCAAACCCCCATGCACGAGTTTGGACGACCGACTGGAGGTCCCCCAGGCGAAATCCTTCTGTTCGACCAGAAGTGCTTTTAAGCCTCTCCTTGTGGATTCCCGGAAAACGCCCGCCCCTGTTACGCCCCCGCCCACAACCACTATGTCCCAGTCGCTTTCGATGGATCTAAGGCTCATTTCCCATCGCTCCCATGTGAGATTTCCACAATGCTCCTACTTCCGACATTACATGGCGTACTCGCTCTTCGACACCGATCCCGTCGCGCTTTACAACCAGATCCAAAAGTTCGGCGTAATAGAGCGCGGAAAGCCTGCGGGCCTTCAGGTTGAGAAAATAGTCCAGTCCCCACTGCCTGTACATCAAGGTAAAATCATTGAAGATGATGCGGAAAAACGGATTCCCCGAATCGGTTGCCGTCTCCAGTTGCAGTCCCCAGTCGTAATTGACGAAATCTTGCGCGGTGTCGGGAAGGTCTTGGGCTAAAGAAAGATAGCCTTCCAGATCGCTCGGCCGGTTTTCTACCGCCTTTCTTGAAATCGAGGGCAGTATCACCGAACGCAAATCGAGAAAATAGCCGATAAAATTGCCCGGGACCCGGTCGGCAAGCCGCGTCATGGTCGCAATTACCCCCATGCCGCCTTGCCTCATGTAATCCCTTACCATCGTCGGTTTTCCGTGCTGAATATCAAACCACCCGTCACGTGCCATCCTCTGGAGCGCTTCCCGCAGTGTCGGGCGCGTTACCCCAACCTTTTCGGCCAACTCGCGCTCCGGGGGTATAGGGCTTCCCGGAGGATATTCTCCTGCCAGGATCGCGCTAAAAAGACAGCTCTCCGCATGCTGGGCCGGCTTTATCGGTTTTTGTGAAATCATCGTTGCTTTCTCCAAACAAAGCCTGAAAAATACTTTCAATCTGGTCGCAAATCTGGTAAGAGGTCTTACCAGATGATTTTCACCTTGTCAAGATAGAGGAGAAATGAGCTTGGAACCTGCCGTTCTTGCTATCGACTGCGGCACCCAGAGCCTGCGGGTACTTCTTTTTTCCGAGTCCGGAGAGCTTTTGGATTCGGTAAAAATCGAGTATGAACCCTATTTTAGCGCCAGTCCGGGGTGGGCCGAACAGGACCCGGAAGTCTTTTGGAAAGCTCTGGTAAATGCCTGCAGGGGCCTTAAGGCAAAAAATCCCCTCGGCTTTGAGGCCATAAGGGGGGTTGGAGTTACTACGCAGCGGGCGACGATGATCAATCTGGATATTTACGGCAATCCCCTGCGGCCTGCTCTCATATGGCTCGACCGCCGAAAAGCCGTGGATAGAATACCCTTTAAAAGTCTGATTTATCCCTTTTTAAAAATTGCGGGGCTGCAAAAGGCGATCTCGCGTGCCTACGAAGACGGTAAATGTAACTGGATC
The DNA here is from genome assembly GCA_021780695.1 of Deltaproteobacteria bacterium. Classification (GTDB taxonomy): domain Bacteria; phylum Desulfobacterota; class Syntrophobacteria; order Syntrophobacterales; family Syntrophobacteraceae; genus SbD1. The sequence continues at coordinate 60,420 of JAJXYD010000021.1, forward strand.
CGGCAAAATCAGCCTCAATTGTGGAAAAACACCCATAAATACGTGCAGGTATCGGGGTTTCTCAACTACCGCCTGACCGGTGAATTTAGAGATTCCATCGCCTCACAGATCGGACACCTTCCCTTTGATTACCGGAAAATGTGCTGGAGCGGCCGCTTCCATTTTTTATCCCTGCTCTTTCCCGTGGAGAGGGAAAAACTTCCCGAACTGGTTCGCCCGGCGAACCCGATAGGCCAAATTTGCCGCCAGGCCGCGGCCGAAACCGGCCTCAAGCTTGGCCTTCCCGTTATAGCCTGCGGTTCGGACAAGGGGTGCGAAACGCTGGGTATGGGCGTTGTCGATAACAAAACCGCCAGCCTCAGTTTCGGTACTACAGCGACCGTGCAGATCACGAGCAGTTCCTATTTTGAACCTTTGGCGATGATGCCGCCTTATCCCGCGCCAATTCCAAAACACTATAATCCTGAAATCGAAATTTTTCGCGGCTACTGGATGATCACCTGGTTTAAAAACCAGTTTGCCCATAAGGAAGTGGAACTTGCCGCTAAAAAAGGAACCGCGCCCGAAATCGAACTCGATGCGCTTCTGGACCAGTGCCCGCCGGGGGCCGGAGGGCTTGTCGTTCAGCCCTACTGGGGGCCTGGGTTGAACCATCCGGATGCCAAAGGCGTGATTATGGGCTTTAGCGATGTCCACACCAGGGCACATGTCTATAGGGCCGTAGTCGAAGGGCTGGCTTTTGCTCTTCTGGAGGGTGTCCAGATTCTCGAAAAGCGCGGGAAAACCCGTATCTGCAAGCTGGCCGCATCCGGGGGCGCTTCGCAGAGCAATCAAATCTGTCAGATATCGGCCGACATCTTCAACCGGCCTCTCGTGCGCGGAAGAACCACCGAAACCTCAGGACTGGGGGCGGCCATCATAACAGCCTGCGGTGTTGGAATTTACCCCTCCATTTCCGTAGCGATGAACAACATGGTGGCCTATGAGGCGACTTTTGAACCCGACCAGACCAACGCATCGATCTACCGTGAACTTTTTAATCGGGTCTATCTAAAAATCTATCCGTCTCTTAGCCCCCTTTATAAAGAAATAGAAGCGATTAGTGCGAAAGGGAACTAAAGCAGATGAAAAAACAAGGATTTCAGCCGGATTGGAGAAATACTGCGCCGGAAGCCTCTTCTTTTAGATCGATTTTTAAATGGGGAGCGTCGGCAACTTTCAAGCACCCAAACGAGCGTCTCTACGCCTTGCTGAAGGAAACATTTTCGCTAAGCGACCGGGATTTTCAAACCAGGCAAAACCAGGGAGACGAGGCCGTTGTGTTGAACCCAGCCGTTCCGATGCGGCTTTCGGTGGAGCAGGTGCGCCTTTTTGAAGACATCGTCGGGGAAAACAACGTGGAGTCAGGCGATTATGCGCGAGTGAAATTTTCGAGCGGTAAAACCATGGAGGAAATCCATCAGTTGCGCTCAAGCGCGGTGGGCCGGATTTGTGACCTGGTCGTGCATCCTCGAAACAAGGCCGATATTTGCCAAATCGTTGCCTGCGCCAACCGGCAGAAAATCCCTCTCTATGTCTATGGAGGCGGTACCTCCGTTACACTCGCTCCAAAGCCCGTAAAAGGAGGCATCACCCTTGTCATGGCCACCCATATGAACCGGGTGGTCGAGTTTAACGAGACCAACCAGACCATCACCGTCGAAAGCGGCATGATGGGCCCCGTGCTGGAAGATTTTCTAAATCATGCCCCAACCCTGTATCATGCCCGGCATGCCTACACCTGCGGCCATTTCCCGCAATCTTTTGAATTTTCAACCGTTGGCGGTTGGATTGTCACGAAGGGTTCCGGCCAGATGTCGAGCTACTACGGCGATGCGTGCGACATGGTCATAAGCCAGGAATATGTCGCGCCTTCAGGTTGTCTCAAAACCCTGGACTATCCGTCTACGGCTACCGGCCCCATGGTAAACGACATGCTAAAAGGCAGTGAGGGCGCCTTTGGAGTTCTTGTCAGCGTGACATTGAAAATCTTTCGCTATCAGCCCGAAAACAGGCGCCGCTTCAGCTATCTGTTCCCCTCCTTTACCGATGGGATCTCCGCATGTCGTGAAATCTCGCAGTCCCAATTCGGAATGCCCTCGGTTCTTAGGATCTCCGATGCCGAAGAAACCTGGGTGGGACTAAAACAGCACGGCTTGGAATCAAGGGTTTTAGAAAGGTTTCTGGCTTACAGAGGATATCTGCCCGGTAAACGCTCTCTTATGATCGGCCATACGGAAGGAGAAAGAGGCTTTTCAAAAAACGTTCGTAAAATGATAGGCAAAATTTGCAAACGCTACGGTGCCCTGCCTTTGTCCGGGTATCCGGTAAGAAAATGGGAAAAAAGCAAATTCGCCGATCCCTATCTCCGCGAGGACCTGAACGATTTCGGAATCTGGATCGATACCCTTGAAACCGGGCTCACCTGGGCAAAACTCCTCGAGGTCCACGAGCAGGTGCGAGCCTACATCAAGGCCAGGCCCCAAACCCTGTGCATGACCCATTGCTCCCACTTTTATCCGCAGGGCGCAAACCTTTATTTCATTTTTCTCTCCAGATTTGCCACTCTCGAGGAATACAAGACTTTTCAAATGGGCATAGTCGAGCGCATCGTGAAAAGCGGCGGCTCTTTGAGCCATCACCACGGAGTGGGGAAAATGCTGGCTCCGCTCATGGAAAAACATCTCGGTAAAGAGCAAATGGACGTTCTAAGAGCCCTGAAGGCTCACTTCGACCCGCAAAACATTATGAACCCTGGGGGAACGCTGGGCCTGGATTGATTGTGTCGCAATTTTTTTGCGCGTACTCTGCGACCTTGTGCTTGACGGCTTCCTTAACCTTCGCGATGTCTTCGGCTTTAAGCTCCAAGTCGCCGTTTTTTTCGATCCCGAGCTCTGTTAAAACAATGTAGGCCTTTATTGGCACGTCGGCTTTCTCAAAACAGCTCTTGCCGCATCCGATCGGGCACCCGTCGATTACTACCACCATCGGCGTGGTGATTGCCGAGTGGATAAACCCCATGAGTTCGCCTCCGATTCCGGCCAGGCAAGACATTTTCCCAAAGCCTTCCCCGGTCAGTTCTACGGCGGCCTGGTTTGATAACTGGCCCACATTGGACCCCCCGGAGCATGAAAGTATCATGACCTGAGCGCCTTCCTTCGGCGCCGTCTCGAATATCATCTGTTCACTCCTGCTCGGATAGTGCTAAGCGTTTAAAATGATTCCGGCTTCCATAATAATAGCCTCTCATAACAAACTCTGTTTTCAAAATCCACCTTGAGCTTGCCGGAAAGGAAGTTTTTGAGTTTTTCCGGACCTTCTGATAAGCTGTCTCCCGTTAAGGTGCGGGGCATCTGCTCTGCGCCGGGTTTTTTCTTTTTTTGCGATTACGCAATCGAGATGTGGCATGGGCAGGAAATTAAAGATTTTGGGTGTAATACCGGCGCGCTTCGATTCTTCGCGCCTTCCCGGCAAGGTGTTAAAAAACATAGCCGGAAAGCCTATGATATACTGGGTGTATAAAAATGCCCGGAAATCGTCTGTATTGTCGGATTTGCTGGTTGCAACCGACAGCGAAAAGGTCCTGCGCTATTGCCAGGGGGAAAATATCCCGGTCATTCTTACCGGTCGCCATCCTTCGGGAACGGACCGGTTGCGGGAAGTAATGGAGCGTGTGGAAGCCGATGTTTATATAAATATCCAGGGAGATGAGCCCACCATTCGCCCCGAACATCTCGATGCCGTCGTATCTCCGTTTCTAAGAGATGATCTGCGTGTCCAGGTGGCCACACTTAAAGTCGCAATAGAGGAAAGTGAGGCTCAGGACCCCAATAAAGTGAAGGTGGTAGCCGACGATTCGGGCCGGGCCCTTTATTTTTCCCGCTATCCTGTTCCCTACGATAGAGAGGGCGCCGGAGTAAAACGCTTCAAGCACTTAGGCATCTACGCCTATACAAAGTCAGCCCTTGACCTTTTTCACTCTCTTCCCGAGTCCTCCCTGGAGCTGGCCGAAAGACTCGAACAGCTCCGATTTCTGCAAAATGGAGTGGGAATTTATGTTGTCGAAACCCCCTATGACACCGTGGGGGTTGACACGCAAGAAGATCTCCAAAAAGTTGAACTCATGTTTTCATGCGCCGGAAACCCTTAGAGCCGTTTTTGCACGCATTGGGCTTCCCGCTTTTAATGAGCTTCGTTTGGACTGTACTCTTTTCTTCTTTTTCATTACAGGAATTTGCAGTTGAGTTCTTCCACAACCGATCCAGTCCCTCCGGGCCGCTTTAAAAATACCTTTAGAGCCCTTCGGCATAGAAATTATCGCCTCTTCTTTTTCGGCCAGGGGATATCCCTTGTCGGCACCTGGACCCAGCAGATTGCCCTTAGCTGGCTGGTCTACAGGCTTACCGGCTCAACCGTTTTACTGGGAACCGTCGCTTTTTGCAGCCAGATCCCCATGCTCTTTCTCGGACCCTTCGCGGGGGTTTGCGCCGACAGGTTCGACCGCAAAAAATTGTTGTTCTGGACCCAGGCGTTGGCCATGGTGCAGGCCTTCGTGCTTGCCGGGCTGGTGCTTTGCGGTGTGATCAGGACTTGGGAGATTGTCGCTCTTAGCTGTATGATTGGAATAATTTACGCTTTCGATATTCCTATAAGGCAGTCCTTCGTATTGGCTATGGTCGATAAGCGGGAAGATCTTGGAAACGCCATAGCACTCAGTTCCGCGATGTTTAACTGCGCCCGCTTGCTTGGCCCCGCTATTGCCGGGATGCTTATCTCAGCCTTCGGGGAAGGAATTTGCTTTCTTATAAACGCCTTTAGCTTCATTGCCGTACTGGTCGCCCTTCAGGCTGTCAAGGTGGCTAAAAAACAACCGGAGGCCCGGAAGGCAAAGGTGTTTGTCGAGTTCCGCGAGGCCGTGGTTTATGTACGCGGGTTTGAGCCTATTTTCACCGTTTTGGTCATGCTCTCCATTTTTGCCCTTGCCGGATCTCCTTACACCGTGCTCATGCCGGCTTTCGTAAAAAATGTCTTGCGAGGTAACGCCGATATTTATGGCTTCCTTATGTCTTCTTCCGGCCTGGGTGCCGTCGGCGGCACTATCTATCTGGCTTCGCGAAAAAATGCCCAGGGCCTTATAAAAGCCATTCCTGCGGCCATGGGGTTGTTTGGAGCCGCGATAGTCGCTTTCTCGTTTTGCCGTGCCTCTTTTGCCTGCGTGTTTTTCATATTTTTTGCCGGCTTTTCCATGATGATCCAGATCGCTGCGAGCAACACGATCATCCAGACGGTGGTCGATGAGGACAAACGCGGCCGGGTCATGAGTCTTTATGCTATGTCGCTGATGGGCGTCATGCCTTTTGGGTCTTTTCTTGCCGGAAGCGTTGCCGGAAAAATAAGCGTTCGCTTCACCCTGCTTGCCGGAGCCGTGATTTGCATGGCCGCGGCCCTCTTTTTCTCCAGCAGACTTTCACGTCTTACCAGGATGCTTCAGCCGATTTTTGCAAATCAACCGGTTGAGAGGTGAATAGGGGCTTGGTTTTTATCTCCGGCATACCTTTCGATTCTGGAGAATCGGGTGAGTATAAAGGTGCTTTTGGGCCGTTTTCAGCATAGGAAAATGGCCTTTTGCCCTGTTTGCCGTTATGGCAGATTGTCTGCCAGCCCTTTTCCCCGCTCGGTGTCAACGAAAGCCCGTCTTCGAATAAATTATTTGCCTCCTGCTATAATCATATAAGCACGCAACGCAGCTAACCTGTGCTCTTGAACCCGGTAGGGAACTATTGACTTTTACCTACCCCGATTTAGTTTCGACGTGGTATAAAAGTGTTCAAACCCTTTAAGCGACAAATAATCTTAAAACTTTAATCATGAGCCGTTATGCTGCCTGACCAATTGAGATCCAAGCTTCGCGAGATGATTGCCGGCGCTGAATCGCCGCGTGAAAAAGCTATCGATGTAATGTATGCAATCCAGGAACTTCAGGGATGGATGAACGACGAGGCAATGGTGGAAGCCGCGCAATTGCTCGCTATGTCGCCCCTTGAACTCGAAGAGCTTGCGACTTTCTATGACTACATATACCGAAGCCCTGTGGGTAAGTTTGTAATCAAGGTCTGCGACAGCACGGTCTGCTGGCTCGAGGGACAGTTGCGTCTGACAGACTATATCAGCTCGCGCCTGGGCATCGGCCTCGGTCAAACCAGCGCCGACGGACTCTTTACGCTCCTTCCGGTCTGCTGCATCGGCTATTGCGATCGTGCTCCGGCAATGGTTATAAACAAGCGTGTCTACGGTAACCTCACTCCTGAAAAGATCGACAGGATCCTTGCTCAACTGGCTCAAAAGGCCGACTTTAGCGGATCGGAATAAATTATGGCGTTTGAGTATCCACAGGTATTGTTTAAAAACAGGAAGCCCGACCGTGCGGCGACTTTGGAAGAGTACCGCCAAAGCGGCGGTTATGAAGCCCTTCAAAAGTTTATTGGAGGTGCTGTTTCTCCCGGGGAAGTTATTAAAATTGTCACTGAGTCGGGTATGCTCGGGCGGGGCGGAGCCGGATTCCCAACCGGAGTCAAATGGGCGTCCGTGCCCGGTTCGGGCGCTTTCCCGCGCTATCTGGTTGCAAACGCCGACGAAATGGAGCCAGGTACTTTCAAGGACCGCGTGCTCATGCACGCAGACCCGCACTGCATAATCGAAGGCATGACCCTTGCCGCCTATTCCTTTTCGGCTTCCAAGGCCTTTCTGTTCGTGCGGCCTTCCTATGAAAGCGGCGCCGTTATACTTGAGCGCGAGCTCGAAAATGCCAGACAGGCCGGTTTCCTCGGTAAAAATATTCTTGGAACCGATTTTTCCTTCGATATAGTCGTCCATCGAAGCGGGGGCAGATATATCTGCGGGGAGGCCTCCGCTCTTCTAAACGCCATAATGGGTAAAAGGCCCAACCCGGTAAAGCCGCCGCCATATGCAACCGAAAAGGGGTTGTGGGAAAAACCCACGGTTGTAAATAATGTCGAAACCCTTGCCAATGTGTCTCACATTTTGCGAAACGGCCCCCAGTGGTTCAAGGCTTTGAGCGCAACCCCTCAGGGGGCCGGCACTAAACTCTACGGCATAAGCGGTAAGGTTGCCCGTCCGGGGGCCGTCGAGTTGCCCATTGGAACGAGGCTGAGCGAAATAATCGATGTCCACTGCGAAGGATTGGCGAAAGGTTCCACCTTTAAGGCATGTCTTCCGGGAGGTGCCTCAACCCGGTTCATGACCGCCGATCACTATGATATTCCGATGGATTTCGAAGACCTTAAAAAAATAGGCAATCGGTTGGGCACGGCCGCCATAATGGTTTTCGATCAGAATACCTGTCTTGTGGGGGCAACCCTGAACCTGCTCGAATTTTTTGCCAGGGAGTCCTGCGGTTGGTGTACGCCGTGCCGCGAAGGCCTTCCCTACATGCGGGAGCTTCTGCGCAGAATCGAATATGGGGAGGGAAAAGAGGAATACATCCCCAATTTGAGAATGCTTTGCAAACAGGTCTGGAATTCCTATTGCGCGCTTGCCCCGGGCGCGGCGGAGCCTGTAATAAGCCTTCTTGATTTTTTCGAAGACGAAGTCCGACAACACATTAGCGAAAAGGGATGTCCTTTCCATGCCTAGGCTCATCATTGACGAACGCGAAATAGAGGTTCCGGAAGGGACTAAGGTAATCGATGCCGCGGAAATGCTTGGCATTGTCATACCGCGCTTTTGCTACCATGAGGCGCTCGGCTCGGTTGGGGCATGCCGGATGTGCGCTGTCAAGTTTATCCAGGGGCCCTTTAAGGGCGTGCAGATGAGTTGCATGATCGAGGCCCAGGATGGGATGGTCGTTTCTACAACAGATCAGGAAGCCGTGGAGTTTCGAAAAAGAGTAATCGAATTGCTCATGAAAAATCATCCCCTCGATTGCCCTGTATGCGATGAAGGCGGTCAATGCCTGCTCCAGGATGAAACGATTTCGGGCGGCCACGCGATGCGACGTTTTCCCGGTCCTAAGCGTACCTACCGCGACCAGTACCTCGGCCCCTTTATAAAGCATGAAATGAACCGCTGCATTCACTGTTACAGGTGCTCGAGATTCTACCAGGAATTTGCCGGCTACCGCGATCTTGGCCCCATGCAGATCGGCGACCGGCTCTATTTTGGCAGGTTTTCCGACGGCTGTCTGGAAAGTCCCTTTTCCGGAAACCTGGTCGATATTTGTCCAACCGGCGTCTATACCGATAAGACCGCCAGGTTCAAGCTTCGCAGATGGGACCTCCAAAGAGCTCCCGGTTTGTGCAACCAGTGTTCCCTTGGGTGCAATACGGTTGCAAACGCTCACTACAGAGGCGTTATGCGCATGGAAGCCCGCTTTAACCGGGATGTCAACGGCTACTTTTTATGCGATGCGGGTCGATTTGGATTTTCATACGCTAACGGCGATCCTGGCCTTTGGCGACGTCCCCTTTTCCCAAAAATCGCGGGAGAAGTTGCCGGCGCTGCCGATGCGCTTTCAGCCGCCCGGAAAGCCCTGGACGATATAGCCGCTAAGAATGGACCGGGGGCTGTTGCCGTTGTGGGTTCCCAGCGAAATAGCCTTGAGACGCAGTCCATGATGAATCTTGTGTGCGAAACCCGTGGCTGGTTGGGGCCCGTTTTCTTTTTTGATCCCGCGATGCGTCTAAAGACCCTGTCGGCCGTACACGAACTGGACGGTGAAATCGCCGTTTCTATGAAACAGATTGAAAACGCCGATTTTATCCTGGTCGTTGGCGCCGATCCGCTTAACGAAGCCCCGATGAGCGCCATGGCCATAAGGCAGGCGGCAAGGAAAAAGGCGCCTGTGGTCACCATTGATCCTCGGCCTGTCTCGTTGCCCTGCGATTCCCAACACTTTGCGGTCCTGCCAAAAGATATAGAAAGCTACTTGGGCGCGCTCATCCTTAAGGCTATGGGTAAAGATGCGGCCTCCCTTGGATCGGAGTCGGAAAACTTCCGTGCTTATCTTGGCTCGCAATTGGAAAACTTCAACCCGCCGGAGTCTTTGGACCAATGTGCCCGGCTTCTGGCAGCGAGCAGCAAGCCGGTGATAATCTGCGGGACCGATGTGACCATGGAGACTACACCCGCTTTTGCCGCCGACTGCGTGCGTCTTTTAAATCTTTGCGAAAAACAGGCGGGCCTTTTTAACCTCCTGCCAGGGGCCGGTTCCTTTGGAGCCGGGCTCCTTTCTCGAACCGAAGTCCCCACTTTCGCCGATCTTGTCGAATATATTGAAAATGGCCGGGTTCGGGGCCTCGTTTTTGCCGAAAGCGATCCTTTTCACTGTTACCCTGACCGTGCGAGGCTTGAGAGTGCCTTGTCCAAACTCGATTTTTTCCTGGCCCTGGATTATTTTCCTTCCGAAACGGCCCGCCGGGCTTCTGTTTTTTATCCGGCCTCCACAATTTTTGAAACCGGCGCCACATTCCTAAATCAGGAGGGTAGGGCACAGTTCGCTAGTCCCGTCCACTGTGGCGGAGAGCCGATCCGCCCGGGGGAGCACCCTCCGCGCGTTTACTCCGGCCTCGTTCCGGGAGGCGATCACCTGCCTGCCTGGAAGGCTCTTGCTTCTATTGCCGGCATGGAGGAAACGTGTCCCGATATTGCCCCCGAAAAGTTTGTCCCCCCCTCGATTCCGGGCTTCGAGGCTCTGGGCTACCCGGTCGATGGACAAAGACCTGCCTTGGCCAAAAGCGGTTTTAAGACCCAATGGGGTCTGAATACTTTCGATAAGTCGCAGGCGCCTCTTACTTTCGAGCTTTTGATGGTCGAATGGATTTTTGGAACAAGCGAATTTTCCGCCTGGTCCGATTCCCTTGCTCCGGCCGTTTTGCCTCCACTTATGTCGATTAGTGCTAAAGATGCGGTCCGCCTCGGTCTGGCTGACAAGGACAAAGTGTCTGTGGAGCTTGCCGGCGGAGAATTGGAAATCGTCGTTTCGGTTTCGGACAGGACCGCTGAGAGCGTCCTTATTGTCCCGCGCCACAACGGGTTGGAATGGCAAAAAAGCCATGATTTTCGCGTTTTTGTATCCTCTGAAAAAATTCGTAAAATATGAGCTTTTTTCTTCTTTTCCATTAAAGGGTCTCCGATCTCCCCGGGTGGGCAAAAGTGAGGTTTGCCCGGCGCTATTCCCGGCGATAATGTTTCTATAGTGCGCCGTGCCTGTTTTTTCCCAAAAAAGTAACTGGCCGATAAGATCGAATAGGTGTTAAAATCAACTTTCTGTCCGGTATAAATCGTTTAAGACCCGGTCGATCGGTTGTCTGATTTTCCCTATTGGCTCTAAGGAACTGTTTATGGCTATTATCACGATTTCCAGGGGTTCTTACAGCAAAGGCAAGGAAGTGGCCCGGCAGGTGGCCGAAAAGCTTGGCTATCGGTGCATTGCGCGTGAGGTCATTTTGGATGCCTCAAAGGAATTCGACATCCCGGAGATCAGGCTCGTTAGGGCTATCCATGACGCTCCTTCCATTCTCGACAGGCTTATGGGGGGAAAAGACAAGTATGTCGCTTTCTTTAGAGCCGCGCTCCTTAAACAATTAAAATCCGACAATGTGGTCTATCATGGTCTTGCGGGACATTTTTTCTTGAGCGGCGTAAAACATGCCCTCAAGGTCAGGATTATTTCCGATATGGAGGACCGGGTAAGAACCGAGATGAGGCGCGAAAGGGTGTCTGAAGAGGAGGCTCTGCGCGTTCTGACAAACGATGACCTGGAGCGAAGGAAATGGAGTCGGAGCCTTTATGGAATCGACACCGCCGACCCCTGTCTCTACGATCTCGTTATTCACATAAGGGATATCACCGTTGATAACGCCGTTAGCTTGATAACCCGCGCGGTTTGTCTTGACAGGTATAAGACCACCGCCGAGTCGCAAAACTTTCTGGAACAACTCTGTCTGCGTGCCGATAACGCCCTGATGGAGGGTAAAACCGATACTGACGTAATTTTTGAAACGGGGCGTATGTGCGCCACGACCAGAAGATGATTGGGGAAGGTCATGGCCATTGTCACTATTTCCAGGGGTTCCTACAGCAAAGGCAGGGATGTGGCCCAAAAGGTCGCCCAAATGATGGGGTACCGTTGTTTGGCCCGCGAGGTCGTTCTCGATGCCTGCAAAGAGTTTAATATCCCGGAGGTGCAACTTCGCCGCGCGATTCATGATGCGCCCTCCATCCTTGAAAAATTTACCCATGGCAAGGAAAAGTATATTGCCTATGCTAAAAGTGCCCTGTTAAATCAGCTCCTGCCCGATAACGTCGTCTATCACGGACTTGCCGGTCACTTCTTCGTAGAGCGCACCGTGCGTGTTCTAAAGGTGAGAATCCTCTGCGACATGGAGGAGCGTATCAAGTGCGAAATGCAACGGGAGGGCGTATCGCGCGAGGAAGCCTTAAGAGTTCTTAGCGCCGACGACGAGGAGCGCCGCAAATGGAGTCTTAGCCTCTACGGAATTAACACCGCGGACCCGGCCCTCTATGACGTGGTGATCCATATAAAGGATGGAATGACGGTGGACGATGCCGCGGCTATCATCTGCGAGGCGGCCGGTTTTCCTGCCTTCCAAAGAGATCCCAGTTCGCAGAGAGCTATCGAGGCCCTGGCCTTTACCGCCAGAGTAAAGGCCGAACTCGTTCGAGTCAAACCCGATGTCGAGGTGAGCGCAAACAACGGATTTGTTCGCATCACTGTAAAAGCCGCACTGGAGGAGGAAGACGAAGTCGTAGCCGAGCTAAGAAGGATCGCCCAATCTATCCCGGGCGCAATCCGGGTAGATATCAAAGTGGCTCGCAGGGTTAAGTGGAGTGACGGCAGGCTTTTCCCCTGAAAGATAATGGCTTTGCTCTCCACACCACAGCTAAACGGCCCGCAAACCAACACTTCCCGCCGCACACCCCACCGTTCATAATGAAAAATCGATCTGCTTTTTTTTCATCTTTTCGATCAGAGTCGTTCGGTTTAGCCCCAGCAGCTTGGCGGCCTTGTTCTTGACGCCTCCCGTTCTCTGCAGTGCGTCCAGAATCAGGCGGTTTTCGAGATTGTCAAGCAACTCCTTGAGATTTATCCCCTCGTCGCCAAGTTCTATCACCGCGGTTTCAGGCGTTCCTGCGATGACTTCGGAAGTCTGCATCCTTTTGGGAAGGTCGTGGAATTGTATTTCGTCGGCATCTGTCAAGATTACAAGACGCTCAATTACATTTTCGAGTTCGCGGACATTGCCCGGCCAGTCGTATTGCTTGAGGCTTTCAAGGGCGGTGGGTGACATTCTCTTTATCGGCATGTTCTTTTTGTTGCAGTGCTGGTTTAGAAAATGGTGCACCAGCAGGGTTACATCGCCTGCGCGGTCTCGAAGAGGTGGAACGTGGATGGGGATAACGTTGAGGCGGTAAAAAAGGTCCTCGCGGAATTCATTTTCAGCCACCGCCCGTTCAAGATCTTTGTTGGTGGCCGCCAAAATGCGCACATCGACTTCAACGGTTCTTGAGCCCCCAACCCTTTGGAACTTCGTCTCCTGCAGGAAACGAAGAAGCTTTACCTGTAACTTCGGGCTCATCTCCCCGATTTCATCGAGGAAAACCGTGCCCTTGTTGGCCAGTTCGAACCTTCCCCGCCTTTCTTTAAAGGCTCCGGTGAAAGCTCCTTTTTCGTGGCCGAACAGTTCGCTTTCCAGTAACTCTTCGGGAATTGCCCCGCAATTGATCGGCACAAAAGGCATTTCGTTGCGAGGACTCTGGAAGTGGATCGCGTTTGCTATCAGCTCCTTGCCCGTTCCGCTTTCCCCGGTTATGAGCACCGTCGAATCGGTCTTTGCAACCCGCTTTATTACCCTGTAGAGTTGCTGCATGGGAGCGCTTTGGCCGATAAGTCTCTCGAGACGATGCTGCTCCAGGATTTGCGTGCGAAGAGCTACGTTTTGTTCCTTTAAGTCTTTATGCTCTATAGCCCTTCTCAGTGTCAGGATAATTTCATCGAGATTGGCCGGCTTCGATAGATAATCGTAAGCGCCGCGCTTTATAGCTTCGACCGCCGTCTCTATGGTTCCAAACCCCGTCAGAACTATTACCGGCGTTTCCGGATAATGCTCGACGAAATAGGCAAGGACCTCCATCCCGTTTAGATCGGGCATGAAGAGGTCGGTTAGAACCAGTTTGAAGCTGCTTTTTTGGGCCAACTCGATGGCGTCCTTGCCGCAGGTGGCTACCTCTACCTCGTAGCCTTCCTCCTGGAGACGTTCGACCACAATTTCCAACGTTAGAGGTTCGTCGTCGGCAATCAGAATTTTCGGCTTAAATCCCATGAATTTACCTGGTTATGCGTGAGAGGTCAGGGACAAAGTAAGAATGATTTCGGAAAAAACCGACGCTGGAGTCCCTATCTTTCATATGCGCCAGGTTGTCGGTTTTCTAAGCGCTCAGTGCAAAGTTTAAGGCAGGCCAGGCAGTCCGAGGTCTGGGCGCCAAGCTTGCAAAAACGGCCGAATCCATCGAACCAGTCATTTCCGGTTCGCGGGCAGATGCTTACGAACTCAAGGAACCGCACCAGTCGCTCGGTCGCGGTAGGATCGATGGCATGTTCGATGCGGCAGGCATTGGCTTCGGCGTCTTCGACGCCAAGCTGTAGAGTATTTGCGAAAAACTCTTTTAATACCTTGTGCCGGCGGATTACTTCCCTGGCTATCTCACGTCCGGAAGCCGTGAGGGTGACAAAACTATAGGGGCTGTAGTTGATCAGGCTGCGACCCGACAAAGCCTTGAGGGCACCGGTTACCGAAGCGCGCTGAACGCCCATCTGTTCGGCTATGTCCTTTGCCCGGGCAACACGGTTGGACTGCTCGAGATGGAAGATGACCTCAAGGTAGTCTTCCAAACTGGCGGACAGACTCTCGGTGCTTTCGCCGCAGAGCATTTTATCCTCTCCGTTCTATCCTGATATTGCAATAACCGGGGCCATTTACGTAACATTACTTCATCTTTGCCTATTGTGTCAAGTAAATCGCACGGTTGCAAGACCACTCGCCCGGTGCCGACAGCAATGAGGCCGATAACATTGAAAAAAATCTATCGCTATCCTGCGGCAATGATTCTTTTTGCTCTCTTTTCTTGATTTGGAAACAAATCAGGGGGTACCTTCGCCCTTCCGAATGCTTTGTACACCGTGAACCTGGCACATCTTTCGTTGTCGGTTTCGCAGTAACTTCTTTTGAAAGCCGCCGCGCTTCCGGGCATATTCGCCATTTTATCGTTAAAAAAAAGACAACTGCTCATCAGTTCACAAACAGCCATTTATTTTCCCCTATAATCTGCTTTTCTAAGGATTGGCGGCGATTCTGGGCCAGGCGAGCCGAACTTATTTACAATCGACCTGCTCTTTTTAATTTTATCTCCGAAAGGTGTCAATATGATACTAAATCAAGGGAAAAAGGGAGGGGCAGGCAGAGAAAAGCGGCCAAAAGCGTTGGACGCAGGAGCATTTGTAACAAACGAAAGAAATTTTAACAAATTTTAACAAAAGTTAATTTGCCATGTCCTGAGTGGATGGGTACCATGCGGGCAGAATCGACTTGGAAGAACCCCTGTCAGGGCCCAAACCCCTGATCGAACTCAACTTGTGACTACTGCAGAAGGCAACCAAATGGCTTTTCCACCGCAGGGCGAAGAAAATAGGGTCCAGGGGCGAAAATCGCGCCTGAGGCTGGGTCTTTGGATATATACGGTTTTGGGCATAGGGCTGTTTATCTTGGCCGCAAACTTGTTTGTTGGGGACAAACGGGCGGCGGGGAAACGTCCCGGCTTCCAGATGAGCGTTCCGGTTATCGCCTCTGTAGCGCAAAAAGGCGATATCCCCGTTTATATAACCGGGCTTGGAACGGTGACGGCTCTCTATACTGCCACCATACTGGCGCAGGTGAACGGTCAGGTCCTCACGGTCCCCTTTAAGGAGGGAGATATAGTAAAAAAAGGTGCGTTGCTCGCCCAGATTGACCCGGCCCCTTACGAAGCGGCGCTGCTCCAGGAGCAGGGCACCCTTGCAAGAGATAAGGCTATTCTTGCGGAGGCCAAAACAGACTTCAAACGCTACGATATACTTTCCAGGCAAAATTCAATAGCCCAGCAGCAAAGGGATGATCAAAAGTTCGTGGTCCAGCAGGATGAAGGAACCGTCAAGCTCGATGAGGGGTTGGTTAAAGCCGCCCAGGTAAACCTTGACTTTGCCCACATTACCGCACCCTTTACCGGGCGAATCGGTTTGCGGTTCGTCGATCCTGGAAACATCATTGAGACTTCGACCAAAAGCGCTATTGCCGTGCTGGTTAAAGAACAGCCCATTACGGTCATCTTTCCGGTTCCCGAAGAGGACGTCGCCTCCGTTACAAAAAAGCTAAACGGTGTCAAGAGCCTGGAGGTCGACGCCCTTGACCGCGCTCAAAACCGTCTGATAGCCAGGGGACACCTGCTTACCGCCGACAATCAGATCGATACCACAACGGGAACGGTCAGGCTAAAGGCCGTTTTCGATAACAGGGATAACTCCCTTTATCCAAACCAGTTCGTAAATGCCAGGCTGCTCATGGAAACCTTGAGGGGCGTTACGGTTGTCCCCTCGGCCGCCGTGCAGCGAAGTCCGCAGGGGACCTTTGTCTATGTCGTTGGAAAGAATAACAGGGTTTCGGTTCGCTGGGTAAGTCTTGGTCCGTCGGAAAAGGACATCCAGTCGATCGAAAAAGGCCTTTCTCCCGGGGAATCCGTCGTGGTGGAGGGTGCCGAGAAACTTAAGAACGGCAGCACGGTTCGGGTCCAAATAGCGGGCGCTAAGCGAGGCGGCGGGAAAATCTGATGAATCCCTCGCGCACCTTTATCCTAAGGCCTGTTGCGACCACCTTGCTGATGGTGGCCATTTTGCTGGCAGGGGCGGTGGCTTATTATCAATTGCCCGTTTCGGCCCTCCCTCAGGTGGATTATCCTATCATCCAGGTATTGACTTTTTTCCCGGGAGCCAGCCCCGATGTAATGGCCTCCACCGTAACGGCGCCCCTCGAGCGTCAGTTTGGCCAGATGCCCGGTTTAAAACAGATGATCTCCAATAGTTCAAACGGCAGTTCTGTGATCATTTTGCAGTTCAGCCTGGAACTGGGCCTGGATGTGGCCGAGCAGGAGGTGCAGGCCGCAATAAACGCCGCGACCAGTTACCTGCCTGCCGATCTG
This sequence comes from Deltaproteobacteria bacterium, assembly GCA_021780695.1. Classification (GTDB taxonomy): domain Bacteria; phylum Desulfobacterota; class Syntrophobacteria; order Syntrophobacterales; family Syntrophobacteraceae; genus SbD1. The sequence continues at coordinate 76,725 of JAJXYD010000021.1, forward strand.
CCCAACCCTCCGGTTTACAGTAAGGTCAACCCGGCCGACGCGCCGATTTTAACCCTCGCCCTTACCTCCAAGACCCTCACTTTGCCCAAGGTCGAGGATTTGGCAGATACGAGGCTTGCGCAGAAAATCTCCCAATTGCCCGGAGTGGGCCTTGTGAGCATAAGCGGTGGTCAGAGGCCGGCTATCCGCATAGGCGTTAACCCCGTTGCGCTGTCGGCCTACGGCCTGAGCCTTGAGGATGTTCGCCAGGCTGTGGCTGCGGCCAATGTCGACATGGCCAAGGGTTCCTTTGACGGCCCGAAGCAGTCTTCCCTGATCGGGGCAAACGATCAGCTTCTTGGCGCCAAGGACTTTAAACCCATGGTTATCGCCTATCGCAACAACGCCCCTGTGGTGTTGTCCGATGTGGCAACGGTTAGCGATGGTGCGGAAAATGTAAACCAGGCCGCCTGGATGAACACCACTCCGGCGGTTATCCTAAATATTCAAAGGCAGCCCGGCGCCAATGTCATCGAGGTCGTCGACAGGATAAAACGGCTGCTGCCCTCGCTTCGAAGTACGCTTCCCGCCGGTGTCGATGTGCGGATACTTACCGACCGCACCACAACGATCCGCGGTTCGGTCCGGGACGTTCAGTTCGAACTGCTGCTGGCCATAGCCCTGGTCATAATGGTGATCTTTTTATTCCTGCGAAACCTTCCCGCAACGCTCATTCCGGGTGTAGCCGTTCCGCTTTCCCTGGTCGGCACTTTCGGCATCATGTACCTGCTGGGTTTTAGCCTCAACAACCTCTCTCTCATGGCGCTTACCATTTCGACCGGTTTCGTTGTAGATGACGCCATTGTTATGATCGAAAATGTCACGCGCTTCATCGAACAGGGAGATTCGCCCGTACAGGCGGCCCTCAAGGGCTCTTCCCAGATCGCCTTCACGATCATGTCTCTTACCGTTTCGCTCATCGCAGTCCTCATACCCCTGCTTTTCATGGGAGATGTTGTGGGAAGGCTCTTTCGGGAGTTTGCCGTCACTTTGGGCGTGACGATCCTTATCTCCGCGGTTGTCTCGCTTACCCTGACGCCCATGATGTGCGCAAAGCTGCTTCACCATACTCCCGAAGAGCAACAGGGCAAGTTCTACAAAAAATCCCAGGTCGTATGGGATAAGATCATCAACTTTTACGCTAGAACGCTTCGCTGGGTGCTCGATCACCAGACTCCTGCGCTTCTGGCCGCCGCGGCGACCCTTGTACTGACGATCTTTCTCTATATAATTGTGCCCAAGGGCTTTTTCCCTGTACAGGATACCGGCGTTATCCTGGGTATCTCTGAAGCCTCTCAGTCCATATCTTTCCCCGCCATGGCACGGCAGGAACAGGCCCTGGCCAAAATAATCCTGAAGGATCCCGCGGTTCAAAGCCTATCGACTTTTATTGGCGTGGATGGCACCAACATTACGCTTAACTCCGGCCGGATGCTCATTAATCTTAAACCCATCGAGGAGCGCCGCATGAGCGCCGTTGCGGTTATCCGCCGCCTTGACGGTGAAGTCTCAAAACTTGGCGGTATAAAGCTCTATATGCAGCCGGTGCAGGACCTTACGGTCGAAGATCAGGTCAGCCGCACACAGTTTCAGTATACCCTCGAAGACCCAAATACGGCGGAGTTGGATATCTGGGTCAAAAAATTTGTAGATGCCCTGCGTAAATCGCCCTTTCTTAGCGATGTGAGCAGCGATCAGCAAAACCAGGGGCTGGCCGCCAGGCTCGATATCGACCGCGCCACCGCCTCGCGCTACGGCATCACCCCTCAGTTGCTGGATAACACCTTATACGATGCTTTCGGCCAGAGGCAGATATCCACAATTTTTACCCAGTTAAACCAGTATCGGGTCGTGCTGGGAGTAGATGACGCTTTTAAAATTAGCCCGGCCTCTCTTAGAAACATCTACCTTCCAACCCAGACTACCTCGATTTCTACCACGGCTCCGGCAACGCCCTCCATTTCGCCGGTTCCGATAACACTTGGCCCGGTTTCCTCTGTTGCCTCCACGACCTCGGCGGTAACTTCCTCGGCTACATCGGCCGCGGCCACTCCCAGCGCGGTGACAAACAATTCCACAACAAGCGGTGTGATAACGGGAAACCCTGAAGGGCAAGTTCCTCTGAGCGCGGTTGCCGGTCTTTCCCTTTCGACCGCCCCGCTCATGATCAGCCACCTGGGACAGTTTCCCTCCGCGACCGTTTCCTTTAACCTCGCCCCGGGGGCTTCCCTCGGCCAGGCTACCGATGCCGTCGACGCGGTTTCCCGAAAGCTCGACATGCCCCAAAGCATTCAGACCAGCTTTCAGGGAACCGCCCAGGCATTTCGCGCCGCCCTTGCAAATGAGCCGATTCTGCTGCTTGCCGCCCTTATTACCGTCTATATCGTGCTTGGCGTTTTGTACGAAAGCTACATACACCCGATTACCATCCTTTCAACGCTGCCTTCGGCAGGCATTGGGGCGATTTTCGCCCTTCTGATCTTTCATTCGGAATTGAGTGTGATTGCCCTTATAGGCCTTATCCTACTCATTGGAATCGTAAAGAAAAACGGCATCATGATTGTCGATTTCGCCCTTGAGGCCGAACGAAAGGAAGCCAGGGAACCCCGGGAGGCCATTTACCAGGCATGCCTGTTGCGATTTCGCCCCATTATGATGACCACCATGGCCGCCATCCTCGGTGCTCTCCCTCTTGCCATGGGCAGCGGCATGGGCTCCGAACTGCGCCGTCCCCTTGGGATTTCCATAGTTGGAGGCCTCATAATAAGCCAGGTTCTCACTCTTTATACGACTCCCGTGATTTACCTCTGGTTCGACGGTTTGGCCGTGCGCCTTAAAAGGTTCCGATTCGGGAATCTTTCTGAAGGCAATGGGGCAGGGTAGGGATGAACTTTTCCGAAATTTTTATAAAGCGTCCCGTTGCGACTACTCTTCTGACAATAGGACTGACCCTGGCTGGAGTCATTTCTTTTCGAGGTCTGCCCGTTGCTCCGCTTCCGCAGATAGATTTCCCGACGATAAGCGTTGGAGCCTCACTGCCGGGCGCCGACCCCGAGACAATGGCGACCTCGGTTGCCGCCCCCCTTGAGCGCCAGTTGGGCCATATCGCCGGGGTGACCGAGATGACCTCGACCAGCACTCTGGGGGGTACCGCCATTGTCCTTCAGTTCGATCTGAATCGAAATATCGACGGGGCGGCCCGTGACGTGCAAGCAGCCATAAACGCCGCCCGCAGTTATTTGCCGGCCAATCTTCCAAGCGAGCCGCAGTACCGGAAAGTTAATCCCGCGGATGCCCCGATCCTTGTGATCGCTCTTACCTCAAACATTATTGGTAAGGCGCAGATGTATGACACCGCTTCGACCATCCTCGCTCAAAAAGTCTCGCAGGTAAACGGAGTAGGACAGGTGTTCGTTGGGGGAGGCGCGCTTCCGGCCGTAAGGGTTGAATTAAACCCGGAATCGGTCGCCAAGTATGGGCTTGGCCTGAACGAAATAGCCTCGGCAATTCAGGACGAAAGTGTCTTCCAACCCGAGGGCCAGATTCAAAACGGGCTTCAAGCCCTTGATATTGTTTCAAACGACCAGATTCATACCGCCGCCCGTTACGGCAAGGTAATTGTCAAATATCAAAACGGCGCCCCCGTGAGGTTGTCCGATCTTGGAACCGTAGACGATTCGGTTCAGGATCTGCGAACCGGGGGCGGGGTAAACGGCAAACCGGCCATTATGCTTGTAATCTTTCGCTCTCCCGGGGCAAATATTATCAGCACCGTCGACCGGGTTCGCGCGCTGATGCCCCAACTGTCGGCCCTGGTCCCCAAGAGCGTGGATCTCTCGGTGGTTTTGGATCGAAGCCCTCCCATTCGCGGCTCTCTCAAGCACGTGGAGGGCACTCTCTTTATTTCCGCCATTCTGGTCATTCTTGTCGTATTCGCCTTTCTTAGAAACCTGCGGGGTACGATCATTCCGGCCATAGCCGTTCCCGTATCGCTTATAAGCAGCTTCGGGGTAATGTATCTTTTGGGCTACAGCCTCGATAACCTTTCTCTCATGGCCCTGACGATCGCGACAGGTTTTGTTGTCGACGACGCCATAGTTGTGCTCGAAAACATCACCCGTTATCTCGAAGAGGGACTCTCGCCCCTGGAGGCCGCTATTGGAGGGGCGCGCGAAATTACCTTTACAGTCCTTTCGATGTCTGTTTCGTTGGTCGCGGTGTTCATCCCGATCTTGCTCATGGGGGGAATGGTCGGGCGGCTTTTTCGCGAATTCGCCGTAACACTGTCGATTGCTATAATTATCTCCCTTATCGTCTCTCTTACGACTACACCCATGATGTGCGCCGCAATCCTTAAAAAAGAAAAACCAAGGGCCCACGGCCTGCTCTATAATGCTTCCGAGTGGGTCTACGAGCACCTGCGGGCGGGCTACGAGGTAAGCCTTCGCTGGGCGCTTCGCCATTCGTTCATCATGCTTTGGATCACTATTTTGACTTTGGGAGTGAATGTGGTGTTGTTTGCCTATATCCCCAAGGGTTTTTTCCCCGATCAGGATACGGGCCGCATTTTCGGAGGCATTCAGGCCTCGCAGGATATCTCTTTTCAAAGCATGAACAAAAAGCTCACCCAGGTCATGGACATTATCAGGAAAGACCCGGACGTGGCCGATGTGGTAGGCTTTACCGGCGGTGGCGGCTTTGGCGCGGGCACCACGAACTCGGCTCGAATGTTTATTTCGCTGAAACCTTTTTCGCAGCGCAAAGCCTCCGCGATGCAGATTATAGGCCGATTGCGAAAAAAACTCGTAAAAGTGGCCGGTGCGCCCACATTTTTGCAGCCCGTGGAGGACTTGCGAGTGGGGGGGCATTTGGCCAACGCCGAATATCAATACACGTTAAGGGATGAAAACCTTGCCGAATTAAACGCCTGGGCTCCCCGTGTAGAGGCGGTGGCTCGTAAGTTGCCCCAATTACGAGACGTTAACAGCGATCAGCAAAACAGGGGCCATCAGACCTTCGTTCAAATCGACCGCGCTACCGCTTCCCGCCTGGATATCTCCACGCGGCAGATAGACGATACTCTCTACGGCGCTTTTGGCCAGTCGATGGTTGGCATAAACTTTACCCCGCTAAACCAGTATGACGTTGTGATGGAGTTTGCGCCCCCCTATCTTCAGCGGCCCGATACGCTAAAAGAGGTCTATGTGCGCTCGGCGAGCGGCGCGGAGGTCCCCCTTAGCGCTTTTACCCGATTTATTCAAAACGCCACTGCTCTGCAGGTTAACCATGCCGGACAGTTTCCCGCTATTACCATCTCCTTCAACCTCGCTCCCGGCGTGGCCCTGGGAGATGCGGTGAAGGCTATCGAAACGGCGACCGAAAAAATGAGAATGCCCGGAACCGTTCATGGAAGTTTTCTGGGCACTGCCCAGGCCTTCAAGGACTCCCTTGCAAATGAACCGGTTCTCATTTTGTTTGCCTTGGTTTCGGTCTACATCGTGCTCGGAATCCTCTATGAAAGCTATGTCCACCCGGTTACGATCCTTTCCACCCTCCCTTCGGCGGGCGTCGGAGCCCTCGTGGCCCTTTTGATCTGCCATACGGACTTGAGCCTCATAGCTGTTGTGGGGATCATCCTTTTGATCGGTCTGGTCAAAAAGAACGGAATCATGATAGTGGACTTCGCGCTGGAGGCCGAACGAAAAAATGGAAAAAGTCCCGCCGAAGCCATCTACCAGGCGTCTTTACTAAGATTTCGCCCCATCATGATGACTACCATGGCCGCCCTTCTTGGCGCACTTCCCCTGGCGATTGGAACAGGGGTCGGCTACGAACTTCGCCGCCCCCTGGGTATATCGATCGTTGGCGGACTGATTTTTAGTCAGATGTTGACCCTGTTCACTACTCCCGTGATATACCTCTACATGGACCGCCTGCGACTTTTGCTTTTGCGCAAGCGGAACAAAGGTTGCGAAAATGCACTGTTGGAAACAATTGAAGGCTAAAGCCCCCGATGTGTTGCAACTGTTGGGACATGCAGGCCTTACGTTCCTGCTCGTTACCCTTTGCGCGTGTACGGTCGGTCCGGACTATGTCAAGCCTAAAACCCAGGTCCCACCCTCCTATAAGGAACTAAAGGGCTGGAAACAGGCCCAACCCCAGGACTTCGTCTCACGCGGCCAGTGGTGGAAAGTTTTTGGCGACCCTGAACTCAATGCGCTCGAGGCGCAGGTAAACATTACCAACCAGAACCTCGCCGCTGCCCAGGCCCAGTTTAAAGAGGCCCTGGCCGCGGTTGCGGTGGCTCGCTCGGCTTTTTTCCCCGTCGTCGCGGGGGGGAGCGCTGCCAGCCGGTCGCTGCTGACCAGCGGTTTTTCCAGCAGCGGTTCAAATGTGGGTGGTTCCCAGGCCGCGGGGGCGACCTCTGACCTGCGACTTTCGGGTAATGTGGCCTGGGAACTCGATCTGTGGGGTAAGGTCCGGCGCATGGTGGAGGAAAGCAAGGCCTCGGCCCAGGCGAGTGAGGCCGATCTGGAAGGTGTCCGCCTGGCTGCGACCGGTCAGCTCGCCGAGGATTACTTTCAGCTTCGAGCCGAGGATTCTCAATATCAAATCCTTGATATGACAGTTTCTGCCTATAAGGAGTTTCTGAGACTTACAAACAACCGTTATGCAACGGGAGTTGCCTCGCAGGCCGATGTCCTTCAGGCACAAACACAGCTAAAAACCGCCGAGGCCCAGGAGATCGATACCCGCGTCACGCGCGCTCAACTCGAACACGCTATAGCCCTGCTCATGGGAAAACCACCCTCCGAGGTCTCTATTCCCGTTTCTCCCCTCGATCTGACGCCCCCTCAAACACCCGTGGGCCTGCCGTCCCAACTTCTCGAACGAAGGCCCGACATTGCCTCCGCCGAACGCCAGGCCGCGGCCGCCAATGCTCAGATTGGGGTCGCCATTGCGGCCTTCTATCCTACCGTTACCTTGAGCGCATCGGGTGGCTTTGAAGCGGCAAACGTTGCACAATGGCTTGCCTGGCCCTCACGCTTCTGGACCCTGGGGCCCGGGGCGCTTTCCCAAACCATATTCGAAGGCGGCCTGAGACGCGCTGAGACCGCGGAGGCCAGGGCCGCCTATGAGGCGAGCGTCGCTAACTACCGGCAGACCGTGCTCACCGCATTCCAGGAGGTTGAAGACGAACTGGCCGCCCTTCGCATACTCGAAAGTGAGGCCGCCGTTCAGGACGCGGCAGTAGACGCCGCGAAAAAATCCGTCGTCGTCGAAACCAACCAGTACAAGGCCGGGATAGTGAGCGCTCTTGATGTCATTACCACGCAAACCATCGCCCTTAACGACGAAATAACGGCTGCCACCATACGCGGGCGCCGCATGGTGGCGGCTGCCCTCCTCATTCAGTACCTGGGGGGCGGCTGGCATGCCGACAGTCTCTGCCTGTCAAAGCCTAAGGAAGACAGCTCGGCTGTGCGGTGAGTCAAAAACTATTTGCTTGACAGGAACTGAGGCCTTCAATATATGTACGCGTGTACATATAGTCTTCCGCACATATTTGGAGGTCTCACCCATGTCTTTGCCCCATGCCCTTCTTGGGCTTATCCGCTATCGGCCGGCAACCGGCTATGACTTGAAAAACACCTTCGAAAATTCCATCCATTTTTTCTGGAACGCTGCGCTTCCCCATATTTACCGCACCCTCAAACAGATGGAAACTCAAGGCTGGATCGTCTCCAACGTCGAACCGGGGGAGGGTAAACCCGATCGTAAGGTCTACCGGCTAACCGAGGCGGGGGAAAAAGAATTTCTTCGATGGTTGAGCCAACCCCCGGAAAATCCCGAACCGCGTCTCCCCATGCTGGTAAAGGTCTTTTTTGCCCGCCAGATGCCCGTGCGGGAGTTTAAAGAGCATCTTGAAAAATGGCGCGCCCACTATGCGGGATTGCTTGAAAAGTACGAAAAGGAGGTTGCCGCTGTCATCGAACAGTATTCGCTGCGCTACGATGCATCCGAAGACGCCTGCTATTGGCGGCTTACCCTCGATTATGGAATACGCCAGGCAAAGATGGTCATCGAATGGTGTGATCATGCCCTGGAAGGCCTTCAGACTGCCGCTACCCCCCCCAACGGCTTGGATGCCCATAACCCCGGATAAAAAAGGAGATATACAATGGAAGAAGTCTACCGTAAACTGGCCAAAGTCCTTGATACCCTCCCAAACGGCTTTCCTGAGACCGAAAGCGGTGTGGAGATCAAGCTGCTAAAGAAAATCTTTACTCCCGAACAGGCCGACCTTTTTTGCGATTTGCGCCTCTCCTTTGAAACTGCCGCGGATGTGGCCAAAAGGACCGGTCGCTCCCTTGAGGGCCTGGAAGACAAATTGTGCGGCATGGTCAGGGACGGCCAACTTTTTGGGCTCAATCTCGGCGGAGTATGGATCTTTAAGATGCTCCCCTGGGTCTTTGGCATCTATGAATTTCAAAACCAGAGGATGGACGAGGAGTTCGTCAGGCTAAACGAGGAATTTGGCCCTCATTTTGGAAAGCAGTTCTTTTCCAATACGCCCCAACTGATGCAGGTCATTCCCATTGAAGAGCAGATCGAAGTAAAACAGGAGGCCCTTCCCTACGAGAAGGTCTCAACTCTTATCGAAAGGAGTCAATCCTTTTGGGTCCAGGACTGCATTTGTAAAAAAGAAAAGGGCATGTTGGGCGATCCCTGCGACAGGCCTATGGAGGTCTGCCTCGCCATTGCGCCCATTCCCGGGGTTTTCGACAAAATGAAGTATGGAAGGGTGCTCACCCGTGAAGAGGCCTACGCTTTATTGAAACAATGCGAAGAACAGGGCCTTGTCCACCTTACCTCCAATTTCCAGAACGATCATATTTTTATCTGCAACTGCTGCAGTTGTTGTTGCGGGGTTTTGAGCGGGATAAACAAACTGGGAATTCCGGCATCGGTTGTTATTAACTCCCACTATTATGCCGAGATCGATCCGGAAAAATGTGTCGGTTGCGGGGTGTGCATCAACGAGCGCTGCCAGGTTCAAGCGATAGAAGAAAGCGACAATATTTACTCGATCGTTGCTGAGAGATGCATCGGCTGCGGTCTTTGTATCACCACCTGCCCCGGAGAGGCCATCCGTCTGATTCACAAGGATGCTGACAAACGAGTGGCTCCCCCTGTAAATGAAAAGGCCTGGTTTGATGAAAGAGCACGGACAAGAGGCGTGGATTATTCGAAATTTAGATAATCGCGCCTTGCAGCGGCCTTAAATTGTCTTGCAAAAACCGTCTTTGCGGCGGGTTGGAAAATGCGGCCTGCCCGCCGCAAGAAATCTCCGGTCATTAGCCCGGACGTTAAAAAGTGGAGATACCGTGATGGATACCGTACGGTTAATCGAAGTAAAGGAAGATATCCGCGCCGATAATAACCGGGTAGCAAAGGAGCTAAACGAGGATTTGACCCGGTCGAAGACCTTTCTTGTTAACCTTATGGCTTCCCCTGGGGCGGGGAAAACCACCACTCTTTTAGCTACTCTTGCCCGGATAAAAAACCAACTGAGCGTTGCGGTTATTGAAGCTGATATCGATTCCAAGGTGGATGCGGAAAAAATAGCGGATTCGGGCGTTGAAGCCTTGCAGATTCGCACGGGCGGTTTCTGCCACCTTGACGCCACGATGGTTAAAGCCGGTCTTGCCGGTATCGATTATGGGCGCTTTGACCTGATATTTCTTGAAAACGTGGGCAACCTGGTCTGCCCCGCCGAGTTTGAAACCGGCGCCCATCTGAACGCAATGATCCTCTCCGTGCCCGAAGGTGACGATAAGCCCTTGAAATACCCGCTGATGTTTTCAGTTTGCCGGGTGCTGCTCATAAATAAAATCGATTACCTGCAACTCTCCGATTTTAACGTCGAACTTTTCAAGGATCGCGTCCTTGCCATAAATCCGGAGATAACCATTTTCGAAATTTCAGCCAAAACGGGACAGGGTGTCGAGGCCTGGACACAGTGGCTGTTAAACCGCATCAAAGACACCTGCCCGGCATAGTCTTATCCGGGATTGGATTCTTTATCCCCATCCGGCTGACAGCCAACCATCACAGGATGGATTTCTTAGCGGTCGTTCTCTCTTCCGGCCGCTAAAAATAAAATTCCCTCTGTGCCTCTTTAGTGGGCTCTTGCTCTGCTTTGACTTTTTTCTTACTCTTTTGCACCCGTTAATAGTTAATTCCCGTGCCTCTGTTTTTCCAAAAACCGATAGAGTGTTGCCCGTCCGACCCCAAGAAGCTTTGCAGCCTGGGAGCGATTCCCGCCTGTCTGGGCGAGAGCCCCTGAAACGGCTTCCTCGCTCAGATTGCGGCCGGGCACGGTCTTTAAAGCCGCGCAACCGCTCTGGCGAATCTCCAGGGGAAGATCCTGCGTATCTATCTGGGAGCCCCGCGATTTAACCAGCGCGAAATGGATGGCGTTTTGTAGCTCGCGCACATTTCCCGGCCAGCTGTAGTCCATCATGAGCGAAATGGCGCCGTTGGAAATTCTTGCCGTTTTCTGTCCGTTATCGGCGGCCTCCTTGAGAAAATAGGAAGCTAAAAGGGGAATGTCGTTTTTTCGCTCTCTTAGGGCTGGAATCTTTATCGGAACGACATTTAGCCGGTAATAGAGATCTTCTCTAAAATCATTGGTCTCCATCATGACCTTGAGGTTGCGGTTCGTGGCGCTGATTATACGAACGTCCACCGAAATCGTCTTCTCCCCGCCGACCCGTTCAAAGGTGCCGGACTGAAGCACCCGTAAGAGCTTAACCTGCATGTGCCTGGGCAGTTCGGCCACCTCGTCTAGAAACAGGCTCCCTCCGTCGGCCAGTTCGAAGCGGCCCTTTTTATCGCGGATAGCCCCGGAAAAAGCCCCCTTGACGTGTCCGAACAGTTCGCTTTCAAGGAGTCCTTCCGGGAGCGCGCCGCAGTTTAGGGGCACGAAAGGCCCGCCGGCTCTACCGCTTTCGTTGTGGATCGCCGCGGCTACCAGTTCCTTGCCTGTGCCGGTTTCTCCGGTTATGTGCACGGGGTAATCGGTGGCCGAAAGATTGCGGATCTGATCGTAGACTTCCAGCATCTTGCGGTCTTTGCCTATAATGCCCGAATAGCTGGTAAGTTCGCCAAGGCGAAGCTGCAATGTCAAAATTTCGGTAAGATCGCGGAAGGCGGCAAGAACACCGACAAAGGAGCCCCCGTCGTCATACATCCCGGTGACCGACATCTCGATGTATCGCAGATCCCCGGATCGCGAGGTGATATTGAGCGTGTAAGAGTGATGTTGTAGTCTATCGAGTGGTTGGTTGCAAAAAGAGCACTTTTTGCCGCAAAAAGGAGAGCCGAAAACCAGGTGGCAGTCTTTGCCTATAACTTCCTCACGGCTATAGCCCGTGATATTTTCAGCCGCACGGTTAAAAAAAAGAATCCGCCGCTTTAGATCATGGGCGATTATCCCCTCAAGCATGTTATCGAGAATGCTTTGAAGGTTTTTTTGCTGAGCCGCCAGGGCTTCAAGGCTTACAGCGCTCATTGATTTGGGCAGGTCTCCGCTTGATAGGCTCCCCGGGAGCTCTATCCTGCTGCCGCGAAACGGCAGCAGGATAAAAAGGAAAATTTGGAAGGCTTACCCGCTATTTTTTGGCATTCCCGGCTTTTATCGGACTAAGCGCGTCAAGAAAGGCTGCGATGCGTACAATGTCGCTTTGTTTGACCTGAACCTTCACGGTCGAGCCGCCTTTTTCCAAAAAACCGTCAACGGGGCCGGTATTGCCTTTGGCCGGAGGGTTCCAGCTAAGGGCGCACTTTTTGCCTGAAATATCGAAAAACGTAACCGAATCGACAATGCCTAGCGGTGGTGTGGCAGGGCTTGGCGATCCAATATATTCCTCGGTGCGCATCGAGGCCAGAAGGCTATCGATGGGCCAGGAATTTTTAATGGGTTTGGGAGGGGCCGAACCCACGACTTGCCCCCAGCTCGTAGCGTTCATTCGAACCAGGGTCCCGCTGCCGTTTTCTGTTTTCCATGAGATCTTGTTTATGTTCGATGATTCCATAGATAAAAGGCAACGCTCAACGAGCGAGTCCGCCGAGTGCGGAACGGATGAGAGAAAGTAGGTTGGAATCACCACCGGATCGGGCAACTCGGAGGAAGTGGCAAAGGCCTGCTTGGCGCCGGCGGTGGGAAGATAAACCTTTAGTTCCCGGGTTTTCCCATCTTTTAACTCAAGTTTTATGTCCAAATCCGATGTGGCCGGCATGGCGGCCTTGGGAACAAAATTAGTCGCCCGCAGCCAGTGAAGCCCTTGGAGCAGGTTAGCGACCTTATCCGAGTTGATCTTTAGTTGGGGCTGGGTCGCAGATTTCCAAATACCTGTGTCTCCTTGCCGCGCAATGTCGACTTGATCGCCGTTTCGCCACAGGATCTGAAAAGATTTTATCTGTTCGGGCGCCCAGGTGAAAAGCTCTTTTCTGCGAAGATCGGTCAGATTTTTATCTAAATCATCGTAGGCCTGACTCGATATCATGAAGACCTTACCGTTTTTACCGACTCTGGCATATCTATCGGTTCCAACGGGGCTTTTAGCCCCTGTTTCCAGATCGAACCATTTGCCTGAGGAAAAAAACCGCACGCTAAGAGAGGGCTTATCGAAGCCGAAAGCCTTGAGATCTCCGGATACTGGCCCAAGCTCTCGATTCATCTCCAAATTTTGCAGAGTGGAAAGAAGCCCGGTTAGTTCGGTATTGTCTACGTCGGCCACTATGGGGGCGCAAATTTGCCATTTGCCCGCCTTTTTGAGGCTTATCTCCAACCCCTTCCCTGGTTTTATCTCTATTTGCGTAACGCTTTGCGGGCCGAAAGTGAAAACGCGCCTGGACTCTTTTGCCTTCCTGGCACTCTTCTGTTTTTCAAACCTCATACCCGCATAAATCCCACCGATAACGATCAGGATGACAAAATAGATGGCGGTGGTCCGAAATTTCATCTCTGAGACCTCCTCATCCTGTAGACAGCTATCCCCGTGACCAGAACGGCCAGCGGCATGAGTATCACGACCGTCCACATAAACGACAGGCCCTGTGAGCGTGTGAGCATCAAGGGTTTAACCACGTTTGGCCTTTGAATGGTTATGAGATCCGTTTGATTGGTAAGATAATTTACGGTGTTTAAAAACAGGTCCCCGTTTCCCAACTGGTTAAAGTAAGGATTGGCGGCAAAAAGGGAGTTGCCCGCAACCACCAATTTGCCCGTTTTGGCCGTGGGCGCGGGAGCGATAACCTTGCCCTGGGGCGGGGGATTTTGCGCCGTCTTGATGGTGGCCAGAACAATCAGCGGAACCGGACCGGACAAATCCTTGGCTTTATCGAAGCTGGCTTTGCCCTGCTTTAGTTCATCGAGGTTTGTATCTCCCCAGGCGCTTGAGGAAGTTGACGCTATGGTTTGAAGCACAACATTGCTTGGTGGATTTTTTGCCGGAACCACCGATCTTGCGTTCGGGTAGAAAGTGGCCTCGTTGAAATCCTTTGTAATCGGGTTTTCCCCGTATTGAGTCGCTACGGGAATGGTGGGGCTTACCCCGAAAAGGCGGCTTAAGCGGTCAATGACCATGTCGTTTCCCAAATCAATACCGTAGCCCTTGACAAAATTAGTCATGCCCGTTTGGGTGAGAGGGTCGAGCATCAGGAATACGCTTCCCCCTCTTGCAAGGTAGGCGGCTAAAATCTTTTGCTCCTGGGGCAGTATCGGCTTCTGAGGCCCGGCGATAATTACGGCGGCCGCATCCGCGGGCACATCGCCCTGTTCCAGAAGGTTGAGCGTGCCGACTTTGTACAAATCCTTTTGGAGCGCATCCTTGGCTACCGAAAAGCTGTCGTTGCCGTTAACGGTCAGGGAATGCTCCCCGTGGCCGGTCAAAAAGTAGACCTTTTGCTGAACTTTGCTTTGAAGCTTTAAAAGCGCGTTTGTAACCGACTGCTCATCTGGGGTCTGGACTATCTGCTTTTTCCCGTATCCTTCCATCACCAGGGTCCCATAGGTTTTAACCCCGAAGCTTTTGGTCATCTGGGGATGCGTTGCCGGGTCGATCATCTGGTATTTGATGTTCTTGTTTAAATAGGCGTAACTTCTCAGAAGGTCCTTTATCTTGCCCTTGTCCTCTGAGCCCGAACCGGTGCTGGCAATGAAAACTTTGATCGAAACGGGCTTCTTTATCGTTTTAAGAATATTTTTTGTCTGCTGCGACAGGGTGAAAACGCTGTTACTGGTTAGATCCACCCTCAGGGGCTTTTGCTGGGCAATAAGGACGATGAAAACAAGGATAATGAAAAAAATTACACTTGAAATTACGGTGTTTGTGCCGTAAGCCCATTTGAGTTTGCGGCCGCTTTTTGCCACCATTTGCTTTTCTCCGTAGTCCTTTGGTTTCTATGATTTGACCGAGGCCCATAAAAGTGGCGTTTGGTCGGTCTCGTAAGAGTCCGGGCTAGGCGCTCTTCCCTCGCGCTCTACACCATCGCTCTCCAGCGATAAGAACTCATCTGCCTTAGCGTAAGAAAAAGAAAGAAGGCCGTGAATACCAAATAGAACACAATATCCCTGGAATCGAGCAACCCCTTTACGAGCCCCTTCAAATGATCGGATACGGAAAGGTAGGCAAACACGCTTGCTACTGCCGGCGGACTGACCACCTCTTTGGCTTCTCCTATGAACCAGAGAACGAGCAGGATGCCAAAGGTGATAATCGCCGAGATAATCTGATTTTTGGTAAGTGTCGAGGCGAAGGTGCCTAAGGATATAAAGGCGCTTCCCAGTAATAATAGCCCCGCGTATCCGCATAAAATGGGCTTCCAGGATGAGTCTGCGATCGAGATCAGCATGATTACCCCCGGAAGGGTCGCTGCGATCAGGATCGTATAGGTTGTCATGCATGCCGAAAATTTTGCCGCTACCGTTGCAAGGTCGCTTACCGGATAGGTGTAGAGAAGTTCGAGTGTGCCGCTTTTTCTCTCTTCCGCGTAGAGCCTCATGGTCAAAAGAGGTGCCACAAAAAGGGTAATAACGCTTATGTTCCATAAAAACGAACGCATAAAAAGCTCGGGCATGGTCACGTTTCCCGCAATCGCCGGATTTTGCGCCACCTGGTAGCTAAACATTATTACCTGTCGAAGGATAAGGTAGAAAAAAACGCCGGACAAAAGAAGGAAAAAGAAAGCCACCGCATAGAAGATTGGCGACATGAACATCGCGTAGAGCTCTTTTTTAAAAACAGGCCAAAAACCTTTCATTATTCCGCTCCCTCCTGGGTTGACTCTTCGGTTACAAGCTGCATGAAAATATCTTCCAGGCTAAGTTGCACGGCTCGCAGTTCCAGAAGCCCGCACCCCTTTTGCACAGCCAGGGCCGCAATCTCCGGGCGTAGATCCACCGAAGGGGCCGTCTCGATTTGGAACCGGCTCGTTCCATTGTTTTCCACCGTGACCTTCTGAATGCCGTCCAGGTTTTCGATCGCCTGCGCAAACTCGGCGCTCGGCCCGCTAAGCTCCACCAGGATAGTCGAGGTCTTCTGAAGCTGGCTCGTCAGGTTTGCCGGACTGTCCGTGGCGACTATTTCTCCCTTGTTTATTATGATTACCCTTTTGCAAATCTGGGCTACCTCCGGCAGGATGTGGCTGCTCAGAAGAATCGTGCGGTCCTCGCGCAGTTCCTCGATGATGCGCCTTATCTCAACTATTTGCGTCGGGTCCAACCCGATTGTCGGTTCATCGAGTATGAGAACCGAAGGGTTGTTTAAAAGTGCCTGGGCAAGGCCCACCCGTTGTCTGAATCCTTTGGAAAGATGACCGATTATCCGGTTTTCCACCTTCTCCAGGCCGCAGGAAGAAATTACACGCCCAAGCTCGGACCTCATCCTCTTGGCCTCGACTCCCTTGGCGCCGGCGGCAAAACGTAAGAAACGGTTCACGGTGAGATCGTTGTAGAGAGGTACATTTTCGGGAAGATAGCCGATTTTTTGCCTGATCCTAAGTGAATCCTCTAAAATGTGCATCCCCTCGACCGTAGCTGTACCCTCCGAGGGGGGCATGTAGCAGGTAAGTATTCGGATGGTAGTCGATTTCCCTGCTCCGTTTGGACCAAGAAAGCCAACCACTTCGCCTTTTTCGATCTGAAAGGAAACGTTCCTTATGGCCCTGCGCGGACCATAAAACTTTGTCAGTCCTTCGGCTTCGATCATCTATTTACCCTCATGGCACATAAGCGTTTTAGACCCCGCTTTAGTGTTTAAAAGAAAAAACCACTCTTTTAAAGGCGGCTTCTCCATAGTAACAGGCTATATCCAAATACTGGGTGGTTTGGCGCGCAGGTGCGCTCACCACGGATGCAAACCTTCTGGATTGGACAAAACCCGGCGTTGCCCAGTGCTCAGGTTTCCCGGACGCGAACCTAATTATATCCATTAAGGATTTTTTTCTACTGTTTGTTTTTTATTTTTAAAGAGTCCGCGCGGCTTAATGGTTTTCAAAAACTCAGGCAATGATAATACCGCTCTGCTCCTTGTTGCGAATAGTTTTGGTGCCAAGGGAAGTAAGGCATGCCTGGCACAAATACTCGTGGAGCTCTCCATCGACAAGCACCAACAACAGTCGGGTGTGGACCGGCATGGCCTGCCTGCACCTTGGGCAGTAGAGAGCCGAGGCACGGAACTCTTCGAATTGCTTTTTTGCGGGGGCAGTCGCCATACTGGCTCCTATGAAGGATTGGCCTCCTGATCAAGGCCGCGCATTGCGTCCTTTTCATGCTCCTTATGTCGATTCCACGGCCACCTTTTGCCCTTATGCTTTTCTTTTTCCCTGTCGAGTTCCATGAATTCCTTAAGAATTTCTTCCTGGCGCGGGGTCAGCTGTTTAGGAATGCGCACCTCGACCTCGACAAAAAGATCGCCCCGGCCGTAGCCTCGCAGCTTGGGTACGCCTTCGCCGACAAAACGCACGACTTCGCCGGGTTGCGTACCGGGCGAAATAGTGAGGGTCTTTTGCCCATCGAGGGTGGGCAGCTCTAGCGTATCTCCCATAATGGCTTGCAGGAAGGAAATGGATATTTTGGTGTAGAGATTGTCGCCGTCACGCTCCATATGAGGGTGTGGCGCCACCTCGATTCTAACGTAGAGATCCCCCGAAGGACCGCCGCGATAACCGCTTTCGCCTTCCCCCCTGAGCCTTAGCCTTGTTCCCGAATCCACACCGGCGGGTACCTTTACCTGAACGCTCTTTTTCTTCCGTAATCTTCCCTGGCCCTGGCATTGCTTGCAGGCCGATACCAGCACCCTGCCGGTTCCCTGGCATCGCGCACAACTGGTGCTGATGCGGAAAAAGCCCTGCGACTGCACCACCTGGCCCGTACCCTGGCAGGCAGGGCAGGTCGTCTGCTTTGTCCCCGGTTCGGCCCCCGAACCGTCGCATTCAACGCAAGTGGTCATCGTATTTATATCGACATCTTTTTGCGTTCCGTAAACGGCCTCTTCGAAGCTAAGATTTAGCGTGACCAGTAGGTCGTCGCCCGGCCTTTGCGCACTGCGTTGGCGAGTCTGTCCGGCAAATCCGCCAAAAGAGAAAAAATCATTAAAAATATCGCCAAAAGAGCTGAAAATATCGTCAAAACCTCTAACGCCGCTATAGCCCGCGCCGCGTAGCCCTTCATGGCCGTAAGTGTCGTAGATCTGTCTTTTTTGAGAATCGTGCAAAACTTCGTAGGCTTCCGCGGCTTCCTTGAATCTTTCCTCGGCTTCTTTGTCGCCCGGGTTGCGGTCAGGATGGAATTTGAGCGCAAGTTGTCGATAGGATTTCTTTATCTCATCTTCGGCTGCCTGTCGTGACACACCTAAAACTACGTAATAATCTCTTTTACCCATCTAAAGCTGTTCCCTCCTGAAGCCAAATCACTTTTCTGCGGGGAATTGATTACCAGCAGCGAGACATTCTTAAACACGATTTTCGCGCTTGTCAACCTGGATAGGCCTGCCGCCTAGTCTTCGGGCAGAGGCTCCGAAGGCCTGTCTTGCACGGTCAAGTCCTCCGAATCGCCCAAGTCGATGGATAGGGCTAAGGAACCCGCTTCCTCGATGATCTCCTCGACTTCGGATCTTTGAGCTTCGACCTGGGCCAAAGGTTCTTGTGCCTGCGCGGGTCTGATTTCTTCAAACTGCATGATATTTTCAGGAGTTATCGTGGTTGCGGCTATCTCCCGCAACGCCAGCACGACTTCCTTGTTGTCCTTTTCGTTTTCCATTGTCGGTACTGCACCGTGGCGTAACTGTAATACGCGGCGAACTGCAAGGTGGACCAGCGCAAAACGGCTGTCAACATTGTTCAAACAATCTTCAACTGTTACCCTGGCCATAGGCGGTCTCCCCTTTATCGTTTAGCCTTTCGGGATTATAACGGTCATTGTTGCTGTCACCGGGACTCTCTATCAATTTGAAAGCGTTTTGGGCCTTCCGGACAGCCTTAAATCTCGATTACAGAAACTCAAAATATAAACCATACCCCTGGTCTATGGCAACTTAAAAAAGTTTTGCTGGTCTCTTTAGCCTTAAAGATAACCATGAAGCGTCGGGGGGCAAACAGTAGAGGGCTAAAGATAAAGAACCATTTTTGCGGAGCTGCCCGAGCGCCGATGCGCAGGGATCAAGAAGAGGGCAGGGGCGTCCCGGAACACCTGAGGTGAAATTCCTGAAGGGATTGGGATGATCTGGGTACAAAAACGGGCACACTCACCCAAATAAAAAAGCGGGCCTAGCCCGCAAAGTGAGTGCCGGAGGTCGGAATCGAACCGACACGAGGTTGCCCCCACTGGATTTTGAGTCCAGCGCGTCTACCAGTTTCACCACTCCGGCAAGAAAAAACAATTCTACGCAAGTGCCTGCCCTTATGTCAAGCCAAATGATCAGGGGGATTCAGCCAAAAGACAGCCACTCTTTTTCCCCGTAAGATCGCTAAATCTGAAAAAACTACTAAGGAATGCATAAATAATCGAAAACAATCGCAAAGGAGATGGTTCCCGTATGGTTGCTTTGCTGGGGGACAATGCTGTTGAGTTAAACGACACAACCGGAATCGGCGCCGCTCTTTTTAAGGATCAATGCCGCCGGCTGCATCCACCAGAAGTGCTCTATGAGGTTATGGTCGAGGAGAAGAAAAAAGACAAAAATCAGCTAATTTTTCCCAAAAACTATTGTCGGATGAAAGCTACATAGAAAAGTGTGGCAAGAACACTCTAATTAGCGATCAAATGGACTGGTAAACGGATAGAGTCGTACGTCCAATCCTCTACCTATACATATGTATCCAATGTATACATAATCCGTTATTTCTTTATAAACATTGTATAGCTTATATCAGATCAGCGATAATATCTACAAAAATATAAAGTTTTTATTCAAAAATGAAACAAAATATTTCCTGCCAAATGATGGCTATATTATTTTATCGATACTGACTTTGGTCGCTAATGGGAAGGCTAATAACTTTTCGTAAGCCATGAGATTTGGATTCCCGCTCCTTTCCACCTTGACTATGCCATCGGGAATAACTAGAATTCAGCCTGTTCACAGGCCACATATACTAAGTCCGTTAATCACAGGAGATAAAATATGGAAACGAGTATTCGTAATCATTTGAAGGGTAAAATTAAGGAGATCGTGCTGGGCGACGTGGTTTGCGAAGTCGAAGTCGATACCCCGGCGGGGCTGATAACCTCTGTGATCACCACTCGCAGTGTAAAACGGCTCAATCTTAAGGCAGGCGATGAGGTATATGCGGTTGTAAAGGCTACCGAAGTAAGCCTCGAAAAATAGCAATATCGCTCGCTGTCCCCGGGGGAGTTCTTTGTCTCCGTGCTATGAAAATCTCCCAAGGGGGACAGCCCCGTTGCGTCCTCAGGATCTAGTGTTACGTTCCTTAAATTCAGTGATATATAATTAGGCCGCACAGGGCTTTCCCGTATAGTTCCATTTGAAGGGCGCCGCCTTTTTTTCGTTATAGCTTTTTATGTAAAGCATGATGTTTTGT
>JAJXYD010000011.1 GCA_021780695.1 Deltaproteobacteria bacterium
CCGGCAACAGCCTGGGTATCGGATAAGCCCGTAGAGGAGGCGAGAGGCCCGGAAGGGGCAAAAAGCTTGTCCAGTTCGCTGTCAATGCGGCTATCGAGGTCACTATCCGTATCATTTTGGGCAGCGTCGAGATCGAGCGTTATTTCGGGTTCCTTCGCGGCATCAGACATTTGGAAAGAAGAGTCCATCCCGGCAACAGCCTGGGTATCGGATAAGCCCGTAGATGAGGCGAGAGGCCCGGAAGGGGCAAAAAGCTTGTCCAGTTCGTTGTCGATCTGGCTATCCAATTGGTCGTCCAGGTCAATATCGATGCTGCTTCCGGAACTATCGAAAGTTTGCTCCAGTACAGATCTGTTCTGAACAATGTTCTCTTGTGGCCGATGGTCATCTTGGGCAGGAGTATCGGCGATCTCATTTCCGGCAGCCTTCAAAATGGCGGGTGCGAGCAAAGAGTCGATCTCCTTGTCGAGTTCCACTTCGAGGGCCTTCCTGTCCTTTTCAGCCCATGGTTCAGATGGGGGTGCATTTTTGGGAGACATGAACCTTTCCTCTTAAGCCGAATGTAATACCAGAAAAACTAAGGAAACACTTTAAACCTCAGCAGCCTGCTGCCTCAGGAGCCGATCTGCCCTCCGACCTTTCGTATTACACTCTTTACTGTCCTCTTGCTTATCTCGCGGAGAGTTTCGTAGACCCCGGTTCCCTTGGTTGCACTGGCTTCGAAAAAGGGAACCTGCAGTTCCCGGTTAAGGTCTGATTCAAGTTCGGCTACTGGAAGCAGCGGGATGTTGGATTCGATCAGATCCCGTTTATTGTATTGGAGCACAAGTGGCATCTGAGCGATCGAAAGGCCCTCATCGCTAAGATTTTCAACCAGGTTTTGGATGCTTTGGATGTTATTGTTCTTCTGGACTTTTAGCGAATCGGCGACAAAAACGATTCCGTCGACTCCCCTTAGTACGAGTTTTCTGGTGGCGTTGTACATGACTTGGCCGGGAACAGTGTAGAGCTGAATCCGAATGGTCATGTTCATTACCTTACCGATGTTTAACGGCAGGAAGTCAAAAAATAGCGTTCTGTCACCCTTCGTGT
Source organism: Deltaproteobacteria bacterium (assembly GCA_021780695.1). Classification (GTDB taxonomy): domain Bacteria; phylum Desulfobacterota; class Syntrophobacteria; order Syntrophobacterales; family Syntrophobacteraceae; genus SbD1. The sequence goes on from JAJXYD010000011.1 coordinate 1,093, forward strand.
CGATAGTGACCATGTTGCCGCAGACCTGTTTGGACATAGACTCGTGAACGTATAGTAAGTTCGTGGTCTTTCCGCCACGTCCCGGACCATAATAGACTATTTTCGCCTGGATTTCATTTTTACTCAAATCTATGAACGCCACGGAACGGCTCCTTTATGTTGAGCGAATATTGCGGTCATTTCATTTATAGCGTTGCCAATCCTAAGGCGTATGAGGCCAAGTGAAACGTTGTCGCTGAAAAGCGTAATAATGAGGTAATCCTTGGCAAGGCGGCTGAAATGCACATTTCGTTTGCCTCCTTTGTGGTAGAGCAAGGCGAAATCTTCTTCGCCTATGAGTCTTGCTATCTCGGCTGTGGCTGCGAAATTGGCTGCCGAAACAGCGGCAAGAGAAAAGATATCCTCCATTTCTACCGTACCACGTTCCATGATTAAATTGCCCGATAGATCGGTGACTACGACATGTTCGGCACCCGAACTCAGGAGTTGTTCGGAGATGATCTGCTCAAGTTTTTCGATTTCAGTTCTTGTTAGTATCAGGCTCATAGTCGCTAATTCTCCAAGTTGTAAAACACTATAGTAAAGTGATCTGCAAGATTAGTGTAAGGGATTGGGTCTTTAAATAAACTAGAGCGAGGGGCCGCCTGGAAGAATCTGTTTGCGTGCAGTAGTCCCCCCCACATATCCTGCCCTTTCATGTCGTGTCCACACTCAGTTTTAAATCCGGTTTTGTCCGGCGAGTCCCGGAATAGAACCGGTCGTGGTTTTTTAAACCTGCAAAATAAGTGGTGTTACCGGGCATCGGCGTTTTCATTAAGGTTTGAGTGGTTGTCGTCGGGTTTTAAAAAGTTTTTTTCGTCCTCGAGACGCCGCCACTGGAGCAAGAGATGTTCGACCGGTTTGTCTATGGTTATAGTGTTTGTCGGAGTTGATGGATAGGCTACAAAATGTCCGGTTTCCCATCCGAGTATCATCATTAGGGCCAATTCCCCTTCGATGCCGTTTGTGTGCGCATGGAGAATCTTGCCGGAGTCGATAAATATATCCCCTCGGTTATGTTTCGAATATACGTCTATCCGCATGCTGGAATGCGACAAACATCCGATTTGGAGCAGGTCGGCGAGCCTGATCGCCTTAATGGCCCCGTGAAAATCCGTCCCAGCGGAGTCATCGGCTGGGGGAAGGCCGCCGCAGCCGTCAAATACGGCCTCGGTGAGGTCTGCTCCATCCAGATTTGTCATTGTCAAATTCACATTTGTAATTCTCGCCCTTTTTAGGTTGCTTGCTTCAAAATTGGCGCCTTCCAGGTCCGCGCCGTTCAAGTCCGCCTCTTCAAGGTTAGCCTTGGCCAGACTTGCCCCTACGAGGCTGGCTTCCTGCAGGTTGGCGCCTCTAAAAACGGCCATGGACATATTGGCAACCCTCGCCTTGACCTTGTAGAGATTTGTCCTCTCCAGATTTGCTCCCAGCAGGTTCGCCGAATGAAGGTTGGCCATTTCCAGATTTGCACCTCGGAGGTTGGCGCGCCTCAGATTAGTTCCGTCAAGGTTGGCGCCGGATAGATCGGCTTCTGCCAGCCATCCCGCGCCGGAGAGATCAAGACCGCTCAAATCCACGCCTCGCAGAAACGCTGGGCCTCTTCCGGTAATCACCGCCATTAAGACCTGGGATCGCTTAAGTTCCGCCATTCTGAATTTCTCCTAAATATTTAGGTGCGATGAAGTTGGCTCAGCAAAATATGCCCCTTCAACTTGCCGTGGCAGATTTTATAAGCAATTTTTAGGCCAATGCGGCATTTCTTTTTGTCCCGTCCCCGGAGAATGAGGCAAAAGCGGATAAATAACTGTCTTCTACGTTTGAGTCGATTACTACGGATACACTTTCTAAATACATAAAGGGAATAGGTTTGTCAATCGATTCGATAAACCAGATGCAACCATATTGCTTAAAATTTCAAGTTTGCGTTCTATTGTCGAGTAATTGTCGCTCTAATGTTTGTATGCTATTCTGACTCCGGAGTGGTTGTTTTTGGCGGTGGAAAGTTAAACGGTTTTTATGTAAGATAATAAATTATGATATTGCTTATAAATCCCCCACTGGTCAAGCCGTCTGAGCCTCCGCCCGGTCTTGCGCGCCTTTATGGAACTCTTAAAAGAGAAGGGGTCGGCTGTGAGATTATCGACGCCAATATAGAAGGTGTGCTCTATCTGTTGGAAAAGGGGATGGAGGCAAACGATAATTGGACTGCGCGCGCGGTTCGCAATAGGCAATCCAACCTCGACTATCTTCGCAATCCTCAGTGCCGCCTCAATGTGGATCGCTATAAGCGAGCGGTTTTCGATCTTAACCGTTTGTTGGGCAAGGCAGCGCAAAGCGCAGGTCCAGCGCGATTAACACTTTCCAACTACCAGGACCCTGCGCTCTCTCCCGTACGTTCCTCGGATCTTTTGAGAGCGGCCGAAAAGTATGCAGAAAATCCCTTCCATAGCTATTTTTCTCAAAGGATTTCACGCGCTATCGAACTTAACTCGCCCGGGTTCGTGGGAATTTCCCTTAATTTTTTAAGTCAGGCCTTAACGGCCTTTTCCATGATTGGCTTTATAAAAGCCAGATATGCCGGCATCAGGGTCGTTCTCGGGGGGAGTTTGGTCACCTCATGGGTCCAGGGGCCTGGATGGAAACGCCCCTTCGACGGCCTTGTGGATATGGTTGTAAGCGGTCCGGGCGAACAGCCTTTGCTCGATCTGGCAGGAATCGACACAAAGGTGAAACGGCGGTTTTCCTATGACATGTTTCCCATGAGCGATTATCTTTCTCCCGGCTCGATTCTGCCCTACAGCGCATCGATTGGATGCTGGTGGAACCGGTGCGCCTTCTGTCCCGAAAAGGCCGAAGGGACCCTCTATGATCCGGTCCCGCCAATGGAAGCTGTGCTCGAAGTTTCGCAGTTATGTTCGGCTCTTAGGCCCTCTCTTATTCATTTTCTGGATAGCGCGATGAGCCCGGGGCTTTTGAGCAGGCTTTCGCAAAACCCTCCCGGGGCGCCTTGGTACGGTTTTACACGAATGACCAGAAGGCTTGCCGATGAAGATTTTTGCCAGGCTCTTAGAGCCAGCGGTTGCGTTATGCTAAAGGTTGGCGTCGAGTCCGGCGATCAGTGGGTCCTTGATTGCGAGTGCAAAGGCATGAGTTTGGGCCTGGCCTCAAAAGTTCTAGGCGCTCTCAAAAAAGCCGGCATAGGGACCTATGTCTATCTTCTTTTCGGCTCGCCGTCGGAAACCGAAGCCCAAGCCCGAAATACCCTCGATTTCACGGTCCGCCACGCTCCTTTGATCGATTTTTTGAATTTGGCCGTCTTCAATATGCCTGTTAACAGCCCGGAGGCCAAAAGATTGGCAACTGCTCCCCATTACGAAGGAGACCTTTCCCTCTATACGGGATTTCGCCACCCTGGAGGGTGGGATAGACCCAAGGTCAGACGCTTTCTTGAGGCCGAATTTAGAAAGCATCCCGCGATCGCCTCCATTTTATCCCATGAGCCGCCGCTCTTTACTTCAAACCATGCACCTTTTTTTGTCAGATAGTGCCGATTTCCAAACCTGTGTTTTCTCTGTGGGGCCAGGGTGGACAAAAACAGTGCGTTATCGAACGGGCAGGTTTTCCACTTTGGCTGCTCGCCAACTCAGCGGCACTCCGGTCGCTCCCTGGGTACGAGCACTGCGATCGGTTCCTTGATCCCGGGGTTTTCCGAAAAGCTCTTTAACCGCTCCCGAAGAGTCAGATTGACTTTATATCCCCTTGGCGCGAGCAAGCGTCCGTTTTGAAGGAAAACATCCTTGGCCAGAACCATCCCGTCGCACAGTTGGCATGCCCCAAGCGATTCTTTCGTAAAAGATGCCTCGGTCTTGATTACTTCCGCAAGGGCCGACAGCACCCTGGGGTCGTAGAGGCCCTGCCTTGTCTTCAACTGCTCGACGGCCGCGAACCTGTCATGGTCTTTGGCCAGCAGTGTGTCGAAATCAAGAATGACTCTGAGGATGCGCGCTCCAAGCGGTATGTTCTCCCCTTTGCAGTCTTGGGCGGGAACTCCGGAGCCATCGAAATTTTTTTGCTGAAAGGCGATTATTTCAGAAATGGCTTCCATTCTGGGAATATTGGCCAAAAGGTCTGAGGCGACAAAGGGATGCATGGAGAAAAGCTGGGACTCTTCGCTGTTTAGTTCCTCCCCGATGTAGAGCTTCCTTAAAGCGTCTTGGGGTAAAATGACGCATCCTATCTGAGAAAGCGAGGCGGCCGTGTCGAGTTGCCACAAGTTATCGGCCCGCATCCTTTTTGCGACCGCACGCGCATAGTGCCTTATGCGCGAAGCCCTTCCAAAGGCCTCGGGATTTATGAGCTGGAGTATTTCGGAGAGTACTTTTACGCTTCCGCGCAAAGTATTTTCGAGCAACTCCCGCTCGGCCGTAACTAAATCGTATTGCCTTACTCCATCGAAGATCGCTTTTAAAAGGTCTTGAGCCTTGCATGGTTTGGTCAAAAAACGGAAAACATTTCCCTGATTGATAGCATCGATTGCGGTTTCAAGCTCCGCATAACCGGTTAGCAATATTCGCACGCTCTCCGGGGCTATTTCCCGTGCCCGGGATAAAAATTGAACCCCGTCCATGCCCGGCATGCGCAAATCTGAAACGATTACCGAAAATGGGCCTTCCCGTGTTAGAACTTCCAGTCCCTCCTTGCCTCCCGGGGCGGTCTCCATGGCCAGAGTGTTTCGGAGTTGTCGACGGAATCCCTCCAGTATATTGATGTCGTCATCCACAAATAAAACTTTTGCAACCATGTGAGAGTCCTTCTTGAGTGGAATTAGGCTCTGTGACAAAGCGTTCATAAAGTTTTTCGGAAAGCCCGAGCTTATTTAGATACTCTTTGTCGAGTCCGTACTTTCCGGCCTCCGCGCGGCGGCTGTGTTCAGCCCAGTCGGCCAGGTGCACCGCGGTCAGGGTGCCAAATGCGTTGTTGGAACATTTGCCTGGACAGTGATGGAGGGCGATTGCTTCAACCAGTGTCCCCGAAAGACCCCATATGCCCATCAGATAGGCCCCGATATGGGCGTGGGTCGTTTTCAATACGGTTTGTTCGGCTTCCCAGATCGAGCATGCTCCGGTCTTGCTAAGATTTGCCGCTTCCTCGCATTTTTGGGGCAATTTATCCAAAAGGATCAATTTGCCCACATCGTGGAGCAAACCTGCCAGGAATGCCTCGTCTTTATCGAGCTTTTGGTTTGTCGCTATGTTTTTGGCGATCATGCCCGTTTCCAGGCTGTGGTCCCATAATGTCGAAATCGAAGCCAAACCGGAACTCTCGTATTGCGAAAAAATGCTAACCGAAAGAATGAGGGTTTTGATGATTTCAATCCCGAGCAGATTTACTGCTCTTGCTATACTTTTGGACCGCTCCGGAAGGCCGAAAAAAGCCGAACTCACCAACTGCAGAAGCTTTGCCGACATCCCAGCGTCTTTGGAGATGATTTCGCCGATCTTTTCAAGAGAGCCGTCTTCGGAGTTTACCTCCTCGATAACATCCTTATAAACCGAGGGCAGGCTAGGAAGTACATCTATGCTCGATACCACTTCTAAAAGGTATTCATCTTCGAGCAACTCCCGCATGGCGCATGCGCGGGCTACTGTAGCCCTTAACGTTTCGATGTCGCAGGGTTTTGAGAGAAACTGGTGTGCCAGGCCGACCGAGCTAAAAATTAAATCCTTTTCGGAATGTCCCGAAAGAATGATTCGAACCATTTGAGGATAGCTCTGTTTAATCTTTTCCAGCAATTGAGGTCCATCCATGCCGGGCATCCGAATATCGGTTACCACCACGTCGAAAGCTCTGCTGCCCAGGATTTCGATGGCTTGCTGGCCGCTTGCGGCAAATTCCATCTCCCACTGCCCGCGCATATCCCGAAGAATCCTTCGGAGTCCGTCGAGTACGTTGGCTTCATCATCTACGAAAAGAATCTTCTTTTTCATCCCGGCTTCACTTTAGATCGGCAATCGTATGATAAAAGTGGTTCCCTCACCAAGTTTTGACTCAAAATCGATTGTCCCGCCGTGTTTTTTTACGATAACCGTGTGTGAAATGGCCAAACCCTGTCCCGTTCCCTTGCCCACGTCTTTTGTTGTAAAAAACGGGTCAAAGATCTTAGACCTTATGTCTTCTCTGATGCCGCTGCCGTCATCCCTTATACGAATCTCTACAAAATCGCCGTCCCGGCGGGTACTGACCTCTATGGTTCCCTTTTGTGCGGTTCCCGCCTCGACTTTATCGGCTATGGCATGCGAAGCGTTTATAATCATGTTCAAAATGACCTGGTTGAATTCTCCGACCAGGCAATGCACGGGAGGAAGTTCAAGGTCAAAATCCGTCGCCACCTCCGCTACGTACTTCCATTCATTTTTGGCTACCGTGATGGTGTTCCGGATCGCCCGGTTGATATCTATCCCCGTCTTTTCGTCTGTCCCGGGATGAGAAAATTCCTTCATGGAAAGAACTATCCTGCTTATGCGCTCAATTCCTTCGAGTGACTGGCGTATGGCCTCGGGAATCTCCCTTCTGATAAAAGAGAAGTCTATCTCCTCTTCTGCGGCTCCAATGGTTTGGATAAGGGGCTCAATGGGTCTACCCGCCCGATGGTCCTCCAATAAGCGATCGTAGAGCAGATGAACTTTTTCGAGGTTTGCAAAAGCGGTTTCCAGAAAACGGGTGTTGTCTCCAACATATTGTGCGGGCGTATTTATCTCGTGAGAGATCCCGGCTGCAAGCTGTCCGATGGATTCAAGTTTTTGGGATTGGACGAGCTGTCTTTCCATCAACTTGTACTCGGTTATGTCCGTGCCAAGAATTATGAGGCTCGAACTCTTGGCGCCTACATCGGTAACGGGATTGATGATGAGATCGAGCAGTCCGTCCATACCCTGGCTGCTCGTGAAACGAACTTCGTTTAAACGCTTGGAAACACCTTCGGTTGCGCACTGAGCAATGTGTTCGTTTACCTTCTCGGTTTCCCAGCTTATAGGACACTCGTAAATATTTTTTCCCAGAGCTTCGAGCTCTTTTACGCGCAAGATGTTTTCAGCCAGGGTGTTCCATCTCTTGATCGTTCCATCAGTGGAGATTTCTATAAGAATGCAGGGAATGGAGTATAAAAAGGCCTCTATCTCCTTGTGGGCATTTGTCAGTTCAGCTTGCATCTGGCCCCGCTCGGCGATTTCAAGGGTCAGCAGTTCGTTTACCTTTGTCATCTCCGCGAGGGCAAGTCTGTTTTTTTTGTTCGCCTCCTTTAACTTTCTGAAAATTTTGTGCTCCTGGTCCACCCTGACTATTTTCGCCTGCAGTTCCTGAAAGGAGACGGGTTTTTGGATAAAATCGACCGCCCCGGCCTTTATTACGTCGCTGTAGGAGTAGACACCGGGAAAACCAGACATTATGATCGTATCCACCGAAGAGAACCTTCTGTGGATTTCCCTGATGAGTTCGAGTCCATCCATGCCTTCCAGGCGCATATCGGAAATGACCAGGTCAAAATGATTGTTTTTAAGTATCTCGATGGCTAGCTTCGGAGTGGATGCCGCTTTGCAATAATAGCCGGCTTCTTGAAGAAAGCTTATCATCATCGTGGCTGTCGCTTCTTCATTGTCGACGATAAGAATCTTCTTTATGTCCGTGCTTGTCATAGTGCTTTCTTTCCGTCCAGCACCGTTCGCAGTGTTACCGCAAGTTTCTTTAGAGATACCGGTTTTAGAATGAATCCTGAAATCCCCATGGCCTCGGCTTTTTCCGGATCGATTTTTTCGCTGTAGCCGGTCATTACTATCACCGGAACTTCGCGCCGCATGGTGATAAGCTCTCGGGCAAGATCAACACCCGTAAAATGAGGCATCGTAATGTCCGTGATCACGAGGTCGAAGGCTTTATCCTCGGGTTGATTTCGCACGGTTTCCAGGGCTTCGAGTCCGCTTGTTCTAAAAACTGCGTCGTATCCCAGTTCGGTAAGCATTTGCTGGAGCATTTGGGCCAGCACCGGTTCGTCGTCAACGACCAAAACCCTCTCCGTTCCGAACGCAAGCGTGAATGGCTCTGCTTTGTCAATAGGTGCCGGCTCCGTGTTCATTGCAGGGAAAAGCACTTTAAATGAACTTCCTTTTCCCTGTATGCTTTCGACGCTGATTGCTCCCCCGTGGCTTTCAACTACCCCGTGTACTACCGCAAGCCCAAGCCCTGTTCCTTTTCCCTGTTCTTTGGTAGTAAAAAATGGATCGAATATGGAATCGATTATGGATGGATCGATGCCGTGCCCGCTATCCCTTACTGTAAGAGCAACGTATTGACCTGGGCGCAGGTCTTTGCCGGAAGCCGATGCCACGGAGGCTAACTCGACATCGGCCAGCGCCACTTCCAGAATCCCGCCTTTGTCCTGCATGGCATGTGCTGCGTTTGTGCACAAGTTCATCAGTACCTGGTCCATTTGGGATGGATCGGCCAAAATTGCCTCACGGCTTCTCAGATCCGTCTTTATCTCGATTGTAGAGGGCAAAGAGGGGCGAAGGATGCGCATGGTCTCTTCTACGATAGTTTCCAGTTGCAGAGGTATCTTTTGCTGTTCGGATCTGCGGCTGAAGGCAAGAATCTGTTTTACCAGTCCCTTTGCGCGGCAGGTCGCTTTGAGCACTTCATCGAGTTTATAGCGCGCAGGTTTTCCAGAATCCAAATCATACATTGCCAGTTGCGTGTAACCCATGATGATGCCAAGGATATTGTTAAAGTCATGGGCAATGCCGCCTGCAAGGGTACCTAGAGCCTCCATCTTTTGAGACTGGCGAAGCTGGTTTTCCAGCTGCAGTTCACGGGTGACATCCCTGTGAATGGAAATAAAGTTTCTAATGGCGCCTGAGTCGTCTCGAATCGCTGCCCCTGTGGCTTCCGCGGTGTACTCCGTCCCGTCTTTTTTCCTGTTGGTAATGCGCCCTGACCAAGTGTCTCCCCTTTTGAGCGTTTCGCGCACAGTGCGGTAGAAGTTCCTGTCGTGCCTTTGGCTTTTGAGCTCCCTCGTGTGCATCCCTATGATTTCATCGCCACGATATCCCGTGATCTGCTCAAAGGCAGGGTTTGCGTACTGAATATGCCAGTTGACATCGGTAACGATTATGGCTTCGGAGACCTCTTCGATGGCTTTTGCAAGCAATGCATGCTCTTCCTCCACCCTTTTGCGCTCTGTTATATCGCGAAGAACCCCGTCTACTCCAAGAATGTTGCCTTCGCTGTCCTTGCGGAAACTGCTGGTAACGGACAAAATTACCAAAGCGCCGTGCTTGTTTCGTACAGTAACCTCGTAATCCCTTACAACGCCGTCGCGCTGGATTTGTTCCAGCATTTTTTCACGTTCCTGTGGATGTATCCAAAAATCCTTGATATTCCTTCCAAGCAGTTCACCGGGGGGAGAGCCGTAGAGTTTTAAGACCGATGGGCTCACCATTGTTATCGTTCCGTCCAGATCGGTACGGTAGAAAACGTCCTGCATGTTTTCAACAACACTGCGGTAGCGTTTCTCGCTTTCCCGCAGATTTTCCTCCGATTGTCTCAGCGCTTTTTCAATGCGCTTGTGTTCGGTAATATCTATTGCAACGCCAAGGACTGCTCTGATATTTTCTCCGTTTGTGTAGAAGGGCGCCTTGAAGGTCTGCAGATAATGTAAATTTCCTTCTGAATCGCTCCATGGTTCTTCCGGAACAAAAATGGTCTTACCGCTTCTTATCACTTCCAGGTCGTCTTTAAGCATGCGATCCTGTTCTTCTTTTTGCAGATGCAAATCGGAGAATTTTTTCCCTATGATGGCCTCGACACTGGCATTGTATTTGGCTGCGACCGTCCGGTTTGCCAGCAGATATTTTCCATCCGCGTCCCTTACGAAAATCATATGCGGCACAAGGTCGATTATCTGGCGCAATCTCGCCTCGCTTTTTCCCAAAATCCTCTCTGTCTTTTTTCGCTCGGTGATATCGAGCATAGCGCCAACTATGCCGACGGTTTTTTCGGTAGAATCGCAGAAGGTGGACTTAGTGAAAAGAATGTCGTGCAAAGTTCCATCCGGGTAGCGAAACGATCCGTCGTAGTGTTTGGCGCATGATGTTTCCAATACCTCCAGATCGGCTTCATGGCATAACTTGGCGTGCTCTAAGGGTGCAATATCAAAAACAGTTTTTCCTATGATCGCCTCTTTGGGTTTGCCCATGCACTTTTCGAATGCGCGGTTACACCCAATATAGACTCCCTGGATGTCTTTATAAAAGATAGGGTAGGGGATGGAGTCCGTGAGCTTTTCAAAAAGATAAAACTGCTTTTGGGAAATGTTTTTCTTCACTTTTTGCAGGGTCAATAGTGAAGGTACTAAAAAAACGGCCGAAACAAGGGCGGAAACAAGGGCTGCAAGAATCACTGTCTCCAGGTTTGCGCGAGACCCAGGAATAGGCAAAAAGTTAAAGCTTAATCCCACAAATGGAACCATACCCCCCAGTGCGGTTGCCATCAAGACGGTCATGCAAATTTGACCTCTTGTACTTCTATGGGTAATCTTATTGACTTTCACATTTACTCCCGAATCAACAGGTGCAGTGCGCTCTTTATGCCAACACGGGTCATTTTAAATCTGACAAACAAAGCTGCAAATCTCGCAAAAATCGGCTATCTTGGCGGACTCTTTCGTTTGAGTGTTAAACGACAAGCCTATTTCCGTAATCTTTTTTATCCGTTTGATTTTTTGTACCACGGCCTCGATACTTTCTACCGTTATCTCGTTTGGCAGTTCGAACGCCAAAGTGAGGGTGCTTGCCTTCGTTACTCGCACACGTTGGTCGAAAGCAAGGCGGCAGCCTCCGCGGCTTATGTCTATCATTTTTGCCGAAACCGGTTCATCCTTGCCAAAGGAAACCTTTGTCGCGATGTCGACCTTGATCCTGGTGTACTTTCTAATGCGGCGGACCTCAATGTTTCGGGGGTATTCGATGCTGACTATGTCGCCCATTACGCGGTTTCGATACCTGCTGTAAAATATGTAGAGGTAATCGTCGCAAAGACACGAGCATAAAAGATTACCGTCAAGGACCTCTGCAACCCTGTCGTTGATTTTTATCGCCGGTTCGGTAATAAGAATGAACTTTCCATGAACCGCGCCCACGATCTTGCACGTGGCTATACGCGCTGGGGCGGCAGGAGCTCTTACCGCCATGGTATCCTCAATTCTCAGGGGAAGCCTGATCTCTTCGGGGTCATCCGTATCGGCGCTCCAGCCAGGTTCTGTCCAAACAGTCGTAGATTCCATCGTCTTACTGACTCCGTCTTGTTGGCTTTGCCCCCAGGGGGCGCTCCGGGCTTTCCGACCTGATTTGTCACTTCGCATTTGTCTTTTAATTCCAGGAAGTTTTACCAGATCCTTTTACCGCCCACAACGTTAGATCGGAAAAAGTAAAGCGGATCTTAAAGCCTTTTGACACTACAAGCTCCAGCGGTTATTGGAGGGCACTCTCTTTGCCGTCTAAGCGGGTTTTTTTAGGCGGGTGTCCGGCCGCGCCTTTCAGGTTCGTTTTCCCCCGACCGGAACATAGCTTGACTAATTTTTCCAAGTTCTTTATCTGAAAAGAGGTAAATTGCCAGGGCAGTTTTATCACTTGTTTTTTTCGTGCTTATGTATCGGAGGTAAGACAATGATCCCCATAGGACCGCTAATGAAAGAGCACCGGCTGATCGAACACATGATTTCCCTTACGAAGGCCGAGTTGTTAACTATTGCAGCCGACCGGCGGGCGGATCTGGTTTTTATGGATACCGTCATTGATTTTTTCAAAACCTATGGAGATCGCTGTCACCACGGCAAGGAAGAAGAGATCCTGTTTGCAGGATTGAAAAGCAAGAAACTAAGTTCTGTCCACGAGGCACTCATTGAGGAGTTGATCGAGGAACATAGGATCGCGCGGCAGACCACTCAGGAATTGGTCGAAGCCAACGAGCGGTACAAAAGCGGCTCTCTTACGGCCCTCGACGACATCGGCAAGCTCTTAAACTTCCTGGTAACCTTTTACCCCGCCCACATTGCCAAAGAGGATAAATCTTTTTTTTACCCGTGCATGGAATATTTTACAAAAGAAGAACTTGCCTCCATGCTCAATCGGTTCTGGGAATTTGACCGAAAGCTAATTCACGAAAAATACAGCCTCACGGTGGCCGCACTGGAGGAAACTCGCGCGACCGGACCCGATGCTCCGCCACCTTTTAGAGATGTCTAGCCTCAGTTTTCCCCGGCCGATATTCCTACCGTCCCGCGGCCACAGGATATATAATAGGCAAGGGGAGCCGGGTTTGCAGCCAATCTCAATATCCTGGAAAGATGCAGGTGCTGGAGATCGCAAACCATCCAGGTCTAATCGAAATCGGCTTTATTTGTTTAAGGGGTTGGGCGTCAGGGGTGTGGGCCGGAAAGAGCTTTTGGATTATGAAAAAAGTCGCCATAGGAATCGATCTTGGAGGCACCAAAATAGCCTTGGGTGCTGTCGATGAAAACGGCGTCCTGCTAGAAGTTGTCCGATACACCACTAATGCAGGGGAGGGCTATACAGCTGTAGTTGCGCGAATGGTCGAAGGCATCGAGCAGCTTGCCGCGGCCACTCCACATCAGATAGCCGGGATCGGGATAGGGGTCGCCGGTCAGGTGGACCCGGTGAGCGGGGCGGTCATATTCGGGCCGAATCTTGGCTGGCATGACGTGCCGCTGCGTAAGGATATGGAAAAGGCGTGCGGGCTTTCCGTTGTGGTAACTAACGATGTTCGGGCGGCCATGCGGGGCGAATGGCTTTTCGGCGCCGGGCGGGGAGCTAAAGACCTTTTGTGCGTCTTTATCGGCACCGGTATTGGCGGGGGCATTGTCTGCGCGGGTATTCCGCTTGAGGGGTGCAGCAATACGGCCGGGGAGATCGGCCACATCACGGTGGATCTACAAGGGCCTCTTTGTACGTGCGGCAACAGGGGGTGCATGGAAGCTGTCGCCGGCGGATGGGGTCTGGCCCGTAGCGCCAGACAATCGGTTGCGGCCGATCCGCTCCTTGGTCGCAAAATCCTCGAGATTGCCGGGGAAAATCTTGACAGGATAACCGCAAAAACCGTGGTGCATGCCTTTCGTCAAGGAGATCGCCTGGCCGCAAGCCTTATCGATTCGGCCGTGCAAGCCCTTGGTGCCGGTGTGGCCGGCTTGGTGAATGCACTTAATCCTTGTCTTGTGATACTTGGCGGGGGTATTGTGGAGGGGATGCCCGAATTGGTCTCCCGCGTAGAGGACCAGGTTCGAAGCCGCGCTCTTAACGCTGCTCTTACCCAGCTTAGTTTCCGTGCCGCACGGCTTGGAAACGAGGCAGGAATTATCGGAGCCGCATCTCTTGCTATGATCAGGGCCGGTTGACTCTTTTTTGCATGGGCGGCTTCCAGCCGCAAGAAAGTGCGCCAGATGAAAAAACTTCTTTCCGCATCCATTCTTTCGGCCGATTTCGGCAGGCTGGCCGATGAGGTTCAGGCCGTCGAGGCAGCGGGTGCCGATTGGATACACGCCGATGTCATGGACGGTCTTTTCGTTCCAAACATAACCATCGGGCCCTGCATTGTGGAGGCTTTGAGCAAAGCGACGAAACTTCCCCTCGATGTGCACCTGATGATAGAAGAGCCGGGCCGCTATGTGGAAAATTTTGCCAAGGCCGGCGCCACGCTTATCGGAGTTCACGCTGAGGCCTGCGTGCACCTGCACCGGGTCATCCAGAACATAAGGGAACTCGGAGTCAAGCCCTGTGTAGCTCTTAATCCGGCAACCCCGCTTTGCATGGTCGAACCCGTTTTGCCCGATGTCGATATGGTCCTTCTTATGACAGTAAATCCAGGTTTTGGCGGGCAGGCCTTCCTAGGAAACGTGGTGCCAAAAATCCGCGAATGCCGCAGAAAAATCGATGAACTCGGCCTGGCGACCCTGCTCCAGGTCGATGGCGGGGTAAATCCCGCCACCGCCCCCCAACTCTGCCAGGCCGGTGTCGATGTCTTCGTCGCGGGCTCCGCGGTTTTTAACGGCAACTATAGAAAAAATATAGAAAACATCAAGGCTTCCATCGATTGCGGAGTAAAATCTAAATCTTGATTTTTAGCTCATCGAGCATTCGGTCGGCATAGTTTATAATATAGTCTCTTTGTCTTTCATCGGCGTATCCGATGCAGTTGCATCGCAGTACCTGGCGGCTGCGCACGAGCATTTCAAAGGACGCCTGGTCCGGGGAAATGTTTACCGCAAAGCAAAAAGGCCGGCATTTTTCGTGTTCCCTCTGGACTTGCGTGTAGAGGTCCGAAGGGATCTTTACCCAGAAAACATCTCCAAATTCTGAAACATCACTGTTTTTTTGTAGATACTCCAGGATTTTGTCGTAGTCGCTATCTCTTAGCTGGTCTATTACATACTGCTTCATTTTGTCTTCCTCGCCAAATGATAAAAATGCTTGGGCGTACTCGCCGCCACAAAGCAACATGGGGGGAAATAATCGTAAAGTCAATAAGCATTTGACATATCATCTTCTTGCTTTTATACGTGCCCGATGAGTCCAGGGGGGTCTATTGGAGCGAATTTGTCCGGTGTTTACGGCAAATCGACCATTCCCGTGTTGACACGAGTGCTTTGAATGTCGAGTTTATCAAAACCGGATTGACGTCCATGAAATGCCCTGATATCGATTTGGCGATGAGTAAGGTACTAAGACATGTATTTGTCAACATGCCCTGGAGCTATAGGGGGCTTTTCATGGACCTGGTTGTTGAAAACCGCATGAATGTCGAAGTGGGGTTTGCGGCCGCCGACCTCGAAAGTTGCTCGCCCGGCGAGGTTTACGAGGCCGTTTGGCGCATACGGCAAAGAGGGGGGAAAATAAGTTTTCACGGGCCTTTTTGGGACTTGAATATCGGCAGTGTCGATCGGGCAATAAGAGAGGTTGCCAGATGGAGGTTTGAGAGCCTTTTTTCCTTGATCGAAGCTGTGCGGCCCGAAAGGGTGGTCTTGCATACGGGCTTTGATCCAAGACATCATCGCTCCCAGCGCGGCGAGTGGGTGGAAAATGGACTCTCAACCCTTGAGCCTTTTGTGCGGAGGGCTGAACTGCTCGATTCGATCCTGGTCTTTGAAAACGTCTTCGAGGAGGACCCTGCTTTGCACCTCGAACTTCTTGAGAGGATAAAATCCGGGCAGGTGGGTTTTTGCCTGGATGTAGGCCACCAGCACGCCTTTTCCAAAACCTCCCTTGACATTTGGCTCGAAGCGGTCTGGCCGTACTTGAAAGAAATTCATCTTCATGATAACGATAGTTCCTCTGATGCTCATCTGCCTGTTGGGTCCGGTACGATCGATTTCGATCTGCTCTTTGGTTTCCTGCTCGAAAGGAGGATTTTCCCCCTCTTAACCATTGAACCCCATAGTGTTGAGCATCTGTATGAGACTTTGACCGGATTGGCGCGCCTTGCCTCATTTGATGCTTTCCTGGCTTGCGCGGCCTGAGAATGGCTGGTGCGTTTGAGCACATGGGATTTTTCCCGGAGGGATTTTGCGTGGCGATAGTTGAACTCAGCATTGTGCCGATTGGCGTTGGCGCCGGTGTGAGCTCTTACGTGGCCGGGGCCATAAAAGTGCTTCAAACTACCGGTCTTGAGTTTGAGCTAACCGCCATGGGCACTATTATTTCCGGAGATCTGGACCAAATCCTTTGCGTCGTAAGAAAAATGCACGAAAGTTGCTTTGATGGGGGGGCCGTAAGGGTTCTCACCCAGATTAGAATCGACGACCGGCGGGACAGAGAATCGAGTAGTGAACGAAAAATCAGTTCGGTTCGGGAAAAACTTTAACTCGACCGGACGGCTGGAGGATAAATTGGCCGTAAAAGAATTGGCGGAATATCTGGTAAAATCTCTTGCCGAACATCCCGAAAAAGTGGAACTTCAAGAGCGCGAAGAAGATGACACCGTGCTCCTTGAGCTTACAATAGCACCGGAGGATATCGGCAGGATTATAGGCAAAAGTGGCTACACGATAAACGCGATACGAACCGTTTTGCAGGCGGCGGCTTCCAGCCGCAGAAAAAGGGCCAGGCTTGAGGTGCTGGGCCAGGGTGAAGCGGCACTGCCGGAAGAAAATGGCGAGGCCGATAATGAGGCGGATTCCTGATATTTGTGGCCTGACGATGATACAAAGGAGCCAAGCTTATGTCTGAGATAGTCCGGGAACTTCCCGCACACGAATTAAGAGCGCACTTCGAAGATGACCTGCTCTCGTTTGATACCACTGCCTCACTGGACGGCGAGTCGGACAGGGTCGTCGGGCAGGATCGCGCCATTGACGCCATTAAGTTCGGCATGGGCATGAAGACGCCGGGATATAATATATTTATCGCCGGACCGGCCAAAGCCGGGCTCACCTATACCGCCAGGACCTACATCGAAGAACAGGCCTCCCAGGAAGAAACGCCTCCCGACTGGTGCTATGTCTACAATTTCAAAGAGCAGGACAAGCCCAAATGTTTGAAGATTTCCGCCGGTCGCGGCAAAGCCCTTAAAAAGGACATGAACGATTTCATAGACACTCTTCAGGCAAAAATCCCCGAGGTCTTCGACAGTGACGATTATCGGGCCAAGGAGTCCGAAGTCCACCAGGCCTTTGAAAAGCAACGGCGCGACTTTATAGATGAACTCTCGCAGGAGGCTCGCGACCAGGGTTTTGTCCTCCAGTTCTCCCAGGTGGGCATGGTAATCATTCCTTCCAATAAGGAAGGCGAGCCGATGACCCAGGAGGATTTGCGCCACCTGGAAGAGGAGGAACGGCAAAATCTGCGCGCCAAAAGCGACGAACTCCACGAGAGAATGAAGGACACTATCAAGAAAATTCATGCGATTGAAAATGAATTCAAAGAAAAGCATACAAAGCTCGATAACGAAATTGCCCTTTTCGTCGTCGGCCAGTTGATGGATTCCTACGAGGAAAAATACCAGGACGATCCCCAGGTGCTCGCTCACCTCAAGGAGGTCCAGGAGGATGTCCTCGAAAATATCGACGAATTTAAGAAAAAACCCGAACCCCAGCAGGCGCCGGGGCAGCCGGCATCACCTTTTGCCGGCCCCCCCAGGGAAATGAATTTTCGCAAATACGATGTCAATGTGCTGATAGATAATTCCGAGACAAAGGGAGCGCCGGTCATAATTGAATCCAACCCGGCCTATCCCAACCTTTTCGGTTCGATAGAAAGACAGGCATGGTTTGGAGCGCTATTTACCGATCATACGATGATAAAAGCCGGCTCCCTTCATAAGGCCAATGGCGGCTATCTCGTAATGAAGGCTCTGGATTTGCTGAAGTGGTATATATCCTACGAGGCCCTCAAAAGAGCGCTTCGCGATAAGGAGCTAAGGATCGAGGACCTTGGCGAACTCTATGGAATTTTTAGTACCAGGACAATCCGCCCCGAGCCTATCCCACTCGATGTTAAGATCGTCCTTACGGGCGACCCCTACATCTACCAGCTGCTCTTCAGCTATGACGAGCGTTTCCAGAAGTTGTTCAAGGTCAAAGCCCATATGAGCGACCAGATGGACAAAAAACAGGACAAAATCCTGGAATGCTCCAAGATGATGGCCCGCTTCTGCCACGAGCACAAAATTAAACACCTCGACCGGACCGGCGTGGCCCGCGTGCTCGAATACAGCGTCGAGCTTACCGAGGACAGGGAAAAACTTACCCTTGAGTTTGGAACGATCGCCGATCTTTTGCGGGAGGCCGATTACTTCGCGGGTCTTGAGGGCAGCGAGCTTGTTGGCAGAAGTCATGTCGATGAGGCCATAAAGAAGCGCATTTACCGCTCCAACCTCATCGAGGAGCGCGTCAAGGAAATAATGGAAAAGGATATCATCTGGGTCGAAACCGATGGTGAAAAAGTCGGCCAGGTTAACGGTCTTGCCGTTCTCATGACAGGGGATCACGTTTTTGGCAGACCTAACAGAATCACGGCTACCGTGTCTGTGGGCCGCGAGGGAATGGTTTCGATCGATCGGGAATCCAAGATGAGCGGGGCGACCCACACAAAGGGGCTAATGATCCTTAGCAGCCTTTTCCGGGAAAGGTTTGCCCACAATAAGCCCATTGCCTTCTCGGCTTCGGTGTGCTTTGAGCAAAGCTATGGGATGATTGATGGAGATTCGGCCTCGAGTACGGAATACTACGTGCTTGTTAGCGCGATGAGTGGGGTGCCGTTAAAACAGGGCATCGCGGTCACCGGTTCTGTAAGCCAGAAGGGCGAGGTCCAGCCCATTGGCGGGGTCAACTACAAGATAAAGGGCTTCTTTGACATCTGTAAGGCCAAAGGCCTGACGGGTGATCAGGGGGTCATGATTCCGCACAAAAACATCAACAATCTCATGCTCGATTCCGAAGTCGTCGACGCGGTAGCCGAAGGTAAATTTCATATCTGGCCCGTGGCAACGGTGGAAGAAGGCCTCAAAATCCTAACTGGAGTCGAGGCGGGTGTTCTGGCCTCCGATGGGACCTATCCGGAAAATACGATCTACAGAAAAACCGACGACAGGTTGAAGGAAATTTCGGAGATAGTGCGCAAATTCGGCAAGGATGGTGAAGACGCAGCGGAAAAGAAAGAAGACGACAATGGAGGCGGCTGCCCGAGTTGCGGGCGCTAACTTCGCCGGCTCCCAACTTTTATAACTGTTTTTGATACAAAAGGGCGGCGGATTGCCGCCCTTTTGTATCCGGGGTATGGTTGGTAACTCTACAAGGAAAGCTGAGAGCGGTCGTGAATTTTTCCCGGACCCTTTCCATTCTGGTGGTCGATGATGAACCCAATATTCGAAAAACCCTTGGCATAGCCCTGGAATCCGAAGGCCATTATGTCTTCGCGGTTGCTAACCCCAAGGATGCCCTCGCCGAGGCCGCTGGACGCTATTTCGATCTGGCTCTGGTGGACCTTCGCCTGGGTTCGCAATCCGGCCTTGATCTCATCGCAAATCTTGTCTCCCTTTGCCCATGGATCAAGTGCGTTGTAATCACCGCCTACGCCTCCATCGATACCGCCGTTGAAGCTATGCGAAAAGGCGCCTTTGACTACCTCCCAAAGCCTTTTTCAAACGAGCAGCTCTCGATCATTCTGGGCAAGGTCTTTGACATCAGAACCCTTGAACAGAAAGTAGCCTCGCTTCAGGAAATATTAAAAGAGGTGCTTCCCGAGGCTGTTGTCGAAAGCAAAAGCCCCGCTATGCAACGGGCCCTTGCTCTGGCCCGTCAGGTCGCCGACAGCGATGCCACAGTCCTCATTCGCGGCGAAAGCGGGACCGGCAAAACCATCCTTGCCCGTGCGCTCCATTCCTGGAGTCGCCGGGCCGCGAAGCCCTTTGGCCCTATATCCTGTCCCTCGCTTTCGTCCGAGCTGCTTGAAAGTGAGCTTTTCGGCCATGCCCGGGGGGCCTTTACGGGAGCGCTGCGCGATTATCCGGGACGCATAGCCGCCTGCGAGGGCGGCACACTTTTTCTCGACGAAATTGGTGACCTCTCCTTGCCCATCCAGGCCAAGCTGCTTCGAGTCCTTCAGGAAAAAGCCTACGAACGCCTTGGGGAACTGAAGACTCGTAAAGCCAACGTGAGAATAATAACCGCAACCAACATCGAGCTCGAATCCGCAATTCTTGAGGGCAGGTTTCGTGAGGACCTCTTCTACCGGCTCGATGTGGTATCGATCGTCGTGCCGCCCCTTCGGGAGCGCCGGGAAGATATACCGGCTCTTTCAGAAGCCCTGCTCGCTTTTTTTGCGCGCCAAAACCACAGAAAAATTTTGGGATTTTCTAAAGACGCCTGCCAAGTTCTCGAAAACTACGAATGGCCCGGCAATGTGCGTGAACTGCGTAATGCAGTGGAACGCTCCGTGCTCTTGTGCAGCGGCCCCACAGTGGAAATCCATCACTTGCCCCTTAAGCTCAAAAGCGTTGAACGCGAACCCGAGCCAGGCGATTTCGTTACGATGCAGGAACTCGAAAGGTCCCATATCAGGCGCATTTTGGCCTCGAGCAGGTCCATCGAGGATGCCTGTCGTATTCTGGGGATGGATTCGGTTACTTTTTGGCGCAAACGGAAAAAGTATGGACTCTAAAATTTGCCTTCGATCGGGTTGGGTCCTCTTATTTTTTCTGTAAAGTTTCGTTTTGAAATCCGGGAAATTCTCTGGATTTCATTTTGAAATTCACCCGATCCTTCCATCCGGGTTGTTGTTTGCCACCACATTGAAATTCCTACACTTAGTATTACAATGTTTTTGGCACATGATTTGCCTCTAAATGAGACATTACTAAAGACAATGCAGAAAATGCCCAAAAGGACCAAGGCTATATAGATGAAACTGAGAACCAAATTGCTGACAGCTTCCTGTGGTCCGCTTTTGATTCTTCTGGTGGTAGGCATTATCACCGTGAGGACCATCGGCGCATCGAGTGGAAGACTCCACGCGGTTTTCCGCCAGGATCGCTACAGCATCGTCGCCTGCATGAAGATGAAACAGGCTTTAGAGCAGATCGATCGAAGCCTCCAGGCCGATGTCTTTTCAAACAAAGTTTCCTTGCCTGATATAGACTCTGCGGTAAGGCAGTTTTCCCAAAATCTTGTCCGTGAGCAAACCAATGCCTTTCTTCCGGGCGAATCCAGGCTTGCCGGAAAGCTCGGAGAGCTTTGGAAGATATTTGGAAAGGATCTCCAAGCCTTCCAGAAAATGACCGATACAAGCGCTCGCAGGGATTTTTACATGACCAACCTCTTGCCGCGCTCTGTTAAGATCCTGGATCTTTCCCAACAGATCATCGAAAGGAATTTGAATGATCTGATTTACAACGATAACTTGTTTCGGTCCCGCGATGCTCAGACAAATCGTGAAATCATGGCGTTCATCGTCACAGGAGTCGGCCTGGGGCTCATATTTATCATCATGACCGGACCCTCGGTGGTCAGGCCTATATCCAATCTGACCCGCTCGGTGAAGGAAATCCAGCAGGGAAATCTAGACCTTGTCGTTACAACAGGTTCGAAGGATGAAATCGGAGAGCTTGCCGCAGCTTTTAACGATATGACCTCGACTCTGCGTCAACTGAGGCGAACCACCCGGGCCAAGCTCATCCGCACTCAGAAGGCTACGCTTTCGGCACTAAACTCCATTCCCGATGCGGTCATAATCTGCAATCCAACGGGTAATATAGAGATTTCAAACGAATTTGCCCAAAGACTTTTCGGCCTGCAAGCCGCAACGACCATTCAGATGGTTGAAAATCCAAAAATCCTCGAGCTCTTTGAACGCGTGATCGTAGAGCACCGTGCGGTTCCACGCAAAACGTACGAATCGGCCATTCAGATCTTTAAAGACGGCGAGGAACACTTCTTCCTTCCCGAGGCTATTCCAATACTGGACGATGAAAGGCGCCTTATCGGCGTCACCCTGATTCTGTCCGACGTAACGGGCTTACGAAAAATCGACGAACTCAAAAGCGGTCTGATTTCGACTGTTTCTCATGAACTCAAGACCCCGCTTACCTCCATCAGGCTTGCTGCCCATGTGCTTCTTACTGAAAATCTTGGGCCGCTTACCCCCAAGCAAGCCGAACTGGTCGCGGCCGCCCGTGACGATTCCGATCGGCTCTACAATATTATCGAAAACCTTTTAGACATCCACAAGCTCGAATCGGGGGCCTCCGAAGTCGAAATCGGACCCGTAAACCCCGATCAGTTTCTGTTAAACGTCATCGAGGAAATGAGGCCGGCCTATGTGGACCGTGGAGTGGCCCTCGTCCTCGATCTCCCGGGCGATATCCCCCAGGTGCTTGCCGACAGGTTGAGAATGGAGATTGTCTTTTCAAACCTTCTAAGTAACGGGCTCAAATTTACCTCGCCCGGAGGCCGGGTAAAAATTTCAGTCGCTCTCGATGGGGGACTTGTCCTTTTTAACGTCGAGGATACCGGTTCGGGGATACCCGAGGAGTATCTGCCCCATATCTTCGAAAAATTTTTCCGAGCCCCTGGACAAAGCGGTCAGAACACTACCGGATTGGGGCTGGCGATCGTAAAGGAAATAATCGAGGCCCACGGCAGTCAAATCGAGGTAAGCAGTACGCCGGGGAAAGGGACGAGGTTTTCCTTTGCTCTTAAACCGGCCGATGGGGCGCAGTCTTAAAAAGACCCTTATATTTTCATTCAAGGTTTTGGGGAATCAAACGGCATGGAGCTATAAGCAAAATTGCGCGGTTCTAAAGCGCCTTCTTTTTTAAAATCGAAAATGATAAGGGGAAGGAAAGGTTTTTATGGACGCATTGTATATATCCATACTTATCGCATTTTTTATTGTTTCCGGTCTTTACGTGCTCTTTTTGGAAAGTGAGAAGAAATGATCGAAGACATCGTTATTGGCGCAGTAGTAGTCGCCCTGATAATCTATCTTTTCTGGGTGCTCATAAGACCTGAAGACTTCTGAGGAGAAACTTTAATGCATGCCATGGGCTGGGTTCAGCTAGCCGTATTCACTCTCGTTTTATTGGCGATCACTAAGCCGATCGGTCTCTACCTCCTCCGGGTACTCGATCCGGAAGGGCACACCTACCTCGACCCGGTTTTAAAACCTGTGGAAAGGCTTGCCTATGCTCTCATAGGCTCTGAAAGAATAAAGGAACAGGATTGGAAGGGCTATGCGGCCTCAGCTCTTGTCCTTAGCCTTCTAGGCGCTGTTTTTACCTATGTTCTTTTGAGGCTTCAGCAGTTTTTGCCTCTCAACCCCCAGCACTTTGGCGCTCTTTCGCCCGATCTTTCCTTTAACACCGCTTCGAGTTTTACCACCAACACCAACTGGCAAAACTACGGGGGGGAATCCACCATGTCCTACCTGTCGCAGATGTTGGCGCTAACCTTTCATAATTTCATCTCCGCGGCCATGGGCATCTCCATCGCGGCCGCGCTCGTTCGTGGAATAGCAAGGCAGAAGACCAAACTTCTTGGAAACTTCTGGGTCGATCTTACCAGGGTTTGCCTCTATCTTTTGCTGCCGATCTGTGTGGTTTTAGCCCTTTTTCTGGTTTCGCAGGGCGTTATTCAAAATTTTAGCCACTATAAGACGGCCCACATCGTGGAGCCTTACACGGCTTCTAAAACTGGCGCTTTGGCCCAAAAGCGAATTCGAACCCAGTCGATCGCCATGGGGCCGGTCGCTTCGCAGGAGGCAATCAAAGAACTGGGAACCAATGGGGGCGGTTTCATGAACGCCAATTCCGCCCACCCTTATGAAAACCCCACGCCTCTTTCAAACTTCATTGAAATGCTTGCCCTGTGTGCCATAGGCAGCGGTCTCACCTACTGGCTTGGCCGCATAGTGGGCAATCAGAGACACGGCTGGTCGATTTGGTCGGCCATGCTCATTTTGTTTCTTGCCGGCACAATGGCCTGCTGGTGGGCCGAATCCCGGGGCAATCCCCGTCTTACCTCCCTTGGCGTTTCCTCCTACCAGGGAAATATGGAGGGCAAGGAGGCGCGCTTCGGCGTCTTTGATTCCGCTCTTTTTGCAACGATTACCACCGATACCTCCTGCGGTGCTGTAAACTCCATGCACGACTCCTATCTGCCTCTTGGAGGTTTGGTTCCCCTCTTTAACATGCACATGGGCTGCGTCGTCTTTGGCGGAGTGGGCTCGGGGCTTTATGGAATACTGATCTTTGTCATTTTGGCCATCTTTCTTGCAGGTCTTATGATCGGGCGTACACCCGAGTATCTGGGCAAAAAGCTCGAATCCTACGATATTATGACCGCGGTTCTGGCAATTTTGTTTCCCTCCGTGGTCCTTCTGGGGTTAACGGCCCTTGCCTCCGTCTCCCAATGGGGCCTTGCCGCCCTTGGCAATTCCGGCCCGCACGGACTTAGCGAAATCCTCTACGCCTTTACCTCCACTGTTAACAATAACGGCAGCGCTTTTGCGGGGCTAAACGGCAATAGTGCGCCCTATAACACCGCCCTTGGGCTGGCTATGCTTGTCGGCCGCTATTTCATTATCATTCCCGTCTTGGCGCTTGCAGGAAACCTTGCTCAAAAGAAGGCCGTCCCTGTCAGCAGCGGAAGCATGCCTGTTGCGGGAGGGACCTTTATCCTGCTGGTAATCGGTACAGTGCTCATTGTCGGCGCCTTGACCTTTTTTCCCGTCGTGAGCCTGGGTCCTGTTGTGGAACACTTCCTGATGGTTAATTCGACCAGGCTTTTTTAAGGATAAATACAAATGGCCGGAAAAGCGCATTCTCTTTTCGATAGATCGATCCTTGTACCCGCTATTCGGGAAAGCTTCACGAAACTCAATCCTGTCCACCTGGCAAGAAACCCGGTGATCTTCGTTACTTTGGTGGGCGCCCTTGTGACGACGGTAGAGTTGGTGTTTGCCCCATTTCGGGGTCAACCTGTGAGGTTTCCGCTGCAAATAGCCTTATGGCTCTGGTTTACTGTCGTTTTTGCCAATTTTGCCGAGGCCATGGCCGAAGGCCGAGGGAAAGCCCAGGCAGATACCCTGAGAAAAGCCCGCACGCTGACCACGGCGAATCTGCTCGACTCCGGCGGCGCCACAAAAACCGTGACTGCCGAGTCGCTTAGAAAAGACAATGTCGTCCTGGTAAGGGCAGGGGAGGTCATTCCGGCCGACGGCGAAGTCATTTCAGGAGCCGCAACCGTTGACGAGTCCGCCATAACCGGTGAATCCGCCCCTGTAATCCGTGAGTCGGGAGGCGACCGCAGTGCGGTTACCGGGGGTACCCGTGTTCTCTCCGATGAGATCACCGTGAGGGTGACCGCAAATCCCGGCGAAAGTTTCATGGACCATATGATCAGTCTTGTCGAGGGGGCCAAGAGGCAAAAGACGCCCAATGAAATTGCCCTAACCATACTTCTGGCCTCCCTGACCATCCTGTTTATCATTGTGGTGTCTACTCTTAAACCCTTTGGCCTCTATTCCCATGCGCGTTTTTCAATAACCGTTCTTGCCGCCTTGCTCGTATGCCTTATCCCGACCACCATAGGCGGCCTTCTTAGCGCTATAGGCATTGCGGGAATCGATCGGCTGGTTCAACACAACGTGCTTGCCATGAGCGGCCGGGCAGTCGAGGCTGCCGGAGACGTCGACGTTTTATTGCTCGACAAAACCGGTACGATAACCCTTGGAAATCGCCAGGCAGTCGAATTTGTGCCCGCCCTTGGCGTTACCGTCGAAGAACTGGCCGATGCGGCCCAACTCGCCTCTCTTGCCGATGAAACGCCTGAAGGGCGCAGCATAGTCGTTCTTGCCAAACAGTTCGGCATTCGTGAACGCGAGCTTGGCGAATTCCAGAAGGCCGAATTTATAGCCTTTACGGCCAAAACCCGAATGAGTGGAGTTGATATTAACGGCAACAGGTACCGTAAAGGGGCCGCGGACGCCGTGTGCGAGTTCGTTGGGGGCAGTTTGCCTCAAAAGGTCGAGGAGTGCGTCCGGGAAATCGCTCAGAAGGGGGCTACCCCGCTGGTGGTTGCATACAACGACAAAGTGCTTGGCGCAATTCACCTAAAGGACATCGTAAAAGGCGGCCTTCAGGACAGGTTCGAACGTTTTCGCGCCATGGGCATTCGAACGGTCATGATTACCGGAGACAATCGCTTGACTGCCCAGGCCATAGCCCGGGAAGCTGGGGTTGACGACTTTTTGGCCGAAGCCAAGCCTGAAGACAAGCTTGCGCTCATCCGTCGTGAACAGGCCGTGGGCCATCTCGTGGCCATGACCGGAGACGGCACCAATGACGCTCCCGCTCTTGCCCAGGCTGATGTGGGAGTTGCGATGAACACAGGAACCCAGGCGGCTAAGGAAGCCGGCAATATGGTGGATCTGGATTCCAATCCGACCAAGCTCATCGAAGTCGTCGAGATCGGAAAACAGCTGCTCATGACCCGGGGCGCTCTCACAACTTTTAGCGTCGCAAACGATGTGTCCAAGTTTTTCGCTATAATTCCCGCGATGCTCGTTTCGACTTTTCCGGTAATCGGCCCCTTGAATATTATGAGGCTTTCCACACCGCACAGTGCTATCCTTAGCGCCGTCATTTTTAACGCACTGATCATCGTGGCGCTTATTCCGCTCGCTCTAAAAGGCATAAAGTTCCGTCCGCTTGGCGCCGCGCAGATTTTACGCAGAAATCTCCTCATCTATGGGCTCGGAGGTTTGGTTGTTCCCTTTATCGGCATAAAATTAATAGATATGATAATCCGCGCCGTTGGCTTGGCTTAGCTTCAGGAGGATCGATTATGAACATTAAGGCTTTGCTTCAGGACGTACGGGCCTCGCTTGCCGTGATATTTCTACTCTCCATTGTGCTCTGCGGGGTCTATCCCCTCGCTGTTTGGGGCATTGGGCAACTTGTTTTCCCTCGACAGGCAAACGGATCTCTATTGAGGCTAAACGGTCAGGTTGTAGGCAGCAGCCTCATAGCGCAAAACTTTACCGGCCAAAGATACTTTCACCCGCGTCCTTCGGCGGCGGGCGATTACGGCTATGACGCGGCCGGTTCGAATGCAAGCAACCTTGGGCCGCTTTCCAGAAAACTCTACAACCAGGTTAAAAACCGCGTTGCGGCTTACAGGGCCGAAAACGAGCTGTCTCCTTCCCAAAAGGTCCCAGCGGATGCCGTAACGGCCTCGGGAAGCGGTCTCGATCCCGACATAAGCCTTGAAAATGCCCGGTTGCAGGCGGCAAGAGTCGCCCGTGCAAGGAATATGTCTCCGGAGCAGATTCAAAAATTTATCGCAAGGTTTACCACCGGCCCGCAACTGGGCTTTTTGGGCAAACTGAGGGTAAACGTTTTGAGGCTAAACCTGGCTCTGGATCAAAGCGGCAAAAGCTAAGCCATAGCCTTAAATCGCTATGGACACAGGGGGATTCCAATGGCCGAAGACAAGGCCCTTAGCTTTCTTCAATTGATCCGCCGCGCTCAGCGTGGCAGACTAAAGGTATATCTCGGCTACGGGCCGGGGGTGGGCAAAACCTGGCAGATGCTCACCGAAGGCCAGCGCCTGCGCAGTGCCGGCGTCGATGTCGTTGCCGGTCTTGTGGAAACCCACGGAAGGGTTGAAACCGCAAAACTTATCGAAGGCCTTGAGGTTATTCCTAGAAAGCAGATTCATTACCGGGGCATTCTCCTTGAGGAAATGGATCTCGAAGCCTTGCTGGCCCGCAGGCCCGAAATTGCCCTGGTCGATGAACTGGCCCATACCAACGTTCCCGGGGGCGAGAACGCAAAAAGATACCAGGATGTCCAGGACCTTCTGGCCGCCGGGATCAACGTAATCACTACATTGAATGTTCAGCACCTCGAAAGCCTCTATGATACGGTGGAGCAGTTGGTGGGAGTTAAAGTCCACGAACGGCTTCCCGACTCTATCCTGGCCGAAGCCGACGAGATCGTAAACGTCGATCTGGCTCCCGAAGACCTTCAAGCTCGCATGAAGGAGGGTAAAATCTATCCTCGGGAAAGAATCTCAACAGCCCTTGATAATTTTTTTAAGCGCAACAACCTCAATGAATTGCGCGAATTGGCTTTCCGCGAGCTTGCCTCTCAGATCGATCTTAAACGCCGAAACACTCCCCGGGAGGAGCACTCGACCGCCCCCGACCAGGTCATGGTTTGTCTTAGCTCACGCGGTCCAAACTCCGCAGGCCTGCTTCGCTACGGCTCAAGACTCGCCGGCCGCCTCAACCACAACTGGTATGCTGTTTATGTCCAGCGGCCTTCAGAATCTCCAACCGCCATAGATGCCACTACCCAGCGCTATCTCTCCGATACCCTGACTCTTGCCAACGCTCTCGGCGCCATAGTTTTTACCTATAAGGGCGAGGACATCGTTGACACCATTCTTCACTTTGCAAGCGAATACCGTGTCGGTCATATCGTGATCGGCAGGCCGGGGTCTCTATCCTGGTGGAAACGGCTGCTTGGAAGAAAAACGGTTGTCGAACGGCTGATCTTAAAAGCACGCGGTTTAACCGTGGTCGTTGTTGACGCTAAAGTCGAGTTAAAACCCGTGGCTGTCGACAAGCGGGGGAAGCTCGATTCTGCTGCCGCTTGACCGGTGCCGGTATGGTTTCTCAAACAAGGACTTGCTGCGGGAGGGAGGAAAGGATAATGAACCATGGTCCGGTCAGAATTTTGATGGCGAAGCATTCAGCCATGCCGGTTTTGAGGTTATCTATACCTCGATACAGGACCCCCGGGCAATTGTAAGCGCAGCCGTTCATAAAGCAGTCGATTATTTAATTTAGGCATCACCACTGTTCCGGGAGCGGACAGTGAGGGGTTTGCCAGAATCTTTGCGTTACTGGCGAAAGAAAAACAGTCACAAATCAAAGTCACCACGGGAGGTTTTCTTGAACCTGAAGGTATCCGGAGGATAAAGGAAAGGGGCGTGGTGGAACTCTTCCCCAAAGGGACAACCTATTCCGAACTCATAGATTGGATGCAAATCCAGTCTGCTCCTAAGGCCGACCAATCGTGAGTTTCCGGCGGAGCTGCTGTTGATCGCCGGAACCCTCTGATTGGACTGCAAGAAGCCTAAACGCCCGGTACGGTCTATTTACTCACTCCCGGCCAAACGTGCCTGATGTAAGGACCCCTTCTGCCGATTATTTTTGCATTCCACATAGATTTCACCAATTTATCCCTGATCTGGCGCCTTTTGCGATTACGACCTCACAACGTTAGGGGACTTTAACTTGACCGTGAATTTTCAAGGAAGTTATCTCCTAAAGCCTTCCCGATATTTCCTTGAAAACACGATTAGTTTACAATAAGCCCCATTTGAGTGCCAAGGGGGAGCAAGCGTGCGCAAAATCTGGAAATCGTTTAGCTTAAGGGCTTTGTCGTCTTCCTTGAAGGGATTCAAGGTAAGAAACATTCCCAATTCACTGGCCTACAGGCTGCTCTATCTCCTCCTGATTGTCAGCGCGGTAGTATTCATTGCCCTGACGACTTTCATTATAAGGGCTGCCAAGCATCACATCTCGGAGGAAGCCATTCGCACCAGCCAACTTCTGCTCAGGTCCATGCGCCAGAGCATGTTGCTAAACCGCGAACAAGACGTCGCGCACACCGTAGACGCCCTTGGCAGCGGTCCCGGAGTCTACGCGATAAGGATCTACAACAAGGACGGAAGGATAGTCTTTAGCGCCAATAGAGAAGAAATCGGCCAAAAGGTCAACACGAAGGCCAAGGAATGCATCGTGTGCCATAGCGGGAAACGTCCGCTTGACAACATTCCCAAAGCCGATCGGACCAGAACTTTTATCTCCGCAAACGGAGAACGGATACTTGGGGCCTTTGAGCCTATCCACAACGAACCGGCCTGCTCAGCGCCCCAATGCCATCCTTCTCCCTCCAAGCAAAAGATACTTGGAATGCTCGACTCCCAGTTCAATCTCGAAGGGGTTGACAGTAATATTTTCAGTAACCTCCACCTGCTTATCCTCTACTGCCTGGGTGCTATTCTTTTAATTGAGCTTTTTGCCGGGCTTTTCATTCTTCGAAATGTCAACCTGCGGCTCATTAAACTTGCCCAGGGAACTCGCGAGGTCAAAAACGGCAACCTCGATTTCAGCATTCCTGTCGAGGGTAACGATGAGATAGCCAGCCTGGCCCGTCTATTTAACAGCATGGTTGCCAGCCTCAAACGGGCCGAGGCCGAAAACAGCGAATTGTCCCGCAGGGTGGTCCATACCGAAAAAATGGCCTTTATGGGGAGGCTTGCAGCCTCCGTGGCCCACGAAATAAACAACCCTCTTAGCGGCGTTTTGACCTACACAAAGCTGATATCTCGAAAATTAAGCGAAGGCCCGATGACAGAGGAAGAAAGTCAGGAAGCTCTTAAACACTTCGAAGCGTGTATCGGCGAAATCAAAAGGTGCGGCAACATAGTACGCAACCTGCTCAGGTTTTCCAGGAATTCGGAATCCGTTATCGAAAAGGTCGATATAAATAACATTATCGAAAAGAGCCTATTGATAACCAGCCACCATTTTCAGATTCACAATATAGAGACTGTAACGGAACTGAGGGCTAATGACCCGATATTTATGGGGGATCCCAACCAGATAGAGCAGGTTCTGATCGCCTTGTTCATGAACGGTATGGAAGCCATGCCTTCGGGAGGTGTTTTGACCGTAACGACAAGGGACGCGGCTGAATCCAATGCGCTGCAGGTCTGCGTAAAGGATACCGGGAAAGGAATCCCCGCAGAGATTCGGCCCAACATATTCGAGCCTTTTTTTACGACCAAGGAGGGTCACAGCGCCGGATTGGGCCTCTCGGTTGTCTACGGCATCATTCTAAAACATCGCGGGCAGATCGATGTGGAATCCGAACCGGGCCAGGGGACTTCCTTTATTCTTTCGTTCCCAAGGGAAACGACCCAAAACGACGGCAATGGGCCAATTTTGGACGGGGCCGCTTTTTCGGGTCTTTGAGATGGAAAAAAGATGACAGAACAGGTATCGATACTCATTGTTGACGATGAACCCTCTGTGCGAGATTCTCTCATGCACTGGTTCGTGCAGGAAAACTACCGGGTGGAGACCGCCGCGGATGCTGCCCAGGCCCTGGTCAGGGTGCGCGCCTCAACTTTTGACATAGTCCTTCTTGACATCAAGATGCCCGGAATGGACGGAATAGAGCTCCAAGGGCGCCTCAAGCAAATAGACAGCCAGCTTGCCATTATAATAATGACCGCCTTCGCCTCGGTTGACACCGCGGTTCAGGCTTTGAAGCAGGGCGCCTACGATTACATAGCCAAGCCCGTGGATCCCGACGATCTAAGCCGGCTCATCCGCAATGCCGTGGTACAGCGCCGTCTTATGTGCGAAAATCTTACCCTCAAGGAAGAAATCCGCTCCCTTCTTTCCACTAACCAGATCGTTGGGGAAAGCCGCCAAATGGTGGAAGTGCTCAAGACTATCCAAACCGTTGCCCAAAGCGATGTCACCGTGATGATCCAGGGGGCTTCCGGTACGGGCAAGGAACTCGTCGCAAGGGCGATCCACCTTAACAGTAAACGCAAATATTTCCCTCTGATTACAATAAATTGCGGCGCGCTGACGGATACTCTGGTCGAAAGTGAACTCTTCGGCCACGAGCGGGGCGCTTTCACCGGCGCTCAGTACAAACGCAAAGGAAAACTCGAACTGGCCCACAAGGGCGCACTCTTCCTCGATGAGATAGGAAATATCGGCCCTAAAACCCAGATGGACCTGCTGCGGGTAATCGAGACCAAGCGTTTCACCCGCCTTGGCGGAAACGAGGTCGTCGAAGCCGACTTCCGCATTATCTCGGCTACGAACAAAAACCTCGAAGACGCTGTAAAAGAGGGTACCTTCAGAGAAGATCTCTACTACCGGATAAATGTCTTTAATATCCAGATGCCCTGCCTCAAGGAAAGGGCAGGAGACATACCCCTGCTTGTAAACCATTTCCTTCGCAAGTTCTCCTCGGCCATGAACAAGCCATTTACCGGAGTAGATCCCCGGGCCATGGAGCTTTTAAAAAAACAAGCCTGGCCCGGGAATGTGAGGGAACTTCAAAACGCAATCGAAAGGGCCGTTGTGGTGGGAAAGCCCCCGATAATCACCGTTTCCGATTTAGCCGGGCTCATCGCGCAAAGCGGACCCGTAAAGGCCGAGGAAGTCCTGCCACTTTGCGAAATCGAAAAACGCCATATTCAGTTTGCTCTGGATGAATGCAGAGGTAACGTCTCCCTTGTCGCCCAGTTGCTTCAAGTCGACAGGGCTACGGTCTATAACAAAATCAAAAAATACGGTCTTTTATACTGACTCATGATTTGGGCCGCACCCTTCGGTGCGGCCCTCTTGGAAGTGAAGCGCTCAGACGCTTTCGGCCATAAACTCCTTGAAGGTGTTGGTGCCGACTTGGGGTTTTTCCTGGCTCAAAACCGGCAGGCGGTTCACCAGCCATCTGAAAAGCCATATACCCATTGTCACCAGGGTAACCGAAACTGTTATCTCCATCCAACTCGGGTAATAATGCGGGTGCAGTTGCCAGTTAAAAGCGATAATGGAAATGTTTAACCGGTTAAAAATTATCCCGATCACCGTCCAAGCGCCTGTGAATCTGACAAGCTTCACATTGCGGCTTCTCACACCGATCGTATAAAGCACGCAAGGCAGGGCCACAAATCCCAGCACTTCGGCCAGAAACAGATAACCGTAGGGGGTAAGGAGAAGCTTCCAGCTTCCCTGTTCGGCCACTCCTATGAGTTTTAGAAAAAAGTAGACGTAGAGCACCACCGCGGCGCCCTTGGCGAGTCCCAGAGTCAGGTCGTCCAGATCGAAATGGCTCGATGGGGATAACCGGTAGCTAAACAGGCGGTGAGAAATCGAGCTTTCGACGATCACCATCGATAACCCGGCGGCTATGCTTGAAACGAAGAAAAAAAGCGGTAAGTAAGGCGAATACCACAGAGGAAACAGCTTGGTGGGCGCCAGCAGGAAAAGTGAACCCAGGCTGGACTGATGAAGCGTGCTGAGCACGACGGCAAGGATGGAGAGCCATATTACCAGCTTGCCCCAAAACTTTCTCAGCCCGTCCCACTGCAGCCATTCCCAAAAAGCCGGAACGAATTCGAGCAACTGTACGGTAAGGTAGGCGGCCACGCACATACCGACCTCGAAGAGCACCGAGGTGACGCCCCGTGGAAAAATCATGATAAAAGGCATGCGCCAGGGACGTCCGAGGTCCAAAATAAGCCCCAAGACCACGAAAACATAGCCAAGAAAGCCGGTTAGGATAGCGGGTCTTACCAGCGGTTCATATTTTTTAAGCCCGAATATGTGCACAGTCGTTGCAAGCGTGTAGCCGCCCGCGGCAAGAGCGACTCCAGACATTACGTCAAAGCCGATCCAGAGCCCCCATGGGGTGGTCTGGCTAAGGTTTGTGACCGCCCCAAGGCCTTTTGCCAGTCTAATGCCGATCAAAACCAGCCCCACTAAGACGATAAGCCCGCTTATCAGATTAAACGGAGTAAATAACTTTTTAGGCTCTCCTATGAGCAACCGAATGATTTTTTTCATTATCGCTTTCCCTCCTGCGAGTCTTGCTGGTGAGAACCATGCTCGTTGGTCTCGTCCTTATCGTGGGTGAAAAAATGGAACCCGGCAAGCAAGGCGGGCCAGATCAAAAGCACGGCCGGTACGGTGGACTCGGCCCCTGAGGTAAGCTGGGGATAGTCCCGATCGCTCATCTTGGGCAGGTTGAGTTGCTCATGAGGTACGCTTGCAAGGTAGAGCCAGCTCGTGCCGCCCACTTCATGTTCGCCGTAGATATGGTCGACATAGCCCTTGGGGTTTGCCTGGATGCGCTTTCTCGCTTCCTCGACAAGATCGCCCCTGCGCCCGAATTTGAGGGCCTGAACGGGGCAGGCTTCCACACAGGCGGGCTGTTCGCCCTTTTCCTGGCGGGTAAAACAAAACTGGCATTTTCTTATTCGCGGCACCTGCTTGGAATATTCGAACTTGGGCATGTCGAAGGGGCAGGCCACCATGCAGTAGCGGCACCCCAAACACAGATCCTCTCGCCAGGTAACCGCGCCGTCGGGTTGTTTTTCAAGCGCTCGGATGATGCAGGCCGAAGAACACGCAGGCTCGACACAGTTCATGCACTGCTGCTTTCTGGTAATCTGCGCTCCGCTTTTCAACGTGTACCTGTTTACAACCGTCCATTCCCGCGGAGAAGTGTCACGGTGGGTATCCAGGACGGAGTCGTCGTCAAAGGACCTTTTGGGTTTGGGCAGCTTGTTGGCATCGTTACAGGCCTCTTCACATTGGCGGCAACCTACGCAAAGAGTTGTGTCGACCAGAACACCCATGGCTTCGTCTTTTTTTGTCGGCTTCACGGCCTGGGCCGCCCTGGCGGGACTGGAGCTCATCATGGCCACCGCGCCGCCCGCGCTGAAAAGCTTTAAAAAGTTTCTCCTGCCGCTGTTAAAAGTGCCCGGATGTGTAGCGCTCCCAGCCGAAGAACTCTTATGAAGCTCTTCCTTCCCTTCCTTTTTCGACACGGTAATCGCCGGATTGCTCTTATCTTCCATTTCGGATTCCCCAGTTATTTTGTTAGAAAAAACTCTCTTGCCAATTCGTCCCACCGCTGCGGGTCTACAACCCTGGCGATGCCCTTTATCGGCTCGCCGCCGTCGGCAAACATCGGGCTCGTTTCTTTGGGTAAACCCCTTGAGCTTAGGCTGCGGCGAGCGTTTTCAAACCATTCGCCCACCATTGCCGCGGGTATCATATTTTTAGTATTGCAGGTCAGGTTGGCGCTCTTTACCTTAAATAACCATCCGCTGCCGTAGGGATCCTCAAAAGCCTCGGCGGGTGAATTGGCCGCGGCTTCGTTTACCTCGATCACTTCGCCTTCCACCGGAGAAAGCATGTGAATGACCCGCGAATCGGTTTTAAATCCCCACCCCAAAGAGCCCTGCTTAACTTTGGAGCCGGGCTTTGGCAGTGAAATCGAATCGGCGGAACCTAGCAGTTTTGCTGCAAAGTCGTCCATGCCCACTGTGACCGTGTCGCCGCTTTCCAGCCTCGCCCAGGAGTGGCCGGGATGAAACAGCACATCCGTTGGGGCAAGAAAGCCGCCCAGTCGGCTGGAAAAAGAGCCGACGGCTACGGTCGCCCCCTCGCGCCTGGAGCCCGGACCGTTTAGCAGCCGCCAGAAAGCGATAAAACCAAACAGGCCGAGCAGAGCGATAATGTACTCAGCCTGCCTTGCGTGATAGAGGTGTTGAAGAATTACCATTGTGTCCTCGCTCCTTAAGGTAGTGAAAGTTTTTAAAACAAGAAAAGATTCGGTTTCGTAACCTTAAGTCAATTTCCATGCCACCTCGCCAACTACGGCCCGCTTAAGACTATTTCCAGTAATATCGGTGAGTTGTTACTTGTCCTATACTGACCGTCCATCTCTATTGGTATGAAAAGAAGACGACGTGTAGAATAATTCAACACATAAGGAATGAAACTGTAGAAATTTTCAAATCCTTCGTGGACCGGTGTCGTAATTTTCATCACTTGGGGCAAAAAGTGTTTTTGCCGCTTGCGGGATACAAGCAAATCCAGAGGGGAAGATCGAAGATTGGATGGCCAAACCCGGGAAGGGGGGATAGGAACTTCGTTAACTTGTTTTGGGCCGCCCGCTAAGGAAATGCGTAAAAGACTTAGCGGCAAACAGGCGGTTAAAAACCACTTGCCTCGGAGAAGGCGGCCGCGAAGAACTGGAAAGAAGAGGGCAAAAAACATGGCCGCCCGCAGAGGCAGGCGGCCGCCTCGGTAGTTTCAGTCTATTCTGCAGATTATCTATCCGGTAAGGTTTTGCCGTCCTTGTCGCTTTGATTTTATAATGACCGGCCCTTTACCAGTTTTTCCAGGGCTTCGTAGGGCTGGGCTCCAACGACTCTACGGCCTTGAACCATGAAGGTCGGGGCAGCCACGATTTCGCATTGGCGCGAATAGCTCCAGTCCTTGTCTACCGCATCTTTAAAGCTCTCTTTGGACAAAACTTCCTCCACTCCTTGGAGACCGACCGATTCGGCCAACGCGACCAGGACCGACGTTTTTGCAATATTTAGCCCATCGACAAAATAGGCCCTGAATACCGCCATGTGGAACTGATCGCCCTTGCCTAGGGATTCTGCCCACTTGCCGGCCTCCTGGGCCTTACGGCTGTTGAAGGTCATGGTCTTCGGGGTGAAGGGCAAGCCGCATTCGGATGCAACGGAGGCAAGCCGCCTAAGAGTTGCAGCTATATCGATGCCTCTTCCCGCGAAAAGCCTCTCCAACTCCAAGCCCTCTTCGGGTGTGTCAGGATGCAGCGGATAGGCTATCCATTTCACTTCCAGTCCATAGGCTGCCTTTAGTTTCTCAATACGCCCGGTACTGAAGTAGCACCACGGTCAGGCGTAATCCGAGAAGACTTCCATAAGAATCGGGGATGTCTTTGTCATATCTTTCTCCTTTGTTTCTAATCCGCTCAGGCTGGCGGCCGGAAAATTCAATTGCGCAGAATTCAACCACACCTGAGTTCTAATTTCAATTGGCGTTCACTGCCCTCAAAAGTTTTGACGGTCGAAGCCTGGAGACAAATACTTTTAAAAGGGCTGTGAGAAGCTGCTTCACGGAACTACCCTGGATTGTACAAAAATTATCAAGCAAAGAAAATTTTACGCTTATCCTAATCGCGGCGACTGTGTTATACGTCTCATAATCATAAAAGTTAGGTTCTGCCGGTTAGGGTTTAAGCATCCAAGCTGCTCCGCGTATTTAGTATTTACTTTCACAAACTCATAGTTTCTTAACCGGCACTTTTCCCGTAGGGGGTCTTTCTATTGCACGAGCTACAGGCATGCCTTAGAGGAGAGCTAGATGAAAACTACAGAGTCGACGGCAGGAAAATACAGCGAGGCTTTCAATGAATCGATCAATGATCCGGAAGCTTTCTGGGGAAAGGCCGCTTTGGAAGTGGCCTGGAAAAAGCCCTACGACCGGGTCTTGGACGGTTCAAATCCTCCTTTCTACAAATGGTTCCCCGGTGGGGAGCTAAACACCTGCTACAATGCTTTGGATGTGCACATCGAAAAGGGTTTTGGCGATCGGATTGCGCTCATCTACGATAGTCCGGTAACCGATACCGTCAAAAAGTTCAGCTATTTGGAGTTAAGAGACCGGGTCGCGAAAGTGGCCGGTATGTTGAAGGGTCTGGGCGTTGTAAAAGGCGGCCGGGTCATTATCTACATGCCGATGATCCCCGAGGCCCTTATAGCCGTGCTTGCCTGCGCGAGGCTTGGCGCCGTTCATTCGGTGGTTTTTGGAGGTTTTGCTCCAAGGGAACTGGCTGTTCGAATCGATGACGCCAAACCCACGGTAATCCTTTCAGCCTCCTGCGGTATAGAGGGCAAGCGAGTTATCGCCTATAAACCGCTCCTGGATAGCGCAATCGATCTTTCTTCTCATAAGCCTGAAAAGTGTGTGATATTTCAAAGGCCCCAGGCCCAGGCGGAGCTAATGTCGGGCCGGGATCACGACTGGTCCGAACTGGAGGGCAAGGCTGCCCCGGCCGACTGCGTTTGGGTAAAGTCTACCGATCCTCTCTACATTCTTTATACCTCGGGTACAACCGGGGTGCCAAAAGGGGTGGTGCGAGACAACGGCGGTCATGCCGTAGCCTTGAAATGGAGCATGAAGCACATTTACGGAATCAATCCGGGCGAGGTGTTCTGGGCTGCCTCGGATGTAGGTTGGGTTGTCGGCCACTCCTACATAGTTTATGCACCGCTGCTTACCGGCGCCACGACAATCATGTTTGAAGGAAAACCGGTTGGGACTCCCGACCCGGGGGCTTTCTGGCGCGTGGTCTCGCAACACAAGGTAAAGGCTCTTTTTACCGCCCCCACCGCCTTCCGGGCCATCAAACGCGAGGACGCCAAGGGCGACTATCTGAAAAAATACGATATTTCCTGTTTTGAAACCCTGTTTTTGGCGGGCGAGAGAACCGATCCCGACACCTATTTCTGGGCGGCCAATCTGCTCAAGGTGCCCGTGATCGATCATTGGTGGCAAACCGAGACAGGTTGGGCGATCTGCGCCAATTTCCGCGGCCTGGAGCTTTTTCCGGTAAAGGCCGGTTCGGCAAGCAAACCTGTTCCGGGTTATAATGTAAAAATTTTGGACTCTGCAACAGGCAAGGAACTTGGGGCAAACGAGCAGGGTATTGTCGCCATCAAGCTGCCTCTGCCCCCCGGAAACCTTCCCACCCTGTGGCAAAACGACGTTAAATTCAAGGAATCCTATACGAGCGCCTACCCCGGGTATTATTTCACCGGAGACGGCGGTTACGTGGACGAAGACGGATACATCTTCATCATGGGCAGAGTCGACGATGTTATAAACGTCGCCGGGCACAGGCTCTCGACCGGCGCCATGGAGGAGGTTGTCGCCCAGCATCCGGACATTGCCGAATGCGCGGTAATCGGTGCTGAAGATCAGTTAAAGGGGCAGGTGCCAATTGCTTTTTTTGTCACCAAAGCCGGTGTTGATCGGGGCGCCGAGGAGATTTCAGCCGAACTGGTGCAGATGGTAAGAAATCAAATCGGTCCTCTTGCCTGCTTTAAGAGTGCGGTGGCTGTTCCGAGGCTGCCTAAAACCCGGTCGGGAAAGATCCTGCGGGCAACGATGAGAAAAATCGCAGACAGTCAAAAATACGTTGCTCCGGCAACGATTGAAGATCCGTCGGCTCTGGATGTAATAAAGGAAGCCGCTCAGAAGATAGGGTATGCAAAATAAGGTGATTGCAAGGATGTCTTAATAAAAGACCCCGTGCGCAGAAGCGGACGGGGTCTTTACCTTTGAAGCTGTAAAAGTGGGCGAACCGCAAAAAACGGGCGCTCGGACAATTTAGCCTGCCCGCCGGGTTAGCGTGAGGCTCCCCGGCCCAATTCCGCCGATGCGTTTCCCCTTAGCTTATAGTGTATCGTCACCAGGCCGGTGCTGTTGGATGAGAGTTTTATCGAGGGGGGGCTAAGAACTACTTCAGCCGTGGTGGTCCCCGACCGGGAAAGATTATCCAGGCGCACCGGGCAGGTGTAGATCGTATCGACTTTGGAAAGAGTCGTACTGCCCCCCGTTACGCTTACCGTTGCGGGAGACACGCTCACATTGGTAAGATCCATACCCGAGGGCAGACGCCCGGTCCAGTCCACCTGGACCGGAATCTGCTTGGTCGCGGGAGTGTCAAGAGTTACCTCCAGGGTGGAGGGCTTTATCCTGTTTAAAGATATGCCGGGAGGTAAAATCACATCGTCCTGGGTTATGGCGAAAGTATTAGGGCCCTTGGTTGCCTTGCTCAAATTCACGCGCACGGCGACCTGCTCCGGGCTAAGAGACCTTATAAGGGCGCTTGAGCCGAAGAGTTGGAGCCTGGCCTCATCGACGGAAGTGTCGAGGATTTCGTAGCTTGCCGGTCTATTAACGTATTCGATCGGTACGTTTAAGGCTATGATGGTGTCCTGGCCCCGGGTAAAACCCAGCCATATGCCCGAGATGATCAGAAAAGAGATAAATCCCGCAGCGGCAAGCTTTAGCATCTCGCGCTTGCGCTGGCGGGTTGGGCTTATTTCGGGCATTTTGAGATGTCTTTTGATTGCCTGGGAAAGGGCCCGGGCGTTCTCTATCGGGATGAGGGCGCGGTCCTTGGCTACACTGACCTTCCCGCGCTCCTCGGAGACGACCACGATAAGTGCATCGGTTTCTTCGGCCAGCCCTGCGGCCGCTCTGTGCCTTGTTCCGTATTCGGAGGGTAGATCGTGCCTTCGGGTAAGAGGCAATATCGCGCCAACTTCCACGATTTGCTTGCCCTTTATTATGGCCGCTCCATCATGGACCGGCCCGTTTGGCCAGAATATGCTCATAAGCATTTCATGGGATATCTGGCCGTTCCAGGGGATCCCCCCGTGGACTACTTCGCCAAGGTCCTGAATGCCGGGAAATACGAGCAGGGCGCCTATGCGCTTGCCAGCCATCTCGAAGATGGCCCCGCTTATGATGTCAACGGGCGAATACTGCTCCCGGTTTGGCAATCCCCAAAGAAACGCTTTGACATTTCGAACCTGAAGAACCGTGCGGATCTCGTTTCGGAATACGACGATGATGATGATGGCCGCGGCTGCGGTTATACCGCGTATGGCCCAACTGGTCAGTATGAGTCCCAGGCTTGCGGCGATCTCCTGGCCCAGCCACAAGGAGGTGATGACCACAAGGACCCGGAAGGCGTTGGTGCCCTGAAAAAGTATATAGACCCGCAGAAGGATATAGCTGTTTATCAGTATATCAACTATATCCTGCCAACGAATGGTGGCAATGAAGGTCAAAAAACCGCCCATGAAAAATCCCAGGTCTTCAATCGGTTATGCTGAATCGCAGGACATCGAAAACGTGGCCGCTCTGGTCCACTATCTCGACCCGCCATGGTCCCTTGTCGGTTTCCCTTAGCTGGATTACACTGTATGTGGACCATTTTTTCGGATATAAACGCAACCGGGTCTGAGTGCTTAGCTCGTCGCGGTGATACCATTTGTGGTAGATAACGGTGTTGCTGGGTACTCGGTCGAAAGAGGTAAAGCAGCAAACCTGACCGGAGGATACCGAGAACACCGCGCTAGGGTAGATGGGCGTGAGATTTTCGACCCGCTGGCACATAACGGCCTGTTGGAGATGGAGTGTTTTGGGCTTCTGGGCGTGACAGAGGCCTGTAAAAAGTAAAAATACCGCTGCAAAATACGAAACCGGCTTCATCGAAGATTTCCCCGAATCGAGCAGGGCAACAAACGGCTTTGGACAGGCGTAAGCCTGAATCAATTTTTGGATGCCTGCCGGGTTGTCCCTGCGCGAATTGTTTAAAAACATTATCAAAGGAACTTGGGAGCAAAAAAGAGATTTGCTTGGGGCTAAAAGATAGCACGCCGTCATTTTTCGTCAAGACCAATAAAGCTCAATCCATCGCGCCTGTGACTTGAGAGGTTTTCTCGAAGGTAAAACGAATTTTCTCGGCTGTCGTCATTTTTTCGCTAAGACCGGTAAGGCTCACTCCGGAGCAAAAAGAGGCAACGCCTTCTTAAACGGCGGTCTCTTTCGTCTTTGCGGCCGATAGCTTT
This sequence comes from Deltaproteobacteria bacterium, assembly GCA_021780695.1. GTDB lineage: Bacteria > Desulfobacterota > Syntrophobacteria > Syntrophobacterales > Syntrophobacteraceae > SbD1. The sequence continues at coordinate 41,981 of JAJXYD010000011.1, forward strand.
GTTTTTGCGGGAGGGTCGTTCATGAATAGAAGGTATCCGGACCGCCCCTTAACCGGGGTGGGGGCAATCATATTGCGAGAAAGGGAAGTTCTGCTTGTAAAAAGAGGCCACGCGCCTTCCGCGGGAAAATGGTCGATCCCGGGCGGGCTCGTGGAGTTGGGTGAATCCCTCCAAGGAGCGGTTTGCCGGGAAGTCCTGGAGGAGGTCGGGTTAGAGGTGAGAACAATCGACCTTGTTGCCGCCCTGGACCGGGTGATCCTGGACAGGGAAGGCCGGATCGAATACCACTACATCCTCTTGGACTTTCTTTGCGAAATCGTCTCCGGAAGTCCTGGGGCCGGAAGCGATGCGGAAGAATGTCGTTTTGTCCCCCTCGATGATCTGTCCCGATACGATATGACTACAGGGACTGAAGATGTCATACGCAGCGCCTGGCAAAAGGCCTCGGACCCCCACAAGGTCTATTGCGCCGGGAAGTAGCCCATTTGGTTTTTGAACCGCGGCAATTTAAAACTTTCAAGAACCCTTTTATAGTGCGGCGTTGATCGCCGTTACTCCTTGCCGTAGGGAGAGCCGCCCTGGCAGGAGAGGCAAAGAGCGCCGTCTCTTTTCGGATAGGGCTCCCCGCATTGGGGGCAGTTTGCGATCGCCCCCTTGCTCGTCTTGCCAAGATATTGATCCTTAATCATAACCTTGCGTTCGCTTAGTATAGCGCGTCCGGCCTGTTCCATCTGGGCTAAGAGGAGCGCCTTATCCTGTTCTTTTTTGGGTTTTAGCTTGTAGAGCCAGTTAAATATCTCGGTCCAGCCCTTGAGTTTTTCGGGATCAACGAAAATCCTAACCCCCTGGCCCGTATATTTATCGTAAAGGCTAAGAGCAAAGAGGCCCAAGTCGACTACTTTTAACCATCCGTTTCCGGTAGTGCAGGGAGTAAGCAGCTGTATGGCGTCGGGCAGACATGCCGCCGTTTCGCATAGGGCATCGAACAATACCCCGGGGGGCATCCGGCTTATTGCGTAATCGACCATAACGCCGCCCAGTATGAGACCGGGGGCTTGACTGCCGTGGAAGTCTTCAACCATCTTAAGATACTGCTCATAGGAATAGCGGCCTATTGTTTCCATGAAATGTCCTGGTATGGGGTTGTGCGAAAAATTCAATGCGGGCCGCATTTGGCCCGCCTGCTCCGGATAATATCGCGGCCATTGTAACATATCGTTTGGTTTGCACAATAACGCACAGACCACAAGGCCGAAGAAACAGAGTTCCAATTTTCTGGAAGGGAATTATCGGAAACCCAAGGAATACAATCAGAGTGGCAAAGTCCAAATTAGGCCGGATTCTGCACGGCTGCGTGCTCATGGCCGATTACTGCTGATCGACGACAATGAAAATTCCCGGGCGCCGATCAAGATTACTCGGGGAAACGATATATGAATTGGACCTGCGCCTGAGCTTGTTGCGTCGCTGTGTTGACCGCCTGACTAACCACGGTGAAATAGTAACAGCCGTTGCTGTAGCAAGGATCGGTTGTCGAGGCGTTTTGGGGAGCGGGGCCTATATAGGTGTTAACGATTTTTACGTATGTAGTGTAGTTGCCCAGAACAGCGGTAATATCGGGAAACTGTTTGAGATTGGCGAGCCCGCTGTCCATGGCCTGGAGCTGGGTTCCGCATAGGGAAGTGTTCCAGTTGCCGTTACCCCAGGCGGTAGTGGCGTTGCGTAGTTTCATATAAAGGCAGCCGGTGGTGCTCCCCGAGCCTATCACCGTCCCAAAACCTGTTGGAGGGCTTGTGCAGGGAGTATTGCCGCCGTACAAACAGAGCTGTGCGGTATAGATAAAATCATCGGCACCCGCCTTGGCGGCATCGAGCGAGGTGGCATAGCCCTGCTGAAGACCGGTAACCTTCGACTGATTGAGTACCAGACGCATAAGGATCCCCACCACGACCAAGCCGAGCGCCATAAGCAGCAAGGTGGTGATGAGCGCCAGTCCCTTTTGATTTTTAAGAGGATTCGTCATCTTGCCTTTTCTTCTTTATCGTATGGTTATCAGGTTCAGCATGTTCATAGGTTTTGCGTCTAGTTCCATTATCTTCCAACGGTATTGGGCCTGTTGGGGGGATGGCGTGAAGCCGGCTCCTGACCCGTTGAGGTCAACAGTGGAGGCGCTGGCAAGCGCACCCGTACTGACCTGTTGAAAATTTGTACCGTCGACCTGGTAAGTCCCGGGTGCCAGGCTGCTGGCGATGCCCTGGTCCCCGAGGTTGAAGGTCTTCGCCGAGGAATTGAAATCGGCCGTGTTGCTCACCTTGCCCCGTCCTTCCTGGTAAAGAATAAAAACCCTCACATCGCGTAAATACTGCTGCTCCTGCGCAGCAGTCATATGGATGGTTGGCGATCCGCCGGGGATGTTTTCTCCGCATAGATCCTTTTGCCATTTTACAGCGTTTCCGGTTTGCGTGGATACGACCCCGAAGGCGACCTGAAAATCTTCAACGCAATCGATAAGGGCCGACCTTTGCAGTGTACCGTCTATCTGACTGACATTGGCTCTGTAGAGAACGTAGGTTCCGGGGGCGCAGTAGGTCGGTACGCCGGGAACATTGGCATTGTCGGGGGTGTTGTCCAGGTAGTAGTCGACCCGGTTGAAAGGCATCCTGTCGGCGGTTGCATTGTCGTCGGTTCCGTATATATAGAAGATTCGTCCGGGGTCGCTGGGATAGGTGTTGGTTCCCATAGCGGAGGCGTTGGCATAGTAGGCGATGTTAAACGAAGCGCCAAAGAGTTGAAGGGCTCCGGTGTCGTCAATAATGGTGAACTGTTCGCCGGAGACAAAATCGTTGCTCGTTTGTGTGACCGTGGGCAGGAACCTGGTTAAATTGGTGATTGTGGACCATTTTACGCTGGTGGGATTGATCCATGCCGTGGTCGATTTGATCGCCAGTATGGCCGAATTGTTGGGGCCCACGACTTTTGCCGGTACGGAGGCGCCCAAAACGAAAGGCCGGGGAATGCCCGTTGTGCTGTCGTTTAACTTTGTCGGATCGTAGTCGGGGGTAGGCGTGCCTCCCCCAGAGGCTTCGTTGTAGGATGTCGGAGCTCCGCTTACGGAGGAAAAGGAGGAGAACAGACCAAATCCGCCCATCTGTATGTCATAACGTAGCAGGTCCAAGCCTGTTAAATTCGCAATATAGCTCTCAGACAGAGCTCCCTGAGACTTGTAGGTGGTCAACAATTTCATGTATGCAACCGTTGCCGTGGCGACGATTAAAAGTACGATCGTCAGGCTTACCATCAGTTCGACGAGCGTCATTCCTGCCCGATCCCTCATTGCCCCGCCCTCACGATTGTCTGAAGAATGTAGCTGTTCCTGTTATCTACGACTGTTACGCCCTTGACCGGCCATGTGACGGTAAATTGAACTATGGAGGCGCCGCAGTTTCCTCCGCAGGTATCTGCTGCCGGTGTCGGGGTTACAAGTGGAGTGACGGTGTAGGATACAAGTGCGTTTCTCACCTGTCTCGTTATGGTGAACGCAGCATTAAAGGTTGCCCCAAGGTTACCGTAATTGGCCGACGCGATATCCCTGGCCTTCTCCTCTTGCTCCTGGGCAATTTTGATGGCTTCGTTTCTAACTTCCATTCTGGAACTCGAATCCAGGGAGGCCATGATTCCAACCAGCGACCCCATAAGCCCAAGGGCCAGTATGATCAGTGCCACCATGACCTCTACCAGAGTAAAACCCCGAGTTCTGCGGCCATGCGGCACCCGGCACGTATTATTGCAGTGGTATGCAGTTTGTCCCATTCATTTCCCCCAAAGAGATCCTGGTTAAAGACACTGTGATACAGTTGGGTGAGGCTCCAAAGCTGGGAGAGACAGAAAATGTTACCGAGGTTTGACTGTTCGTAGGGTCCCAAAACCCCCTGCCGTCGAAGGTGAGAACTTGGCTGCCGTTGATCGTGTTTTGGGGAGACACAATCCCGGTTACCGGAGTCCCGGTGTTATCAGGGGCCGTCTTGCCCGTTGCAACCTCCTGGATTTGGTAGCTGTTGCCGTTCCACCATATTCCGGTCGCGATCTTGGTCGTATAGGCATTTGTCCTGGCCAGTTGCAGATCGGAGAAAAGCTGAACCATGTCGCCTTCCACGGTGTGTTTTTGTTGCCAGCTCGAATAGGCAGGTATGCCCCAGGTAAGCAGGAGCGCGATAAGTGCAATTACCACCATGAGCTCTACGAGAGTAAATCCGGATCTGCCTTTCATTTTTCGATCCACTGTATGATTTGTCCGGTCTTTCCCCCCGTTGAACCGGGAGGTAAAAAGACAGCGCCGCCCTCAGGCGCGATGCCTGAAATTGGCTGGGTTTCGCGGCCGTTGTTCTGGGTAAACGACGTGCTGGAGCTGATGGCGTTTATCGCTCCGGTAGATGTTTGAATGTAAATGGACCCGCCAGTGCCAGGCGCCACATAATTGGAGCAATCAGTTGAGGCAATGGAACTGCCGGTGGCGCAGTTGAGTCCATACAAGAAGGTTTCCCCCCCATAACCGCAGGGATTATTGGTGGGTTCGGTTGTGGTAAAATAGATCACGTTTCCTCCGTTGGCGCCCACCGGCGCGGTGGTCGGATCGGTTATCATCCTTTCGCTGCCATAGTTGGTGGTGGCTGCTGCGAGGTCGATCAACCACCCTGCCTGCGTCAAATCCTTTGCGCTTGTGGCGGAGGTAAGTGCGCTGCAGGCATCGTTGTTTCCGTTCAGGCTGTTGACGTTGGGACTTCCGCAATTCTGGTAGACGTCGTTGCAGGTGAAAGGCACACCCATGATGAAATTATAACCGGAATTGCCGTTCGATCCGTAGTTGTCCATGGGAAAGAAGTACCTTCCCGTACCCGCGAATAAGTAGGTAAGCGGGGAACCGTCGAGGTTGTACCAGCAGGGCTCGGTGGCTATCTGCGCGGTGATGGGGACCTGCGGTATATTGTCGTAGGTCTTAACGTCATAAGTCCACTTCGAAGGGTCCACCCCGTTGACCGGATCGATTGAGTTCGTTTGGCCTGAGGTGGTGTATGCGTCGGTATAGACGAATCCAATTCCGCCTGACCAATTTGAGGCGCTGCCGTTGGGCGAAGAGGAGTATCCGAAGAAGACGTAGTCGGTATAACCGTCTGAATCCACATCCAGTCCGGTAGTAAAAAGCCTGCCTCCAAAAGCGTTCGCTATGGAATTGCCGCCGTTGTTCTTGAAATCGGTTTGGTAGACCGAATCGATTCGAAGAGTTGCCGGGTCGAGTTTAAGGATGAATGCTTGCAGGTTCTGGATCGAACTGCCGTCATGCGGGTCGGTTGGGCCGGACAAAAACATCACGTCATACTGGTCTCCCGTTAAAGGAGTGGTCGAACTCGTCCACTTGTGGATAACCGCGGGGCCCGAATAAGAGTAGCCCAGCTGCGGGTCGCTGAATTCCCACAAAAGCTTGGGGTTTTCCACGTCGGTTATGTCCAGCGCGTAGTAGGAGGAAAGCCCGATACAGGAGGAGGGTGTGTAGCTGCCTTCTTCCGAAACACTGGTGGCCGCGACCCCGCCGGGGCAGGTATCGGTGGGTACGTTAGTGGGGTAGGCGGGGGCGCAGCTCGCGGTGTAAGGAGCCGTTTGGCAGCCCTGTAAATTGTTGCAGGTAACTCCGTTCGAGATTCCCGCGCTGTTGAAACAATAATTGGCTTGAGAACCGCTCACGGCGCCTCCGCCCAGTCTCAGACCGCCGATCAATACCGTATGCGGGGTAGAGAGCGTCGTGCTCTCACATTCCTGTCCGGATGCACAGGAGCTGGTGGTGGTGCAGGGATTGGTGGTATAGGAGATGACATTGCCGTTTGGGTCGACATTGGCGCAAACCTGCCCGGTGTAGTCAACGTACATCGTCGTTATGTAGGGGCTTAAGTCGTTATAATAGAGATGGCAGCTGTTGGGCGGGGGAACGGCCAGGCACCTCAGGTAAGGAAGAACGTTTGTGGGTACGAACCCCCACAATTCAGAACCCATATTAGAAGTGGGAATACCGATGAGCTTGTCGACCTGATATGTTGCCCCATCCAATCCCGAGGTGCTTAATACCCCCGATTCGAACGCGTGCAGCATTCCATCGTTTGCGCCGACAAAAACCACCGATTCCTTCTGTGTACACAGGGGGTAATTTGAGTTTGTGCAGTCGGCATCGCTGGTACAGGCTTGGACTGGACTTTGAAAAGTGGTGCCGCTCGTTGTGGAACAGTAAGAAAAGCTTGCGACGACCTTGGGCGTTGAATAAACAATGTCGCCAAGTTTCCAGGTATTTGGGGGGGTGCTGGGGCTGCACGTCGAGTAAGGAGCGGTGCAATCGCTATCCGTACTGCAGCCCTGGCCGCTAATGTTGACCGATCCGGCGGTGGCGATTGTGCTTGCGTCTTGGACGCACAGATTCACCGTTCTGTTCCGGCAGCTGTCCGGTGAGCATGTGGGGTAGCTCGTGTTGGTGCAGTCACTGCTGGTAGAGCATGTAACGGGCATGCAGTAAGGATCCGATGTGGTTGCGGCACAGTCGCTGTCGGCGGTGCATGCAGTCGTGTTGTAATTGCCGTTGCCGTCGGAGCAAAGATACTCGATGCTTCCGGTCGTTGATTCACAAATATTGGCGGTTAAATCATTTCCCCTGACGTAGCTTATAAGGTTGTCCAGATTGGTGGAAGTCGTATTGCCGGTCAGGCATGGGTCCTGATGAGACGGATAGCCCAACGGCGAGGTTCCGGGTGTGGTGAGGGTGGAGTTCGAAGTGTTAAAACTTACCAAACTCTGGCCGTCCTGGCTAGGGGTATAGATTGTGCGGTTGTCTGGGGATTGGGCCCAAAGCATCTTCCCGGCTTCCCAGATGGGGGTGAGAGAGTCTAGCCCGCCGGTGGAGATCAATGGGCCCGAGGAACCGTTGGTCTCCGGCGTATCGCGCTGGATCTGCAGGCCATTAGTCATGTTGAAAGTAAAATTTAGCACGTCGTCGGAGCCAAGCTCGAGGATGAAGTCATGGAGGGTATCCTCCCGGATGTTTTGATACACCGGGCCGTTATAAAACCACCAGTCGTAGAGGTAGCCCGGCCACGTAATCGAGTTGTTGCCGCTGCCGAAAGTCTTTGTGGTATAGAAAATTCCCTGCAGCACATTAGCCCCGTTTTCCGATTGGCTGGCTAGAACCGATACTGAGCTGCCGGCCGAAACTCCGGAAAAAAGACTGCCCGTGATGTTCTGAAGAGCGGTCTCAAGTTCGGCGGGGCTGTTCGCATAATAGGCGTGCCCGCCGTTGTCGCCGGCCGTTCCCCCTGCTGTGGCCATGGCGTCAAGGTTGGTTTTGGCAAGGGTGGTCAGGCCAAGTCCCAGCACGTAGGTTTTGACATTGAAAGTGTATGTGGTTCCGTTTTGTTTCATCGTCACGTTTTGCCAGCCGGTCATGCCGGCAGGAAGAGTGGATGGTTGGGATTGTCCGTCGAGTTCCTCCAACACGGCTTGAGCCTGCTGCTGAGCGATTGCGGTGTAGTTGGTGGTCCCGTTAACCCCCCATTGACCGGCAAGCGTTGTATCCGGCAGTCCGTCGGTCACAAGGATTATGAAATTTTGCTGACACGGTTGGGTAATCGGTGTTGGGACCGTGCTTCCGCTATATTTGTAATTTCCGTTTAAGTAGTTTAAGGCGCTTTGGAGCGCTCCGGCCGTGGGAGTATTGCCTGCGTTGATGAGATAGGGGCACGTATTGTAGTTGCCGTTCGAAGGACTGCACAGCATGTAGGGGGTTTTATAGTTCCAATAGTCGGAGGGGTTTCCGGCATAGGGTGTTCCGTCCGTGCCGGAGTTGCAGTTTGTACCGTCGTCGCAATTTGGAATGAGGATGTCGTAGACGTTATCGTATTGATCAGAGTTTGTGACACCAACATGAAACTGCGCCGAACCGGTAAGGTCTCCTACCGCGACATGGAGGAAACCCTGCGAGGAGCTTGGAGAAGTGCCCGAAAATATTGTGGGCCCAACATAATAGAACGGCTGTCTCACGCCGAAGTTGTAGAAGCCAAGCGCCCAATCGCTATCCGTGGGCTGGAATTGCGCCGAAGTGAAAAAATTGGAATAGCCGCCCGGGTTTCCGTTGTTGTCCCCGCCATCGGACTGGTTGCTCTTGTTTTGGTAGAAGTTGTAACTATTCGGGGCGTTCTGGGCAGTGCTGTAGTTGTCGCAGTAGCCGTACTCGGAGGCCGTCCCCCAAGCGGGGTAAGTACCCGATCCGTTGGGAGAGATGTACAATGCGTCGGATGCGCTGTGATAGGCTATCGGACCCCCGCTCGGATCCTGCCAGGCATAGAGTTTAGGGTAAGCCACCGCACAATAACCGGCCCTGATTCCGGTCGTATCGTTAAAAGGATAGCCACCGTTTGCGGGGTCTAATAAGAGGTCCGTAAAATTAGTGGAAAAGCTGCTGTTTAGTTGACTGCATCCTGACTGGCACAGGCTTTGGTCGGTGGAGTCGCCCGTTACGCAATAATCTTGGCAGGCCGCCAGTGTCGCGGCCGTCGGGCTCGGACAGTAGGAAGAGATCTGATAGGAAGTAAAGGGCATAAGGTTATATATAAAATAAGGGTCGCCTTGACTAACGTCGGAATTCAATGTAAATGTCATCACGCCGACATTAGCTTTCTGCTTTAGCTGCGCGACCATGTTTTGCAGAGCTATCCTGGCGATCACGGATTTGCTGGTGGGAGCATACGAACCCACGGCCTGACCGTAGAAATCTTCGTCCATGCTCTGGGATACATCGAGCAGAATCAATATATTCGGTTTAACACCGCTTGCAATAAAGGGTGGGACCAGATTATTGCTTTGGCTGCACGGACTGGAAAATCCCGCAACTTTTCCAGGCATAAAAACCAACGAGAAAAGTAGAATGAATATTGCAGCCGCGTATGCCCTTCTCATGGACTTCCCCTTAATTGCAATTAGACCGGATTATTAAAAAATTGCCGTTTTGGATAGTGTTGATTTGTAAAAGAAATTCTCACTTTCCCGGGGACAGGAGTCATTGGAATATAACCTGCGTTAATACCCCGTTTATAAAATAAAGCTGCGCCGTTGTGGCGTTAGTCTCCGGACTGCAATTATAAATTACCTTAAGGCCTGAAATAGTGTAGGTTTGACCGCTTTTAGTATAAAGGATTCCACCGTCGATTCTGCTTACAAAAGTATTTATAACCGATCTTGTAGAAGATGCATTCGTTTGACCGGCTTGGTTGGGCGTTTGTCCGTTGTTTACCGCGATGGTAGCCCCGGCAGTTCCCCTAGAGAGAAAAGAAGCCAAACTTAAAACGAATAGTGCCGAAATTATAGGCTTTTTCATATCCAATCTTCTCCATTAGAGCTTCTTTGGGAAGTCTCCGAGTACCTCACTGTCCAAATATCCATTGGAATATGGAAAAGCCAATGGCGTTGGGGGTTTGTATTGTAGGCACATTGCTGTTTGGGCTGATCGTTAACTTATCAATGTTTGCATTTATCGCTCGTGAGGCTAAAACCTGATAGGTATTTCCGAGTGCAACAGGTAGACTGAAAGTATAGCCGCCGTAAGTGGATGCTGTGGCAAGAGAGCAGCTGTTTCCAAAGGAAGGCAAACATTCAATGGTTTTTGCGTAGGCCTGGTTATCCGCGTACCACTCTTCCTGTTCAAGGCGCGCGGTCATGAGCGCACTTGCCGCCTGGCCCTGTTTGGTGCGATTTATGTAATTTATATAGGCGGGTATGGCCACGGAGGCCAGAATGGCTATGATGGCCGTAACCACCATAAGTTCGACAAGGGTAAATCCTTTACCGGTATCCATGCGACAATAGCTCCTCCCTAAGCCCACGAGCAGCCCTCGCTTAATTCGAAATCGTGATGACACGCCTGATAACGAAAATGCTTTGCACATATCGTGCCCGCTCCTTTCGGTGAAAAAATTCGGGTTGACGTGAGCAGTTCAAGGGGCTGGTTTCGGGCTTGCTGCATGTTTAAAAGTAGGGGCAGGGCGGTTTTCATGCCTGTTCCAGCTGCTTTTTTAGTCAACGGTTTGACTTGCGGCCTAATTGCGAAAAAGTAATCCGAACGGCGGCAATCAACTTCTCGCCGTGCTGCCGCTGAGCGCTTACAAAGCCCCGAGTTGCGGAAGGTGAGGTGAGCTGGAGCTTCAAGCTTGTTTTGCATAAGCTTGCCGGGACTTTCAGTACCCTGAGCCCAGGCCGCGAGCAGGCCGGGTGAAGACCTTTATCCGAGGTTCCAATTTGTCTCGTTTTCAATTGGCCCCACTCCCTGGAGCAGCAAAGTTTACCTCGATTTCGCCTTGATTTTGAAGCTAAACGCGCGCTTTTTCAGCCACATAACCCCGAAGAGATCCAGAAGCGACACCCACAACCGGTTTTTGACCGAATACTTGGACAGTCCCTTTACTCTTGGCCTGTGGTTTACGGCGGTTTCGGTCAGTTTAAAGCCCTGCATGGCCGCAAGGGTGGGCAAGAAGCGGTGCATGCCCGCAAATCTGGGTGCCGACTCGAGGCATTGCCTGCGAAAGACCCTGGTAGAGCAGCCTACGTCTCTTACGCTCTTTCCGGTAAGCCAGGTTCTTACTCCGTTTCCGATAAGAGAGGAGATCTTTCTTTTGAAGTTGTCCTGGCGGTTTGCGCGATAACCATTGGCCATATCCGCCCCTTCGGACTGGACCTTTCGAAAGAGCGCGGGAATGTCGGCCGGGTCGTTTTGACCGTCGCCGTCGATGGTGGCGATGATCGGGGCGCGGGCTTCGGCTAATCCGGCCCAGAGTGCGGCCGATTGGCCGGCGTTTCGTTCAAAGGAGATAAATCTGTGGCGCGGATTTTGGGCGGAAAGCTTTTCCAGCAGCCCCAGGGTTCCATCGCTTGATCCGTCATCGACCCATATGCACTCCCAGTCGCTAAATTCCCTTTCCATTACCGTTCCCAATTCAAGGGCAAGGGAGACTATATTATCTTCTTCGTCTTTAACTGGGATTACTACGGAAATGTCCATCTTTTCTGTCTCTGACGCCATTAAATTAAACCTTGAGTTGATAAGGCCGCTCACGGGCGGCGCTTTTACCCCCCTTTGGGCTAACTGCCAAGGGCTTCCAGCTCCTGTTGCGCATCCTCTTCAGTTTCGGAGTCATTTTCAACCCCTTCGCCGCGATCGGCTGAAACCCTCTTGGCCACGGTTATAAAGCCCGTGTGGGCCACCATCCTGTCAAAAGGTCTGGCGCGAAGCCGGTCAACCTTCCAGTCTCTTCGCAGGAGTTCGAAATGGACGATGTCTCCGAATCCGTTTGCGAGCAGCTGCCTCTGGGTGAGCTGAATCTGGCCCACGTTGGGGCTAAGGCTCACAAGCAGGCCGCCCATTCTAAGCATGGAGGAAAGATTCCCCACGGCCCGCCAAGGTTCGGGAAGATCGACAAAAATCCGGTCAACCTGGCAGGATAGGCACGCGGTTTCGATATCGGCCACTACTATCTGGTGATTCCGGGGGCGGGCGCCAAAAAAAAGGCTGATGTTTTCACGTGCCTGTTCGGCAAATTCGGCCCTTTTTTCGATAGATGTGAGTTTGCCCTTTCCGCACATCGCCCGCAGCAGGGCCAGGGTAAGTGCGCCCGAGCCGATTCCGGTCTCGATCACCTCGCAGCCCGGATGGATGTCGCCGTAAAAGATCATTGCGCTGAGATCTTTTGGGTAAATGATCTGAGTGCGCCTCTTCATGCCGAAGATATAGTCTTCAAGGGAAGGCTTGAAGAGCATGAGCTTTGCGCCTTTGCTCGTAAGCAGCCAGTCGCCTTCCTCCTTGCCGATGACATCTGCAAGATGAATGCCCCCAAGGTGGGAAGAATAGGGAGCGTTTTCAACCCTTACGAGCCATTTCTTGCCTTTTTGGGAGGTTAAAAGTACCCAGTCGTTTAACGCAAATTTACTCATTTAAAGGGCTCCTAAGGAAAACAAAATTTTACAGATACTCTTCATGTCTGTTTTTTGCGCTGTTGTCAACTACAGTCTTTCACTACCCTTAAAACGATTAAAAGATTAGTGGGGCGGTGGTTGTCCTTAATTCTCTTTCTGCCAATAGTTTGGCGGCTTCGTATCGTCGGGGCGGGAAAACTTTTCCAAAGGCAAGCGGTTTCTCTGTAAAAGCATTGAGAAAACAGGCTTTGTGCCTGTTGACAGAGCACATGAAAAAAAGTAGTTTCAGGGTTTACGAGGGTGGGTTGCCCCCGCACGGGGCGAGGTGCATACCCACCCCCTTTTTTAAAGCGTAACCTGGTAGAGCCTTTCGATACGCAACTTAGTCCCAGGAGATGGAGATGTTTATTATAGGCTATTTTTTGCAGGCCACGGCTACGGTCTTGCACTATGTGCTATATACTTACATGCTTATCGTGATAGCCCACGCCCTGCTCTCATGGGTAAGCCCCGACCCCTATAATCCAATCGTTCGGTTTCTCTATAACGTAACCGAGCCTGTGCTCTATAGGTTAAGAAGGGCTTTGCCCCTTAGCGTGGGCTCCATGGACTTTTCGCCCATGATCCTCATACTGGGGCTCCTATTTTTGGATCAGTTCCTCGTGCCGACCTTGTTTAGAATTGCTTCAATACTGGGCGGTTAGATAGATAATTTTTTTGCAGAGTGAAACGAGTTTCCATGGAAATCGGTGAGATTGAGGCAAGAAGATTCCGCAGGCGCTTGATGGGGTTTGATCCTGGTGATGTGGAACCCTATCTTCGGGCTCTAACCGATGAGCTTTATCGGCTAAAGGCGGAAAACGAAAGCTTCCAAAGAGACGTTCACAATTTGGACTTAGCGCTAAAGGAGCACCGGGAGCGCGAAAAGACGATTCGAGCCGTTTTGGTAAGCGCCCAGAAAAGCGCCGAACAGGTTAAAACCAATGCCGAGCGTCAGGCCCGGCTGATTGTTTCGGAGGCCGAGGTCAAGGCCGAAGGGATACTTAAGGAAGCAAGCAATCGTCTTATAAGGATGGAGCAGGAGATGTCGGAGCTTAGGCGAAATCGTGTCCAGTTCGGTGCCAGGATGCGCTCGCTTCTTGACTCGTTCCGCCAGATCTTGGACGATGACAGCAAACAAGCCCCTCTTAAAAATGAAGAAAAGCCGGATAGCCCGGAACCAATCTGAAATAGACGGAGTCTAACGCTATGGCCATGAGTGAAGAGCTTTTAGAGATCCTTCGTTGCCCCAAATGCAAGGGGCAGATAAATATTAATTCCGATCAGTCAGGCCTTGTGTGCGAGCAGTGCAGGCTTGTCTATGAAATTCGGGACGATATTCCGATCATGCTGATCGAGGAGGCTAAAGAGCTTTAATAAAGGCAGTGATTAGCGATTGGCGGTTGGTTTTTAGGGCTGGGGAACGATTTTGTCCCGCCGTCCCTGTTTAACCGTTTCCTGTTCGTCCCGGTCCGGCCAAATCCAAGGGTCGTAGCCGCCTGGTCGCTTTTCGCCACTCAGTCTCTAATGGATACCTAATCGTTAATTGCTAAAACATGAGTCACCCAAAAGCGCCACGCCCGGCCAAGCTGATTATCAGGTTTTTGTTTTGCGACTTTGGAGTTCAGGCAAAGGTCCTGGAAGCGCTTGTATCCGACTTCGGGCCGATGGATTTTTTGTCCGAGCCGGGCGATTTCCCCTATACCGATTACTACGATGAGGAAATGGGCAGTGGCATCCGAAGACAGACCGCAGGTTTTGTAGAACTGGTGGAGCAGGAGGCTTTGCCCGGGATAAAACTTCGGACTAACGAAATCGAAAACCGCTTCTTACAAAATGGAAAGAGGCGGGTTAATATCGACCCAGGGATACTCAGCTTAGAGCGGTTGGTCCTTGCGACCGGGAAAAACTTTACCCACAGGGTCTATCTAGGAGAAGGCATCTACGCCGATCTCACTTTGATTTACAAAAAGGGTGCATACCGGTCTCTTCCCTGGACTTATCCCGACTACCGCGAAGCGGACTTTCTGCATTATCTGGAGGTAATGAGAAAGAAGCTGAGATATGCCCAGGAGGGGATATTCCCGCGATAGTCGCTGACGGCCCTTCCCGGGGGCTGCGCTCAGCCAATACGGTTACAGGAGTAACTTTAGATGATCAGACCGGAACAAAAAAAGCTTTTCGCCGTCATTGGAAATCCTGTTCGCCACAGTCTCAGTCCGGTCATGATGGGCGCCTGTTTTCAATCTCTGGGGCTCTCGGCTCTTTACGCCGCCTTCTATGTCGATGAACTCGAAAAGGATCTCGACATTTTGCACCGGGCGGGATTTAGCGGGTTGAGCGTAACCCTGCCATACAAGGAAATGGTGTGCAGGCTTGCCGAGACCACCGATACCACGGCTAAAGAGATCGGAGCGGCCAACACGCTGCGAAGGACCCCTACGGGCTGGGAGGGTTGCAACACCGATTGGACGGGAGCTTTGCGGGCCCTTTCGGAGGCCTCGGATGTCGGAGGCCGAAGCGCTCTTATCCTTGGGGCCGGGGGCGCGGCCCGAGCCGTAGCTTATGGGTTGAGGAAGGCCGGGGCAAAAATCACGATTGCAAACAGGTGTGTCGAAAGGGGCAGGTCTTTGTCCAAACAGATCGGCGCGGGTTTTATCGCGTTAAATATGATAGACAAGTCCGATGCCCAATTCGATATCGTCGTGCAGTGCACCTCCTCGGGCATGTCCGAGGAGCACGGTGATTCGATTGTTTCCAGCCGTTTTTTCAGACCCGAAATGACCGTGATGGACATTGTCTACACCCCGAGGTGGACCGCATTTTCCAAGACCGCCAAAGAGGCCGGTTGCAAGGTGGTCTCCGGGCTGGACATGCTGCTCTATCAGGGGGCCGCGCAGCTTGAGTGGTGGCTGGATAGGCCTGTTTTTAAAACCCCCGCAATCGATGCAATGAGGCGGGCGTTGGAAGAAGCCCTAAATGACAAGTAAGTTTAGATCCATACAGCCCGTATCGAAGGTAATCTCTCAAATCCGTTTGCCGGGGTCCAAGTCGATCACGCACCGCGCTCTTATGATGGCGGCTCTATCCGATGGGCCTTGGGAGATAGCCAATCCGCTGAGGGCCGAGGACACTCTTTTGACCGCGCGGGCCATCGAAGCCCTGGGAGCTTGTCTGGACTGGGGCGAAGACCGGGTGCGCGTAACGCCGCCCGCTCGCCGCTGGGAAGGGGCGCAAGGGCCGGTTTTTCTTGGCAACAGCGGTACGAGCGCCCGGCTTCTTCTTGCTCTTTTTTCCGCGGGGAGGGGCAGATTTGTAATGGATGGGAGTCCGCGCCTTCGGGATCGTCCGGTCGGCCCTGCAGTTGAGGCTCTTCGAAAACTTGGGGCCGAGATTTCATGGCGGCAAAAAGCGGGCTATCTTCCCGTTGAGATCAACTCCAGGGGCCTTGGGGCCGGAGAAGTTTTTGTAGACGCCTGCGAGAGCAGCCAGTTTTTATCCGGGATCCTCATAGCAGCCCCTGCCGCGTCGGGAACAGTAACGGTCAAATGGAGCGAACAGGTCGCCTCCCGGCCCTACCTGGACATGACTATCGGGATGATGAAAGAGGCCGGTATATCTTTTGAGCGGTTGGGGCTAAACAGTATCAGGATTCCTGGACCTCAGGCCTACGCGCCCTGTACTTTTACCGTCGAGGGCGACTGCTCCTCGGCCTCCTACTTTTGGGGCGCTGCCGCCCTGACCGGTGGGGAGGTGTTTACCTCGCCCGTTTCAAGCTCAAGCCTCCAGGGCGATTGCCGTTTTTTGCAGGTTCTCGAGAAAATGGGCTGCCGGATTTTTTGGGAAAGGGACGGAGTTCGCGTCTGCGGCCCCGAAAGGCTTTTGCCCATAGATATAGATATGAATGAGATGCCGGACATGGTTCCTACCCTTGCCGTCGTTTGTGCTTTCGCCGATGGAGTCTCGCACATTGGAAATGTGGCACACCTTAGGATAAAGGAATCCGACCGGCTCTATACCGTGGCTGCCGGTTTGAAGGTATTGGGTTTTGAGGCCCGGGAGCTCCCCGATGGGCTTATGGTGCACGGGGGGGTGGGGGCCGCGCGGCCAACGGGTCCTGTTTTTGCCTTTGACGATCACCGGATCGCAATGGCTTTTGCCCTGGCCGGCCTGCGTCTGGAAGGGGTGGTAATTGAAGGGGCCGAATCGGTTTCTAAATCCTTCCCGACGTTTTGGGATATTTTCGAAAGCCTTGGCGTTCAATAGCTGCTAGAATCTGTTCGCATTTGGAAAAGGGCTCGTTGACGGCCTGCGGGGCCTCGGCGATAAATTGAAAACATCGATGCGTGGAAGGTTTGGAAAGGGGTGTGTCCCATGTTTAGGTTAAAAAGTAAATTTATTTTCCTGAGCATTGCCGTGCTGGTGTTTACTGCCGTTACCTCGTTTGCCGCTAAACCTCCCAAAGTTATCACTATCGGTACCTTGTATGCCTCGAGCGGTTCCTTCGCTACTTCATCGACCTCACAGTATAGAGGCCTCAAGTTCTGGGTCTCTCAGGTAAATAAAGAGGGAGGGGTCTTTGTTAAAGCCTTTAACAAAAAAATCCCCGTTAAGCTTGTGGCCTACGACGACCAGGGGCAAACGGGCACTGCTGGTATGCTCTACAACCAGTTGATTACTCGTGACCGTGTAAATATGCTGGTAGCCGATTTCGGCTCTGTTTTGACCTCCGTTGCCGTGCCGCTTGCAAAGGTGCACAAGGTTTTGCTCTTCGATCCGACCGGGACCGCCGCGAAGTTTTTTACCCCCGATAACCAATTTGTCGTTTTGTGCAGCCTGCCTACCTCGGGCCAATGGCCCTATGCTCTTGCCGATTTTTTGATCCAAAAGAAAATCCCGCGCATTGCCATTATCTATTCCTCCAACGACTTCAATCAATCTCAGGCCGTTACCCTTCATGACAGGCTCGTTAAAGCCGGCATCAATCCGGTCTACTACCAGGCCGTTCCAACAAGCACCAGCAACTACTCGGTCCTGCTGCACGGCATCGAGGCCACCAAGCCCGATGCGGTGATAGAATTTGGATTTGTTCCAAACGATATCGCTTTTCTGGAGGGGCTCCAATCGAGCGGACTTAAATTTAAAATGGTGTTCACCATTTTCCCCGGCCAGCAGCTCCAACTTATCCAAAAGAATGTAGGACCCAAAGCTCTCTACTACACTTACACTTATCCCACGCCGCCCCTTTTGAAATACAATGACGTAAATTTTGGTCCGACCCTGGATAGTTTCGAACAGGCCTACAAGGAAACCGGCAAGAAGGTGGATTTTCTGGTTGTTGCCGGCTACAACACGGGCCTCATAATTGAAAAAACACTTGATGCGGCAAAAAGTTTCGATCAGTTGGAATTTAGAAAAGCCCTGGCCGGTTTTTCCGGAAAAGTGAAGACCCTGGATGGGGAGTTCAAAATTGATGCTTCAGGGGCGCAGGTTGGTGAAATGCTCCCGGTGGCTCAGTTTGTGCCTCAGGGCGCGGACGGGCTGGATATGCATATCGTCTATCCTGCCAACCTCAAGACGGGTAACGAAATTTATCCCGCGCCGTGAGGGGCCACTCCATAGGTATCGGGGGCTGGTAAACGGCGGTTTCTACCTTAGTCTCGGCTGTGTTGCCCGGCGCAGATTAGATGCTCTTGTCAATAAGGCCGGTGGGCACAAAAAAACCGTGCCCACCCTTGTATCCCTTTTACGTTTTCATTGGCTGATCGCTGTATTCGCATGAATCTTTTTGTCTATACGATTATTGCCGGAATTATGTACGGGATATTTTTCGGTCTCGTGGGGATGGGCCTCAATATTATTTTCGGCGTATTGAAAATGATCAATCTGGCCCACGGCGACTTCATCATGCTCGGTTCCTTTCTGGCCTACTGGCTCTACGGGTTTCTGGGAATAAATCCGCTGGTGGCCGTTCCGATCGTAGCGGCAGTGTTTTTTCTCCTTGGCTTACCCCTCTATTATGCCTTCGTTCCTCGGCTGATAAAGTCCAAAGACCCCGAAATGCTCTCCTTTATTCTCTTCTTCGGGCTCTCGCAGGTCATGGAGGCTTTGGTCGTTTTTTTCTTCGGCAACAACCAGCGCTCCATCCCCTCTACTGCTTTCGGTTCGGCCGGGTTCACTATTTTCGGCCAGCGTTTCCCCATCGCATGGCTTATAACCTGCCTGGTCGCTCTTGGCGCTTTTGGCTTTGTCTACTGGTATTTGCAGCACACGCGCATGGGGCGTGCCACCCGGGCCGTCATGGCCAACCGCGACGAGGCTCTGGTAAGCGGTATAGACGTCGAGCGTATTTCAGCGCTCGTGTTTTGCATGGGCCTTGTCCTGGCCTCGATTGCGGGTATCTTCAGCTTTTTTGTCATTGGCGCTTCTTATCCTTCCATGGGAGCTGAACTGACAACCGTTTCTTTTGCCATCATAGTGCTGGGCTCTCTTGGCGATCCCCTTGGGACTATTCTGGGAGGGCTGATCTATGGGGTCGCCGTCATGTTTATGCAAAGCTATTTTTCCTCCTGGGCAGAGATTTTGCCCTATGTGCTGCTCATAGCCGTAATGCTTTTCAGGCCCGAAGGCCTTGTTGGAAAGGCGGCGCGCAGTGCGTAGACGCTACTTGCAGGCCCTGTCGGTTATTATTTTGGTCGCCGTGGTTTTTCTGCTATTGCCCCGTTTTTACTCCAATCAGTCTTTTTTGTTCAACCTTATGCTTTATCTGGGGTTGGCCGAAGGGGTCAACATCATCTACGGCTTTACGGGTTACCTGCCTTTTGGATATGTGGGGTTTTTCGGGGCGGGGGCCTACGGGTCTGCGATCGCTATTACTTTTTGGCACATTTCCCCCTTTGTCTGCGTTATTTTGGGCGGTATGGCCGCAGTGGCAACGGGCATTGTTCTCATTCCCCTTCTCAGGCTCTCGGGGGCCTACTTCGCTATCGCCAACCTGGCCGCTTCCCAGGCTCTTTATCTTATCGTGGCCAATCCGACGATGGAAAAAATCACCCAGGGTCCCTACGGTATCGATTTATCCTCGGTCTATAATGCCGATGCCGGGTACTACACGATGCTCGCCGTGCTGGTTTTCGCCATGGTCGTTGTGGCCTATATAAGGAATTCCGATTTCGGCCTTTCTCTTCTGGCCATAAAGGAAGATCGGGTTACCGCTTCTCTTGCCGGGGTAAATGTTGTCCGGGCAAGAAGTATTGCCTGGATGCTGAGCGCCTTTGTGGCCGGGCTGTGCGGAGGGGCTTTCGGATGGTTTACCGCGGTATTTTATCCGAGCACTGTCTTTAGCCTGGATGTAAGCGTGTTTACGATAGTGTTTGCCCTTTTCGGTGGCGTGGGCACCCTTGCCGGCCCTTTGCTCGGAGCGCTTCTGCTCTACAGCATGTATAATTTTATCGGAATTTCAACGCCGCAATATTTCCAACTTTTTTATGGCTTTCTGATCATAGGACTGGTTTTGTTCCTGCCCGACGGGGTCGCCTCTATTTTGCAAAAAGGCAAGGTTTATGTCCCATAGCGGTAAAGAGCTTCTAAAGATCAAAGGTTTGGTAAAGAAATTTGGAGGCTTCAGGGCTCTTAACGGTATCGGTATGGATGTGGGAGAGGGGTGCATTGTCGGCCTTGCCGGCCCCAACGGATCGGGAAAAACAACGCTTATAAACGTTATTTCCGGGGTCTACAGGCCCGATGGCGGTTCCATCGAATTTTGCGGTAGATCGGTCTATAAGTTGCCCTCCCATAAAATCGTGCGCAGGGGTATCAATAGAACCTTCCAGGTCCCAAGGCCCCTGTCGAGTCTTACCGTCAGGGAGACCGTAAAACTTGCCGCGGTTTATGGAACGTGTGAAGGCAACAAAGAGGAAACCATCCGGCAAGCTCTGGAGATTGTCGAACTCGAAGGGGTCAAAGACGTCGTTTCGGCCGGTCTTACCTTTGCACAGCAAAAGATGCTCGGCCTAGCTACAGCACTTGCCACAAAGCCCAAATTGCTGCTAATAGACGAGATCGCCGCGGGCCTTAGCCACCAGGAATTGTTTAAAATTTCTCAGATGCTTCTGCGTATACGAAATACCGGTATCACCATGATCGTTGTCGAACACCACCTCGGTTTTATCGACGCCCTCACTTCGGATGTGGTCGTTATGAACGCGGGGGGCAATTTATTTCGAGGCTCCATCCAGGAGGCGGCGCAAAACGACGAGGTCGTCGAGGTTTTTCTCGGGAGATAGCGATGGAGACTTTACTCGATCTAGAAGCCCTTGAGTCCGGGTATGGTTTGATTCAGGTACTGTGGGGCAGCAGCCTCTCGGTTTGCCGCAACCAAAGCGTGTTGTTGCTGGGCATAAATGGCGCGGGCAAAACCACGCTGCTTAAGACCATCGCGGGGCTTGTTCCCACCTGGAAGGGAAAAATCGTTTTCGATGGGGTCGACCTCACTCGTCTAAAGCCCAATTTAAGGATTGCCCACGGCATCGGTTATATGTCCGAACTTGGCATGGTCCCCAACCTTACCGTGGAAGAAAATCTGAAATTAGGCGGCTATTTTAGAACCGATAAAGAAAATCGAAAAAGAGCCGGGGAAATGTTTGACTATTTTCCCGATCTCAAAGCGTACCCAAAAAGAATGGGAGGGGCTTTGAGCGGGGGGCAGAGGAAAATGCTCGGGGTAGCTAAAACCCTCATGTCCATGCCAAAACTTGTCGTAATGGATGAACCCTCAAGCGGTCTTTCTCCCAAGTTCGTAAAAAAAGTAATAGAAGTTTTAAAGTTTCTTCACGAACGGGAAAATCTCTCGATGCTTATCGCGGAACAAAACGTCTCGTTTCTGGATTTTGCTCAAAAAATCTACATCCTCGATAAAGGGCAGGTGACATTTGGGGGCGATGTCGAGGAACTCAAGGGAAACGACACCATTCGCGAGACCTACTTCGGAATCTCCCAAACAGTCCGCTCGCAACCACCCTCGCCTGTTGGCGAAACTCCTTAATATTTGTCGCATGGGGCGTCAGGAGGCGCGAATGGCGGGTTGACTCCGGATGGTACGATATGCGGAATGCGTTCTCTTACCTTTTGAACCTCATAATCGGCCTCACCCGTTAGATGTTTTTGGATTCTTTGGATCAGCCAATGAGCTATTTCTAATAAATATTGTGTAATTTCGGACATCGTTAGCCTCCTATCGGTTCATAGATAAATGATAACCATGATGAACGGCAAACGCATGCCAAAATGCGGGAGGCATAAAGAGATCCAAAACGAGAGGCCCAAAAGAGATGATTGCTAAAACCTTTGTAAAATCTTTTACCCCTCTGATCGCTCCAGTCCTTTTGCTTGCTTCGATCGCGGGTTGTGCATCCTTGCAGACCGGGCCCGCCTCTGTTGGCCCCCAACCCGGACCTGAGGCTAAGCTTGCGATAGCCGATAAAGCGCTACAGGGGGTAAAACTGCAAATCGCCCAGTTCTATTCGGAGCTCAGTTCAGTGCGAAAAAAAATCGACGAGCTTCGCAGAACGCCCTATTGGGGCGGGTTCGAAGCCATGCTCGTCAAATACCCTTGTCTGAGCGACCCCGGCAGGCAGTCGGAGATGCCCCCGGAGATCAAAGCGCGCCTGTCGCAGTGGAGCAGGGAGTCCGGAATGCCCTGGAAGGGGGTCATGCGCAGATACTCTCGGCTTGCGGACCACTGCGCCATACTCGATGTTAAAAGAGTGGCCGCCCGTGAGATGCTTACTTCTGTCCAGGCTCGTTATATGGCAGTTGTGATGATGGAGGCCGAAGCGGGGCGCGCAAAAAAAGCCAGGCAAATATTTTCTCTGGTTAACTCCCTCGATGAACCGGGGATCGAACTTGACGCCATAAAACTGGACCGGATAGGGCTATATTAGCGGTAGGCGATGGAGGCTGGCGATTAGCGATTGGAAAAACCGGCGAGTTTTTCCACTTCGCTAATCACCGGTAATAGGGTTGGTTAAACGGTTTCGATATATTTGAGGCCTTTTTGGAGCCGCTCGATTACGGCTTCTTTTCCCAGAACTTCCATAATTTCAAAAAGACCGGGGCTTTTCGTTCCACCCGTAAGGGCTACTCGGACAGGTTGGGCAATTTTCCCCAGCTTTACTTTCAAGTCCTGCGCCGTGTTCCTGAAAACGGGTTCCAGGCTTGCTTCATCGAAAGTTTCAAGTTTTGACAACTCGGAGATCAGCCCGGAAAAAACCCCGCTCATGTCTGCTGTTAGGAACTTGGCGGCGGCTTCGGGTTCAAACTCGATTCCATCTACCATGTAGAAGCGCATCGCATCGGCCATTTCCACCAGGGTGTGGGTGCGGGGCTGAAGAGTGTGAATTGCGGCGGCAAGAAAATGATCGGGTTTTTCGGGGTAATTTCGCTCGGCCAAAAAGGGTTTGAGCAGGCGGGTGAGCTCCTGCGGACTATTTTCCTTTATGTAATGGGCATTTAGCCACAGCAGTTTTTCCATGGTAAAGATGCTTGGGGATTTTCCCACGGTTTCCAGCGAGAACTTCTCGATTAACTCCTGGCGCGAAAAGATCTCCTGGTCGCCATGAGACCAGCCGAGTCGCACCAAACAGTTTAGAAGCGCTTCGGGGATAAATCCCATTCTTTTGTATTCCATGACCGAAGTGGCCCCGTGACGTTTGGAAAGGGGCGAGCGGTCTTCGCCGTGGATCATGGGCACATGGCCAAATTGGGGAAGTTTGGCTCCAAGGGCCTTGTAGATAAGGATCTGGCGCGGGGTGTTGTTTACGTGGTCGTCGCCGCGGATTACGTGGGTGATCCCCATCGTCAGGTCGTCAATTACGACGGCGAAATTATAAGTGGGGACTCCGTCGCTTTTTAGTATCACGAGGTCGTCGAGTTCGCTGTTTTCAAACTCGATGGGGCCCTTTATGATGTCTTTGAGAATAGTCGTGCCTGTTTGAGGGGTGCGAAACCTGAGCACTCTGTTGGGAGCCCGGTCAAGTCCCTTGGATCGGCAGGTGCCGTCGTATTTGGGTTTGCGGCCTTCTGCCAGGGCCGCGTTGCGGCGCTTTTCGAGTTCTTCCCCACTGCATTCGCACCAGTAGGCATGGCCGGAGCCCAGAAGCTTTTCGGCGTATTCGCGGTAGACCGCCAGGCGGTGAGTCTGGAAGTAGGGGCCTTCGTCCCAGCTAAGCTCCAGCCATTCCATGGCGTCGATAATGGCCTTGACCGATTCCTCGGTTGATCGTTCGATATCTGTATCTTCGATCCTGAGGATGAATTTGCCGCCACGGCTTCGGGCAAAAAGCCAGTTGAAAAGAGCGGTGCGGGCCCCTCCGATGTGAAGGGCTCCCGTGGGGCTGGGGGGAAATCGGGTAATAACCTGTTCCATTCTGAAAACTCTCCTGTGGAAGCCTGCATGCGGCCTTCCAGTCATTCTTGGCTATCGATGCGGCATCCCTTTAATAGGTAGTCCCCCTGCTTAGCATAAAACGCGCTCAAACTCAATCCGACATGGAGGCTGTTTTGCACCATCCTTTTCCGGGAAGAACCGGCCGGCTGGAGCCGGTCGGCCGCATACTAATCACCGTTTGCTCGCTCCACTTTCTCACTAATCACTAGATTCTTGCCATGTTTTCGTATAAATTCGCACAAAATCCGGCAGAAAGGCTCATCTATCATGGCTAAAAAGATTCGTTTTTTTGCGCTTGCCCTCCTGGCGCTATGTCTTTTCGGATGCTCCCTCTGGGGACATAAAGGCGCCAGTTCGCCCGGAAACCTTCCAAAGGGCGCAGAGGTTGCGAATTCGCCCCTAAGAATAAAAGTGGTCGATGTCTCAAACGATACCAGCCAAGTCTATGACGTGGATGCCATCGGGATGTTGTGGAACGGCATCGATAATTGCCTGAAGGAAAAGGGCATGCTCTGGATCCCCCAGTCCGCAGGCCAACCCTACCTCATGACTTGCCATATCGTCTACTTTAAGGAGGCGGGCTTAGTGAAACGCCTCATGCCCTATGCGGGCGATACCGTGCTGAAGGTCAGGGTCCAAATCAGCCGTGGGGGCACACAGGTGGCCGACTTTGAAGTAAGCCGCACGATCGGCTACGGCAAGGGCATGTGGACCTTGCACGCCTGGAAAGATATCTTCGCCCTTGTCTCGCGCGACATTGTAACGGAGGCGCAGGCAAAGCTCTAACAATTAGGGAATCGCCGCCGGGCGGTGAAAATAATTGACAGCAGTGACGATTGGTTTATACTAAATGTTTTATGTTCGCTTTTAACTGATGGTTTTAACTTTAACTATGCGTGTTCGTGTTGACGAAATACCCGAATCAGGACGTAGCCTCAGTTTCCAGTGGGACCAGGAAATGGTGGATCGGTTTGTGCCCGCCGACGACCCCTTTGGCCTGAAGCTTCTTGGGCCGGTCAACGTTGCCCTTTTTTTTGATAAAAGGTTAGACCATATAAAAATTACGGGAACCATCAAGGGTGTCCTTGAGGTTGCCTGCCATCGCTGCCTTAACCCCGTATCGCTTACCCACGATGAAAAGGTCGATATATACCTGGTTACCGAAGGGCAATCGGAGCGGGAGGAGGAAAAAGAACTCGAAGCCGATGAATTGTTCTACGAGTTCTATGACGGCGAGGTTATCGAAGTGGATGTTCTTGTAGTGGAACAGATTTTCCTGGCCTTGCCCGTCAAGGTTCTTTGCAGGGAAGATTGCAGGGGGATATGCCCCGGGTGCGGCGTAAACCTCAATGAAGAGGCCTGCAGGTGCAAATCGCGCGGGTCCCGGTCTCCTTTTGCAAAGCTCAGGCTTCTTAAAAAGCCAGAGTCCAAGGATTAGCCTTTTTTGTTGGTAGTACCCGGTTTTGCGGGCAGATTTGTCAATAGGAGCTAAGAGAATGGGTGTACCGAAGAGAAAAACGTCTAAAGCCAGACGCGACAAGCGCCGGGCTA
This sequence comes from Deltaproteobacteria bacterium, assembly GCA_021780695.1. Lineage (GTDB taxonomy): Bacteria > Desulfobacterota > Syntrophobacteria > Syntrophobacterales > Syntrophobacteraceae > SbD1. The sequence goes on from JAJXYD010000011.1 coordinate 67,008, forward strand.
ATCACGGCCTGGCCATGCCGGCTCTGGCCCGTTGTTCCCAATGCAGTGAATTGCACCTGGCCCATCGTGCCTGCCCCAACTGCGGGTACTATAAAGGCCGTCTGGTCCTGGAGCTTGAAGAAGAGTAGGGCCTCGGGCCGAAGCGAATCTGATTGATAAAAATTGCCAGGGACTTGGATGTCCTGTCGGGTGCTAAGGGCTTAGGTGCCCTTGCCTCTCCCTTTTTCCCCCCGATTCGGATTGCGTTGGTAAACGCGGGGAAACTGCTTGGGGGCACTTGTGCGGGATGTCTTGCGGGGATTTTCCCGGCTCAAAGGATCTGGTTTACGCCCTCTGCTTTTCCATTCGAGACGGAAGGTCGATTTTGCTTGAGGCCGCCGCCCCATCTCGGATGGACTTCCTTTCACTCCGGCCCGTCTGTAGTTTTTTACCTACGGCAAGGGTTCGGCGGAGAACCAGTTAAAGCTTGAGGATCGCTTGGTTCGCGGTTGCTCGGGTTAAAGAGTCCGCGCCCTGGGCTTTATCGTCGATACAGGTGTTTGCGCTGAGATGGGCCGGGGAGGAAAACGAGGACCTTTTTGCCTGTGATTATTGGTGCAAACTCGCTGTTGGCTTATTACCTCTTTTGTGTTAAGGAAGCCTGATTTTAAATTTTTGCACTCTTTTGCGGGCTGCCGATTTTTAGGTAAGTTTTTTTATCGGAGGAAACACGGTGGACTATTTCTTGACTGAAGAACAGAAGATGATCCAGGAACTGACCGAGCAAATCGCGAGGGAAAAAATCCGCCCGATCAGGGCCGAGTTGGATGAATCCGAAGAGTTCCCGTGGGAGATCATGCATACCCTGGCCCAAGCAGACCTCTTTGGGCTCTATATCCCTGAACAGTACGGGGGCACGGGTGGGGGGGTGTTTGAAAACTGTCTTGCGGTCGAAAAGCTTGGGGAAGCCTGTATCGGAATAGCGACCAGCTTTGCTGCGAGCGGGCTTGGCGCCTATCCGATTCTTTTGTTCGGCAGCGAGGAGATGAAACAAAAGTATCTGCCTCAAATAGCTTCGGGCAAAAGGCTTGCCGCCTTCGGGCTGACCGAGTCGGGGGCTGGAAGCGATGTTTCGGGAATCCGGACCGTGGCTGTTAAAGACGGGGACAGCTATGTGCTAAACGGCACCAAGCAGTGGATCACAAACGGGGGCGAATCTGAAATTTATTCGGTTCTGGCTATCACCGACAGGGCTAAAGGCCCCAGGGGCGCGAGTTTTTTTGTGGTTGAAAAGGGTGACCCGGGGTTTTCCTTTGGAAAAAAGGAAAAGAAGCTCGGTATCCGTGCTTCGGCCACACGTGAGCTTGTTTTTCAAGACTGCCGTATTCCCGCCGACAGGCTGATCGCAAAGGAAGGCATGGGATTTATCATCGCCATGAAGACCTTCGATAAATCCAGGCCTGGCATAGGCGCCCTGGGAGTGGGGCTTGCTCAGGGAGCCCTCGATGTGGCCGTGGAATATGCAAGAAAGAGAGTGCAGTTTGAAAAGCCGATCATAAGCTTTCAGGCCATTCAGCACAAGCTTGCCGATATGGCCACCAAAACCGAGGCGGCTCGCTCTCTTATCTACTCTGTGGCCCGTTACATGGACTCGGAGCCTCGCGAGGTGAGCAAAGTGGCTGCGATGGCCAAGGTATTCGCGGGTGATGTGGCTATGGAGGTATCAACTAACGCCGTGCAGGTGCTTGGCGGCTACGGCTACATGAAAGACTACCCGGTCGAAAAGATGATGCGTGACGCCAAGATACTGCAGATTTACGAGGGCACAAACGAAATTCAGAGAAACATAATCGGCCAGGAACTCAACAAGGAATACGGCAGGCTGAAGGAGAGCTTCATCTGATATGCACATAGTCGTATGCATTAAGCAGGTGCCTGACACCAAAAACGTCAGAATCGATCCGGACACCCATACGCTGGTAAGGCAGGGGGTCGAGAGCATAATCAATCCTTTCGATATGTTTGCAATCGAGGGAGCGCTTAAGATCAAGGACCAGAACGGCGCACGGGTCACAGTGGTTACGATGGGACCGCCTCAGGCCACAGAGGCCCTGAGGGAAACCCTTTCGCTTGGGGCCGACGATGCGGTGCTTCTTAGCGACCGCGCCTTTGCAGGCTCCGATACCTGGGCTACCTCGACCACTCTTGCCGCGGCCGTGCGCAAAATGGGCGACGTCGATCTTGTTATCTGCGGAAAACAGGCGGTCGATGGCGATACGGCGCAGGTTGGACCCGAGATGGCCGCTTTACTCGATGTTCCTTACGCTACCTTTGTCAAAAAGATCGATTTGGACAGGCCGGGATTTTTAAGAGTGCTGCGTCAAACCGATGAGGGAACCGAGTTGTGGAAAGTAGAGCTGCCGGCTTTGTTAACGGTGATAAAGGAACTGGGCGAACCACGGGTCCCTTCTCTTAGGCATAAAATGCGTGCCAAAAAGGCCGAAATTCCTGTTTGGGGCGTTTTAGAACTTGGCCTTGACCCCAACGCAACGGGGCTTTGCGGCTCTTTTACCCAGGTCGTGCGGATTTTTAGTCCTCAGAGGCGAGGCGAGCGAGTCCAGCTTGAAGGTTCGCTCGAAAATCAGGCCGATCAGCTTTTTCAATATCTTAAGAAGGCCAGGGTGCCAGGTCTATGAAAGCTACTGTAGACAAACAAAAGTGCACGGTTTGCGGCGTATGTTCGGGGGCTTGTCCGATGGGGGCCATTTCGCTTCGTGAAAACGAGGTGGAAGTCTCCGATGATTGCTCGCTTTGCGGTATTTGCGTAGATACCTGCGAGTTTGGCGCCATATCTATTCCGGAAGTCGGCCACGGTCCTTCCGAAGACCTGGGAAGCTACAGTGGGGTATGGGTCTACGCCGAATGGCGCGAAGGCAAGGTTCACGCAGTGAGCCATGAGTTGCTAAGCGCTGGACGTATTCTGGCCGACAAAAGGGGCGTCGAGCTTGGCGCCGTCTTGCTGGGCTCCGGGTTAAACGAGCAGATGGCCCAGGACTTGATCTCCTATGGAGCCGAAGTGGTCTACATGGTCGATCGTCCCGAGCTTGCCCATTTTACCGATGAGCGCTATTCGAAATGCATCGTTGAACTGGTAAAGCGCAAGCGGCCCGAAATCCTACTTGCCGGTGCGACCAGCATGGGGCGGTCCTTCATTCCGCGTGTGGCTGCCGGACTGCAAACAGGACTTACTGCCGATTGCACCGAACTCGATATCGCCGAGGAAGGCCATTTGCTCCAGACCCGGCCGGCTTTTGGCGGAAACATCATGGCTACCATTATCTGTCCCAACCGACGGCCTCAGATGGCTACCGTGCGCCCCAAGGTGATGAAGCCCGTAAGACTTGAAGGCCGCAAGGGGCGCGTCGAGAAGGTGGAGTTGCCCTCTGAGTGCTTTAAGGCCCGGGTAGAAGTGCTCGAAGTGATTGCCGAACAGGATCAGACCGCCAAGCTGACCGAAGCCGACGTTATCGTCTCCGGGGGGCGCGGTCTTAGAAACGGTGAGAACTTCAAACTGATCGAAGGTCTTGCCGAAATGCTGAACGGTGCGGTCGGGGCTTCCCGAGGGGCGGTCGAGGAAGGCTGGATGGCCCCCTCCCATCAGGTTGGGCAGACCGGCAGGACTGTAGCGCCAACGCTCTACATGGCCGTCGGCATATCTGGTGCCGTGCAGCACCTTGTCGGAATGCAGGGCTCGCAGGTTATTGTGGCAGTAAACAAGGACCCGAGCGCTCCTATTTTCGACGTGGCCACCTACGGTGTAGTGGCCGATCTTTTCGAATTTATCCCCGAGTTTGTTAAGCGCTTAAAACGCGAGAGGCAAGAGTGAGAGTAAGTTTTCTTGCCCTGTTTGCAAGGGGACGTTTCACGGTTTCAGTGTGTCGCGTTGGGGACTTGGGCACTGCCATATTTTAAAGGAGCTAAATTGAGCGAGCAGCGCGTTGTCGTGGTAACGGGGGCAAGCCGGGGTATCGGTCGTGCTATTGCCGTGCAAATGGCCGCTCCGGATACCCACGTAATCGTCAATTACAACTCGAGTCCCGAGGCCGCGAACGAGACCGTCTCCCTGGCCAGGGGCAGGGGGGGAGCAGCGACGGCCATGGGTTTTGATGTGGCCGATCCCGAGGCCGTAAAGGTTGCCTTCGATCAAATCGTTGAGACACACGGCCGTATTGACGTTTTGGTAAATAACGCCGGAATAGCCAAGGATAACCTCCTGGCTCTCATGAAGCCCGCTGAGTGGGATGTGGTTATGGCCACCAACCTCAAGGGGGCCTTTTTGTGCTCGCAGGCCGTGGTCAGGCCCATGATGCGCCGGCGCTTCGGGCGCATAGTCAATGTTACCTCTGTTGTGGCTGCTACGGGTAATCCGGGGCAGTGCAACTATTCGGCCGCAAAGGCCGGCATTATCGGTCTTACAAAGTCGCTTGCCCGTGAAATCGTCTCAAGGAAGATCACGGTAAACGCGGTAGCTCCCGGGTATATCGAAACGGACATGACCGCTGCGCTTCCGGCCAAGGCCCGGGAGGCATTGCTTGCGCAGATTCCGGCGGGCAGACCGGGAGCCCCCGAGGAGGTTGCGGCCGCCGTTGCCTTTCTCGCCTCCGATGCGGCCGGGTATATAACCGGACAGGTAATACATGTTAACGGGGGAATGTTCATGGCCTAGGAGTCTGGGCTGCGAGCGAAAAGTTTAATCAAATGTAAAGAGACTTTCCGGGGGAAAGGCAGGATGAAATCAGACAATAACAGGCGGCGTGTGGTTGTTACCGGTATAGGGTTAGTGTCTCCGATCGGCATAGGAATCGAGGAGAACTGGTCCAGTCTTATTGCCGGCAAGTCGGGTATCGGGCCAATTACGCGCTTTGATTGTTCAGCGTATCCATCGAGGATCGCCGGAGAGGTGAAAAATTTCCACCCCGAAGAGTTTATCAGCAAAAAAGAATTGCGCAAGATGGATCCGTTTTTGCGGTATGCCTTGGGTGCGGCCCATTATGCCATGGTAGACGCAGGTTTGAAGATCGCCCCTGAAGTCTCGCAGCGAGTCGGAGTAGTGGTCGGTTGCGGTCTTGGAGGCATTCTGACCATAGAAGAATCCCACAAGCAGTTGATGGATTCGGGCCCCAAGAAGGTCAGCCCCTTTTTCATTCCGATGATCATCAGCAATATGGCTCCCGGGCTTATTTCAATCTATCATGGGGCAAAGGGACCCAATTTGTCCCTGCAAACCGCTTGCGCCGCCGGCACTCACGCTGTCGGTCAGGCCTATCATCTTATCAGAAACGGGTTTTGCGATGCGATGATAACAGGCGGTGTCGAGTCCACCATTACGACTCTGGCTTTTGCGGGGTTTAGCGCAATGCGGGCGCTATCGACCAGAAATGACGATCCGCAACACGCTTCCAGGCCTTTTGATAAGGGGCGTGACGGTTTTATCCTAAGCGAGGGGGCGGGGTTGCTCGTCATCGAAGAACTCGAATTCGCCCGTGCGCGTGGAGCAAAAATCTATGCCGAAGTGATCGGCTTCGGGGCCTCGGGTGACGCTTATCACATGGCTGCCCCTGCCCCCGATGGCGAAGGTGCTGCCCGATGCATGCAAATGGCCCTAGACGATGCGGGCATTAAACCCGGGCAGGTCCAGTACATTAATGCCCACGGCACCTCAACCGAACTAAACGATAAATATGAGACTCAGGCGATAAAGACCGTCTTTGGCGATCACGCCTACAAACTGGCCGTAAGTTCCACAAAGTCGATGACCGGCCACCTCCTTGGTGCTGCCGGTGGTGTGGAGGCCGCCTATACCGTCCTTACGCTGCATAACCAGGTAATGCCTCCGACCATGAATTACGAAGAGAGCGACCCCGACTGCGATCTCGACTACGTCCCAAACACAGCCCGCAAGGCTCAAATGGATATCGCGCTTTCGAACTCGTTTGGTTTCGGTGGAACCAACGGTACGCTTGTCTTTAAAAAATGGTCCGGCTGCTAGGCTCATCGGGGGGTAGCAAACAAAAACTTTTGTTGTTTCTTATCATCGCTCGGCCTCGTAAATTCCCCGCGATGGCCGAGCCTGCCTCTGCGCGATCACGCCGAGCCTAGCACTCTGGCTATATCGGCAAGGTTATTCTTGAGTTCCTGCCTGCAATCTTCAACGATTTTGCGTGTGATGGCGTACTTTTTGAAAATACTGTCCGATTCAGCATCCAAAACCTTTAGGCGCTGTTCTGCGTTTTTTTCGGAAAAATAGTTCGCCAGGTTGTCCGCAAGGTAGACCAGGGAGGAAATGTTCTCGTGGTGTCCGGCTTTTTCGGGATTGTGGTGATGCTCGATGGCCGAAACGATCTCAGAGGGAAATTTCCATTTGCGGGCAATAAGGCCGCCAAGTTTTTCGTGATCGATTCCAATCGCCTGCCGTTCGGCTCTTATGGTGTCCTTGTCGCCGCTCATCTTGTGTATGCTGGTGTGAAGGTAGATCCTTGCGTAGAGATTGAGTACGGTTTTACCTATGTCGTGTAATAAGGAGGCGGTGTAGAGAGTAAGGATGGACGTCTGTTTGGTAAGGCGAGCTACTATTTCCGAAAGAAGCGCCGTGTTGATGGAGTGTTCCCACAGGTCGCGATCATCCTCTGAGTTGCCAGGTCCGTAGTAGAGGGTGGCGCAGGCCGCGATCACCACCTGAATGAGTCGTTTGTCGCCAAGGAGCAAGATGGCCTCCCTGACGGTGCGCACCCCATATTGCCGGCCATAATAGACCGAATTTGCCATTCTGAGAATTTTTGCCGAGATCGCCGGGTCATAGGCTATAAGGGCCTCTATCTCCTTTACCGGCGCCATCGATTTGACAAGGGAAACAATCTTCCAGGCAACGTCTGGAAAAGGTGGCAGCCGTTCAGCTGCTGCAGTGATGTCCTTAACCAGCAATTCGTAATGAAGAGCGTCGATTTCGTTTCCACTCAACTGTCTTACCATGGATAAATCCTTGCTTTTTCAAATTGTTATACCTTGGCGGCGAGACTCAAAGCCCAAGAGAGTCTACTCCTCGGTTAACCAGGTATTCCATTGAGATCGAACCAAGCACGACGAGCAGGGTGACGGCGCAGGCAACGAGAAGGAAAAATCCCATACCGGCCGAGCGGATCGTTCTTCCAACGTACATCAAATAAGGTTGATGCAGAAGATAAATACTGTAAGAATAGACGCCTGTTTTTGCAAGCGCTTTTCCAACACCGGGGATCGAGTCGAAGAAATGGGCGATATGGATGATCAATACCGATAATCCCATGGTGGTGAGGCCGTCTGAGAAAAAATAGAGAAAATTGGGCCGATAGAAGTAGACACCCACGGTGTAAAGGAGCATCCCGGCAGCCAAGGCTTTCCAGGATAGCAGTCTTTTAAGCGTAAGCTCGGGTCCTTGGGCCATGAGTTTTCCCAAGGCCATGCCCGCTGCGAACTCCCAGAGTCTGCAGACAAAAAAACCGCCCATCTCGTAATATCCATTTGCCTTCAGGACATCATTTAGGATGAATCGGGATGCCGTGCTGAGAAGAATGCACAGCGCGAGGTATTTTAACCACCCCATACGTTCCATGAGCATGTAGAGCAGAGGATAAAAGATGTAGAGTTCTATCAGCAACCCCATGAACCACCATGCCGGTACGAAATAGAAAAACATCTTTTCTATCGGATAGACCCTGTCGCCAAGAAAACTCAACAGAAACCGGTAGTCAACATGGTTTTGAATATAGGCCAAGGGTGAAACCAAAAAGATGAGGTGTGCAACCCAGTATACAGGAAAAAGCCTCGTCAGGCGTTTTTTGTACCAGGTGGTCCAGGGGGGGGGCGATTGGCCCCGCTTTACCAGCGAGTAGGTAAGGCCAAATCCGCTAAAAAGGATAAAGACCCCCACGGCTTGAGGGCCTCGTTGAATGAGGGCTGCAAAGATGCCTGCGGCCACGTGGCCAAGCTTTTCGAGGGTAGACGCGTGCGCTTCCGGGCGCAAATAATCGCCAAAGGAGCCAATCGTTATCGGCCAAGGGAGTTTTGCACTGCCGTAGGAGAGCAGGCAGTGATAGAGAGCTATCCAGAGAACGGCTATCCCCTTGACGCTGTCCAACCACTGAAATCTTACCGCTCCGGACTTCGCTTTTGCGCCACCCATGCTTTTGCCTTAAGAAAACGACAGGATCTGCAGGACTAAAAACGGAGAAAAAATTTTTCGATACATTGCCGTTTAATCGTGCCATCCCCTCCAAATTCTCTCTAGTCCAAACCCGCCTCCGACATCAGCTTTCCCAGTACCTTTTCGGCGGCGAAAAATTCCTGCGCAATTTCTCTTGCCGCCTTGCAACTGGACTCGTAATCGCTTTCAATGACCTCGACCGCGGCAAGAATGTCGTCCATTGTTAAAAATCCAAAAAGTCCCTTGCCGGTGGGCAAAAACTTGCTGAACCCTGTTTCCTGGGTTATCACGGGCCGGCCCGCGGCCAGAAAGCATGCGGTTCGATCGCTGAACCAGCCGGTCCTGGGACGTACGACCTGCTCCTTGGTAACAGTGAATTCACCCCTGGACTTCTGGATGTATTCCCGGTAGGTGTCAACGTTACTGGAAACCGCCATGGCATCGGCAATCCGCCATCCGTTGTCGGTAAGCAGGCGGCGTGTTGGCTCATCTACCATCGTGGCAAGCTCGAAGCCCGCCGAACAGCGCTTGGGCAGATCGATTATCTTCAAAAACTCCCGGTCTTTTGTCCAATAATAGGTCTGGCCGCGGAAAGTGAGATCCTTACCCTTGTTCTTCCATGTCGTGATGGTCGAATAAACCGAGTCGGTAGCCGGGGGATAGGGGTTTTGCCAAAGATCCATTAGTACCGGTTGCCGTGTTGGACGCCAGCACACTAAATCCACGGGCAGGTCGCAGTCGGGTTGGCCGAGGTTTTCACCAAAGGAAAAATGCGTGTCGTGGGCGGCGAGGGCGTCAAGGGTCTTTATGTCACCTTCCAAAACCTTTACCTGAACGTTGAAAGGATCGGATTCCACATAAATTCTTCTTGGGATCCTCATGTGCTCTTCGCGAAGCTCCTGGGAGGCCGTGACATTTAAAAAGGCGTCGGCTTCCCTGTAGAGTTGCGCCAGTTGGGCTTCCTCCATTCCATAGCACTTGCCCCCCTCATAGGCGCCTCTGTAAACCCATTTGCCCGAAAATCCGTACTTGTCCAAAACCGGGGCCACCAGGGCGATATTGGCCGAAGCCTCCGGAGTAAGCTCGAAGTCTTTTAAATCAAATACCCACCTGCTCGAATCCTCGACGTAGTAGACGTCCCATCCCAGACGACGCAGCCCTATGAGGTAATGAAGGAATTGGTAAGTCACTCCGGCCAGCGGATACCAGAAGATCATGCCGAATACTATCAGTTTGCCTTTGTCTTTCTTTGTATTTCCCATTGCATAAACCCCTTCGCAGGCAAAAAAGAGAACCTCTTTCGGTGATGTCGGCAAAAACTGCCCCAAAACATTGAGACAATATGAAAGTTCTTTTTTACTTCCTGCTCAGATTTGTCAAGAACAAAACTGCCGATATAAATCTGCTTGCATATTCTAACTGTGTAGCCGATAAACCATCTATTGACAGAAAATGGATTTAACAGAAAAGGAAACCCGTTATGCAGATTACCTGCCTTGGTGCCTCTCGCTGTGTTACCGGCTCGAGTTTTCTTATCGAAAACGGGCAAAAAAAATACCTGGTCGACTGTGGACTTTTCCAGGGTGGAAGACAAATGGAAAGGTTGAACCATAGCCCCTGGGGGTTTAACCCGGCCGAGATCGAGGCGCTTATTCTCACCCACACCCACATCGATCACAGCGGCAGGATTCCCCGGCTGGTTAAAGACGGTTTTCGAGGTAAAATTTACGCCAGCGGCCCCACTGCCGAACTTGCTAAAATTTTACTTCTGGATTCGGCCCATATCCAGGAAATGGAAGCCGAATGGCATGGCAGAAAGAATAAGCGTAAGGGGGAGTCTGCTGTCGAACCGCTCTACAGGATCGAGGATGCCGAGGCGTGCCTACCGCTTTTTGAGCCTGTCAAGGAAGATGAGGTCTTCAGGCTCGATGCCGATATGAGCGTCACATTTCACAACGCCGGCCATATCCTGGGCTCCTCAATCCTTGAGATTGGATGCGGGCCTGCCGAGCGGCGCCGAAAGATTGTGTTTACCGGCGACCTTGGATACAAGGGGCATATGATCCTTAGGCCCCCTGCGATTTTAACGGAGGCCGACCTTCTTTTTATCGAGTCCACCTACGGCAACCGCAATCATAAATCGCTTGTGGAAAGTGAAGAGGAACTGCTCCATGCCATCCGGTACAGCCGTGAACACGGCGAAAAAGTCCTTATCCCCGCTTTTGCCGTAGAGCGCACTCAAGAGCTGCTCTTTATGATCGGTAAATTTTTCAGGCAAAAGCTCATCGCCCCGATGCCTGTCTATCTTGACAGCCCCCTGGCCATAGCGACCACGACAATATTTAGTCATATGCAGCAGTATTACGACGCTGAGACCCGGGCGTTATTTGATTCGGGAAATGATCCCTTCCATTTCGATCAACTCGTGTGCACCCGCTCCTCCCAGGAGTCCATGGATATAAACAATCAGGCCGGGCCGGCCATCGTGATCGCAGGCAACGGTATGTGTTCGGCCGGAAGGATCCGCCATCATCTGAAACACAACCTCTGGCGGCCGGGATGTTCTTTGGTGATAGCGGGCTACCAGGCTGTTGGTACCCTTGGTAGAAGCCTTGTCGAAGGCGCCCGCATGGTCAAGATTCTTGGCGAACGGGTCGTGGTGCGTGCAAAAATTTTCACCATCGGCGGCCTGTCGGCTCACGCCGATCAAAATGGGCTTCTTGAATGGCTTGGCCATTTCAAAAACCCGGCTATGCGCGTTAACGTAATTCATGGCGAATCTGCGGTGAGCGATGAGTTCGCCGAGCTTATAAGGCGCAAATTCAACCTTAAAGTCTATGTGCCCTCCATCGGAGACCGCATAAGCGATGAGGGCGAAGTCGAGCGCGCCCAAAAGGTCGTGGAAATTCAACCGCAAGCACCCGCCATAGACTTTTATCTTGAGGAGCTTGCCCAAAAAGCCGATGCGCTAAGAACCCTTTTGGCCGGCGCAAAAGCGGGGTTGCCCCCTCATGTGCTGCAAACAATCGAGGAGGAAATGGCCTCTGCCCGCTCCCATCTTGAAGATGCCCTGTCGAGTGCCCGTGGAATCGACAGGAATGCAAAGGCAGGCAAATGAAGCCGGCGCAAACTTTCGTATCGACCACTCGGGTCTTAGTACCCAATGTGGTCGTGTGCTAATGTTTTGGTCCCGGGCAGGGGGATAAACGACGATTTTTAAGGCTGACTTTGACGAAGGTTGCGGCGGGAGCGCAGGGGCCGTTCCCCCTGCGCAACCCGATCATCCCGATATGCAATCTCGCGGAGTTTTGCGGGAGGTTCAATCGGTTTCCCAACTTTTAGTGCTGGAATTGTAAAACAAGCGCCCCGTCCCGTTATAGTAGAGCCAGGTGTTCTTTGAAGCGCTGTAGATCCACGGGTAATCGGTGTTGGTGGTCCACCACCATCCGCCCTTGCCTTGCCATTGAGGGTCCCAAAACCATATGTTGTATGTGCTGGTTGCATTGGAGTAGAGCCAGCCCAGCTCCGAATGATAGATCCATTGGGGGGAGTCGTTGTAGAAGTATCCAAACCAGCTCACCCATTCCCATCCCTTGCCGAGGTATACGCCGTTTTGCCATAAAGGGCCTTGAAACGCATACACCCCGCCCTGAGAGTAATTGGTCCCAATCGTTGCACCGGGTGATCCCGTTATGAGGGTTGTTGCGTCCTGGCTTATTGCGATTGAAAAGCCAAAGTTGTTTTTGGCCGCGCCGTCCGAAGCGGTGAGTTTGGCGGTCTGTGTTGCGTTTGCCCATCCTGAAGACGGCTTTTGGTAGAGATATACCGCTCCCTGCTCGCTTTGGACGCCGACTAACGCGTTTGCGGCTCCCGCCGTAATGTTTAGTCCTCCCGAACTTACAGCAACCGATTGCCCCAGGCCATCATATGGCTCGCCGTCCGAGGCCGTTAGCTCGGCCGTTTGGACCGCGTTTGTCCAACCTGATGCAGGCCTCTGGAAAACATATACCGCCCCTTGAAAGATATTAATTCCTGATGCCCCGGCAACAATGGTTCCTCCGTTGACACTAAGGGCGGTGGAAACTCCCAGTTGCACGCCGGGTCCGCCGTCTGAAGCGCTGAGTTCGGCGGTCTGTGTCAGGTTGGCCCATCCTGAAGCGGGCTTTTTGAACACATACACACCTCCCTCAAAGTTCGCTTTTCCCATTGCCCCGGCGACAACGTTTGTCCCCCCCTGGCCGCCAACCGAGACTGAGCTTCCGAGCCAATCGCCAACAGAGCCGTCCGAGGCTGTGAGCTTGGCCGTCTGTGTCGTTGTTTTCCACCCTGATGCCGGCTTTGCGAATACATAAACAGCTCCCTGGAAAGAATTGTTTCCTACCATCGCGTGGTATGCTCCAGCCGCTATGGCTGATGCGTCGGGGCTTATCGCCACGGAATTTCCCAGGTTATCGTTGGCTGCGCCGTTAAATGCGGTGAGCTTGGCGGCTTGGGTGCCGTTCACCCACCCCGAGGCCGGTTCCTGGAATACATAGAGTGCTCCCTGGCTGTAATGGGTTCCGATTTGTGCGTTCGAGGCGCCAGCTACAACGGTTCTACCGTCCGCGCTAATAGCTACTGAAATCCCCAGGCCATCGTTTGCCGCCCCGTCCGATGCGGTAAGCTTGGCTTTCTGTGTGCTGTTGGCCCATCCCGAAGCCTGTTTTTGGAATATATAGACCGCCCCCTGGGACGAATGGGTTCCGATTGTCGCACCGTAGGCCCCGGCCGCAACGGTTTGCCCGTCCGCGCTAACCGCGAGTGCATAGCCCAATTTATCCTGGGCTTTTCCGTCCGAGGCAGTTAGCTTGGCCGCCTGCAAAAGTGGGTCGATGCGAACCGGGTAGGCCGCGCCCGCATCGCGGACCACCACTCGCACATATTGGCTTGTGGCCTCGAAGTGGGCCGGAAGTTTTCTTCCGTTTTTGTCATAAGCCTTCAGACCCGTATAGCGCAAAACTTCACGCCCGGCAGTGTTAAAGACGCCAAGGGAGCTTCCATGCGCTACGGCTATTGCTCTCAAGCTTCCCGATTGCCTTAGCACAAGGGTGAGGTTTTCCGCCTTCTTAGCCGTAAAGGGCCGATTTGCAACGGTCCATCCCTGTTCGATCCCCAAAGGGCCGTTTATCCACCACTCCGTTAGATCTTTTCTATAAATATCTACACGGTTAGACGCGCACCCCGACCTGGCGGTGCCGATCTTTTGAAGCCGTCCGCCCGCGCCCCAGCCGGTCAGCCTCAGACCCCACTCCTTTCTTCCCGACCGGGTGGTAAATCCGTGCAAACCTATCGTTGCTTTAAATCCGTTTCGGATGTTGATGATCCGATATACATCGGCAGATCTAACCACCCGGTAGCCCGGGTCGTTTGCCGCAAGACTTTGGGAGAGTATGCTTTGCAAGCCAACTGGAAGCGAATCGATAGCGGTGCGTGTGGCGACACTTTTCGAAATCACCGCGCAGCCGTTCCCCTTTGCAGTGCCTGGGACCGGACAAAGGCTAGGGCTTCTGGTGGAAAAAAAAGATGCGAAACATAGGAAAGAACCTATTAAGCTCAAAAATAGTCTCTTTTTCATCTTTACTCCTCCTTATCCTTCGACTGCAGGTTTAAACAGTTTTACCACATTATCCGTCAACCTCCACTGTCGTTCTATACTTGTGCAAAGAATTGAAACACTCGAAGTCCATGAGAGTTAAGCCAGCCAAATCAAGAAAATCCCGTCTCATGCCCCGGACTCCCTGAGGGCGCGCACGGCGTTCAAAGTTGTTTAACACACACCGTTCCCAATCAAAGAATGCTTAAGTTTCCTCGCTTGGTTGCCGACTGTTAAAATTGTCGGGCAAAAAGTTGTTTGTCGGCACCGCTATGGAATAGCGGCTCTGGGGAGGAATAGCCTGTTTTTAGAGGCCGTGTCCTTAACTGTGTGAAGTATCGCGGATCGAACGGGGGCGCATTTCAAGCGCAACTTGAAAAATAATTTATGCGAGGGTTCCAATGGATGCGCCGCCCCTGATTTTGTTGGTGGACGATGACCCTACTGCGCTGGCCATGCTTTCGGCAATATTAAAGCAGGAGGGGTTCGAAGTTATGACGGCTTCAAGCCTTCAGGAGACAAAGTCGTTGATCTCGGCATCGCCCTTTTTTGACCTTGCTGTCCTCGACGTTCATCTGCCCGATGGCAGTGGGCTGGATTTGTGCGCTTCGATGAAAGAGGGCCTGTTTACTAACGATGCGCCCGTTCTCATTGTTTCCACCGATGAAGATATTGAAACTAAAATCGCGGGATTTGACGCCGGCGCCGTGGACTATATCACCAAGCCTTTCCATCGCGCCGAAGTGTTGGCGCGTGTGCGTACACATATCCGCCTGCATAAAGCCCGCTCGGCCATAATTGAACTGCAGGCTTTAAAGTTGTCTAAACTCGCCTGCGCTCAGCGCGCCATGGTGCCCAAGCCCGAGCAGATGCCGAAGGCCGGATTCGATCTATACTACCGGCCGATGCAGGAAGCGGGCGGCGATCTGTGCCTGGTCCTGGAGCTTGGGCCGCATATCCACGATTACATTGTAGGCGATGTGTGCGGCCATGACGTGGGGGCTGCCATGACGATGAGTTCCCTCTATGCGCTGTTTAGGCAAAATTGCTCGGCCCTCTATTCTCCCAGGGAGATCTTGCGCATTATCAATCGTGTAGCATGCTCGCTTCTTGCCGAAGAACAGTTCGCAACCGTGGTCTATGGTCGCATCAATAGAAAAACCCGGCGCCTGACCGTGGTAAGCGGTGGCCATCCCCCCGCGGTAATCCAAAGAGCCGAGGGATCGGTAGAGCCTTTGTGGCTAAATGGGGATGTGGTGGGGGCGTTTGAAAATGCCGAATTCGGCATGTCGGTCACCTCTGTTAAGCCCGGAGACAGGGTGTTTCTTTTTAGCGATTCGATCATTGAAGGCTGCAGGGCAACCAATTGGGAAGTTGGAGTCCAAGAGTTTGTTCGATTGTGCGAGGATGTGAGACATAGAGACCTCCATAATGAGGTCATCGAACTCGCCGGCCTGGCAATCTCGCACGGCGCGACTGCCGATGATATCTCTCTTATGGGAATTGAGGTATGAAATGTTCCACGGCACTGCGTTTAAAGATCCCGTCCACTTTGGCCGCCATCGAGCAACTGTGTGAGCGCGCCAGATTGTGGCTGGAGGCAAACGGACTCCATGAGGACTGGTTTGTCTTTATGCTGTTGTTGCGAGAAAGCCTCAATAATGCGGTAAAACACGGCAATGGAAGCGATCCTAGTTTGCTCGTTGATTGCTGGCTTCGCAAGGGGCTCCGGTGGTTGTATATATCGGTTGGCGACTGCGGCGCCGGCTTCGACTGGGGTCGCTTTAGCACACATCAAGCTTGCTACGGGGATACCTGCGGGCGAGGGCTGGAAATCTACCGGCTGTATGCCGACAAAGTTATCTTTAATCGGCGGGGTAACCGCGTGCTTTTACGTCTGGAAATGAGGAAGGGGAAAGACAGTGGCCTCAATTCAAATCGAGCAGAATGAAACCAGGGCGGTTGTGCGGCTTAACGAGCCGTTGACCTCGGCTTTTGCCGCTGAGTTGCGCCCAAGGCTCCAGGAAGTGGTCGCGACGGGGACGACCCAGCTGGCTATCGATCTTTCATCGGTCGATTTGGTCGACTCGGCTGGAATCGGGCTGCTCATAGCTGCTCGCAATTCGCTTGCCAAGGTTGGTGGAACCATGCGCATAATTGGTGTTTCCGCGGAGATTCAGCACCTGTTTAAAGTCATGCGGCTGGATCGCCACTTTCAAATTGAGGGGATTCAAGGTGTTGGGAGTCCGTCATGAGTGATTTCGAACAAGATGATCTCCAAAATGAATTCGTGGCTGAAGCTCTTGAGCATCTGGCCAACATCGAGGCCGACCTGCTGACTATAGAGGAAGCCGGCGCCGACATAGACGAAGAGTTGGTCAACAAGGTCTTTCGAGCCGCCCATTCGATCAAGGGCGGCAGTAGTTTTCTTGGTCTCAATAAGATAAAGGACCTCGCCCATAAAGCCGAAACTGTCCTCGATATGATTCGGGCTCGTCAGATCGCGCCAAATCCCGAGACCACCAATATCCTTCTTGCCGCTTTCGACAAGCTGCGGGATCTGATCAGCAACGCCGCAAAGAGCGAAGACGAAGACATCCTCGAACATGTGGAGAGTCTTAACCGTCTTGCCGCCTCATACCGGTCTTTGCAAAAAAATGAGCCGCTTGCCGATACCGCTTTTCTTGCACCCCAACAGCAAGCCTCGTTACTATCCGTTGAGCAGACCGATCTGCAGAGGGCTAGAAGAAAAGGCCAATTCATCTACTCGGTCGAATACGACCTGATTCACGACATTGAGCGGCAAAACAAAAACGTTCTCTCTGTTTTCAATGAACTCTACGATTCAGGGGAAATCCTCGACTGCGCTCTGAACTTGGAAGCTGTTGGGAGTCTGGAGGAGGATATATCCAATAAAATCCCCCTTCGCCTGATTTTTGCCACCATCCTGGACCCTGATGTGGTGGGGACTCTTTTGGAGGTAGCTAAAGAAAATATCACTTTGCTTTTTGATCCAAACGGCAAGGAGGAAAGTCCGGCTGAGACGGCCCGCTCCATAACTTTGGAAACCGTTACCAAGGCGACTTCCTCACAATTTGAGCCTGTAGCCCGGCCCGGGGAGGCTGTTTTTGAGCCTTCCGTTGCCGATGTGCCGGCCCAGATCCCAAAAGCGGTCCCATCCGATGCGGGCAATGAAAGACAGGAGGTGACGGTCACAAGCAGGGCCCCTGCTTCGCCGGGTGAGAGTACCCTCAGGGTTGGCGTCGAACTTCTCGAGTCTCTCATGAATCTTGCCGGTGAACTCGTCCTTAGTCGCAACCAGCTTCGGGAGGCCGTGGCTAAAAATGATCGCCGCACCCTGGAGGCCTCTTCTCAACGAATCAATCTCGTTACCTCCGAACTGCAAGACGCGATAATGCAAACCCGAATGCAGCCGATAGGAAACGTTTTCGGCAAATTCCCCCGGGTCGTAAGGGACATTGCCCATGCAATGAACAAAGAAATAAACCTCGATATCCGGGGCAAGGATGTCGAACTGGACAAAAGCCTTATTGAAGGGCTTTCCGATCCCTTGACTCACATGATCAGAAATGCGGCCGATCACGGTATTGAACCTCAGAGCGAACGGATCCGTGCGGGCAAAAAACCGGTGGGCTCCATAAGGCTGGAAGCAAGGCACGAAGCCGGACTTGTCGTCGTCGAAGTCTCAGATGACGGGAAGGGGCTGGACGGCCGCAAAATCGCCGAGGTTGCCTTGGAAAAGGGGCTTATCAGCCAGGATAAGCTCCAGAGGATGTCGGACAAGGATAAGATGGGCCTGGTATTCCTGCCGGGACTATCGACTGCCGGAAAGGTAACCGATCTTTCCGGACGCGGCGTTGGTATGGATGTGGTTAAAACCAATCTGGACCGGCTCGGCGGAAAGATAGAGATAGAATCCGAGCCCGGAGCCGGAACCCTGATTCGCATCAAACTTCCCCTCACTTTGGCCATAATTCCCTCCCTGGTTTTGACCGCTCAGGGCGAGCGGTTTGCCATCCCGCAGATTAACGTGGTTGAGTTGCTTAGAATCAGGGCCGAACAGGTCAAAAAACGCATTGAAGTCGTTGGCGATGCCGAAGTGTTGAAATTGCGCGAGGAAATTGTGCCCATAGTCAGATTTTCAGACTTTCTTGGCGTAGCGCGTAACTACATCGACCCCGTGACGGGAGAAGTAGAGCTATGCCGCAGAACGCAACTTGCCGACAGACGCTCGCCGCACTACCTCTTTGGAGAAGAGTCACAGGAAAATGGCCCGGATTTACTCGCACAAAAGGACTGCTTGGAGCGCAGGAGAACAGAGGGCAGAAGAATCAGCTCCCAAAGCGACATGGAAATTGTTGTGCTTACCACGGGCATTATGAAATACGGCCTGGTTGTCGACTCTTTTAAAAACACGGAGGAAATTGTTGTAAAACCCCTCGGCCGTCATTTCAAGGGCCTTCAGGAATACGCCGGGGCCACCATAATGGGAGATGGGAAGGTGGCCTTGATTTTGGATGTCAATGGACTTGCAGCCATAGCAGATCTAAAATCTCTATCCGGTTCCTCGCGGTCAATGCAGCTTCAGACCGAAGCCGAAAATGAAAATCTTAAGGATGCCCTTGCGCTACTCTTGTTCCACAATGCCCCTGATGAGGTATGCGCAGTCCCTCTGGATATGGTCTCGCGTATAGAAAGAATCAGCGCCGATCAAATTGAAAACGCCGGGGGCAGACGAACAATGCAGTATCGCGGTCTGTCCCTTCCCCTTGTCACCTTGGCCGATGTATCTCGGGTTAAACCAATTGACGAAAAAAGCGGTCTTGTTGTCATTGTGGCCAACGTCCATGGCGGTGAGGTTGGACTGCTTGGGGCCATGCCCGTCGATGTTGTTGAGGCGCGCGCGGTGATCGACCAGAGCATACACCGCCAAAAGGGCATTGCGGGGTCGATGATCATTCGCGATACGACGGTTTTACTCTCAGATATATATGAGATCGTAAAGGAAATTTATCCGGAGTGGGGCGTTCCTAATGCAAACACGGTGGTGCCTGAAAAAGACCTGCCCGTTAGTGTGCTCCTGGCGGAAGATTCGGATTTTTTCCGCACTCAGGTATCACGTTTTATTGAAGAAGAGGGCTACACTGTCTTGGGAGCTCCCGATGGCGAAGCTGCGTGGGAGCTTTTGGTTAAAAATGAAGGCCGTGTTGCCGTTGTTGTAACGGATATAGAAATGCCCCGTCTGAGCGGTCTTGGACTGACCAGGCGCATAAGAGCCGATTCCCGCTTCAGTTCGCTTCCTGTCATTGGCCTGACGTCCCTGGCCGGAGATCAGGACATAGCAGCCGGGCAGACTGCCGGCATTACCGACTACCAGATCAAGCTCGATCGGGATAAGCTGATCGAGTCGTTGCACGATCTGCTGAATGCACGAGTTTCTTAGAGGGTATTCATCCTCAAACCCTTGTCGTGACGGTGCCGGGTGGGGGATAGACACTAAAGAGTAACCAACTGCGAGGAGTATGTTGTGAGCGAAAATGAGGCCATGGCCAACGCCCAGCAGATGCTTGTTTCCACATTCTTTGTGGCGGATGCGGCATTTGGGCTTGATACCGCCTGTATTCAGGAGGTTGTGCGGGTGGGTGACATAACTCAGGTCCACCACGCCTCGCCCTATCTTCTCGGGGTGATGAACTTGCGCGGCCGCATAGCCACGGTGATCGACCTGAGTATTAAAATGGAGCTGGGCCGCACCGAGATCGGTGAAAAAAGCAGGATCCTCATTCTCGACTGCGAGGGTGAGCAAATCGGGTTGCTTGTCCAATACGTGTCCGACGCGATCTCTATTGATGCGGCCGCTATCCGGCCCGCGCCGGAAAACGTGCGCCGCGCTCAGGGCAAGTATGTAAAGGGAGTATTCGAAACCGAGGATCGCTTGATCGCGCTGCTCGATACGGACGGGGTTCTGGCCATGGAAGACCCTCGAGAAACAACTTGGTAAAGGGTGGATAAATGGCAATAAGGGCCCTGGTGGCAGATGATTCGGTTCTCTTTCGCCATGTTATCTCCGAGGCGCTTTCTTCCTTTCCCGATGTGGAGGTGGTGGGCGCGGCGTCAAACGGGAAGCTGGCAGTTCAGAAGGTGCGGGAACTCAAACCCGACCTGCTGACTCTTGACCTGGAAATGCCGGAAATGGATGGACTGGCCGTACTGGACGCTTTGCGCCAAAACGGCGAGGATACCATGGTGATCGTGGTGAGCGCTCTTACCTCTCGGGGAGGCCGTCTTACCATGCAGGCCCTCGACAAGGGCGCTCTTGACTTCATTACCAAACCCGATACAAAGGGACCAAAAGAAAGCCGCGCGGCCATTGTAAAGGAACTGGCCGAAAGATTGCCGGCCCTGGCAAACAGGCGCGCGATTAGAAAGATCCTCAATGGCCCCAGGGACCATGTGAGGCTCCCTGTGCTGCCTGAAAAAAGCAAACCTGTCGATTTGGGCCGGACCGTGGCAGTAATGAACCGGTTGGCACAGGCAAGGAAGCCCGAAATTATCCTGGTCGGCGTCTCAACCGGGGGCCCCAACGCCTTAGCCCGACTCCTGCCCGCTATCCCGGGCAATATCGGAGTCCCGATCCTTCTGGTCCAGCACATGCCCCCAATCTTTACCAAATCCCTAGCCGATAGCCTTGGGGCAAAATGTGCGCTCCGAGTCTGCGAGGCCTCTCATCAGGAACCGGTCGTGCCAAACACGGTCTACATTGCTCCCGGAGGCAAACAGATGCGCCTTGGAGCAGCGGGCGGGGGCTCCAAAATAATAGAGATCACCGATGATCCGCCTGAAAATAATTGCAAGCCTTCGGTCGACTATCTTTTCCGGTCCGTGGCAAATAAGTTTCAGGGCTGCGCGGCGGCGGTAATTTTAACCGGTATGGGCTCGGACGGCGCTCTCGGGTTGCGCCTTCTCAAACGAAAAGGCTGCTACATTATCGCCCAGGATGAAGCCTCGTGTGTAGTATTCGGCATGCCAAAGGCCGCGGTTGACGCCGGCGTAGTCGATACAGTCCTGCCTATTGACTCGATAGCCTCCAGAATCGTTTCTCTGGTGCGCGGGAGCTGACCATGGCAACTGTTTCGGCCGCTGAATTTTCCCTTTGGTCTCACTACATCCATTCGATTTGTGGCATCCAACTCGATAGTTCCAAGGGATATCTGATCGAAACCCGTCTTCGCCCACTGATGCAGGAAACCGGTTGTGCCAATTTTACAGACCTCTATAACAAGGTCAAAGTTGATTTCACAAACGGGTCTAGAAAAAAAGTAATCGATGCCATCACTACCCGGGAAACATCATTTTTCAGGGATATTTCACCCTTTGAATTACTCCAGCACAAGATTATTCCCGATCTGATCGACCAACGCACAAAATCCATGGGAAATGGACGCAGGCTGCCTATCCGAATCTGGTCCGCGGCCTGCTCTACGGGTCAGGAAGTCTACAGCACCGCAATCGTTTTAAAAGATCTTCTCGTGGATTTGACTCGCTACGATATCCGTATCCTTGGTACGGATATCTCGGATAAGGCTATAGCCCAGGCAAGCTATGGCCGCTACAGCAAATTGGAAATGGATAGAGGTATGTCCGCCCAAAGGATGAGCAGGTATTTCCAGCAGGATAAGGAGGGATGGCGTATTCGCGATGAAATCCGAGCCCTTGCCTTGTTTAAGCCCATGAACCTGCTCGAGCCTTTTGCCTTTCCGCAAAAATTCGATATCATCTTCTGCCGCAACGTGGCCATTTATTTTTCCGAGCAGGACAAAACTCAGCTCTTCAGGGCCTTGTCCAAGGCATTGGCTCCGGACGGCTATCTCATAATAGGTTCTACGGAATCGATCGCCGGGCTTTGTCCCGAACTGGAGCCTAAGCGGTATCTGCGCTCGGTTTTCTACCAGTTGAAACCTTAAAGGGGGGAATTGCCCCTAAGCTATTTGCTCCACCTGGTAATTGGCCGGGGTCAAACGAAATATGGGTTGATCGCGGTCATCTAATCGCTTAGAAGCTCCTTATAGCTTCGCTATGACTTTACAGTTTCCCTTCATCTTGTTCTCCTTATTTAGCTAAAATAAGCGGGTAACCGCAAAAGGCAAAAGAGTGTTATTTTTTCTGGGGCAGAATGTGGGTGGAACTTCCAAGGAATGCCCCGGCAGCCTCTTCCTCGGCTTCCGAAAGGGTCGGGTGAGGGTGTATCGAAAGGCTTACATCCTCGGCAAGCGCCCCCATCTCGATTGCAAGGACTCCTTCGGCTATCATCTCTCCGGCATCTCTTCCAACAATGCCCACCCCGAGCACCCTCTGCGTATCCGGGTCAATGATCATTTTGGTCATGCCCGCTGAAACGCCCATCGATACCGCTCTCCCCGATGCCGCCCAGGGAAACCGGGATACCTTGATCTTTATCCCACGCTTTTTTGCCGCTTCTTCGCTCAAGCCGCAAACCGCTATTTGCGGGTCCGTGTAGAGAACGGCGGGAATCGTCTGGAAATCAAAAAAAGAGGCCATTCCGGCGATCGCCTCCGCGGCTACCTTCCCCTCGTGCATTGCCTTGTGAGCAAGCATCGCTCCATCTGTGACGTCGCCGATGGCAAAAATCTTTTCGTCGCTCGTTCGCCTTTGCCGGTCAGTCAGTATGAACCCCTGCTCGTCTGTTTTGACTCCGGTGTTTTCCAGCCCGATTCCCTCCGAGTTGGGGAGCCTGCCAATGGATACGAGCACTCGGTCAAATCTTTGGGATTTGGACGGGATGTCTCCCTGGAACGTAACGTCCACTCCGCTTTCATCCTCCTGGATGGACTCGATTTGCGTGTTGTAGTGAAAAGAGTCGAAAAGCTCCTTTAGCCGGTCCAGAACAGGTCTGGAAAGATCGGAGTCTATGCCGTGCATGAACTGTCCGTTGCCTTCGATAAGGCTAACCTTGCTCCCAAGGGAAGCATAGACCGATCCCAGTTCGAGGCCTACGAAGCCTCCCCCAACCACCAGCAGCCTTTTGGGGATATCTGTCAGCTCCAGGGCGCCCGTGGAATCCATGATCCGCCCTCCGGCCTTTCCCGCAACCCCTGCCAGGGGGCGCGGTCGAGAACCCGTGGCTATGATCGCGTGCTTAAACCTGATGTGGCTCGATGCTCCGTTTTGGACCCGCGCGTGGTTTGAATCCTCAAAGGTCGCCTTTCCCCGGATATAGAGAATCCCGCGCCTTTGGACAAGGCCGGAAAGCCCCTTGGCAAGCTTTCCAATCACCGTGTTCTTCCAGGCGCGAAGCATGCCCAGATCAATCTTGGGTTCTTCGAATGTTATGCCCATCCCGCTCGATCTGCGGGCGTCATGCATAAGTTCGGTGACGTAGAGCAGGGTCTTTGACGGGATACAGCCCGTATAAAGGCATACTCCCCCAGGTTCGGGAGCCATTTCAACCAACGTTACGTCAAGCCCTAGGTCCGCGGCTCGAAAGGCGGCCGCATAACCACCGGGGCCGCCTCCTATTACCAGCAGGTCGGTTTCCTGGGTAAACTCGCCCATTACCATTGTAAAAAACTCCTTTGCCGCACAAAAAAAGCCCGCCGGGGCGGCAAGCCGGGCAGGTCGAAGGTCAGGCAAGCGAAAAGCCGCGATCTGATGTTTAATCTTTCCTCCCTGTGTTCTGCTCGCCCCCCTTAAAGCTTTCTTGCCAAAGGGTGCTAACTCATCAGCAAGAGGTTTTCAGGGTCTTCAAGCATCTCTTTGATCATGTTTATAAACCTCGCGGCCTCGGCCCCATCGAGGATTCGGTGATCGAAAGTGATGCTTACGGGCAGCATGGAACGGACAACTATCTCGTAGTCTTTCTGGTCTCCCACAACAACGGGCTCCAATTTGGCACGGGCCATTCCAAGAATCGCAGCCTCGGGGTAATTTATGATGGGATTGATTGCCGTTCCTCCAAAGGGACCAACGTTTGTGATCGTAAAAGTACCTCCCGAGAGGTCTTGTCTGCTCGCCTTGCCCTGCCGCGTCCGCTCGGAGAGTTCCTTAAACTCCGCCGCCAGCTCTAATAGTGACTTGCGATCGACGTCGCGGATAACCGGGACCAGAAGGCCCCGCTCGGTGTCGGTGGCAATTCCTATATTACGGTAATGTTTAAGTATGATTTCCCCCGATTCCATATCTATGCTGGAATTAAAGAAAGGGAACTTCTTTAGCGCAGCCGCGGCGGCTTTCATAACGAAGACCATTAAGCTCAGAGTTCCTCCCTGCGCCTCGACCTTTTCCTTGTGCTTGCGGCGAAAGTGCTCGAGGGCGGTGAGATCGACCGAGTCCATGTGGCTCACATGGGGAATTTGCGCCCACGCGGTCGTCATGCGTTGCGCGGTGGCCTTTCGCACGGAACGAAGCAAAACCCGCTCCTGCGGGGTTGCTGTCTCAGGGATCTGGACCGGTTCCTTTTCAATAGCCGCTTCTTCAGGTTGCTTTTGCTCCTCGGGCAAGGCCGACTTTTCAGAAAACGCGCGCACGTCCTCCGCGGTTACCCTTGCGCCGGGGCCCGAAGGTGTTACTTTTGCGATATCGATGCCTAGCTCCCTGGCAAGGCGACGAGTCGAAGGGGCCGCGGCCACCGGGGTCCCGGAGATCCGCTCACTCGTTTTTTGCTTTTGAGCGGGCGCCTGCGGACCTGGGTAATCTTTTGGCCCTGCCTGCACACTTTGCCGGCTTTCGCCTTCTTTTAAAAAAACGATGAGTACTTCTCCCACCCCCACCGTCTGCCCGGGTTCTACCTTTACTTCCACTACGGTTCCGGTAACCGGTGAAGGGACCTCGGCCGTAGCCTTATCGGTTTCGATTACGGCAACGGTTTGTCCGTCTTCGACTTGGTCGCCTGCCTTAACGAGCACTTCGATTATCTCGCCCTCGTGGATGCCCTCTCCAAGGTCGGGAAGCTTGAATTCGACCGGCATGAAATCCTCCCCTTCGGTTGTTGGCTTCCGGGTGTGGCAAACCCGGCGTCTTAGAGCTAAAATGCCAGAGTTTGGCGCACGCTTCTTTGGATTCTTTCAACGGTTGGCAAATAGTACTTTTCGCGCTGGTAGAGCGGTATTGCGATATCAAAGCCGGTAGCCCGCACGATTGGAGCTTCCAGATAGAGCAGCGCCTTTTCCACTACTCTCGCAATGATTTCTGCTCCGGCCCCGTAGGTGGCATGGGCCTCGTGGACTACAACCGCGCGCCCGGTCTTTTGAACCGATTGGGTGAAAAGCTCATCATCCATGGGGGAAAGCGAAAGAAGATCTATTACCTCGCATTCCACCCCGTCTTTTTCGCTTAGCTGAGAAGCGGCTTCCAGGGTCGCCATGAGACTTGCTCCGTAGGATATGAGGGTGATGTCGCTGCCTTGTCTTGCCACCCGGGACTTTCCGATGGGAAAGGTTTCCTCCTCTTCGGGCACCTCTTCCCTGAAAGCCCGATAGACCGCCTTGGGTTCATAGAAAACAACCGGGTCGGGGTCGCGGATCGCGCTGACAAGAAGCGCCCTTGCAAGGCGAGGCGTCGATGGGATTACCATTTTTAGCCCCGGGGTGTGCGCCCAGTAAATTTCACGACTCTCGGAATGGTGTTCGAGCGCTCTTACCCCGCCGCCGTAAGGCGCTCGCAAAACCATGGGGACCGTGTAGCGGCCCCCCGATCTATTACGCATCCTGGAGGCGTGAGCCTCCATCTGGTGAAAGGCGAAGTAGCTAAAACCCGAAAACTGCATCTCGCTAACCGGTTTTAATCCGTATATGGCCATTCCAATCGAACAACCGGCTATTGCCGATTCGGCAAGAGGGGTGTCTAGGACACGCTCGGGGCCGAATTTTTCTAAAAGACCCTCCGTTACCCGAAACACTCCCCCGTCTTTTCCGATATCTTCGCCCAGCAAG
Source organism: Deltaproteobacteria bacterium (assembly GCA_021780695.1). Taxonomy (GTDB): domain Bacteria; phylum Desulfobacterota; class Syntrophobacteria; order Syntrophobacterales; family Syntrophobacteraceae; genus SbD1. The sequence goes on from JAJXYD010000011.1 coordinate 92,827, forward strand.
ATGACGCGGTCATCTTTTTCCATTTCCTGGGCAAGCGCCAGGTTGAGGGCCTGAACCATGTTCATTTTTGCCATTTGCGATTCTCCGCTTAAAAAGAAAAATCCCAGCCCGATCTCTTCACGCCTCCTATCCCAGCTAGAGGCTTTCTTCCAGCTCCCTTTTAAGCATTTGTCTCTGGTCTAGCAGCGCGGGAGGCATCTGAGCATAGGTGTTTTCGAACATGTCCAGGGGGTCTAGAGCCTTTTGTGTAATCTGTTCCCAACGCTGTTCGGCCTGGCTGATTTGCGCCTTGATGTCCTGGGCGATCAAGGGGATGTCCTGTTGGCCGAGCAGGCCCTTGTTTGTCAGGTATTTTTCAAATCGCGTGATGGGGTCTTTGCTCTGCCACTGCGCGACTTCCTCTTCGCTGCGGTACTTTTGGGGATCGTCCGCGGTCGTGTGCATCGAAAGCCGGTAAGTTATCAGTTCTATAAGAGTCGGCCCGCCGCCCGCTCTGCCACGATCCGCGGCCTCTCTAACCGCCCGGTAGACCGCCAGAACGTCGTTTCCGTCCACCTGGATCCCCTCCATGTCGTAGGCAAGAGCCTTTTGAGCCAATGTGGCCGAATTTGTCTGCCGTTTTCTGGGCAGGGAAATTGCCCACTGGTTGTTCTGGCAGATAAAAATGACCGGAGCCCGATAGACCGCGGCAAAATTCATCGCTTCGTGAAAATCGCCCTGCGATGTGGCTCCGTCGCCAAAAAAGGTGGCCGCCACGGCTTTTTGCCCCCGGTATTTCATCCCAAGTCCGATTCCCACGGCATGAGACATCTGAGAGCCTACGGGCACTGATACGGGAAGCAAATTTAGCCCTTCCGGAAGCGGTTCGCACTCGCTGTAGCCGCTGTAATAGAGAAGAACACTTTCCATCGGTTTGCCCCGCCAAATCTCAACCGGGGTCTCCCGAAAGGAGGGTATGATCCAGTCCTGGGGTTCAAGGGCGGCAGCTGCACCAATCTGTGCCTCCTGCCCCTTTACCGGCGCAAAGGTTCCCAGTTTGCCCTGCCTTTGAAGAATGAGCATTCTTTCATCAAAACTTCTCCCCAGCACCATCCCCCGGTAGAGCTTTAGCAGCAGTTCTTCGGGCAGTGCCGGGTCCAGGGCCTGGTCTACCTTACCCTCCTGGTCAAGAATCGAGAGGTATTTGACGCGGTATGCAAGATCGATCTGCTGGATAGGCATTATTGTTTTTCTCACCTCTTATTAGGTACTTAAACGAATAAACACCCTGATGGCAAGCGCTCAATATAAGTACGGCCTCTTTCCCCCGCCACAGGATAGGCCGCATATCCCCCTTAAATCTTAATATCTATAGCGTCTAGCATAGGCAAACAAAAAACTGAATAACTATCTTGGCATCTTCCACCATATATATCTTCCTTGTAGTGGCGCCCAAATCGACCAAAACCTTGGCTTCTACTGACCGCCTTTGCCGGAATCAGACGAGGTCGTCTCGGCCTGTCGCCATCTCGGAAACCAGCCCCCAAGACGTTCCTGGCGCTAAAAAAAAGGAAAACAAGCGCGGTGGGGAAAAGAACCGGCTTTCAGGAAGTTTTTTGGAATCCAGGGGGGGCAAAATCTGGGGGTGGAGGGGAGAATGAAGCCCGGAGCGGATCTGTGGTAGTGGTGTTGGAGTGTTTTCATTTTTTTAAATTTTTGTATTGACTGGGGGGTCTGGTTGTTATAGATATGCCCCTGCCTTCGGGCGCAAAGCAAAAGGGTAGTGACGGTCCCTGGTAAAATGACTATTTTAGAAGTGGTCCTTTCCTC
>JAJXYD010000042.1 GCA_021780695.1 Deltaproteobacteria bacterium
GTCTTGCAAGTTTTTCCTGGGTGGTCATAGAGGTTCCTTTCTCCTGGGTTGTTTGGCGACAATCCTCAGGAGGGTACCTGACCACCCTTTTTTATGCAAGGTGTCAACTCAAGTCCGTCTTCGGACACTTCAAGCGATTTAATTTCTATGACCAGGGTGTTTTCAACCAACAGATCGATCCGGAAGCCCTCCGCAAAATGAAGTCCTTCAAAAACAATCGGCACCGGCTTTTGCCGTTCGATGAAGAAACCACGGTCATTAAGCAGCCGCGCCAACACAACCTCATAGACCGATTCGAGCAAACCCGGCCCCAGTTGCGTATGTATCCTGTACCCACAGTCAACCGCTTCCCTGGCGATTTCCTCAATTTGCAACTTTTGGGCCCCTCATATCTTCTTAGCTTTCGCGCCTTCGCGTGAGAAGATCGGCTTTCGCTCTTCTTAGCTTTCGCGCTTTCGCGCCTTCGCGGCTTCGCGTGAGAAGATCGGCTTTCGCTCTTCTTGGCTTTCGCGTCTTCGCGCCTTCGCGTGAGAAGATCGGCTTTCGCTCTTCTTGGCTTTCGCGTCTTCGCGCCTTCGCGTGAGAAGATCGGCTTTCGCTCTTCTTGGCTTTCGCGCTTTCGCGCCTTCGCGTGAGAAGATCGGCTCTCGCTCTTCTTAGCTTTCGCGCTTTCGCGCCTTCGCGTGAGAAGATCGGCTTTCGCTCTTCTTAGCTTTCGCGCTTTCGCGCCTTCGCGTGAGAAGATCGGCTTTCGCTCTTCTTAGCTTTCGCGCCTTCGCGGCTTCGCGTGAGAAGATCGGCTTTCGCTCTTCTTGGCTTTCGCGTCTTCGCGCCTTCGCGTGAGCAAAAAAAAGGCTCACCCCGCCTCCTCAAGCGTGGGCGCAGCCTCCGGGGCGGGTCTTAGCGAAGAGCGCTTTTCCTCGAGATTTCTCACCACGTTGCGGTAGGCTTCCACGCGCGTTAAGAGGCCGGCCACCGCGGAGTGCTCGTCCAGTTCGAGTATGAGCGAGGGCTTATCGGCCAAGAGGTGCCGATAAAAATGCTCTATGAAGGAATCGGCCCCGCAGCTAAAATTGGTCAGATGCACCCCGTACCAGTTGGGGGTGCGAAGGATCCTTTTGGCCGTTCGGATGATCCGTGCTCCAAGCCCCCAGAACATGCGCTTGAAATCCGACATATCCTCGCCGTCCGAGTCCACCATGTCCATTGGAACGGCCTTTATGCCAAGTTTTGCAAGCTGTTTACCAAGCTGAAGATTGAGGCGCTCGTCATAGAGGTTATAGGGACGCCCCGTGACTATCCAGACCGGTTCGGCGGGATCCATTGCCTGGAGGATCTCCTGACCTTTCTCAACCAGGCGGCGGCGAAATTGGGCCTGTCTTGCAGCGGCCTTGAACACGGCTCTTTCAATCTCGGCTCTTTTAGGCCTTAGTTCGCGCGGGAAGGCTTTTTCGAAGGCAAAGACCTGGTTTTGCGGACCTTCCTTCAAATAGAGCGAAGGCCGGATGATCCTTTCGTCGGGGATGTTAAGGGCCGACCTGCTCATAAACTGGGAACTCTGAACGAGCGGGCAAAAATAGCCTATTTCTTCTTCCTGGGGAACGGGCGCATTGACGACATTGGGTAAAAAGAGGTATCGGGCCCGGTCCATAAGGTAGCGCACATGTCCGTGGAACACCTTGACGGGGAAACACACCTCGGCAACCACGTTTTCGACGCCAAGAAAAGCGAGCTTATTGGTGGTCTTGGGACTTAGAAGCACAGGGAAGCCGAGTTCGGAGAAAAAGTGGGCCCAGTAGACTCCCCACTCCAGAGAATGCAAGGCAAGAGGTATGCCGATGACAGGCCGGGGCTGACGGCGGGCTTCGGCTTCGGTCAGCAGATTTGCCGCTTCCGAGAGTGCCTGGTCGAAAACGGCCTGCCTTACCTGAAAATAGTCAACCTCCCTGCCCCCTTCGGCCCGGGTTTCATAGCGGCCGCAGTCTCCTCCCCATATGGACTTGCGCTCCCCGAAACTATAGACTTTGAGCTTGCACTCGTTGTGACATTTTTTATCGGCACGGCAGACACTCTCGGAAAAGTTCACCTCCATGGAAGCAAGCTGATCGAGATCGCGCCTGCGGTACTCCATCCCCTCTTTTTTGAAAAGCTCCATGACCGAAAGGGCCGCCCCGAAGGCCCCCATCACCTCACGGTTTTCGGGGACAAGGATCTCGCGTTTGAGCACCCGTTCGAAGGCCGCCACGATCCCCTTGTTTAGCGAAGGCCCTCCCAGAAACATCACGCGCTTTCCAATGCGCCTCTTTTCCACCACCCGGTTCAAGTAATTGTAGACTATCGCATAGCAAAGACCTCCTATGAGATCCTGCCTTTCGCCGCCCTTTTGCAGATAGCTGACAAGGTCGGATTCCATGAAGACCGTGCAACGCTCGGCCAGATGAATGGGGGTCCTGGAGCTAAGGGCAATGTCCTGGAATTCGCCCACGATATTGATGTTCATCTTGTTTGCCAGCTCATGGAGAAAGCTGCCCGTACCGGCCGCACACACCTTGTTCATGGCAAAATCATAGGGATGGGTGTTCTCAAGGGAAATGTACTTGGAGTCCTGACCTCCGATTTCAAAGATGGTATCGACTTCCGGATCGATTTGCACCGCACCCCGCGCGTGAGCCGTAATCTCATCAATGACAAGATCGGAGCTCAGGAAGTCGCCCACCACATTGCGACCCGAACCCGTGGTCGCGATCCCCATGAGTTTTATGTTCGCTCCGGCTTCCTCCTGCAGGGTGCGCAGCAACTGCTGAGTCACCTCGATGGGTTTTCCGCGCGTGGGCACGTAGCACTTGTGAAGCAGCCCGGCCTTATCGCTTATGAGCGCATACTTGGTCGAGGTAGAGCCTATATCGACCCCGAGGTAGGCTTCCACGGGTTTACCCTTTTTCCACGCCCAGGGCACTGAACCGTTTCCGGCTTCAAAGCGGCTAAACGAAAGCTCAAGGCGCTCAGCCCGGGGGAAACCCTCAACCGATCGCGAATCCTCCCGCAAAAGGATCGAAAGATCGACCTCGTTTCGCCAGCCCCGCTTTCCGGCAAGGACTGCCACCCCCAGGGCACCTATCGAGGTATGACAGGCCGGAACGCTCAAGGAGGGGAAATAGTGTTGAAAAGCCTTAACCTGGAGACGGTTTGAGGCCATGCCCCCGATAAAAATAATCGGGTCGAGCAGTTCACGGTTTCCCACAATCGTGCTGACATAATTGGCGGCGTTTCCGAAATGCAGGCCGGCAATGATATTTGACAGGCTCTCACCCTTGTTTTGCAGATGGATCATGTCGGATTTGGTAAAAACCGTGCACCGGCAGGCTACAGGCGCAGGATAGGTGCTCTTTAAACCCAGTTCGATGAAGTCGTGTAGAGTCTGCTGCAGTTTTGCCTTACCCATCGAAAAATCGGAGCCGTACATCGACTGGGCAAGCCTTTCAGCCTGCTGGTCGATAAAGGAACCCGTTCCCGAGGCGCAGGGGCCGTTGACGTTAAAAGACTCAAGCTGCCAGTGGGGGCCATTGTGATCCAACTGAAAAATAGCAGTATCCTGGCCGCCCATGGTAATAATGGAACGAACCCCCGGGACCGCGTAAAGGGCCCCCTCGACCTGAGCGATGGTCTCAACTTCGAAGGGCGCGCCCAGCTTTTGGGCCAAAAGCTCTCCGTGAACCCCCGTAAAACCGATCGATCTGATCTGTGCGCGGTCGTTAGCCCCGATCTTTCGGATGATTTCGTCCAAGAGGTTGCAGGTTTCTTTGTAGAACAGGCCAAAATGCCTCAAATAGGGCGTTTCCAGAACGATACAGCCATTTTCGTCCAAAACGATAGAGTTGATGCTGACAGACCCTACGTCAACTCCAACATCATAGACCATTACTTTAACCTTTCGATCAATCGATTCAGCACGAAAACAGCAACCAAGGCACAAAGTTGCGTTTAATATAACGAGTTCACCCGAGTTGTTCAATGGTAAGATGATCAGGGAAATTCATTGCACCCAATTACAGGAGGGTCTTTAGAAACCCTTTTACTCCTGTAAAAGGAGCTGGGTAAGAAGCCGGACCAGTTCGCGCAGTCCTTCTCTTTTGAGGGCCGAGACCAAAAGAACGGGAGAACCGAGTTGGAGGTAGTTTCCATGGATTTTAGCAAGAAGTTGGGAATCCTTGACCATATCGGTCTTATTTAAAACGATTATCCTTGGTTTTTTACGCATATCTTGGGAATAGCTCTTAAGTTCATGTTCGATCTGTTCGAAGGGCAAAAGGGGATTGTCCTCAGGGGCAGCAGAGGCGTCAATGACGTGAACAAGGATCCTCGTTCTTTCTATATGCTTTAGAAACCGTACGCCAAGGCCGGCGCCAAGATGTGCGCCCTCGATAAGCCCGGGCACGTCGGCCATGACAAAAGGAGGCGCGTCGTCATATTGGACGACGCCAAGGTTGGGGACAAGGGTAGTAAAGGGGTAATCGGCAATTTTGGGCCGTGCCGCGGAGACTACCGAGATGAGGGTTGATTTTCCGACGTTGGGCAGTCCAACCAGACCGACATCGGCAATGAGTTTGAGTTCAAGTTTTAGTTCCCGTTCTTCCCCCGGCTGTCCTTCCTGGGCAAAACGGGGGGTTCTGTGGGTAGAGGTGGCAAAGTGAGCATTTCCCTTCCCGCCTCTTCCTCCCTTGGCCGCTATGCTGATTTGTCCGTTTTCGGTCAGGTCGGCAAAAATTTCACCGCTAACCGGGTCCTTTAGCATCGTGCCCACGGGAGCTTCGATGACAAGATCGCGACCGCTCCGGCCTTTTTTGTTCCGGCCCGCCCCGCTTTTTCCGGCTTCGGCCTTAAAGATGTTTTTATAGCGGAAATCAAGGAGACTGTGCTTTCTTTGGGTAGCCTCGATAATGACGCTGCCTCCCTCACCGCCGTCACCGCCGTCGGGTCCGCCCCGGGGAACATACTTCTCGCGCCTGAAACTTACACAGCCGTTGCCGCCCTTACCGGCGCAGACCGAAATTTTTACTTCGTCAATAAATTTCATTAGTTCGCGAACCCCGGATGCTAAAGACAGCACTCCCCTCTCACCTTTTCGGTGGAGGGGAGCACGAAGACGCAGACAAGCGTCCGAATAGTTACAACCCGTTCGTCCATAAAGACAAGCCCCTTTGGGGATAGGAAAACCCCAGGGGCCGGGAGCAAAACCTACTGGAGGGTTTCTACCGGATAGACGCTGATCTTCTGGCGCGTTTTGTCCTTGCGCTCAAAAGCGACCCGCCCGTCGGTGAGGGCGAAAATCGTGTAGTCCCTGCCCATCCCGACGTTGTTGCCGGGGTGAAATTTGGTGCCAAGCTGGCGAACTATAATATTTCCGGCGGCAACGAATTCACCGCCAAATTTTTTAATGCCTCTGCGCTGGCCAGCGCTGTCACGACCGTTTCGGGAACTTCCGCCCGCTTTTTTATGCGCCACGATAGACCTCCAAAAAAATATAGAAGCAGGAAGCGAAAAGGCTTACAAGCGGTTCGCTGCCTGGATAAATCACCCGATATTTTCAACCCGCACGGCAGTAAAGTCCTGCCTGTGTCCCTGTTTCTTACGATAATCCTTGCGGCGTTTATGCTTAAAGATGACGATCTTGGGGCCGCGTCCCTGTTCGACGATGGTGGCATTTACCGCAACGCCCTCAACGACAGGGCGGCCGATGCGGACCCGGTCGTCTTCGGAGATAAGCAGCACTTCGCCCAGAGTCACGTTTTCTCCGACTTCTCCGGACATCTTTTCCAATCTGACAATCTGGCCGGGCTCAGCTTTGTATTGCCTGCCGCAGGCTTTGAAGATGGCGTACATGAGTTTAACTCCTCCAGACGGTTCAACCTCTGAGATAGAAGACTTTTCGACAAAAAAAGCGGCCTTCGCCCGGCCGCTCACAAAAGGCTGAACGCCCGCATTTACATAGTAGCGTAAATTCCCTGTTTGAGAATCGTCTCCTGGTATTCCTTAAGCTTTTCACACTTGTCCAAACATTTATTTTTGTCTTCGCTGGCTCGATCGCAATTAATGCACGGGCTCTTTAACATCCGGACGCCTCCTTTAAGGGAAAATATTTGGAACTTCTTCATATATCTAAATGCATTGTGCCGTGTCAAGGAGTTTTTATAAAAAACGACTCTCAAACGCCAAGCACGGGCTCGCGCAGCAAGAGATCGACAGCATCGGCGGCGGTTTTCGCCAGTTGAGGGTGGGTTTCGAAAAGGGCCTCTATTTGCCTTAGGTGGTCGGCGGTGCGCAAGATAATCATGGCGAGATCTCCTTCATCCATGCCCGAGATTTCCCGGACCTGCTCCCAGCTAAACCCTTTTGCCCAATGATAGACGGTTACAACGGCCCAGAAGGGAAGAGGCGGAGTCTCGAACCCCTGGGCGTGGAGGCGCTCCTTTAGCCCCTGGAGGTCCTTTAGCATCTGGAAAAAGGGCCTGGCGATATCGGGGTATTTCCACACAAAGGCGGCCTGCTGAACGTCGCCGTGCTTATCGCGATCGGTTACAAACTGGGCGATAAGGGCCGCCAGCAGCTCCGGGTCCTCCTGGGGAAAGAGATTTTTTCTAATCCCCTCGGAGATAAGAAGCGGCTGGTCAAGTCTTAGCTTGGAAGCCCAAAGGCCGTCGCTTGTGAGAGTGCCGTTTTCATCGACGTAGTTTTCCGCCTGAAGGACCCTGAAGTGTTTAAGAAAGGAGCGCCAGAGCTGTTCCTGGGTCGAATCGACCTTTTCGAAGAGTTGAAAGTATCGTCTGAGGGAGTGGGAAAACGGGTGGGAGACTTCCTGCAGACACGGGCCAAAGAGCTTGCACCTCTGGCAGGGATAGGTCCTAAGCCTTTGGGCGGTAGCGGTCAGCTCTTGGGAGGCAAGGTCTTCGCGGGCTCTGGAAAGGCCGTTGGAGGCCGCGGGTTTGAATTCGCCCCGATCGGCCTGCGCGATGAGTTCCTCCCACTCCTTTCTTTCCTGGGGCTCGGGGAAGGAATCGAGCATAACGCTCGAAGCCCGGACCCGATGGAAGGAGACCCGGTGCGTTCGGATGCTTCTTTTTCGCATTCTCACCGGATGGGCCAGCCGAACGGCCTCCACATTGGCATACTCAAAATCGGGAGAAGCAACACACAGGTAGGGCGTTCCCCTGCTGCTGATAAAGATGCGGCCCGGAGCGAGCTGATCGATAACATGCTTGTGGTCGGGCCGTCTTTTGAGGGACTTGCGCATTTTGCGCAGCTGGTCGATAGTGGCGAAATAGGCCGGGCGAATCTCGGACAAATCATCAAGGGAGCCGCATCCCATAAGAGGCCTGAATCTATCGAGCTCGGCGCGCACCTTATCGAGGTCCTTCATCGATTTGGCATCGCTGCTAAGATTCTGATAGGTAGCCAGAGAGGAGACGAAAAGGTCTCGGATTTCATCGGAGCTGTGGGAGAGCAGCAGGTTCAAGACCATCGAGAAATTCACCTTGATCTGGCTGCGAATGGGATCGGGGCTTGACTTTAGAAGGTCGCTTATAAGCCTTGGGTCCTGGTGCTGGCCGGGAATGACCAGAACAAAGCCGATTTCATCCATCCCCCGGCGTCCGGCCCTGCCGGTCATCTGGAGCAAATCGGTAGCGCTAAGGGGGACAAAATCCTTGCCGTTGAACCGGTCGCTTTGAAACACGACCACGGTGCGGGCCGGGAAGTTAACCCCGGCGGCGATCGTGGAGGTGGAAAATATGGCGTCCAGGCATCCGGCCTGCATCATCTTTTCCAAAAAAAGCTTCCAGTTGGGAAGCTGGCCGCCGTGATGGGAGCCGACCCTGCAGCTTTTGAGCACTTCGAGGTGCTGGTGGGTGGAAAGAAAGGGATACTGGGCGAGCAAGTTTTCAAATTTTTCGTCAAAGCCCGACTCCTCGCGTCCATCCACTGCCTGACAGGTCAGACACATTTCCACCGCGCGGTCGCAATCGGCGCGGGATTTGAGGAAAAATATGGCGGGCAAGAGGTTTGCGCTCTTCAAGACCTGGAGAATGCGCGGGACCTGGGCAAGTTCGCTTTTGGGAAGCGCGGAGCGCTCCAGCTTGTCGATTCTTTGGAGCAACCCCCTTTTGGTGTCAAGGGGCGCAAGCTCTCCTCCCGGGAAAAGGAAAAGGGGGAAAAGCGGTACGGGCCGTTCGTAGGTCTCCACCCACTTGCACTCGGCGCCTCTCATCCAGGTGAGCCAACCGGTGATGTCGTCGCCGTTCAATATGGTTGCGGAAAGCAGCAAAAGCCTGACGCGGGGAGGCAGATAGATGAGCACCTCCTCCCAGACGACGCCCCTGTCGGTGTCTCCCAGGTAATGGGCCTCATCGAGCACCACGAGATCAACCTCGATATCCTCGCCTCGATGCATCGTATCGTATAACTGGTTGCGAAGAATTTCCGTGGTGCCCACTATTATGGGGGCCTGGGGATTTTCCTTCCTGTCCCCCGTTAAGATCCCGACATTTTCAGGGCCGAAGATTTCGCCGAATTCATGGTATTTGGCGTTGGACAAAGCCTTAAGAGGTGAGGCATACCAACTTTTGCCCCCCCTTCGGAAAACCTTCCCGATGGCCCCGACCGCGATATAAGTTTTACCCGCCCCCGTTGGAGCGGTAACCAGCACGTCGGATTGTTCTATAAGAGCCAAGGCCTCGAGCTGAAAAGGATCGGGCTCGAAGGCAACCGGTTCCGGAGTCCTTATCCGTTCGAGAACGGGAAGCAGGCTCTTGTAGATTTTAAGGGCAAAAGGACCGGTCGCGGGCTTGACCGGGGGTCTGTGTCCGTAATGCCTGGATCTATCTCGTTTGCGGCCGGGATTATTCATTTTAGGAAAAATTGACAAAAACCACCTCGTAAATCAAAGATTTGACTGGATGCTCCAGCCTTGCAACTATTATCATCTCTTGGAACTGAGATGCGAGGATTTTCTTCGAAAAATCGGTTTTTGAAAAAAGCTGTTCGCAACAACTCATACGAAAGGCCAAGCGGAATGGAAACAAAAGAAGAAATCACTTCGTTGGAAATAATCCTCAAGCCCATAGGCGTGATCCGAAGCCCGATAACCGAGCCCGGACAAGCGCCAAAGCAAGGCAGTGAAGCGGCAATTCGCGGGCAGCTGATCCTTGATAAACGCTACCGGGAAGGCCTTACGGGCATAAAGGAGGGGGCGAAAATCCTAATTCTCTACTGGATGCACCTGGCAGAGCGAGACGTTCTCCAGGTCCACCCAAGGGGGGATCTGAAGCGCGCGATACGCGGGGTTTTTTCCACACGCAGCCCCCAGAGGCCAAACCCGGTGTCCATCCAGGTCGTAGAGGTAACCGGCGTTGAGGACGGAGTTATTGACGTGGTGGGCCTTGACGCCGTTGACGGCACTCCCCTGCTGGACATAAAATGCATCGAATAGGCGAGCGCAGAGCCGAGACACGCATTGTTTAGAAAATGTGCTTTTAATCGCGATTTGACAATCTAACCTTCACGTGGACGCCGGCTTTTTCATCGTCGATAACCTCTTCGACTTTTGCGATCAACTGCTTGCCATCGGCCAGGTAGCCCATGGTGGAAACGACAATTTCACCGTTTTCCACGCTCACCTTCGCAGCAGGTATCGTTTCGACCAGGGAGGCCTCCACCTGGGCGGCCAGAAAAAGCGTCTTGATGGCCCGGGTGGACTCGGGGGTAGCTTGAAAGCGGGGCTGGCGGGCCGTTTGGGCTAAGATCTCAACGGCATCGTCGGTGCTCATGCGCTTTATGTGGAGCACCATGTCGTAGAGGGCGGGATCGGAAGTATCTATGCCGTAGAGGCGCCTGCTCCAGCCGCGCCGCTCCTCGTCGTCTCTTTCCAGCGCTCTTAGCGCCTCCTCATCGGAGAGGGCGTGCAAGGGGTCCTTTTCCACCCTCAGGCGCTCCTCGACGTCGGCGATAATCCTAACCTTGAGGGCGTGAGAGATGCCGGGGACAAAAAAATGGCCTGCAAGGCCATGATAGACGACATTGTCCTTCAAAAGATAATGCAAAAGGGCTTCACGGAAATAAGCCACATATCTTTCCTTGCCGTGCACAAAGCGATCCAGGATCGAGGGGGCATCGTATAAGGCGCGCACAAGCTTTAATTCGGGAATATTGAAGTGTTCGGAAGCCTTCAAGATGACCTCACGGGAGACGCACTCGTAGCCAAGCCTTGCGCACAGCTTCTCGGCCACTTCCTTCCCGTGGCTATAGGAACCTCTGGAAATCGTGATTATGGGCATCTATCCGCAAGCCCTCCGTTCGGTATTTATTTAAACTCGATTACAAGATGGCCAGCATCACCCTGACTCCCACCAGGACAAATACAGCGGCAAGGCTTCGAACGATCCAGACCCGTTTGATCCTGCCGGAGAAGTGGGCCCCCATTTGCGCACCCGCCATCATTCCCACCCCAATGGCTACCAGGCGGTGGAGGCCGCCATGACCAAAGGAACCGATCCCCATGTGGGTCAGGGTAGCGGTAAGGGTAACGATTGCCGCGATCAGCTGTGCGGTGCCCGTAGCGATAAATATAGGGAATTTTACAACGTAGAGCAACACCGGAACGATGAGGCTGGTGCCTCCAATGCCCAAAAAGGCAGTGAGGAAGCCGAGGAGGAAAAAAATCGAAAGGCCTGCAAGCCTGTTATAGTCGCACTCAAAAATGATGCCGCCGGCTGAAACCGACTTTCGTAAGTTCCAGGAAAACTTATAAGATGGGAGGGCAATTTTACGGCTGCGCGTCTCGTGCCTCCATTTAAAAGTTGCAAACAGCGACAAGGCCATGAGGAAAAGGGCGAAGAGGAACTCAAAAAATTGGCGGGAAAAAGCCCCCGTGGCAACTGCTCCGAGCACGGCGCCTTGAAGACCCGCAGCCCCGTAGAAGAGCCCGGCGTTGAAATCCACCCTTTTTAGCCTGGAGTAGGCAAGGGTGCTCGAAGCGGTATGAACCAGGAGGCAGGCCGAGGAAATGGCCGTTAGTTGCTGCGGATTCTGGTGCTGAAAAAGAAGGAACAGAAGGGGCATAAGCAAGATTCCGCCCCCCGCGCCGATAAGTGTCACGCAAGAGCTGATTGCCATACCCAAAGCCGCAAGACTCAAATATGACAGGGCAATTGAATGCACCTTTTATATACCTCCACTCCCTGAGAGAAAAGAATTCGGGCCAGGAATAAAAAGGCCCCGTTCCCGCCGCTATCCGGGCGGGAACGGGGCCGAGGCCAAGACAAATCAGGCCGCCAACTCTGCTTCCTTCGCAGCCGCAAGCGCCTCGGCGTCAAGTTCGCCGGTTTGCTTAAAGGCGGAGAGAAGCGAGGCGGTAAGGTTGATCACGAGGAGAACGCCGATTACTATGATGAAACCGCGCATGAACGCATGGTCTTTCATCGAAAGGGGAATGCGCCCATCCTGAAAGACGTGCGTGATATGCTTATAGCCGTGAGTGGAAAGATATTTATGTTCCAGGGAGGTAAAGACGAGCCCGGAAATATCCACGCCGAAGATGAGCCCCAGGGAGCGCATCATGTTGAGAATACCACCTGCCAGCCCGAGCTTTTCCCGGGGCGCCGCGCCCATGATAGCGCTGTTATTGGGAGGGGTAAACATGCCCATGCCGATTCCAAGAAGTATGAGTTCGCCAACCAGGATCCAAACGCTCGCATGGTGCCCAACGAAGAGGAGGAAAAAACAGGCCGCGCTGCAGATGAGCATCCCCCCGGCGGTCATTAGCCGGGTACCTGCCCGGTATTTATCGGAAACCCAGCCGGCAAAGGGGGCGATCACCGCCATGGCCAGCGGGATGGGGGTAAGAAGGCTTCCGGTAAGAGCCGGACTGTAGTCGAGCACCCTTTCGCAATAGAAGGGCATGAGAAAGAGGACTGCGAAAAGGACGTAGTAAGACATCATACCGGTAAGATTGCCGAGAAGAAAGGTGGGGTTTCTAAACATGTTGATGTCTAGAAGCGGAGCCTCGACCCTGAGTTCAGTAATGACAAAAAGAGTGAGAAGCACCACGGAAAGAGCGCCATAGGTCAAAATGAGAGGAGATTCCCAACCGAGTTTTACGACCTCGTTAAAGAGCAACACGACAAAGGCGAGGCCGGTGGCGAAAAACAGGGTACCCACGTAATCGATTTTCTGTTTGACCTTGCTGTTTTCCTGGGAGGGAAGAATAAAAAGAGCGGCGATGGTACCCATAATACCTATGGGGATATTGATGTAGAACACCATGCGCCAGCCCACCGCAGATATCAAAACACCGCCGACAAAAGGCCCGACGGCCATTGCAATGGCCTGAACCGCGCCCTGGATGCCGATAGCCTTTCCGCGTTCATTGCCGGGGAAAGCCTGGGTAATGAGGGCCACCGAGTTTGCCTGCAAAAGACCGGCGCCCACGGCCTGAAGAACCCTGGCGGTTATGATGAAAGCAGCCGAATTGGCCATACCGCAAAGCCAGGAGCCGACCGTAAAAATAATGAAACCCATATTGTAGAGCTTGGAACGCCCCAATACGTCGGCCAGTCTGCCAAAGAAGGGGAGCAGCACGGTCAGGGTGATCATGTAGGACATCGCCACCCATTCGATAACGGCCATGGAGGTGTGAAAGTCGGATTTGAGGGTAGGCATCGCGACGTTAACGATGCTTACGTCAAGGGCCGACATAGTCGCGCCGATAAGCACGTTCAAAAGGATAAACCATTTCCATGACGGACGTTCGGAAAAAAACGGGTGAGGAAACTGCATCAGGCCTTTGTTCTTCATAGGATCCCCTTCTTTTTTGGGGTGAATGGAGGAAAAACCGCTAAAAGAAAAACAACCAAAATATCGAATCTGACCCAAAACCGTCAGGTTTTATAAGCTTTCGCGGTTCTTTAACCGCTACGATAGCTTTATATCCTATAAACATTACTGTAAGGTGACCGCAAGATTACCAGACAATGACCTGAACATTACGTATGCATGAGGAAAACATTACAGGAGCATGGCGGGAACATTACTTTTTTGAAATATTTTCAAGCAAAGCCAAGGGGCGCTCAGACTGTGGGCTTTTAGCGGAGGCTATCTTCGGCACTTAGATACATAAGGTCAATCCGCGGGCTGATCCGGATTTTTTAAAACGTAGCCGACACCACGGATGGTGTGAGTCATTTTTTCGCTGAAGCCTTTGTCTATTTTATTGCGCAAACGGCAGACCAAAACGTCGACGACATTTGTCTGCGGATCGAAATGGTAGCCCCAGACCTGGTCGAGTATCATGTTCTTTGATACCACACGGCCCACATTGCGCATCAAATACTCGAGCAAAGTGAATTCACGGGGATTGAGATCTATTTTCTTACCCCCCCGTTTGACCTCGCGGCTCAAAAGATCCATTGAGAGGTCGCCTACGGACATGAGGCTGGCCTGAACGGGTGCGGCGCCCCTTCGGATCAGAGCCTGGACCCGCGCCAGGAGTTCAGCGAAAGCAAAGGGTTTTGTCAGGTAGTCGTCGCCTCCGGTCTGCAGGCCTCTTACCCGGTCGGCAACCGCTTGCCTGGCGCTTAGGATAATTACCGGAGTATGTATATCCTGCTGCCTTAGCTGCTCGATGAGGGTCAGCCCATCCATTTTCGGAAGCATGATATCAATTACGGCTGCGTCATAAGACTCGGTGGAGGCAAGGTCAAAGCCCGTTTCGCCGTCGGCGGCCCTGTCGACCACAAAGCCGGCCTGTTGCAGTCCATCCGTAACGAACTGGGCGATCTTCAAGTCATCTTCGACTACCAATATTCGCACGATCGGGGCGCCTCCGTTGGATGAGCGCTTCTTTGCCCTAAATGGGGGACCTGTCCGGCAAACACAGGGTCGGGCTTTGAAGGAGCACTTTGCCTGATAGACGTTACGTATTCTAACAGAAAAAAAAAGTTTGTTAAAGGGGCGCGGTTTTTCCATCCATGTCGCGGTCGGGTGTGGGGCCCGGCGCTTATGCAGAGGCAAGACCAATAGAGCCTGCCCCGCAGATATGATTATACGATAAGTTCAGACACAAAAAGGAACTTTTACAGAGGCTGCCGGTTTTTCTATTCTATTTACCTCTATTTACCATCCTGCCAAGTTGCATATACAGGAACAAATGAATCGATAAATATCAATTTTTATTTATTATAAATCATGAGTTTTGACGATTCTTTTCTTGAACTTCCCCGCAACTCGTGGCAATTGATCTAAGTGCTCTAGGGAGATGGATTGTTCAATTCTTTTCTCGCCCGGGAGCATGGGATACAAAACAGGAGCATGGAGCCAAAATTCATTCTTCTAGTGGAGGACAACCCCAGCGATGAGGAGATGATCCGGCGCGCCTTCCAAAAGAGCCACATCGCCAACAGGCTGATTGCCGGCCCTCATTTTGCTCGATTTGAAATTGCCTCTGGTCGACGGACTGGAAGTGCCAGGGCAGATACGGGAAGACAGGCGCAGGCGCCCGATTCCCGTTGCAATCTTGACATCTTCAGATGAAGAATCCGACCTTGCCTGCGCCTATGACCTTGGGGCCAACAGCTACATTCAAAAGCTGGTGGGAAAACCGTGAGCGGCGGCCGGCCGTTTTTCTAAAAGGCCACGCCGCACCTGGAGGGTTTTACCGAAATGGGACGCCACGATGCAGACATCGATCCGGCAGACCGGCAAACGCTTGCATCCCTTTGCACAAGGCCGCTGGAGACAGGAGCCTTTTTAAGGGCTGCCGCAAGAATAACGGCCTTCCTTGCCCCGATTCACAAATACAACATCCCCCATTCGACCATTGAGAAGGCTTTCGGAGAACCGGTCCGCCAGGTCCTGACGCAGAGCGAAGAAGGCGTATCCCCTTGCAGAGATGCATTGCGGGATGCACCGGGAGCAAGCGGCCAACCGATCGTTGACATCATCCCGCAAGTCGAGCGGATAATAGAGGTGCCCAAGTTAGCCCTTAAGGAGGCTAAAAATCAGTCCAACACGGCCTTCAAACAATTTGTATCGGTTTTTAGAGACAAAACGCACCCTTTTGTGGTTTTCCCAACAGTATAGGCAAACGGGGACACAGTCACGGCAGAAGCCTATGTACAGGCAAGGGGAAAGCTGAGGGTTCTTTCGGCTAAGACCTGGGCCTTAACGTAACAACAGCGGAAATATCGCGGGAGCAATCGAATGCATGAGCGACATAACGGACAGAGTCCAGGCCGAAAAGGAAATTCGCGACCATGCTGAAAGCCTCATGGCCGTAAATCGCATTGCCACAATCTGCACCAGTTCCCTGGAGCTGGAGACCATTCTGGAACATGTCCTGAGCGAAATCCTGGACATCGGGGAGTTCGAAACGGGAGCCATATGTCTCAAGAGTCCCGACGGCGCTTCTCAACTGGTCATTGACAGCGCGCACATAAAGGCCGACGGTTCCAAACAGGCCCCCAGGCTAATGGAAAACAATCTATGCCGGGGATGCACTCTTAAAGACAGGCGGCTTCGCTGCCCAATGCCGGTTATGAGCGAAGAGCAAATCCGGGCCCCCAGGATCAAGGGGGGATGTTTCGCGCCGCCTTCCCCTTGCTCGTTCAACAGGAGTGTCTGGGGGTTATTTGCGTTTTCGCCTCAGAAAAGCCGGTAGTCTCAGAGCGCAAATTAAGCCTCCTGGAGACGCTTTCGGCCCAGGTTGCCCTTGGAGTTCAAAACGCGCTGCTCTACCGGGAGATTCGCGAGCACGCAGATACTCTCGAGCGCAGGGTGCAGGAAAGAACGGTCCAGCTGGAAACGGCAAACAGGGAGCTCGAATCTTTTAGCTATTCGGTCTCCCACGATTTGCGCTCTCCCCTTCGAGGCATCAACGGATGGAGCCAGGCGCTGATGGAAGACTGCAGGGGCCAGCTAGATCAAAACGGGCAGGCCTACCTGGATCGCATAAGGATTGAAACGCAGAAAATGGGGACCATCATCGACGGGCTCCTCGAGCTCTCGCGTATAAGCAGACGCGAGGTAACCTTTGAAATCGTGGACATGTCCTCAGCAGCGCAGACCCTGGCTGCGCGGCTACACGAGGAGGAACCGGAGCGCAAGGTGGAGTTCGTTATCGAACCGGGCTTGATTGCAAGGGGAGACCCCCGGCTTCTCGAGGTGATGCTTTCAAACCTTTTCGCCAATGCCTGGAAATTCACCGGAAAACATAAAAGCGCGCTCATCGAGTTTGGGCGCACCCTTATCGATGGAATGCCGGTTTGGTTTGTTCGCGACGACGGAGCGGGATTTGATCCGGCTTATGCCCGAAGGCTTTTCGGACCTTTTCAGAGGATGCACCGCGCCTCGGATTTTCCTGGAAACGGAATAGGCCTTGCAACGGTCCAGCGCATTATAAACAGACATGGGGGCCGGATATGGGCGGAGGGCCAAAAGGAAAAGGGCGCCTGCTTTTACTTCACTTTTTAAGATGGGTCTTCCGGAGGGAGGCCCCACCCGGCTTCCCTTCCGGCGAGGAATAAGTGCCAATGGATTATGCCGCCACACCCCAAAAGCCTTTGAAAGTCTTGATAGTTGAGGATTGCGAAAGCGACGAGGGTCTGCTTGTGCGCCTCCTCGAGCGCGGGGGCTACGCCACGCAACACACCAGGGTAGAAACCCGCGAAGAAATGACCCTGGCTCTTGCAAACAATGACTGGGACATGATTATAGCCGATTTCAACATGCCGGCCTTCGATGCCCCATCGGCCTTAAAGGTTTTGCAGGAAGCCGACAAGGATATTCCTTTCATCGTGGTATCGGGCAGCATCGGGGAAGATGCAGCCGTTGCCATGATGAAGGCGGGCGCCCACGACTACGTGATGAAAGACAACCTTGCCAGGCTCATTCCGGCTGTAAGGCGGGAGCTGTCCGAAGCCGAAGTCAGAAGGAAAAACAGGCAGGCCGAAGAGGCCCTTCGCCAAAGCGAAGAGCGCTACCGCGCCCTCTATGAAGACAATCCGAGCATGTATTTTACGATTAAAGACGATGGGAGGGTGCTTTCCGTAAACAGATGCGGAGCCAGGGAACTGGGCTACCGGCCCGATGAATTGGTGGGCTCGCCCGTTCTCGATGTTTTCTACCCTGAAGACCGGGAGCATGTTCTGGCCAGCTTCGAGAAATGTTTGCAAAACCCCATGCAGGTGTTCCGCTGGGAATTTCGCAAGGTCCGCAAGGATGGGAGCCTCTTATGGGTAAAAGAAGCCGCGCGCTCCGTGCCACAGGCCGATGGAAGCATGGTGGTGCTGGTTGTGTGCGAAGACGTTACGGAGAATAAAAAGGCGGAGGAAGAGCTGCGCAGGCTTGTTACGGCCATCGAACAGTGTGCGGAGGCAGTTTTTATAACCGATGTCTCACGGATCATCCGGTATGTAAATCCGGCCTTCGAATCGATCAGCGGATATTCCAAGGATGAAGCCGTTGGCCGGCATATAGGCATTTTAAAGAGCAACAGACACACCGAGGCCTTTTACGAAGAAACCAGAAATACGCTAAGAAACCTGGAAGTCTGGTCGGGACGCGTTATAAGCAGGAGAAAAGACGGAACCACCTATGAGGCCGACGCCACGGCGTCCCCGGTCCGGGACGCCGCAGGGGATCTGATCGGCTACGTGATCATTCATAAGGATATTACCGACGAAGTGCGCATGGAGAGGCAAATCCGCCGGACCCAGAAACTGGAAGCGCTGGGAACCCTGGCCGGAGGAATAGCCCACGATTTCAACAATGCCCTTACCGCCGTCATGGGCTTTTCCCAAATGGCCCATTATAAACTGCCCGAATCAAGCCCGATAAGAAGCGATATCGAACGGGTGCTGCAAGCCAGCCTCCGGGCAAGCGAACTTGTTAGGCAGATTTTGACTTTTAGCAGAAAAACCGAACATGAGCCCAAACCCGTTCGGATGCCCCCAATAATAAATGAAGTGCTGGGTTTGCTTCGCCCCTCGCTTCCCGCGACAATCCAGATTCGCTGCGAACTAGACCCCGCAGCGGCCGAAAACCTCATTATGGCCGATGAGACCCAAATCCACCAGATACTGATGAACCTGGCGACCAATGCGGCCCACTCGATGCGAAAAACCGGAGGGATTCTTTGCATCCGGCTCTACGGTCTGGAGCCCGACGAGACCCTGCTTGGGCTCAATGCCGATTTGCGGCCGGGCCAATATGTCTGTTTGTCCGTAAGTGACACAGGGCATGGAATGGAATCCGAGGTACTGGATCGGATATTCGATCCCTATTTTACCACCAAGGGACCAAACCAGGGCACAGGGCTAGGGCTGGCCGTGGTCCAAGGGATCGTAAGGACCCACGGGGCAGCTATAAACGTTTGGAGCGAACCCGGATCAGGCTCTGTTTTTGATATATTTTTCCCCCGGGTCGAGGGTTATGCCGCTCCAGAGGCAAGCGAGGCCCCTCCCGAATCGATAGGTAGCGGCAGCGAACGTATTCTTTTAGTAGACGATGAAGAACTTTTGACCGAACTCGTCAAAGAAATGCTCGAATCCATCGGCTACGAGGTCACAGCCCTAACCGAGAGCCCAAAAGCTCTGGAGCTTTTCCGGGCCAGGCCAGGGTCGTTCGACCTGATTATAACCGACATGACCATGCCGCATCTGACCGGCAAGGACCTTGCCGAGGAGATCCTCAAAATCCGTGCCGACATACCGGTACTGCTCTGCACGGGATACAGCGATATATTAAACGACAAGCTGGCCAGGGAGGCGGGTATCTGCGAAGTAATGATGAAACCTTTTACCATGGCGGATCTGGATAAAGCCATCAGCAGGGCTTTGGCAAAAAAGCGATAGGGGAAAACGCGGGGGCAAGGAGGACGAAGGAGTTGGTATGGCCCGCAATGAGGCAACCCTCTCATTCCTGTTGTTTTTCGTTCCGGTTGCCGGCCAGAGCCTTTAGCGCAACCATGTCCTTAAGGGTAAAATCGGGGCGGCGGCAGGCAAAAAAGGTATTGTTGTGGTAGAGCGGTTCGGCCGCGAGGTCGAAGGCTGAAACGGCAAGGGCTCTCTCCCACATGGGTGTTCCGGGAATAGGGGAAAACTCGCAGATATAGGGCCGCACACCGCTTTGGCGCACAAAGTCCACCGACCGGGCTACCTCTTCGGGTCTTTGGCCCGGAAGACCGCAAATGAGGTAGGTCCCTATATCATCCGGGGAAAAGCCGGCGGCAAAGAGATTCTCGACGGCTTCAAGGTACATCTCGGAGTGGACCTTGCCGCCCCATTCAAGGCTTCTGCCGTCAAGGGCCGTCTCCAGGCCCAGCCGAATGGTCCTAAACCCCGATGCATGGAGCAACTCGCACCACTTCTTGGAAAGCGCCCTGACATGCAAAGCGTTTGGAACGTGGAAACGAATCCCCGGACCTTCTTTTGCAATAGACTCCAGCACGGGCCTCAAGGTGTGTTCGGCGTCGAGCAGCAGCGCATCGTCATAGAAGGCAAAATCGCTTGCGCCAAGGACATGCCGGCCCCACCGGATCTGGTCCATTATAGGCTGGGAGCCAAGCCTTTCGCGCTTTGGCTGAAGTAGTGCGGAGGCACAGTAGGGGCACCTGTAGGGACACCCCACCCCGGTGAGAACGGGAGCGTACCCGGGGGCAGGTTTCAACAGGTCCAGGGCCGGGAGCGGCCAGGAGGAAAAATCGCCCCAAACCCTTTCATTGGTCAGGCAAAAGCCGCACAGATCGCAAATCATTCCAGGAATTCGCGATAAATCTTCGGTAACGATCCGGTCTGCCCCGCTCCAGCGCGTCGCGTGATCGGGACATAACCTCGCGTATATTCCTCCAAGCCAAACGGGGACCGAAGGGAAGGTGTCGCGCACGATCCGCACCGTTTCAAAAACCCCCGGATACCAGTATGTCATAATGGAGGTGATCCATACGATATCGGGCTTTTCGATTTGAGAAAGCTTTCGTCTGAAGCTTTCGGGGTGGAGGCCGTGCCGGTGGAAACGGCGGGGAAAATCGGCATAAACTTGAGGCTTGGGAATCCGCATCCTGGGATATTTACCCGTGCCGAATTTTTTATTCCTGCCGGCAAGCACTTCGGGGTGGGAATTGGTAAATGGGTCTTCCCGTTCCAAACAGTCGATAAGGGCTATGCCGCAGCCGCCTTCTCTCAGGAGGGAAGCAAGAAAGAGCAGTCCCAGGGGCTTTGCCCACAGATCGTGGGCCGCAAAATCGGTGATCCAGGGATTTACGAGTAAAACCAGAGGCGGCCGTGGTTTATGTATCATGGGGGACTTCTTACGCTGCCAAAACCAAATCGTGTAAGGGGCGCGGTTTAAAAACCCGCAGGAACACAATAGAGTGTGACAGGCTTCAGGGCAATAAAAAAAGGAAAGTGCTCACTCGAACGTAGCCGATGCGATGTCCCGGCACGTTGCCTCCGAAAGTCCAAAAATGTCAGGATGGAGTCTATCAGAGAAATAGGAGAAATAGGGGAGAGAAATAGGAAATAGGGTAGAGTAGAGAGCAGGTTTTGACCCTGCCCTCCCTCATCTGTCCGAAGACGGACTTGAGTTGACACCTTGCATAAAAAAGGGTGGTCAGGTACCCTCCTGAGGATTGTCGCCAAACAACCCAGGAGAAAGGAACCTCTATGACCACCCAGGAAAAACTTGCAA
>JAJXYD010000027.1 GCA_021780695.1 Deltaproteobacteria bacterium
AAAGAATTAAGGAAGAAAAGACAGTTTGAAGAAGACCTTGCGCGGAATTTTGGGGAAGAAAATACAGGGGGCTAGCAGCACTTTCAAGCCGCCAGTTTTAGATCAGTTCCAGACCGCCGGTGACACATCACCAGCTATTCACAACATTTCGCGGAGGAACTGACACGGGTAAAGCTCTCTGAGTTCAAGATCGTGGATACACCAGGGAATCGAGAACTAGCGAGTCTCGGCAGGGAAGACGACAGGCTCGTTGCTCGGAGAACCAATGGGCAATACTGGGGAAAAACACGCACGGTCGTGGTCACTTACAATCCCCTTACTGCTGCAAAGCAGCGCTACGCCTTCGACAAAAAGCTTCTGAGTCTTCAGGAGACACTTGTTGATCTCCGAGCAAAGGTGCGCACGCAAAAGGAGCATTGGACGAAGGAGGATCGTGTCGAGAGTCACTACAATGAGACCTGCGAAAAACTCCATCTTCCCAAGGACCTGTATGATATCTCCCTTGAGAAAAACAAAGACAAGTGGCAGTTCCTATGCAAGAAGAATCACTACCGAATAAGTCGATATCTGCAAAAGTTTGGAAAGAATATCCTCATCACCGACCAAAACGCGTGGTCAACGGAAGAAATCGTCCGGGCCAGCCTTGATCGCTACATGGTCGAGAAAGCGTTTCGGCAGTCGAAGGACGACGATCTGGTCAGCGTATTTCCCGTCAGACACTGGACGGACAGCAAGATACGGTGCCACATTCTGACCTGCATCGTTGCCCTGACTTATCTACGACTCATCGAGCTTCAACTTCAGCGAAACGATCTGCCGCTGACGGCCTCAACGGCGATGGAGCATATGAGACGGCTACATTCCTGCCTGTGTTGGACGGAAAACAAGCAAGTGCCGAATCGGCTCATTGAAGAGCCCACCAAGATCCAGGCCCAAATCCTAAAGGCATTTGGCAGCCAGGTGACCGGTGGGGTCTTACAAACTGCCTAGCCATAACCTATTGACTAGACTAAACTTAACCCCGTTTTGGCCCTCTCAACGGCTAAACTCCTGTAAAAGAGGTGGCTACAAACCCATATCCACCTGAACCTCCGAATAAAATTAGCATTCCAGCCGCAGCCAATGCACTATCGCCGGCTAAATCGCTTCCTAAGGAAACCTATTTTGGGTCCCCCATTCGCTGCCGGTGTTGTTTATTGTTGATGGGTAATCAAAGCTGTCGTTTGCCTACGCCAGTGGTTGCGGTGGGCGCGTAGATCTTCCCGTTCTGTTTTCAATTCGTCGAGCATTTCCCTTAAAAGCTCGACTTTGGCCTTTAATTCCTTCGATATTTTCGGCTAAGGTTTGCTATGTTGGCTGTTGTTTGCTCTTTGAGCGAAGGGTCGTCACGGGGCGATTCTCTACGCCGATTTGGTATTCGTTCCGACAGCTTTGGCGGACGACCAGCCATCGGCACCACAGTACCACGATCACAACCCGACCTGGTGCTGCTATATCGTAAACCGGGGGCCGACATATTGGGGCCGGCCCGACCAGGCACGCACAGGGAGATTCCCGGCTGATTTTAAAACCTGGGGGCCAGGCCCCCAGGTTTACATAACGTCACAACTCGGACCCTGGCGGGGGTCCCGATCCCGGTTTCGGGCCGTTTAAAGCGATTCGAGGCAATTTCGACTCCGCGGAAAAGCCCTGATAATCCGACTGCACGATCTCCCGAATGCTCGCTGAAGCGTCGTTTGTTTAGCCTTCGACGTTTTGTCCAATTAAAGCTTGTACCGTTATAGGGTAGAGTAGAGAGCAGGTTTGACCCTGCCCTCTACTCTACCCAAATTACGCGCCCAACTTCGTTCGATTCGGGCTCACGGATTCAGGATAATTTCTGATTTGCATTTCTTCCCCTCCAAACCCGACGCAAACTATTTACGAAAGTCGTAAATGGTTCCAGAAAAATTGAAATCCTTAAACTGAGGTATGTTCTAACCTAATCTTTTATTTCGATGGGAACATACTTTTCGCTAACTTCAGTAACATAAATAAAATCGTAAGTGGGAAAATAACGGTCTGCATCAGAAAAACGATTATCAATTCTAAGACATATGTTACTGCGTCTTTTGCCCAGCTTTCATAATAATCAATTTTTTTCCTTATATTTCTCATATTTAATGATGAAATTATACTATTAACTTTATTTTTAAATTCTCTCCAAATGCTAGAGGATTGATTGCTAGAATCCTTATCAAGTGTTGCATCATCTGCCTTGAAAGTATTAACTTTAGCAAACGCATTCTGATATTCGGTTTCCAAAAATTGATCAGAAATAACTTTAACTGCATAATCAGTGACTGGTATAATAAGTGTTGTGATCATGGATATAAGTATTATAGTTAGACCTATGCGAGTAATATTAATATCTTTAAATATGCACACTCCAATAAATAGTAAAATGAATGAAATACCTAGCATGATATTAGAACCAATCCAACAACCTATTTTAATTAAAATTTTCTGTATGCCCAATGAAGCAACACTGAGAAGCATTATTGTTGACGCCTGCTCAACGATATCTTCTGCTGGCTGAAGTGCCTCACCAGGATCGGCAGTGATACCAATTCCTCCAGGGTCAACATCACATTTACTATCCTTTAATACGGAAATCGTAGCGTTTGCAACTCTCAGCACGGCAAATGTTTCAAGTGCATGCTTTGTTGTTAGATCTAAATATTTATTAGCTACACTGATTATGTTACCTGTAATTGGTAGATTATTGATTACGAAATTAAAAACTGACGTAAATGAAAGCACTGCCAATAACAAAAAAAGTGCCGCTTTTTTACTATTAGTCCAAAAAAGATGGCATTTTTTTTCATCTTCACCTTCACCTCCATCGCCACCTCCACTATCTGAGCCAACCAACTTAGCGGCTAATTTTGTTGATACATTTATCCAAAAATCACCACCTTGCTGGGACCTAATGAAATTGACAAAACAGTAAAAGAGGCTCTTGTAAAATTCGACTTCTTCATTTGCAGTTCTTTTGACTTTTTTTGTGCTACCGGGAACCTTTTTATTTGCTCCATTAACATGGATATCCGTCTCATTGTTTTGTATTAAGTCATTATCGTCATCTATAATAATATTGAATTGTCCAAAAGCCAGAACTTCTTCTGCAGTGATGCCAAGTTTGGATAAGGCCAAAGCTACGACGTCATCATTATCATCAAAAATATAGCCAGCTTTTAGTAGCCTGATCGTGTAGACTTTATTGTAAAAGAAAGCCCATATAAGTGTTACTAGTCCAAGTGTCCACACTCCTAATATGGTTGTGAGTATACCAGTAAATATGTCTTTTCGTAAGAGAGCGGGTATCCCAGTAAAAAAAAGAGTTGTCCAACTGAAACCGTAAAAGCCTTGCTTCACACTTCCAGTGTTAGGGTTCTTCATCATAATTACGGCAGCCATTATATTCTCCTTCTCACTGTATCTATGGCTCTCCTCTAGTGTTACGTCCCGTAAATTCTTTGATATATTAAATTAAGCTGATGGGCACGAAAATCCTTTCCCACCCTACGCTTTCGATCTAATTGGAATATCATGGAACTTAAGGGACGTCACACTAGCTTAAAAGATATGATTCGTTAGCTCGATCATTCCGTCCTATGGAATCTTCTCCCACAACCGCCACCTCAGACAATGTGTGGCTGCATTGATTTCCCTGTTCGAGTACGCAATACAATTATGATTTCCTGTTTCAGCGTGGATGTAATATGGCTTGTTGGCGCGAAACTCTATCCGGCGCTCACCGGCCCAGTACGAGCATGTCGCACATTTCTTTTCAGTTATTCGGTAGGTCCCGTAGGTAGGCATCGTCTGAGCCCCGGAAAGTTGCCATGTATTATTCCATTATGATTCATTAAGAATAGTGAATCACAGCCCCGGAAGTGTTGAACGAAATCGATATTGAATAATAGGTTATAGAGTACCTGATAGCAAGCAAAAAGGTGCAACGTGTAGCGAACAAATAAAATGTCCGCACTTGTAGGCCAGCGAGTAGCAACGGGGTAAAAATACGTCGTACGATATAATCGTGCCATAAAACTGGATTTGTGGCACAATCCCATAGCAGCTATACAACTAGTGTTACGTCCCGTAAATTCTTTGATATATTAAATTAAGCTGGTGGGCACGAAAATCATTGCCCACCCTACGCTTTCGACCTAACTGGAATATCATGGAACTTAAGGGACGTCACACTAGCTGGAAATTGGCCTAACCCCAACATTCGAACTACCAGGGATCATTTGCAAATAAGTGTCCGAAAAACGACCTTTTTCAAGACACATCCGCCTACTATTCTTGCGATCCACCCCAGCCGTGATGAAAACTCTGTCCAAAAAAACAAGATTCAAGAAAACATGGTACTTTTGACTTTCTGAACAATTTTCAAGGCTTATTACAAATGATCCCTGGTAGTGCGTGCGTTGGGTTTACCCCAATAACCGCAGGATGGTCAAAAAAACCACGAGGGGACGACCCTGAAAAACCGAGGACTGGTGCGGATTTCAGGAGATACTTTGAGTGTGATCAAAAACAACTGTTTTTGGTCATCTCTCCCATAGCCCTCCTCGGTCTTGCACTAAGACGCATGATTTATGCTATAAATTCAGCCCAATCTGAATGGACTTGCGGCTGGTCGCACGAATGTTGGGGTTAGGCCGTATCGACGTGTAACCGAAAGCCAAGCGCCCGCATCACCTTCAACACTGTGGCGAACTCCGGATTTCCCTCGGGCGATAGCGCCTTGTATAGGCTTTCGCGCCCGAGTCCCGCTTCCCGCGCAATTTGCGTCATTCCCCTGGCGCGGGCGATGTCTCCCAGGGCCGCAGCAATCAGCGCCGGATCTCCGTCCTCAAAGGCGGCTTCCAGGTATGCGGCCATGTCTTCGCCAGTTTCCAGATAGTCTACAGCATCCCAAGGTTTCGTCCGAATCTTTGCCATGACAACCCCCTATAGTGCACGCGCAAGTTTCAGCGCGTTTTCGATGTCCCCGCCCTGCGTGCGCTTGTCTCCCCCGGCGAGCAGAATCACCAGCGTTTGACCGGATTGCGCGAAATACACCCGATAGCCCGGACCGTAGTCGATGCGCATCTCCGAGACGCCTTCTCCCACAGGCTTTACGTCACCGGGGTTTCCAAGGGATAGGCGACGGATGCGAACATTGATCCGCGCACGCGCCTGCCGGTCGCGCAAGCCGTTAAACCAGCGGGTGTAGGCGTCGGTTTGGCGGATTTCGATCATGGCTAACTGTAGTCCATGGGATACATAAAGACAACACATTTTCTACGCGTACATTATCGAAGTTTACATAACGCCCGATCCCGGACGCTAAACTGCTTAACTGGACGAATCGCTGG
The DNA here is from genome assembly GCA_021780695.1 of Deltaproteobacteria bacterium. Taxonomy (GTDB): domain Bacteria; phylum Desulfobacterota; class Syntrophobacteria; order Syntrophobacterales; family Syntrophobacteraceae; genus SbD1. Next base: position 5,412 of record JAJXYD010000027.1, read on the forward strand.
GATCTGTCCAGTTCTTCCGTGAAAATCGAATTACTGGAACCAATCAGGCGCCTTAGTACCCGGAGATAATCATGTAAGTTTCTGTTTTATCACCAAACGAGCCGGCCTTCGTGTTCACTTTAACACAAAGCCTTCCCCTCGGCCCGCATGAGCCTAGCGTTGCCTTCCCCGCCCTGCGCTCCCTTAGCTGCAGGCTCGGCCCGCTAGTAGCAAACGTACAAAAAACCGAAATAAGGTTCTAGTGTGACGTCCCTTAAGTTCCGTGATACTCTGCCAGACAGTGTGAGCCTGCCCGGAGCTTGGAAAGTGCTATCGTTTTGTATCATGCAATTTACGGGATGTTACACTAGCACAGTTATTCCTGTGCCTTGCCTGAGCGTTCGACAAAAGACTTTCAGTGGATATTGTTGCACTATTCTGTTTTTTTATGCAATTTCTTACACACTTTTCTGTCAGATCGGGGAAAATCGCAGCTACAGACGGTACTGAAGGAAGCCAAATTGCACGCTTTTAAATAAAGCTGCAACTATGCCGAAACACGGCGTATCGCAGCTGGCCTGCATTTTCGATTGAGCAAAATGGCCATCACTCGAAATAATAGGATTATTACCTATTCGGGTTTTTTGTACGCTTGCTACTGATGGGCCTAAAGGGCCGATTATCGCGCCGCGCCGATGCGTAGCGACTTCTCCGACCGGCGGAGCGAGCCGGATTTTCCTTTTTCCAGATCTGCCCATTGGTTTCATAAGAGGGGAATCAAGGGCTCTACGGGCCAAGGACCGCCGGGAGAGAAACCGACCTGGGAAGCTCCGCTTTTTGTCTGGACCCCCGGGTGGGCTTTGAAGTATAGCTTAATATAGGGTTGGCCGAAAGTTTGGGCGGCCGGGGGAAATGTTTTAGGGTCGCCGGATTTGTAATTTTTCTTCTCCTGCGCCCTGCTCTCCATGCATGTGAGGAAAGAAAAAGAGGAGCCATATGGGCCTGTTAAAGCGTGTTCTTGTCGTGTTTGCTCTGAGCGTCGCCTTCTGCCTGCCGGCTATGTTTGCGGTGTTTGCGACTCCCCGGACAAGCTTCGCCCAGACCTACAGTCCGGATGACAATACCACGCTTAAACAGATCATCATTTTCGGACGCCACAGCATTCGCTCCACCGTAACGAGCCAGGCCGAACTCAACGGCCTTTCGGGCCAGCCCTACCCTTCCGGGATAATTACAACGCCTCCAGGTCTTTTGACCCAGAACGGCAAAACAGCCGAAGGGCTCCTGGGCGCCTATTTCCAACAGTACCTGATCCAGGAGGGGCTGCTTACGGGCAACCCTACAGTCGACGCGGCCCAGTGTTATTTTCGCTCCAATTCCATAGAGCGTTCCTATGAGACGGCGCTCGCCTTTCAGAACGCTTTAATACCCAACACGGCCCCGGCGGTTCGCTCATATCCCTTCAGCGCAACCTCCAGCCAGCCCGATCCGGTTTTTGACCCCATACTGGCCGGGGTGGCGCAAGTCGATCCCTCTATAGCCGTTTCCCAGGCGCAGGCGCTTTATAACACCTTCGGGGCCGATGGCCCTCTGCCTGGGGCCTACAGCGCCGAGTACGCCCTGATTCACAACGTGCTTTCCGCCAATGGGGCCTCTCCCCCCAAAGTGGACCCGACTACCCTACCGATCGTATTTTCGCCGGGACCAACCCCGTATATGACCTCAGAGGTTATCAATCCGGGGGGACTGGCGCTTGTCGAGGACGCCGTCGATCCTTTCGTCATGGAATACGCCGACGGTCTTCCCCTGGGCGAGGTAGCCTGGGGGCTGATGAGCGAAGACCAGATCTCGCAGCAGACCCGGGCAGGCGAGCTTCTCATGAATATCGAAATGCGCTTGCCCTACCTTGACCAGGTGCAGAGCTCCAACGTCGGCGCCCACATACTGCGCACCCTGGCGCTGGGAGCAAGCTTCGCGGGGCCTCGCTACCCCAGGCTTCCCGCCTTGAGATCATTTGGAGCATTCGGAAACGAGCGGTTTCCGGTAGTCGTGGTCATAAGCTCAGATACGTTCGTATCGGGGTTGGCCGGCCTGCTGAACCTGCATTGGCAGTTGCCAACCTACCAGCCGGATTTTTGCGCCCCGGGCGGGGCGCTGGTCTTTGAACTGCGACAAAATAACAGCAACCGGGCCTATATTGTCCGAGTGTACTACACAGCCCAAAGTCTTGACCAACTGCGCAACCTGACGCGTCTGTCGCTTTCCGTTCCCCCCGAAACGGTGCAGCTCCTCATTCCATTTGGCAGCGGATACACGGATATCAGCTACAACTACTTCAGTAGCCTTTTAACCAACGCCATCGACTGGAACTGTGTCGAGGATCGCAACAAAGAGCAACCCCCCGGCGTTTTCGACTACACCGGTCCGCAGTAGCACGTTTTGCGATGAAACATAGTGGCTTGAATTTCCGTTGAGTTAGGAGCTGCTGAAGTGAAGAGGCGAATTTAAACTGTTCCCGGGGTTATCGGATGGCGCAGGGAACCTCCCCCCTTAATGGTGTTGATTTAGGCTCACGCGAAGACGCGAAGGCGCGAAAAAAGAGATCAAAGAAACACAAATAGGAAACGTGTCCGGGTTGATCTGAGCGATCCAGGCTTGAATTAGCCACCCAAGACCAGTGCGAAATCCCACTTTTCCCGGGTTCAATTCTCGCGGCTTCGCGTGGGGCAAAAAGAGCTTAAGTCAACACTATTGCCGAGGGACCTACCCTCATCTCTCGTAGAGCACTGCATCCTTTTTTTACAGGACGCATTCGTGGCACACATAAGCCCAAAACCGCGAAATCTTTAAACGCTCTAAATCAAAGCGAGCAACAGCAGGCATTATCCCCTCCCTACCCTACGGTAAATTTCAGCATACGGTATTTTGACGTAGGCTATCCGAAGAGGCAAGTGTCATGTAGTTAAAATCACAAGGTTTATGATACTCTTAACAAGTGACTGCCAAAGTGACAGATTTTCGCTCGTTTACAGCACCGTTGGCTGTCACTTTCGGAATTATTTGGCGCGAAATTTTCTCCGCTATTTGGCGTATCAGGACTTAGTTGTAGCGGACCGGTATGTAAAACCGCCCAGCCCCGGAATCATCGGAATTCCTGCCCGCTTTATTTGGAACTTCCAGGCGCCCCGGCCCACATATGGGATTGCAGACCCACCCTAACTGATACGGCCCCCTTTATTCCGGTCCGTTACAGATAACGAAACAAAAGGCCTTAAATCAAAATCCGTTCGACCTCTTGCGGTTTTTTGCACGTTTGCTACTGGTGGGCCGTTTCGCACTCGCGGGCCCGCCATCAGTAGGTTTGGCCTCTATTGGTAGTGTAGTTGTAGAAATAGCAGGGGTTGGTACTCCATTGGCCATACCGGAGCCAGGTGTTGTCGGAGGCGCGATAGAGGTTTGGAAAGGCGGAACTGCCGGTCCACAGCCACGCGTTCATCTTAGGGGCATAGAACCAGACGGAGTCGGTGGAAGTTCCCTGCGGGTAGAGCCACCCGAGCTGTTGCTGATAGATCCAGCCGCTGGGATCGATGTAGAAGTAGTGCAGCCAGTCCAGATAATACCAGCCGTTTCCCACGGGCACGGCGTTTTGCCAGATCGGACTAGTCCAGGCGAAGAGGGTCCCGTTGTTGTTGGCCCCCCCCAGGGAGGTCATCGCGTAGAAGGTAGATCCCGAGAAAAGGAGGGAACCGTAGGGGGAGGCGCCGTCGGTTGCCCCGTCGCTGAAGCCGTAGAGGAGCTGATAGCCGGTGCCGTCGGTGTTGATTTTGAAGATCGTACCGTACCCGCCGCCGGAGCCTCCGTAGAGGGTCGTGGCGTAGAGCGAGGCACCGGCGAGAGCGAGATTTCCGTATGGCAGTGCCCCGTCGGTGGTACCCCCGGCAAAGCTGTGGAGGAGTTGGTAGCCGGTGCCGTCGGTATTGATTTTGAAGATCGCGCCTTGACCGTCGGCCCCTCCGAAGTTGGTGGTCCCGAAGAGTGTGGCCCCCGAAAGGGTGAGGTCCGCATAGGGTCCCTTGCCGTCGCCTGGGGTGATCCCGAAGCTGTAGAGGATCTGGTAGGCGCTGCCGTCGGTGTTGATTGTAAAGATCGTGCCGTAGCCGGGAGAACCGCCCCCGGCGGAGGTCAGGCCGTAGAGGGTGGATCCCGAGAGAGTGAGGGAGCCGTAGGGGTTGGCCCCGTCGGAGGTTCCTCCGCCGAAGCTGTGGAGGAGTTGATAGCCGGTCCCGTCGGTATTGATTGTAAAGATCGCACCGCAGCCGGATGCGCCTCCGAGCGAGGTCATGCCGTAGAGGGTGGAACCGGCGAGGGTGAGAGAGCCGTCGGGGCCTGCCCCGTCGCCCGTCCCGCCGGTGAAGCTGTAGAGGAGCCGGTAGCCGGTGCCGTCGGTGTTGATTGTAAAGATCGCACCGCGGCCGGATGCGCCTCCGAGCGAGGTCATGCCGTAGAGGGCGGAGCCGACGAGGGTGAGAGAACCGTAGGGGTTGGCCCCGTCGGAGGGTCCTCCCCCGAAGCTGTGGAGGCATTGATAGCCGGTTCCGTCTGTATTGATCGAAAAGATCGCGCCACACCGGGATGCGCCGCCGAGGGTGGTCATGCCGTAGAGGGCTGAGCCGACCGCTGTGAGGTTGGCTTGTGGACAGGCGCCGTTTTGGGCGGAGCTGGCATCGAAGTCGTGCAGGTCGGCAAATGCGGCCCTCGAAACGACCGGGCAGCGGAGCGACCAGGCGATGCAGACCAGCACAGCGGCCCCGACAACTAGCACACGTTGGAAAGCGCGACATTTTTTCATTTGATCCCTTCCGAAAATCCGGCTCGCTCGATGCGTTTCACGCTCGAAAACCGATGGAGCGCGCGGGCCGCGGCTGCCTGCCCGCGACTCGGCCAAATGGCCCTGGCTGCTTTTCACGCATTGCCTCCCGGGAACTGCTGCTTCAGCACGGCGATCATTGCGGGGCTCAATTGCTTGAACAGTTCGGCGTTGCAGGACGGGTAGGCGTTGGACGCATAGACAGGGAAATTGTACTGCCCGCTCTGCAGGGAAGGAAACGGCCCGTATCCGCTCACCTGCGGCCACTTGATGGTCGGATCCAGCGTAGCGTCCTGCGGTCGACTCGGGTCCACGGTTTCCAGGGCGATGCTGCCAAGGGTGGCGAGATTGGGGGTATTGCGGGTAAGATTGGTGGACAGAATCTGTTCCGCGGCGATCGCATAGGAGCGCGAAACTGCGGCGGGGGTCCCCTCGGCAACGGCGGGATCGACGTTGGTCGTAACGATGGAAACGGTATAATCGGCGTTTAGGAATATCCGGAAGGTGCGAAACTGCTGGGGGAAATCTCGCAGGGAGCAGGTTTCGACGTGCCAGAAGCCCTGTTCGGGGGTAGTAGCATCCGGGGAGGGAAACGCCTTGATGGTATTGAGGTGGCGATGCCCCGCGATCCACAGGAGGAGATTGGGGGTTTTCCAGAGTTCGGAGACCAGGTCAGTCAGGGAGACGGCGTTCTGTTCGGTGGCATTGGGGTCCTTGTCGGATTCCCACCATTCGACTTCGGAGAAGCCGATGGTTTCGACTCCGATCGGCACGTGGGCGGCGATGATCATCAACTGGTTGGCTGCCTGGCCGGCGGCGAGTTCATTTTGGAGCCAGGCCCAGCGGGTTGCGTCCAAAAAACCGTGTCCGTGGATGTCGTGGGAGCCGTCGGTTTCCGACTGGGTGTCGTCCAGGACGATAATCTTGAGCGGGATGCCGGATTTGGGCACGAAGCTGTAGCAGGCAAAATCGCTCGCCTGGGAAGGATCGACCAGATTGAACCCATGGCCGACGGGAGTGGTGGTCGTGTTGAAGAATTCCTGTTTCCATTCGGCGATCGTGATCCGGTGGCGATCGCGGTCGGCGGGGACCGTGGGCGCAACAGCACAGGTTCCGGCATCGATGATGTTGCCGCAGGGAGTCGAACCATCGAGCACACCCATGTAACTGGTGCGTTCCTTCAAGGCGGCGGGCACGTCGAACATGCAGGGGAAATCGGCCGCGCTAACGCTCAGCGGCCCGCTGGCCAGTACAGTGCCGGTGATATAGGAATTTCGAAGGCCGAGGGAAGCGTCGGCGTCGACCGGGTAGGTACCGATCCAGAAATGGTCGTGGTTTCCGAGGGTCTGGTACCACGGGATGGATTTATCGAGTCCGGCGGCTTTGAAGGGTTTTTGATAGTCGATGGTGCTCATCCCGAGATGGATTCCGGAACAGGGAGTGATGAGCCTGCCGTCGATGACGTCGATGTACCATCGCAGCTCATTGTGCTGCGAGGAGTTGCAGGCGTCTCCCAGGGAGATGCCGAAGTCGAAGGGACTCACCTGGTGCAGGGCGTTCACGGTCTGGATGGCGGCGTCGAGCACATGGGTCGTATAGAGCATGACGGGCGAGTATATCGACGACATGGTGTTGAGCACCGGGTCCGATTGCTGCAAGTATATCATCTGGTTGGGAGCCTCCTTATCCGTGATGTGGATATCGGAGATGGAAAAAAAGCTGGAGAGTTGCTGGAGCCGCAGGGGAGCGGGATTGGTGTAGCCGCTCGGCATGATATCGGCTCGCGGCACGTTGGAAATCCCGGCGCCATAGGAGTAGATGCCGTAGCCGTTCGAATTGTAGTCGGCCACCTGCGGAAGCTGGGGGGGAGTAAGCAACTGGGGTGTTACGGCGGGAAAAACAAGCGTTCGATCCACGGTGGTGAGCACGTTGGAATCAATCGGGTAGGTTGCGACCTGGCTGGCGAGGGCGGCGGCCGCGAATTCAGGGGACAACGGATTGGCCCAGGCAGCCAAAGCCACCATGCCGGAATATTTAAGGAATTGCCGCCGGCTAACGCCCTGGACCAACTTCAGATCGTTACCGGGTAGGATACCGAGTCCTTTTTCAGAATGTCGGATTGTCATCGCTCACTCCTGCAGTGGAACCCGGGGGCAAGCCCCGAGGAGGGAGGACCAACCACTTCCGGGAAAATGTTGGTGTTGCGATTGCCCGGAGACGTTAGTGTTGCCGGGGAAACAGCCGTGAGACGGAGCGGCGGATTGCGGTCGGGATTGCGGCCTTGCCGTCCGCACCGCTGCATCTAGGACAGGGCCGTGAGTCTCCTGGCTTGAGCTCTTTATCGGAGATCTCCTGCGAAACCTTGAGGGTTATTTCGGGGCCGGTTCAGGGTGCCGGTTTTTTTGGGGGGGGGGCGGCAGGAGCGGCCGACAGGCTCGCCCCGGGGAGTCGGGCCGAGGGCAACAGCGGCGGTAAGGACCCGGGGGCAAGCTCAATGTTGGGGGTGTACCCCGGAACCCCAGAAAATTCCGCCACCCCCAGCAATCCGGCAACAAATAGCATCTCGGTTGTTGATCTGCCGACCGACGAGCATGTACGGAAACTCCCACTATTGGGTTTCCGCTTGAGCTAACAAAGCGACACCGTTTTTCACATATTTCTTAACGGGTCAAAGCGAAATATTTACCATCTGGATTGACCATGTCGGAAAACAGATGTTTTCCGACAGCAGCCGGACCATGACGGAATTTTCCGGGGTTCCGGCTTAGAACCCCCGTAGCGTCAATTTTCTGCCTTCGCGTTTTGTCCAGTTATCGAGGTCCGACCCGACTCGCAAATCCGCGCTGGGCCTTGGACCTCTTCGCACTTTATGGACAAAAGACGTGATTTTGTCCAGTTATTCCTTTAGACAAGACAGAGGGCTTTTACCCGTCTGCCTGTAACTGGATCAGGCTTGTCTGCGGTCTTGAACAAACCGGTGGCAACCAGAGCATCACAAACGCTGTTCACTGCTTGCTTTGTATCAGGACACTCTGCGAATTGACGGAGCCAATAATCAAGAGAATGGGGCTTCGTATGCTCGGCCAAAGAAACATTTTGCTGACCTTGAACAATGTAATTGCTTCGCAATTCTTCCCGCACATGCTTCACTAATTCCTGTTCGTCAAATATGTTTCCGCGACCTCCATGCGGCAAATCAATCATATTGTACTCCTCTCAGGCCTCCAAACAGTTTGTATTGGATGCGGCCAGATCAAAATAGCTGATTTATCGCGAAGTTCCCTCGCGGATCGCGTTTGTGGGTTGGCAAAGAATTTCATGATTGCCTGAGGGCCGTTTTCTATAGCTGTAGCGGGAATAGCACGCCAGAAAACATCGACTTTTCGCCCTTTATACTTACGTAGGCCTGGCTCAGTGCTGCGACCAAACTTAGGTTCAATAAAATCGAACGTTGAACCTTTGCGGTTATAAAAAGGAGCCTTGGGATTACGTCTGAAGAAAATCCAAAGATCAAAATCATGTATTCCTTTGCTGCCGATCAACTGGAGAAAGTGATCTGCTGCTCCTTGACATAAACATATACCAAGAAAATTGGTTTCATATAATAGGCGCTTTTCAGGATGCCGCTTAAATGCATCGTCCAGTTTCTTTAGGGCAATCTTTGCTAGTTTATCCAAGTCGGTAGGTTCAATAATTGCAAATGATCTTGCTTTCAAAGGAGCGTCACTCATTTGGTGCCTCCATAACTTGGCGGTTCCCAAGTACCTCCATCCTGATCGCAATAACTGGACACTTTACCGCAAAGTGCTCGGTTTTTCGCGTATTTTCTGGAACATGATTTCGGGCGTTTCGCGATAACTGGACAAAAAGCCGGGATCTGTCCAGTTATTAGTACCCCTTCGGGATCGCGAGCTTCACCTTGCCGTTGTTGGTGGTCCATCACCGAACCGGGTCGGAGTCGGGAACCAATCAACCACCTCAGTACCCGGAGATGATCATGCAGGTTCCTTTGTTGTCGCCAAATGTCCCGGCCTTCGTGTCCACTTTGACACAAAGTCTTCCCCGCGGTCCGCATGAGCGTAGCGTTGCCTTTCCAGCCTTGCGCTCCCACACTGCCGCCCGCTCCCTTAGCTGCTGGATCTGCGTCTTGAGATCCACGATTCGTGTCTGTAGAACCGCTTCCTCGGCGGATAGATCGCTCACCCGGTGGTGCTCCCAGGCAAGGGAAATCCACGAGGCCAGGACGACGACAACGATGCAGCCAAGAACGAAGGCCACGGCCTTGACGCCGATCCACCTGGCGGCGCTGTTCACCTTGTTGGCCGCCTCGCTTGCCTTGTCGGCGACCTCCGAAAAAGCCGCTACAGCCGTTTTGGGACACGCCGGCAAGGGATTGTGCCTCGCAGCTCCCGCTACGGCCTCGCCTGCAGCCTTCCGGATGCCTTTTAAGGCCCGAGCGAGCGCCGCCCGTTCTGCCGCAAGACCCTCGATCGCGATCTTGGCGGCCCTCTGGTGTTCCTCGGCTGGGGCGATCAGCCCGAGAATCGTGTCCTCGTCGGTCATAGCGACATCCCTCGGTCATTTTCCCGTTTGCACTCTTTCGGCGCCTCCCGTGCGATTTTTTCGACTCTCGGATCTTTTGCGCCCCGCAGCGGCTCCCCTTTTTCGATCAAACGGGAGGCCTTTCCCATAGCTCTCCTGATCCTGTTCCGGTCCGCAAATGAACCGGAGGAAAATCCCGGTTGCCGCGCGAGGGCTTCCTGCGCCGCTTTCTCGAACGCGAGCGCTTTTTCCCTCGCCGCCCGCTCTTCGAAAAGGGCCTTTTCTTTCGCAATCGCCGCGGCCTTCTTCTCGGCGCTCATTTGCCCGGAAGGCGCGGGAATTTCTTCAGGCTTTTCCTGCACCGCTATTTGGGGTACGAGAACAATTCATGTAAAAGTAGGACAGGAGCAGAAGCCTGAGATGTCCTCGAATTTCCGTAAAATGACGATTGGACGTTATTTCAACAGTTATCACGCGCCTTACTGTTCCCAAGTCTGTAATAGAGAACTTTCCGTAAAACAGACCTTTTACGGAAAGGTTGGACGGCCATTCAACCAGAGCAGATCGTTTCAATGGCCTGGAAAGACTTGAAGAATAATCCATGCGTCCGAATTTTACTTGAATCGTTCTCATACCCCCCTTTCCTCTGCTCGTGCTATCGTTCCTTGGAAAGTATCTCTTCCTGTATCCCGGATTGTAAAACGAAGAGACCATCGAGAGGAACAGAATTTTCACAGCCTTGTAAAATTGTAGCATTTTGGGCGGTGCGTTGAGCTGGACACCAATATTTAAGCGCAGAGCGGCATTACCTCGGCCAAAGTGTTGAAAACCGACCGGGTACCGTAAAGGGATGGACGGACTTGAAAGCGAAGGATATTTCCTACCTATAGCGGCGCGCAATCATAAAGGGGTCTGCTCTCGAAACGGAAATAATAGCACGCTAAGCCGTTAACGTACGCGCTCTTCTCGAAAACGATCATTTTCAAGAAGGCGCCGTGAGAAGGTGGTCCGCACCGGCACTGGCCTTATAGGGGAAACCCCAACGTTGATGCAACCAGGGGCCATTTCTGAAGTATCTATTGGAAAGCCGCCAGCTTAAGGGTTTATCTCCACGGGAAATACTCGAAATATCTGTTTGCGTGAACATCTCGACAGTACGCAATCCGTTACTCTTTTTCGTGATCAAAATGATCGGTAATTACTTGAAAGCAGGATAAAATTCTGCTCGAAAGAGGTCTTATCGGAAAACAGCTGTTTTCCGTGATTCCTTCGTACAAACTGCCAGATGGCCCCGTGTTGCACGAATGTAGGGGTTAGGCCTTATAAGACGGGGTTCTCGAAAAAAAGTTCTCGCACCTGCGTGCCGTGAATGCTGAGTTTTGAGAACCGGACAGTGCTGCTTCTGGTGAATTGCACTTACGTAGGGTGGCGTTATTACGAGATTCAGCATCGCTTAGCGTGCTATTATTTCCGTTTCGTTAGCAGACCCCTTCAATTATCGAAGTCGCATGCGGCTCGTAACCCCGCGCCGGACCCTAGAGCTGTTTAAGGGTTTGAAATGCAATGTTTTGCGCTGTAATTTTATGGTAAATAAGGTTCTTGCATATCGGGTGCGCTTTCGGCTCGGGTTTGAGCGAGCGAAAGGCTTATAGATCATATAGGCTAAAGGATCACGACTCCGTGAGTAGTATTTTCCCAGGCATCCGCCTCAAAAACCGACTGGTATCTTTGTTTGGCCGTCCAGGCATCCGCGAACGCACATTTCTGATTATCATGTCGGTAATAATCGGTATTATCGTTGGACTCGGAGCCATTCTTTTCGACCTGCTTTTGAAGGGTGGCGGATGGTTTTTCGGCCGATTCCTGCCAACTTTTTTCGGTGGCCGTCCGTGGCTGGTCGCCTTGATCCCGGCCATTGGAGGGCTTTGCCTGGCACCTTTTATCCTCAAATTCCCGCAGGAATCCACCGCTCACGGCGTACCCTCGACCATGGAGGCCGTGGCGCTTAACAACGGCTTCATTCGATGGACCAGCGGGTTTCTTGCGATGATCCTATCGACCTTCACTCTCAGTTCCGGGGGATCGGCCGGAAGCGAAGGTCCGATCATACAAATAGGGTCTGCATTCGCCTCGGGCGTTGGACAATTTTTTGCCATATCGGGCCAAAAGCTGCGCATATTGGTTGCCTGCGGCGCAGGGGCCGGTCTTGCCGCTATCTTCAACGCTCCCGTTGCGGGAGTCCTGTTTGCTGTCGAAGTAGTCCTTGGGGAGTTCAGCGTCAACTCGTTCGGCCCGATCGCCATCTCTTGCGTAGCGGCTACAGCCCTATCCAGGGTTTTTTTATTTCATGGGGTGCTAGTACGAGTCCCTTCTGTCCATGTTTACAGCCGCTGGGAGTTGCTGCTGTACGCAGCCATGGGTGTTCTAATGGGTTTTTCGTCTATCGTTTTCTCTCAAGGCATGCAGTTTTCGGAACGGTTTTTCCGAAAGCACGTAAAAATACCCGCCGCTTTAAAACCAGCGATAGGAGGCCTCTTTGTCGGTGTTATGGGCCTGTTTGTACCACAAATTCTAGGCTACTCCTATGAGCCGATTATTCAGGCGATTAACGGCAACTTCACCGCGACCTTTCTTTTTCTTCTAGTCGTGGCGAAGATAGTCTCGACTTCTTTTACCTTGGGTTCCGGGGGATCGGGCGGCATTCTGTGTCCGTCACTCTTTCTTGGAGCTGTTCTCGGATGCGGTTGTGGAACATTGTTTCATCAACTTTTTCCCTACATGATTAAGCATGCGGGCGGGTATGGAATTGTCGGGATGGGGGCTATGTTGGGCGCAGTAGTTCAAGCTCCCTTGGCGGCAATCGTAATGATATTCGAGATAACCGGCAACTACACGCTTATTCTTCCCATGATGGCGGCTTGTATAATTGCAACATTCATTCACCAGTACTTTATGAAAGGGTCTATTTACTCGTTGAGCTTATCCGAAAGGGGGATCGACATTTACGCGGCACGTGAGGTAGGGATACTGTCCAATATACAGGTAAAGGAAATTATGGAACCATCCTTCGAAAGGGTATCGGCTTCGGCTTCGCACGAGACAATTTTGAAGAAATATTTGAGCACACACTGCGACTACCTCTATATCCTTGGTGAAAACGAGGCCCTGATTGGAGTAATTTCGTTTTCGCAATTGAGAGAATTTTTCCTTGAAAAAAACCTCAATGGACTTGTAGTGGCCCAAGACCTTGCCGATTTAAACGTGGTATTCCTTGCGCAGGATGAATCCTTATTGTCTTCGTTAAACAAATTCAGCATTGTCGACATGGAACAACTTCCCGTTGTGACTCAATGTAACGGAGTGAATAAAATGTTGGGAGTATTGAGTAGAAGTCGGATTTTTCAGACCTATAGAAAGGAAATATTAAAGCGCGTATTGATTCGAAGTTGAGAAAGCTTACTACCGGTACGGATAAGGTTTCGCACACCGGAAAGGGGCGATGGTGTTAAAACTTTTAAATGGCTAAGGTCACCGGCAAAGGTGTAGCCCAAGGCTTTTTAAGGCCGTTAACGTCGGCTCGAAAACAACATCGGGAAGTTCCATCATGAAGGTTGTGAAGTCTACATGCCGCCCTAAGGCGAATTTGGCTTTGCACCGGGAAAGATCAGTCTGAAAGTGCTTCCTTCCCCGACAACGGAATCGAGTTCCATGAGGGCGCCGTGTTTTTCGGCTATCTGCCGGGAAATACTTAGGCCCATGCCGGTTCCCTCAGGCTTTCTGGTAAAGAAAGGATCGAATATGCGGGCCTTATCTTCTTCCATTACGCCGGTGCCTGAATCGTGAATCTCAAAGACCTGGCGCTGTCCGGGGCTTGAAAAGGTTCTTATGGAGAGCTTTCCGCCTCCGGGCATGGACTCTATGGCATTGATTATCAGGTTCATAAGCACCTGACATATCTGGTTAAAATCCATTACAACGGCAGGAAGATCGGGCTGCAGCTCAACGGAGAGCTCCACGGTGGCCTTTCTCAAATACATTTTGGCCATATCCACGCAACGGCGCACGGCATCGTTTAATTCAGCGGGAAGAAACTGCGGGTCGCTTGGCCGGGCAAACTGGAGCACCTGCTGAATAATGCGGTCCATCCTGCGGATCTGTTCGGAAACATCTTCAAACATCTCCTCCTGGGCGGGTTTTAGCTTCAATTCGCGCCGCAGCATCTGGGTATTGAAATTTATGGTCGCAAGAGGGTTTCGAATTTCATGGGCAATACCGGCGGCCAGAGTACCAAGCGACTTTAGCCTCTCGGATTGCTGGAGGCGCAGTTCGAGTCTTCGGGTTTCCGTAGCGTCTTTTTCGTAATAGAGGACCCGTTCCAATTCTCCGGAAGAGACGTTAAAAACCGGAAAAACATAGTAGTGGTAATAGCCGCCCCAACGCGGGTGAGGCCCCTCGGTTCTAAGGGGTTGGGCGCTCCCAAGACACGCCCATATCGGGCACTCATCATGAGGGTCCTCGCAACCGTAAATAATCGGCGGATATTTGGCCCCCACAAGGTTTGGCCCGTAGACCACCTCGCTTTTGCGGTTAACCCTGTAGATGCGCATTCTTTTGTCTACAAGAAAGATCGCATGCTGAATGGCGTCAAAGCTTATTTCCAACTCCCGTTTGGCGCGTTCCACGGAGTCAAAAAGCCTTGCATTTTGAATGGACACCCCGAGCTGGTTTCCTATGGCCCTCAGCAGTTCGCTCTGGCCCTGCCCCAGCCTGTAGGCACCGTCATTTGTAACATAGAGCAATCCCAGGACATTGTTGTTGGATTTAAGCGGGATACAGATGATTTCCTCAACCCCCTTTTCCTTCATACGCTCGCGAAGAGGGGCAAAGAAAAGTTTGGAAATAGGAAACCATCTAATAGACTCGTTGCGCCAATATTTATCCATCAACTCGGGGGGAATTTTGAGATACCGGACGGTATCGAGCAGTCTTGGGGCAAATCCATGGTGGGCAGACAACTCCAGGACCCATTTGTCTTGGCAGCTGTCCTTAACGAGATAGAGAGCGCCCATTTTGCATTTGAGTTTTCCAAGAATATCGGCAAGCGCTCGTTTTAGAACGTCCTGCAAATAGGGAGAGCTGGAAAGAGCCGAAAAGATATCGTAGAGGATCTGAAGTTCGAGTTGTCCGGCCAGGCCTTCCCCGGAAATTTCCGCTAAATCAGTGCTACCCATTTTTGCCTTTCCGCTCGCGTCTTAGAGCCTTACGCAATAGAGCCGAGCATGCCCGTCATCTCTTTTTGCCTTTTTTTTCTATTGCTTCACACCTTGTGCAGACAACCCGTGCAACCCTAATGGAGGCGGCATCGATCATTTTACCGTCAAGGGCGAGCGCCCCTACCCCGGCGTCCCGGGCCTGCTCGTAGGCCTGCATAATCTTCACGGACCGTTTTAAATCATCCTCGGAGGGGGAAAAGATCTCGTTAACGATAGCGATTTGATCAGGGTGGATAACCCATTTGCCGTCGTAGCCCAGCCCGGCCGCAGCCAGACAGGAGCCTCTCAAGCCTTCCGGATCTTTATAATCTCCATAGGGGGCATCGATGGCAGCAAGGCCCGCGGCTTTGGCCGCCATAGCCACACGGCTCAGCGGGAAATGGAACCTGTCGCCCGGATAGAGAGCAGCCTTTTCGCCGTGACCGCTAATTCCTGCGCCGGGCATGCCCAGGGAGGCGGAGTAGTCGGCCACTCCAAATACAAGAGAGACGATGCGGGAAGAGCTAAAGGCGATCCGTTCGACTCTCAACATTCCGGCTGCAGTTTCAATGGAGGGTTCGAGGCCGATGCGGTTTTGAAATCCCATCCTCATCTCGATCTGAGTGAGGAAATAATCGAGGGCCTTAACCTGCGCAGCATCATCGACCTTTGGAATAACGATCGTATCGATAAACTCACCGGCCTTTTCAACAATATCGATAAGGTCACGGTAAGCAAAGGGGGTATCCATCCCGTTGATTCGGCAGGAGAAGACCTTTTCGCCGGGATTAGCTTTGTTTAGAATAGCCACAGCGCATTCCCGAGCCGCATCTTTTTGCTCAACGGGCACCGAATCTTCGAGGTCGAGCATAATGACATCGGCATCCAGGCCAAGAGCCTTATCGGCCATTTTCTCACGGTGTGCGGGAACGGAAATTACGGAGCGGCAGAGCCTGTCGCGCCCTCCCGAGGGCTGGGACCACATGTCTTTCACACTGGCCTCCCATAGAAGAGAAAATTTAGTCAAACGCGAATCAGATTAAAAGCGAGTATTCGGGATAGTCGAAGGAACGGGGAAGAGTAAGCGGAGCCAAACGGCATCTGATTTCGCCCGGAATCGGGCAGGGAAAACCCCGGCCCGATTCCGCAGCCTTCAATACAACATATGATTTACACTTTAAATTTCAAGCCAGGAATCCGAGTAGAGGGTCTGGCCAAGAATAACCTTGGCGGACTTTACAAAGTCACGCTCTTCGCTCGTAAGAGAACCCATATCGATGGACTCTCCGTCCTCAACCTTGTGAACAAGGGTTTCAAGGTTGGGGTGCTTTCCTCTGGCGATCTCGTGGAGCTTTGTATCGTAGGTGTCCACGATGGCCGAATACATTCCATGGCGCTTCAAAATGATCAGCATGACCTGGTTTAGAATGGGGCGCAGGTGATCGGGAGGACCGTTGGAGACGTTTGAGAGCCCTATGGTGCTGCGGCAGCCCGGGGCTATATCGCCGAGCATTTTCATAAACTCGATAACGCTCATGATCTGGATCTGCTGAACATTAACCGGGGTCTGAATCGGGTCGATAAAGATTCTTTCGGGGTTAATGCCAAATTCGCCCGTGGCTTTGAACACAAGTTCGGCGCAAAGCGCTCCACGTTCGTTTTCATCCCTGGGCATACCCTCTGGACCCCAAAGAAGCCCGACGAACTCAGCGTCATACTTAGCGGCGAGCGGCAAGAGAGCTTCCATTCTCTCCGGGCGAACCATAATCGAATTGATAAGCGGACGGTTCTTTTTGCACGCCTTCAATCCGGCCTCAATAGCTTTAACGTTGGAGGTATCCAGAGCAAGCGGAACATCGACGACTTCTTCAATGGCGGGAACAAGCCAGGTCATCAGCTCTTCGCCCATCTTGCCGGCGGGTCCGATGTTCAAGTCGATATAGTCCATACCAAACTTAGCCTGCTCGATAGCAAGCTCCTGGAGCGGTTTAGCCTCTTTCGCCTTCAAGGCCGCGCCGTACTTCTTGCTCATAATGTTTAGGTTTTCACCTATCAGTTTCATTACATTGCCTCCCGTTTAGGCTTTGAAGTTCTTCAGGAATTTTGGAATCTGGCTGGCTTCCCTAGGACCTACAGAAACCGTCCAGCCCGCGCCGAGTTCTTCTTCCAACTCACCGCTAATGCCGGCAGCATAGCCGGGGATAATGATCGTCTTGTGTTTGATCTTATCCTTAATCCCGGACTTATTGATAAAAGTTCCAACCGATTCACCGGAGAACTTTCCAGCCGCCCACGCGGTCATAACCGACAGACCCTCGGTATCCTGAACGAGAAGCCAGGAGGGTACCCTGCTACCCTCTACTTCGCCCGAAACGATGAAGTAGGTAAGAGAGAAGTTGCAGGTGACGAGCACAGGGGAATTTTCATCCGGGTTGTTGATCGGATAGATTCCCTGCTCGGCAGTCATAGGACGCTGCGGGTCGGTATAAATATTGAGCCGTTCGAGAAGCAGCGGGAAGAGCACGTGGGGCTGCAAATCGCTCATAACGATAATCGCGCCGTATTTGGCGATAAAGGTAGCCGCGACGAGGGCTTCTTCCATCAACCCATCGGCCATTTCGTTAGCCATAATGAGGGTGGGGAAGCCAAGAGGACGGAACCTGTCTTTTAGGGCCGCGCGGCGAATCATGGTCTGCTCGGCGAAAGCCTCTTTGAGTCCGCGGGTACCGGTATCGAGGACTATGTCTTTAATTTCCATCGCGACGAGTTTTTCGCTAAGTGCGATCGTAGACTCAAGGGAGCCGTCACCCTTAGCCACAACCGGACAGCCGGCAGCTTTTGCGGCAGCTCCAACCGCCTCGACGTTAGCAGCCGATGCAGCACAAAGAAGGGGTTTTTTGTCCTTAAATTTGTCAGCGGCCGCCGAGAGGACCTCGGCTGAATCGGATATAAAAATCAAGGCCGCGCCGGTGGCATCGGAAACCTTTTGAGCCAGAGCGCAAAAGGCATCGGCTTTACCACCGACATCTTTAATGGCAAACATCTCCGCGCGGAGATTAAGACCAACACGGTCGTACTGCGCTTTTTTGAAACGATCGATCTTTCCATCCACGGAAGCCGCATCTTCATTGGTAGAGACCATTACGGCAAGGCCGGGAGGGTTTACGAAGGTCTTTTCGTGTCTAAACAGAACGGTCTCGCCGCCGACTTTTACGGCATAATCGCCAGTGCCGATGATAAGGGGGCGAATGGGAGGGGCAGATTCGGAAGCAAGTTTATCCTTGGCCTCGGCCGACACGTAGGGGCACTTGTCAAGTTCAGCCTTGCCTGCAGCAAGGTTCATAGCAAAGGCGAGACAGGTTGGCACCCCACATTCACCACAGTTTGTCTTGGGCAGCAATTTGAATATTTGAATCCCGGTAAGGCCCATGAGCGTTTTCTCCTGCTAAAGGTTCTATGTCTCCTAGTGAAACCGGGCGAGGGGACTCTCGGCCCCACGCCCGGACATTCGATCAACCAAGAATGCTTTCCATGGTCAAGGCGGGATGTCCCACCTTTTCAAGGAATGCATAAACTTCGTCTTCCGTCGTGCCGTTTTCTTCCGTGGCGATCAGGTCGATAAAGTTTGGAATACCTATTTCCTCGCCGCGCTTGATAAGCCTGTCCTTTAGTTCCTCTTTGAGGATCTTGGGCATCCACACCACGCGGGCCAAGCCGCCGTCACCGGCGATGAATTTACGCTGCGTGATGTTGTACTTGCTGTGACCGACAAAGCCGGGAGTTACCAACCCGCCACCGATGGTGCCTGCAAGGGTTGTAAACTTCATGCCGCTCGGGGTCATGCCGGCATAGTCGCGGTTAACGGTCATAATGCCGTTACACATCGGCAAAACGGCCGCGATGCACTCGCAGCAACCGCAGGTGGTCATCGGGTCGTAGACGAGGCTGTAGAAGTTATATTTTTCAACAGCCTGCCTGGAGGCCTTGAAAACGAAATCATTAACGCCCTTCCAGTTGCCGAGCTTGGCATCCAGGGTCTCGCCCTTCTGGACCGGCTGGTTGGGGCCTGTGGGGTTGATTTCATTGGAAGCCTTGCAGTCGAGCCAGTTGTAAGCGCCGCAGAGGCCGGTGCGCTCGGGGCTTATCACGCATACGTGGGTAGGCGCGAAGGACTGGCACAGAGTGCAGGAGTAGTAGGTCTCGCAGGCCTCATCGGTCATACCTTCGATGCGCTCGTCGCGGACCTTGTAAGCATCGCGCGCCACTTGAAGCATCTCGGCCACTTTTGCCTCTTCGGTGTAAATCTTGACCTGGCACTTATCGAAAATCGCGCCGAAATCCTGGTGGTATTTAGCGTGCAGGATCTTGCCGATATCGCCCAGGGTAAAGCCCTTCTCGACAGCCTGCTTGCCGATGCGGTACCAGGCGATATCGCGCTGGCCGATGTGCATGATGCCCTGGGCATAGTTTACCAGGTGGTGCATCTGGCGTTCGAGAATCGGCTCATAGTCTTCCTGCATCTTGCGGCCGGCAACCTCGACGAGTACGGCCATGGGAAGCCTGGAGCCCTGCTTAACATCCTTTAGATCGGGGCCGATAACCTCGACCTTGCCGTCTTCGACGGCGTCCATGGCGGCGATTCTAACGAGCTCGCAGCAGTGGGTCTTTCCGCCGCCCAGTTCCAGGTAGACGTCGTCTTTTCTAACACGCTCGCCTTCGAAGGCGGGACCATAGGCAAGAGGGATGGGGATCTCGGTGATGTTGACCTTGAGGCCGCGCACTTCGATCGACCGGGCGGTCATCTTGTCGTAAGGAACGCTCGAGACCACGTGTTCGTAGGTGCACACGCCGTAGGGCAGAATTTCGGGGATATCGCTGTCGGCGATGGTGGGGAAGCCCCAGTTGATGGCGCCCGCGGCATTGGCGGCCCACTCGGCGTTAACTTCGCCAAGGGCGTTAACAAAAGCGAAGATACGGTCCTTGTTGTACTTCAGAATCGACTGGTAATCGCCGGGTTTAACGCCGCCGAAGGCCATGGCGGCGCGGTTGGCGAAACCAAGGGCGAAAACCGCACCCGAGATGTCGGGGCCGAAAGGCACGAGGCGCGTGCCCCAGCCGATCTCAACGCCCGCCTCGACCAACTGCTGGGCAAAGGAGGTGCCGTTCTGATTGGCGCACATAAAGATGTAGAGGTTCTTTTTCTGGTATTCCTCGGCGATCAGCTTGGCGATCTCAGGGTTTGGCGCCGCGCCTACGATAGCCGCGAAACCTGGCGCCGAACCGTCGACGAACTCAACGCCGCGCTTTCTCATGATGACGTCGTCGGCCGCACCCAGCCAGACCTTACCGTTTGCCGGATCGCAGTCCTCACCGGGGGTGTAGAAGTCGGGCTCTTCGACATACCGGATAGCCTCGACAACTTCTTCAGCCAAAATGGCGGCCATACCCGAATCAAGCGTTCCGCCAAGATAGGGCAGGTGAATATTGTGCTCGGGCTTGATGTGCTTGGGAAGAAGATCGCGGCACTTTTTAAGCACCTCTTCGGCATCGGCCAGTTTTTCGACCTTAATGCCGAGAACCGAATAGATAACCGGAAGATAATAAGCTGTATTGGGGAAAGCCAGCGGCTGGTTCGGACCATATTTATCCATGGCCTGCTTAAACTTTCCCTCGGCCTTGGAGACTATATTGTAAGCTCCCTGGATCGCTGCAAAAGCGACTAACCTGGACATAACTTGACTCCTTTTTCTCTTTATCCCTGCAACGCGAACCGGCTTCAAGCCGGAATTAAGATCGGCATAAACATCACAGCGGCGGCTAGAGGCTTAACCTTCGGCCGTCCTGCGGTCATCCATGCTAAACAGTTTCCGTTCGCGTTTTTCGGAAATGCCAAGGGCGGCCCTCTTCTTGTCGATATGGTCGATCATCATATAGGCCATTTCGATAGGATCGTTTGAGAAGCCCCATTTGCCGAAGCCTTTTTCCTCGAGACCGTTAAAGAGCAGATCGTGGAACTTGGTGCCTTGAACCGTCGGGAAGGTTACGCCGAAAACGGTGTAGATACCCGAAGCCACAACGTACTGACCGATGCAGATGGCCTTCTCGCTCATGTACTCGGGAGCTGCGCCAGCCACCGGCAGATCGGAAATCTTGTCGCCAAGTCCGCCCATTTTGACCATTTCGGCCACGGCAATGAGAATGCGGCTGTTATCGACACAGGACCCCAGGCTCAACACGGGAGGGATACCAACGGTTTCGCAAACCTCGGCCAGGCCTTCACCGGCAAGAACGGATGCATCAGGTCGCATTAGACCCGCCTTAGCCAGAGATATCTGAGAACAACCCGTCTGGACGACAAGCACGTTGTTCTTGATAAGCTCCTTCACCAGTTCGACGTGGAGGTAATCGTGCTTTACACGCGGATTGGTGCAGCCTACCACGGCGGCTACGCCCCTGATTTTGCCGTTTATGATGTTGGCGTTAAGAGGGGTATAGGACTCGCGGAACTCGCCGCCAAGCATGTAGTTGACATACTCGTGCGAGAAGCCGTGTACGCCCCAGTCCTGACGGGAGGGGATGACGATCTTGGCTGTCCGCTTGGAATAACGCTCAATAGCCATATCGATGATCTGGTTTGGAGCATCAAAGGGAGCATGCTCGTGGAATTCGACGTGGGTGGCGCCTTCGATGTGCGCTCTGGGGTTGGTAGTAAAAAACCTCGTACCGTAGCATTCGGCCACCTTCACCAGAGACTGCATGATGCACTGGACATCCACGCCCATCGCATCCACCGCGCCCGTGGCGATAACGGGCTCAACCGACATGAAGTTACCGGCGTGAGGAATGCCGTGGCGTCCCAGGACTTCGGCGCCCGAGCAACACATGCCAAGCAGGTTAATGCCCTTGGCGCCCGAGGCCTTGGCCTTTGCGAGATTTGCCGGATCGTTTACCGCAACCACCATGGCTTCAAACATCAGCGGTTCGTGACCGTGAATTATAATATTGACCTGGTCTTCCTTGAGGAAGCCCATATTGACGCCGGCGACCTTGGGCGTGGGGGTGCCGAAAAGGATGTCGGAGATTTCGGTGGCCACCATGGAGCCGCCCCAACCGTCGGCGAGAGCGGTACGCGAGCACTGCTTTACGATGTTCTCGTAATCCTGATCGACGCCCATGTGGGTGCGGTGCATGATTTCCATTATTTCGCGCATGGAACCGCGAGGAACGATTCCTTCTTTGCGCCACGTTTCCAGGGTTTTTGGGGGAACACGCTTAGCGAAGGGAATTTCTCCCTCAACCTGGGTATAGGTGCGCTCGAGTTCGGCGTAGAGGTCCTTGGCTATGTCCATGACTTCTCTATCGGCGGTCGCTATGCCGATGCTTTCGGCAACGCTTTTGAGCTTCTTAACATCCTGGATCTTGAAATGCTCGATCTTGCCGTTTACCACTTCCCGGAAGATGTCGAGCATGCCCATACCGTGGTCGGTGTGGGCCGAACAGCCGGCGGCAACGTTACGGGCGAAGTTACGGGCGGCTATGGTGTCGATCGTAGCGCCGCAAACTCCGACCTTGGAGTAGGGGTCTTTTGCGTTCAGGCGGCAGGGCCCCATGAAGCAGTGCTTGCAGCAGGCAGAATCGGCTCCAATCGGGCAGGGCTTCATTTCGGCTGCTCTGGTAAAGCAGTTATCGGTTCCGTCCGCTTCCATTTTCCGCAACATCTGCAGAGTGGTTTCGCAGGTCGTCATGTCTCGATAATCGATTTTCTTTGCTTTCTTTTCTTCTACAATCGAAACTGGTTTCTTCTCATCAGCCATGTAGCACCTCTTTTCCCCTTCCTGGGGAGGTTCGTTTTACCGGAAACACTCGCTTTCGATTCTTAGCAAGGCCTTACATCATTTTCGCTATATAGTTTTTAACCAGCTTTACGGCCTCAGGATGGCGCATAACCACGACATCGGCCCCAGCGATCAACAGGTCTACAGCGGTAACAGCCTCCATGAGGATCCCGCGCTGGGCGGCATCGCCGAGTTCCGGAGCATCCTCGTTGCTCAGGTTAGACTCTTTGCACTTCCAGGTCTCATTGGCCACATTGGCAATGATGGGCTGCTGAAGTTTGTCGTCTTCCTGGGTAAGAGCGGCCTGCCCGATGCGCTCCATTACCGAATAGGTATACTCGAGACCGTATCCGAGCCCGCCGGTGGTAGGATCAATTATGAGGTTATCCGGATTCACACCAAGGTTTCCAAGCAGAATATTGAGCTGTTTGGCCAGGTTTACGTCAATTGGGGAAGAAGCCACCACCAACTGCTTATAGCCAAGAGAAGCGGCGCCTATCTGTTTGTAGTCGCCCTCTTCAACCGGAGAGAGGCACACATTTTTGCCCGTGCAGCTTTCAGCTACAAGTTTCATAACCTCGGTGTCTTTTTCGTGATTGGCAACTCCCCACACAATCACGGGCACATCGACGGCGTCGACAACTTTTTTTACCGTCGCGGCCACTTCGCTCGCCGCGCGGTTGTCGCCGTTGGGGTCCGCGCTCTTGGTCTGGACCACAATGATCTCGGCCCCGTAGGTACTAACGCATTTTTTCGCCCATGCGGCGGAGTCGCTCAAAACATCGCTAAAAGGCGCCTTTGCAGCCTCCGCCCACTCAGCGCTGGGGTCCTTGTCCCACACTTCCATTGCGATTCTCGGAGCGTTAGGCACTGCTCCCTCGAACGAATGAAAGGCAAATACCCCTCTGCCGCCGATCGTAACCTTTTTGTCTCCGCTACCCAGGGTTACTTCTCTGATTTTTCCCGAATACATCTGCTTTGATGGTTGAAATGTCAAGGTCAGCCTCCTTCTTGAGAGTCGATTCCATGTTCGTCCGCGAGCCGATCAGGCTACGAGCCTACCTGAATCAGCGGAATACACGTCTGAAAGGCCATTGTCGTCGTAGAGCCAAAACCTTGGGATTCTTTCCTGCCGGACCGAATGCGCTATCCTTCGGGGTTGCTTGAAAAGCTCTCAGGGTTAACGCTCGGTTCCACCGGTTTCTTGCCGACTGATTTAATTTGGGGGAGCGCCCAAGGGAGATGTTTGAAACCAGAGAAATGAAGCGCCTTGCAGACCTGAGAACTTCCTTCATCCCGGTTCATCTTCTTAGGCGGTGGAACCAACGCTTCATAAATAGAATACTGTAAAATGTCAACAATTTTCCTACAAACAGGGGAGCCGAGGATTACGCTATTACGGTTGCCAAATCCGTTGTTTCAAGCGGTTTTGGCGTGAAATTGCCGTACTCGGGCCGTGGGGATTTCGGGCACTTTGAGGAAAAAAATCGACAAAATTGCAAAAAAAAATTCGTACGGGGATTTTGCTTTGTCAAAGGAGCCTAAATCTTCCGGATTGTCTTAAATTTAAACCGCCGCTCGAATCCAGATAGCTCGGAAGGGCCGTTTAGTTTCTCAAAGGATGGGCGGTAAATCAGAAAAAAAATCGATGCGGCCGGCACGGTTTGTTCCCGGTACGATTTATTCCCCCAGGGCCTTTTTTGCCCCTGGACGCCACGCATTGAGCGTAGCGTCTAGGACAATCGCCCGAGATAGTCTTCATAGTCAAACTCGCGCACCATTTTTAGACCGCCCTCTTTTTTTCTAACCAGTATCGAGGGAAGCCGCACGCCGTTGAACGTATTATTTTTCACCATCGTGTAGTGGGCCATATCGAAAAAGACGAGCTTAGAGCCCACTGAAAGCGGCTCTTGGAAGGAATAATCCCCGATTATATCACCGGCCAGGCAGGTCGGGCCCCCCAGCCTGTAAGTGTAGGGTAAAACGCCGGGCGGGGCCGCTCCGGCGATCTCGGGCCGATAGGGCATTTCGAGGACATCGGGCATGTGGGTGGCGGCCGAGGCATCGAGAATGGCTATATTCATACCGTTTTGCACAATGTCTAGGACCGAGGCCGCCAAAAATCCACAGTTTAGCGCCACTGCTTCTCCGGGCTCCAGGTAGACCTCCAGGCCGTATTTGGCCTTAAACCGATCGATAGCCGAGCACAACAAATCGATGGCGTAGCCGGGTCTTGTAATGTGATGGCCTCCGCCAAAGTTAACCCACTCCATTCGAGGCAGGAATTCGCCAAATTTGGACTCGAAGGCCTCAATGGTTCGAACAAGCGAGTCGGAATTGAGTTCGCACAGGGTGTGAAAATGCAAACCTGAAATTCCTTCGAGTTGCTCGGGTTCGAAGTTGGCCCTGGTGACCCCCAGGCGTGAAAATGGAGCACAGGGATCATAAAGCGCGGTTTTTACTTCCGAGTGCTCGGGGTTTACGCGGATTGCAAACCTCTTTTGCTCTCGCATGGCCAGGGCCGAGGTTCTAAATAATTTCCACTGGGAAAAGGAGTTGAATACGATGTGATCGCCAAGGCTCAAGATTTGGCCGAATTCCCTCTCCGAATAGGCGGGAGAAAAGATATGGGTCTCTTTTGCGAATTCTTCCCGGCCAAGCCTTGCCTCATCAAGGGAGCTTGCAGCAACGCCGTCGAGGTAGTTTCGAATGAGAGGAAAGAGGCTAAAGGCCGCGAAGGCCTTAAGGGCAAGCAACACCTTGCAACCCGTTCGAACACGCAGGGACTCCAGAAGCAGGAGGTTTTTTATCAGAAGTCGCTCATCGACAACGTAGCAGGGCGTTGGAGCGCTTTTTAGATCCTCAGCAAGCTCAGAGCTCAGCTTCAATTCCATTTGGTTTTGATCCCAGACGGCTTTTGGGTTGGCTATCCCAAAGGATTTCGCGAGAAAAAGCCGCTCGCCATCGCGTTAATTAGCAAACCCCTAAGGGGTGTTCCCTTCAGGTTATCTCAGGACCCGATATCGCCGGGAGTCCTTACATTTCCTGAAAGACCTCGACCCAGGGCAGGCCGTGTGCCGGCAAGTCCTCCATGAAAGGATCGGGGTCAAGCTGTTCGAGGTTAAAGACGCCCTTGCCACTCCACTTGCCGGTAAGCATCATTTTGGCGCCGACAACAGCCGGGACCCCCGCGGTATAGGAAATGGCTTGGGCGCGGACTTCCCTAAAGGCCTCCTCGTGATCGCAAACATTATAGATATAGTATTTGCGCAGCCTTCCGTCCTTTAGCCCCGAGATCATGCACCCGATGTTGGTCTTGCCTGTATAACAGGCGGCAAGGGAGGCGGGATCGGGTAGAAGCATCTTAAGGAACTGCAAGGGGACTATCTTTTGCCCCTGGAACTCTACCGGGTCTATCCTGGTCAAGCCGACATTGTGGAGGACCCTTAGATGCGTGAGGTAGTCCTGGGAAAAGGTCATCCAGAACCGAATGCGCCTTAGACCCGGCAAGTGTTTTACAAGCGACTCCAACTCCTCGTGATAGATGAGGTACTTTTCCCGAACACCGATCTGGGGAAAGTCGAAGGGTTCATGGACGGAGAAAGGCTCTGTGTGCTTCCATTGGCCATCCTCCCAAAACCTGCCCTTGGCGGTTATCTCGCGGATATTTATCTCCGGGTTGAAATTGGTGGCGAAGGCATGGCCGTGAGAGCCCCCGTTGCAGTCCATTATATCGACGTAGTTTATCTCGTCAAAATAGTGTTTGAGGGCATAGGCGCAAAAGACATTGGTAACACCCGGATCGAAGCCGGAGCCAAGGAGCGCCATCAAACCCGCGCGCCGGAATTTTTCTTCATAGGCCCATTGCCATTTGTAGGAAAAGAAGGCTTCCTGCGGGGATTCGAAGTTGGCCGTATCCAAATAGTTTACCCCGGTTTCCAGACAGGCGTCCATGATCGACAAATCCTGGTAAGGAAGGGCAACGTTTATGACAAGATCGGGGGAGAGCGAGCGAATCAAGGCTACAGTTTGCTCCCGATTATCGGCGTCTACCTGCGAGGTTTTAATAGGACGGTCCAGGAGGGCCGCTATTTTTTCGCACTTTTCCTTCGTTCGGCTGGCAAGCGTTATCTCCGAGAAAACATCGGGCAGCCTGGCGCATTTTTGTGCAACAACGCTTCCAACACCGCCCGCCCCGATGATGAGCACTTTACCCATAACATTTTCCTTGTACCTTTAGGGGGGTAACCAGGCCGCTCGCCGAGCAACCCGCTAAAACGACAGTATTGCTTCAGAGGAGGGTAGAATATTTACTGAACGTCATTTGTCAACATATATTTACAATCCGGACATATCTAGAGATAGAGCCCTAAAAGTTTAGGCATACAGCGACAAAGCCGTCTGCAAAATTAACCTCCCGGCGGTGCAATCACCCTCTACAGGGAAATTTTTTCACGCTCCCCGGAGCCAAAGACCTCCGCAAAGGAAGGAATAGAAAATGTTTATCCGTATTCTTTCGATCGACTGCGATGCCCGTTTTCGCTGATTTTACGAAAGACCAGGAAAGGTTCTAAATTGAGGCGGAGCGGAATTTACTTGTTTTTAGATCGTCTTTTCTATACACAGCCGTGAGGGTCGGCACGCGATCCTCACGGCCCCTGGTCGGGGCGCTTGAAAATTTTCACCTTTTTGTTTTCTGGAAGTAGAGATGAATTTATTAAAAGTAGGCAGAATTTCGAAGGTTCGAATCGTTCACTCCCGGTTATTGGCTTTTGTGGTCTTTTTTATTCTCCTGGTGTGCGGCAACCGGCTGGGAAATGGTCTAAAGCGTGAACTGGTGAGCTTTGCGGGTCTAGGCTGCGTAATCGTCGCAGCCTTCGGAAGGACCTGGAGTTCCCTCTATATATCCGGGAGAAAAACTTCGACCCTTGTAGAATCCGGGCCCTATTCGACAACTCGAAATCCTCTCTATCTGTTCAGCCTGATTGGGACAGCAGGTATCGGACTCGCGACAGGAAGCCTTCTGATACTGCTCTTGCTGACACTATCCTTCGGCCTTTACTACCCTTTCGTAATCCGGAGTGAAGAAGAAGGCTTGCGCAAAATACACGGCGCGGCTTTTGACGCCTATGCCGCGCGAGTACCCAGATTTTTTCCTAAAATCTCTCTCTACAATGAACCCGAGGTATGTGAGGTCAACATCCGGCAACTCAAAAAGGCCATCCTCGACGCAAGTTATTTTTTGTGGATTTACGGAGCGCTCCAACTCATTGAAAGCCTCCATAACGCTTCGATACTGCCGACCTTAATGAGGCTGCCCTGAGTTTTCCCAAAGTTGGCCCTCTTCGACAAGGATCTTTTCAAACAGGGCGAGGTCCTGCTCGGACCACAAACAGACAATGACCTCCTCGATGCTTGTCTTGCGGGTAGAAAGAAATTCCCAAACGGCGTTAAACATGATCCTGGCACAGCTTTGCTTTGGAAAACCGAAGATTCCCGTGCTTATGGCCGGAAACGCAATGGAGCCGACTCCCTTTTGCGTTGCGCGCTCCAAACTGTTAAGGATTGCGTTGCGAAGCTTTCGCTCCTCATCCCCCTCACCGTTTACAGGACCTACCGCATGAATCACATAAGAGGCCTTGAGGCTGCCGCCCCCGGTTACAACAGCTTCTCCGACTTCGATCGGCCCTATCCGATTGCACTCCTGCTGGATGCCTGGCCCTCCCCTGGTCCTGATGGCCCCGGCGACGCCGCCGCCCAGTTGCAGATGGGCGTTTGCCGCGTTTACGATCGCATCGACGGCCAGTTCGGTAATATCGCCCCGGAGCAGCAAAAGTTTTTTCCCGTTGATTATTTTTTCCATCTTTTATCCTCCAGCGTTTAAGATAAGAGTCGGCAGAGATTATCACCTTTTCGAAAAGCACGGGTTTACAAACCGGAGCTTTTCCGATATAGGAAACAATTCATATCCTTAGGGTCGAAACGATGGCTTTTACGGTCCAAGACCATTATTTTCGCAAGGCAAAAAAAGAACATTACCTTGCCAGAGCTATATATAAGCTCGAAGAAATTCAGAAAAGATTTAAGGTATTGAAGCCGGGCGACCGAGTCCTCGATCTGGGAGCGGCCCCCGGTTCCTGGATACAGCTTGCGAGCGCGACTGTGGGAGGGGCGGGGCTTGTTGTGGGCATCGATCTCAAGCCCATCGAACATGGCTTCCCAAAGTATGTAAAAACCCTTCAGGGAGATATTTTCGACCAGGACTTCATCGAGGCAGCCCTGGGAGACCATGTTCCCTTTAACGCCGTTATAAGCGACATGGCGCCGTCCACCTCGGGGATAAAAGTCGCCGACAGCGCGCGGTCCGCGCTTCTTTTCGAACGGGCGCTGGAAGTTGCTCTGTGGGCGCTTGTTCCCGGAGGTTGTTTTCTAGCCAAGCTCTTTCATGGGTCGGATTTTCATCGGCTGCTCGCGCAGGTAAAACAGCACTTCGCGCAGACAAAGGTCGTAAGACCGGAGGCCACCCGCAAACAGAGCAAGGAAATTTATATTTTAGCAATGAACAGGAAAAAATAGTCAGGAGGAGTTTTATGTCGGGTCATTCCAAATGGGCAACCATTCGCCACAAAAAGGGGGCGGCTGATGCCAAACGGGGAAAGGTTTTTACCAGGTTAATCAAGGAGTTAATGGTTGCTGCGCGGATGGGCGGCGGAAATCCGGACGGCAACCCGAGGCTTCGTGCGGCGGTGCTGGCGGCTAAGGCAGAAAATATGCCCAAAGACAATATAGACAGGGCCATAAAGAAGGGCACCGGGGAACTTGAAGGGGTAAATTACGAAGAATTTTCCTATGAAGGATACGGCCCCGCCGGAGTCGCGGTTCTTATAGATATTATGACGGACAATCGCAACAGGGCCGCGAGCGAAATTCGCCACGTCTTTAGCCGCAACAATGGAAACCTCGGCGAAGCCGGCTGCGTCGCGTGGATGTTCAACAAGAAGGGCAGCATCGTTTTGGACAAAAAGATAATGGCTGAGGAAGAACTGATGGAGTTGGCCCTCGAAGCCGGGGCAGAAGATGTCCAAGACCAGGAAGACCAGTTCGAAGTGATCACAGCGCCCGAGGAGTTTCTCAACGTGAAGTCGGTTTTCGACGAAAAGGGCATTGTATACGAGCTTGCCGAAGTCACCATGGCCCCGCAGACAACGGTTAAAATCGAAGACGCAAAAACCGCCCAGCAAATCCTAAAACTCATGGACGCCCTTGAAGACCAAGACGATGTTCAAAATGTGTACGCAAACTTTGACATCCCCGACCAGATAATGGAATCGCTGGAATAGATGATGATTCGCACAATCGGAGTGGACCCCGGGTCACGCTACACCGGATTCGGAATCGTTGAGGGCGACGGCTTCCATCTGAAGCACGTCCATCATGGAACAGTGAAGCTTGCGCCCTCACGTCCGCTTCATGAACGCCTCAATATCATCTTCGAGCAGATAAAGGTCCATATAGGCAGCTACGAGCCCGCATTCATGGCTGTAGAAGAGGTGTTTTTCGCAAAAAACGTACGAAGCGCCCTCAGTCTCGGGCAAGCGCGCGGGGCGGCCATACTGGCCGGAACCAGCTCGGGGCTCTCTATTCACGAGTACAGCGCTCTCAGTATAAAGCAGTCGGTTGCGGGGTACGGCAGGGCTCCCAAGGAACAGGTTGCGGCCATGGTCCAAAGGCTTTTGGGAATCGACCCGATTGGGGAGCCCGATGCCGCCGATGCCCTTGCCGTTGCGGTTTGCCATATAAGCACCTGGTCGTCCAACCTCAGGTGGAAAGCTCCGGAAAAGCGATGATAGGTTTTCTCGAGGGCAAATTGCGGGCCAAAAGTCCCGACTATGTCATAGTCGATGTAAACGGCGTGGGCTATCATGTTCAGGTTCCTCTCAGCTCCTTTTACGACCTGCCCGATCTTGGCAAACCCGTTATGCTAAACATCCACACCCATGTTAGAGAGGACGCCATTTCGCTCTTCGGTTTTCGCACGATCGCGGAAAAAGAGACGTTTTTGCTGCTGACCGGGGTAAACGGAGTCGGGCCAAGGCTGGCGATGGGCATTCTTTCCGGGATAAGCCCCGAAGAGTTCAGGGAAGCCGTTATACGCCAGGATCACCTGCGGCTTAAAAACATACCGGGGGTTGGTAAAAAAATTGCCGACAGGATCGTTTTGGAACTGCGCGACAAGATCGCGGGCAAGAACAGGGAAAAAGCCGGCCCTGCCCAGCCCTTTACAGAACCGGGCAATACCTTTCCGGATGCTTTTTCCGCGCTCGTAAACCTTGGCTATCGGCCGGCCGAAGCCGAAAAGGCGCTAAAACAGGCAAGGCAGGGCCTAGGTGAAGACCCGTCGCTGGAAGAACTGCTAAGGCAAGCGCTAAAGGCGCTGGTATGAAAAAATGACGGTGAGCGGGTAAACAGGTGAGTGAGTGAACAGGGAAGATTGCGAGCAAATGTCGGAGCGCGTGATCACGGCGCAGAAAAAAGAGGAAGACATACCTCTTGAGGGAAGTCTTCGTCCCCGCAGCCTTTCGGACTACATCGGCCAGGAGAAGGTAAAGGAAAACCTCTCGATTTTCATCGCGGCGGCAAAGGGGCGCTCGGAGCCGTTGGACCATGTGCTCTTCCACGGCTTTCCGGGTCTTGGGAAGACTTCGCTTGCCGCTGTCATCAGCTTCGAGCTGGGAGTCAGCCTCAGAAGCACTTCGGGGCCCGTGATAGAACGACCGGGAGATCTTGCCGCAATCCTTACAAACCTTGAAGGCGGCGATGTCCTGTTTATAGACGAAATTCACCGTCTAAACCATGTGGTTGAGGAAATCCTCTACCCTGCCATGGAAGACTTCAAGCTGGATATCATCATTGGGCAGGGCCCTTCGGCGCGCACGGTAAAACTCGACCTACCCCCGTTTACCCTTATAGGGGCCACCACCCGGGCAGGCCTTCTTTCCCCTCCCCTTCGGGACCGCTTCGGCGTGTCGCTAAGACTTGAGTTTTACAGTCCCTCGGAGTTAAAGCGCATCATAACCCGTTCGGCCAAGATCCTCGGGATAGCCGTCGATGAGGAAGGCGCCCTCGAGATCGCGCGCAGATCGCGGGGGACGCCAAGAATTGCCAACCGGCTTCTGCGCAGGGTCCGCGACTATGCACAGGTCCGCGCCGACGGCAACATATCCGCAGAGGTCGCCGATGCGGCCCTTAAAATGTTGGACGTTGACAAAAAGGGCTTCGACGCAATGGACCGCAAGATCCTCGGGGCGATTATCCACAAATACGACGGCGGCCCGGTCGGCATCGAAACCCTGGCCGCATCGGTTTCGGAAGAAAGAGACACCCTCGAAGACGTCTACGAACCCTATCTTATCCAGGAAGGCTATATCACCAAAACTCCCCGAGGCCGCCTGGCCACCCGCCTTGCCTACGAACATCTCGGAGCGGTTTATAAAACAGGCAGCCGCCAGCTAAGGTTTTAGTCTTACCAATCAGGGGCGACACGCCGCAAGGTGAAACATTTAGATTTCGCCCGACTGTCCGCCAAATAGTACACCATGGCATTAAAAATGCCGGTTAAGGGCTCGATTTTTAAGAACCCTTCTTCCACCAGTCCTTATCCGTTTGATTTTACATCTATATTTCTATTAGACACTATCCGGCACGCACATTGCTAATAGTGGAGGCAGTGGGCCGGCTTTCCTTAAAGGAAAACCGACTTACCTCCCAAAGTGGCCCTTTCGCGGCCAAAAAATTCGAGGGTTGCGTCCCCCCGCGGCCCTCGAATCACATCCACCCATGCCATGAGCCTTGCCTTCGCGCCTCCACCGGACCGCATTTCCCCCGGCCATTGCCGGTAGCTCCCCGTGCGCCCCCACAAACACCCGGCCCGCTTTACCGGTTTATAAAAAATCATTATGCGCCGTAAGCCTCCTCAGACATCTCCCGGTCGTAGAAAAGCTCCCCGGATTCATCCTCTTCCCGGTCCCCCTGGGAGATCTCATCGGATTCCTCACCCGGCTCATTTATATCGATTCGGTCGACAACAGACAAAAATCCCAGCGAATCGGCAATAAAGTCCAGCACGAGCTTGTGCTCGCCCTCGCTTTCCAGTCTGCCCTCGAGCATAACGACTCCTTTTTTGACCGAGATCTTGAGTTCCTCGGTCTCGATTCCATCGTCGTTTTGCAGATGTTCATAGATCAGGTTACTCAATTGACGGTTGTTGAGATCTCTATACTCCGAGGGAATTGCAGCCGGTATTTCAGGCTCGGGATTTTCCGGCAAGGCTGCACGCCTCTTTTCCAAATCGCGGGCACACTCCACGCAAAGGCGTGCCCAGGGAATCGCCTCGAGTCTCTTGGGTGCAATGTCGTCGCCACAGGACTCGCAGACCCCGTAATCGCCAACCGACATTTTGATAAGCGCCAGATCGATTTGTTCGATTTCGGCTTTCCGATTCTCGTCGAGTTGGTCGTAAGGGCTTACAATGCTTGCCTTCTGGGCTTCCTCTTCCAGTTCAATGGCCGGTTCCTCCAATTCCCGCCATGCGGCGGCAAGCCTTTGGACCCTTTCCAAAATGTTGTTGCGCCTGTCAACCAAGATATTCTTAAGGAAAAGCACTTCTTCCTTGCTCATTTTAAAATCCTCCTTAACACGGCACCAAACTGTGACCGCACAGCTAGAGATAACAGGAGAAATATAAGAATTATTTCCGGTTGCGCCACAACAATTTGATATAACAGTATTCTTGTCTTCTATCCCTGAGGCTCCCTTTGAGCTTTCGGTCTTTTTTTCTTTTCCTTGCAAACGGTTTCAACTTGACGTATCTATCTCAGCCGAGGGGAATAAAGGCCCGCATTTTATCCGGATTATCCCCATGCGGGTTTTAAAAGACGCCCGCTCAAATTTTGAAATTGGAGCAACAGGGAAGGAATGTATTATGAGTTGTTTTGGAACACTGCCGAGGGCCATGGGCCGTTATATTTTTCTTGCCGCACTTTTGTGTATGGGGCTAGCCGCCTGTTCGCTGGTCCAAACGGCCTGTCCGCCTCCAGCCGTAACGAAGGTCACGCCGCCGCCCCCGCCGCTTCCCCAAAACAAGGAACCTTACACGACAGTTGACTTCCATATGCCGCTGTCGCAGATTACCAATCCCGTCATTTATGTATTCAAATCCAAGCGCAGGGTTTATCTTCTTCAAGGCAAAACGCTCGTACGCGAATATCCTTGCGCACTTGGCCCCCATCCAAAAGGCGACAAATATTTCCGGGGCGACGGAAGAACGCCCGAGGGGAAATTTCAAATTTGCTACAAAAACCCTTGCAGCAGTTATCATAAATCGATGGCAATAAGCTATCCGACGATAAAGGACGCCAAGAACGCTTTGAAGCGCGGGATTATAACCCCCAATCAGTACTGCTCGATAAAAAACGCAGACGACGCCGACAGACTCCCCCCGTCCAACACGTCTCTTGGGGGACAGGTTTTTATCCACGGCGGCGGGTGCCATCCGGACTGGACACTGGGATGCGTAGCCATAGACAATGCCGACATAGACGAATTATACAAGATTGCGCAGGTAGGCACGCCGGTCTATATAATGCCCTAAAAAAGGGCTAAAGCACCCACTGAGAGCAGCCACGGCGATACAGCCCCCTTGGACCTGTTGCGCGAAGTGATTAAATGACTATCGTTTCAACAGGAAGGAGGGAAACTCCCATGAAAAAGCTAATTGGAACAAGTCTTTTTTTGGCTTTTTTGCTCCTTACGGGCTTTGCGGATGCTTCCACCTGTAAATGCCCGCGCTATTGCGCTTTCACCACCACCGAGCAGAGAGTTTTTGCCAATCCGCACTCCGGATGGGTGGTTATGCCCGTTGAAAGTCAACCTATTTGCAATTCGCCCAGAGGTTAGGGTCCTTTGAGGCGAGGTCATCGCAAGTGAGCTCGCCTCATTTTATTTGCTCTCATCTCAACCGGCCGGCGATATCTTTCAATCCACGCCTATATCAATACAAACTGGTGTTTAAACCATTTCCTTTAGCGCACTTGGACTACAATGCCAAGCGGTCGTAATAGCTTACATTAATTCTCACAATAGAATATGTATTGATTCCGGGTGGAGTTTGGATTAGGAAATAGCGGTTCGCCATAGATGCTGCTGGAGTGGAAAATGAGTGAAAAGAATCCCGGGAAAGAAAACAAGGGGGCCTCACGCGTCCAAATCCGCAATGGGATCGCGGCGCTCGCGGCCCTGATAATCCTGATGCTTTGGCTATCCGGGGCTTTTGTAAGGAAGGTGGGTCCCGAATCGGCGAGCACTAAAACGGCCCTGGGGCAGCCTAAGCCCAAGCAGACGATCTTCAGGGCCGAGAACAAGACTTTTCCTCTCTTCATCGGGCAGGTCGGAACCATCCGCTCCAGGAGCGAAGCGCAGGTTTCCAGCCACATCATGGCCCAGATCACCGATATTCGAGTTCAACCCGGCCAGTGGGTCCAGGGACCGGAGGACGGCCAAACGCCCACCGTACTGGCAACGCTTGACAACCGGGCGATTCTGGCAAAGCTCGGGCAGGCCGAGTCGCAGGTCTCAGCCCTTGGGGATGCGATCGGCGGAGCCAGAGCGAACCTGGAAAAAGCACAGGCGGACGCGGATCGCTACCAGAACCTTTTTAAAAACGGGGCAGCTACCGCTCAGCGCGCACAGTACGCCAGGGTCCAACGCGATGTAGCCGCAAAGGAGACAGCGCGGCTGGAGGCTCAGCAAAAACAGGCTGGGGAGGCCGTAAAGGAAGCCCGGGTAATGCTAAGTTACACGGTGGTAAAAGCTCCCTTTTCCGGACGCGTTGTTAAAAAGCTTTTAGATGTTGGAGACATGGCTTCGCCGGGGCAGCCCATTTTTTTTATCGACTCGCCCTCCCAGGCCGAAGCTCATGCGGTGGTTTCCGAATCTCTTCTGCCTT
The DNA here is from genome assembly GCA_021780695.1 of Deltaproteobacteria bacterium. Lineage (GTDB taxonomy): Bacteria > Desulfobacterota > Syntrophobacteria > Syntrophobacterales > Syntrophobacteraceae > SbD1. Next base: position 40,890 of record JAJXYD010000027.1, read on the forward strand.
TTCTTAAGACAGGCCAGACGATCAAGGTAGGTATCGACGCTCTCAAGCGTACCGTGAAAGGGACAATAAGGGAAATCGTCCCTTCGGCCAATCCGTCCACCCGCACCGTTCTTATAAAAATCACCCTGCCCAGTTCCTCGGATCTGGTAAACGGGCTATTTGCAAGAATATATATTCCCTATGGCTCTTATACGGCCATCGTAATACCTGCCCGGGCGGTTAGGGAGGTTGGCGAGTTGTACCTGGTAGACACTGTTGATTCCAAGGGGCGCACCGCAAGGAGGTTCATCAGGCCGGGCCAGACAAGGGGTAAACTCGTCGAGGTCCTCTCGGGACTAAAAGCCGGCGAGGAGGTTTTAGTCCCGTGACCGAGGTCAAGCAACACAAAGGGATGACGCGGATAGTCACCACGTTTCTACAGGGAAACCTTTCGGTGATCCTCATCCTGGTAAGTCTAATCGTGGGCGCGGTGGCCATCGCGGTTACGCCTCGGGAAGAAGACCCGCAGATCGTTGTTCCGATCGCGGACATAATGGTCACTATGCCGGGAGCCTCGGCCAGAGAGGTGGAACGCCAGGTTTCAACGCCTCTTGAAAAGCTTCTCTACCAGATAGACGGCGTCGAGTACGTCTATTCCACGAGTTCCCCCTCTCAGGCGGTGGTAACGGTGCGATTCTACGTCGGAGAGGATTTGGAGCGCAGTTGGGTAAAGCTCTACAACAAGATCAATTCCAATCTCGATATTGTGCCGCCGGGAGTAACCGGATGGGCCGTAAAGCCGGTTGAAATAGACGATGTTCCCATCATTAACCTCACCCTGTACAGCAAAATCTACAGCGACTACGTTCTCCATCGCCTTGCCGAGGAACTCGAAATCCGGCTGCAGGGGGTTAAAAACGCCGGAAAGACCTATATAGTAGGCGGAAGGCGCCGGCAGGTGACAGTCCATCTATCCGCGCAGCGCATGGCTGGAAGAGGCATAGCAATGGACGCCGTCGAGCGGGCGATAAAAGGGGCAAACGGCTCCCTTCAGGCAGGCAGCCTCATTCAGGGCGACAATGTCATCGATTTTCACGCCGGCCGTTTTCTTATAACCGCAGACGAGGTAAAAAATCTCGTTGTGGGCGTCCAGAACATGAGTCCGGTTTTCCTAAAGGACGTGGCGAGGGTGGCCGACGGCCCTCAGGAACCGGACAACTATGTCAGGATTTCTTATGCCAAAAGGGCCTTCTCCTATATGGACCCGGCCGCGCATGGGGGCAAAAGGCCCGCCGATATCAAAACCGGTGTCGATTACCCGGCGGTAACCGTAGCCGTTGCCAAACGGAGGGGGACCAACGCCGTCTGGGTTGCCGAGGAGGTTAGAGCCGAAGCCAAGGCGTTCGCGCGCTCGGCGCTGCCAAAGGGTGTTTACATTCGGGTCACCAGGGACTACGGGCAAACGGCCGATTCAAAAGTTAACGATCTTATGGAAGACCTTCTGGTCGCCATCGTCATCGTAGTGCTCCTGCTATCCTACACGCTTGGCTGGAGGGAAGGCATCATCATTGCCCTGGCGGTTCCGGTCACCTTCAGCATTACCCTTATCATAAATCTTCTCTGTCATTACACGATTAACCGGGTGACTCTGTTTGCCCTCATCCTCGCTCTGGGCCTTGTGGTCGACGACCCCATAGTGGACGTTGAAAACATTCATCGTCATTTCTCGATGAGAAACGAAAGTCCCTTCGACGCGATCGTAAGCGCGGTAAACGAAGTGCGACCGCCCATCATCCTTGCCACCCTGGCGGTTATAATCTCTTTTGTGCCGATGTTTTTCATAACCGGAATGATGGGCCCCTATATGGCGCCCATGGCCCTTAACGTCCCGGTAGCAATGCTTTCAAGCCTACTGGTCGCCTTTACCATAACGCCCTGGCTGTCTTTGCACATGCTCAAAGGAAGCTACGAACACCCCGTAGAAAAGCCCTACAACATGGAAGAGGACCGATTTTTCAAAATCTACAGCCGTGTTCTCAACCCCATGTTCAAAAGCTCCAGGCTTCGAAAGGGGCTCATCGGCCTGATCGCGGTCCTTATGGCCTTTGCCGTGCTTCTTGTGGTAACCGGCAGGGTCCCGCTCAAGATGCTCCCCTTCGACAACAAAAACGAGCTCGATATCGTTATCGACATGCCCGAAGGAACAACCCTTGAGACCACCCAGGCAACCGCGGGCGATATCAGCCGCTATTTGATAGGGCTTCCCGAGACAACCGACGTCACAAGCTATTCGGGCACGGCAAGCCCGATGGATTTTAACGGCCTGGTCCGCCACTATTATCTGAGGCAGGGCCCCCGGTACGCGGACGTGAGGGTAAACTTCATAGACAAAGAGTACAGAGAACAGCAAAGCCATGCCATAGCGCTTCGGATAAGAAACGGACTTACGGCCATCGCCCGAAAAGACGGAGCGCGGATAGAAATAGTTGAAAACCCTCCGGGCCCACCCGTACTGGACACTCTGGTCGCTGAAGTCTACGGAGGCATAGGCCGGCCCTACGGCCAACTGGTCAACAAGGCAAAGATCGTCCGTTCCATAATGGAGAAGACTCACGGTGTGGTCGATATTGACGATTTCATCGTGGCCCCTCAGAAAAAGGTCATTTTCAAGATAGACAGGCTGAAGGCGGCCTTGAGCGGCATCTCCGAACAGCAGATCGCGCAGGCTCTTCAAGGTTCGGTCCTGGGGGCCGATCCGAGCGCTCTCATGATCGACAACGAGGTCCGCCCCGTAAATATCGAGCTTCGCCTCCCAAGACAGGAGCGCGCTCTTAAGGCCCAACTCAGGCAAATCATGATCACAGGGGCAAGCGGGCAAAAGGTGTTTTTGTCCGACCTTGGAACTTTTGAAAATACGATTATCGATCAGCCCATTTACCACAAGAACTTAAAGCCCGTGGTCTACGTCTTTGGCGATACCGCGGGGCTTCCTCCCCCAAACGCCGTTTTGGAGCTCGAAAACAAAATCGAACATGTCCAGGCTCTAAAAGACGTAAGCGTTCTCTGGTCGGGCGAAGGGGAGTGGCACGTCACGATCCATGTTTTCCGAGACCTGGGGATTGCCTTTGGAATCGCGGTGCTCGGCATCTATATCCTGCTGCTCTACCAGACCCAGAGCTACCTTCTGCCGGCAATCCAGCTCATAGCCCTGCCCCTTTCGGTAATAGGGATTTTGCCCGGATTCTGGATATTAAACCTTTTAACCGCTCACCGGGTCGGAGGATGGGAAAACCCGGTCTTTTTCACTGCCACGGCGATGATTGGAATGATAGCGCTTTCGGGCATCGCTACAAGAAACGCCATTCTTCTCATCGAGTTTGTGGAGGAGCGCAAAAAGGAGGGAAAACCCCTGAAAAGATCTCTCATCGAAGCCGGGGCGCTCAGGACAAGGCCGATATTTCTCACCTCCCTTGCCGCAATGCTTGCCGCATGGCCCATAAGTCTTGACCCGGTCTTTTCCGGCCTTGCCTGGGCCTTGATATTCGGTATAGCGGTTTCCACCTTTTTTACCCTCATCGTAGTGCCGGTTGTCTATTTCATGGCCTACGGAGAGGTTGACTCCAAAGAGCAAAAGGACCAGCAGTAAATGAACGACTCCGCATCTACCGGACCGCACCTGTTTTCGATGGACTCCTGGATCGGTCTGGCGCCTTTTGAAAAAATGTTAAACATGGTTATAGAGAAAGCCGCCCAGGGGCATGCAAGGCTTAGAATGCCTTTTTTATTCGATTTTGCCCAGGGAGCGGGTCTTTTGCACGGGGGGGCACTGGTGAGCCTGGCCGACACCTCGGTTGCGATAGCGATAAAGACCTTGCTTCCGCCCCAATCTCATTTTGCGACCATATCCCTCGAATCGAAATTCCTTCTTCCGGTAAAAAAGGGCATTGTTACCGCCGATGCGTATATAGTTGAAAGAAACAGCAGAATATTTAAAGGGCTTGCGACTATCCGCGATGAAGAGAGTAAAGCCGTGATGGAGTTCAGCTCCGTTTTCAAGGTTGCAAGAAGCGTTGATATAACTACTATCGAAAACCTCCCGATTCCCAGCTCTAAAAACGACCCCCTATGAGATATAGCCCGGGGTTTACGGCCGGCAGATAAATTTTACCCGGCTCTAACTGCCCGGGCATATTTTTTTGCCCACGCACTTGGCTCTCTATTGAACGGAGCTACCAGCTCCTTGTTTTATGCCGGTATTCCTACTAAAATTACGCAAGATTGCTACGCGAGGATTGGACGTGAAACATCAAAGAGGCGCAAGAAAGAAAACCTGCTACTATAAGACGCTGGGCATATCGGTTCGGGCTACCCAGCAGGAGATACGCAGCGCTTTTCGCTATCTTGCGATGAAGCTCCATCCCGATCGCAATCCCGGCAACCCCTTGAGCGCCGAGCGTTTCTGCGAAGTCCGAAAGGCCTATGAAACGCTAAAGGATCCGGCTGCCAAGGCCCGATACGACAGGCTTAACGGCTACGGTAAGTTAAGGGAAAAATTTTCCGATTCCTCCTGGACCGACCTTGACAGCGAGGGGGGCGAGGCCCTCTCTTTCGATGAGATATTTCAGAACCTGTTCGGCATAGGCAACAGGCATAGAAGAACCACGCACGGCAGCGACTTGAGATTTGACCTGCAGATCGCCAGGAGCGCACTTAATAACGGGGGTTTTCACGAAGAAATCAGCTACGTGAAAATGGTCTTCTGCCAATGCCATAACAGCTCCGAGCGGCTGGGATGCCGCCTGTGCGGCGGAGTTGGTGAAATAGAGCAAGAGAGTTCTCTGCGGGTGTGGATTCCGGCCGGGATATCAAGCGAAACAAGAATCAGGGTGCCCGGGGCCGGGGATGCGGCCGTGGCCGCCCTAGCCCCGGGGGATTTGATATTGTCTATTAAAATCATCGAGGGGTGTTAGGAGGCTACATACTTGTATGTCTACGGATGAACTGACCCATATAGACGATGCGGGCCGTCTTCGGATGGTTGATGTGAGCGGCAAGGAGCCGACGTGGCGGGAAGCCCGGGCTGAGGCTTTTCTAACCCTTGCCCAGGATACGCTAAGGCGCATTTGCTCCGGGGATATCCCCAAAGGCAATGTTTTCGAGGCTGCCAGACTTGCCGGCATTATGGCAGCCAAAAAGACCGCCGAGATTATTCCTCTTTGCCACCAGATCCCATTGAGCGCCATTGAGCTGGATTTTTTCCCCGATCCGCTAAAAGGCGAAATCCGGATAACTTCCATGGCTAAGACCAACGACCGTACGGGAGTAGAGATGGAGGCGCTGGTTGCAGTCACTACCGCGGCCCTTACCGTCTACGACATGTGCAAGGCTATCGACCGGGCCATGAAGATCAGGCAGGCCCGTTTGACCTTCAAAAGCGGCGGGAAGAGCGGAGTATTTGAACAAGCTTAGGCCATGAAAGAGTGTTTTAAAAAATACGCCATTACGAATGGTTTTTCTTTACAGCATATAGGGATAGTGTTAATAGAATTTCTTTTACGTTTTGTTATGGAGCTTCACTATGGATAAAGAAACTCAGGCGTATTTCAAGGAAGTCCTACTCAAAAGGTTGGACGAACTTTATTCTGAAGCAGAAAAGACCGTGGCCGGCATGAACGACAGCGAGGAGAATTTCCCCGACCCCACCGATCGTGCCACCCTTGAATCCGACAGAAACTTCGTGCTGCGGATCCGCGATCGTGAACGAAAGCTGATCTCAAAGATACGCGAAGCGCTGCAAAGAATCGAGGAGGGAAATTTCGGCCAGTGCGAAGAGTGCGGCGACGACATAGGCTTTGAGCGACTGAGCGCCAGGCCTGTTACCACCTTGTGCATTGAGTGCAAGCGCAAGCAGGAAGCCGGGGAACGAGCCAGAGGGACCTAACCGTGGCGGGCGCGGCGGTTCGCCTTAGAACCCGCCTTCGATGTGCATTACATCGCCAGCCCAGACCTGTTCCCGCGCTCCATCCTCGCGCAGTAAAAGGAGTGCTCCCTCCGCCGAGATCCCTTCGGCCTTTCCAACGATTTGACGGTCTCCGTACACAACCGTAATGGTCTTGCCTATCATCTCCGAGCATTGCTCGATTTCGGGCAGCAGGGCGGGCAGTCCTGCCTGGAGAAAACGTTCATATTCGTGCTCGAAACGGCCAAGAAACTCCAGGAGCACTTTTTGTCTCATAACGACCGAGCCGGTTTCAATGGCAATCGACGTGGCCGGATACCTGAAAGGCCCCTCCATCTCCTCCCTGCCGTGATTGACATTTATTCCTATTCCCACAACTATGAACCGTGAGAAATCCTGGTCAGACTGAGTTTCAGTCAAAATCCCGGCGACCTTGCGCCCCCGTATCAATACATCGTTTGGCCACTTTATGGAGGCGCCAATCCCGAATGCTTCCCGTAGCATTTTTACCATTGCCAAAGAACCGATAAAGGATGTTTGAGGGGCGACCCTGGTCGGCAGAAGGTCTCTTAAAAGCATGGAAAGATAAATGCCTCGATTGGGAAAAGACATCCATTCCCGTTTTAGCCGCCCCCGCCCCTTTGTCTGTTGCTCCGCCACGACCACAGCCCCATGGGGAGCGCCCTCCGCGGCCAGTTTCAACGCGTAGTCGTTTGTCGATCCAATCGTTGTCAGGTAATGGTAGCTATGGGCAAGCCACTTTGTGCCAAGATTGTGAACAATTTCCCCATCGGCCAGGGAGTCGGGAATAGCCATAAGCATGTAACCCAGTCCAGGGCGGCTTTGAACCTCGTAGCCCATCTGTTTTAGCCTGTTGATATGTTTCCAGACCCCGGGCCTGCTGATGCCGATTTTTTCAGCCAGGGCCTCGCCCGAAACGAAACTGCCGGTGCGGTCCCTCAGGAGTTTAAGAATTTCCAAATGGTTGGATTTTAACGAACTCACCCGCCCTGTCCTTTTAACCTTTAAGCCGCATCGGCAAACCGGCAACTATAAAAAAAACCGAGGCGCAGACCGCGGCAAGCCTTTGGTTGGTAAATCCGGATAAGTCGCGAAACCTGCGGGCAAGAGAATTTTCCGGAACGATTCCAGCCCCTGTCTCGTTAGAGACGATGACAAGCGGATAATCCGCAGACCCTAGGGTCTTGCATAAACGTTCAACGCAATCTTCGATTCCGCTCGATTCGGCGCACAACAGATTGCTCAGCCAAAGCGTTATGCAATCGACGAGCACCGGTTTTTTCAGGCCGATAAACCGTTCAAGGGTTTCGCAAAGATTTAGCGGCGACTCAACGGTCTCCCACTCACCCCCGCGGCGGTCTCTGTGCAGTTGAATCCGCAGCTTCATTTCCTCGTCAAGTGCCTGGGCGGTCGCAACATAGACATAGGGAGGATGGAAACCAGCCATAACGGATTCTGCCCAGGAGCTTTTTCCGCTCCTTGCCCCTCCAAGGACCAGTAGAGGCGTAGTAATATCCGAGTCCCGCGCCCGCATCAGTTTGGTTCCTTCGAGGCCACATATTTTGACAGATATTCCGAGATGAGCCTGTCGACCATGTGAGGCAGAGGTTCCCTGATGGCTCCAACCACCGAAATGGGCTCCTGAGTCAAGGGCAGGATCAATTTTAGAGCTTTCGCCTCACCGATCGCGCACACCATGCCGGGGGTCATTTCTCCCATCATGGCATTGGCAAGCAGAATGGCGATAGTACCAATTACCACCTCCACCCGGGCGACACTGTGTCTGATCGCATTTTCGCCCGTAGCGCCACGGTTTGCACCCGCTTTCATCATCTGGGCCGTAGCGATGGCATTGGTTCCAAGCGCCCATAACTCAGCGTTTTCTCCAAAAACTTCCTTTATCCTCTTGATTATCGTGGTACCGATTCCACCACCCTGACCGTCGATTACTGCAATTCGGATCACGAAACCTCCCTGCTCGAAGGGGAAAAACTTATGTTCACAAGGCGATACTCCACACATTAAAAAACTCATGATATCTGATCAGATAAATTTCACCCGCAACCGTTTTTACGCGAAAATAGAGGACAGGCATCCGGGTAGAGTCCACTTGGCCTTCATACCACCTGCCGACAACCTGCTCGATTCGCCGCGTCCGGCCTCGCCACACAAACGACAAAGGCTCCTGCGCCCCTTTAAACTCATCGCGGGTGCAAACCTCTATTGTTTCAAATTCCATCGAATGATTGCCCAAGGGCCCTTTCCCGGATCATTTCCCGAAAAACCCGCACGATACGGGAGAATACTACTTCTTTCCCTCTTCTATTTCAATCATGCCCGCAGGAATTTAAAATTTATACGCCCAGGGGTCTTCAAAGCAAGCAGGCTCTTTATTTGCCGAAAATACACCGGGAAAGGGCTCTAGGTCCGTATTATTTGGGAATTTTAACCGAAGAAAGCGTGGACAACCCTCTTTTCCAGGCTCCGGACACGGCCTTAAACCCGGGAGCGTTTTTCGGCCCTGTTTCGGGTCGAACACGGCCGGAGGATAAATACTTTGCCGATCCCAAGCGTTACCTGCCTCCGTTACACCGGATACTATACATTTTGCAGATATTTGGGAATGAAGGGCTTTATAAGGATTTTATCACCCGTTAAAACATTACCGTGGGTGAGGCAAAAGGGAGATTGCCTCACCCACGGTGTGTGAACGTCTTTTAGACCAACTTTTAGCCTTGCCGGCTTTTTCTAATGAACCGAAACCACCCCGGCGCTGTTCATAAACATCCGCTTACCGGGAGCGGAAGCCTCATCCTCATAATAGAACCACTCTCCCTCGTTTGCACTGTAGATCCAGGGAAAAGTGGCGCTACTGGTCCACCACCAACCACCTGTACCATCCCATTGAGGATCATAAAACCAGATGTTGTCCGTAGAGGTTGCGTCCGGATAAAGCCAGCCCAGATTAGTCTCGTATATCCAGGCGGATGAGTAGGAGTAAAAGAAGCCAAACGGGCTGAGATAATGCCAACCTGTTGGGGTTGAATAGTTATGGGCATTTTGCCAAAGCTCGTTTTTAGCCGAACAGCTTGCGGTCTGTCCGCCATTTGTCCCCGCGCAGCTCCAGCTCCACGGCCACGAGGCCGAAACCGCCGAGGCCGTGCCGCTGCCGCAAAGGTTGGACGTCGGAGCCGAGTTAAACATTGCCCCGTTGCTGCTTCCGCACGTACCGTCAACAGCCTGAGTACTTGCCGAACAGCTAGCGGTCTTTCCTCCGTTTGTGCCCGCACAGGTCCAGGTCCAGGGTCCGGTGCCCGAAACCGGTGAAGCCGTGCCGCTGCCGCAAAGATTGGACGTCGGAGCCGAGTTAAACATTGCCCCGCCGCTGCTTCCGCACGTGCCGTCCACGGCCTGAGCAGTTGCCGAACAGCTAGCGGTCTTTCCTCCGTTTGTGCCCGCACAGGTCCAGGTCCAGGGTCCGGTGCCCGAAACCGGTGAAGCCGTACCGGTTCCGCAAAGGTTGGACGTCGGAGCCGAGTTAAGCGTTGCCCCGCCGCTGCTTCCGCAACTGCCGTCCACGGCCTGAACAGTTGCCGTACAGCTCGCGGTCGTTCCGCCGTTTGAACCAGCACAGGTCCAAGTCCAGGGTCCGGTACCAGAAACCGGTGAAGCCGTACCGGTTCCGCAAAGGTTGGACGTTGGAGCCGAACTGAAGGCTGCCCCGCCGCTGCTTCCGCACGTGCCGTCCACAACCGGCGGATCGGCCGAACAATTCGCGCTCGCACCGCCGTAGAGCCCCGAGCAGGTCCAATTCCACGGCCCCGTGCCGCTTACAGTCGAGGCCGTGCCGGTACTGCACAGATTGGACGTTGGAGCCGAGGAAAACGATTGGCCGCTGCTGCTTCCGCACACGCCGTTTTCAGCCGGCGGATCGGCCGAACAATTCGTGCTCGTACCGCCGTAGAGCCCCGAGCAGGTCCAACTCCACGGACCCGTGCCGCTTACAGTCGAGGCCGTTCCGGTACTGCACAGATTGGACGTTGGAGCCGAGGAAAACGATTGGCCGCTGCTCGATCCGCACGCGCCGTTTTCAGCCGGCGGATTGGCCGAACAGCCGGCGGTCGTTCCCCCGTGTTTTCCCGCGCAACTCCAGGTCCACGGTCCCGCGCCGCTAACGACCGATGGGGCGCCGCTGCTGCAAAGACCCGTCGTCGGAGCCGAGGCAGTGACTGTTCCGCTGCTGCTTCCGCACGCGCCGTTAAGGACTTGATAAATTCCTCTAATTCTATAGTTGGCCGTATCCGCAATGAAGATATCTCCCGCTATATCAACAGCCAGGCCCTGAGGCTGGTTTATTGCGGCAAGGATCGCCGGGCCGCCGTCACCCGAATATCCGGGAGTCCCGTTACCCGCAATTGTTCTGATGTTGCCCGTCGTTGCGTCCACCTGCCTGATGCGGCCGTTTTTTGTATCCGCAATGTAGATGTTTTGGGAGGAGTCAACGGCTACCCCCCCAGGCTGGTACAATTGAGCGGAGGTCGCAGCCCCCCCGTCGCCTGAATAGCCCTGGGTTCCTGTGCCGGCAACCGTAGAGATATCTCCGGCCGGATCCACCTTTCTGATACGTTCATTTGCCGTATCGGCTATGTAGATATTATCCAAATAGTCAACCGTTACGCCGCCGGGCTGGGAGAGCTGCGCCGATGTAGCCGGCCCCCCATCGCCCGAATAGCCGGGTGTTGCGTTACCGGCTACCGTGCTGATGATGCCCGAAGTTGCGTTTATCTCCCTTATGCAGTTATTGGAACTGTCGGCTACGTAGAGGTTGCCGGAGGTGTCCACCGCTACGCCCAAGGGAGCGTTTAGCTGCGCCGAGACAGCCGCCGCCCCGTCGCCTGAATACCCTGCCCCACCGTTTCCCGCAACAGTCGTGATGATACCCGTGGTTGCGCTTATCTCCCTTATGCGGTTATTGGAGGTATCCGCTATGAAGATGTTTCCCGACAAGTCCACCGCGACGCCTGAAGGGTTGCTCAGTTGCGCCGAGAGCGCAGACCCGCCGTCGCCTGCATACCCTGCCCCACCGTTTCCCGCAACAGTCGTGATGATACCCGTGGTTGCGTCCACCTTTCTGATTCGGTTGTTGAGGCTATCGGCTATGTAGATATTTCCCGACATATCGGCCCCTACCCCCACCGGCAGGTTTAGCTGCGCCGAGGTTGCCAGGCCGGAATCGCCCGAATACCCTTGCGTTCCCGTTCCGGCGATCGTTGAGATTATACCCCCGGGTGAGAGCATAGCCGTAAGGGTGATCGGGTTTGACGAGGTACCAGCACCCAAGGAACCGTCGAGGTTACCTAAAAAGCCCGTTTGAGAGTAATTGGAATAAGATGTCACAATGCCTGGCGGAGAGTTCTGACTTCCAAGAGAGGAAAGGCCCGAAATGGCTACCACCAGCATGTAGTTGTCGCCGCTCACAAGATTTAGCGCAGCTATTTGCGAAGAACTCATAAGGCTAGAGAGGCTAAATGTCTGCGAATCCAAAAGGGTTGTGGTGTTGTTGCTTGCATCCGTTTGGTATATCTGGACCTGTCCGGTCAACTGGGTGGGCAGGGCGTAGATGCTCCCCGCGGTAATGTCAGAAAAAATAGAACCGAGCCCGGAGGCCGATACCGTATAGGGTCCGGTCGAACTGACGGTAAAGCCCCTGGCGATGTAGGAGACGACGTTTTGCCCTGCGCCTAACACTCCCATCGAATTGTCGAGCGAAAGGGTGTTGTCTGCGTATGCCATTGCGCTTGCCCCGCCCGTATCGGCCGACCCGTTCTGGGTGGCGCTGCCCCAGGCCGCGGAGGTCATGCTGAGGCCCGTATCCGATTCAACGGCCAGCGCTACCGCGTTTTCCGAAGAACCCGAAGAGGTGGAAAAGGACTGCGTACTGGAAAGTGGGGCCATTGTGGGAAAGTAGATTCCACCGGTGTCCGTTACGCTGTATATGAAATTGTCGCCCGTCCAGGTGATGGTTGCCTCCGCGTGCGAGAAGGCAAAAAGAAAAAAACCAAAGATTAGTAAAAGAAAAATTCTTTGCCTCATAATTTCCTCCTCTTATTGGGGTCTTCTCGAATCCTCTCTTGCCCGAATCCTGTTAGATAGGCCCCCCGAAAAATCATCGGCTTCGGGCAAACGATCGGCGCCGGATAGCTTCAAACAAAACATTGCGCATTCAAAACTTCCGCAGCGCTTGGCGGGGATTTTGTCCTGCGATGGAACGGATACGAAAGGGACGCGGCACTATCACATGCCGGCGGCCGACCGGCTCTTGGCACCACTCAGAGCAAGGCCTGTGCCACATGGGCTAACCTCTTGAACAGATTAGCCAATACAAGTATCCGCACTTCAAGGTGAGCCGTGGCTCCTTGGGAGGCCGCACGATTTTTCCAACCGGACAAGCGGGGAAGCGATTAGATGACGCAGTGGGTCCAAACCTTGCAAAAAGCCTGTTTGGAGCCCTCTAAAAGGGGGAAAACAAAGGGATTTTTACGCTGTTTCCAGACGGGAGCGGATTTTTAGAAGATCTACACTTTTAGACAATATGGCAAATCTTAGTCTAATAATATAGACTAAGACCTTTTCTTGGCCTGTGAGCGTTTAGAAAGTCTTTTTATCCGATGGGCTTTGTTGCGAGTCTAAGTATTTAGATGGAAACCATAGGGGAAAAAGTAAAGGCAAAACACAGTGGCTCAGACAGGCAGGGAAGATTTAATTTTTTAGCGGCCGGCAGAGGGCGGCCGCTAAAAAACAAACCCGGGGTCATGGTTTCGAATCGCCCAAGTCTTGGCATCGCCGTTTAGATTTTGAACTTTTAAGTGCTCGAGACTACAATGTAAAGAAAGAACGCTATTTGAATTTTTCGGAAGTTTGTATCAGACTTATTGCGGTCTTAGAGGGAAATCCATGAATGGGCAAAACAGGAAAGACATTCGACCCGGTCAGCGCGTCCAAATCGTGTTGAAGCAAGATCAAAGAACCGGCCGCCGCACGGCCGGCGTAGTTAAGGACATACTCACTTCCGCGCCCTATCACTTTCGAGGGATCAAGGTGAGGCTAGAGGACGGCCGAATCGGACGCGTACAAGAGATCCTCTCCGCCGAGAAGCAGGAGTAAAAACGTAACACGCGCGTTAGGCTTTTTTTGAACGCGCCCATACTCTAACGGGAACCGGCGGCTTTAAATCAGATCGGAGAAAAAAAAAGAGACTCAGGTTTTAACCGAATCCCTTATCGTTCCATTGGTTTGCCGAAGCGGGGATTCCTTCAAAGCCTTACAGAGCCTTGATTTTCCTCACTTCGGCATTCTTCAGTTGCGTCCGCCATGCAAAAATCCGCAATCACACCGCAACCATTTGCAAGGGTTTGCAGACCTCTGCGAGATCTCCTATTTTCGGCTGACATTTGGCTTGGATGTGCCCGGAGTTTTAAGCCGCTCGGCTCCACAGGAGCCATTATCTCAGCTCTACGCTTCAAGATTGACAACGGTAGACTTGCCTGCTACAAGCAAAGGAGTTAATTTCTGCTCGGAAGCTGTGAAAGGAGTTCGAATCCTGACAACCCGAGCTGGTAGGAGGCTGGTTATGTCCGAACCTAAAAGCCGATTTAATGCATTTCTTGATGGGATGGGGAGAACTCTTGATCTAGGGGCTACTTTCACTACGACCAGAATCGAAAAACTGAGATCAAAGTTTCTTATAAGCCCACGCCAAGCGCTCGCTTCTGACTCGAAATCAATCATACATGACTCAAGAAAGGCGCTTGATCGCTTAGTCAGCGAAATTAGTGCTAAAGCTGTAGCGTCCGGTCCGGCAGGTAATTATAAAATTTCCAAGATTCTCAAGGCGGGCTCTGTTTCCCTCATTACTTTGACATCAACAGAGACACCCCCTTGTCCTAAGAAAATCAGTAAGGGATCAAGAAGCGCTGATGCCTCACTAGAAAGCCAGAAAAGCGGAACGATATTTATAAGGTGCAAAGCGTTCATAAAGTCGGGCGCATCGTCAGACACCGCCGTTCACCCTATCATTGTCAATATACAAGGAGTATCAACAGCAGAGGAATGTCCTGGAAAGCGGGAAAAGACGATTGTACGCAAGAGATACGCTTGTGAACGATAGAAACGATACCCGTCGCAAGGCAAGTAATTCTGTTGACACAAAAATCGATCCAAGCGAATCGGCTTCCTCCGAGGCACAGAATGCCGAAGATTCTCCTGATACTGTAGAGCTAATCATCCCAGAGGAGGAATTCAAACAGATACTGACCCATAGGACGGTTAAGCTTGAGGTGCGAGAGGATTATAAGGGCGATCTCCCGCATCCGGAAATTTTGCGAGGCTTTGAGGACTTAATGCCCGGAGCTACGCAGAGATATTTTACCTTAATGGAGGATGAATCAACACATCGCAGGGAAATTGAAAAGTTGATTGTTAAGGGCGAGCTCCGCATAGAATCAAGAAACAGCCTGGTGGGTGTTTTGTGTGCTTTTTTTCTGGGCGTAATTACGATAGGCGGGGCAACCGCCTGCATTTACCATGGTATGCAATGGGGTGGCAGCATATTAGGTGCAGGAGGATTGACCGCCCTTGTTACTGCATTTTTAAGAGGAACGCGAAGGCAGACTAAACCAGAGCCGGCGACGCCTTCTTTACCAAATCCCAATATCCGGGACCATTCCTCGACCCAGCCCCCTTCCAGACTCACCTCTACAAAATCCAAACCTGAATCGTCGAAGCGGAAAAATTCAAAATAGAGCCCATTGCCTCAGTCTTCAAAAAAAAGGACCCGAGCTCACAGCCGAATCCTCAATCATTTCTTCGGGTTTGCCGAAGCGGGGACTCGAACCCCGACAGCCGTACGGCCACTAGACCCTGAACCTAGCGCGTCTACCAGTTCCGCCACTTCGGCAAAATCATTGAAAAATTATGGATACTATATTATTTTAAAAGTCTTTGCCTGTCAAGGCGTTTCAATCACCTTTGCGCTGAGGATAACTAAAACTAATGGAAGTGTTTCACGGAATACAAGCCGTACGGGGCCGGCTAAAAAGACCTGCCATCACAATCGGAAACTTCGATGGAGTCCATAAGGGCCACCAGGCTCTCTTCGAGAAGGTTAGGCAGTGGGCCGGAAAGCTCGAAGGCCAGTCGGCGGTGGTAACCTTCGACCCTCATCCGCTGGAGGTGGTTTCTCCTCAAAACGCCCCCGCCTTCATCACCAGCCACAGGCTAAAGATGGAGCTCATTGCAAACTGCGGTATCGACGCCACCATTGTCATACCGTTTAATCATATTTTCTCCCGCATGTCCGCCCGGGAGTTTGTCCAGATCGCACTGGTTGAAAATATCGGGGCAAAGGCCGTTATCGTGGGCTACGACTACCGCTTCGGCCATTCCCGCGAAGGAGACATCGCCTTTCTAAGACAACTTGGAGGCGAATACGGCTTTGAAGTCGAGACGGTCACGGGCATAAAGGTAAGCGATACGGTGGTTAGCAGCACCGCTATCCGCCAGATGATCGCCCAGGGGCAGATACGAGAGGCCAACAAGCTTCTTGGCAGGTTCTTCGAGGTGAGCGGGGAAGTAATCACCGGCCAAAAGCGGGGGATTCGCCTCGGCTTTCCCACGGCAAACATCCGCATGCCCATCATGGCCTGCCCGCCCAAGGGAGTCTATGTGGTCGAAGCCGAAGTGGAGGGCAAAAGATACGGGGGAGCGGCAAACCTCGGGGTCAACCCCACTTTCGGACATACCAAACTGGCCCTGGAAGCCCATCTTTTCGATTTCAACCAGGACATCTACGGCAAAACCATTACCATCCGGTTCATCGAACGCCTGCGGGAAGAAAAGCGCTTTTCCGGCCCAGAGGAACTGATAGCACAAATCGCAAAAGACGTGGCCAGGGCAAAGAAAATACTGGAAGACATCAAGGGGTTGGACTTGTCTCGGTAGAGCGGTCTTCCCTTTGAGCCAGTCCCGCTTGTCTTTGCAAAAAACCCGCAATCCGCTCCTCCATGGCCTCAATAAGAGGATGGAGCGTACGCGGGTTAACGGCCGAGATGGTTATACCTTCATGCTTTCTTTTTTTGCGCTCGGCAAAATCGGGATCAACCGTGTCGATTTTGTTAAAAACCATCAGGGTCGGTTTTTTATCGAGCTCGAGTTGCGAAAGGGTATTTTGTACGGCCTCGATCTGATCTTCAAACCTGGGGTTTCCAATATCGACAATGTGGAGCAAAAGATCGGCCTCCTGCAACTCCTCGAGCGTGGCGGCAAAGGCGTCGATAAGATCTTTGGGCAGATTTTTTATAAATCCCACCGTATCGGTAATAATGACCTCGAAGTCCTTGGGGAATCGGAGCCTGCGGCTGACGGGATCAAGGGTTGCAAACAGCTTGTCCTGGGCCAATACCGAGCTGTGGGTAAGCGCGTTTAGAAGTGTGGATTTCCCCGCGTTGGTATATCCGACGATGGAAATTACCGGGATTTCTTTTCTTGTCCTTCGCGTTCGCCTGAGAGTTCGCCTTTTGCCAAGATTTTTGAGGCTGTCTTCGAGCTGGGCTATGCGGTCCTTGATGCGGCGCCTGTTGATCTCCAGAGTCGTCTCGCCGGGCCCCCTGGCGCCTATACCACCGGTCAGCCGGGAAAGAGCATCGTCTTTTACGCCAAGCCTTGGCAGAAGGTATTTTAGCTGCGCCATCTCCACCTGAATCTTGCCTTCCCTGCTCTGTGCGCGCTGCGCGAAAATATCAAGAATCAACTGGGTCCTGTCGACAACCCGTAGTTCGGTGGTATCGGTAATGGCGCGCACCTGCGAGGGGTTTAGTTCCTGGTCGAAGATGAGTAAATCCACCCCGCACTGAAGGGCTCTAAGGACAATTTCGCTCAGTTTGCCCCGGCCGATGAAATACTTGGGGTTTTTTTGCCGTCTCATCTGGATCACGGTATCGGCCGCCTCGATTCCCGAGGCTGCGGCAAGCTCGATCAGTTCGGCCATCGACATTTGCGCCGATTCCCTGTCTCCCTGGGCAACACTGACCAGTATGGCCCTCTCTTGCCCCTTTTTACCCGCCCAATTGGAGGCCGCGAGGTTTCCTTCGAGTTCGTCTTCGATCGAACGTACAAGGGCGGGGAAATCGAGGTCCGGGTCATGGCAGGGCATGGGGGCGAGCAGTTGCCAGCCGTTTTCGCCCCTTCGGGTCGAGGGCAGAATATGGGCGACATCGAGCTGAACGGCCCCCCCGTTTCGATCGACCTCGACAGCGGCTATGCAATCGAGCCTCAGGAAGACCAGATCCATAAGATCTTCTTCGGTAAGGGGTTCGGCCTCAAGGTGGGTATGAACGAGGCGAAGTCCGCGCAGCCGCTTTCTTCCAGCCCGGTTCTTCGGCAGGTCGGGAATATAGAGAGAGCGGGGACCGCCAACGAGCACGGTTTCCACCGCGCCGTCCCGTGCAATGAGAAGTCCAATCTGGCGGCCGGATTCATGGGAGATGTGGGCAAGGTCTCGGGAAAGTTCGGGGGAAATCACCTGGGGCGCGGGGATTTTTCTGCGCGAAAGGGCGTCCAGACTTCGTCGGATTCCGGGCTTAAGCCCGGTCACGTTTCCAATTACTTTCGTAGGACTTCCTCCCTTAAGACAACTTTTCCCATAAGGTAAGAACTACCGGCAAATATTGGCTACCGAATTCTATTCGGCCACGGCGAGATTTTCAAACCGGGTGTAGGTATTAATATAGGCAAGCTTTACGGTCTCGCCGGCAGGCCCGTTTCTCTGCTTACCGATAATAATTTCGGCAACTCCGGGCTCCTTGCACGCCGCCTTGGAGTAGACCTCATCGCGGTAGATGAAGGCTATGACATCCGCGTCCTGCTCAATGGCGCCCGATTCGCGCAGATCGCTCAGCATCGGCCTTTTATCGGTTCGCTCTTCCACTTTTCTGTTCAGCTGGGCAAGGGCTATAACGGGAATGTCGAGTTCCTTGGCCAGGCCTTTAAGAGAGCGGGAGATTTCGGATATCTCCTGTTCCCTTCTCTCAACGCTTCGGCCCCTCATGAGCTGAAGATAATCGACCACGATAAGTCCCAGGCCCTGGTCGGCCATCATTCTGCGGGCCTTGGCCCTTAGCTCCAGAGTCGAAATACCCGGCGTATCGTCGATATAGATGGGCACGTCCATGTAGAGCCCCGCGGCCTGGAGCAATTTACCGCATTCCTGCCTGCTCAGAAAACCGGTGCGGATCTTGTGGGAATCCACCCTTGCCTCGGAGCACAGAAGCCGCATCGCAAGCTGTTCCTTGCTCATTTCCAGGGAGAAAAATCCCACGGGAACACCGGCTTCCATCGCCGCGTTACGGGTAATGCAAAGGCCCAGGGCGGTCTTGCCCATGCTCGGTCTTGCGGCCAGAATGATAAGATCCGATTTTTGAAAACCCGCCGTGAGCTTATCGAGGTCCCTGTAGCCGCTTGTTACTCCGGTAACCGATTCCCGGTACTCCTGGTAGCGCTCGATGGACTCGATGTTTTTCTTTATGACTTCCTTAAGGGGAAAATAGGAATTTCTTATCCTTCGCTCCGCGACCTTAAAGATCGCGGCTTCGGCGGCGTCAAGGACTTCCTCCGAGCTTTTTCCGCCGCCGTAGGCAAAGGAGAGGATTTCATTGGCGGTCTGGATGAGCCTGCGAAGCACGGCCTTTTCGCTTACGATTTTTGCGTAGGCCCCAACGTTTGAGGAGGCAGGCATCGCATCGATAAGGGTAGCAAGATAGCTTGCTCCTCCAACGCCTTCGAGCTGTTTTCGGTTATCAAGCAGGTTGGTAACCGTAAGGATATCAATAGGTTCGTTTTTTTCGAACAGATCCTGGAACGCGGTAAAGATTATCCGGTGGGATTCCTTGTAGAATTCGTCGCCCTTTAAAATCTCCAGAGCCGCGGGCAAGCCGGAGCTATCCACCATAATGCCCCCCAGCAGAGATTGTTCCGCTTCGATCTGCTGGGGAGGTATTTTTCGTAGTTCGGCTGAAAGCTCCTCCATAAACTACTCTTCTTTTTCGATCACCACCCGAATGGTTGCCGTGACCTCCGGGCCTACACGCAAGACAACGCTATGTTCGCCGAGCTGTTTGATGGGTTGTTCGAGCAAGATGCTTTTCCGCTCCAGGTCAAATCCCATGCTTTCAAGGGCCTTACCGACATCGGCGGAGTTTACCGAACCGTAGAGCTTATCATCCTCGGAGACCTTGCGGCTCATCGAGACAGTAATGGAATTGAGCTTTTCGGCAAAAGAGAGCATCTCCTGGCGCTGTAATTGACGCTTTTGCGCTAAGAGGCGCTTCTTGTGCTCGAGTTCCTTAACGTTTTTCCCGGTCGCTTCCATGGCAAGGCTTTTCGGGAAAAGAAAATTGCGGGCATATCCCGGCGCCACATTGACCAGATCGCCGATCTGCCCGATCTGCTCGACTGTTTCGGTTAAAATCACTTTCATCTCGCAACTCCTCTAAGATGAGCCAAAGAGCCCATTTACCTTCCAAATAAGCCAATGCTAAAGCAAGCTCAAGCCTGCTTGTTAAGCTTTCGAAAATCGAACCATACGTCAAAGAGCCCCAGGGCCGCAACACCAATTCGGGTGCCCGCGGTCAAAAAAAGCAGACCGTACATCAATGCCCTGACGAAAAGCGGCATTTTCGATCTTTTAAAATAGAAGGCCGCAATGGAGATCCCCTGGAAGAAATAGATCGTCCCCACGACGCGTATCAGATTGCTTCCAACCAGGTTCAAGCCGCTCCAAGGCACAACGAGCATAAACCCGCTCGCAATGGCACCCCACACAAGGTGTTCGGGGCTCTTCCACAAAGACAGATCCTGGCGGCTGCAGAGCTGGGGCGCGCTCTCGCCGCAATATCTGCGGCAGATCAGCAAATTGAGCCAGGAGGTGAGCAAAGTGCAGGATACGAACATTCCGGGCAGCAGAAGAACCACCTGCGGGACCATGCCGAGCAGGCTCTTTTTCAGCTCTTCGGTCTTGGCAGGACTACCGGCGCTAATCTGCTTCATAACCTGCTCGATCAACCCCCGCATATCCCGCTCGATCAGGTGAACCAATTGCCCTTTTGTCTGTATATAGGCCAAAAGGGCAAAGACGGCGGTGACGCCGATCACCAGAAGGCTCGACAGGGCGACCGTCTTTTCAGCAGACCAGAGCCTGGCACACCCATAGCCAATCAGGGCGCCCATCGCGATAAGCAGCAGATAGGGACCCAAGTCGGGGAGGCTAACCTTAAAGAGAAGGGCTGCGCCTAAAAAAGCCGAGCAGGCGGGCACGGCCCACGCTCTGGAGCCGACCCGCCTCAAAACCGCAAGAGCCGGCGGCGCCGGGGTAAAAATTATAAAAAGACCCGAAAGAAAAAGCGCAACCGTCAGCACGGTCAAAATGATAAATTCTTTGATATCCCCGCCCGGAGGCCGGACGGGCAAATCTTCCCGGATCTCATTCATTTCAAGCAGCGTTTCACAACTATAGCATGTGCGTTACGGTGTAAGGCAGAAGAGCGATCTGACGCGCCCTTTTAATGGCAAGCGTCAACTCCCTCTGATGCTTTGCGCAATTGCCCGAAATTCTTCTTGGCACTATTTTGCCGCGTTCGGTTACAAAGTAGCGAAGCGTCTTAGCATCTTTATAGTCGATCTTCAGGTCGGAATCCACACAGAAACGGCAGATCTTTCGCCGCGCAAATGTGCGCCTTTTACGCCTGACGTTATTCATAATTGGGCTCTCTTTCCATATCGTATAAGGTTTAGAATCTTATTCGTCTTCCAGGCTTTCTTCCTGAAACCCTTCGGCATCCTCGCTCAGTTCTTCATGGTCGCCGCCAAGCTTTGCTCCAGCTTCTTCCTCTTCGGTATAGAGGGCGGCCGCCCGGGCTGCCTGACGCTCTTTTTCCTTTTCCGGATCGAAGCGTTCATCGAGCAGAACGGTTATGAACTTCAGGATGCGTTCATCGATGCGAAGGTTACGTTCCAGCTCGGCAACGAGCTGAGAGCCGCCTGCGTATTCCATCAGAACGTAGAGGCCGCGCGTGCGCTTGCCAATGGCATAGGCAAGCTTTCTTTTGCCCCACGGCGCATAGGTGAGGACCTCGCCGCCATTGGAGGTAACGATGGACTGGATTTTAGCATCCAGCACCGAGTTTGCTTCCTCAGGCAGTTCGGGGTCAACGATAAAAAAGGTCTCGTATTTACGCATTTAATCTCCTTTCGGCTTTAACTAGCCCCTTCACCAAGGAAGGAGCAAGGAGCCCTAACGGGTAAAAGCGCTCTTTTAGCAGTTTTATACGGATTGGTCAACGGAAGTTTGCACAGTTAAAAATCGGTTCCTTCCACCAACAACCCAAGGTATTTTGGACCCGTTCCATGTATAATAAGAGAAAAAAACGATTTTTCCACCAGGAGGCTATCACTATGAGAATCGGCTGTCCCAAGGAAATCAAGAGCCAGGAGTTTAGGGTCGGACTTATTCCCGCCACGGTAAAGGCTTACGTGCACAAGGGCCACCAGGTATTGGTCGAAAAAGGGGCGGGTCTTGGATCGGGGATAGCCGATGAGCATTACGAGCACGCCGGAGCGCGCATTGTGGAATCAGCTCAGGAGGTGTGGCAAAACTCGGAGATGATCGTCAAGGTAAAGGAGCCTCTTGAACAGGAATACGATTTCATGAGGGGTTCTCAGCTCCTCTACACCTATTTTCACTTCGCGGCCAACGAAAAGCTCACCCTAGCCTGCCTTGAGAAGAAAATATCGGCTCTAGCCTACGAGACGGTCCAGGAAAAAGACGGCTCGCTGCCTCTTCTAAAACCGATGAGCGAGGTAGCCGGCAGAATGGCCCCCCTCATGGGCGCCTTCTATCTTGGAAAAATATTTGGCGGCAGGGGCCTGCTTCCGACCGGGGTGCCCGGGGTAGCTCCGGCAAACGTTCTGATCATAGGCGGGGGCACGGTTGGGAGCAATGCGGCCAAGGTTGCCGCCGGATTTGGTGCAAGAGTTACTTTACTCGATATTAATCTCGACACCCTCGAGCACCTTGGAAACATTTTACCCGGGAACGTCTCTCCTATTTTCGCCGACGCCTACACTCTCGATAAGGCCTTAAGAGAAGCCGATATTGTAATCGGCGCCGTACTGGTTACCGGCGCCAGGGCTCCCAAGGTGATAAAACGCGAACACCTCGGCATCATGAAGCCCGGATCGGTTATCGTCGACGTTGCCATTGACCAGGGCGGCTGTGTGGAGACCTCCAGGCCAACAACTCACGGAGATCCTGTCTATGTGGTAGACGAGGTGGTCCATTACTGCGTGGCCAATATGCCCGGGGCCTATGCCAGAAGCTCCACCTTCGCTCTAAACAACCGCACGGGCAAATACGGGCTCCTGCTGGCCGATCTGGGTCTTTCGAAGGCCTGTTTGAGCGAGCCGGCGTTGTTAAAGGGGCTCAATATCCATAACGGTTATGTAACCTTTAAGCCCGTTGCGGAGGCCTTTGGTTTGCAGAGCTTTTACAGGCCCGCACCCGAGTGTTTGGCAGGCAAAGGCGAATAGAAACAAGAGCGAATCCCGCTTTCCGGATTTATCGCTTGCCTGGAATTTTTGATTGCTATAGGATATTGTTACACAATAAACTTTCCAATCAATATGATCTTTTGTGATTACGTGTTGTTAAGGGTGTTACCCCCTGGCGGCCTCATTCATCCTTTTCTCAAAAAGGGCTGGATAGCGTGAGCATGTTTACGTCCAACCGCATTAGCCGTATCAATAACACAATCGACAGCCATATCTATGCCTGGTCCTCGGTGCCCTCTTTTGCTCCAATGGCCGAGATCTTGAGCAACTCCCGCGATATCCTGATCGAAAAGCTTCTGGAGTTGACCTCGCAGCGAGACAACACTGCGGAAAGTGTGCGTTTGTTTCTCATAAATTTTGCCCTCGAGCGGATGGCGGGAAAAATCACCTCGGAACATTTCACGATTTTCAGGGATGTGGAGACCGTCGAGGTTATCCTTGAGGATTCCTATGGAATCAAATGCCGCCCGGATAGAGACGACATACTCATTCCGCATCAAAATGAGGCCTTAAAGATTGTGATTCAGTGCCTTTTCTACCGGGCAAAAGCCGCGGATGAAAAGGACATGCTCTGTTTTCTCCACATGTTTTCGCGGACAAAGCCCGAGAGCCGTCCGGACCAGGACAGGACCATGCGCTTGCGCTCGATGATCTGGTTTATCTACCTTGCCATCGAAATCATTAAGACCGAACGGGGCGTGTGCACGAAGGGGCTTGAGTATTTCAGGGAAAAATTCAGGCAATTGCTGGATTGCACCATTGAGGGAACTATCATAGACGAAGAATCCAGATTCCCAGGATTTGAGGAAGGCAAATGGGAAAAGACCCTGTTTGGGTGGCTTCAGGGCGAGGACCGCAGGGAATTCGCCGTAAAGCTCAAACGGCAGTTCAACATGGAAAACAGGCTTGAACATGTCAACAGGTGCCTTTTGGCCGATCACAGAAGGTGCATACTCGTGCAGGTAATGGCGGCCTTTTGCAAACAGCCCTGACCCGTTGAGGATTGGTTTTTTTGGCCAATGCGGTTTTGTCCCATGGGAGAGCGATGTGAATCCCGACACATTATTTGAAAAATTTCCCGACATATTGCTGTCCAATTTTCGAAAGCAAATGCTGTTGGGAATAGTTCCCGCCGATTTGGTGGAACAGGTTTTAAAACCTCTTTTCTCCGATTTTCACGGAATCATGCTGGAGCTTCCAGCAGACGTGCGGACTGATTTGGAAAATATCCTTAGAATTTATCCGGAGGTTGGCCAACGCTATAAAGTGTACATAAAACCTCCCGTGGCCGAGTCCTTGCGCGGCCTTGCACGCTACCGGCAAGAGGTGGGCCGTGGCAGCGGCGAGGTGAGGGAAGTATTCGACATAGCCGCTCAAAATCAAATGGACTTTAAAACCACAAAGACTATGGCGGGGTCCTTTGCAAACGAGGGGCAGGGATTTTTAACAACCGACAGGGGCAACCCCGTCTATATCGAATTTAGCCTATCGGAGGCCAAGGACCTTGTCCGCTTCGAATACAAACCGCCCCGGACGGGCATAGATATTTACATCGGGGGGATTTTCGCCCTGTCTCTTGCTCCCACGAAACCCAGGGGCGAGATATCCGTGGAGAGCCTTTTGGAAATATTTGAGAAATGTGGTTCGCAAGTCGAAATAGAAATCATCGAAAAGACCTGAGTCATCGCCTTATGCAGCAAACTACCTCCATTCATTTCCGACTGGCCACCCTTTTGGGGCTGGGCAAATCTAGCGTAGCTCCGGGTACGGTGGCGACTCTTGTGGCCGGTGTCCCTTGCTTTCTGCTAATCGGGCACCTTTCCGTCCGGATTCAGGCGGCCCTTGTTTTTATTCTTTTTGCGGCCGGGTGCCTACTCTGCCGCGAGGCCGAGATACAATCGGGAAGAAGCGACCCTCAGGAGGTTGTAATCGATGAACTCTGCGGATACCTCATCGCCATGATGGGGCACCCGGTAAGTTTACTATCGATTTTTACGGGTTTTTTGCTCTTCCGTCTCTTCGACATATGGAAACCCTGGCCTATAGGTTATGTAGACCGCAAAGTCACCGGAGGAATCGGGATCATGCTGGACGATGTCCTGGCGGGTGTGGCAGCGAATATTTTGGGGCTGATTATTTTAAAATTATTCTGATTTTTAGTTCATTTAACGTTATAAATAATGATTGCAGTGAGCTTATAGGAACGCATAGACAAAAATGGATGTTCCATCCCGCGACAAATGTCTTGAAATAGTTGCCCGGCATGCCATGCCGTCGCACATTCTCAGGCACAGCCTCCTTGTAACCGAAGTGGCCCTCTTTATCGCGGGCCGCCTTAACCGCAACAGCTGCCGTCTGGATCTGGGGATTGTCGAAGCCGCGGCCCTTCTGCATGACGTAGGCAAAATGCCGGGTCTTAAAACGGGCGACAATCATGCCGAACTTGGCGCAAGGATGCTTGCGGCAACCGTAGCCGAGCCCGTGGCGCGCATCGTCGCCGAGCATATTTATCTCGACAGTTCCCAAATAGACGGTCCTATTTGTGAATCTCTGGTCGTCAACTATGCCGACAAAAGAGTTAAACATGACAAGGTCGTATCGATTGGGGAACGCTTCGAGGATCTAATCGAGCGCTACGCAAAATCGGATGTGCATGCCGCGATGCTGCGCGAAAAGCTCGACCTTTACTCCGCACTGGAGAGCAACATTTTTTCCCACTTAACCATAACGCCCAACGACCCTCAAATCATGGGGCTCTCTATTAATACACGACTCGGGGGAGTATCAGGAAGCAATGGAAACTAAAAAGCTTACGCTGGCTTTACTTTCGGGAGGCAAATCGGCTGAGCGAGATGTGTCCCTGGCGAGCGGCGATCAGGTTTTTGAAGCCCTCGATAAATCCAAATACAACATCGTACGCTACGACCCGGCATCGGAGCTGGCGCTTCTGGCAAAAGAGGCAGCCACTATCGATGCGGCCCTGATCATCCTTCACGGCCGAATGGGAGAGGACGGCACCATTCAGGGAATGCTCGAATCTCTCGGGATACCCTACCAGGGCAGCGGGGTTCTCGGAAGCGCGATTGCCATGAACAAGATACTCAGCAAGCAGCTCTATGTTCAGGCCGGTTTGCCTACCGCGCCTTTTATGGTCGCCGATCGAGCCAACCCGCCCGAGATAGCCGAGATCCCGGCCCAACTGGGACTGCCGGTCGTTATAAAGCCCGAACACGAAGGCTCAAGCATTGGTCTTACGATCGCAAGAGAAAAGCGGGAACTTCAAAAAGCTCTGGAAACGGCCTGGAAATTCGACAGACGCTGCCTGGTCGAAAAATATATAAAGGGCATTGAATTGACCGCCGGAGTCCTTGGAAACGAGGAGCTTACAGCCCTTCCCCTGGTGGAAATCTGCCCGGACCAGCGCTACGAGTTCTTCGATTACGAGGCCAAATACACCCCGGGAGCCACCAGGGAAATCTGTCCGGCAAGAATATCGAGCGAACTTACCTCCCTTGCCCAAGACCTCGCCATGCGGGCTCACAAAGCGCTCCACTGCCGTGGCTACAGCCGCACCGACCTGATTTTGTCGGGAACCGATTTCTACATTCTCGAAACCAACACTATTCCGGGCATGACCGCTACGAGTCTTTTCCCCCAGGCCGCGGCAAACGCGGGCATCGGATTTTCAAAACTTCTCGACAGATTGATAGAGCTTGCGATGGAGAAGTAGAAAAGGAGCGAACACGAGCGAGCCACCAGGGGAGCCTAAAAGCTATTTTCCCAAAAGAGCGGGCAGGCGGAGCCGGGCCGCCATTCGGTCCCTGCTTGCCTCCATGGGAAGCGGAGTAAAATTTACCTGTTCGGCCATAGCGGAAATGTGTCTTCCGCGTCGTTGCGCGGACTGCCAAAAAATGGCGACTCTGCCAAACAAATCCTGGTGCGGCCCCTGTTGGGAAAAACTCCCCCACCTGTCCCCTCCTCTTTGTCCGGGATGCGGACGACCGATTCTGCATTTAAGAGTCACGCCCAGCCGTCTGTGCCGCGACTGCCTCGAGCGAGGTTTTTGTTTCGATTCGGCAAGGTCGGCGGTAATTCATACGGGCGCGGTTCGAACGCGCATTCAGCAGTTTAAATTCGACGGGCAGCTAAAATGGGTACCCTGCCTTGTGGAGCTTCTCGAAACTGCTTATTTTGCCTGGGGGCTGCCTGCCCCGGATCTGATAGTGCCTGTCCCGCTTCATGTCAAACGCCTCGGTCAAAGAGGTTTTAACCAGGCGGGAATATTGGCGCGAGAACTGGGGCGAAAGATTAAGACGCCTGTCTTATCAGGCGTACTGGCCAGGAAAAACTTCACGGCACCGCAAGTGAGCTTAAAGCGGGGCGAGAGGCTCAAAAACGTCAGGGGCGCCTTCGAAATCCCGGGAAGCGCCAGTGTGCGAGGCCGCCGGATTCTTCTAATAGACGATGTTTTCACTACGGGGACAACGCTCAGCGAATGCGCGAAGGTCCTGAAAACAAAGGCAGGAGCATCGGAAGTCCATGCACTAACGATTACCAGAGCCCTGCGGGATGAGCCGGTAGAAAGCAAAAAGGACGTGGTATGAACGAACTATTGGCGCCGGGCGGCAGTTTAGCGATGGTGGAAAAGGCTTTCTCAGCGGGCGCCCAGGCCGTATACGTGGGCTCGAAGGGCTTTAGCAGGAGAAAATGCGCCTGGGAACTCGAAGATTCCCAGATCTGCGAGGCCATCGAAATAGGCAAACGATGCGGGGGGAAAATCCGGATCGCCCTAAACGCGGAGATTGCGCCCGAAGGGTGGGATCTGGCTTTGAGAAAGATCGAAAAATATGCTTCCAGGGGCGCGGAGGGCATAATAGTAAAAACCTCCGGCGTGATGGAGCTTGTACGGGACCGCTTCCCCGGGCTTACCATTCATGCGAGCGTGGGGTGCAATATACAGACCGCGGCGCAAATGGAGCTCTATAAGAAATTCGGGGCAACTCAGATCGTTGCCTCCACCGAAATCGATACACCGGCAAAACTAAGGGCCTTTAAAGAATCGGCCGACCTTTTGGGACTTTCAACCGAGGTCCTTATACACGGCAACCGCTGCGTGGGCGGAGTTGGAAACTGCGTCTTTCACGAACTTATAAGCGACAGCTATATAAAGCGCACCTACCGGGATGAAGAGGGAAACGAAATAGTCGAATATGAAGGCTCACCGGATCGAAGCGGGAGTTGTTTCCGGCTTTGCCTGCTAACCGAGGAGCAGAGGCGCAAGGTTTTGAGGCAGCGTGGGGTACACGCTCGCAAGATAGAGGAAATAAACTCCCGCATCCGGCTTCATCCAAACGTTGCCTTTGTGATAAACGGAAAAGAACTCTGGGATTACATGGACATCGGTCTTCACACGCTCAAGGCGCAGGGAAGAGAATATTCCACAGGTCTTGTCGAAAGGATGACCTACTGTTACCGGCAGTTAATCGATGCGCACAGCGCAGGTAAAACCTTTGACGATCCTTCCCTGGCCTCGATCCAGGAGGAACTCGACCGGATCGGCAAGGACCGCGATCTCGCCCGGCTGGAAAAAACCAGGGAGCTCCACGCCAACATAAAAGGGCTTGGCAGCCCTGAGCCCTCGGGCGTTCAGTCACCGATGACGCTTTTATAAAAGCGGTGCCCCATGTAGCTAAATATGGCCCCTTCACGGGTGATGCGCTCGAGCTTCAAGCCCCGGGAAATTTCATCTCCTTCATGCCTTTTGACTCCATTTACATAGAGGAACCTTTCCGAGGGCCGGTCGGAGAATACGAGCATCGAAACCGATAGAGTCGGCAGATAGTGACGTATTTGCAACGGAAGCCGGTTCATAGCCGGCACCCCGGACTCGGGCGCGTTAGTTGTGTCGGGTTCGGTAGAAATACCGGAATCGGCAAAATCCTCCTTTTTTAGGGCCGGAGTCGCGGATTTTTGAACATCCTCAGCCTGCTTTGCAAGCAAGGCCTCCAGATGGGCGACCTTCGCATCGAACACGGTTCCCTTTGCCCCGTGGCTGCTTGAAGCTTTTGAGCCTTGAGCCTTGCCCACGGCAAGCCCCCTGGCGGGTTCTACCCGCTTTCCTTTCACAGCCTTAGGACCCCTGTTTTTTTGCGCCGAAAGCTCGGTGCCGGGCTCTACAGAGGGGGTTTTCTCCCGGAAACGGGTTTTGCCGTGGGCATGGCTTATTTTAGTGCCTTCTTTAGGCTTACAGGCCCCATGAGCAGGCGATAAGAGAGCCGATCGACCGTTTTTTGAGGGCTTGCCGACTTCAATACAGTTTGTGGAAGCAGCGCCGGTATCGGAGGGGATGGCCTGGACATCGGCACGAGGGGCCGTCCTGCGCCGGGGGACGGCGCGAAAAATTAAAACCGCGATATTTGCAAACAGAATTAAGGCTATGCAATAGAGCCAGCGCCGTGACTTTTCGGCCCGTATGGAGTTTGGAGCCGGAGATCGGGGGAGTTCTTCGAACTCTTTTCGCGTTGTGCGTCCTCCACGCGCCTGTTCGGATTTTTTTAGTGCATCAAGAATGTAGGACATATCTTAAACCCGTCTAAAGCTTAAATGCGATCCGCCTTATTAAATGGGCGTTTTTACCTTCCGTGCCCGCTCGCCCCCGGCGGCTTTGCCCGCGCCGGCCCAACCGCAGCCGAAGATACGTTGGAGCCGGCTATGCGAGTTGCCCGCGCCTTTGTCTTAAAAAAGCCGCACTTTGCCGCGAGCGTAAAGCCATTAAAGAAAACGTAGAGGGAAAAGAGCGAAATACAAACAAGAGCGGCAGCCGAGAGCCCCATTTTCCAGTTCCACACGGCTTTTCGTGGAGGGCTTCCAAGGACCTCCCGGGCCGCCTTTACGAGCGTTTTTCTATCAACAGTTTGTTTTTGCTGAACAAAAGCGCCGAGCAAAGAGCGGTCGCAAATCAGGTTGATCAACCGCGGAATTCCCCCGCTCAAAACATAGAGGCTGTTCAGGGCGCTTTTGGAAAAAAGGGCGTGTTCGCCGTCTTCCCATGGTTTATTTCGAGAAAGGGCAAAAAGGGTTTTAGGGAAAAATCCCGGTTCATGTCCGGCTTTGGGCGAACTTTGCGGGTTGACCTCTTCCCGGATCTTTTCTTCCGGGTCTTGCCGGCGCTCGGGCGAACGCCGACTGCGGGGCGTTCCACATCTCGGGGCGCGCGCTACCGCGATCCGGTGATTTACATAGCCTATGACTTCAGGTTTTGAGAGCGCATCGATATGGCAACGGGCAACGATTCGTTGAGACAATTGCTTTAGCGCGGGCTGCCCGAGCTTTTCCCGAAGCTCGGGCTGACCGATTAGAATTATCTGCAGAAGCTTTCGCTCGTTGGTCTCAAGATTTGTCAACAGTCGGATTTGCTCAAGCACCTCATCTCTTAGGTTTTGGGCCTCGTCGATTATGAGGATGGCCTTTTTTCGCGTCGCGTTTAATTCAAGCAGAAATGCATTTATGCGATCGACCAATTCCTTGGCGCCCGCTTTACGCCGGTAGACGATGGAGAATTCGTCGCAAATCGCGGCCAGCAGTTCCCCGGCTGAAACGGTAGGGTTTATGATATAGGCGACGACGATATTTTTGCTAAGCGTTTCGAGAATGCGCCTGCAAATGGTGGTTTTGCCCGCGCCGATTTCTCCGGTAAGCAGTATGAAGCCTCCCTCGCTCTTAATTCCGTAGAGCAGGTGGGCAAAGGCCTCCTTGTGCTGTTGACTCATGTAGAGGTAGCGCGGATCGGGGGCAATCGAAAAAGGAGCTCTTTTAAGGCCGAAGTGTCTTCTGTACATGGCGATCCATGCGTTTGAGAGCTCAAGTGCTACGATTACTTCGCAATAAGGCCTTTTTCCATAGCAAAAGCCGTAAGCGAGGAGGCGCTGTGAAGATCGAGTTTTTTCATCAGGTTTGCCCGGTGTTTTTCAACAGTCTTAGCGCTTATACACAAGTAGTTGGCGATATCCTTGTTTCTGTAGCCTTCGGCGATCATTTTCAAAATCTCGCGTTCGCGCTGCGTAAGACTATCCCAGGTACTGGAGGATTTAACGTTTTTTTTGCCTTCGAGATAGCCCTCGATGACCTTTTCGGAAATACCCGGGCTGAGATAGCTTTTGCCCGAGAAAACATTGTCTATGGCCAGCATCAATTCACTGTGCGTTGCGTCTTTTAGAACATAGCCGTCGGCTCCGGTCTTTAGAGCGCTCAGGATGTGTTCTTCGGTTTTGTGCACGGTCAGAACGAGTATTTTTGTCGAAGGGCTTTGTTTTTTTATTTCCGGAATTGCCCCGCCCCCGTTCATCCTGGGCATGGAAAGGTCCATTAGTATCAGGTCGGGTTTCATCGAATCGACCAGACGGATCGCTTCCAATCCGTCCTGGGCCTCGCCCACCACCTCCAAACAGGGATTGGAAGAAAGAAGCATTCTCAATCCCTCCCGCAGGATTGTGTGATCTTCGGCTATAACGATCTTTTTTCTCTCCGCCATATGCTAAACCTTCCCTGAGATAGAGAGCAAGGACCGGTTGCCCGGCCTGTCCCGCTTTTGAATTCGGTCCGGCTTTACCTGGAAATCCCATGGACGGGGAGCCTCGCCTCCACACAAGGCCTAGTAACAACGCAGACCGGACATGCGCGACGGCTAACTCCCGGAACAAAACCAACTGTTTTCCATTCTACTTCACTTCAAGGAAATTTACCAGTATTTTCGAAAAGTAATGTCAAGAGCTCCATTTGCGCTGCAAATATACACTATCGATCCTTGTCGATTACTGTCAACCCTGTATAAGCGTCCCTACAGTGCAAGCAGCAAATGGGGCATTGCACTTTAATATTAACAAAACCAAGAAGGAGGGGGAGGCCAAAAAGCAATAGAGATCCCCCTCCGGGATTGCGCGATAAGCATTTTTATAACCGAAGGCAATAGCAGCGAGGATGATTTAACTTTTTTAAAAGACGTTTTTTCCCCTCAAGGGGTGGGCTTGGCGCTATTGAGGCTCCGGCGCCCATGCGTCGATATCCCAATTTTTCCATACTCTCCCCGTCCGTTCGTGTTTTAAAATACTCCGCATGTAGGCTGCCTTTAGGTAAATCACTCCATTCCTGCGGCCCGTCTTTTCCCATATAAGTGTAGACGTGAAACGGTCGGAATTTATTGCTCTATGTCTATCAAGGTCCCAAGGAGGGAAACTATGAGGATAAATGGATCGGACGTGGCCGGCTACCTTTCCGCTGAAGATGTAAAAATGAAAATGCGGATGTCTTCGGGATTTTTAAAATTTCAAAAGTGGCTGGTAATCTATAATCTGCTGGTGGATCCAAGACCCCTTGCGGAAATAGCCAGACACACGGGCCTATCGGAATCAAGCGTTACCAGGATTGTGGCCGAGTACAACCATGAAGGCCCCGAGTCCATCGAGACTTTGGGGGAGATGAGGAAAAAGGCATGGTTCGAATGTGCCGGAATGTGTTCGGTATAATCCCCGCCACGGTTTGGAGAAAATTTTTTTAGCGGAGCGCGGAGGCGCGCGGCCATTCTCTTTAACGGGCTGCGCGGCTCCCTCGGCCGTTAAAGAGAAGCCCTTCCCGCCCAATTTATTAGAATCGGCAATCTTTTTGCCTTTTAGCTCGCTGCCTTACCTTCCCGGTTTGCCTCTCGACAATTTTTCCATCTTGACCTTGCATGGTCGAACATGCGATGGATTAAGCAGTTTTTTTGCGGGCGGCCGTTTCTAAAAGATCCGAGAAATTTTAAAAAAATAATGCCGCCCAAGGGTATTTTTATGCGGAGATCAGGTCGTGGATAAACCCTTTGATTTCTATCGAGCCGTATCGGAAGAACTCGATCCCGAGAGGCTGCAGCGCAAATTTTTAGCGGCGCTGCTCGATTTGCAGAACGTCGAGCGCGGATCGATATGGGTTCGCAGCCCTAAGGGATATACGTGCATCGAGGCCGTGGGGGAGCAAAGCCAGAACATAAAGTCGATGACCCTTGCTTTGGATCAAAGCAGTATTGTGGGCTGGGTTATCGAAAACGGTAAAAGGACTGTGGCCGAGGCCGGAAAGGACGCTCGTCATTTCTGGCAGGCCGAGCGCAATATCGACATCAAGAGCAAACTCATCCTGTGCTTTCCGCTGTTTCTTACAAACGGCGAGGTCTACGGCGCGGTTCAAATAATCGATACGAGCGCGGGAGGCAGTCAGTTAAACCTCGAACCGGGCTACCTCGAACTTTTGCAGCAATTAATAGACATCGGGTCGATAGCTCTTAGCAATTCACTGGCTTTTTCCAGGCAGGCCCAGGAAAATCAGAAACTGCGCCAGACCCTGGAAGCCATGGGCGATGAGGACGCCATGGCGGGCGGGAGCCCTGCCCTGCTTGCGGTTAGAAAGCGTGCGGCCGAATATGCAAGAACGGACTTTCCGGTTCTCATAACGGGCGAGAGCGGTACGGGAAAGGAACTGCTTGCCAGGGAGATTCACCGGCTAAGCTCCAGGAGCGCGGGTCCCTTTCTGGCTCAAAACTGCAGCTGCATTCCGGACACCCTGCTTGAAAGCGAGCTTTTCGGCTATGAAAAAGGCGCTTTCACCGGCGCGCTCAAGGCCAAGCCGGGGCTTTTCGAGTCCGCAAACGAGGGGACGGTTTTTCTCGACGAGATCGGCGATATGCCCTATGCGCTCCAGGCAAGCATCTTGCGCGTCATCCAGGAGGGTGAGATAAAGCCGATTGGAAATTCACGGCCGCGGAAGGTGAACGTCAGGATAATTTCGGCCACCAACCGCGATTTGCAAAGCGAAATCGAAAGGGATAATTTTCGCGAAGACCTTTTCTACCGGCTGAACGTTTTGCCCCTGCACGCCCCGCCACTTCGCGAAAGGCCCGAGGACATAGCCCTCCTGCTCGACCATTTTTTGAGCAGGCAGGCCCTGAAACTTTCAACCCCCCGCAAGAAGTTTTCGGAAGAAGCGCTCAATTTTTTGCTCGAATATGAATGGCCGGGAAACATTCGGGAACTTGAAAACTTTGTCAAACACATCATCGTTATCACGCCCGGAGAGGTCATAGAGCGAGAAGACCTCGCGCATCATTTCATAAAAAGCCCCCCTTGCAGAGCCGAGCAAAAGCAGACGAGCGAGGAACCCGACGCCGATCCAAACAGGGCCGGGGATTTGAGTTTTTTTGACGAGTGTTCCTGGGAGCAACTCGATCGGCGCTATATTCTCTATCTTCTCGAAAAAAACAAATGGAACATAACCCGAGCCGCGAAACAGGCGGGTGTAAACCGTTCGACTTTCGATTCCAGAATGAAAAAACTCGATATCAGAAAATAGTGGAAACGATGGATTTTAGAATCGGACAAACAATAAGGGAAAAGATAGCCACCGCCAAGGGTCTCTACCTAAGATGGGGCGAGCAGCTCAAAAACGATCCGGCAATATCGACCCGGCTGGCCGAGCTTTCCCGAAGGGTCGAGGCTTCCAGCGCGTTGATCCTTCGCGCGGGAGTTGTCGAGCAATGCAGGATCTGCGAGGAAGACGAAGGAGGAAGCTGCTGCGGCCAGGGGATAGAAAACCGCTACAGCCCGGAGCTTTTGCTGATAAATCTTCTCTTTGGCCTCAAACTTCCCGAGGCGGCAAAATCTTCAGAGAGCTGCTTTTTTCTGGGCGATCAGGGCTGCGTTCTCAAGGCCCGGGAGATTTTATGCATAAACTACATGTGTTTTAAAATAAAGAAAACGGTAGCACCCGAAATGCTCCTGGAAATCCAGGAGACCAACGGAGCGGAAATGGATCTTATCTTCGCACTGCACGAGCACATAAAGGGATTCATCCGGCAAAACGGCCCGCAGTAAGTCCCTCTGTCATTCCAGACCCCGGTAGCACCGCGGGCTATAAGGCGGCGTACAGATACAGTAGAAGACAAGATCGGAGGTCCCGACATTTGCTATGCGCTGGGAGACTCCGGGAGGGATCCGTACGACATCGCCTTCGCAGACTTCCACGGGCGGTTCCCCGCCAAGCTCCACGCGGCCTTTTCCCGAAACGATCAAATATCTTTCGCATACCCCTTCAAGGCGGTGCAGAGCCGTAAGACCTCCCGCGCCAATCCTTGCGCGGGCGATCGAGACGAATTCGTCGCCCGCATCGTTTGCAATCTCAAGGATATGGCAGCGCTCCAGGGTCTCGAATTCGTCTTTCGCCCCGTTTTTCAGTACTTCGGCTCTCATACTTTTCCCCACATTTCCACTTTGAGACAATCAGGCGGGTTTAGCGCGCTGGTATTGGAGCGGCCAGTCGATATCGGTGTGAAGAGCCTTTGCCGCATGGAGCGGCCAGTAAGGCTCGCGTAAAAATTCCCGCCCCATCATAACGGCATCGGCCTGGCCGGTAACGATAATTTGCTCGGCCTGGGCCGGATCGGTAATCAAGCCAACCGCTCCCGCAGGTATTTGCACCTCCCGCCTCACAGCGGCCGCGAAGGGAACCTGGAACCCGGGACCGGCGGGAATTTTTGCATCAGGGGCAAGAGCACCGCTCGAACAATCAATGAGGTCTATGCCAAGGGTTTTTAGCCTGCGGCAAAACTCGACGGACTGCTCCAAATCCCATCCGCCTTCGATCCAGTCGGTACAGGAGATGCGGACAAAAACCGGCAGCCGGCTCGGCCATGCCTCGCGCAGGGCTTTTGCAATCCTCAGAGGAAAGCGCATGCGGTTTTCAAGATTTCCCCCGTATTCATCGGTTCGAAAGTTGGAAAGGGGAGAGAGAAACTCATGGAGCAAATAGCCGTGAGCCATGTGGATTTCGATTACTTCGAAACCGGCCTCCAGGCTGTTGCGGGCGGCGCTCAGAAATTGCGAGACAAGCTCATCGAGGTCTTCGCGGCTGAGTTCCCGGGGTATCTGGGATTGCTGGTCAAAAGCGATGGGGCTCGGAGCAACGACCTGCCAGCCCCCTTCGTTAGCGCCAAGCGGTTTTCCTCCCAGCCATGGAAGGCCGGTAGAGGCCTTGCGCCCGGCATGGGCAAGCTGAACGCCCGCGACTGCCCCCTGGTCTTTTATAAAGGCAGTGATGCGTTTAAAGGCCGTAGCGTGGTCTTTGGACCATATGCCGCTATCGGAGGGTGAAATGCGCCCCTCGGGCGAGACAGAGGTAGCCTCGACCATCACCAGGGCCGCTCCGCCCACGGCCCGGCTGCCAAGATGAACCAGGTGCCAGTCCGTAGGCATACCGTCCCGGCTTGAGTACTGGCACATGGGAGAGACGAAGATGCGGTTTCTAAACGCGATTTCCCTTATCTTTAACGATTCGAATAATTTACTCATGGCAGTCGGATTCTCCTGAGATTTTAATTTCAAAATAGCGTTAAAAAATCCGGTACATAAAAAAATTTAGACGCCGCAGCCGGTTTGATGGGGGGGGTAATTTCCCGGTAAAACTCCACACGCGTTACCTATTGCCCGGCCATTCCGTTTTTCCACAACTTTTGATTTTAGCATGTCGCGGCAACGGTGTGCAAATGCCAACCACGGACCCAATCCTGCCTTAGCTGCGATAAAGGGGTCTTAAAATTCTTTTCATCTGTTCTGCTCATTGCTATTCTTGCGGCCGCCTTGACTGAAGGCAGCGATCAAAAAGATCAAAAACTCAATTTATTGCGGAGAAGCTTTTCGATGTCGGGTAATCTTGTTTTCTATGCAGGGCCAAAGGCGATGGAGTCAATCGGGCGCCAGGGGCTAAAGCCATCGATGGTAAAAGCGGTTCTGGCCGCGGCCGGCGGACCTAAATGGCTGGTTCTCCACGGTCTTGACCGGGCGCTTTTCACCACGTGGTTCCAGGGCAGGACCGAACCGCTCTTTCTTTTCGGCTCCTCGATCGGCGCCTGGCAGTTTGCCGCAGTTTCCCAAAACGACTCTTCCCAGGCCCTGGATCGCTTTCTTTCCTCCTATATGGCCCAGAGCTATTCGCCCTATCCGGATAGAGAGGAAATCACCGCCGAATGCCTCAAAATATGCGATATTCTCCTGGGCGATAGAGGCATCGAAGAAATACTGGCCCATCCTTTTTTGCGGCTTGGCGTTTTTGCAACGCACTGCAAATGGCCCGCCACAAGCGAGAACAAGTTTTTACTGAGCCTGGCGATGGGGGATGCTTTCCTCTATAATCTCGCAAACAGGAGGGCCCTTAACTCTTTATTTGAAAGGGTGCTTTTCCACGACCGGCGAGATTGTTTGCCTCTGGGTAAGACCACGGATTTTACGACGAAAACGGTTCCACTTTCCCCGGCCAACCTTAAAGACGTTTTAATGGCCTCGGGAGCCATCCCCCTGGTCATGGCGGGGGTGAAAGACATTGCCGGAGCTCCTCCGGGGATGTATCGCGACGGGGGACTAATAGACTACAACTTCGATCTGCCTTTGCTTTCCAACTCCGACGACGGAGTGATTCTTTTCCCGCACTATGCAAATCGCATCATCCCGGGCTGGTTTGATAAGCACCTGCGGTGGAGAAAGCCAAGGGAGGAAAATGTAGAACGCATGCTCATGATTTGCCCCTCCAGGACGTTTCTTGAAAACCTGCCGTATAAAAAGATTTCCGACAGGGAGGATTTTGCCCTTTTCCGCGGCAGGGACCAAGAGCGCATCGCGTACTGGAATCAAGTCGTGGAGGGCGGCAAGCGTCTTGGGGAAGAGTTTTTGGAAACAGTGGAAAACGGAGACGTTCGGAAGCTTTTAAGGCCTATTTCCGAGATAACGAGTTGATCTGTCCAGGCGCGGGGACTGCCGGGCAGGCAAAAGTCCGGACCGGATACAATCCATGGCCGGACAGGAACGCAAGCCACTTTTATAAAGAAGGCCGGGAGGGGGAGCTAAACCATCGGGACGGCCAAAAGCCCCTTCTCGCCCTAAACCATATGGACCGCCCTGACCGAGTTTAGAGGACAGGCTTCTATGCAGTCCCAGCAAGCCATGCACATATCCTGAAAAATTACCGGTTGTTCAAACCGGCCGTCGATCTGTTTGATCACTTTGCGGGTGCAGGCAACCGCAGA
Organism: Deltaproteobacteria bacterium; assembly: GCA_021780695.1. Lineage (GTDB taxonomy): Bacteria > Desulfobacterota > Syntrophobacteria > Syntrophobacterales > Syntrophobacteraceae > SbD1. The sequence goes on from JAJXYD010000027.1 coordinate 78,602, forward strand.
GGCGCAGTCCCCCTTTTCGGGACTGCACGCTTTGGGATCGCACTTTTCGTAGTCAACGGCGGCGAAGGATTTTTTTGCTTGCAGGCTCATAGTTTTAAAATAACCGATATGACGGCACGGGGTCAAGCCGCCGGGATAGCGATATCCTTGGCACCCGATCAAAGGGTCCGGGGACCAAAATAGCGGCGGTGCTCAATTTTGGTGCACTTGTTCATAACCACGCACAAGCCGGCCGCCCTGGCCTTTCGCGCCGCCTCCTCATGTTCGAGGCCAAGCTGCATCCATACGGCGCCCGCTCCGATTTCAATGGCCTCATCGACTACGGGTGGGATTGAGTCAACCCGGCGAAATATATCGACCAAATCGACATGGTGGGGAACCGCCTTAAGATTGGGATAACATTTAACACCCAGGATTTCACTTCGCGCCGGATTTACCCCGATAACATCATAGCCTTGTTCGATAAGATATTTTGCAACGTCGTGGCTGGGCGCGTCCTCTCTTGGCGAAATTCCGACAACGGCTATAGTTTTAGCGCCGCTAAGAAGCGCTTTGACATCAGATTCCTCGCAGGCTGGATTTTGCGCTTTAGATTCCATGCTCCAATTTCCCCCTTTTTTTAAAAAAGTTTATCTAAAGAGAAAATAGCCAAAAGGCTAAAAGAGTCAAGAACTGATTACAAAGGGGCGCCAATGCATCTCATAGCCCGTAGAGGGGAAGTTGCACAGCGAAGGTCGTGCCGTGTTCTCCGGTGTCCTTTACCCACAAAGCGCCTCCGTTTTCCTTAACTATCCCATAGGCGGTGCTCAAGCCCAAACCGGTACCTTTGCCGGGCGCCTTGGTCGTAAAGAAGGGATCGAAGATAAAGGGGAGGTTTTCCTTGGAAATCCCGCGCCCCGTATCTGAAATTTCGATGCAGCCGTTCAGCCCCGACTTATCCAAAAAGGTACGAAGCGTAAGGGTCCCCTTCTGGTTCATGGAATCTATGGCATTTAAGACTAGATTTACGAAGACCTGTCCCAGTTGGTCCTTGTCCCCTTCGATCAGCATCATTTCCCCGTAGAGGTCTTTTACGATTTTGAGGTCCACGTAGAATTCCCTGTCGCCGATAAGGCCAAGGCAGTTTTCAAGGAGTGCGTTGAGGTTTAGAATTTCCTTTCTGGGAGGTTCCTGCCTGCTGTAGGTAAGCAGGTTTTTGATAATCCTGCCGCATCGCCTCGCATCTTCATATATCCGCATGAGGCTCTTTCGCCTCGGATCGTTTTCTTCGAGACTGTCGAGCAGAAGGCTTGCGTAGAAAAGGATTCCGGTAAGAGGGTTATTGATCTCGTGAGCCACGCCCGCCGCCAACTGGCCAAGGGAAGCCATTTTTTCCATCCGCGCGTTAAGCGCTGCGGTTTCCCGCTCCCTTTGCGCCTTTTTGAGACTTTCTCTCAGGTCGTAAAAGATCCCAACGGTGGCCGCTTCGGTTTCTCCCTCGTAGATAATGGCTGCGCTGAGATCTACCGGGATCTCTTCGCCTCGGGCATTTATGAGGGTAAATCGTCTCAGGTGCAACTTGCCCTTGCCGCCCATGCGCTCATCGCGCAATATTTTCATTATCTGTTTTGCCTGGCCCTCGGGATAGAGATCGACGACGGTTATTTTTTTCCGCGCTTCTTCTAAAGAATAGCCCGTCAGTTGTTCGGCGGCCGGATTCATTGTCAATATCCTGCCGTTCATATCCGCCGTAACTATGGCAGTGGTCAAGCTCTGGATGAGTTTTTCCGTAAAATCCCGGGCGCCCGCCAGTTTACGTTCCAGGTGCTTTATAGGGGTTACGTCGTGGATGCTTTCGACTACATGGGTGATTCGGCCTTCTTCATCGAGGATCGGTGAAAAGACGTGATTGTCCCATGTTTCTATGTCCCCCGGGGCAGCGGTGGATTTTAGGGTTGAATGTCCCCTCCGGTCCGCAAGGACCTTGGCAAGGCCGCAAATATCGGTTGCGCAGGACGTCTTTGCGTTGAAAAAAAATTGGTAGCATGTCTTTCCAACGACCTTGTCTTTTTGCGTCATGAAGCTTTCAAGAAAACTTAGGTTAACGTCGACGATGATCTTGTCGGGGCTAAGGATCATCGTGGGGACGGAAAGAGATTCGAAAAGCCTCATTTTCCAATCCCCCGGCACGCTCTTTTTGGACCCTTTACCAGCCATGGCATCTCCCCACAGGATTTCAGGCCGGTTGCAACCGCATGGAATCGTTTTTTACCACCGAAGGGATCAGTCCATACATTTTTATCTTGTGATGGAGCGTTACCCTGCTGATTGCCAGGGTCGCCGCGGAGCGCGAGACGTTCCAACCGTGAAGGTTGAGGATGCGCTCGATGTGCTGCTTTTCGTTATCCTTTAGCGTTAAGGGCATCTCCTGGACAGGAGATCGGAAAAGAAAGGCAAAGTCATCCCGGGTAAGGTAGCGCCCTTTGGCCAAAACCACGGCACGTTCCACGGCGTTTTCAAGCTCCCGGACGTTTCCGGGCCAAGGGTAGGTTCTTAGCACCTCGAGCGCCTGGGGCTGAATTCCGGCAACCGGCTTGTTGGTCTCTTTACGGATACGTTCAAGGAAATGGTGGGCAAGATCGGGGATGTCCTCAGTTCGGGCCTTGAGGGGGGGGATCTCGAGTTCGATCACATTTAGCCTGTAGTAGAAATCGCGGCGAAAAGCCCCGGATTGTATCCGGCTTGCCAAATCGCGGTGCGTTGCGCATACAAGGCGAAAGTCAACGGGGATTTGCGCCGTTCCTCCAACACGGTTAAAGCTTTTTTCTTCGAGAACGCGAAGAAGGTCGATTTGCATTTTAAGGGGAATTTCACCAACTTCATCGAGAAACAAAGTCCCGCCCCGGGCAATCTCAAGGCGGCCTTTGCGCGCTTTCCCAGCCCCTGTAAAGGCCCCGCTTTCATATCCGAACAACTCGCTTTCCAAAAGCGTATCGGTAAAAGCGCCGCAGTTTATCGGGATAAAAGGCCCCGAACTCCTGTCGCCCAAAGCGTGAATGGCCCTTGCAACCAGTTCCTTTCCCGTCCCTGTCTGCCCCCGCAGCAGCACAGCAGAATCAACCGCTGCGACCTGTTGGATCAAGGTAAAAAGCTGCCGCATGCACTCCGAGGATCCTATCAGTTCCTCGCAGCGCATCCGGCAAGCCGCCTGTTCCTTTAAAACCGCATTTTCATCGATAACTCTTTTTTGCTGGAGCAGACTTTGGAGCCGGCACGCAAGATCGCAGGGTTCAAAGGGCTTGGTCAGATAGTCACAGGCCCCGCGTTTCATGGCCTCGACCGCCGTTCCAACCGAACCGTAGGCGGTGATCATGACTACCATCGAGTAAGGACTGTTGGCCCTTACATGATCCAACACCTGAAAGCCGTCCACATCGGGCATCCTTATGTCGAGGAAGATGAAATCGTAGTCTTTCCCGTCCACCATCCGCATGGCAATCTTTCCACCGCTTGCCCCCTCGACTTCATAGCCCGATTTTCTAAACCACTCGACCAGCGATTCCCTTACGATCGTTTCATCATCGACCACCAGAACCTTCATCTGTCCAGTCATCGACCACCTCCAGTACGCTTGATATCCCTCCGGTTGGAAAAGGATAGGGCTATTGCCAACTTTTTAGCGATGCAAAACCGATACCGGTATTAGCCGTAAAGCTTCTTACGGGCATAAGAGCCAACCGTATAGCGCATTCGAGGTTTTGGGCCTTAAAGGCTGTACGATATCTTAACACCAATGCATAGGAACTTAACGCCCCCTGTCAAGGTTAGCGGGGCTAAGGATCCCGGTCTTGGCAAAAGAACCGGTGTAAATAAGCTTAACAGGTTCCTCCGGTATACAAAGGCGACGGGGCTTTACGACTTTGGGGGCAAAATCTTACCTGATGCGTTTTTTCATCCCATGGCACATATCTTGATCTACCACGATTTCACCTAGCGGTGATCTTTTGCAAAAAGGAGCATGGGCCATGGAAAAGGAAAATTTCAGAAAAGACTTTGGGAGCAACGTTTCTTGCACGCCAGAAAACCAGTGCGTATGGATGAAGGCCGGCGTCGTAAATTTTAAACTCTGCGAAAACGGATATGACTGCACGACGTGCCCATTTGACAAGGCAATGAGCCGGGAAGCGGCGTCAAAGCCCACGGCGCTGGTAACCTGGAGAGAGGTATTGCGCGGCAAACCCTATTTTCAAAGAGAATGCAGGCACATGCTTACCAGCCGAGTCCAGTTGAAGTTTTGCGGCCACAACTACGAATGTAAAACCTGCGAGTACGACCAACTTCTCGACGAAGAGGATATGTCCGCACAACCTCCCGCCATCAGTGCTCGAAAGGTTGCTGGATTCACAATGGCCGAGGGCTACTATTACCATAAGGGACACAGTTGGGCGCGCATCGAAAACGGAGGATTCCTTCGCATGGGTTTGGACGATTTTGCATCCAGACTTTTTGGGGCCTCAACCGCAATTACCCTTCCCGAGATAGGCTCGCGACTGGTGCAGGGAGAGAAAGGCTGGACGATGCACAGGGAACAATGGAGCGCCGATGTGCTCTCCCCGGTTAGCGGAACAGTTCTCGCCACCAACCAGAGCGCTCTACGATCTCCCGGAGAGCCCTCCACGGACCCCTACAACCGTGGCTGGCTTATCGTGGTTCACCCCAAGGCGATAATAAAAAAAGTCGTAGGGGGGTTGCTCTTTGAACACAGCGCGGTTTCCTGGCTAAAGAACGAGGCAAAAGGACTCGAGGAAATCGTTACGGCCGCTTACGGCCATCCTCTGGCCGCAACCGGCGGGCAGATAGTAGACGATATTTTTGGAAATCTCCACGATCTAAAATGGGAAGAGCTTGTCTCCAGGTTTCTTCTCACGTGAACGCTATTTATCGCCGACCTCCTTCATGTTTTTGCGGAGGGCGAAACTGCACCGGTTGCACAAATAGACAGCCAGTTCATCCAGATCGCGGGTTTCAGGACTCATGCGCATGAGACAGCCCGGGGCCTCGCAGTGGTAGAGAGAAAAAGTGTGGCCGATTTCGTGGAGGGCAACCTTCACGATGCGCTCGTAGTAGAGCGCTGACGGTGCGCAAGTGGTGTCGGCGGTATTTCTGAGGCGAAAGTCGGAGAGAATGGCGAATCTGCCCCCCAGTTGCGCCTGGCCGAAAACATAGGTTAAAACGGGCGAGCAAAGATCGACGTCTGTAATCGCGACTATTCGCCGATGCCTCGGCAAGCAGAGCCGGGACAAGTGGTTTAAAATCAAACCTGCGTCATACTGGCCCCGACGGTGCTCGAACGCCTCATCAGGAACCGGCATGGGGCTTAGAATATCGGCTTCCACGTCAAATATGGTCTGAATGTTCGCGGCTAAAACACGCAAAACCGTATCGGCGGCGTGGCCCATGTCGATTAGGCCGATCGAACCAAGCCCTGGCCTTTTTTGCTCTTTCAAACCAACCCTCCTCGCGGGAAGGCAGATGCGTGAGAATAGAAGAGTAAATTGTCACCGCAGAGGCCCGAATAAATCCTTTTCCCCCTGGAACATACCTGTTTCCCACCGGCGGGGCAAGCTGTTAGAGTCGCCTAAAAACCAACAGGCCCACGCAACTCCCGAGTTACTACCGAAAAAATTTGGCCTGACAATTAGAACCCTTACAATAATGGAGCCCGAAAAGATTGGAAACAATTTGAACCCTTCCAGCTGCCTCCAAGGGGACGATAAGCACCTTCACCGGGAAGAGTTTTTTTTGCCTATGACTCCGGGAAACCCCTCCAGGGGCTCAATTGGTAAAGTGGCGCGGTTTTTGATATAGCCGTTTATCCAAACATACGAGGGGGGTATTATGAGTAAAATTGCAGTAACAAGCGAAGGTCCCGGACTGGACGATCTGGTAGATCCCCGGTTTGGCAGGGCCGCCGGGTTTGTAATAGTGGATCTCGACACCATGAACACCAGCTATATCGACAACGGGCAAACGCAGGTCTTGGCCCAGGGAGCCGGCATTCAGGCCGCCCAGCTCGTTGCGGGCGCAGGGGTCGATTGCGTTCTGTCCGGTTTTGTGGGACCCAAGGCCTTCCAGGCGCTTTCAGCCGTGAAGATAAAAGTGGTGCAAAATCTCGATGAGGGCATGACGGTGCGCGAGGCCGTGAAAAAATTCAAAAGCGGCGCGGTGCAATACGCCGATGGTCCCAACCGGGGAGCAGGGCGATGATCGTTTCAATCGCCAGCGGCAAGGGAGGTACGGGCAAGACCACGGTGGCGGCCTCCCTTGCAAGGGTATGGGAACGGCCCCTGGTGGCTGTGGATCTTGACGTGGAAGCCCCCAACCTGCACCTGTTTCTTTGCCCGCAAATCGAAGAAACCGGGCCGGCCTGGATCGAAACGCCTATAGTCGATGAATCGAAGTGCACGTTTTGTTCGGCCTGCTCGGATCTTTGTCAGTTCAAGGCCATAAGCATGATGGGATCGCTGGTGTTGACCTTTCCGGAAATGTGCCACGGATGCGGGGGCTGTATCGCCATTTGCCCGCAAAAGGCGCTTTCCCCAGGGAGAAGGCAACTGGGCGAGATCAGCCGGGGACATGCGGGAGGGGTGCAATTTCTCATGGGCCGCTTAAGGATAGGCGAAGCCATGAGCCCGCCGCTCATGCGTCAGGTCAAGACCGCGATGAATGAAATTGCGGGCGCGGGGGGCCTAGACGCCGTTATCGACTCGCCTCCCGGAGTGAGCTGCCCGGCAGTAAACGCGGTTATGGACAGCGATGTGATCGTTCTTGTAACCGAGCCTACGCCCTTTGGTTTCCATGATTTCAGGCTTGCATGGGAAGCCTTCGCTCCGTTTGGCAAACCGATGGGGGTGGTGATAAACCGTGCAGGAATTGGAGATCGGCAGGTCTATTCGTTTTGCGCCGAAAAGGAAATACCGGTCCTGGCCGAGGCACCTTACGACAGGGCCGTGGCCGAAGGCTATTCCCAAGGGCGCATTATTGCGGACCTCTCGCCTAAATACCGGCATATCTTCGTTTCCCTTTATGCGAAGATTTTCGAACTGGCCTCCGCCAGGCTCGACAAGGGGGCTTCGCATGCGTGAGATATTGGTTATAAGCGGCAAGGGCGGGACGGGAAAGACCTCTCTTACGGGGGCTTTCGCTCATCTTGCTTCAAACAAGATAGTATGCGATCTCGATGTCGATGCTCCCGACCTTCATCTGTTGTTGCACCCGCATCCGACACATACGCAAGCGTTCTTTTCCGGCCATGTGGCCCAAATCGAAGAGAAATTGTGCACGGGGTGCGGCCTTTGCGCTTCCCTGTGCCGCTATGGGGCCGTTGGATTTAAGGCCGACAGCTTTTCAATCGATCCGCTTCGGTGCGAGGGCTGCAAGGTCTGCGTCCAATTTTGCCCGGCCGGAGCGATACATTTTCCCGAAAAACACTGCGGCGAACACTATATTTCCTCAACACGATTTGGCCCCATGGTCCACGCGAGACTATTCCCCGGCGAAGCCAACTCGGGACGGCTGGTAACTACCCTCAAGCAACAGGCACGGGAGCTGGCAAAATCGCGCGGACTGGGCCTCATCTTATCCGATGGGTCCCCCGGGATTGGCTGCCCGGTGATCAGCTCGCTTTCGGGCGCAAATCTTGCCGTCGTAGTGACCGAGCCGACACCTTCGGGCAGGCACGACCTGGAGCGGGTGACTTCCTTGTGTTTTCACTTTCAGATAGCCGTAGCGGTCATAATAAATAAGTTCGATCTAAATCCGCAGGCAGCCGAGTCCATCGAGGCCTTCTGCGGCGCAAGGGGATACCCCGTTATAGCCAGGCTCCCGCACGACCCGGTTGTAACCAGGGCCATGGTGGAGGGCCTGGTGGTAACCGAGCTGCCCGAAACCGACTTCAGCAAGGAAGTGGGCAAAACGTGGACGAAGATCGAAGAAATTGCGGCGAGTTTACGCAAGCAGTGATATAAAACGCTACTGCGTGTCTTTTTTTTAAACAACCGGCGGACCTTTGGCACGCCGTATTCATGTAAGTCGATTCAAGGGAGAAAAAATGAAAAACGTAATAGTGGCAATTCCATCAGGTAACCCCGGGGGGTTGGATTCGGCCCTGGGCGCTCATTTCGGGCACTGCGATCTCTATACTCTGGTAGAGGTATCCGACGGACAGGTTCAAGACGTACGGGTCCTGCCAAACGTTCCACATCAGCAGGGCGGGTGCATGGCTCCGGTAAATCACCTCGCTCAAAACGGCGTGCACGTTCTTATCGCAGGGGGCATGGGCATGAGGCCGCTCATGGGCTTTAACCAGGTGGGGATAGACGTTCTCTACGGCGGTAGCGCCCAAACGGTAAAAGAGGCCGTTGACGCCTTCCTTAGAGGCGACCTGCAGCAGTTTACCTCCGATTTTACATGCGGAGGGGGCGGAGGAAGGTAGAACATGCTCCACATTCTTCTAGTCACTGCTAGAGAGGACCGCGTGCAAGCCTTTATCGAGGGGCTTACCCGAGAACCGGAGGCGCAACTGGACCTCACGACATCGGGCTCCCAGGCCCTGGAGATGGTTCGCAGAGCCTGTCCCGATCTGGTAATTGTCGATTCCACCTCGGAAAAACTCGATCCCCTGGAGGTAGTACGAAACATTATCGGCGTCAATGCCATGGCCAATACGGCGGTAGTGAGTCCTCTAACCGAAGAGGAGTTCCACGACAAGTACGAAGGTCTGGGGATTCTGTGCCGGCTGCCCGAAGAGCCGGGTGCAAACGAGGCAAAATCCATGCTGCAAAAACTTCGCAAGCTAATGGGGATTAATTAGAATCCTTGCCTGTCGCAATCCAAGGGGGTGGGCGCGATCAAGGCGCCCACCCCACTCCAAGGTTTTTTCAATCAATGGAGGGAAGCCGGGGCGGCTTGAGAGTCTTCAAGAGTCCGGGCTATTTTGGACAAAACGATTTCCTGGCGGGCCGAGGGTTCCCTGCCCCGGATAACGATCCGAACCGCCAGCTCCATTGCCCTCCGGCGGTCTTCGCGATCGGGTATGAGAGCGGAAAGGGCCGCAATCGCCCAATCCTGGTCAGCTTTTAGCATACAGCCCTGATCGTGGGCTATCCGCGAAAAATCTTCTTGTTTAAGGTTTGCAAAGGTCCCGCTCGATCCCAGCAGCAACTCATCCTGCAAGATGGAGTCGCGGTCTATTGCCCCGTCCGCATCCTCAAGGGCCAGTATCATGCGGATCACCCCCTCTTCGAAGCCGCCCTTGTCGATAAAATCCTCGAAGCGCGGGCACTGCGGGGGTTCTTGCGATTGCGCGGTTTTTTTCTTCCGCTCCGGGAACAGGAGCTTCATCATCGGGCTTTCGTAGATCGAATAAAATAAATTTTCCGAAACCCTGTCTCTTATTTCCTGGTAGGTTTCCAGGCCGGCGACTATGGAGTCGGAGACAAGGTTTTGAAGCTCGAGCAGCGGGTTGTCGGCACGTACGGGTTTGCGGTTTTTAAGCACGAACGGTGCAAAAAACTTGAAGGGCGCCATGAAGGGGTTAAGCCGATCGGAGAAGATGTACTTGCTTACGCGCAGGGGATGAAGTTCTCGCATCAGTTCGGCGGAAGCCGGATTGGAAATCATCTTGATCCAGGGGCTAAAAAAGGCGCGGTAAACAGCGTCGTTAATATCGGAGACGGCCGCGACGCGGCTAAAATCGGCCTCCTGCTCGCTCATTTTGCCCGCCGTGTCGTTTAAAGCCAAAAGGGCCGACATCTCCCTTTCCTCAAAGAGGACATCGTAGTCGCTTATCCCCACCACATGTCCCTTTTCGACTATTTTCATTTCATAGAGACCGGGAGGAAGTGAATTTATGACTTCGATGCTCTTTATGATCTCGTTATGTTCCTTTCGGGCGATTTTTGAGCCCACAAATATACCCAGATGGCCTACCTCGGGATGAAGCAAGTAGACGATGACTTTGCCCAGACGCCTGATTTCCTCTACCGAGCGATATTCCTTTATGATCCAGTCGAGGGCCTGCTGAGGCGGCGTGATATTGTCGCCGTGGGAGGCAAAAATCACGATGGGTTTTTCGATATTTTTCAGATTGAGAAGTTTTTTCCTGTCCAGAGAAAGCCTGCCCTGTTCGAACTGGTCGCCTACGAAGAGGTTTTTTACAATTTCGTGCATCTCCTCTCCGGTCATATAGGAATAGCCGTCCCACCATTTTTCGAAGGTAAGGTATCTGTCTTTTTCCGTGTCTATGTTGGCGAAAAGGTGATATTGCTTGCTCCAGAGGGTATTTGCCGGGTTGAGGTTTTCGAAGTTTTCCTCCAGCCACGCGCCGTCGAACTTCCCATCGCCAAGATCGGAGAGCAGGGAGGCGAGCCAGATCCCGCCAAGCAGTCCTCCCGCATAGCGCATGGGATTTTTGCCCTGCACGCCGGCCCAATAGGAAAGGGGCGTACCGTTTAGCACGAGAGGGCCGGTAAGATCGGGACGGTCTGCACCCAAAAGGGCTACGGCCCACCCGGCCTGGCAGTTGCCGATCACGGCGGGCTTGGGTGCATCGGGATGCATTTTGGCCACTTCTTCGATAAAACGGATTTCAGCCTTTTCGACATCGGGGAGGGTCTGGCCCGGCAAGGGGTCTGGATGGAAAAGAATAAAGTAGACACTGTGGCCCTGTGCGAGCGCATCCCCTATTTCGGAATCCTTCTTGGAGCCTCCGATTCCGGGACCGTTTCCGGCGCGCGGATCGATCACCACGACGGGCCTTTTTTTAGGATCGATAACATCGGTTTTCCTGGCAACTATGCGAGCCAGATCGTAATTTACGGGTCTATCCAGGTCGGCCCCCGAGAGTATAATCTCATAGTCGAATACGAGAACGGGCGGCTCGCCTTCTTTAATGGTATCCAGGTAGTTGTTTCCACGAATTCTTAGCACATCCATAAAAAGGAGGGCGCGCTGCGTAAAATCGACCCAATAGTCGTTCCAGTCGGCAAAAGTCAGGCCGCGACCTTCGCACCTTTTCCCGCTATCCATAGGTGAGCTTCCTTTATTTTTAGAGTTGGATGCATTCGATTGGCCATGGCTAAAGACCATGGGGTTCACGCTTTTGCAATCAGATCGCTTTCAAGGCCGGGATCCGGGAGACTTGCCCGCTCATTCGGCTGCTCATGATCGAGGCTACCGCGCAAGACACCACCCTTGCCTCGACCGGGTCGGCTCGCGAGGTCAGAACGATCGGCACCTTGGTTCCCATTACAAAACCAGCGAGGCGGCCTCCGGCAAGATATTCGAGGTCTTTTCCAAGGATATTGCCGGAAACAAGATCGGGTACCAGTAAAATATCGACATCGCCGGCAACGCGGCTCTTTATACCCTTTACCCCGGCCGATCCGGCCGAGATGGCGTTATCGAAGGCCAGGGGGCCGTCTATAATTCCGCCGGTTATCTGGCCCCTTTCAGACATCTTGGCAAGGCAAGCCGCGTCGATAGTGGAAGGTATGGCCGGATTTACCACCTCAACGGCCGAAAGAGCCGCGACCTTGGGTTCTTCGATTCCCATGACGCGGGCCATATCGATGCCGTTTTGCGCAATAGCCATTTTGGCATTGAGGTCGGGACTGATGTTAATAGCGGCATCGGTAATGAAGAGAAGTTTGGGGTAGGTTTTGAGATCTACCAGGAACAGGTGGGATATACGCTTGTTGCCCTGAAGGTGATGGGAGAGGATGGGATGGAGGAACTGGTCGGTATGAATGTGGCCCTTCATAAGGGCGCTTACCTCGTGTTTTTCGACCAGCTCGACGCCCTTTTCCGCCATGGCCTGATCGCCCGGGGCGTGGATGATGCGAAACTTCCCGGCACATGTCATACCGTCGAGTAATCCGCGAATTACCCCTTCATCCCCGATAAGAACCGGGTCGATATAGCCGGCCCCGGCAGCCTCGCAGGCGCCTTCGAGCACATGCTGCTCGTCTGCGTCGATTACGGCAACAGGCACACAAGGCAGCTCCTTTGCGGTTTGCAGCACCTGATCGAAATTTCGAAATTCAACGCTCATAAGATTTCTCCGTCTTCGTGGCCGAAAAGCAGGTTCACAGTGTGGCGCGCTATTATGAGGTCTTCATTGGTATGTATCACCCGCACGGTGCAGGGGCTGTTCTCCATGGAAATGATATCTGCGTGGGCCTCGTTTTTTTCGGGGTCCAAACGGATGCCCAGATAATCGAGCCCCCGGCAGATAAGCTGGCGAACCAGGGCCGCCCGCTCTCCGATGCCTCCGGTAAAGACCAGAGTGTCCAGGCCGCCGATAGTGGCCGTTAGCGCCCCGATGTGTTTTCGGGCGATGTAGCAGAAAAGCTCTATGGCCTGTGCGGCATGGGGTTCTGTGTCTCGCTTTTCCATAAGCGTTTTCATATCCGAGCTTATCCCCGATATCCCCATTAGACCCGAGCGGTAATTTAGCAGCCGTTCGAGCTGGCGCGCATCATAGCCCTTTTCATCCATGAGATAGAGCAAAATGCCCGGATCGAGATCTCCGCTCCTTGTGCCCATCATGAGCCCGCCAAGAGCCGAGAGCCCCATGGTGGTATCTTGCGGCACGCCCTCTTTTAGCGCCGACATGCTGGCGCCGTTTCCAAGATGGGCGATAATGGCCCTTGCCCCCAGCCCCTCTTTTAAGGTGAGAGTTACATATTCATAGGAAAGCCCGTGGAAGCCGTAGCGGTAGACCCCCTCATGACGAAGGCTGCGAACAACAGGGAGCATCTTCGCTCTCTCGGGCATTCTGCTGTGGTAAGCCGTATCGAAGCACACGGTCTGAGAGACGTGCGGATAGTGTTGGGCAACAGCGTCGATTCCCTTAAGCTCTGCGGGAAGGTGCAGCGGAGCAAGGGAAATAAGGCTTCTAAGCCTATGCATCAGTTCGGGCGTGACCTTTTCGGGCTTAACGTGATCGGGGCCTCCGTGGACGATCCGATGCCCGACTCCATCGGGGGCAGTAAGTTTGTTTTCTTCGAAGGCTACGGAAAACATAGCCAAAACCGCATCTTTATGGGTCGCAAAATCGTCGTGACGGTCGCTCAAGCGCTTGCCGGCAGCATCCTTTAGCCAAAGCCAGCCGCCGGGAAGCCCGATTCTTTCCACCGCCCCTTCGGCGATCAACTCCTCGGAAACACCCAGCCGGTACAGGGCAAACTTCATCGAGGAAGAGCCGCTGTTGATGCACAGTATATGATGTGGCATAAATTCACCCCCGCTATTTCGGCGATTATATATGAACCAATACGAAAAGATTTGCAAGGAGCCCATGGCCGGGGTTGATTCTTTCACATTGCCAAGGGCAAAAGATACCCCTTAAATATTACAATCCCGCACCGTTTTTGTGATACTCTCGCAACCGCAACCAATGTGTAAATAATGATTGCGATATAATGACACATACACTATATAGCTACCCCCCCCAGCCAGAGTCGGTCACAACGCTATATAATAACATATCGCCGATCCTGGACGAACACAGCAACCCGATAGCACAATGTTGCAGTGGTCGTGGTAATTTAAAATTTCGCTCGCTCATTGCGGAGCAGCTTGCTTAAAAAGTTCTTTTTAGCCTGAAAAAAATCGCTTTAAGTGGTGAAAACGGCCTTTTTTTGACCTAAACCCACGCCGGTTGCAGCTTTAGTGTGATCTGATCCCGTCCCCCCCGGACCAGAAAATATAAAATGTAAAGGGCGTCCCCCATTTCCACGTCCCCCATTTCCATTTGGACGAAGGCGCATGCCTCGCGGTGAAGAACATCGGAAAGCCGTGTGCGGGAAAACCGCATGCACGGTTTGATGAGGGAGGGCAGGGTCAAAACCTGCTCTCTACTCTACCCCATTTCCGTCCCTAAAATGTAAAGGGCGTCCCCCATTTCCGTCCAATGTTGCAGTGGTCGTGGTAATTTAAAATTTCGCTCCCTCATTGCGGAGCAGCTTGCTTAAAAAGTTCTTTTTAGCCTGAAAAAAATCGCTTTAAGTGGTGAAAACGGCCTTTTTTTGACCTAAACCCACGCCGGTTGCAGCTTTAGTGTGTCACCGGCGGTCTGGAACTGATCTAAAACTGGCGGCTTGAAAGTGCTGCTAGCCCCCTGTATTTTCTTCCCCAAAATTCCGCGCAAGGTCTTCTTCAAACTGTCTTTTCTTCCTTAATTC
>JAJXYD010000019.1 GCA_021780695.1 Deltaproteobacteria bacterium
ACCCCTCCAATCGGATTTTTAAAAAGTTTCAAGCCAAAAAAAAACCCTGAGGAAAACTCCTCAGGGTTTAAATATTTTTGGCGACCCGGAGGAGTGTTTTGCGCTCCACCCGGGCTTATCTATTCAAGCTAAGCTCCCGGGCAGGCGCTCATAAAGAAAAAGCAAAAAAAGAAGCCCGAAAAGGACGCAAATACGCCCCCTTCAAGCCCGCGAAGACCCGGAAAATACGCATTAAGACAAAGCACAGATTTTTTAAGCATAAGAATCCTTTTAAAGACGGAGCAAAAATAAAAAGTTTACCCCAATTTGTCAATGAATTCTTTTTAAACCCCTACAAAAAGATTTCTTCCCTGTATAATCGGCATCCCAAGCACGGCAAGGGGCTTGACTAACCACAGCGGTAAAGCCTAGATTTCAAAGGCCCGTACAAGCCGGGCTCGGCAAAAAAGCGGCCGCTAAACCGGCTTCGCGCACTCGTGCATTAGATCAGCTTTCTATTTTCAACCAGATGGGGAAAACCGGACATGGACAAACCTCTTTACGGTAAAACGGCTATAGTAACCGGCGCCAGCTCGGGGATAGGCTATGCGACAGCCATCCGCCTTGCAAAGGCTGGAAGCGCAGTTGTTCTTCAGGCAAGGCGGGAGGAAAAACTCCAAGATCTTGCCTCCAAAATCAAGGCAATGGGAGGAAAAGCCCTGGTTGCAGCAGGGGATGCCACAAACCCATCGAATAGCGACGCTTTGCTCGATAAGACTTTGCAATGGACCGAGGCAGGCTCAAAGGTAGACATAGTGGTCGTAAACGCCGGGCGGGGTCTCGCGGGCGGAGTTCTAACCAGCGACGAATCGGCCTGGCGCGAGGTTTTTGAACTAAACGTTCTGGGTGCGGGCCACCTCATGCGCATAGCCGCATCAAAGATGGTTGCGCAAAAAGGGGGCGACATAGTTGTACTGGGCTCCAATGTCGGCCGAAACATATCGCCTTTCAGCGGTTTTTACGGTTCGAGCAAATTCGCCGTAGGGGCGCTGGCCGAGGCTCTGCGGCGCGAGGTTTGCCCCCACGGCGTTCGAGTCAGTTTGGTCATGCCCGGAATCGTGCTGAGCGAATTTCAGAAAACGGCGGGCTACAATGAGGAAAACTTCGGCAAAGGGGTTGCCCAGTTCGGAAAATTGCTCGAACCAGACGACATCGCGGCAGGCATCGTCTGGCTTCTATCTCTTCCCGGGCACGTTAACGTAAACGAGATTATGATCCGCCCGACCGGGCAAAATTATCCCTAGTGAGCACCGTAGAATATTCCATTAACGGCCAAGGCATGTGAGCAATATTCTAACGGATGGACGGGAAAACTGGCATTAGAGCGGAGAAGGGAAAAAGGGACACGAGAAAAAACGACAAGCTTCGTAGAAAGGCCCCAAAAGGCCCTCTACGAAGCTAAGGATACTGCTATTCCACAGCAGGCAAGTTCATCAACAACTCTCGCCCTTGCGATCTTATTGAGCCTGGTCAGGAGCAGATTCCTGGGGCTTTTTCTCCTTGCGGGCCACGCCATCGCTAATGAGCTCAATAAGGCACATGGGAGAAGCATCCCCCCGTCTGAACCCAACCTTAACGATACGCGTATATCCCCCGGGCCTGTCGCGATATCTTTCGGCAAGCTCATCAAAGACCTTATAGACGGTCTTCTTTTCCCGAATAACGGCCAAGGCGCGTCTTCGGGAATTAAGGTCGCCGTGTTTACCAAGCGAGATCATCCACTCGGCCCAGCGACGAATTTCCTTGGCTTTGGGAACCGTTGTGTAGATGCGCTCCTCAGCCAAAAGAGAGGTGACCATATTGCGAAACATCGCGAGGCGGTGGCTCGTCGAACGATTGAGCTTTCTGCCGGAAACTCCGTGGCGCATGGACTATTCCTGTTCCTTTCTTCTCTGTTCGATCTCATCGCGGCGCGGCAAGTTGCTATCGATCTTCATACCCAGAGAAAGATCCATTTCAGCGAGAATCTCCTTGATCTCATTAAGAGACTTTCGACCGAAATTCTTGGTCTTGAGCATTTCCTGTTCGGTCTTTTGGACAAGCTCGCCGATGTAACGGATATCAGCGTTCTTAAGGCAGTTTGCCGACCTTACCGACAGCTCCAGTTCGTCGACACTGCGGAGGAGGTGGGCATTAAAAGGAGGCTCGGAGCGGGTTTCTTCTTCCTGTGCCTCGGCTTCCTCCTCGAAATTAACGAAAACGGACAACTGGTCTTTCAGAATCTTTGCGGCGTAGGCCAAGCCGTCTTCAGGCCTAACGCTTCCATCCGACCAAATTTCCATGGTCAGCTTATCGTAGTCGGTTATCTGGCCCACGCGAGCCTGAGTTACGGTATAGCTAACCTTGCGAATCGGCGAAAAGACAGCGTCGATGGGGATGGTCCCGATCGCCTGATTTTCTTCAATATTTTTTTCGGCTGGAACATAGCCTTTACCCTGTTTGAGGGTAAGCTCCATTCTGAGCTTAGCGTCCTTGGCAAGGGTGCAGATATGAAGACGAGGGTTCAGGACCTCGACTGAGGCGCCTGTCTGAATGTCACCCGCGCA
This sequence comes from Deltaproteobacteria bacterium, assembly GCA_021780695.1. Lineage (GTDB taxonomy): Bacteria > Desulfobacterota > Syntrophobacteria > Syntrophobacterales > Syntrophobacteraceae > SbD1. The sequence continues at coordinate 2,586 of JAJXYD010000019.1, forward strand.
CACTCTGCCTTCACCCTGCTTTTCGATGAGCAGACGCTTCGTAGCGCCATCCCCGCCGGCCTTGAAGCGAACATCCTTGAGGTTTAGAATGACGTCGGTAACGTCTTCCAAAACGCCGGGAATGGTTGAAAACTCGTGTAGAACACCGTCTATCTTGACACTGGTGATAGCCGAGCCTTGAAGAGAAGACAGGAGCACCCTCCTGAGCGCGTTCCCCAAAGTGACCCCAAAGCCCCGCTCGAGGGGTTCGCACTCGAATTTCTGGTGCCTGTTGGGCTCCTTTGTCTCAACTTCCAAGCGCTTGGGTTTGATAAGCTCGCGCCAGTTCTTTTGCATTTTTCATCCTCATTAAAGAGACATCACCACAGGCCCCCCAAAACTTCGGAACCTGACAGGACCAAAAGAAGCGCGATACCGCCCGATTTAGGCCCCGCCCCGAAGTTCCTGCAAACAGCAAGCTCTCTATATTACTTCGAATAGAACTCAACCACCAATTGCTCCTGAACGGGCAGGCTAATCTCTTCACGAGCTGGGAAGGCCCTGAAAGTCCCTTCGAACTTTGAGGCATCAAGGTCAAGCCATGCGGGAAGGCCTCTGCGAGGCAGCGCCGCTACAGCTTCGCTAATGATCTGAAGATTTCGGCTTGCTTCAGCCACCGTCACACGGTCCCCAGGTCTTAACAGAAAAGAGGGGATATCGACTTTTTTGCCGTTAACCATAAAGTGACCGTGACGGACGAGTTGCCTCGCCTGGCAGCGGGAATTGGCAAAGCCCATCCTGTAGGCGGTGTTGTCAAGTCTGCGTTCGAGCAAGATCAAAAAATTGGTGCCGGTAACGCCTTTTTTGCGTTCGGCCTCTTCGAAGTAGCTCTCGAACTGCTTTTCGACCAGTCCATAGATACGCTTGATCTTTTGCTTCTCGCGCAACTGGACGCCGTAGTCGGATATCTTGCCTCTGCCCTGTCCATGTTGACCCGGGGGGAAGTTACGCCGTTCAACGGCGCACTTATCGGAGTAGCAGCGATCTCCCTTGAGATAGAGTTTCATAGTCTCACGGCGACAAAGCCTGCATTGAGCCTCGGTGTATCGAGCCAAAGTGATCCTCCTGAGGCGGAAAAACCGCCTGTTGCCCGCACGCCTATGCGGGCCCTATTACGAGATAAAGTAACCGGTTTATACCCGCCGCCTTTTGGGAGGCCTACAGCCGTTGTGCGGAATCGCCGTAACGTCCTTAATGAAGGTAATGTTGAAACCGGCGGCCTGGAGCGCGCGAAGAGCGGCTTCACGACCCGAGCCCGGTCCCTTTACATAGACCTCGATATTTTGAACACCATGTTCCTGGGCCTTGCGACCGGCGATCTCTGCGGCGACCTGGGCGGCGAAGGGCGTCGATTTCCTGGAGCCCTTAAAACCCTGGCTTCCGGCGCTGGACCAGGATATGGCATTGCCGCTCACATCGGTAATCGTGATGATCGTGTTGTTGAAGGTCGAGCGAATATGAGCAATACCGTTAAGAATGTTCTTGCGCTCTTTTTTCTTCGTTCTGGGTGCAGCCTTTTCTTTAGCCATGTGCCATCCTTACGCTTTCTTTCGCTTGCCCATAACGGACCTGCGCGGACCTTTACGAGTGCGGGCATTGGTGTGAGTGCGCTGACCTCGGACGGGAAGCCCCCGGCGATGTCTTAACCCCCGGTAACACCCAAGATCCATGAGGCGTTTTATGCTCATGGAGACCTCGGATCTCAAATCCCCCTCGACCTTGAAATTGGAGTCGATGACCTGCCTGATGGCATTAACCTGGACATCCGTGAGGTCGTCACTTTTGGTATCCCCGTTAATGGCCGCCAGTTCAAGGATCTTCAAGGCCGTAGGTCTGCCGATACCATAGATATAGGTCAGAGCGATCTCGATGCGCTTGTTTTTAGGTAAATCAATGCCTGCAATACGTGCCAATGTCCTACTCCTCTTAGAATTGCAGAAACGGCAGCCACCCTATGGGAAGGTTTTTCTTCGGACCGGCCAACCCTAGGCGGCCCAAGTCGTGCAGCTCATTCCTACAAATAGGCGCTGTCTCTTAGCCCTGGCGCTGCTTGTGCCTGGGGTTGTCGCAAATCACCCTCACGGTGCCGTGGCGGCGAATAATTTTGCACTTTCTGCAAATACGTTTAACCGATGCCCGCACTTTCAATTTGGAAATTCCTTTCAACAGGCCGGCGCCGCCCCGAAACTCTAGGCTTTGGATCTGTAAGTGATACGGCCCCGGGTCAGATCGTAGGGAGACAATTCAACCGTCACCTTGTCGCCGGGCAGAATGCGAATGAAGTGCATGCGCATCTTTCCGGAAATATGTGCCAAAATCCGATGGCCATTGGGAAGCTCGACGCGGAACATAGCGTTGGGAAGAGTTTCGACAACGGTTCCTTCGACTTCAATAGCATCCTCTTTAGCCATGGGCAAATTTCTCCAAGTTCAATTTCCGAACTTTTAACTTTAAGTTATCCGTACAGTTTTGTAAACTGATTTTTACGCGCAGTGAGAATCAGCGGTCCATTTTCCGTAACGGCTATGGTGTGCTCAAAATGAGCGGAAAGCTCTCTATCGAGAGTAACCGCAGTCCATTCATCTTCAAGGATCTCCACCTCGGGGCTGCCCGCATTGATCATCGGCTCTATGGCGAGCACCATGCCGGGTTTTAGTTTAACGCCCCTGCCCGGTGGCCCGTAATTAGGCACCTGAGGGCTTTCGTGAAGATGCTGTCCGATCCCGTGGCCGACAAAATCTCTTACGACCGAAAACCCGCGCTTTTCAACGTAGTCCTGAATGGCGTGGGAGATATCGGAGAGATGGTTGCCGCTAACAGCCCTGGCGATGCCTTCGTAGAGACATTCCTCGGTTACCGTGCACAGATTAACCGCGGCCTCGGTGATAGCACCCACGGCAACCGTAACGGCGGCATCTCCGTAATAGCCGTCAACCACCACCCCGAAGTCGAGTCCGATAATGTCGCCGGCCTTAAGGCGACGCTTCTTCGAGGGCATCCCATGGACTACTTCCTCATTAACCGAGGCGCAAAGCGCAAAGGGATAACCGTTATAGCCCTTGAAGGCAGGCTTAGCATGTTTTGTAGCCGTGAGGTCCTCGCTGATCGCATTGAGGTCCCAGGTTGTAACCCCCGGCCTTATATTGACAACCAACTCATCGAGAATCTCAGCAACAATGGCGCACGAGGTCCGAATTTTTTCTATTTCCGCTCTAGACCTTAAAATAATCAATGGCGCCGCCCGATTAAAAATCGATGGATTTAAAAACCGGGTAAGGGGCGTTGCCCCCTACCCTTGGATAACCAAAACTATAAGTCGGCAAAACGGATAAGCAATCGCAGGCGACCGAGTATCCCTTTACCCCAAGACCTTATCCCAGGACAGCGGTAATGCGTGCGAGGATATCGTCCATTTTGCCCACGCCGTTAATCTGACGAAGTTTTCCCTGCTTCTGATAGTAATCGATCAGGGGTTTGGTCTGGGCGTCATAGGTTTCAAGTCTGGACTTAACGGTGGTCTCGTTGTCATCGGATCTTTGGTAGAGCTCGGCACCGCACTTGTCACAGACCCCATCCTTTTTCGGAGGGTCAAACATCACGTGAAAACCGGCGCCGCAGGCCTTGCAGGTCCTGCGACCGGTAAGACGCCCGAGAAGCTCGGAGCTTGGCACCTCAACACTGATCACATGGTCGATCTTCTGACCAAGAGTGCCAAGGATGGAATCGAGCTCTTGGGCCTGGGCGACCGTACGAGGGAAACCGTCGAGCATATAGCCCTTGGAAGCATCGGGCTTTTGGATACGTTCCTTAACCAAACCGATTACAACGCTATCGGGAACCAAACCACCCGCGTCCATGTACTTTTTAGCCTCAAGCCCAAGGGGAGTCCCCTCTTTTAGGGCCGCACGCAGCATATCACCAGTCGAAATCTGGGGAATATGATATTTTTCAACGAGGCGTTTTGCTTGGGTGCCTTTACCGGCTCCGGGCGGTCCGAGTAAAATGATGTTCATTGCTTTCCTCCGAAAAGTGCAATAAATAGCTAACAAGTCAAAGACGAGGGGAGCGCTTACCCCCCCTCCACAAATAGCAACAAGCATAAGAAACCGGCTCTATTTAGACACCGGTAGCTCTTAGCTGGTCACGAACCACCATTTACAGACCTCACCGGCAAAGAGCCTAACGCCTGCCCCTGGTGCGACCGCTTTTAAGAAAGCCCTCGTAATGGCGAGACAACATGTGCGCCTCAATCTGAGACAAGGTATCCATGGCCACACCAACAACGATGAGAAGGGCGGTGCCTCCGAAATAAAAAGGCACGTTGAATCGTTCCACCAAAATGGTTGGTAAAACGCACACAGCCGAGACATAGAGGGCGCCACCGAGGGTTATACGGCTTAGAACCTTATCGAGATACTCGGCAGTAGACTTGCCGGGACGAATTCCCGGAATAAAACCGCCGGATTTTTTCATATTATCGGCCACGTCCACGGGATTAAAGGCAATAGCGGTATAGAAGTAACAGAAAAAGATAATCAGGGTCACATACAAAACGATATATATCCAATGGCCGGGCGTAAGATCCCGTGCAATAGCCTGTACGAAGGGAACCTTAAAAAAGTTGGCTATGGTTGCCGGAAACATCATTATGGAGGCGGCAAAAATCGGCGGAATAACGCCGGAGGTATTGATCTTCAAGGGAATGTGAGCAGTCTGGCCGCCGTAGACACGCCTTCCAACCACGCGCTTGGCATACTGAACAGGCACCCGTCTTTGTCCCCGCTCCATAAAGACGATGAAGCCAATAACGAGGAGCATAAGAACAAGGATAAGAGCCAGAACGAAGATGCTCATTCCCCCGGCCTTCAAAAGCCTGGCGGTCCCAAAGATTGCGGAAGGAATCCGGCTAACGATACCCGAGTAGATAATGAGCGAGATACCGTTTCCAATACCGACCTCTGTTATCTGCTCACCGAGCCACATGAGAAAAACGGTTCCGGCCGACAAGGTTAGCACCGTCATGAGTCTAAAGCCCCAGCCGGACATGAGAACGAGTGGAACTCCGTGAACAGACTGGCCCCCAAGACCAACGGCTATACCAAAGCCCTGGATGGCTGCAAGCACACCGGTGCTATAGCGTGTGTACTGAGTGATCTTTTTGCGCCCGGCTTCGCCTTCCTTGCTAAGCTTTTCAAGGGTAGGAACGACCACGGTGAGCAGTTCCAGGATAATCGAAGCGCTGATATAGGGCATGATGCCAAGGGCGAAAATCGAAAACTGGCTAAGAGCCCCCCCGGAAAACATATCAAACATCCCAAGAAGCGTACCGCCAGCCTGCTTAAAGTAGGCCTGCAAGGCCATGGTGTTGATATAAGGGGTGGGAACGTAGCACCCTAACCGATAGACGCAAATCAAGAGCAGGGTAAAAAGGATACGCCGCTTTAGCTCCGGAATTTTCCCTATGGCCGTAAACCCGCCTGGCACTGGTTATTTTCCTTCCCTGGGCATAATGAGTTCAACTTTGCCGCCGGCCGCCTCGATCTTTTGGAGCGCCGAAGCCGAGGCCTTGTGCACGCGGATGGTGATCGCGCGGGAGACCTCTCCTGCGGCCAGCAACTTGACCGGATAGTGATTTTTGCGAATCAGGCCGGCAAACACCATTTCGTCGGGACCAACGACGCCCTCGGCGCTCAATTGGGCAAGATCTCCCACGTTTACAACCGAGAATTGCTTTTTGAATATATTGGTGAAGCCGCGTTTGGGGATGCGCCTCTGAAGCGGCATCTGGCCGCCTTCAAACCAGGGAGGCGTTCCGCCACCCGATCTGGCCTTCTGCCCCTTGGTACCTTTTCCGGCGGTCATGCCCTGGCCGGAACCCGATCCGCGTCCGAGCCGCTTCGTATTTTTCTTTGCTCCCGAAGGCGGAGCAAGCTGTCCGAGTTTCATCTACAACCCCTATCTTTCAACGACCTTGACCAGATGGATAACCTTCCTAACGGCCCCAAGCACCTGAGGGGAACTGTAGAGGTCAACGGGCCTGTGCATTTTGGTTAGCCCAAGGGCCCGAAGAATCCTGCGGTGTTTTTCGGGACGCCCTATGGGACTTTTTATCAGACTGACCTGAATTGGCTTTACCATGTCTTTCACCCTGAAATCGGCTATCGTTTATCGGCAAAGGCTACGACACAATCGGCACAAGAGGGGGCCTTAAACCCCCGGGGGCGCCGATCAGGCACAGCTCCTAGGCGCTCGCAGCTTCTTCGAGCACGTTCTTGCCTCTGGCTTTTGACACCTGTTCGAGGCTGCGCAGTTTTTTCAACCCCTCAACGGTGGCCTTGACCACATTGTGCGGGTTTCTCGAGCCAACGCATTTTGTCAAAATATCATGAATGCCAGCCGCCTCCATGATCGCTCTAACAGTACCACCGGCGATAACGCCCGTACCCGGCGAGGCAGGCTTCAAAATTACCGACGAAGCCCCGAATTTTCCAAGCACTTCGTGAGGAATGGTGCTCTCCTTTAGCGGAACGGCGACCATGTTTCTTTTGGCCGATTCCATTCCCTTGCGTATGGCTTCGGGAACCTCATTGGCCTTACCAAGGCTGTAGCCGACCTTACCGCTGCCGTCTCCGACAACGACGATGGCGCTAAAGGAAAAACGGCGTCCACCCTTTACGACCTTGGCCACACGGCTGATATGGACGACTTTGTCTATCATCTGGAGCTGGCTGGATTCAACCGCTATCAATGTAAATGCCTCCGATCCTGATAAGGATTAAAAGTCAAGACCCTTTTCGCGGGCAGCGTCCGCTAGGGCCTTGATTCGCCCGTGGTAAATAAAGCCGTTACGATCGAAAACGACTTTTGCAATTCCCTGCGCCATGGCCTTTTGGGCAATCAACTGCCCCACCCGGCCGGCAGCGGCAACTTTTCCCGCAACCGGTCCCATGTCCTTAAAGTCAGCAGTAAGGGTGGAGGCCGAAACCAGGGTCACACCGGTCAAATCGTTAATGATCTGAGCATACATATGTTTATCGCTGCGGAAAACCGTCAGCCTGGGACGCTCGTCAACGCCCTCGATCTTTTTACGAATGCGCTTTTTTCTTCTCAGCCGAGCGGTATAGCGCGGATTTGTCGTTGCTGAACCCATTTGATCCTCCGACCCTATTTTTTGGAACCGGTCTTGCCCACCTTGCGGTGAACCTGCTCGCCCGTATAGCGGATACCTTTGCCCTTGTAGGGCTCAACGGGCCTTAGGGCGCGAATGCGCGCCGCAGTCTGGCCCAGCACCTCGTTATCGATACCCTCGAGCCTGACGGCGTTTGATTTATCAACGCTCGCACTAATGCCTTCAGGCAGTTCGAACTGTACCGGACGCGAATAGCCAAGGTTGAGGTTAAGGGTCTTGCCCTGGACCTCGGCCCTGTAGCCTGTTCCCTGAATTTCGAGTCCTTTAACGAATCCCTCGCTCACTCCCTTGACCATATTGTGGACAAGGGCGCGGATCAGTCCGTGGGTCGAACGAGATTGCTTGGAATCATCGCTTCGCCGAAACACCACGGCTTCCTTGCTGATATCGATATCGATACCCGCAGGAACCGCTCTCGCGAGAGTCCCCTTCGGGCCTTTAACGGTAAGGGAAGAATCCTTTACAAGGACTTCGACACCCTTCGGTAAAGGTATGGGCAATTTACCCACCCGTGACATGCGGTTGCTCCTTTATAACCCGCAGAAGAAAGCCGGCAGGAAGCAGGAAGCGAAAATATTTATATTTTCCGCCAACTTCTTCACACCTTTTGCTTTTTATCCGCAAGCATTTAATGCGGTAAGGCTATCGACGGCATTTCCGGCTTTTAGCCACCAGCCATCGGCCACCCACAGCCACCAACCAAACTACCAGACGGCGCAAAGCACCTCGCCGCCAACGCGCTCCTTGCGAGCCTGCCGGTCGGTCATAACTCCCCGGGAGGTCGAAAGGATGGAGATTCCCATCCCGTTTAAGACCTTGGGGATATCCTCATGGCCCACATAGACCCGGCGCCCACACCTGCTAATGCGCTTTGCACCCGTTACGGCGCCTTCGCGGCCTTCTCCGTACTTGATGTTGATGCGCAGGACGCCCTGCTTGTCATCTTTAATGAATTTATAGTTTTTAATAAACCCCTCTTCCTTGAGTATGCGGCAAAGACTGGCCTTCATACGGGAAGCCGGAATATCGAGCTTATCAAAGCGCGCTTTTTGCGCATTTCGAATGCGATTTATAAAATCGCCAATGGGGTCCGATACCATCATGTCCTGATCTCTCCTGCGGTGCTACCAGCTCGCCTTGACCACTCCGGGAAGTTCCCCTTTGAGCGCCATGTTCCGAAAACAGATACGGCAGATTCCGAATTTGCGGATATAGGCGCGTGGGCGGCCACACACGGGGCAACGGTTATACGCGCGAGCCTTGAATTTGGGGCTCGCTTTCGCCTTAGCTATGAGTGACTTTTTAGCCACGGGGCCTCCTTATCGCCTGAACGGCATTCCCATGAGGGCAAGAAGAGTTCTGGCCTCATCGTCGGTTCCGGCAGTGGTAACCATGGTGATGTTCATCCCCTTGATCTTATCGATCTTGTCGTAGTCGATTTCGGGGAAAATGATATGTTCCTTAATGCCCAACGTGTAATTTCCCCTGCCGTCGAGGGCCTTTGAGGAAACGCCACGGAAATCGCGAACACGGGGAAGGGCAACATTTACGAGTTTATCGAAAAACTCGAACATGCGATCTCCTCGCAAGGTGACCATGCAGCCAATAGGCATGCCCTTCCTCAGCTTAAAAGCGGCGATCGAGGTGCGAGCCTTGGTAACAACCACCTTTTGCCCGGCAATCTGGGTCAGTTCGGTGGAAGCCGACTCCAGGATCTTCGCGTTCTGGATAGCCTCGCCAAGCCCCATGTTGATGATGATTTTTACAAGCCTCGGGATTTGCATCGGACTCTTATACCGATACTGTTCCTGGAGCTTGGGAACAATTTCCTGATTGTATCTTTCGCGCAGTGCCGCCATCTACCCTCCTTTGCCGCCATCACTGGTGGACGCCGCCAAATCGCACTCGTCGCTTTACCCCCGGTTTAGCACCGGTTAAAAGCTGACCGGCAACTCGGCCTAGTCGATGACCTCGTTACACTTTTTGCAAAAGCGCACCTTTTGATCGTCATCGAGCATACGATAGCCCACCCTGGTCGGGTCCGTACATTTGGAGCAAATCAACATGAGATTGGACATCTCGATGGGGGATTCCTTTTCAAGAATACCTCCCTGCCTGTTTTGTTCGCTGGGGCGAAGATGCCGTTTAACCATGTTGAGCTTCTCAACGATCGCGCGGCCTCTTTTGGGAATAACCCGCAATACCTTGCCGGTCTTCCCCTTATCCTTGCCCGCGATCACCTTTACCGTATCGTTTTTCCTGATTGCATAGCTTTGGTGCTTCATCGAACCAATCCCTTTTCGCTAGAGTACTTCGGGGGCGAGCGATATGATTTTCATAAATTGCCTGGCGCGAAGTTCTCTGGCAACGGGTCCGAAGATGCGGGTGCCGATGGGCTCTCTGGCCGCATTAATTAGAACCGCGGAGTTGTCGTCGAATTTTATGTAGGAGCCGTCCTGACGGCGGACTTCCTTTTTGGTGCGAACGACAACAGCCTTTAGCACGTCGCCTTTTTTTACTTTCGCGTTGGGAATCGCTTCCTGAACGGAGACGACGATGACATCGCCAACCGTCGCATAACGCCTACGGGTCCCGCCGAGCACCTTGATGCAATAGAGCCGCTTGGCCCCGGAATTATCAGCGGCATTCAATTGGGTTTCCGCCTGAATCATCTCTTACTCCAATTGGTCTGGCAATTATTCCGCTGCGGTGGGCGCCAGCAACCTTGCCCAACCACGCCCGGCCCAACAAGGGGACCGCGTTAGAAAGCCGCCTTTTCGATAACCTTGACAACGAGCCAGCGTTTTTCCTTGCTAATAGGCCGACTTTCCTCGATCAACACTTCGTCGCCCACAGAGCAGGAATTTTGCGGGTCATGGGCCTTAAAGGTATTCCTGCGCCTGACGAACTTGCGGTACTTGGCGTCCTGGATAAGCCGTTCGACCATGACCACAACAGTCTTGTCCATCTTGTTGCTCATGACCTTACCGACTCGAGTTTTCCTGGTAGACTTCAATTCTTCCATGGTTATTCCCTGTCCCTATTGTCCCGCTTTTGTGTCCAATTCGGACAAAACCGTGAGTATGCGCGCGATGTCCTTTTTGTGCTTCGGGAGTTGGGCGGTATTGTCCATTTGCCCGGTGGCTTTTTGGAACCTGAGATTAAAAAGACTCTCCCGGGTTTCCTTGAGCTTCCCGATAAGCTCATCCTTTGTCATGTCCCGCAGTTCGCCAGCCTTCATAGTATATCCTGCCTTGATACAAAGCGCGTTGGAATCGGAAGCTTATGGGAAGCAAGCCCCAGAGCCTCACGGGCAACCGCTTCGGTTACGCCTTTAATTTCGTAGAGAACCCTTCCGGGCCTGACAACGGCCATCCACCCTTCGGGAGATCCCTTGCCTTTGCCCATACGAGTTTCAGCGGGCTTCTTGGTAAAGGGCTTATCGGGAAAGATCCTGATCCAAACCTTGCCGCCGCGCTTTACGTGTCTAGTAATAGCGATACGGGCAGCCTCGATTTGGCGCGATGTCACATAGCCCGGCTCCAGGGCCTTAAGGCCGAAATCGCCAAAGCTCACATCGCTTCCGCGATAGGCCGCGCCCCTCATGCGCCCTTTTTGGACTTTTCTGAATTTGACTCTTTTGGGTGCTAGCATCTTATTTCTCCACTCAAGCGACCGGTGACTAGCGGCTGAGGACCAGCTGTCAAGGCCACGGGACCAGGGCGCCGATCAGCACCCACCAATCACCAATCACTAATCGCCAGTCACTATTTACTAACCAGGCAGCACTTCGCCCTTAAAGATCCAAACCTTAACGCCAATGATACCGTAGGTGGTTCTGGCCAGAGCGGTTCCGTAGTCAATATCGGCCCTTAGCGTATGAAGAGGCACGCGGCCCTCACGGTACCATTCCCTGCGCGCCATTTCAGCGCCGCCAAGCCGACCCGCGGAAGCGACCCTTACGCCCTTAGCCCCGAACTTAAGAGCCGAACTCACCGCCCGTTTCATTGCGCGGCGAAAGGCAACGCGTCTAACGAGCTGAAGAGCGATATTTTCGGCAACAAGGGTTGCATCCAGCTCCGGACGGCGAACTTCCTGAATATCGATAAGGACCTCACGCTTGAATTTGCGCTCAAGATCACGGCGTAGCACTTCGATTTCGGCGCCCTTCTTTCCGATAACGATACCGGGGCGGGCCGTATGAATGCGCACTTTGACCTTGTTTGCAGCCCGTTCGATTTCCACCTTGGAGATGCCGGCATGAAACAGCCGTCCCTTAATGTAATCGCGGATCTGGCGATCCTCGAAAACAAGCTTGGAATAGCCCTTGGTGGCAAACCACTTCGAATCCCAGGTTCTAAGTATGCCCAGCCGGAACCCTGACGGATGAACTTTCTGTCCCAAACCTCACCTCCGTTAAATTATTTCTTCTCGTCCAAAACAACCGTTATGTGACTAGACGGTTTGATGATCCGATTGGCCCGGCCCATGGAACGAGGTTGAAACCTCTTAAGCCTCGGACCCTGATCAACCGTTATGGTTTTAACATAGAGCTTGTCGAGATCGCCGGCACTGGTGTTTTCGGCGTTGGCCATCGCGGAGCGCAAGATCTTGGTTATAAGCCTTCCGCTCTTCTTTGGCGTATACCTAAGCAGTATCAGCGCCTCATCGACTTTCCTGCCGCGCACCATATCGGCAACCAGGCGAGCTTTCTGCGAGGAGACCCGCAGGTATTTACCAACAGCTCTCACTTCCATTATTTTTTCCCTTTTACTTTGGTCTTTTTATCTCCGGCATGGCCATGAAAGGTCCGAGTCGGAGAAAACTCACCGAGCTTATGCCCAACCATGTTCTCACTAACGAAAACGGGAATGAATTTTTTCCCGTTATGAACGGCGAGAGTGACCCCGACGAACTCGGGCAGTATGGTGGACCTGCGCGACCAAGTCTTAATGACCTTGCGGTCGCCAACGTCTTTGGCTTTTGCGACCTTATCGAACAGGGATTCGTCAACGAACGGCCCTTTTTTTAATGACCGAGGCACCTTATCCTCCTACTTGCGGCGATGAGTTATGAACTTATCGCTAGGTTTTGCCCTGCGGGTACGATATCCCTTGGTCGGAATGCCCCAGGGCGTACAGGGATGACGCCCACCGGAACTACGACCCTCGCCGCCACCCATGGGGTGATCAACAGGATTCATCGCAACACCGCGCACATGTGGCCTTTTGCCCGCCCAGCGCGTGCGCCCGGCTTTTCCAAGAGAAATATTTTCATGCTCAATATTGCCGACCTGGCCAACGGTGGCCTTGCACTCAATAGAGATCATGCGCATTTCGCCCGAGGGCATACGAAGCGAGGCATATTTACCTTCGCGAGCTATTAGCTGCGCGCTCGAACCAGCCGAGCGAGCGAGCTGACCGCCCTTTCCGGGCCGCATCTCGATGTTGTGGACAACGGCGCCCAGGGGCAGGTTGGCAAGCTTCAGACAATTGCCGGGCTTAATGTCGGAGTCGGATCCGGTCATGAGCCGGTCGCCCACTTTAATTCCAACCGGAGCAAGAATATAGCGCTTTTCGCCATCGACATAATGGAGCAGCGCGATATTGGCCGAGCGGTTGGGATCGTATTCGATGGTAGCGACTTTTGCGGGAATTCCTTCCTTGTCGCGCTTAAAGTCTATAACCCGGTAGAGCCTCTTGTGACCGCCGCCTCTTTGCCAGGCGGTGACGCGGCCGACGTTATTGCGGCCGCCCGATTTTTTAAGAGGCTCGACCAAGCCCTTTTGGGGCCTGTCCGCGGTAATCTCCTCGAAGGTGGAGTAGGTCTGGAACCTGCGGCCCGCTGATGTCGGCTTGACTTTTCTAATACCCATTGTGTCTTTTCCTATCGCGGCCGCCGGGCCGCTCCTACTAATTCAGTTGTGCCACAGGGGCCCTAGACGCCTTCGAAAAACTCCACCCTCTGGCCGGCCTTAATGGTAACCACGGCCTTTTTCCAGTCGGGCATTTTAGAGAGGTTGCGGCCAACCCGTTTAACCTTGCCGTTCATGTTCAAGGTAGAAACATCGAGCACATCGACCTTGAAGAACTTTTGGACGGCCTCTTTTATCTCGATCTTATTGGCCCTGCGGTCCACCTCAAAGAAGAGCTTGTTTCTCTGGTCCTTCTCGGTGGTGCTCTTCTCGGTGACAAGAGGCCGCTTCAGGATTTGATAAGCTTTGGAGTTCATGCCAGCGCCTCCTCGATCTTTTCAACGCAGTCCTTGCTAAGAATTACGTCCCGATAGTTAAGAAGGTCATAGACGTTAAGACCCTCGGAGCGCAAAATCTTAACGTTTGGAATATTTCGCGCCGACTTTTCGATAAACTCATCATGGCCGGGCAGAACGACCAGGGTTTTCCCCAGATCGAAGCGCCCCATCAGTCCCACGAAATCCTTGGTGCGAATCCGCTCCAGGGTGAACTCATCGATGACCTTAAAGCCTTCATCGAGCACCTTTTGACTAAGCGCCATCTTTAGAGCGAGCCGACGCACCTTCTTTGGAACGCGCATCTCATAGTCTCTAGGCTGTGGACCATGGATGGTGCCGCCTCCGCGCCACACAGGAGAGCGGCTCGTTCCAGAGCGGGCCCGACCGGTGCCTTTTTGACGCCAGGGTTTTTTTCCTCCGCCCGAGACTTCGCTTCTACCCTTGACCTTGGCCGTACCAGCACGTCTTTTGGCAAGTTGATAGACAACAACTTCATGGAGCACATGAGACTTTACAGGCACTCCGAAAACAGAATCACTGAGCTCGAGTTGGCCTGTCACTTCTCTTGCCAGGTTATACACATTCACAGTAGGCATGGCAGTCCTCAAATACCAGGGCTTCTTGAGCCCATTTTACTATCGCCAAAAAACTTATCGGCCAAAATCGCAGGCTTTAGGCCCGGTTGGCACTGCGAACAATCACAATCCCGTTTTTCGAGCCCGGGACCGCGCCATGGATCAGCAGAAGATTGAGCTCCGGACGCACATCGACGATTTGCAGATTTAAAACCGTCGTACGAACGTTACCCTTCTGCCCCGGCATTTTCTTGCCCTTAATAACACGGCCGGGATACGTAGCCATACCGGTCGAGCCGGGCTCGCGGACATTTTTGGAACCGTGTCCGTCGGGTCCCCGGCTAAAACGCCATCTTTTGATGGTGCCGGCGTAGCCCTTGCCTTTGCTCTTTCCGATGATATCGACCCGATCGCCGATCTGAAAGACATCGGCAAGCACCTGATCTCCGGGGTTGTGTTCGGCGGGATTCTCTATTGGCACTTCCCGTAGAACCTCGAAGTAGCCTTTGCCAAGCTTATCGAGCTTCCCCTTCATGGGACGGTTTACAGCCTTGGCCTTTTTGGTTCCAAAGCCCAGCTGAAGAGCTTTGTAGCCGTCCTTTTCCATCGTTTTAACCTGGGTCACCGTGCAGGGCCCGACCTGAACGAGGGTTACGGGGTAGGCCGCGCCGTCGCCGGAAAAGACCTGGGTCATATCAAGTTTGCGTCCAATCATTGCCTTAATCATGAGCTGCTGCTTTCTTTGACTTATAGACTTCAGCTAAAGTCCTAGAGCTTGATTTCAACATCCACCCCGGCAGACAGATCGAGTTTCATGAGGGAATCGACCGTTTGCTGCGTAGGCTCAAGAATATCTATAAGGCGCTTGTGAACACGAATTTCGAACTGCTCGCGCGACTTTTTGTCGACGTGGGGAGATCTCAAAACGGTGTAGCGGTTGATTCTTGTCGGCAGCGGAATCGGACCAGCCACTCGCGCGCCGGTTTTTTTAGCCGTCATAACGATCTCGGTGGTAGACTGGTCAAGCAGCTTGTGATCATAAGCTTTTAACCGGATGCGAATTCTTTGATTCGTCACCATTTGCATTCCTATCAAATAGACAACCGGAGCAGAAGCCCCGGCTGTCCACAGTAAATTAAACCTAGGCAATAACTTCGGTAAGGACTCCGGCACCAACGGTGCGGCCGCCTTCGCGAATGGCAAAACGCAACTCTTTTTCGAGCGCCACAGGCGTAATGAGTTCGACTTCGCAGCTGATATTATCGCCTGGCATAACCATCTCGACACCCTCGGGCAAGGTCATAACGCCCGTAACGTCAGTGGTTCTGAAATAAAACTGCGGCCTGTATCCGGGGAAAAACGGCGTATGCCTCCCGCCCTCTTCCTTTTTGAGCACGTAGACTTCGGCCTTGAACTTTGTGTGGGGGGTAATCGAACCGGGCTTGGCCAAAACCTGACCGCGTTCGACCTCCTCTCTTTTGGTGCCGCGAACGAGCACGCCGATATTGTCGCCCGCTTGACCGGAATCCAGGGTCTTTCTAAACATTTCAACGCCGGTGCAAACGGTTTTAAAGGTAGGCTTAAAGCCAACGACTTCGACCTCATCGCCCACCTTTACCACACCGCGCTCGACTCTTCCGGTAACAACCGTACCGCGACCCGAAATCGAGAAGACATCCTCGATGGGCATAAGATAGGGCTTGTCGATATCGCGAACCGGCTCGGGGATATAGGCATCGATGGCAGCCATCAGCTCAAAGATGGGCTTTGCGGCATCATCTGTTGGCTCATCGGCTTCAAGAGCCTTAAGAGCCGAACCCTTGATGATCGGAATGTCGTCGCCGGGGAAGCCGTACTTTGTCAAAAGCTCGCGGAGTTCGAGTTCGACCAGCTCGATCAGCTCGGGGTCATCGACCATATCGACCTTGTTTAGAAACACGACGATATAGGGAACGCCAACCTGACGGGCAAGCAGGATGTGCTCACGGGTCTGGGGCATGGGGCCGTCATCGGCGGCAACCACGAGGATGGCTCCGTCCATCTGGGCGGCGCCCGTGATCATATTCTTTATGTAGTCGGCGTGACCGGGGCAGTCCACGTGGGCGTAATGGCGGGTATCGGTCTCATATTCGACGTGAGCCGTCGCAATGGTGATACCGCGTTCACGCTCTTCGGGGGCCTTGTCGATCTGATCAAAAGGGATAAACTGGGCCTTGCCTTTTTTGGCCAGCTGTTTGGTAATGGCAGCCGTAAGAGTAGTCTTTCCGTGGTCGATATGACCGATCGTCCCCACATTTACGTGGGGCTTAGTCCTCTCGAATTTCTTCTTAGCCATGGCCCTTTCTCCCTACAATGATTCAATAATATAGACAAAATATAAAAATACGGCTTCCGCTGGAGCATGCCTTAGGCCCTGCCCGCCATAAAAGCCGGTAAACCAACTCCGATTATGGAGCCCACGACCGGGTTCGAACCGGTGAACCTCTTCCTTACCAAGGAAGTGCTCTACCTGCTGAGCTACGTGGGCCTTAATTTTCGAGCTTAACAAAAGGATTTAAAAAGGTCAACCGCGCGCGGGGAGGTCCCAAGATCACCCGGGCCGTGAACACAGCAGGCACTCCCTGCCCCGCGGCATTCCCAACCCCCGATATTGCGTGCGTAGTCCCTGCGACGATGACCCGCTTTCCGCCGCCATCATCTCCTACATTTGCATTTTGTGGTGGTGAGGGGAGGATTCGAACCTCCGAAGGCTTCGCCGGCAGATTTACAGTCTGCTCCCTTTGGCCGCTCGGGAACCTCACCATCGGAAAGCCGCCCTAACAAAAGTTTGGCTTTCAGTCGAGCCGTGATAAGTAGCACGGGTCTTTAAAAAAAACAAGCCCTTTATTTCTTATCCGTTATTTTTACAGCCGCAAGTCTTTGCTCGATCTGAGCGGTCGGAGGATAGTCCCCCCCGGCCTGGGATGCAAGACCAAACATGAGCGCAGCCTTGGCAAAATTCTTTTTTTTCTGGTAGAGCTTTCCCAAATTCCATTCGGCTTCGCGCACCATGGCCGCAACCCGAAGGTTTTTGAGCTCGGTCCACGTTTTAATGGCCTCATCGGTTTTGCCGGCCGCCTCGCAGGCATAACCGAGCTGGTACAAAATTACAGGCTTAAGACCGCTGCCGCTGTGATCGTCTTTCAGGGCCTCCTCGCCGATCTTAACGGCCTTGGAATAGTTTTTGGTCTCAAAGTAGCCCTTGGCCAGTTCCATTCTCGCGTTCTGGGCCGAAGTGGAATAGCCGTGACGGGACAAAAAGGCGCGAAGGTCGGGAATGACCTTGTTCCAGGCGGCGGAGTCACCGGAATGGGTGGGAATCCTCTCGGCGATTGCGAGGTATTTTTTCCTCGCGTAAGCCTGGCTCGAGTGCACATAGGCGGCAATACCCGAGGCAAGGATTGCCAGGGCAACAATACCGACACCAAGGCCTAGCGCCATCGAGCGATTTTGGGAAGCCCACCCTTTAGCGCTCTCGATAGCCGACTCTTTTTTCACCTCGGGCTTTATCCGATAGGGCCCAGCCTTTGTCCTTTTCAATTAAGACTCCTTATCCTTAAAAAACATTCCAAAACAGTTCCCTTTTTCAAGTACCGTTTCACTCGATGTTTTGCACCTGCTCTTTTAGTTTACCAATTTCGGTTTTCATCCGCACAACCGCCTGCACGATTTCCATATCCGAGGTCTTCGAGCCAATAGTGTTCACTTCCCGGTGAAACTCCTGGATAAGGAAGTCGAGCCTTCTGCCATCGGCGGGTTTTGCTGCCCCAAGCAGGGTTCGCACCTGAGCGATATGACTTCCAAGCCGAACTATTTCCTCGTTAATGTCGGAGCGGTCGATCATAAAAGCTATTTCCTGCAGGAGCCTGCTTTCGTCGGCCTCCGAGCCCGCAAGCAGAAGCTTTACCCTCTCGCCAAGCCGGGTCCCGTATTCTTCTATTACGACGTCACGGCGGCCCGCCACAACCTCAAGATCACGGCTCAAAAGATCGAGGCGCGCCGTAAGGTCGTCTAGAAGCGCCTGCCCCTCGACTTGCCTCATGCGCACGACCTGGCCCAGGGCCTCGGCGAGAGCCGCTGAAAAGGGCTCCTTCACAGCCTCGGCGTCACAGGCCGCCTCGGAGCTCTCGTATATATGAGGCACCCGCAAAAGCTCGCTTACCAAAGGACTTTGAGAAACCCCAAGTTCGCGGTAAACCTGCTCAAACTGCGACCAGTAGTAGCGTGCAAGCTCGAAATTGATCGCCGGAGCCTTGCGCGCTATATCGACCGATTCAATCTGGACGAAGACGTCAATGCGGCCTCTTCGAATTCTAGAGGCAATAGACTTTCTGCACAAGTCCTCGAATTCGAAGAAATTTTTAGAAATGCGCACGGAAATGTCGAGCTGCTTAGCGTTCAAGGCCCGAATTTCAACGTTTATAGCATATCCCGCGCCCTCTTTTCGGCACCGGCCAAACCCGGTCATACTGTTTATCAAGCTAGACTCCTCGCAAATCCACAGTTTACGTAAGGGCTCCAATCAACGAACGCAGCTCGGAGGCGTCAAACTGGCCAGGCGCGGTAGCCTCCTGCCCATCCATCCGGGCATAGGTCCACGGGCTGCCCAGAAACAGGGAGGCCACCCTGCTCCATTTGCCAACCGGCCCCATGCAGAAGCAAACGAGGTCCAATCCCCACTCTTTTTTGGCAAGGCAAATTAAATTAAGGACCCTGAGGTTATCCGAGGGGACCCGGGCAAAAGTGGCAATTTTCAAGGCATCGGGGCCCGCCTTTGACATTTGTTCAAGCCTTTCCCGCAAAATGCCATCAGAGGGCGTTGCCTGCGGGTCGTGCCAGGAGAGAAGCACCCTGGCCCCGGTCTTTTTAAAACGCTCAATATCCGCGGGATCGGTATCATATTCAAGGTCGACCCATTCGGCCCCGGCTTTCGCGGCATCTTCGAGCAAGCCCAGCCGAAGGTCTTCCTCGCCCTCAAAGTCGCCCATCTGGCGAACCGGCCGATTGGTGGCGATCACCGGGCGCCTCGGTCCAGCCGAAAGAACTTCGCAGAAGGCCTTTATC
Source organism: Deltaproteobacteria bacterium (assembly GCA_021780695.1). Lineage (GTDB taxonomy): Bacteria > Desulfobacterota > Syntrophobacteria > Syntrophobacterales > Syntrophobacteraceae > SbD1. Next base: position 21,744 of record JAJXYD010000019.1, read on the forward strand.
CCGCCCGGCGAATACCTTTTAGAAAACCTGTCGATTCGCCACTCCACAAGGTCCACCTCGGGGTGATCAAGCCAGCCGGGGAAAAGCTCCAGACTGCATTGGCCAAGACAGCCGCAAATGGAGGAAAGGCAGGGGGAAACACCCTCTGCCGGAGTCTTTCCGGGGCCTGGCCCATTGTGAAGGAAACCTATGGAATTTTTCATCTGCTCACCTGCTCTTCAAGGGGGGAGCGCATATTTTCCTTGTCCATCCTGAAAGGTTTTCCCGGATCCCCTTTGGGATAAGAGCCAAGGACCTTAAAGAAGGAAACGGTTTTCCCCAGGGCTTCCAGGGCAGACACAACAACGGGGTCGTCGCGGTGACCGTCGATGTCGGCAAAGAACAGATACTGACCGGGGAAGAGCTTGTTGGGCCTGGATTCGATGCGCGACATATTGGTCAAGGAAAGGGCCGATAGAGCGGCAAAAAGCGCCCCGGGCTGATCGGAGACCGAAAAAATAAGCGAGGTCTTGTCATTTCCAGTCGGGGAGTTGACATGGCGGCCCAGGGCCAGAAAGCGCGCGGTGATTCCGGGGACGTCCTCGATTCGTTCGGCCAAAACGCCCAACCCGTAGCGCTCCGCGGCGTAGAGGTTACAAATCGCGGCCCCGAAGGGGTCCTCCTTGGCAAGCATCGCGGCCCGCGCGGTGGAAGAGCACTCGGTGCATTCGACCCGGCCAAGATTTTCGGCAAGCCAGCCCCGGCACTGCGAAAGGGCCTCGGTACGGGCATAGAGATTTTTTACCGAGTCTTTGTCAACGTTTGCGCAGAGGTAGTGGGCTATTTCGAGGTAGCATTCGCTAACCACAAGCACCTGATGGGTATAGAGAAGATCGATCCCATGGCCTCCCCAGCCCTGCAGTGTGGCTTCGATGGGGATAACCGCCAGGTGCGCCTTGCCTTTAAGGAAACTGTCGAAGACTTCCTCCATGGAGGAGCAGGGCATAAAGGAGGAGGAGTGGCCGAAAAGCGATATCGCCGCCAGATGGGAGGTGGTCCACTCCGGACCGGGAAAGGCGACCTGAAGCCTGTACTGCATGAGGCGGGAGGCAGCAAAAATTTCCCGATAGATCGCTCGCAGGGACTCATCGCCCAAAGGCCCGGGGTTAATCTCGGACAAGCGCCTTACGACCTGATGCTCCCGTTCGGGGTGAAAGGTGGGCAAACCGGCCACGGCCTTTATGCGGCCGACCTCAACGGCAAGCTCCATGCGCCTGTTTAAAATCAGCACCAGTTGGGAATCAAGCCCGTCTATTTCTTCTCTAATCTTTTGCAGATCGCTATTCACTTGCGCCTACCTGGCCCACGGCGGGTGGGGGAAATGGGAAGTGCATCGGAAAATCATCCTCCTATCGAAAACATCGGTCTTGCAATGCACTTGCGAAAAACAGGGTCGCCAAGATGGTGCCTTTCCGGTTTTTTTTGGACAGCCGACACTATGGCATCGGTGATGTCGCTATCCTTAGCGCCCGTACGCAGCAACAGTCTCAAATCGGTTTCATCGGCGGAAAAAAGACACGTTTTAAGCTTTCCGTCCGCAGTAAGCCTTAGCCGGTTGCAACGTGAGCAAAAATGGTTGGAAACCGCGCCGATAACGCCGATTTTTCCCAAAGCGCCCTTAAACGAGTAATGTTTAGCCGGACCGTCAGCCTCCCCGGCGCTTACCTCCTCAAGGCGCCCCAGGGGGCGCAGCCGGTCAAGTATCCGGGCGGCAGGAAAGAAGCGCGCCTGGTAGGCATCCTCCTTAAAAGGCATATATTCGATGAACCTGACATGCAGGGCAGAACGGAAGGTAAGGCGTGCCAAGTCCTCGATTTCATCGTCATTTATACCCGCCATGACCACCGTGTTAATCTTTACGGTCGAAAAACCGGCCTGCTGTGCCGCCATTATCCCGGCCCAGACGCGCTTAAAGAGATCCCTTCTGGTGATTTGCAAAAACCTTTCGGGCTTTAAGGTATCCAGGCTTATATTTACACGCCGTATCCCCGCCTGAAAGAGCTCCTTGGCAAAATCGCACAGGAGAACGCCGTTGGTGGTCATGGTGAGGCTTTCAAGCCCCTCGATACCGGCAATGGCGCGACAGAGCTTAAGAGCCTCTTTTCTTACCAGGGGCTCGCCTCCGGTTATGCGCACCTTGGATATCCCCATGGATATACAGATTCGGGCAAGCCTTAGAATCTCTTCATAGCTAAGAATCTGCGCGTGTTCAAACTTGGCAACGCCCTCCTCGGGCATGCAGTACAAACAGCGCAGATTGCACCTGTCGGTAATCGAAAGTCTCAGGTAGTCGATCTTCCTGTGAAAAGCATCGCTTGGCGCAACGGACATGCAGTTTTCCTGTCAATACTAGAATTTTTTATTCTAGCATATCAAGAAAATCATTTCATAAATATCCTGCCAAGTTTTTCTAAAAAAACCGGGCCGCGAGGATATCTCTAAGCCCTATAAGATCGGAGGCAGAAGGTTTTGGGAGCCAGCCCCCAAAACTTTCCGGCTAAAGTTATAGCTTTGGCCAGCAGGTGCCCGGGGGAGTTCCCGGGTAAAAACGGGTTGTTTTTGAAAAAGGGGTTCAGCGGGGACAAATTTAATGGGCAAGAGCGCACTTTTGTCAAAACTCTCTTGACTTTACCTTGGGGCTATGATTTATGACGGACCGGTCAGTATCATTTCACAAAAAGCTGTTTGCGAGGACAATTGTTATGGGACAAGGCATGGCGGCCATTTTAAAAAAGGCTGCCTCCGATGGCGACCAAGAGGCCCTCGAGGAGTCCCTCTCTGCCGAGTTTGCAACCTGTTCGCCGGAAAACCTCATCGATGCCTTTGCCCGCCACCTGATTCAATTCCGGGCGGCCAACCGGGCAAAGCCCCAGCAGGCCAAAGCCTCTTTGTCGCGACTGATCGAGGCAATGGGGGCAGTGGCGCGAAAAAGGGGCATATCCCCCTCGACTTTCTATCCGGCCCTCACGGAAAAGGTTTTGATCGAGGAAGCTCCCCTTCTTCCAGCAAGGCAGGACGCCAAGGAGAGGATCCTCGAGGCGGCTCTGGAAGTCTTTTCCCAAAAAGGCTTTCACACGGCAACGATGGATGAGATCGCCGAAAAGGCCGGGGTGGGCAAAGGGACGCTCTACCGCCATTTCGAGACAAAGAAAAAGCTCTTTGCCGCACTGGTGCGCATAAGGCTCGATGAGCTCGAAAAAAACAGCGAGGAAGTCAACGACGCAGACAGCGACGTACTGGCGATGATTTCCAATTACATCCGGATATATTTCCGATTTTTCGACCAAAACAAGCGGCTCTACAGGCTGATCATGAAAGAGGGCCTGGACCTGGTGGAACACTCTCCGGACCAGTATTTGAAGAAAGTGATGCGGGCCATTCCGAATCTAAAAAGGAAGGTCTACGAGGGCACGCAGCAGGGGAAACTAAAAGACGTCGATTTTCAAACGGTTTTTTACGGCACCATGGGGTTTGCGCACGGGGTAATCCAGAAATGGCTCGCAAGGGATTGCACGTATCCTTTGTGCGATGAAATTCCCGGTGTGTTGGAGGTACTTTTTCACGGGTTTGTAAGAGACAACGGAGCAACAGAGACAGTAGAGCCTGCAAGGCACGCCCCCCAGGGTGAATTCAAGGAGTTTTTTGGTTCAGGGCAAAGTGATGGAAAAACAATAAAAAAACCAAGGAGGACTACATGAGCATGACCGCAGAACAGACCAAAATAATCAATATCATTGCAAACCAGCTGGGAGTGGACAAGGAAACGGTTACTGCCAGCGCAAATATAGTTGACGATCTCGGGGCCGATTCCCTGGACGTTGTCGAGCTTGTAATGGCTCTTGAGGAAGCTTTCGATACGGAAATTCCGGACGAGGACGCGGAAAAAATCCGCACCGTTCAGGATATCTTTGATTACATGGGGAAAAGAGCCGCTGCATAGCGTTAAAGGTAATAAAAGCCGGAAAAACGCGCAGGGTGGAAATATTTGCGTGTTTTTCCGGCTTTTCTTTTTTCAACACGGGGTTTATCCGGCCGTCTATCCTCCCTGTCACATGCCACAGTAAATACAACTCTTTTTAACGAACGCACGGATTTCCTTCGGCAATACCGAGGCGCAAATATTTCTCGAGTAAAGAAATCCCAAGATTTTCCCGCCTGTTTTAACACCGATTGAATATAAGCGGAGATGTCTTGATCGACGGCTCGGTTCAGCGACCCCGGCCGGGGTCGCAGCCTTCTTTTTCGATCTTTACCGGTGGTGTCGGCCTTACGGCCTAAACCAGCGACCAATGTCCGTGATCCCTCCGGGAGCAAGATCGAGGGGCTATAAAGAGAGGCGAGAATTTGCGGCTCCGCAAAGAGCGAACCCAGGCTTTGTTTATTTCTTTACAATTTTACTCATCAAAATCAGTAACTATTCCGATTAGCCTGTCGTCATTACAATTCGAATCCAATATTGGCCGTATGAGTGGCAAGAAGACGGGGAATAAAACCATGAGGCCAAGAAACCGTAGAGAAAGGCAACGAAAAAAATGGGCGCCAGATTTAAGCTTTCAACGAAGATGTTTTTCCTTGCAGTAACGATAGTCATCTGTATTTCATCTATATTTTTATATATTTATCCGAAAGTCAAACAAAGGTTTATTCAAGATAAATACCAGAAGACCCGGGAGGTAGTCGAAACGGCCTGGGGTATATTGGATTTTTGCGAAAAACAGGTTGAGGCCAAAAAGCTTTCCCCCGCGGAAGGAAAACAACTTGCAATCGATGAGATAAAAAATCTTCGCTATGGCAAGGACGAATATTTCTGGATAATCGACATGGTTCCGCGCATGGTGATGCATCCTATCATTCCCAGCCTGGACGGAAAAGACATGAGCCATGTAAAGGATCCAACCGGTAAAATCCTGAATGTGGAGATGGTAAACGTAGTGAAAAAGAAAGGCGCCGGATTTGTAGAATACGAATGGCCCAAACCGGGCAGCACAAAACCGGTGCCCAAGGTCGCCTATGTGAAGGGGTTTGCCAAGTGGGGTTGGATCGTTTGTTCGGGGATTTATCTCGATGATATGTATGCGCAGATAAACCGGCTCTTATACCTGATTCTTGGAGCGCTCACCCTTGTTACCCTGGGGTGCGTCCTTTTATCTTATGTGATGTCTATTTCGATTTCGCGCCCGGTTATAGGCATAATTGACGAATTGAATCAGGCGGCGGACCGGGTTTCAGAGGGGTCGTCCCAATTGTCGAGCGCGGGTCAATCGCTGGCCGAGGGGGTTTCAGAGCAGGCCGCAGGGATAGAGGAGACTTCATCGACCATGGAGGAAATGGCCTCGATGACCAAAAGAAATGCACAGAATGCGCGCCGAGCCGACACGATGATGCGGGATACGAGCCAGACGGTGGATGAGGTCAAATCGGCCATGTCGGATTTGAAACAGTCCATGAATGACATTTCTCAAGCGAGTCAGGAAACGGCCAAGATTATCAAGACAATTGATGAAATCGCCTTTCAGACCAATCTGCTGGCCCTAAATGCCGCAGTGGAGGCGGCGCGGGCCGGCGAGGCGGGGGCGGGATTCGCCGTAGTGGCCGATGAGGTAAGAAATCTTGCCATGCGCGCGGCCGATTCGGCAAAAAATACGGCCGACCTGATCGAAGGAACGGTCAATAAAATCAAGGCGGGCTCCGATGTTGTAATAAGGACGAACGGCACATTTGAAAAAATGGCCGACGGGGCCAGAAAAATCGGCGAACTGCTGGCCGACATCGCATCGGCCTCCGAGGAACAATCCCAGGGGATTTCCGAGATCAACTCCAGTATCGCCCAGATGGATAAGATCGTGCAACAGAATGCGGCAATCGCGGAGGAGTCGGCTTCATCGGCCCAGGCAATGCATTCGGAGGCCGCCGCCATGCATCAGTCAGTGGGAAGACTGGCGCTGGTGGTTTACGGAAACGCTGCGGAGGGGGCAAAAACCAAGGCGAGCTATGACAAAAGGGAGCTTGGAACGCTTGGAAAACCGCTGACCGCGCGGCCGCTTCGTCCCGTTAGCGGCCCAAGCACTGCTTCACACGGCCCCAAGCAGGGAAACGGCCATTTTGGCGGCAAGCAACCTTCGAGCGAAGCCGCGGAAACGATCCCTTTTGACAGCGACAAGCAGATGGAAGACTTTTAAAAAGGGGCTATGACCGGAGAAAAAAATTTTTCTCCGGTCCCGTCTTTTCACAACCAAGATCGGCATAGCGTATTTAGCGCCTGTTTTTCCCTAGAAAACCGAAGATCAACCCGAGGCGGCAGGGAAGGCGACAATAAAGTTAGACCCTACGTTTTCCCGGGTTTCGACCTCGATGGAGCCTTCGTAATCCTGGACTATTCCATAGCTTATGGAAAGGCCAAGGCCCGTGCCGCGACCGACCCGTTTTGTAGTAAAGAAGGGCTCGAAGATCTTTTCAAGAAGGGGCTTTGGGATCCCTATGCCGGTATCTGCCACCTCAACGCGGACCTTACCTTGAAAAAGGCGCGTCTTAAGAAAAATTTTCTTCTCCGGGGAATGGACCTGCTTTTCGAATTTATCCTCTATAGCGTCTCGTGCGTTTATGAGAAGATTTATAAACACTTGTTCGAGCCGGTTGCCCCCGGCCAAAATCGGAGGCAGATCGGGCTGAAAATCCTTTACCACCTCGATTTCCCTGTGCTTTAGCTGTTGCATAAAAAGGGCAAGAGACCTCTCGAGGGCCACATTGATATCGACCTTTTCCTTTTCAACCGAAGACTTTCGACCAAATTCCAGAACGTGGGTTATTATCGCCGAAGCCCTGTCGACGTGGCTGTCGAGTTCCTCGGCCATCGCTTTAAGGGTTTTCTCCCTTATGGGCTCTCCCTTCCTGATCTTATTTACGAGAAAGCTGCTGGCGGTTTTCATAACCGAGAGGGGCTGATTTAGCTCGTGGGCAATAGCGGCTGCCATCTCTCCGAGGGTTGCCATCTTGCTTGCCTGTATGAGCTGCTGTTCGACCAGGAGCCTTTTAGTGATATCGCTTGTGGTAACGAGGTAGGCCGCATCCGCGGCGTATTTATAGCGGCAGACTCGGATATTTACGTATATGACCGGTCCGTACCTGGTGACATGGCGCACCTGGTTCATTTTTCCGGTGCGCCTTATCTCTTTGGCAAAATCTTGTTTTTGTTCGGGTTCGAAAAGATCGGTGAAGGGCTTTCGCAAAATGTCTTCCTTGCGGTAGCCGTAGACGCCGAACACCATGTCGTTGCAGTCGATAATTTTTAGATCACGGTCGAGGACAAAGGTTGGATTGGGAACATTATTGAATAATTCCCGATACTTCTTCTCGCACCGCGTAATCTGCTCTTCGAGCCTCTTTCTTTCGGCCGCCTCGACGCTCGTTTCCATCACAGCACCGGCAGCCTGGAGACAGAAAAACATTCAATTTCGACTGCACCTTCGAGCATGGTAACCACGTTTTTCCGGCCGCAACCACTTTTTAAGCCTTTGAGCAAGCACGGAGCTTGCCAAAGCGCAAAACAGGGGTCGCCTGCCTTACATGGCAGCCAGGCGCCCCTTAAAAGAGCCCGTCAAGGCGAGGTTAAGGTCCAAGCGCAGATCGTTTTTAGGAAGCCCCAGGCTAAAGCCTAACAGCTGAGGCAGGTAGACGATCGAAATCTGCAGGGCACTTCCCCTCATCTTCGAGATCTTTTTCTGGCTGGCCTCCAGGTTCATTTGGCACATCGGACAGACCGTAACGATACAGTCCGCTCCCTTTGCCCCATCGAGAATATCGGCAACCAGATCGAGACACAACTCTTTTTTTGTGGTCATAAGCCCGGCACCGCAACATTTTGCTCCCATGGACCACTCGAAGACCTCGGCTCCGGTGGCTCCGATGAGAGCCTCCATGGAACGGGGCCGCTCGGGGTCGTCGAAATCCTTAAAGGGGCGAAGGGCCTGGCAGCCATAGTAGGGCACGACACGAAGACCCGATAAACTCCGTTTGACCTTTGCGGCCACAGGGTCGGCTCCGATATCTTTTGCCAGCACATCGAGCAGATGCCTCACCCGTATGCCCCCCGCATAGGAGAGGCCCTCGTCGGCAAGGGCACGACTGACAAGATCGGCGGTGGCCGGGTCACGGCTTAAGACATCCGCGGCTCTTCGCAGGTTCAAGTAGCAGGAGCTACAGGGGACGAGCATATCGGCCTTAACGCCGCTTTTTTGGGCCAGGGCCAGATTTCGGGCCGGCAAGGCGATGGAAAGAAGTCTGCTTGTCGTATCCGCGGCGCTCGCTCCGCAGCAGGTCCAATCGGCCACATCGAGCAGTTCGTGTCCCAGGGCCCGCATGAGGGTACGCGTTGAAACGTCGTATTCCTTGGCCGAGTGTTCGAGCGAACATCCAGGGTAGTAAAAATACTTCACTTCGCCGCCTCCAATTCCAGGACCTTTCGATAGAGCCTGTCAAGTTTTCCACCCCCGCCAAAACCGGGCATCCGCACGTCCATTTTGCCTTTTTTCATCAGTTTTACGCCCATGGGGACAAAACTTAAGGGAACCGCCGGGTTTTTAACGGCAATAAAATACCTGGTCATCATTTCGGTTTCTCTAACCCTGCCGTATTTTCGCACGACATCGAGAAAGGCCTTGTAGAAAGGCGGACTTTTATGGTCGCTGCGGCAACCTTCGGCTGTCGCCACTCTTTTGAGCGCTGCCATGGTGTCGGTTAGAGGAAGTCCGCGCGGACAGCGCAGGGTACAGTAATAGCAGCTCGAACAGAGCCAGAAGGTGCGGCTCTTAAAAATTTCATCTTTCATGCCTGCCTGCACCATCCGCCAGACCTGCCTTGGCGTGTAGTCCATTTTGGCCGCGCTGCCGCACGAGCCGGTACAGGTACCGCACTGCATGCAGGCCCTAAGGGTCTTTGCAATTTCGGAAAAGCCGCCCCGATCGTAAGTCTTAAAAGGAGACGAGGCTTGATTTTGAGCCATTATCTTCGCCTTTCATACACATTTAGCGTATCGTCAAAATTCCAGTGCCGCATCGAGCATGGCCATAACCTGGCGGTCTCCAAAACCGCGCACGACCGAGGCGCTGTTGGGGCAGACCGCGGCGCAGGCGCCGCACCCCTGGCAAGCGAGCTCATCGACTTCGATTCTATCCTTTTCGTCGCTGCGGCTGCGAGCGCCGTAAGGGCAAGCGGGAATGCATCTTTCGCAAAGCGAGCATATGCTGTGGCGCACCCGCGCAACGGTGTTGCCCGCTTTTAGCTCCTCCCGGTTGAGCATGACCAGCGCCCTTTGGGCGGCCGCCTGGGCCATGGCGATGGATTCGGCAATAGAGCGGGGAGAGTGTGCGAGACCGCAGCCGAATATTCCCCGTTTTTTCGCATTGAGAGGCTGCCACTTATATTCGAGCTCCCGAAAAAACCCGTCTTCATCCAGATCGAAACCGAAAGCCTGTCCCAGGCCGCTAAGATCGTTTGGTACGATACCGGTGCTGAGGACAAGAAGGTCGGAGACGATGGCGATATCTCTTCCCAAGACCGGGTCGCGGGCCACAATTTTAACCTTGCCGCCCTCTTCGAGGCTGACGCGGGGTTTGGCATCGAGGCCGTAGCGGATAAAAACAACGCCCTCCTGCCTGGCCTTTGTGTAGTAGGTTTCGAGGAAACCATAGGTCATTATGTCACGGTAAAAAATATAGACATCGGTATCGGGGTTTTCTTTCTTTATACGCAGCGCATTTTTTAGAGCCGATTGACAGCACACTCGGCTGCAGTAGTTTCTGCCTTCCTCGCGAGAGCCCACGCACTGGATCACGGCCACGGTCTCAAGACCCGCAACCCCGCCGTTTGAAAGGCGCTCCTCCAGTTCGTGCTGGGTGATAACGGCCTCGCCCTGACCGTAACAGTATTCCCGCGCAGCGGCCTCTTTTCCGCCCGTAGCCAAAATCGCAACCCCATGGTCGAGCTGCTTGGTTTCCCCGTCTTTTGTCTTGATCGTGGTAAGAAAACTCAAGTTTTCATACGGTTTGGAAGCGAGCACTTGCGCGCCCAGGTGGACGGAAATGTTTTTGTTTGCCCCAACATCGCTAATGAGCTTTTCGAGCAACCCGGAAGTCTCGGTCCCATCGATGGTACGTTTTAGAGAACGCACCAAGCCGCCCAACTCCTCTTCTTTTTCAACCAGGTCCACGGGAAACCCGTGGTCGGCTATGGAAAGCGCCGCGGTAAGCCCGCAGAGGCCTCCTCCCACCACGAGGGCCTTTTGTATGATGTGAAAAGACCTGGTTGGGCCGGGGTCGGCGCCTCTAAGCCTCTCGATCGACATTTTCATAGCCGATTCCATGGGCCCCTTCGCCTGCCCGGATTGATCCCGGGGTCGGCAAAAGGCGGGGGTGTAGATATCGACCACATCCATAAGAGCCGGAGACAGTGCGGTTTCTGCCGCCAGTTCAAGGAGCATTTTCCCATAGAGGCAGGGCATGCAAGCGCCGATGGAAACCATATTGCAGCCTGACTCCCTGAGATTTTCCAAAAGAGTCTTTCTGCCCGAAAGGGTACACAGCCTCTCGATTTGAAACACTCGAACGGAGGGGTCCCATTGGGAAAGGCTTGCTCCGAGGGCCTGCAGATCCAAATCTGCGGCTCCAAGCGAGCTTGCGCACGCGCAGAGGGCAACCCCAAGTTTTGGCAAATCCCTGGAGGCTTCCGTCTGGTGAGATGAGCCGTTACTCTGGGTCGGCAGGGGCATCCCCCCCTTGGCGCGAATAAGCTTTGAGGCCTCAAGGGAAGCCGAACCGGCCTGGATTACCGACTCAGAAATATCTCGCAGCCCCGCAAAGGAGCCTCCGGCAAATACGCCTTCCCTGCTGCTGCGGCTTTGGAAAAGCTCATCGGTTCGGCAAAATCCGGAAGGAGCAAGCTCTATTCCGGCAGACTGCGCAAGGTCCCGGGTTCCTTTAGCCGGTCTTTGCCCGGCGGCCAGGACCACCATATCGAAGACTTCATCTTGCGGCATGCCGTCCGCGTCAACATAGTGGAGTCTAAGAGAGCCGTCTTTTTCCTGTTCGACCGTGTGAACGCGGCTTCTTATGAAACGGACCCCCGATTCCTTTTCGGCCCCATCGCGGTAGCGCTGGAAATCTTTGCCAAAGGTTCTCATGTCCATGTAGAAAATAGCGGTATCGGCCAATCCATTGGATTTAGCCTTGGCCAGAAGCGCTTCCTTTATGGAAAACATACAGCAGACCGAAGAACAGTAATCGGCCTTCTGCTTGAGGTCTCTTGAGCCGATACACTGCAGGAAGGCCACCTTGCGGGCGGGCTTTCCATCGGAGGGGCGAACGAGCCTGCCCTGGCCGGCCCCCGAACCGCTCACCACCCGTTCGAACTGCAGACCGGTTATAACATTGGGATAATTGTAGCCAAAAGCGCCCGGATCTTTAGCGGGATCGCAAAAGTCGGATCCGGCGGCCATTATGACCGCCCCCACTTCGATAACGCGCCCCTTTACGCTTACCGTGCCCTCATAGCGCTGGACGACCTTCTCGGTAAGAGCTTCGATATCGAAGGGCTTCATAAGGTATTCGTCAGCCCCGATTTTCATGGCTTCCACGGCGGTTTCCACCGTAGCGTAGGCGGTCATCATCAAAACGGGCAACTCCGGTTTCATTTCCCTTATGATCTGGAGGGCCTCGACCCCGTCCATCCCCGGCATTTTGACATCGAGAAGAACAAGGCCGTAATCCTTTACGGACAGAAGATCTATGGCTTCGGCCCCGGACTCGGCCATATCGACGCTAAAGCCTTCGACGCTCAGCCATTCCTTGAGAGAATCGCGAACCACCAGTTCATCATCGACGACAAGGATCTTAAAGGCGCGCCGGGCCTCGGTCCTAAGATCTATTGCTCCCGTCGGACAGACCTTTTCGCATTCCCCGCACCGCGTACAGGCCGAAAGATCCAGGGTATACCGGTTAGGAATGTTGTGGGGAACGGGCAGATAGACGGCTTTACGCGTGGTAAGGCCCCCGTTGAAACTATCGGGCACCTCGACGGGACAAACCGCCGAGCACCGCCCGCAGCCGATGCACTTTTGCGGATCGATAAAAGAGGGCGCGGAGTCCAGGGTAACCTTGAAATTGCCCGGCTCGCCCTCAAGCGCGGTCATTTCCGTTGCGGGCAGCAATTCGATATTTTCGTGAAACAGCCCCTTTCTCAAGCAGTACTGGGACGAAGAATCGCGCCCGATGGTGGGCAACATCTTGCACATACCGCAGTGATCGGTTGGAAACTGATAGTCCAACTGGCTGAGAATGCCCCCGATGTGCGGCGATTTATCTATCAAAAAAACCTGATAATTCATTTCAGCCAAGTCCAGGGCCGACCGGATGCCGCTGATTCCGGCCCCGATCACCAGGGCTCGCCCGGTTTTTGTTTCCATTTTCTTACCTCTCTTTGGCGCCTAATCGATTCCGCCCGTTACCTCGGAGAATTCCTTCTCATGAAATACGGACAGCGGGGGCTCTTCCTCAAGACTCGCACCGGCGCAGTAGTCAAAGCTCGTCTGCACGCCACCGGCTATGGTTCGGAAAAGCTCCATTACCGGCACATCATTTGGGCAGGCGTTGGAACACTGTCCGCAGCCAACGCAGGCCGCACTCATGTGAGCCAGGCGCGTCAGATGGTAGAAGACGGTATCGGTGGGCATTTTGAGAGCCCCCCTGCGTTTGGCCCAGCGCATGTATTGAGCCGGCTCATGGTCGAACACATCGGTTGTGAAGACGCACTCACGGCAGTAGCAAACCGGGCAAGCCACCCTGCAGTTGTAGCAGTTTACGCAGTTGGATAGATAGTTCATGAGCTTTTCGACATCGGAGACCGCTTCCGAGGTGCGCTCAAACATTTTGTCCCGCCAGGCCTCGCGCTCGCCAATAAGAGCCTCCAGAGCTTTTTGCCTGTTTTCCAGCGCTACATCTTCCTCCGCTACGCCCAGATCATCGAGGAGCTTTTCACCTTTTGGCGTATTGGCGATGAGCAGAAGGCTCTGCTCGATATCGGTTCCAAGAAGGCCAATGTTGATATCGGCCATAGGGGCCACCGGATGCTCGCAGGATTTGCAGGCCGAGGAGATATCGGCGTCTTCGGTGGCGGTTCCCTTGCCGGCGGCTATGTTTTTATGGAAAGAAAGGGTAGACTGGGCACCCGGGGCCAGAGCCCCCACCTTGGCGTAATCGGTGTTTGCGTAGGCCCCAAGACAGTCGGCGCTTATCAAAACGACATTGTCGGTGCTTGCCTGTTTAAGTTTTACCAGTTCGACAAAAGCTCTTATTTCGCAGGGCCTCATAACGGCGGCGATGGGTGCATCCAGGGACTTTCTGGTCAGCCGCGAGAGCATCCTCGCGCTATTTAAGGGAAAGGCGGGGGCAAGCGGATCGGCCCAGCCCAGCTTTTCGGTCTCGGTAACAAGAGCGGGCATGACCGCGTTATTCATCGGAAGCCTCTGCTGAACCAACACCGCCTCCACAACTGCCTTTTCCAGCAGAGTTTTAAGGAAATCCTGCAGTGAAGAGACCGGATCACGGTCCTTAACGGCTATTTTACCTATCTTGGACATAATCTATACTCCGGGTCGCCGGGGGGCTGTTCTACAAAACCATCCGGGTGCGCAAATCGTTTGGGCCAAGCGCCTTTACTTCGGCCGTCATCTGTCTAACCGTCTCAGCGAAATCGATCCCCTCGCTGGCGCCGATCCAGGTCATTTTCAACCTGCGCTCGTCAAAGCCGAACTTGGGAAGGATTTCCTTTAAGAGCTTCATCCGCCTTCGGGCCTTGAGGTTGCCGTTTATGTAATGGCAGTCGCCGGGGTGGCAACCGCTTACCAGCACGGCATCGGCTCCCTCAAGGAGGGCCTTGATAATGTATTTGGGATCGACCATCCCCGTGCACATCATGCGCACCATGCGCACATTCGCAGGCTGAACAAGCCTGGAAGTCCCGGCGAGATCGGCGGCGGTATAGGTGCACCAGTTGCAAACAAACGCGATAATTGTAGGCTCGTAGTCGGCCATATGTTACCTCCCAATGAAACGGACTAAACCACTTCGTCCAGGATTCCCTCAATTTCGGCAAACACCTGCTTGGGGGAGAAATGCTTTACGCGCGCGGCCCCGCTGGGACAAAAACCCGCGCAACTTCCACAGCCCTTGCACAGAGCCTCGTTTACCTCCGAAATCCCCTTGCGGCCGTTAAACTCGATGGCGGAATAGGGGCACAGTTTAATGCAGGTCTGACACCCTATGCAGATGTCGGGATCTATCCAGGAGGTAACGGGTGAGACCTCCACTTTACCGGCAGCCGAAAGGGCAAGGGCCTGGGCAGCCGCGCCCGAGGCATGGGAGACCGCATCCGGGATGTCTTTTGGCCCCTGGCAAACGCCGGCCAGAAAGATGCCGTCGGTTGGCGTTGAAACGGGCCCCAGCTTGGGGTGCTCCTCCAGGAAAAAGCCGTCTCCACCCTGGTTTATTCCAAAGACGCGCGCAACTTCGGCAGCGTCGCCGCGGGCCTGGATAGCGGTGCAAAGGACCACCATATCCACTGGCAGGCTCACCCTGCGCCCCAAAAGGGTATCCTCGCCTATTACGATCAGTTTCTTTTCACCCGTTGACGACACCTGCTCCTTGATCTCGGCGGGTCTACCGCGCACGAAGTTTACACCTTCTTCCTGCAGCCGCCTGTAGAACTCTTCGTATCCCTTTCCATAACACCTCATATCGATATAGAAGTTGTGGACCTGAGTGTCGTGGCCGGCCTTTTCCTTTATGAGGTGGCCGTATTTTAGAGCGTACATGCAGCAGACGCGCGAACAGTAGACGTGATGGTTTTCGTCCCGGCTTCCAACGCAGTGGATAATGGCGACGCTTTTGGGCTTTTTGCCGTTTTTCATAACGATTTGCCCACCGGTGGGTCCGACCGCATTATTTAATCTTTCGAACTCAAGGCCGGTATAGACCTCCTCAAAACGACCGTAGCCGTAGTTTACGAAAGCCGAGGCGTCCATAGTGTCAAAGCCGGTGGCAAGAATGATCGAGCCGACCTGAAGTTCGATTTCCTGCGCGCCCATCGAATGGTCTATGGCATTTCGCTCGCAGGCCCTGACGCATTCCATGCACTCCGAGCACACACCGCAGTTGAGGCATTTGGCCGATTCGCTCATGGCGGCCTCCTCGGAGATACCTTGGCTTACTTCGGCAAAAGAGGCCTTTGCCACATCGGGAGCAATCCGGTTAACCGAAGCCCTCGCGATAAGCGGGGCCTTCTTTGGGATCTGTTGCCAGTTGCTCGCATTTGCCTCTGCGGCCTCCGGGAGATCGACCTGCTCGCCGCGCAAATACCGCTCGATTGCCTCGGCGGTTTCCCGGGCCGCACCGACGGCCTCTATCACGGTCGCGGGTCCCATCACCGCATCACCGGCGGCAAAGACGTCGGGGGCCGAGGTCTGCCCGCACCTGGAGGCGGCAACGATTCGGCCGCGCCTGCCCACATCGAGTCCGGAGGCCACGCAGCATTGCGTATCGGGCTCCTGACCGATGGCCGGAATAACGGCGTCGCATTCGATTACAAAATCGCTTCCCTCGACAGGCACAGGGCGCCTGCGGCCGGATTCATCGGCCGGACCGGGAGCGGTTTTAACGCAATGGAGTCCGGTGACTTTTCCATCTCTGCCTTCGAGGGCAACCGGAGCGGTAAGATAGCTGATCTTTATGCCTTCAAGGAGCGCATCCTCGATTTCTTCCTCGTAGGCGGGCATCTCCTCGCGGGTCCTGCGGTAGACGATGGTAACCTCTTTGCTGCCAAGGCGCAGGGCGGTCCTGGCCGCATCTACGGCAACATTTCCACCGCCCAGGATGAGCACCCGGTCTCCGGGCGATTTACGGTCGCCAAGGCTGGTGGTGCGCAAAATATCCGTAGCCTGGATGACGCCGCTAAAATCATTTTCGCCGCGGATGTTCATCTTTAGCGGCTTGTGGGCGCCGATACCAACAAATATGGCCTTAAAGCCCTGCTGTCTCAGATCGTCGAGGGTAAAATCGACTCCGAACCTCTTGCCGGTTTGCAGGCTGATGCCCAGGCGCAAAATATTATTTATCTCGCGGTCCAAAACCTCAGGGGGAAGCCTGTAGTCGGGAATTCCGACCTTGAGCATGCCTCCGGGCTCGGGCAGGGCCTCAAAAATCGTTACCCCGTAGCCCTTTAGCCTCAGGTAATAGGCGGCGGTAAGCCCGGCTGGCCCCGAACCTATCACGGCCACTTTCTCGGGCCTGTCTTCGATTTGCGGGACGGGAATATCCTCTGGTAAAACCCGGTCTGCGGCAAAACGTTTGAGTTCTCTAATGGAGACGGAAGAATCGATCTGAGTTCTTCGGCAGTTAGATTCGCACACATGCGGGCAAACCCTGCCGAGAACGCCGGGAAGAGGCAACTTCTCCATTATAAGCTGAACGGCTTCCTTGTATTTGCCAAGGCCCACAAGCTGGGTGTAGCCCTGAACGTTAACCCCGGCCGGACAGGTAAGCCTGCAGGGCGCGGTGTCCTTCTTTTCGATTGCAAAGGTTATGGGCACCGCCTGAGGGAAGAACCTGTAGACGGCCTTTCGCTCGCCCATATTTTCGTCGAACTCGTTGGGGACCGAAACAGGGCAGTGCTCGGCGCAAATCCCGCACCCGGTGCAGCGGTCTTCCATGACATAGCGGGGCTTGCGGCGCACCTTGACCTTAAAGTTTCCGACATATCCCTTTACTTCGGTCACCTCGCTGTAGGAGAGCAGGTTGATATTGGGGCTCTGGGCAACGGCAACCGTTTTGGGCGTGGAAATGCACGCCGCGCAGTCCAGGGTCGGAAAGGTCTTGTCGAACTGGACCATGTGCCCGCCGATCGAAGGGTGCCTTTCGACCAGGTGGACCTTGCAGCCGGATTTGGCGATATCAAGAGAGGCCTGGATACCGGCGATTCCTGCCCCCACCACCAGGACATCGGGATTTACGCCCACCTCGCGGCTAAAGAGGGTTTCGTGAAAATTAACCCGGCTAACCGCGCCCGAGGCAATGCTCTTAGCCTTGTCAGTGGCTTCCACCGGATCCTGGGTAACCCAGGAGCAGTGTTCCCGCACGCAGGCCATCTGGAAAAAGTAGGGGTTAAGCCCGGCACGCCGGCAGGCGTTCTGAAAGGTCTTTTCGTGAAGCCTGGGGGAACACGAGGCCACAACCACACGGTTTAAGCCCAGCTCCTTAATGTCTTTCTGGATCATCTCCTGGCCGGGGTCGGAACACATGAATTTGTAGTCGCGGGCGACGACCACGTTTTTCGAGTGCTCTCCGATATGGTCGCGCACTTCCCCTACCGCGACTTTTCCGGCGATATTGGTTCCACAATGGCAGATATAAAACCCGATCCTTGGACGCATTAGACAACCTCTAGGGCCGTTGAGCCCAGTTTGAAAAACCAACCCCTCACACGGGGGTGTCCCTGTCGCCGTTATCCTGCTTCCAGGCGCTTTTCATCGCCTTATCGAAATGGCACCCGGCACAGTCGAAATCACGGTCGCACAGCTTGAAATTGACCACCTTGGCTCTCATCCACACGCATTCCTTTTCGCCTTGTTCGGGCACCGGCACGGTTTTTCCTTTTGGCGGATTTCCAGTTCCGAGCGGCATAATATTGGAGTCCCTCCCCTGGGAAAAGTCCATATTTTCCGAAAACAATCCCAGACGAAAAAATCAACCGTTTGACAGAGCGCAAGCGTCATAGAGCAGGATACATGCCAGGAGGGGGAAAATTGGGGCAAGCTCAGCTTTGTCCAGACCTTCCAAGCCTTTTGGGCAGGGCCGCGACGGGGAGTAAAAATTTTTCTTTTCCCGCTTCCCTTTGTTCGATACAAGGCCATGTTTGCAAACGATTTCAATGAGGATGTTTGTCTATATTTGAACATGTTGTATAAATTTTAAACAAAAGGAGAGGCGAAAACAAGAAAATCGACCGGATAGACGCAGAGACCGCACAGGATTTTTCTCTATAGTTATCTCCTTCTGAGGCTCGCGCCCTTAATGAGCGCCCCCTCAACCCGGAGAGGCGATCAGAACAGATTAGGAACCGGGGGCGTTGCCCCGGGCCCTATTTTTTTGTATAAATCTTATACAATCCATCATTATCCAAACCGATCCGGTCTTTGGGGCCGGATTAAGTTCCATACAGGGCGGGGATTAGGCCCCGCCCCCGCGCCGAGGGGCCGATCATGCAAACGCCGATTAAAATTGGAATAATCGGGGGTGGGAGACGCTGCCGGGCGTTTCTCGAGATGTTTGACTCATTGCGTTTCCCCAAGCTTGGGGCCGAGATCGTCTCCGTAGCCGATCCCGATCTGGAAGCTCCAGGCATACGTCTGGCCCGGGAAAAGAAAATTTTGGTCACAACCGATTATAAAGACTTCTACGACCTCAAGGACCTGGACCTGGTAATAGAACTGACGGGCAAGGAGGACTTGCTCGAAGATTTTTTAAAACACAAGCCTGCCGGAGTGCGGGTGCTCGAATCGGCAATATCGAAGATTTTCGGCGATGTTTTGTGCCTAAGTGAAGAATATCAATTCGCAAAGCGCCAGATAAACCTGGTTGAAGGCATCATGGACAGCCTTTTCATGGGGTTGCGCGACTGGGTGCTGGTCATGCAGCCGGATCTCAAATTGCACGATGCAAACGAAGCCTTCCTTAACGCCGTTCACAAGAGCAAAGACGAAATTGTGGGCAAATACTGCCATGAGGCGGCCTACGGAACGATGAAACGGTGCAGCGCGGAGGGGTTCTATTGCCCGGCGGTCCGATGCCTTCAAACCGGGGAGGCAGCCCACGCGATTTTGGAAAACACCGGCCCGGAGGGTTGTAGCCGCTACCAGGAAATTACGGCCGTTCCCCTAAAGACCACGGGGGGCCGCATAGAGCTGGTTGTGGAGATATTCCGCGACATCACCGACGAGATGGGTCAAAAGGTCGAGCAGAAGGTCTCGGCGCTCAAAAAGGACCTCATGAGGCTTGTCTATGAAGAGAAGATGATATCTCTTGGGAAAATGGCGGCAAGCGCGGTCCACGAGATAAACAACCCCTTGACGGGGATAAATGCTCTTGCGCGCCTGGTACGCGAGGAACTCGAATCGGGCAAAACAGATGGGGCGGCCAGGCAAAAATATATCTATTACCTTGGGCTAATCGAGTCCGAAGCGGCCCGTTGCAGTACGATCGTAAGGGATCTGCTCCATTTTTCGCGCCAGGCCAAGGGAAGCCGAAGCGAGTTTGAGATAAACGCACTGATAGAAAGGGTGCTCGATTTCGTTCGTTTTCGCCTCGATTCGCAGCAGATACTGGTAAAAACCGAACTGGCCCCGGCTCTGCCATTACTTATTGGAGATCAAAGCCAGATAGAGCAGTGTCTTTTAAATCTTATATTCAATGCCGCCGACGCCATGCCCGATGGGGGCGAACTGATTCTAAGGACATCGGTTGGGGCAAAGCCCGCGATGATCCGCATCGAGGTAATAGACACCGGAGCGGGCATTGCCAAGGAGATAGTACCGCTTATCTTCGAGCCTTTTTTTTCCACAAAGAGCCACGACAAGGGTGTGGGGCTGGGACTTTCGGTAGTCTACGGCATAGTCAAGGAACACGGGGGCACGGTTTACGTAAAAAGTGAAGAGGGGGTGGGTTCGCGCTTCATTTTGAAGTTTCCGGCAGCAAACTCCATTGTTTAGAGAGGCAACGTGTCAGAAAAAATTCGAATACTGGTTGTAGACGACGAATTGATTATCCGGGAATCCCTGGTCGGTTGGATGAGGCGGGCGGGCCACCAGGTGGCGGCGGCATCCGGAGGCGGGCAGGCGCTCGAGATGCTCGGGGGGACCGAATACGATCTGGTTTTTCTGGACATAAGAATGCCCGATCTAAGCGGCCTGGAAGCCTTAAAAGCCATAAAAACCGCCTACCCCCATATCCTTGTGGTGATGATAACCGCCTATGCCTCGATTGAAACGGCCATCGAGGCCATGAAGAACGGGGCCGACGATTTTCTGATGAAGCCTTTCCAGGCCGAGCAACTCGAATTGATGATAGAAAAGCTCATCAATCAGAAAAAGCTCGTCGATGAAAACATTTCCCTGCGAAGCCAGCTAAACGGCGCCTCCCGCTATCACGACATAATAGGGTCCTCGGAGTGCATGAGGCGGCTTTTTTCCTTTATCGACCAGGTGGCGCAAGTCGACTCCCCGATTTTACTCCAGGGGGAAACGGGCAGCGGCAAGGAACTGGTAGCCAAGGCCATTCATGCCCGCAGCAATCGCAGATACGGACCGTTTATAGCCATAAACTGCGGGGCCTTCTCCGATACGCTTCTTGAAAGCGAACTGTTTGGCCATGAGGCGGGCTCCTTTACCGGGGCCAACCGGACCCGGATCGGGCGTCTGGAGATGGCCAAGGGAGGTACGCTTTTTCTCGATGAGGTGGGCGAGATAACGCTAAAGATGCAGGTCGATCTGCTTCGCGTACTCCAGGAAAAGATTTTCCACCGGGTCGGGGGCAACAGGGAGATAGGCGCCGATTTCAGGCTCATCTCGGCCACTCACCAGGACCTTTTCCAAAGAGTGTCACAGGAACAGTTTCGCAAGGACTTCTATTTCCGTCTAAAAGTGATCGAAATCGAGGTCCCCCCCCTTAGAAACCGCAAGGAAGACATACCCCAGCTGGCAGAGCATTTTTTACAAAAATTCCGTCGTGAAACAAACAAACAGGCAAAGAGTTTCAAAGATGACGCGATGCTTTTGCTCCAGTCCTACGACTGGCCGGGCAATGTGAGGGAGCTTGGAAATACGATCGAGCGGGCCGTAGTGCTCTCCAAGGGGCCCTATCTCAAAAAGGAAGACTTCGCCTTTCTTTTTAGATCGTGTGAGGAAGAGGAAAAGGAAGCGGCCGTTACCATGCGCGAGGTCGAAAAAAACCATATCGAGCACATCCTCAAACTCTGCCGCTGGAATATCTCGAAGGCGGCAAGCGTGCTGGAGATGAACCGGGCCACCTTGCACCACAAGATCAGGAAATTTGAATTGAAGCAGGAGGATCAGTCGCGTTGACGGGAAGCTCGATGACGAATTCGGCGCCCTGCCCGGGTTCGCTTTTCACCTGTATGGTCCCTTTATGCCTGTCGATAATGCCGAAGGTTGTCGAGAGCCCAAGGCCCACCCCTTTTCCTTCCTTTTTAGTCGTATAGAAAGGATCGAAAATATAGGGAAGATCACTTTTTGAAATCCCGCAGCCCGAATCTTTAACTTTCAGGCAAATCAGTTTTTTGGCCGCATCGATAGAGGTGGAAAAAAACAGGCTGCCGCCATCGGGCATGGCATCGACGGCATTAAAAATGAGATTGATGATGCACTGCTGGAGCTGGCTGAAATCGCCCTTAATGGCAGGCAGCTCCCTGGCCAGACGAGTCTCTACCCTTATGTTTTGAAGCGAGAGCTTGTGTCCGCTCAAATTAATGCAGCTGTTTAGAAGCTCGTTAAGGTTAACGGGAGCGAACTCGAGTTCGGACTTTCGGGAAAAGGCGAGGAGGTTGCCCACAATCTTTGCGCAACGCTCCAGCTCACTTTCCATAAGGCAGAGATAACCGCTGAACTTTACGGCTGAATCGGGGGTAAGAGCCGAACGCGAAAGGATCTTGCTCATAAGCCGGGCATAATTGAGAATACCGGCAAGGGGATTGTTGATTTCATGGACCACGCTGGCGGCAAGTTTGCCAAGCGAGATCATCTTGTCCTGATGGAGCATCCTGGCCCGGTGGGCCACTTCCTGGGTCAGTTTGCGGATCTCCCGTTCGTCCCGGGCAAAACAGACCAGACCAACCTGCTCATCTTCATGGAACATTTCGGCTGCCGAGAGCTGAACGGGAATTCTCGATCCATCCTTGCCCTCGAGCAGGCATTCATGCAAAAAAAGCCGGCCCTTGCCGCCATGCTTGAGGGACGCCAGAGCGTCTTTGAACTTTTGGGCCTGCTCGGGGCAAAACAACCGCTCGGTCATCTTCTCCCCGATCATCTCCTTGCGGGAATATCCCAGCAGTTTCTCCATGCTCTTGTTGTAAATCATTATCCTGCCCGACTTGTCGCAGGCAATTATTCCGTCTATGGAACTTTCGATAAGGAGCTTCTGGGTCTGGAAGGTGCGGGTCAGTTCCTCGGTGGTATCCATCCACCGCTCTTCGATAAGGGCCGTGTAATCCTTTAGCTCCCTGCGGGTGGCGAATCTTTCCCGTGCCCGTTTTATCGCAATGGAGAGGGCCTGCCCGCTTATGGGCTTTATAATGAAATCGGAAGCATCCAGCCGCAGGGCCTCCACCGCATAATTCATATCCGTAGCGGCCGTGGCCACGATCACTTCCCTATCGGGATCCATCTGCTTTATTTTTTTGAGCACCTCCATTCCGTCCATGCCCGGCATGCGTATATCGGTTATAACGATATCGGGGGAGTGGCTAACACACAGATCAATTCCGCTTTTGCCGTCGCCCGCGGAAATGACCTCGTGTCCCTCATCTTCAAGAGCTATCGACATCACTTTGATAATACCCGGATCATCGTCAATCAAGAGAACTTTCAAGCCTCTGTGCATGTTCATTTACTCTACGCCCCCTTAAGCGTTGGAAATCCAATTTACAAAACCGAATCTTGTATTACAAACTCCCTCAGGTTGTAAGTTTCAAAGCGCCTTAACTTTAACATCCATGGGCCGGGCGCCCAATGGCAAGATATAAGTAAAAAGCCCCACAACAAAAAGTCCAGTAAAAAAGGCAAAGAGCAAGCCGACCCGCTAAAACTTTTTCCTTTTAGCTTTTATTTTGCCTTCCTACTGCGGGCATATATCTTGTATATTAAAAAAATAGGCTTTGGGCGATCAATTCCAATAAACCCCCATCGGAGGCAGAAAAATGTTTGAGGGCAAGTGCCGGATTTTCCTTTGCTCCCTGTGTTTAATGACTATCACTTGGGCCCCATTGCTCGCAAAGAGCCAGGAAGTGAGCTCACAAGTAAGAACGGCTGCGACCAAGACGGCAAAGAAAGCCAAAATATCACATGAAAAGCTCGATGGACTAAATATCGCACTCTTTGAAGCCATCGACAACAACTACGTCGGCACAGTAGCCCGACTGCTTGCCCAAGGCGCCCGGGTAAACGCGGAGGACAGAGCGGGAATGACGCCTCTCATGCACGCAGCTCTTCGCGGGGAATACCAGATAACCCAGTTGCTTTTGAACAAGGGCGCCCAGGTAAACGACATGGACATTTTCGGCGTTACGGCCCTCATGCAGGCCTCCTGGGCCGGCCATATTCATATAGTGCAGCTGCTGATAGCCCACGGAGCCAATGCTAATCTTCAAAGCAGCGAGCAAACCCCAAAACTAAGGTCTGCCGGAGTCAGCGCGCTTATGGGCGCCTGCATAAACGGCAATTACGCGGTCGTAAAATATCTGCTCTCCCAAAACGTAAACGTCAATCAACAGGATGCGGAGGGGCAATCGGCCCTTATGTACGCAGCACAGCAGGGAAACGACCAGATCGTACGCCTATTGCTTGAAAAAGGCGCTCAAGTGGAAATGAAGGACGAGTTTGGACGGACCGCGCTCACCATCGCGACCATTTACAACCGCTACAACATTGTGTGCACATTGATTTCTGACGGCACAGACGTGTGCACCCAGGATATTCACCAGATGACGCCGATAGTGTATGCCTCGGCGCTGGACCGCAAAGCGATATACAATATTCTCAGAGCCGCCATGTACCAGCGGGGCAACTGCGCGCAGGGACAAGATGCCGGCGCTGCTTCCCAATACCAATACCAGTAGCAACCGGTTGTCAAAAGGGGATGGCCGTTTTGAATCCTATCGTCAATAGAAGGAAAGAACCTCGATTCAGGGTCGGCTGGAGTGCAACTCTTACCTGCAATCTGGCCGACCTGGAGGAAAGCGTCGGAGCAAAGGTCACCGAAGTCTCGCTAAACGGGGCTCGACTGCTGTTGAGGTCGCTAAAGATCGGACCCCACCATATAGTGGCCGATGGCGAATCTCTCCGACTCACCCTGAAGGTCAACCTGACCCAGGGAGCCTTCGTAGCGCCGGTAAGGGTTATCTGGTACAGTACGAGCAGGGAGAAGGGCTCCTTCGATGTGGGCGTCACCTTCATGCAAAGTTCCAAGGAGCACAGGGCGGCCATGGAGAGTTTGATCTCCACGGTAGCCCTTGCCCCGACTCAGCCTCAATGCTAAAAACAAACCTGTAACATTCACCTTGGAGTTCAAAGCCGAATCGATGGGAACCAAAAATTTCAAGGCCATATTGTTCGACATAGACGGTACGCTGCTCGACACGCTCGAAGATCTTGCCGATTCTACCAACAGGGCGCTTGCGCGTATGGGATTTTCGCCCCATGAGCTTAAAGAGTACCGGTATTTCGTAGGAGACGGGATGGAGAATCTGGCAAGGCGGGCCCTTCCGGACCAGGCTAAAAGCGATCCCGCCACCATCTCCGCTTGCCTGGAATTACTGTTGAGCTTCTACGCGGCCGGGGGCACGGCCAAAACGCGCCCCTATCCCGGCATACCCGAACTTCTGGACGCTTTGAGCGCACGCGGCCTCAAGATGACGGTACTTTCCAACAAGCTCCAAAAATTCGCGGTAAAAGTGGTTGAAGAATTTTTTCCCGGTCGCCGCTTCGAGTTGGTATTTGGGGAGCGTTCCGGGGTCCCGCGCAAACCCGACCCCGCTTCGGCCCTGGAAATCGCGCAAAAGCTTGCAATCCAACCGGCCGATTTTCTCTATTTGGGCGACACGGCAACGGATATGTTGACCGCAAAGGGCGCGGGAATGTTTCCGGTCGGGGTTCTTTGGGGTTTTCGAGACGCCGCGGAGCTTATCGCAAGCGGGGCGCAAAAACTTCTATCCACCCCCCTGGAACTGCTCGAGTTGCTCTAAAGAGTCACATGGGCAGGAGTGAGAGCTTCCTCCGTGGCAATCCGCTCGCGCAGAAAGCGTTGGAGCCGGACTTGCGCCTGACGGTCCAGCCTGGCGAGTTCCTTTTTGGCCGATTCGTCGAACTCAATCCGCCAAACCAAGTTCCCGCTCCACTTCCTCGAGAGTGTAGGTGCGGCTTCGGCCTGCTCGGAGGTCTTCCGAGCGCTTTTCAGCCAAGTAGATGTCGTCCAGATGCTCCGGGATAGCCTCCCCGGATATAAAAAGCCTTCGCTCTGCGGGTGTTGCGAGCCAAAGCATCCAGCCGACGCTCTGCTTGCTCTGGTAAACGAACGGATGTGGGCATGGAGTTTCCTTTCCGGATACGTGTATTCAGAGTTTAACACCTCGGGAATGGCAAAAAAAACGGAGGGAATCATCAAAGGCGCGCAGGTCCCCTTAGCACGCCCGAAAAGGGTAAAACGGGGGCCTGCGCGCTCGATGTTGCTTCTTTTTTTACAAAAACTCCCAGACACTTTCGGCTATTCCCGCCGAATGAGTAGCCTCAAAGAGACGGAGGGCTTCCTCGTAGACGTGTTCGGTAATGCGCTTTTTGTAAACGGGCGAAAGGGTGTTGAAAAGAGGGGCAAAAGGAGCGTTGGCCTTCTTGATGTTTCCTCCACGGTTGTCGGTTCGCGCCGCCCAGGCGACAATTTCCGCCCAGAGTTCATCCGGGATGCCGCGATAGGGACGCTTGACATAATCTTTATCGGCGGTGGTGATGCAGTTGCCGCTCTGATTCATGGCGAGTCCAAAGGAGATATTTTGCCACAGGGTCCCCACATTGCCTTTTCGGATCCCATACTGGATAAAGGAGGAGATCTTATCGAGGGAAGTCCCGGTGATGCCGTGCTGGGCAATGTCTACGTCCCATTGGCGGATCGCTTCCCATATGGCACGGGTAAGATCGAGCTGTATACCCTCCTGGGAGGCGCCAAAATAGGTGCCGTGGATGGAGCCGTTGTTAATGGCCAGAAGGTTTGGCCGTATGCCCTTTTTGTCCAGTTCGCCTATAAACCACTTGGCCTCTTCGGGCTGGGTAAACCCCTCGGCGTTACCACTCTTTGCTCCGATCTCTCCCAGTTCGACTTCCAGGTTCAACCCCGCGGCAACAATGGGCCTGGCAAGTTCGCAGGTCGCCTGGAGGTTGTGTTCATTTTCCATATGGGAGGCGTCAATGGCAAAGGAGGTAAACCCGGCTTCCATCTGCATGGCTATCAGATTTCCCACCGCTTCGACATCTTCGAGCTTTTTTACGGTTAGATGATCGGCATGGACGGCAAAAGGCACCTTGGTGTTTCCAAGCCGTTCATTTTCCGCCACGATGAAGGCAGCAAAGCTCTCGGGAGTAAACTCGGTGTAGGTCAGCTCGGATTTTGCTATTTCATACAACAGGGGGGCCCCGGCGGCCATGGAGGCCAGTACGAGTCCCTCCACCGGCAGCTTGCAACGCATATTCGCGGCCATAACCATGGCGTTATTTTTTCTGGCGGCCTTAATCAGGGCCTGACCGTTCACCAGGGGAACAATGCTGTTGGGGAATTTCTTTTTCACATTTTCGGGGCGTTTATCCGCATTTTGCCTGATCATTTTCTCCTCCAGTGAAAGAAACGGTTCTCGAATTAAAGCCGCAAACCTTTGCACGCCTGTCTGGCAACTTATTGTTTAAATAACTGTGGCCGAAAATCAAGAATTTTCATTGCCTGGTTTGAAAATGTCTTTCCGCAAAGATTTTTGTATTTAATGTAGGTACCTGAGCGCGGGAAGGGAAGAGATGACTTTACCTTTTTAGCTCCCCTTTCCTTTGGCTCAAACTTGCTTTAAACTTAGGCAAACCGGCTTGGAACCGCATTTTTGGCTTGACGTGGAAGGATTTCGGTATCAAAAGAGAGCAGGAAATCCAAGAATCATTCCTGCGGTCCGGTACGGGGCCGATAATATTGCGAAGTGTTTGGGGAAAATGATTATGAGATCTAAAAATTCCATGTGGGCCTTATTTTTTGTCCTCCTGGGCCTGCTGTTGCCCTCTTTGGTTTTTGCCGAGGATTTTACCGCTACAGTCCATAAATACCCTTATCGCATACCGGACCTGACCGTTATAGGTTCCCCCAAGTGGTACACAATCCAGCCCAAGGACACCCTTCTCGACATTGCAAGGCGAAACGACCTTGGTTTCAATTCGATAAGGCTGCTTTACCCCAAGATGGACGCGTGGCTGCCTCCCAAGGGCAAGAGGATTTTCATTCCCACCTTCTTTGTGCTTCCTCCAAGCAAGCACTACCAATTGGAAGTAAATATCCCGGAGATGAGGCTCTATTTTTTCAACCAGGCCGATTCCACGGTTCAAACCTATCCGATCGGCATCGGGGTCGAAGGCTGGGAGTGTCCTGTAGGCGATTTTTACATAAACTATAAGACAGCTCACCCGACCTGGTATGTTCCCGCTTCCCTCCAGGCCAAATATGGGATGACCTCCATGCCCCCCGGCCCGGACAATCCGCTTGGCAACTATATCATGAAATTTTCCGCCGGCGACTACGGTGTCCACGGAACCAGCATGCCGTGGGGAGTCGGACGGCTTGTCAGCCACGGCTGCATTCGCTGCTATCCTGAGAACATAAAGATTCTGTTTCCGCAGGTCCCTCTAAAAACAAGCATCGAAATCATATACCAGCCGGTCAAATTCGGTCAAAGAAACGGCAGGATATTTGTTCAGTCCTATCCAGACGTCTACAACAAAATCCCCAATTATGCCCAATATGCCCTCGATGTACTCTCGCAATACTCCTTTGCAAAAGACGTCGACCAGAGGAAACTGATGGTTGCCGTAAGTTTGCAGAACGGAGTGCCAACCGATGTGACCAGGGATGATTTTAAGGACAACTCCTTGAACCTGTCTAAAATAACCCAATAGCTAAGGGGGGTTACACCGACTGCTCGAAAAGAGCCCCTCTGGGGGTCCCGCGCGATCGGCGAAGGATCTTCCCTTTGGACTAAACACTTATCAGCCAACATTTTTGGCTAAAATTTTCTTGATTTTGGGTTATGGCTGTCGTAGCATCGGCGGTGTTGTTTTTTTGGCAAGGCTAATATGAGTTTAATGGGCTATGAAATTTTTTGGCTAAATGCATGTTCGAGAGGAGGTGGGTAGCCCCGGGATTTCCATTAGGCCGTTGAAGTTGCAATGTAATTAATTTAATCGGTTTTTGAGGAGGAAAGAGAAGATGAAGAAGTTAGTAGCTATCGCGTTTGCAGTTTCCTTTGCTTTTATGCTGTCCGGTTGTGCCTGCAAGGACTATTGCGCTAAATATGCCACAAGCTGCGAAGCTTATCAGAGCAAGTGCGAGTCTCTTGCTGCCCAGTCCAGCACGGACGCTCAGAATGCCGCACAGTCTGCAATGAAAGCTGACAACGCAGCACGCAGAGCAGAAGCCGCCGCCGACAGGTGCGAGGCCATGTTCAAGCACCACCTGAAGAAGTAAGCTGCAATTTCCATATTTATTAAAAAAGGCCGGTAGGATTTCCCATCCGGCCTTTTTTAATGCGCCAAATCAAGCTCTATCGGCGGCGACCGATTTTTTTTCTCAGCAGCATTTCACTCCATCCGGGTTTTATGAGATCGTCAAGCAGCGCGGTTTTTTCGAACCCCTCTCTTTCATAGAACTTCCTGGCCCCCCGATTAAAAGAGGCCACCGTGACCCAAAGGTTTTCAGGCTTATAGCGGTTGCCAACCCACTGGATAATCCGAGCGCCGGTCCCCTTGCTCCTAAAGCCGTCAAAGAGGGCCAAAAGTTCAATAAGCGGTCCGAAAAGCCAGGGATTTCTAACCGAAAGAACCCCGGCCACCTGCCCTGAAATCATAATCACCTGCCGGGCAAGCCCCGGGTCCCCATGCAGCAGGTAGGACTCGAAGGCCTCGGGGGTGTATTCCATGGTGAGCCAAGGGTCCATCGAGCACAATATCATGGACAACGGGCCAAGGTATTCCATCCTGAGCGGCGAAAGAGAAAACTCTTCCTGATCATCTGGGATTTTCACATCTTCTCCAACTACCGGTCGAATAAATGAGGTTTTTTCGGATAGCCTGCAAAAACGATTTCGCCGGCAGGTTTAAAATCAGGCAAGGGGGACCCCGCAAGGTTCCCTCCGAGCCCTCCTCCCGATGTCTACCCCCGGCTTTTCACAGCGCACCTACAGAGAGTATTGCCCTCCTTCGACACCCTTCTTACTTTATACTTACCGGGGCGTTTGTGTAGAAGTATTTAGCATATCCGTTAAAAACGCTTCGGAGAGGGGGGTACGCCATGAAAGCAGGTATAATAATCACTGGGAGCGGTACTTTGCTTTTTCTGACCTCGGCCGAGAGCCTGGAGGCTTCCAATTTTGTCAAAGCCCTGGGAGAAAAGGGCATAGACAAATATATAGCTTTCGAGGTTGGCGAAGAGATGGTCAGAAACCGTTACGGCCAGCACTATAGCGTTACAATGGCCGACAGGAAACAAACGGACCTTTTGCGGATCGTAGATGTCGATGGGCAGAGGATTTTTAGAAATTTCGACCTTAAAAGCCTTAGCGGCCCGATCCTTCACGAGGGACCGGAGGCAATACGGCGGGCAGCGTAATAATTCCACCACTACCGAAATGCGAGCTCCCGCTATTTCCCGGCAAATCAAAACAGCCGGGAAGAGTTAAGAAGCTGTTTTGCTAGTAGCTGCCGGGTCCCTGGTCGAGGCACCACTGCATCGGATCGAGCAGCGTAAAGCCTTTTTGGCAGAGGTGTTTTTTTACCCGGGCAACGTTATTGGTAAGAAGATAGGGGAAAACCGCCCTTTTACCTTCTTCCCAGACCCGGGCGACAAGGATGCTGCCAAAGGAGATGTCCAGTTCGCTTATGGCGTCCACAATCTTTTTCATCTGGCCCTGTTCGTCTTTGACAATTATTCCGATGAGAACGCCGGGGTCGTGGAGTCCCAAAACATTTACGAAGGCACGCATAAGGTCGCGCACCGAGAGTATGCCCTTTAGCTTTCCTTCCTGATCGACGACCGGGAAGGCGCCGACTTTGTGTATCTGCATCATGAGGAGCGCGTCTTCGAGCGTCTGTGAAGGGGAGACGGTAACGGGACGTTTGCTCATTATGTCTTTTACCTGGATGGAGGCAAGCCTTTGGGCCTCGACATTTTCAGCGTGTCCGAGCACGTCCGAGGGCATGGCGGTTCTTAAATCCCGGTCGGTTACGATTCCAATCAGTATGCCTTCCGGATTAACGACGGGCAGATGTCTGATGCCTTTTTGAACCATGATCTGCCTCGCTGCGACGATACTCATCTCCGGACCGACTGCAACGACATCCTTGACCATCGATTTATCAATGAACATGGGATCTCCTTTCAGACTCAGTTTGGAGCTGTTTTATGCCCAGAAGTATTTCCACATGATTTCTTAGCAATTCCGGGAGCACGCTCAGCGCATACCCCCCTTCAAGAATCGAAATAATGCGACCGTTACAGCAGCGGTCGGCCATTTCGCAGATGGTTTCCATCATCCAGGTAAAGCCTTCAGTGGAAAGATTAATGTCTGACATATCGTCGGCGGTATGGGCGTCAAAACCGGCGGAAACAAGGATTATCTCGGGCTTGAACTGATCGAAGGCGGGAAGAAGCTCTTTTGCAATCTTCTGCTTATATTCCTCGTCTCCCTGCCCGGGGAGAACGGTGGAGTTCAGAGTCGTTCCGAATCCGGGCCCCGAGCCCTTTTCGAATTCGCGGCCGGTGCCGGGGTAGGCAAAGGAGGGATGCTCGTGGATCGAATAGTAGAATACATCGGGATCCTGCTCGAAAATATGCTGGGTTCCATTGCCGTGATGGACGTCGAAATCGATTATGCCGATGCGCGAGACGTTATGGCGGAGTTGAAGATAGCGGGCGGCGATGGCCACGTTATTAAAAAAGCAGAAACCGTAGGCGTCCATCATCTCGGCATGGTGGCCCGGAGGGCGCACGGCGCAGAAAGCATTATCGATCTTGCCCTCCATGAGCATATCGACAGCATTTAGGATACCCCCAACGGCCAGCAGGGCCGTATCGTAGGTCTGAGGGCATATCTGGTTGTCGGGATCTCCCAACTCACCCAAATCGAGCATGCAGGCTTCTTCGAAACGATGAATATACTTGGGGGCATGGACTTTTTCTATCCATGTCATTTTGGCGCGTGTAACCGGAACGGCAACGAGTTTTGAAAGAAGGTCGGCCTCCTCCATGGCGCGTATGATCACTGTGAGGCGCTCGGGAACCTCTGGGTGGCCATCTCCTGTTTTGTGGAGCAAAAACCTTTCGTCGTAGAGCAATCCCGTTCTTTTCATCACCAGCCCAATCTTTTGCCAGCTATTTATTTAGCCCTGTGCGACTTCGACTTTTTATGGGCGGCCTTCCCTTTGCTCTTGTGCGAAGTTGGTCGCGCCGGCTTGCTTTTTCGCTTCACTTCGTGCCGGGCCGCCTTGTTCACCTTGGTCTTTTTTGCCTTAACACTCCGAGACTTGGCGGTTTTGGCCGCTCGGTGGGAAGTTTTTTTCTCCGGCCGTTTTTTTTGTCTGGTCTCACTGCTGGTGGCTAAGGCGAGCCTTAGGGGCTTACCCTTGCGAACGGCGGTCCGAGACCCCTCCGAGGACCGCGAGGACACATTTTCGGAGCCGGCGCCTGCCTGGGCAAGAAGCATCCCGGCGGCCGCGGGACTGAAATTTTTCTCAAAGGCGGTGCGTGTACCCTGCGGCAACCTGATTTCATAGGTCCCGGCAGGAATTTCCTGCGAACGGAAAACAGGATTAAGCCGTTTTATCTCACTATAAGTCGTACCGGCGGCATCCGCTACGCTTCGTATGGCAACAGGAGCGGGAAAAGACACGGTTACCCGGTCCTCCGCCAATGGCCTATATCCGTATTCGGTGGGCAGATTGTAGCCGTACCTGGCCGGATTGCTCAATACCGCCTTTATTGCCAGAATGCGAAAGACATAGCGTTCGGTTTCCAGTGGAAGGCACAGATCGTAGTAGTTGTGCGTACCGTCTACCCGGATAGCGTCAAGCACCCGTTTGTCTCCGGCGTTGTAAGCCGCAAGGGCCAACGCCCAACTGTGGTATTTGTCGTGCAGGTCTTTTAGGAGCAAAAAGGCGCTGTCGGTGGCATGACTGAAACTGTACCTGTTATCGACGGAGCCGCATTGTTTAAGCCCATAGGCGGCGCCGGTGCTTGACATAAACTGCCAGGGGCCGGCCGCACCCTTGGGAGAGCACGCATTTGGGAGAAGATCGCTTTCGGCAATGGCAACGTATTTCAAATCGTCGGGCAAACCGTAGTAACGGAGCCGATCTTCGATCATGGGGAAGTAGCGCTGCATCCTTTTAAGCCACAGGTAGACCTGGGCGTGATTATAGACGATTATCGTAAATTCCTTGTCGAAGCGCTCATAGACGGGTTCTTTGTCCAAAGGCACCGGCTCGCCGCAAAGCGTGATGCTTGTAGGAGCAGGAATATAGGGAACCTCCAACTGTCCGGGAGCCGCAACTGCCTGCGTGGGCCGCGCCTGGCCACCCAGGGAGGTGGGGGACTGCTGTGCAGGCGCAGCCGTGTTTAATGGAGTGCAGCCACAAAGAAACATCATAAAAAATGTTCCAGCCGCAGCTTTCAGATTTGCCCTTTTACTCCAGCCTCTCATCTGTTCCCCCCCTCCCGAGCGGGTTTTTACACTGAATTCCTACTGTTGGATTTCCAGGTCGCTAAAGAAAAATTTTATTTCCTGGGCGGCCGTCTGCGGACCGTCCGAACCGTGAACGACATTTTTTTCCACATCCGTGGCAAAATCTTTTCTGATAGTACCGGGCAGGGCATCCTTGGGATTGGTCGCCCCCATGAGATCGCGGTTTTTCTTTATGACATCTTCAGCCTCAAGAACCATGGCAATTATCGGCCCAGAGGTCATAAACCGGGTAACGGATTCGAAAAACGGCCGTTCTTTGTGGACCGCGTAAAACATTTTCGCCTGATCGAGCGTAAGCCTGAGCATTTTCACGGCACAAATCCTTATGCCGGCCTTTTCCATGCGTCCGATGACCTCTCCGGCCAACCCTTTGGCCACTCCATCGGGCTTAATTATAGACAGCGTCCTCTCCATTAGACTTCCCTCTTGAAATAGATTTTAGCGATTAAACCTTAAGGGCGAAAATCAGGGACCCGGCACAGCCGATAGTGGCACACCACACATCCCTTTTCGCCTATCACAAGAAACAGCGTTTGCACCTTTACCTCACAGTGGGAGGGAATGTCCATCGGAAACCGCTGGAAGACAGACAGATAAAATTGAGCGGAAAACATCGTCCGCCCCCGGTAAAGCGGGGCAAGACAGCCTTGCATTGGAGTTAAAAAAATGGAGAGGCTCTTTTTTCTTTTCCGAGGAAACAGCAGCGATCATTTTCGACGCCTCCATTCCGGCCGGCGATTTTTCGAGGGACAAGACACTTAGGGGACTAAGAGTGCCTCAATTTGGCCTCATTTGCAAGCTCATCGTGTAAAATCGAGGCTAAATCGGCGTAAAAATCCGGATTTTTTTACCGGGAAAGCCATGTACAAAACAGGTGTAAACAGCGCCTGATCCAGTAGCGATGGTTATCGCGATAGATTCCTGTAAAAAAACGTCCGCAGGAGGCCCGGGGGGAAACGAACTTTCATGGGGGAGGAAGCGAGGCCCAATAGACCCCGCTTCTTCGTACCGGATTCATCGAGATAGCATTTTTGCGCTTTTTAACTCTGCGCGCGCCTGCTAGCAGCCATTTCCCGCACGGCCTGGCCAACGGATTTAAAATCGTGATCGAACCAGGTGCGCAGATGTCCATTATCCGCGACAAGGCATGGCGGATCTCCCGACCGGATCGGCTTTTCCTGCACATTTACCTTAACGCCCAGTTCTTTTTCAACATTGTTAACCAGTTGGCGCACGGAGACGCCCGCACCGGTCCCGACATTTGAAACCAGCCGGTCGCGGACCGAGAGCTCCGAGATCGCCTTAATGTGGGCAAGCCCCAGATCCATTACGTGCACATAATCGCGCACCGCGGTTCCATCGGGGGTGGGGTGGTCCGTGCCAAAAAGGGTGAAACCGCCTCCAGACATTGCAGCGCCTATAAGGTTTGGCAAAACGTGGGTTTCCGGTTCGTGGCGCTCGAAAATCTCCCCCTCGGGATCGTTGCCTATTACGTTAAAATAGCGCAGCATTGCGTAGCGCAGACCGAAAACCGGCCCCGTCGCGGCTATCACCTGCTCGCACATGAGCTTCGAGAGGCCATAGGGGTTTGTTGGCACCTGCCGATGGTCTTCCCGGATGGTCGGGGTTTGGGCATTTCCGTAGGTAGCGCAGGAGCTTGAAAATACCAGCCGCTTAGTCCCCGCCCGCTTCATTGCCTTTAAAAGGGAAATCGTACCGTTTACGTTGTTATCGAAGTAGATCTCGGGCAAGCGGGTAGATTCTTCAACGTAGGCTTTTGCCGCAAAATGGATGACCGCTTCAATTTTAAAAGCGGTCAAAGCCCGAAAGAGGGCCTCCTCGTCTCGGATGTCTCCGAAAGCAAACGGGCCGAATTTTACCCATTCGGCCCAACCGTTTGACAGATTATCGAAGACGACCGGAAGGTGTCCGGCCCTTCGCAAAAGCTTCGAGGTATGGGAACCGATGTAGCCCGCACCACCTGTAACCAAAATATTCATAAAGCCTCCTGCCGGCCCTTAAAATCAGAATTTTTATCCTCTATACATCAAAATCACGCTTACCGCCAGTCCCCTTGCAAGGCAAATTCGGCAAAGTTTTCCGCAAATATTTGAGTTTTAACGGCCGCGGTAATACAATAAAAGAAGAGTATAGGAAAAAGGACGCAAGACGTTGGACGAACCGCAAACCGAATATGTAAAAGTACACACCCTTTCGGACCGCTTCGAGGCGGATGTGATTATAAACGCCCTGGAGCAGGAAGGAATAGAGGTGATGGTCAGGCCGTTTACGGAGACGGCCTATTCCAATATTTTCGTTCATCAAAAAGGCTGGGGATACATCCTGGCGCCCAGGCAAAAGGCGGAACTGGCGCGCGAAATCATTGCGGAGATTGTAGCGATGGGCAAAGATGGAGCTCTAAGGGATTTCGGGCAATCGGAAAGCGAGGGGGCCGGCCCCGCGCGGCCGGGCAATTACGGGCAAAGACTCAGCCAGGTTTGCGAACAGCTCGCCGATCTGCCAATCGAACCCGGTTTATGGGAGGCTTTGAGGCAAGCCGATCCGCAGGAAGTTGCATCAAGAGCCGGAGTCGAATTCGACCCGGAAACAAAGGGCTATAGCGTTTCGCTTCTAAACGGCTCGGTTTTGTGCAACCCCTGGAGCCAACAGATCGTGCCGCTCGGAGAGGTCTCCACTTTTTCGCGGGATTTTCAGCTCAGCCTGGCCGTTCTTCATTATCTGCTGCACGCCAAAGACAAGCCCGCGGCCGATAAATGGGTAAGCGAGAAAGATCTGCCGGGCGGGAGCCTATTTTTCACCGCCGCCCATGCTCTTCCGATGGACCTGCTGATAGCGGCCTTCGAGGGCCGCCCGGATTTACTCGACGCGGCGGCCCTTGTCACAGGAGGCCAAAAAACCGATATAGCAGGTCTTAGCTACCGTTTCAGCGTCTTGCCAAGGATTCCCTTTCTTTTGATATTTTGGGAGGGCGACGAAGAATTCGCCTCTTCCTGCCATTTGCTCTTCGATGAGACGATCACGGCCCACTTTGGCTCTCTAGACCTTGTCTGGGCGCTCGTAAATGTCTTCATCCAGGCTCTACTGGCCTCGGCAGCCCGCGTTTAAAAACCTTTCACTCACCCGATCGGAGCAGACAAAAAATGCATGGGAACATGAACATGGACCGCGCCATATTCGACCTCAACATCAGCGTCGAGGCGACTTCACTCTATATACTGCTGTGCGCTCTAATGGACGCGGGAGAAGACCCAACGCTCCAAAACGCCTCGGTTAAGTGGACCGGGACAAAAGAGGCCCTGGACACAGCCGCC
This sequence comes from Deltaproteobacteria bacterium, assembly GCA_021780695.1. GTDB lineage: Bacteria > Desulfobacterota > Syntrophobacteria > Syntrophobacterales > Syntrophobacteraceae > SbD1. Next base: position 57,974 of record JAJXYD010000019.1, read on the forward strand.
CGCGAACTGATCGAAAGGGGCATCGTGGCAGGGGCCGTGCCAACGCCAAACGACATGCACCTTCATCCCAACAGCCGCGAGCACTGGTGCTGAGTTTGAAAGCAGGAGGGCGGGGGGAAAATCCCCCGCCCTCTTTTAGCCAAGCCGTTTTAACTCCAGCACATCCGCAATGACCGAAGCACTGTAGCGAACAAACGCATCAAACTCTTGGGCCCCCAGGCTCCCGGCGGCCGGATTGGGCACAGACCCGGGAAGGCTAATGGAAAACGGTGCGTTTTGCATTGGTTTTTTGGGAGAGACTTCGAATTCGGGCTCAAAAGCGTCGGAGAAGTATTTATCCTGGAAAACCGCAAATTTAAGCGCGTGCGCGGTCGCATCGAGCACCGCCGTGCGCTTGGCGTCAACGAGGTTTTCAGCCACGGCCTTTCTTATACCCGCCAGGCATTCTCCCCCCTGGGTGCAGGCGATATGACCGTTTCGATTTGCAAACAGCATCGAGTCCATGATTTCCTGCTCGGATATCTGAACGAACTTCACGGATTGCTCGCCGCCGATCTTACGGTACTGTTCGACCAGTCTTATCACCCGGGGCATGGAAACCGGATTACCGATCATGGCCGCCTGGGCAACGCTTGGCCTAACTGTCACCGGATGAAACTTCCGCCTGCTTTTTTCGGCTTCCCGGTAATAGAGATAAACCGGGTTCGCATGCTCGGATTGAACTCCTAAGACAGCGGGAAGAGCGTCAATGACGCCAAGGTCATACATTTTCAGAAAGCCCGCCATTATGGCCGTAATGTTGCCCGCGTTTCCGATAGGCGCAACAACTGCCAGTCCGCCGACCTGGTAGTCGAAACTCTGGGCTACTTCATAGCTGTAGGATTCCTGCCCGAGGATGCGCCAGGCGTTTTTGGAATTCATAAGCGCAACGGAGTAATTTTCCGAAAGATATTCGACGACCTTCATGCAATCGTCAAACACGCCCGGGATCTCGATAACCCGGGCTCCGCTTCCAAGGGGTTGGCCGAGTTGCTGCGGAGTGACCTTGCCCGAGGGCAAAAGTACGGCCGACTTTACTCTACCGCAAAGATAGGAGGCATAAAGAGCCGCAGCCGCGGAGGTATCTCCCGTTGAAGCGCAGATCGCCAAAACATCGCGAACACCGCGTGTGTTTATGAGATAATTAAGATAGCTGAAAGCGCTGGCCATCCCCCGGTCTTTAAAAGAAGCGCTGGGGTTTTGACCGTCGTTTTTAAAGCAGATATCCATCCCGACCCACTCTTTCATGACCGCATTGGCGCCGACAACGGGCGTATGGGCTTCCCCCAGATAGACTATGTCTTCCAGGGGAATTATCGAACCAATGAGTTCATGGAAAAGGTATATCCCTTTAAGGGCCCCCAGATTGGACATTTTCCTGTAATCGAAGATCTTTCGCCATGTTTGGCCGGGGATTTCCTTGAGGCGATCCCACTGCATATCTTCAATAAGGAGGACCGAACCACATTTGGGACAGGTGTAGAGAAGCTCTTCTATGCCGTAGAGCTCCTCGCACCCAAGGCAGCGGTAAAGATATCTGCCGCTTATCTTCGGGATAACCAACGATTGCATTTCAGGGGGAAACTGGTCTAATTTCATGCAAACTCCGGATGAATCTCAAATATTGCGCTCCAATTCAGGGGCCAAGGGGAAATCGCCCGGACCCGATTTGAGCAAGTATCAAATATTTCACGGCAATAATCAAGGGATACGCAAAGCCGATGCTCCCTCGCAGCATTTCCCCCCGGGTGTTTGGAACCCCTCGCGTGTTGCAAAAAAGCAACACATGCTATTTCCATGTGTTTTTTTCACAACAGTCCCATTTTTAATTCAAGTATTGCTATTTTATTCCGATAAATGTAAGAGTAGCCTCCATATTGGTTTTAGGGCATGGCGTGGCCGAGGGAAGACCTTTGGCACGAAAGATGCTCTAGGACCGAGGCCGGGAGGTTACAGGGGGCGTGACACATCACAAACAACACACTATCGGTCAATCGGTATGGTGCAGCGGAGTAGGACTGCATTCGGGGCTAAAGATTTCGATGGTCCTGAAGCCGGCGCCCGCGGATCACGGAATCCGTTTTCGGCGAACGGATCTCACGGGCAATCCCACGATCAACGCGCACTACAACAACGTAATAGATACATTCCAGGCCACAACCATCGGCTCGTCCAACGTGGCCGTCTCCACCGTCGAACATCTTATGGCGGCCCTCTACGGCTGCGGGATCGATAATGCGCTGGTGGAGCTAAACGGCCCCGAGGCGCCCATTTTCGACGGAAGCGCGGCGCCTTATGTCAAGCTGATCCAAAGGGGTTCTATCGTTGAGCAAAACCAGGCCAGGCGTTACCTTACCATAAGAGAACCCGTAGTGGTGAGGGAAGGCGATTCGTCCATAATCGCCACACCTTCGGACCAATTCCAGGTTCACTACGAAATTGAGTTTCCCCATCCTCGGGTGGGCAAACAGGAATATTCCTGGGAACTGACAAACAGCAGTTTCAGCATGGAAATAGCCAAGGCGCGGACCTTCGGTTTTTTAAAAGACGTTTTGCGACTCCAGGAAATGGGACTGATCCGGGGGGGTTCGCTTTCAAACGCGGTGGTTTTCGACGACAAAGAAGTTTTAAACGTCCATGGTTTCCGCTATTCGGACGAATGCGTGCGCCATAAGATTCTCGATTTTATAGGAGATCTGGCTCTTACGGGCCTGCCCGTTCTTGGAAAATTCGAGATACGAAAAGCCGGCCACACACTCCACAGCCGCTTTCTTGCCAAGCTGATGGATGCAAAATGCCATACGGATCAAATGCCGCTCACAATTCCACCACCCTATATTTCCTCGGAGCTTTTCGCCATCGCCTGAGGACCCGGGCAAGTTCGAGCAGTTTTTTTGATTCAAAATCCCTGTTTACTTCGAGCATCCCCGCCGTTTAGGCCGGGATGCTCGTTTGCTTTGGGCTCTTAAAAGCACCCGATATCCATCCCATAGATAACGGGATAGGTAAAAGCCCCGTTTTCAGCCTATCTTGCCGGCAGCCAGAAATTTTTGATGCGCCTGGACCAGCTTGATTTCCGCATAGGAAGAGCTCTCGCCCAAAGCTTTTTTAAGCTCCCCCAGGGACCGGTCTTGCATCGTCGTTAACTTTCGCTCGATGAGTTGGAGCTTTTCCGGGCCAAGAAGTTTTGCGATCTCGATCTGTCCGGTTTCCACAAAAGCGGCCAGGTGGCCCAGAATGGTCGAAGGGGTAAGCCCCCGCTCCCGGGCGACCTCAGAAACGGAGCGTCCGGTACTGAAAAGTTCGAAGCTAATGTGGGCCGTATTTTTGGGGGCCGATTTTTCAGCTTCCCCCGCACAAGCCTTGGCCGCCATGACCGCAGCAGGCTCGAAAGTCCTGTCAATCCCATGGGTTTGCCGGTAGGAGCAAACGAGCTCCAGGATCTCCTCGCCGTACTTTTCATACAGCCGTTTGCCGATACCCCTGATGCTCTTTAGCTTCCAGGGGTTATCGGGAAGCGTTGCGGCGATCTGGATCAACACGCTCAGGTTAAGGATCTGGTAGCTGGAAACACCGGATTTCTCAGCCAGCGCCTCTCGCCAGCTTTTAAGGGTCTGGAAAAGTTCGGGGTGTCCGATTTCGGATACGGTATATTCGAGCGCCTGGCTCTTCTTTTCCGTTTGGGGTTTGAATTCTATCCGGGCAGACGACAGGGCACGCAGGTAGAGACCCGAAGAGAAGCCGGATTTGCAGCTTTTGGCCGCCGCAAGCTTTTCGGCCGTTTCTTTTTTGAGTTCTTCAAGCCGTGCCGTGACGATTTTTGAAATCTCCTTATTGTCGGTATCTATGCGAAGGCCGGAAAGCAGACCCCCGAAAACGGAGTTGAGCTTTTCCTCAAAATAGATCCCGGCCTTAGTCGAGCGATCCAGTAAGGAGGGATCTTCTTCCGGGAGGGTATCCGGGGAGAAAAGCCCGAGCAACTGTTTTTGGAACTTTGCGCCCACACTAAAGATCTCGTCTTTGGCCCTTTCCTGAAGATGCTTAAGGTCGGGCGCACCGGAGATCCTTAGCGAACCGCTGTTTGCAGCGGTTATCCGCACAAAGCGGTCGAGGGAAAAACTAAGCCCCGAGAAGTCGAAGCATTCGGAAATCAAGCGCTGTTGATAGAGGATTTGGGCCGTTTGCAGCTTCTGCCTGGAAGGAGGGTTCCCGGAGGTCCGGGCTATGAATTGGGATACGGCCGTGTCGGTCTTTACGGCATGGGAGGAAATCGGGGAAGTCAGAACAAGACCTTCGAAGCTCTTGCATCGGCTCAAAGCCACGTAGACCTGGCCGTGGGCGAAAGCGGCGCCGGCATCGATAACGGCCCGCTCAAAGGTAAGCCCCTGGCTTTTGTGAATGGTGATGGCCCAGGCCGGCTTAAGAGGAAGCTGCTCGAAACTGCCGGCCTTTTCCCCGGCTATCTCTCCCGTGGCGGGGTCCAGATGGTATTTGACGTTTTCCCAGATCGCCGGCCCGGCCTCGATCCCCCCCTCCTCTCCGGGGCACTTGACGCTAACCGAGCTTTCCCCGATCCGGGTGATCGTCCCTATCTTGCCGTTAAAGTAGAGCTTTTCGGCGGAGGGATCGTTTTTTACAAACATCACCTGGGCGCCCTTTTTGAGGGTCAGGGAGGACGAGGTGGGGTAGGAATATTCCGGGAAATCCCCCTCGATTCGGGCCTGAAATACATGGGGTTTATCGGGCAACCCCTTTAGCCTCGCCCGGTTTACGCTATCGGCGATTCTATTGTGAGTACAAAGAGTTATATAGCCCTCGCCATCTTCAGGCAGAAAATCTGGGCGCCAGCGGCTGTTTAGTTTCCGCAAAGAAGCCTCATCGAGTTGATTGTCTCGCACCCGGTTGAGAAGTTCTATGAAACCCGAGTCCGATTGGCGGTAGATGTGTTTTAGTTCGATTGTCACAAATTCGGAAAGTCCGAGGGCGCGGCTGCCGAAAAAATAGAAGGACTCATAGAACTGTTCGAGGCTCTCCAGCTCCTCTTCCTTTACAACCGGGGAGAGCTGCTGGAGGTCTCCGATCATGAGAAGCTGCACCCCGCCAAAGGGCAGGTCTTTTCGCCGAAAGCGTCTAAGGACCCCATCGACCCCATCGAGCAAATCGGCCCGCACCATGCTGATTTCATCGATAACCAGCAGGTCCATGCTTTTTATGACATTCATTTTCTCCCGGCCGAACCTGTATTGATTGGTGCGCTCGTAAACCCCGCTGCCCGGCACGCAGGGTCCGAAAGGCAGCTGGAAAAAAGAATGAAGGGTAACCCCGCCGGCGTTGATCGCGGCCACACCCGTTGGGGCCGCTACCACCATTCGTTTTCGAGTGTTCTTTTTGAGGTTTTTAAGAAAGGTGGTCTTGCCAGTCCCAGCCCTGCCCGTAAGAAAAACGTTGCGATCGGTGTACTCGACAAAATCACGGACCAGCGCAAGCTCGGGATTTTCAATCTCTTTCATGGTCACAACTCGCAACAGTTCGAGGTAAAACTATTGTCATCGGGATCAATATGATCGTGCAACACAATTGTAGCAAAGATAGCACACGGAAACGAAGCAGGATTAAAACCAAAACCGCTATTTCGCAAGACTTTACGACTTTTTTTCGCCGTCCCCCCCCTTCCCCGGTAATTTCGGAGAAAAATCAACTCACCGCCGGCCCATTTGCTTATCAAGGATGCCGCGCACAAGAGCGGCAAGCTCTTCGACTACAACCGGCTTCAGGAGAAAGCCTCGAACCCCCATGGCTCTTGCCTTTTCAAGGTCTATCTTCTCACTGAATCCGGTACATAAAATTATCGGTTGATCGGGCTTAAGGCATAAAATCTCTTTGACAAGTTCAGCGCCGGTCATCCTGGGCATGGTCATATCCGTAATCACCAGATCGAAGGGTTTGTCTTCAGCCCGGCCGCGAAAGACCTGCAATGCCTGTTCCCCGTTTCCCCGGGTTTCCACGGCATACCCCAGGTTTTCGAGCATTCCGGACATGACCCGGGCCAGGCTCGGTTCGTCGTCAACTATCAAAATGCGCTCACATCCCCCGGACACAGTGGAACCGGCTTGCATCGGGGCCTCTTCGGGCTTTTCCAGCACGGGCAGAAAGACCTCGAATTTTGCCCCCTTACCCACAACACTTTCCACATCGACAAAGCCTGAAAGACTTTCCACAATGCCGTGGACAACGGCTAGTCCCAACCCCGTGCCGGCCCCCAGTGCCTTGGTCGTAAAGAAAGGATCAAAGATTCGCTCCATTGCGGAAGGATCAATACCGGTTCCCGTGTCGGTTACGCAAAGCTTGAGGTACCGACCGGGCATCAGGTCGGAATGATTGCGAATAGATTCAGCTTGGAGCTCCAGATCGCAGAGGTTCACTTCCAAAACACCGCCCGCATCGAGCATGGCCTGATAGCTATTAGTGCAAAGGTTCATAAGCAGTTGGTGAAGCTGGGTAGGATCGGCGCAGACAAAGGCCATGGACGAAACATTTTCCCTGATCTCGACCGTAGCCGGAAGGGAGGCCCGCAGCAACTTCAGCGTTTCCTTTACTAGCAGCCCCATCTGAACGGGCTGTTTTTCCTGCACGCCCTGCCTGCTAAAGGTCAAAATCTGTTTTATCAGCTCTTTGGCCCTGTTGCTTGCGGTGAGCACTTCGGCCAGATTTTCCCTAACCTCGTCCTGATTTGCCAGACTCATCAGGCTCAGTTCGGTAAAACCCGAGATAATGCCAAGGATGTTATTGAAATCATGCGCAATACCTCCGGCCAGAGTGCCAAGAGCCTCCATTTTCTGGGCCTGGTGCAATTTTTTCTCGATCAGTGCCCGTTCCCGTTCGCTTCTGTTGCGCTCGGTGATGTCCTGGACGGTAAACATCAGGTCCGAGTCAAGATTGCCGGAATCGATGGGACTGGCGCTTATAAGAGCATCTATAATCTTGCCGTCTTTTCGCCTGAGGGGCGTTTCGAGCGTACAGCCTCCCTGGGCCCTAAGCTGCCTTTCGGCCTCCTCGCGAGCATTTCGGTAATCCTGCTCACTTTGGTAAAATATCTTCGTATCGCTGCCTACGATTTCCTCTCTTGAACATCGGGCGATATGGCACAGTTGATCGTTTGCATCCTTTATGATCCGGCCGGAACTCAGACCTATTCCAATCGGCGCGGCCTTGAAGATGCTCTTCAGCCTGGCTTCGCTTTCCATAAGAGCATCCCGAACGCGCTTTTCACTCGTTATGTCGCGGCAAACGCCCGAAGCTCCGATTATATTGCCCACACCATCGCGGATCGGCGAAAGGGTAATCGCCACATCTATGTTGCAGCCATCCTTTCGCCGGCGAACCGTCTCGTATTGCCTGACCACCAGGCCCGATTTTACCTTTTGGAGAATCGCGTAGGCGTCACCCGGGATACTCTCGGGCACCAGCACGCTTATGGACCGGCCGAGGATCTCCCGGGCCCTATACTGGTAGATGTTTTGAGCCCCCATACTCCAGGAGACTATCGTGCCCTCGAGTGTTTCCCCTATTATGGCGTCGGCGGAAAACTCCACGATCGCCGCCAGCATCGCCTGATCCTTCTCGGCTTTTTTTCTTTCGGAAATATCGCGGAAAGAGCCGATAAAAACGGAGCGCTCCCGCCAAAGAAAAGGGCGGCCCGTTATCTCCACGGGGAAAACGGTCCCGTCCTTTGCGCGCACATACCAAAGAGGGACAGTCATAACCTCACCGCGCCTGTGCTTTAGGGCCTGGGTCATTTTCCTGGTCAATTCGGGCTCTGCCGAAAGCTCCCAGTTTTTTTTAGAAAGCATCTCCTCCCGGCTATAGCCGAACATGGCGCAGGCCGAACTGTTGGCGTCGAGAATAAATTCGGTGTCGATGTCGATAAAAATAATCGCATCGGAGCCCGCCTCAAAGAGCTCGCGGTATCTTTGCTCGCTTTGGCTGAGAGCCTCGCGGACCAGACATTTGGACAAGGCTATCGAAAGGTGCCCGCAAAGCCGCTCCAACAAGGAAACAGAAGCCGGGGTAAAGCGGTTTTTTCGCCTGTCGTTTACCTGCAACAGCCCGATAGTCTCGCCTCCCGCCCTAAGGGGGATCAAGGCAACGGACTCATAGCCCTCGCCATTGCAGCGGTTGCGGGTACGAGCCATGCGATCGGCCTCACAGGTTGAGGCAAGCAGTTGGGTCGTGCTGTTGGTCCAAAAACTTCCGTTGGTCGTAAAGAAAGGCTTCGAGAGGTCAACCCTTGAGAGAATGACACTACCGCACATGCACTCCAGTACCGGATTGCCGTTTGCGTCCACAACCGGCCTGCCGTTTTTGTCGCGTGCGCAAAGACTGCTTTCCAGCCGAACGAACTCGGCTGGAAATCCCCCGGTCTCAAAATAAGGATAGTCATTTTCCCGCTTGAGCCTGATCCCAACCGCCTCAAATCCAAAGCATCTTTGAAAAAAGGCCGTTACCTCTCGCGCAAGGTCCCGGGTAGTCGCTCTTTCGTTTATAATCTCGAAAAGCCCGACCGCCAATTCCCGCTCTTTTGTGATCTGCCTGTATTCGGTAACGTCTAGACCCACGCTGAAGATCTCCTTTATGCGCCCATCCTTATCCAAAACAGGCGTATTGGCCCAGGCGATCCAGACTCTTTGTCCGTTTCGGCACATGTTTTCGTTGATATTGTTGGCGTAGCGCTCCGGGCAAAGCCCGATGTCCCTGATCATGGTTTCAAGATTGCGACCGGTTGTTTCAACAGAAGGCACAATGGTACCCAAAACGTTTTTGCCAACCAGTTCGTCTTGGGCGTAGCCGAAAAAGCGTTGCGCAAAATCGTTAATGAAAGTGATGTTTCCAAGAGTGTCCATTCCAAGGATTATAAAATTGAAGCTCTCAAAAAGTTTTCGGTATTTATTCATTATCGGGCCCTTCGCCGTGAGCTCTCGTTTCTTCGCACCGTGGGGCCGCGCCACATTGGCATGGTTAAACAAACGGGGCCACCCGGAAAGGTTTCTCTTTTGCTAAAGAGTCCCTTTTTACTTATCCTCTCCGCAAAAACGTCTAAACTCGTTCCCGCTCTTTTGCCTTTGTAAATTTTTATTATTCCTATTTTATAACTCTCTGTTTAATGACAATCGGAATTTTTTAAACCTTTCTAAATAACTTTATAGAAGGTGTGGTTGTTTCTAATAAAGTAAGATAAACCACGCCCTCCCTCGGGAACCCGTCCCGGGATAAATCGGGAAGGTGGGGGATTTTTTGCTTGACACAAAATATACCGTTCGGTATTTAATCGAAAGCATGGGAAAAAATATTTTTCAAAAATCGGAACTGACCAAACAGCTGATAATCGAAAAGTCCGCACCGGTCTTTAATAAGAAAGGATTCGCGGGGACCTCTCTATCCGATCTTACCCGCGCAACCGGACTTACAAAGGGAAGCATTTACGGCAACTTCAAGGATAAAGGCGATGTCGCCGCATCGGTTTTCAAATACAACATAAATAACCTTGTAAACTTTTTGTCCCGTGAGATGGAGCAGGGAAAGAACGCGGTTGAAAAACTTCAGGCAATTGCGGGCGCCTACAGAAAGCTCTACAAGAACATGGTCGCCTTTGGCGGCTGCCCCCTCTTAAATTGCGCCACTGAAGCCGACGACACCAATCAGGTTTTAGGAAAACTGGCGATCGAGGCAATTGATTCGTTAAAGAAAACCATTTGCGCCTTAATCGTTTGCGGGCAAAAGAACGGGGAAATAAAGGCCCAAGTTGATTCGCAAAATCTAAGCGAAGTGATCCTCTCGCTCCTCGAAGGGGGCAGTTTTCTCTCGAAGGTAACCGGAGAAAAATCTTTCCTGACAAACTCGATCGACTTGATCGAACAATTGATCGCTCAAGGGAGGGCAGAGGAATAATTTTTTGCCCAAATTTATACCGATCGGTATTTTAATAGGGCAATCGCAGCAAACCGGCCACCCTTTTAAAAGGGGATAACAGCATGCATGAACTTTCGGTAATAAACAGTATCCATTCGATTGTCTTAAGACACGCGGCGCTCCACAAGGTGCGAAAAATCACGGCCATCCATCTTGAAGTGGGCGCTTTGTCGGATCTCGAAGACCGGTGGATGCAGCATTACTTCGATTTTATAAGCAAGGGCGGCATAGCCGAAGGCGCGAGGCTGGTGATAGAAAGAACCCCCGCGGTGATGCAATGCGCCGATTGCGGCTCCTCTTTCGAAATGGGCAAAACCCGGGACGGCTGCTGTCCGCAGTGCGGCTCGAAGAGCCTGGCGCTTGTCGGTGGAAAGCAATATCTCATAAAAAACATGGAGGCACTATGACCGGGACATCCAAGGCAGAAGATAGGGGGAGCGGAGTTTACGAAAGGCTAAGAAAACATTTGGACAGTCTGCCCGGAGGGTTTCCGGCAACCGAGAGCGGCGTGGAACTGCGGATTTTAAAGAGGCTTTTCACTCCGGAGCAAGCGCAGATGGCGGTCTTTTTGACCATGAAGCCCGAGACGAGCGGGGAGATAGCCCAAAGGGCCAAAATGGAGGAGCAAAAAGCCGGGGGACTGCTCGAGAAAATGGCCCAAAGGGGTCTGATATTCAGCGTGGAAAGGCCGGGGCACCCCAGCGTCTACATGGCCGCTCAGTTCGTCATAGGCATCTGGGAATATCATGTAAACGACCTGGACGAAAGTTTCGTAAAAGACGTCGAGGAGTACTTTCCGGTTCTAGCCGCGGAGTCGTTCGAGGTATTGCCCCAGCTAAGAACCATACCCGTTGGAAGGAGCATCCGGGCAGACATCAAGGTGCTTGCCTACGAACAGGCCGAGGAGTTGGTGAAGAGGCAGAAAAAGTTTCTGGTCGCTCCGTGCATCTGCCGGCGCGAACACCAACTGAAGGGGGGAGGATGCTCAAAGTTAGTAGAAGCGTGTCTGGTATTTGGCTGGGGGGCCGACTATTACGAAAGAAACGGCCTGGGGCGGGTGATAACGCTGGAAGAGACCCTGGAGATCCTTCGAAAGGCCGATGAAGAAGGGTTGGTGCTCCAGCCGAGCAATTCACAGGAAATCGTCAATATCTGCTGTTGTTGCGGGGACTGCTGCGGGATCCTCCAGAACTTAAAGCGTCATCCCGCGCCGGCCGATATCGCGGCGGCTTCCTTCCTGGCCGAGCTAAACGAAGGCGAATGCATCGGATGCGGGCTCTGCGTCGAAAGATGCCAGATGGAGGCCCTTTCATTAAAGGAAGATCATGCTCTTCTAAAACCGGAAAGGTGCATAGGGTGCGGGCTTTGCGTCTCCACGTGCCCGACGCAGGCACTAACGCTTGCAAGAAAGCCCGAAGCGCAGCAACCCGAGGTACCGAAAAACCAGGCGGAGGCCCATATGCTTAGAGCCAAATTAAGGGCCTCGGCAAAAGCCGGTCTTACCGACAAACTCGAACGGCATAAAAGGATCTGAAACATAAGACAGAAAAAGGAAAACTGGAGAATTTCCTAAAGGTTATGCAATAACAGCCTCGGGAGTTCGAGGAAGGAAACGACGCCCCTTCCCCGTTTTTGCCTTTTCCAGCCTTGCGGGGAGTCCTTACGCAACGGCGCCAAGTTTTGAGAGTTGCTCCCGGGTCAAGTTCTCGGGGGCTTTGCAGCCTAAAAGCATCGAGGCATGGAAAAGAGTGCGGGCAAAGTGTTCGAGCTTTTCCATGCGCATCCACGCCTGGCAGAGATCGCGGCCAAAAGTGACCGCCCCGTGTCTTTCCAGCAGAATCGCCCGGCTGTCCGCAACATGGGGTTCGATTGCCCGGGCGACTTCCTCGCTTGCCGGGGTCGCGTAGGGGGCTAGGGCAACCTTGCCGAGCGTAAGCCACACCTCGGGTAAAACCTTGGAATCAAAGGCAAGCCCGGCAATGGTAAAGGCCGTTGCTATCGGAGGATGAGCGTGAACGATGGCCGAAACCTCGGGCCTCATTTTATAGACCAGCAAATGCATCCTTATTTCGCTTGAAGGCTTTAGCGGGCCTTCCAGAAGCGTAGCGCCCATATCTGTTTTTGCGACCTCCCGGGGCGCAATGTCGGCTTTTGAAACCCCTCCCGGAGTTATCAGGATACTTTCCTTATCCATCCGGCAGCTCACATTGCCGTCGCCTGCAGCGATAAGCCCTCCGTTGTGGAGCTTTTTGCAGACCTCCACGATTTGCAAACGCAAATTCATCTCTTGACTATCCATCAAAGGCCCTCCAGAATCCTTTTCTGTTTTAACCGGTCCGACCGGGTGCGCCCTTTAAACGGGCTTTAACTCTTTTAGGGACTATAATTTAGACCCAACAGGGGCTTTGGAGGAGAAGAAAAGATATGATCAGGTGGTTTAAAAGAAAGAAAAATAAAGAGGGCGAAAAAATCGATCAGGAGCAGACCGGAGAACCGGCTGAAGATATCGAGTCCGTGGAGGAGTCCTACGGCAAAGCTCAGGACTTGTCCGCCGAAGAGATCACCGCCCGGGTGAGTCCGCAGCCGCAAAACGAGTGGGAAACACAGGAGCAAATCAAGCCCTCGGATACCCAAGACGCCATGGAGCGGGAAGTTTTTCCCTCCGGCGAGGAAAGTGACGAGGAAGCCGAGGAGGAGGAAGACGAAGAAGCCGGGCAAGGAGAGGTCCCCCGCAGGGGCCTTTTCAAGCGCCTTCGAAACCGGCTGAAGGGTACGCGGCAAAAATTTGCCAACCGCATAGACCGGTTGGTTTTGGGCCGGAAAGTTATAGACGAGGCTCTGCTCGATGAACTGGAAGAAATTCTGATTACTTCCGATTTGGGGGTAAAAACCACCACAAAGATTCTTGGCAAGGTGGCCGGGAAGGTAAAGAGAAAGGAATTGAGCGATCCGGGCAAGCTGCGCGAACAGATACGCACGGAAATAAGGGCATCTTTTGAGATCGAAGCCCCGGCCCTGGACTACCGCGCCCACAAGCCGCTTATTATCCTGATCGTTGGCGTAAACGGCACGGGAAAGACCACGACGACGGGAAAACTGGCCGCACAGTTAAAAGAGCAGGGTCTTAAACCGATGCTTGTAGCCTGCGACACGTTCCGAGCCGCCGCGGCCGAACAGCTCTCGATTTGGGCAGAGCGCATCGGGGTGCCGGTGGTCAAGCAAAAGAGCGGCTCGGATCCTTCCTCGGTAGCTTTCGACGCTTTGGATGCAGCGGTTTCGCGCGATATCGACGTCGTTCTTATCGACACCGCAGGCCGCATGCACACCAAGGTAAATCTGATGGAGGAGTTGAAAAAAATCTACCGGGTTGTGGAAAAGAAGATCCCGGGGGCGCCTCACGAAGTCTTCCTGGTACTCGATGGTTCCACGGGGCAAAACGCTCTTTCGCAGGCAAAGCTTTTCAAGGAGGGCATAGGGCTTACGGGGCTCATTTTGACCAAGCTCGACGGTACGGCCAAGGGTGGGGTCGTTGCGGCAATCTGCGAAGAACTCCAGGTACCGGTGCGCTATATCGGGATTGGAGAAGGCATAGAGGATCTGCGGACCTTCGATGCCGAGGAATTTACCAGGGCATTGTTCTAACAGGTCATCGGAGGAGGGCGCAGATACATATGGGAAACTCAATTTTAGCCTTCCTACCCATTGAATTTCCTCCAAGAATTGTTAGGTTATTTGTAACAGGTTTCCTGCCAAGTTCCTGCGCGGTCCCCGAAAGTGGGGATTCCGTTTGTCGGAGAAAGCGCCTCACGCCTAAGGCAAGACGCGGTGGCGAGCAATTGGCGGGGGGACTTGAACTGGCGATAACTCTAAATAAGAGGTGAAGTTTGGAGATTTTGAACCAGCCCCCCGGGTGCGGATAGGATGCGCATCCGGGGGGTTTTCGTTTTTGGGGCGTCGATTTAGGGATTAAAAAAACTACCGGGGAGCCGCGGCCGAACCTCCCGCCTCCATATTGCATTTGGTAAAGTCAATTTGCTTGCCGCATTTTTCGCAGATTTGTTTTTTTTCGAACTCATCGGAAAAAATTTCTTTTTCCGCTCCGCATTCCGGACACACACAGGAAAAAGATTGGAGGTTTTTAAACTGTTCGAACCCGGGACAGTGCTGCGGTGTAGTCATTTTTCGGCTCCTCTTTTTGATGAAAGACATTTACCTGCCACAAGCGCGCATCGGTGCGCGCTCTAAAGACACGATCGCGGCCGCGCTCGGCTCGCTGCTTCAGGAGAGGCCAAATCTCATGGCGCCAAGGTTTTCAAGACTAACCCGGGCTTGCTCAACGGTGGCGCCAAGGGGCCACGGCTCCATGAATCCGCAGAGCATAAGCTTCCAGACTCCCTCATCGTAGAAGATGTCGGCATCGTCCCGACAGGCTGTGCCGCACCCCTCTTCTCCCAATATGTCATACAGGGTTTCCCTGATTCTTTGTTCGCCTTCCATTTGAAAAACTCCATTCTGCATGATCCTATTTTTAATTGATTGGCTAAAGATACTTTTAACTACGATTTTAACGCCGGGCAATAGAAAGGGAGGAAAAGCAGGGGCAAAATATGCTCCGAGAAGGATTGTGAAAAAGGGGGGGACAGCAAACCAAAACGTTTGCAAGGCTGGGCTTTCCGCCGGGGGATGGATCGTAGCCGTGGAGGGCTCTTTCTCAGTCAGGCTCCTAAGGGGACCGGAGCGATACAAGGCTTTTTGAAACGGCAAGGGCAATCCGGACAAGACCCTTTAGTTACTCAAAAGCTTTATAAGCTCCGCGGTCTCTTTGGAGTCGGCTACTTCCAGGCCGAAGTCCTCTGTTTTTTCCCCGATGCAGGCGCCTGCGACAAAGGCCAGGACAACCGAGACCAAACATCCGAAATAACCCAGCAAAAACCCTGTCCAAAAGTCCATGACATGCCCCCTTCCAGCTGGAGTATGGCTCTGTGCGTTGCGGAGGTCCAAAAGGCTTTATACAGACTTTGCCTTATTGACAAAGCCCCTGTAAGACTCATCAGGGGACATACTACAGCAGCGCGATTTTCCATTGGGCTCTACCGGTATTTCAATGCCCAAAAGATTTAGAGGCAAAGGCGGCGGATACGAAAAAATCGGCAACTCATTAATTCCCGGCTCCCGAAGAAATATTTAATTGGAGCTGTTTTAACTGGGCAGGCGTAAGCATGCGGCCGTTTGCGTCGTAGACACCGGCCTTTGGGGGAACCTGCAGCAGAAAGAGCGCGGGGTTAAGATTTGTGCGCGGCGTAAAAGAACTTAGGGTGATCTCGTTTGTATTCCCAAGAAGGTCTTTGGTTTGGACGCGCGAAATCAGAAAGCTTCGCCGATCTATCCAGATGTAGGCAAGCTTTATGCTGGGGTCGCGGTGCAGGGGTTTTAGCTGCAAAACGGCGGTTTGAGGCGTTGACAGCGCGGAGTCCAGGGTCACGCTGAAATGGTCCCGCAGCCTCATGGCGCCATCGAAAAAGGCGCTGGCCAGAGGAGAAGCGAAAAGCTTGTCGGCATTGAAGGCGGTGATGCGGTTTTCGTTTTCCGAATAGAGCCAGGCAAACCTGTTGTTGGCAACAAAGACCTGCTTTTCCGGTTTGTAATACTCCCAGCGCATCTGGCGGGGCTTGGCGTAATAGAGCCTTCCTTCAGCTACTTGCGCCCCAAGGGACGTTGCGGCCGCCGATACTGTTTTCTGGGTAAAAACGGCCGTAAAAGCATGAATGCCCTGGTAATTGGCTTCGGTTTTGGAAAGTATCTGCCCTATGGAGCGGGCAGAGGCGGCGGGGGCCGCACCGGGCGAACACAAAAGCAGAGCAGTTGCAAAAAGAGACGAAAATGAAAGCCGCAAGAAGTTCTTCCCAGAGTGATTCATAATATGCACCATAGTCTTTTGAGTTATTTCGGACCGCCCCCCGATCCTTTTTCGACGTTAGGGGCGGCAAGGGTCCAAGCTAAGGGAAAGTTCCATTGCCTCCGCTGCGGTTAGCGCGGGAAATTTTACCTGAAAATTTTTTCCGGCCTGCCCCGAAAAGCAAGACCAAAGCCTTGGGTCAGGCCGGGGTTTAAAACATCTTTAGCGCCCACGCCCGAGCACCTCTCGAGGCTTTATCCCGTCAGTAGGCGACACGATCCCCTGCTGCTCCATAACCTCTATCATTCGCGCGGCCCGATTGTAGCCCACCCGCAACCTTCTTTGCAGCATGGATATCGAAGCCTGCCTGGTTTCTAAAACCATCTGGACCGCTTCGTCATATTTTTCGTCCAGCTCCAGATCGGCGACCTGGGCGGAGGCGTCCTCCTCGCGCAAGTCAATCCTTGCGCCAAGGGGGTCTTCGAGAAGCTTCTGGGCTCTCCAGTGCTGGGTTAGCCTTTCGATCTCGGCATCGGAGACGAAGGAGCCGTGGATGCGCTGGAGTTTGGCCGTTCCGGGGGGCAAAAAGAGCATATCGCCCGCGCCCAGCAGAGTCTCGGCCCCCGAGCCGTCCAGGATGGTCCTCGAATCGATTTTCGAGGAGACCTGAAAGGAGATGCGGGTGGGGATGTTGGCCTTGATTATTCCGGTCAAAACGTCCACAGAGGGTCTCTGGGTGGCCAGGATAAGATGAATGCCCGCAGCTCGGGCCATCTGCGCCAGGCGGGTAATGAATTCTTCGACCTCACGGGAGGCAACCATCATAAGATCGGCCAGTTCGTCGATTATTATGACCACGTAAGGCAACTTATAGTGGTGGAGGCCTTCCTCCGTGGAGGTCCCGGTCTCCTTTGGCCTCTCTTTGGGCTCCTGGGGTTTTTCCCGCGCGAGCGCCCGGTTATAGGCCTCGATGTTTCTGACGTTTTTATCGGCAAGCAGCTTATAGCGAAGCTCCATTTCCTCTACGGCCCAGCGCAGGGCCCTGGTGGCCATCTTGGCATCGGTCACCACGGGGTGTATCAGGTGCGGTATGCCCTCATAGCTGCTAAGCTCAATTCTTTTAGGATCGATAAGAAGAAGGCGCAAATCTTCCGGGCTGTTTTTAAAAAGCAGGCTGGTCAAAAGCGTATTGATGCAGACGCTCTTACCGGTCCCGGTGGCCCCGGCAATGAGAAGGTGAGGCATTCTGGCAAGATTTGCCGCAACCGGCTTACCGGCGATGTCTTTACCAAGCGCGATCGACAGAGGGGCTCCCGAACCGGCAAAGCTCTCGTTTTCGAGCACCGCCCTTAAGGACACCAGTTCCCTTTTGGCATTTGGTATCTCGATACCGACAGCGCCCTTGCCGGGGATGGGGGCAACCACCCGGATGCTGATAGCCTTTAGCGCCATGGAAAGATCATCGGCCAGGCTGACAATGCGGCTGATCTTTATACCGGAGGCGGGGGCGTATTCATACATGGTAATGACGGGTCCGGGATTTATGGCCACGACCTTGCCCGAAACGCCGAAGTCGGCGAGTTTTTCCTCAAGAACGGCGCCGTTTTGCTCGAGCTTTTTCCAGTCGGGTTTTACGTTTTCGGTTTCATAGACATCGAGGAGCCCCAGGTCCGGATTAACATACTGCCCGGGCGCGACCTGGACGGGGACAGGCAAGGAAGGTTCTTTTCCCGTTTGCTTTTTAGCCACAATCTCCACCTGGGCGGAAGGAGATGAGGGGCTCTCTTTCTTTTTTGTCCTTTTGGGGGCGGAAATATTCGGTTGGACCTGGAGTTGGCCGTCCGGATCTGCTTGGACTTTAGCCTCGGCGGCCAGCCACCTGTAGGCCGAGACCGCAAGAGAGGCGACCTCTCCGATCGCGGCCTTTATTGTCAGGGGAGTTGCAAGCAGAAGCGCGATAAGAAGGGTTCCCGTAAGAAGTATATGGGTACCCACCATCGAAAGGCGCGCGTGGAAAAAGTCGGCCAGAAGCGAGCCGAAAAATCCGCCTGTTTGCATTGGCTGGCTAAAGAGCTTTATGGCAGGCCAGTCCAGTCCCCCGATGGTCATTACGCTAAAGATCAGAAGAAAGGCCCCCAGGAGGCGAAGCCACAGGCCCTCAAGGGTGGAGTCCCTAAAGAGGCGCCAGCTTGTCCACAGTCCGGCGATGGCAAACCCGTATGCTCCGATTCCAAAAAACAGGATGAGGGGCCAGGCAATATTTGCCCCGAATCTTCCCACCAGGTTTACGGTGGGCTGGGAGCTGGGGTGAAAAAAAGTAGGATCGGTTGGGCTGTAGGACAAAATGCTGCAAAGAACCAGGAGCGAGGCCGTTAAAAGACCCAAAGCCCATATTTCATGTCTCTTTTCACTCATGGCCGAAGCCCCCTGGTGATCTTTTTTAAAAAAACCGCACCCTTTCGCGGCGCCGCTACAGGCGGGAAACCAACGCTCAGGAGCGCTACCCGGCTAAATTTCGACCACGATCGGATAGATAACAGGCCTTCTGTCGAGCAAGCGGATAAAGAATCGCTTGAGGTCTCTTCGGATTTGTTCCTGGAGAAGCGCGCAGTCCAACTCGTGGGCTTCAGCCATTTGCCTGTCGATGTTTTCAAAGATTATACATTGCCCCTCGTAGAGGATTTCGGGTTTAGTCTCCTCGTGAATGAAGCCCCTGCTGAAAATATCGGGGCCGCTCAAAATTTCATGGCTTTCCTTGTCCACTACCAGGGATACGATCACAAGGCCGTCCTCGGACAAATGCCTGCGGTCGCGCAAAACGAGGCCTCCGATATCTCCTACGCCTTTTCCGTCCACAAAGACCCTGCCCGTCTCGACCCTGTCTTTTGTACACACCTGGTCGCGGCTAAAGCACATAACGCGGCCGTTTTCCATAAGCAGGCAGTTTGCGGGATCAATTCCAACAGAGACAGCCAGTTTTCTGTGCTTAACAAGGTGGCGGAATTCGCCGTGAACGGGGACGAAAAAACGCGGCTTTACCACATTTATGAGTATCTTTAGCTCTTCCTGGCAGGCGTGGCCCGAGACATGGATGTCTTTTACCTGTTCGTGAATGACTTCGGCGCCGTTTCTGTAGAGGTGGTTAATGATGTTTTGAATGGTGCGTTCGTTACCCGGAATGAAGCGCGAAGAAAGTATTATCGTATCGCCTTCGCCCACTTTGAGTTTTTTGTGATCATTAAAGGCCATACGGCTAAGGGCGCTCATAGGCTCGCCCTGGGTGCCGGTGGTAAGCATGAGCACCTGGGAGTCGGGCATGAAGGGCAGGTCCTGGATCGATATTTCGTCGTCTTTGGTAAAGTCGAGATAGCCCAGTTCGCGTGCAAGACGCACGTTTGTAATCATGGACTTGCCGCTAAGAAGCACCTTGCGGCCAAACTCGCGGGCAATGTGGATAAGCTGCTGAATGCGGTGAAGATTGCTTGCGAATACGGCCACAATGACCCGGCCCCGCTTTTCCCGGATAACATTTCGAAGCGTTACCCCCACTTCCTTTTCCGAAACCGTGTAGCCGGGCCGCTCCACATTGGTCGAATCCGAAAAGAGGGCCAAAACACCCTCTTCGCCGTAGGTGCCAAGCCGTGGGATATCCAGGCGCTCTCCGTCAACGGGGGTGTTGTCAATTTTAAAGTCCCCCGAGTGGATCATAACGCCCACGGGAGTGCGGATGGCAAGTCCCACGCCATCGGGGATGGAATGGCATACCCTTATGAATTCGAAGGCAAAGGGGCCGATATGCGCAATCTGGCGAGGGGCGATCTGGACAAGTTCGACCCTGTCGAGCAAGTTGTGCTCGCGAAGTTTTTCCCGGACAAGGGCAAGGGTCAGGGCCGTGCCGTAGATAGGGAGGGGAAACTCGCGGACAAGAAAGGGAATAGCGCCGATATGGTCTTCATGGCCGTGGGTCAGGACCAGGGCCGCCACCTTTTCTTTTCTGGCCAGAAGATAGCTGAAGTCGGGAATGACGATGTCGACGCCAAGCATTTCTTCTTCTGGAAACATGAGGCCGCAATCGACCAGCACGATGGAGTCCTCATATTCGAAGACCATCATGTTGAGGCCGATTTCGCCAAGTCCGCCCAGGGCGATAACCTTTAAAAGCGATGCGGAAGTCTTTTCACACATCTTTTTAGTTGCCCCCCCCGCTTTGGGACAGCCCTCTCGGGGTTTGAGGGGCCGCCCGGTTTTCACTGCCCGCTTCTTCCGGTGTAAGTTTGGCGCGGATCGCTTCCCGAACCTCCTTCATGAGCAAATCCCGGTGTTCGGCATCGGCACCCGCACTGTGGATAGGAAGGCCAATGGAAAACAGGATCGGTCCCGGATGGATCATCCAGCTGTTTTTGGGTAGTATCCGGTAAGAGCCGCTTATGGTTATGGGAACGATAGGCTGTGCGGATTTTACCGCCATCACAAAGGCGCCCTTCTTGAACTCCCTCATAATACCGTCGGCACTCCTTGTGCCTTCGGGAAAAATGAACACCGATGTGCCGGCCCGCACGACATCGGCAACGACGTTCATACTTGCAATAGCCTTCCTGCGGTCCCTTCGGTCGATGGGAATATAGCCCGCCCGAGCCATTGCATTACCAAGAATCGGTATTCTGAAGAGCTCCTCTTTTGCCAGCCAGCTAAACGTTATGGGCAGCTTTCCAAGGGCTGCAAAAATATCGAACCACCCCTGGTGATTGCTGACCAAAATGTAGGGGCCACTGTTGAGGTTCTCCTCACCGGTAACAACTACCCTGACCCCCGCGGCCCAGAGGTTCACGTTTCCCCAGAGCCTGGCCATGAAAGTGGCCCATGCCCGGCTGATAAAAGAGCCGATTACGGCCGAGGAGCCCAGAATTAAGGTGGACACAATCAAGAATATGTAAAAAAAGATAGAACGTAAAAATCTCATTTTTCTCCACATCGAAGGCGGGTTTAAATAAGCAACGCCATAATCTTTTAAGATTATTTTCAAGTATTTTACCCTAAACTCCTTGAGATAGCCAGTCAATTGGAAGGCTGGAACAGGGCAATACTGCGCGATCGCACCCGATATCGGCCTCGAACCGCGTCATGCCGTGGGCGCCCCCGGCATGACGGGCAACCACTCTGTGATTGCCCGCGACCGGCCAAGGTTTTTCGGGGACTCACACATGGAAATACCTAAAGAGGCGCAAGGAAATAATGCGGGGCGGCTCTACGCTTTTGACCGCGCCAAAGTATCACTCCAAGCGACACCTGATACATCGAGGCGACACTTTAAGGAGGTCCTTAAATTGGCCGTTATTTTCCGAGAGTGTCAACAAGGCGATTTTCGAGACGAAAATCTTGCTGTTTTGCCGAAAACCATCGCATGATTTGTGCATAATTACGGGCGCAAGAGGCGACCGGGGCCTATAGGGAAGGCAAAAGGAGCGAAAACCTCTGTTTTCGCTTTACCCGGGCTTGCCATGGATAAGGGGGCGTATGATAATAGCGTTAAATTATCCCGGCAATTCGGGCCGTTGGCCAAACAGGGCCAACGGCGTTTTCAAGGGGATCGCATGCTAATGGCCCAAGAGAGTCTCCATGCCGTGAGTCAATTGATCGAAGAGCCTGTGGAAAAACGGCCGGGAGCCCTTGACTCCCTCATCGAGCGTGGAGTAATCCAGAGACCCGAGTTGGAGAAGCTCCTTTGCGCCTCCCAGGGCTCAGCGAGGCTGCTCGAGAGGTCCCTGCGCGAGCTTGGCGTCCCCAAACATGAAATCCTTCTCAGTTTCAGCAACCATTACGGCCTTCCCTTCGTAGAGTTTAGCGAAAAGCTAGTGGTTCACGCCGATTTGGCCGCCAAGCTCGATCTTTGCGCTCTAAAGCGCGATCTGTGGTTTCCGATCCGCGTGGGAGCCAGGCGGGCGCAGGTGGTCACCTCCAAGCCCGAAGACCCCTTGCTGGTCGAAAAGATAAAGCGCGCACTCGGAAAAGATTGCATCCAACTGATCTTTGCCCTTCCAAGCGACATAATCCGCATGATCGAGCACAACCAGGATGTAAACCCGGGATTTCCCCCCGAAGCCGGGCGTACCTGCCTGGCGGTTCTGCGCACAAGGCTTGCCTCCGAGCGAACGAAAATGTCGCGCTACAGGACTAACATGGCCAAGGGCAGGACGGGACTTGCGGCCATAAGGATCGGAGTAAAGCTGATCACCATAAGCCTTACTCTGTTGAGGATATTTGGAATCGGCTGGCTCACCGCAATAGAGGCGCTCATCCTTTTGGGGGGAACCTTCATGGTGGCGGAGGGGTTGAGCTGGTATATGCCCATGAGGAGAGCCGAATCCGAAACCATAGGCTATGTGCCCGCCCGCTCTACCTTTGGAACGACTATACCCGAGGTTATAACCACGGAGGTGGGCTCGGTACTGACAAGATCGGAGCCCGTAAAAGGGGCCGAGCAGCTTCGAAACCGCTGGGCCAGGCTTTCTCCGGTAATGAGGCGAAGATTTTTTGCCATAGACCGGTCGGATCTTGCCGAGGAGAGGACCCTTCTTGCCATGTACCGCACCCGGATGGCCAGGGCCAGAACGGGCCTTGCTTTCGCCAGCACGGGCACTTCCGTTGTGGGCCTGGGGGTGCTTCTTTGGAGAAACTATCATTTCGGGGCATGGTCGATCTTTTATGCCGCTTTGATAATGACGGGTGTGGCCATGTTTTTCGAAGGCTCGAGGTGGTATTTTCCGGGACGGCGCGCGGTGGTGGAGAGCATAAAGACTACCAGACAGATCGAGGAAAGCACCTCGATTTGGGACTTTATGTTCCGCGCTTTCAGCCGTTTGGACGACCTGCCGCCAAAGCTTACCCTCAAAGCTTCCTACGCCCCCGGGATCTGGGGAACCACCGGGCTTGCCCTGGAGCGAACGCTGCTTGCCGAAAGGCGAAACGTCAAGGCACGCCTCAGGACCACTCTGGCAAGATCGCGGACAGGCCTCAGGTTTATCCGGACAGGGGTAAGCATTTTTTCGATCGGTTTCGGGTTGCAGGTCTATTTCGGCTGGATAAACATCTGGTGGACCCTGTTCGATCTGGTGCTGATCGTGGCCGGGCTTTTCATGATATCCGAGGGGCTTTTTTGGTTCGTTAAAGCCGAGCGCAGAAAAAAACAGCTGCCTTACTGCTGGGAGGGCCTCGAAATCCGAATGCCCGATTACGCCAAGCCAACCCAGCTTTGGAAAAAGGTGATATTCAATTATGAAGACGATGACTGTGGGAGCTGATGTGGCGATGCCGTTCAGACCTCTGGTCGAGTGGGGGCTTTTGGGCTTGCAGGATCTTACCCGGGCAGGTGAGGCGGCACGCCTGAGAGACATCGAGGTAGAGGAGGTGCTTCGCTACGACCTGGGGATTCCGCGCCGCAAGCTGCTCGAAGCCCTTTCGCTATCCTTTGGGTGCGAATGGGTCGAATACGACGAAAGAATTCCGGTCCCCCCAGAGCTTCTAGACGGGCTCGATGCGCAAAGGCTTGCCTTTATGCTCTGGTTTCCCGTGGCGCTGGACAGGGAGACGGTGATAGTAGCGGCCAGAAACCCCATGGACCCCGCAGTTGAAAAAGACGTCAGAAAATGGTTGGGACAAGGGGCCAAATTCGAATTCATGGTAGCCCTTGCCGAGGATATCTGTTTTTTTATCGGCGACTTTCTAAACAGCGACCCCGAGCATCTTTCCGGAAACGAAAGGACCTCTCTTGCGATGTGGCGAAACACCATGGCGGGGTGGAGGACCAAACTGGCCACCTACCGCACCCATTTCGCAAGGGTGAGAACCTATATGGCTTTGCTCGATGCCGGCCTCACTTTCATACTCGTTGGAAGAACGGCTCTAAAGAACGGCCACACAGTCCAATACGCGCCGTTTTACTGGGCAATGATAGCTTCGGGCCTTGTTTTAACCCTGCTTGGCATGATCAGCTACTACCGGATCAAAAGGTCCTATTTTCGCCCTCCCAAGCACCAGACGCTAATAGAGGTCACGGCGGCAAGCGTGCAGTTTCTCGAAGACTACCAGTTCGTGGACCCGGGAGAGGAGCGCGCAAAGGAGGGCAAGACCATGCTCGCTCGCCTCTTCGACCTGGCAAATCGTACAGTTGCGGTTATCGAGGGTTCCCACGACAATAAAGCTCGATCCCTTCTGGCGCACCAAAGAAGCGCCTTTAGCGCCCAGCGCACCGTAGCCGCCTGTTACCGCACGATTTATGCGCGCGCGCGGACCGGACTCTCCTTCATCGGTACCGGCGTCTCCTTTGCCGGGGGCGGCTTGGGGCTTTTTGAGTATTTCCGGCCAAGCTTTTTGAATGTGCTCGATATATTTATGATGGCCGCCGGCCTGCTCATGATAGTGGACGGTATCATATGGTCCTGGCCGATCAGAGAAGAAAACTATGAGGCGTTGAAAAGCGCGGAGGCCTTCTAACCTTGAAGCATGTGAAGATATTTCACAAAATAATCGCTTTAAATATTGCCAATATCCTTCTCATCCTGGTCACGGGCTTTCTTGCCTATCACAGCCTGGAGCAGGTGCTCACCAAGCTTAGGTTCATGGAAATAGCCGACAGTTTAAACGCGACCTTTTTGGAAATGAGGCTGGCTGAGAAAAATTATTTCCTCTACGCCGAAAAGTCGGCCCTCTCGGATATAGAGGCGAAAACAGAGGCCACCATCAAGACCATCGAAAGCTCGCGGGCCGATATTGCAAGGGCGATCGGCGAGGGCAAAACGACCCGGCTCGAATCAAATCTTAAAAATTACGGCCGCTCGCTCGAGGGGGCAAGGACAGGAGAGGGGGGAGCGCAGTCAAAGGTGCGCGCAGCGGGCCGCAAGATAATGGAATTTATGAACTATATAACCTCTTCCGAACGGGCGGAGGTGAACAGGATAATAGCGGATTCCAAAAGAGGTCTCATTTTTTCCTTGGCGCTTATCCTTTTTACCGCCGTGGGGGTTACCCTGCTTTTGTCGGCCAGGGTCTTGGGGTCGCTAAAGCGGGTAGAAAAGGCCGCGCACCTGATCTCGGAGGGTGAATTCGAAAAAATCGAACCGGAAAAGTCCCGCGATGAATGCGGCATGGCGGTTTCGGCTCTTCTTTCCATGGCCGCAGAACTGAGAAACCGCGAAGAAGAGATGATAGAGGCAAAGAAGCTTTCCTCCATCGGCATTCTGATTGCGGGCGTATCCCACGAAATCGGCAATCCGTTAAATAACATCTCCATGCTCGCGCAAAATTTCGTCGAGCTCTACGATAGAATGAACCGGGACGAGCATGTGGAGTATGTGAAAAAAATCGAGGAGGAAACCGAGCGCATCCAGCGCATCGTAAAGGATCTTCTCGATTTTGCCAGGCCTCAAAAGCCCGACTTCAAGCAAAGCGACATAAACAGCGTGATCGATAAGAGCATGAGGCTTGTGCAGAACATGATTTCGATCTGCAACATCGAGGCACGGGTTGAGCTTGCCACGGAGTTGCCAAAGGTCTACATTGATGAAAATCAGGTCCAGGGAGTGCTCATAAACCTGCTCACAAACGCAATCCACGCCTGCTCGCCGGGGGATCGTCTGCGGATTGGGACCCGTCTCAACCCTGATGGGGCCCGCGTGGAAGTGGAGGTGGAGGACACAGGCAAAGGCATTTCCCCCGAAATTTTGCCCCATATCTTCGATCCTTTTTTTACCACCAAGGGACCGGGGGGAACGGGCCTGGGACTTTTTGTAAGCTACGGAATCATCAAAAATCATAAGGGAAACATACGGGTAAAAAGTGAAGCCGGCGCGGGAACCTGCTTTACGATAGAGCTGCCGGTATGCGACCTTTAGCAAAGGAGCTTTGCCATGCCCGGTTTCAAGGTCATAGTGATAGACGATGAAAAAATAGTTGGACAGATGATTAAGGTCGCCATGGAACCGGAGGGCTATTTGGTAGAGACTTTCCTGAATGCCGAACCCGCTTTCGCAAGGCTTAGGCAGGAAAAGTTCGACGTTGTGATAACGGATCTCAAGATGAAGGGGGCCGACGGCATGGAGGTGCTGCGCACGGTAAAGACGGCCTACCCGGAGGTAAAGGTTATCATGGTGACGGCCTTTGCAAGCCTTGATTCGGCGGTTGAAGCGATGAAAGGAAGAGTCGACGGTTTTTTTGCCAAGCCTTTGAAAATAAAGGAATTAAAAGAGTGCATCCGCAAGCTCTTAACCCCCGCCGAACCGGGATAGCCGGATAAGGATTTCGAGCTCTTGCCGCGCGCAGGTCTGTGGCGGCCCGGGATTTTTGTTTTCTACCCACCTCTTGCCTCCCTGCCCTTCCCGCATTAGAGTCCTCCAATAACCTTTGCGGGAGAAAACCTATGAAGAGCGAGATTCGGGAAATCCAAATCGCAAGGATCAGTCCCAATCGCCGAATGGTCTACTCGGCCGAAGCGATCGAAGGGATGGAGCAAAGCATCCGCAACGGAGGCCACGATCCTATTTTGATTCGTTTCGAAGACGACTCCTTTCGGATCATCGACGGGGAAAAACGTTGGAGGGCCTGCAAAAGGCTCAAAATGACCACAATCAGGGCGATCATCCTAAGCTAGCCCCCTGTTTCAAAAAACCTTTACCCACTCTTGCCAAAATCAATGCCGATGTTTATTCACAAGTCTTCCTCAAGCCAGGAAAGAGCCTTATGCATTTTGCAGTCTGCATCAAGCAGGTACCCGATACCGCCGAGGTAAAAATAGATCCCGAGACCAACACCCTTGTGCGGGCGGGCGTGGAATCCA
The DNA here is from genome assembly GCA_021780695.1 of Deltaproteobacteria bacterium. GTDB lineage: Bacteria > Desulfobacterota > Syntrophobacteria > Syntrophobacterales > Syntrophobacteraceae > SbD1. Next base: position 84,703 of record JAJXYD010000019.1, read on the forward strand.
TGGCCAATCCCTACGATATCACGGCCCTCGAGGCGGCCTTGGGGCTAAAGGAAAAATACGGAGCCAGGGTAACGGCGCTATCCATGGGACCTCCCCAGGCCGACAGCGTGCTGAGGCAGGCGCTTTCGATGGGCGCAGACGATGCGGTCCTTCTCTGCGACCGCGCCTTTGCAGGAGCCGATACTCTTGCCACAAGCTACACGCTTTCCAAAGCCATAGAAACGCTTGGCACTGTCGAACCCGTCGACCTTGTGCTGTGCGGAAAGCAGGCTATCGACGGCGACACGGCGCAAACCGGACCCGGAATCGCGGCCCGGCTAGGTTTGACGCAGTTTACCTATGTCTTAGACGTCGAATGGCTTGATCCGGGCAAAAGGCGTCTACAGGCAAGGCGCAAGGTCGAGGGAGGGATGGAGGTGATTTCGGGGCCTCTTCCGGCCCTGCTGAGCGTCGAGTTGGAAATGGCGACCCCGAGAAGGGCCTCTCTTCCCATGCTTATCGCTTCCCTGCGCGCAGAGATCAAGGTCTGGGATGCAAAAGCCATAGGCGCCCGTGCCGATCTTGTTGGTATCAAGGGCTCTCCCACCTGGGTAAAAGCCATCGCTTCCCCGCAACTCCACAGGGCCGGCCCCAAATGGGACGCGGCGGAGTCGGTTTCAGCGGCCGTATCGGCAGCCCTGGGGGAGTTGTTTTCCGACCGGGACTTTGAGGCCGGGTTCGCTAAGGGCTGGAAGGCGGAAGGCTAGGATGGCAAAAAATACGCGTGGAATCGAAGTTGCCGAAATAATTCCCGATAAGTGCATAGCCTGCCAGATCTGCATTGGCGAATGCCCGGTCGGGGCAATTGAATTAAATAGCGACGGGGTAGCCCAGGTAGACCCGGAAGTATGTATTGGCTGCGGCAAGTGCTTTGAGAGCTGCCCGGTAGGGGCGGTGAGCTACGAGAAGAAAAAGAGGAAAAAGGTTGTCGAGGCAAAGCCCTCGGGGCCGGATGTGGAAGGGCGGGGCCATAGCGGGGTTGCGGTATTTATCGAAACCGCCGATGGGCTTGGCGCTCCGGTTTCCTGGGAGCTTACCGGCAAGGCCTCGGAGCTGGCAAAACAGTTGGGCACCAGAGTGCTGGGGTTTGTTGTGGGCAGCAACGTGGACGGGGTTGCCCGGGAGGCGATCGCCTACGGCTGCGACGAGGTCCACGTAATGGATGATCCTCTTCTTGGCCGGTATTTTTCGGCCTCCTTCGGCAAGGCGCTGGCGGATATGTGCGCCGAGGTGAGCCCGGAAATTCTTTTAGTAGGGGCAACGGCCCTTGGCAGAGACCTTGCCGGGGTTGTGGCCACAAGGCTTGAAACCGGCCTTACGGCCGACTGCACGGGGCTTTTCATCGAAAAGGAAACAGGCCTTCTTCTTATGACGCGCCCGACTTTTGGGGGCAACATCATGGCCACCATCTTCTGCAGGCAAAAGCGTCCCCAGATGAGTTCGGTACGGCCCAGGGTATTCGCCATGCCTGCAAAAGACCCGACAAGGAAGACGGCAAATATAGTCAGCCACGCATTCGCTCCTCCTGCGCTCGAACTGCCCGAGATCGTAAGATTTATCCCCACGGCCTCCCAGGGGGGAACCGACATCGTAGACTATCCGGCGCTCGTTGTGGCGGGGCGCGGGGCCTGCGACCAGGCTTCGCTGCCGCTTCTCGAAGAGCTGGCCAAACTGATCGGAGGGGTTGTCGCCTGTTCCCGGCCCGTAGTGCAGGCGGGGCTTTTGCCCTACGAAAGACAAGTGGGCCAGACGGGCAAAACCGTGGCCCCAAGGCTCTACATAGGCGTAGGGGTCTCGGGTGCGGTCCAGCATCTCGTGGCCATCCAGGGGGCGGGCAAGATCGTGGCGATAAACTCCGACCCCAACGCGCCGATTTTCAGGGTCGCCGATGCGGGCATTGTCGGCAACTACCAGCAAATAATCCCGGAGTTGATCGCCCAACTAAGGGATAAAAGGTTGTAACTGGAAAAACGCCATGGAAGAAAAGTTCGATGCGGCAATCGTAGGGGGCGGTCCGGCGGGTATTTCGGCCGCGTGCATCCTGGCAAAGAGGGGCGCGAAGGTGATCGTGATCGAAAGAGGCGAATACCCCGGGGCCAAGAACATGTTCGGGGGCGTACTCTACGGGCGCGCCCTCGGGCGGATAATACCCGATTACGCGCAAAAAAACTGCCCTATCGAACGAAATATCGTCGAGTCGCGAGTAAGCTATCTTTCCGAGGAAGGCTCGATCAGCTTTTCCTACCGGGACCAGGCTTTTTTCGAAAAACTTCAAAACAACGCCTTCACGGTGGGAAGGGCAAAATTCGACCGCTGGTTTGCCGATCAGGCCAAAGGTTTTGGAGCGCTCCTGGTGTGTTCGACCGTTGTTACCGATCTCATGAAGGACGGGGCCGGGAGGGTGATCGGGGTAAAAACAGACCGGGCCGAGGGCGAGGTGCGGGCCAAGGTGGTGCTTCTGGCCGACGGGGTCAATTCGCCCCTTGCGGCCAAAACCGGTTTTAGACCCGAGGCAAGGCCGGGGCAGATCGCACTTGCGGTAAAGGAACTCATCGGTTTACCCGAGGAGGTCATCGATGAGCGTTTCGGAGTATCGGGGGCAAACGGGGTTACAAACGAAATCCTTGGAAGCGTGACCGGGGGAATGAACGGCGTAGCGTTTGTCTACACCAACAGACGTTCGGTTTCGATAGGGATAGGGGCAAACCTTGCGGACCTGGCAAGGCAGAGGGTGCGCCCCTACGAGATGCTCGAGCGCTTAAAGCTCCACCCGGCAATCGAGCCTCTCATAAAAGATGGCAAACCCCTGGAATACCTTGCCCACTGGGTTCCGGAGGGCGGCTACGACTCGGTTCCAAAGCTTTTCGGAGACGGCTTTCTTATCGCGGGCGATTCGGCCATGCTTTTCAACGCTCTTCACCGGGAGGGCTCAAACCTGGCCATGACTTCGGGCAGACTGGCCGCGGAGACGATACTGGAGGCCCTGGGAAAAGGCGATTTGAGCTCCGCCACGCTCAAAGGCTATAGCGAGCGCATGAAGGAGTCTTTTGTTTTAAAGGATCTTAAGACATACCGCAGGTTTTCCTCCTTGCTGGAAACCCACGGGGAGCTTTTTTCGACCCTTCCCAAGGGGGCCTCGGAGGCGTTGCGCCAAATCCTTACGGTAGACGAAACGCCCAAGAAAGCGAGGCGGCAGACCGCCTGGGAGGCCCTAAGGGGCCGGGTGGGGCTCTTTAGGCTCCTGCGCCTTGTCTTTGACGCATGGAGAGCGGTGTAATGAGCGCAAAGATAGAAGACAAGCTGTTTTTAGATCGCTTCAACGTCGACGAGCAATCCCACCTTCGGCTTATAGACCCGGGGGTATGCGTTGAAAAGTGTCAGGGGCAGCCCTGCCTCTATATCTGTCCGGCCAACGTCTACAAGTTGGAAAAGGACCGCGTGAGCATAACCTATGAAGGTTGTCTCGAATGCGGTTCCTGCCGGGTGGGCTGCCCCCATTTCAATATCGACTGGCGCTTTCCGCGTGGAGGCTACGGCGTGCGGCACAAGTTCGGTTGAACAACCGCTAATGGATCCATTTGCCTATTCTGGACCACCTGATTTTGTGGGCGAGGCTGTGGGCCTGGCTGTCCCAGGAAAAATAGATAACGAAGGCCTTTCCAAGGACGTTTTTTAGCGGCAAGGCCCCCCAGAACCGGCTGTCCTCGCTGTTGTTGCGGTTATCGCCCATGACGAACAGGGAGTCTTTGGGCACAACGAAAGGGCCGAAGTTTTCAACCGCCTCGATAAATCCGGGCGGCTCGTTTTTGCTGAAGTAGCCCCACGGATCGGGCAGCGGTTTGTTGTTTATAAATATCTTGCCGTTGGTGACCTGGACTATTTCTCCGGGCAGGCCGATTACTCTTTTGATAAAGTCTTCGGAGGTGTTTTTGGGATAGATGAAAACAATAACGTCGCCGCGTTTGGGGACCCTGTTGAAAAAGAGCTTCTTTCCCTCGTAGGGAATGCGCACCCCGTAGATGAATTTATTTACCAGAATGTAATCTCCGGGCAAAAGGGTCGGCTTCATCGAACCGGAGGGAATGTAAAAAGACTGGACGATAAAAGTCCGGATAAAAAGAGCCAGCACTATGGCAATGACTACGGCCTCGAGGTTCTTTATTGCCTCCTGCTTATTAAACATTTTCACTTCCTTTTAGGATTAACGACGACCACGCTCGCTCTCGCGTTCACCGGTCCGGACAAAAAGGCTGCAAGGCCAAACCGGATGAGGCCAGTGCCCACATAAACCTTATTTTCCGGATAATAAAGGAAATGACGGTAAACGCAACCCCGATTGACGAGGAGGCCGTCAAAACGAGGCGTCCAAGTCCGATTATTTCCCGAACGGGCAAATAGCGAGAACAGTAAAAAGGTTTACATCCATGGCGTTTCTTTGTAAGCGAAAGGCAAAACAGGCAGAAGCAAAATCGAGCCAAGGTGAGCAAAAGCTCTTGTTATTTAATGCCGAACAGTAAAAAGTAAAGGCCGGGTAATGGCATAATGTGGCAAAATACATTATTTTCCAGCTAAAGATCCGGACCTTTAGCCGGATTTCAAACAGGATGCTTTCAGGGGATAAATACTTATAGTTGTCATAGTTTTTATCAACACGTAGAATTGGAACCAATGTCATAATACTAGAGGAGGAGCGCGAACATGGCCAAAAAGCTTTTTAAAGGATCTGCTTATTTGTTTTTGGAGATTGCCCTGGTCTCTTTTTTTGTCCTGACCACGGGAATGGTTACATCGCGGGCGCAAACCCAGGAGCCAAACCTTGTAACAGCGGTGGAAACAGTTGCCAAGAAGGCTATTCCATCGGTCGTTCACGTGGAAGTAACGGAACGCCAGGAGATAGCAAACCCCCTTATCCCCTTTGAGAACCAACCATTTTTCAGATATTTCTTTGGAACTCCCAACATGCCCCGCAAGTTCAAGCGGGAGATCTTCGGGCTGGGAAGCGGTGTGATCATCGACGCCTCGGGCCACATTCTAACGAACTATCACGTCGTAGGGGGAGCGGCCCAAATCAAGGTGGTGCTGGCCGACGGCAGGGAGTTTTCCGGTAAATCGGTAAAAGTTGTGGGGACCGATCCCAAAACCGACCTTGCAGTTATTCAGATCATCGGAGGGGGCTCCTTACCCTTCCTTCCCCTGGGTGACTCCGACAAGGTAAAAGTCGGGCAGTGGGTGGTAGCTATCGGACAGCCCCGAGGCCTGAGTGAGACCGTCACGCAGGGAATAATCAGCGCAAAGCACAGGACCGGACTCTCCGAACCCAGCAGCTATCAGGACTTCCTGCAAACCGACGCAGCCATAAATCCCGGCAACAGCGGCGGTCCGCTAATGGATCTGAAAGGCGAGGTAATAGGCATAAATTCCGCTATCTTGTCTGAATCGGGCGGTTTCGAGGGGCTGGGTTTCGCCATTCCGAGCAATATAGCCGCTCATGTATCCCAAGAGCTTATAAAACACGGCAAAGTAATCCGGGGCTGGCTCGGAGTGAGCCTGCAAAAGATCACACCCGAACTTGCAAAATCCTTTAACCTCAAAAGCTACAAGGGTTCGCTCGTTGCCGACGTCATGAAGGACAGCCCGGCCGATCGCGCGGGAATAAAGCGTGGAGACGTAATCACCGCCTTCCAGGGAACACAGGTGGATAACCCATCGCTTTTAAGAAACGATATTTCCCTGGTAGCCCCGGGGACCAAGATAACTCTGACAATAGAGAGAAACGGAGCGAAAAAGGACATTTCGGTCACCATCGGAAATCTGGCATCGCAGGAAGCAGCCATAGAAAATACGCTCAAAAATGAATTCGGCGTCACGGTCAGCCCCTTAACGGCCAAGGACGCAAACCAATACGGGCTCAATTCACAGGTAGGAGTTGTCGTCGTAGATGTCTTGCACGACAGTTCCTTCTGGAGAGCAGGCTTTCAGAAAGGCGACATTATCCTTCGGGTAGACAACAACGACGTGGACGGCCCGGCAACGCTTCTTCAAGTGCTAAGATCCGCCCAGGGCAGGACTGTAAATATTTTGGCCCTCGACCACACTTCCGGCCAGAAGACCTACGTGCAAGTGCATTTGCGCTAAACCAAAAACAACCTAAGACGAAAGGGGGGAATTTTTCCCCCCTTCCCTCGCCTTTGGTTCTTTACCGGATAATTGATTAGTAAATCGAATCGAGAGCATGCAGCTCTCGATTTTTTATTTCGGTATGATCCGATGTTGGATCCCGTAACGTGGCTGGTTTAAGTTGACTGCCCGATTATGGCGTCCTGCCACCATCCTAGCAGCCCGTAACTTCCTATTGAGTACCATCAGTCCTGCCAAACCGAAGCCGATAAGAAGCAGGCTGCATGGCTCGGGGGTGGGGACAGGATCAACCGAGACGTTATCGAGTCCCAGATACCCAGGGGTATCCATGGAAGAAAAAGTAAGAACGCTAGACGAGGAACTTGCAGTGACATCGAATATGTATTCGGTCCACCCTTGTTTGGCGATGTGGCTTGCAGAGAAAAGCGTGTCGCCTGCGAAACTGGCGAAAAAATTATTCGGGATAGCGCCGTCGCTGGCAAAGTCCCCACGAAACCTCATAGGTTTGACCGGGTGTCGTGGTCAGTGTCTGTCAGAGCGTATCGTCAGTGAACATCGCACCCAGCCACGCCGAAGTACGAGCCCTCATAAACGCCGCTGATCCCAACAGTAGGCGAGAAAGACAAGACAACTAAGAACCCGCCGGGAGTGTTGCCCAGGGTCCAGCCAGTGAAATCGCCCGTCTCGAAACCTCCGTTTGTGACAAGATTTGCCCTGGCTGCCTGTGCAAATCCGAATACAAGCACAAGCGCGCATGCGACCAAGAAAATCTGCTCAAGGATTTTTCTCTTGCCATACAGCAATCCAGCTGTCAATTGTGTCATTTTTCTCCACTCCCCGATTTATCCTTAGATGTCTCGCTGTTAGCGGCGGCGTGAAAATGCAGGGAAAATGCCGGTTTGAAAATGTATTTTAATCGAGCCGCCGGCCCGAACATTTTGACACCGGCGGCGGTCTG